>CAWFXH010000001.1:0-794828 GCA_963819705.1 uncultured Gammaproteobacteria bacterium
CCGGGGAGTCCTGCTCGCTGTGGTGGCGGCTGCCGGGGAGCTCCACGAACCGCGCATGCGGCATCCGTGCCGTCCAGCGCCGCTTCTCCTCGCTGGTGGTGAGGTCGTGCTCGGCACCGAGGACAAGTACGGGCATGCGAAGCGACGACAGCCGGGACACGGCGCTCCAGCGCGTCAGCGCGCGCAGGGTCGAGAGATACACGAAGCGGCTCGTGCCGCGCGCGCGCCGGATCAGCCGCCGGCGCAGCGCACGCTGGTGGCGCGCGGGAAACATCCTCTGCCCCAGCAGCCGCGCGACGCCTTCGACGCCCAGGAACGCTGCAATCACGACCCGCAGCCAGGCCATGCGCCGGCGCTGCCAGTTCGTCAGTACGAAGGCGGGCGCCGTATTGGCGAGCACGAGCGATGCAACCCTGGCCGGCGCCTGCAGCGCCAGCTCGATGGCGACCGCGCCGCCCATCGAGATTCCCACAACGTGGGCAGGCCCGGCGTCGCGCGCCGCAAGCAACGCGATCATGTCGCGCGCATGCTGTCGGATGGTATAGGGCCCGCGGCGCTCGCTCGCGCCAAAGCCGCGCAAGTCCGGCACGATGACGCGATGTCGCGCTGCAAATTCGGGCCGCTGCAGCCGCCAGTCGTCGTGGCTGCCCCCTAGGCCATGCAGGAGCAGGAGCGTCGCGCCCCGGCCCTCGTCGACGTAGGCGATCCGGGCGCCATTGACGGTAATCCGTTGCACGCGCCCAAGTTACACCGCCTGCCTGCGGCCGCGTTAACATCGCCGGATGCAGGCGCGATTCCAGACGCTGCCGGACCCGCTGCCGGCCGACCCGATGCCGCTCGCGTCGACCTGGTTTCGCCAGGCTTCCGACGAACAAGTGCAGCGAAACCCGAACGCGATGAGCCTTGCGACGACGTCTGCGGACGGCAAGCCGTCGGTACGCGTCGTACTTTGTAAGGAGATCGTCATCGATCCGGGCTATCTCGTCTTCTATACGAACTACGAATCGCACAAGGGCCGCGAACTTGCCGCGCGTCCTTGGGCCTCGGTGGTTTTCCTGTGGGATTCCCTCGGCCGGCAGCTGCGGGTCGAGGGCCCGGTCGTGCATGCCCTTGCGAGCGAAAGCGACGACTACTTCGCAAGCCGCCCCTGGCGCAGCCGCCTCGCGGCCATTGTGAGCGAACAGAGCGCGCCGATCGCATCGCGCCAGGTCCTGATCGAACGCCTGCGGGAGACGGCGGCTCGGTTCGGCGCGCCGGACCCGTTCATGGCGCCGGATGACGACGTCGAACCCGGGCTGCGCCTGCCGCGGCCGGCGCACTGGGGCGGCTTTCGTCTCTGGGCCGCGACGGTCGAACTGTGGGTCGAGGGCGAACACCGCCTGCATGATCGCGCGCGATGGACCCGCCTGATCGCGCCGGCCGGCGACGGTCGATTCCAGGCCGAACCATGGCATCACCTGCGCCTGCAGCCGTGAGCGGACGAGCCGCGCCGCGGCTTGAATGCCGGGCGGTCGACGTCGCGGTCGCGGGACGGACACTCGTGCACGCGCTCGAATTCGAGGCAGACGGCGGCGAGTTCATCGCAGTGCTCGGCCGCAATGGCGTCGGCAAGACACTCACGCTCCATACCCTCGCCGGCCTGCGCCCGCCGGACTCCGGGACCGTGAGGCTCGGCGGCCGGAACCTTGCCGAATGGCCGAACCGTGAGCGCGCGCGGCGGCTCGCGCTGCTGCCGCAGCTGACCGAGGATCCGTTTCCCTCCACCGTTTTCGAGACGGCGCTGATCGGCCGACATCCGCACCTGCCGTTCTGGGAGTGGGAAAATGCAGCCGATCTCGCCTGTGCGCGATCGGCACTCGCTGCCGTCGGCCTAGAGGCGCTGTCGGAGCGTGCCGTGGATTCGCTCTCCGGCGGTGAACGCCGGCGGCTCGATATCGCGACCCTGCTCGCCCAGGACGCCGCCGTCTGCCTGCTCGACGAGCCGACCAACCACCTCGATCCTCGGCATCGCAGCGAAATGCTCGCCTTGTTCCGTGCGCGCAAGGATGCAGGGGGCCTCGTGATCGCGGCCTTGCACGACGCAACGCTGGCGGCGCGCTCTGCGGACAAGGCGCTGCTGCTGTTCGGCGACGGGCGCTGGCGCTACGGCGACGCCGCTACGGTCCTGTCCGGCGCCAACCTGTCGGAGCTTTATGACGTGCCGGTCGGCGAGCTCGCCTGGCGCGGGCAGCGCGTGTTCGTCAGCGCCTGAAGCCTAGGGATTCAATGCGTCGAGGACGGCGTCATGCAGCGCGCCGTTCGAGGCAAGGATGTTTTTCGATTCAAGCCCGATCGGCGCGCCCTGCAGGTCCGTGACACGCCCGCCCGCCTCCTCGACAATCACCGTTAGCGCCGCGATGTCGAGGATATGGATGTCGGTTTCGATGACCGCCTCGATCTTCCCGGCCGCGAGCAGGTGATAGTGAAGGAAGTCGCCGAAGCCGCGGATGCGGTCGAGTCGCGCGACCAGTCGGCCGAATGCCGCCCATCGCGGCCCCTGCGCCAGCGAGCGCAGGTTGCCGGTCGAAATCGTCGCTGCCTCGAGCGACTCGATGCGGCTGACGGCAAGGCGCGCACCATCCATCCACGCGCCGCCGCCACGCTCGGCCCAGGCCGTCTCGCCATACACCGGCGCGCAGGAAACCCCGACCTGCAGCCGGCCGCGACACATGACTGCGATCTGGGTCGAGAACATCGGATAGCGGCGCACGAAGGACTTCGTGCCGTCAATGGGATCGACTAGCCACAGGTGCTCGGCATCCAGGCGTTCCGCGGCGGATTCCTCGCCGTAGAAACCATCCTCGGGAAAGCGCGATCGCACCAGGGCCCGGATCGCCTGCTCCGCCGCGATGTCGGTGTCCGTCACGGGCGATCCATCGGGCTTGGTGCGGGCGGCAATCGCACCCTGATAACTCGCGCGTATCAGTTCCGCCGCGGCGGCGGCGCCCGCACGTGCCGCTTCGAGTCTTCCGGTGTCCGCCATGCGGCCACACTGCGGGGCGGTCGGCCCTCCGTCAACGGCGGCTTGACCGGCCCGTGGCGCCTCCGCAGAATGACCCGCGATGACAGGTGCCCCGGGCGCGAGCCCGGGCTAATCGGGAAGCCGGTGCGCGAGTCGCTCGCCATCCCGGCACTGCCCCCGCAACGGTAAACGGCGCAAGCCGCATCACGCAGGCGAAGCCTGCAGCCACTGCCGGAATCTCCGGTGGGAAGGCGATGCGGACGGTCCCCCGGGACACGCCGTGAGTCCGGAGACCGGCCCGTCAGCAAACGCCAGTCGCGGCGGGCGACTCAGGGGTGCGGGCTCTCCGCCCTTCCCTCTCCGATGCTTCCGCGGCCGGTGAACCCTTGATTCACCGCTCGGGAGGAGCACGGATGAACCTCATTGTCCTTCTCGCCGCTGCCGCCGGCAGCCAGGCCCTCGAACCCGTTGTCGTCACCGCGACCCGCACCGAGAATCCCGCCGGGGAAGTCCTCGCGAGCGTCGAACTGATTCCCGGCGACGACCTGGTTCGCCAGCCCGCCGCAGACCTTGGTGAAGCGCTGCGCTTCGTGCCGGGCGTCGAGGTCGCGCGCCTCGGCGGGCCGGGCCAGCAGACCTCGCTGTTCCTGCGCGGCACGGATTCGAATCACGTCCTCGTGCTGATCGACGGACTGCGCATCAATCCCGGAACCATCGGCACGGCCGCAATCCAGAACGTCGCACCGGAGTTCGTCGAGCGCGTCGAGGTCGTCAAGGGGCCGCGATCGACGCTCTACGGCTCGGACGCGATTGGCGGCGTGATCAACGTGATTACGCGCAGCGCCGGCGAGAGCGGCAGCGTGCAGGCGGGCTATGGCCGCTACGACACGCGCAGCGCGAGCTTTTCGGCGGGCTTCGGCGGCGATCATGCGGAGGCCGCAATTGCCGGATCCTGGATCGACAGCGCGGGATTTCCGACCCGCACCGGCGACACCGTCGACCGCGGCTACGAGAACACGTCATTCACGGCCTCGACCAGCGTGAGTGCGGGTCCCTTGAAACTCGGGCTGCGCGCCTGGTACGCCGAGGGCACGACCGAGTACTCAGACTTCTTCGTGGCGCCAGTCGGCCAGGACTTCGAAAATTCGACAGTCGCGCTCTCAGCGGACTACGCGCCGACCGAGGCCTGGACCTCGCGGCTCGTGCTCGCGCACGCCGTGGATGACCTCGAGCAGAATCAGTCGGCCGACTTCCTGGATACGAAGCGCAGCACCGTGGACTGGCAGAACGACTTCGTGGTCGGCGAGCACAACACGCTCACGGCGGGCGTGCTGTGGCAGGACGAGCAAGCCGAGGCCGAATCCTTCGGACTGCCGTACGGTTCGGACACCACGACCAGCCAGCGCTACCTGCAGGACCAGCTCGCGATGGGCCCGCACCGCTTGCTTCTGGGCGCCGGATACACGGATCACGAGACATTTGGCGGCCATGCCACCTGGAATGCAGAATATGGATTCGAGTTCGCCGGCGGCGCCCTACTGGCGGCCTCGGCGGGCACCGGATTCCGGGCGCCCGACGCGACCGATCTCTATGGCTTTGGCGGCAATCCCGGCCTGGAGCCGGAGGCGTCGCGGAGCTTTGAACTGCGGTACCGGCAGCCGGTCGACGATCGGCAGTCCATATCACTCGCGGCGTTTCGCAATGACATCGACCAGCTGATCGACTTCGTCGTGATCGACCCCGACACCTTCGAGGGCGAGAACCGGAATGTCGCCAGGGCGCGTATCGACGGCCTCGAGGCAGCCTGGCAATTCGACGGCGAACAATGGGCGAGCCGCGCATCGATTACACTCCAGGATCCCCGCGACCGTACGACGAATGCGCGCCTGCTGCGCCGCGCGCGCGAGAACGCGACCGTCTTCCTCGCCCGGCGCTTCGGGGCGAGCGAGGTCGCCGTCGACGTCCTGTACGCGGGCGAGCGGCGTGATTTCGGCTTCCCGTCGCAGACCGTGCTGCCGGGTTACTGGCTCGCAAACCTCTCCGCCCGGGTCGCTCTCGGGAAGCGCTTTACATTGCTCGCGCGAATGGAGAACCTGTTGGACGAAGATTACGAGCTGGCAAGCGGCTTCAACACGATGGGACGCAGCCTGTTCGCTGCGCTGCGCTACGAGTTCCGCTGAGGGAGACCGTGGGCAACCGACTGTCGAAGATCTACACGCGCACCGGCGACGACGGCACAACCGGCCTCGGCGATGGCAGCCGCGTGCCCAAGGATGATCCGCGCGTCGAGGCCTACGGTTGCGTGGACGAGGCCAACAGCGCAATCGGCGTCGTCCTCGCCATGCCCGGCCTGCCGGTGGATGTCCGGGACCTCCTGACCGGTGTCCAGCACGAGCTCTTCGACCTCGGGGGCGAGTTGTGCATCCCCGGCCATCGTGCGATCGAAGACTCGCACGTGCTCGCGCTCGAACAGGCGCTTGACGGATTCAACGAACGCCTGCCGCCGCTAAAGGAATTCATCCTGCCGGGCGGCGGTGCCGCGGCGGCCGCCTGCCACCTCGCGCGCGCAATCTGCCGTCGCGCCGAGCGGCGTGCGTGGACACTTGCGCGCGTCGCGACGGTCGCCCCGGAGCCGCTCCGGTACCTGAACCGCCTGTCGGATCTCCTGTTCGTACTGGCTCGCGTGCTCGCCCGCAACGAAAGCGGCGGCGAGGTGCTCTGGAAGCACCAGCGTCGCGGCGCGGCGCCGCAGCGTTAAGGCGAGGCGGACTTGCCGCGCGCCTCGTCGAGGCGCGCACAGACGTCGGCGGCACCTTGCGTGATGCGCGGACTCGGCCGCGCAAGCGCGTCCGCGGGCACGCGGTAGACGTTGCCTCGCGCAACCGCCGGCAATCCCACGAAACGCGACCAGAACGGCACCGGGTCACCCTCGTCGGCCGACAGGATGACCTCGGGCGAGCGCGCGAGCACGGACTCGAGGTCCACCGGCAGGGCTTGCGCCTGCGAATCCGCGAATACATTCGTGCCGCCGCACAGCCCGACGATTTCCGTGATCAGGTGCGGACCGCCAACCGTGTAGAGCGGAGCGCCGTCGATCTGTACGAAGACACGGATCTTCGGCCGCTTGCGATAGCGCTCGCGCAGCGCCGCAATGCGCTGCCGGAAATCCCGGGCCGCGGCCGCAGCAGCCTCCTCGGTGCCCGCGAGAGCACCGAGCGTCACCAGGCCGGTCGCGATGTCGTCGAGTTTCTCCGTCGGGATGCTGACCACGCGAATGCCGAGGCCCTCAAGCCGCTCTGCGACACCGGACGGCGTGCCTGTCGCCCAGACGACCGCAACCGTCGGCGCGAGCGCGACGATGCGCTCGTAGTCGAGCCGGAATGCGTCCCCGACCTGCGGCAGGGCGCGTGCCGCTTCCGGGTAGTCGCTGAAGGCGCTGACGGCGACCACCTGGTCCGCGGCGCCGGCGGCAAACAACATCTCGGTCAGGTTGGGCGCGACACTTACGATCCGCTCATGCAAGGGCGCCGTCTGCTCCTGTGCGCAGGCGACGAGCCCGATCGCGAGCAGCACGGCCAGCAGTTTCAGGCGAGCACCTCGCGCCGATACTCGGCGCCGCGCGCGCGGATTGCGCGTTCGAGCCGCCGCCAGTCGAAGGCCGGTCCCGGGTCGGTCTTGCGCCCCGGTGCAATGTCACTGTGGCCGGCGATCCAGCCCTGGGCGAGAGACGGGTACTCGCGTTGCAGGGCCGCGACCAGGTCGGCGAGCGCCTCGTACTGGCGCTCGTCGTAGGGCGCGTCATCCGTGCCCTCGAGTTCGATGCCGATTGAGTAATCATTGCAGGCGTCGCGGCCGCGCCAATGCGAGGTACCGGAGTGCCAGGCGCGGAGCCCGAACGGGACGTACTGCGTCAGGCCGCCATCACGCGAGATCAACACGTGCGACGAGACGCGCAGGTGCTGGATCGTCCCGAAATAAGGATGTTCCGCCGCGGGCAGCGTATTCATGAAGAACCGCTCGATCCACGGCCCGCCGAAGCGCCCCGGCGGCAGGCTGATGCCATGGATGACGACGAGTTCGGGCGCGAGGCCAGGCGGCCGGGCATCGCAATTCGGCGACAGGGCGGCGCGGACGCCGGAGAGCAATCCCGTCGCAATCAAAAAGGCGGGCATGGCGACAGCTTAGCCCGCGCCATTCGCGGCTTCCATCGCATACACTCATTCAGATGACCGGGCCTTCGCCGAACGCCGCGATCGCTGCACGGGACCTTGCGGTCCTCTGGCATCCATGCACGCAGATGCGGGACCACGAACACCTGCCGCTGGTGCCGATCGCGCGCGGCCAGGGCGTGTGGCTCGAAGACTTCGAGGGCCGGCGTTACCTCGACGGCATCAGCTCCTGGTGGGTCAATCTGTTCGGCCACGCGAACCCGCGCATCAACGCGGCGATCCGCGAACAGCTCGAGCGACTCGAACATGTCCTGCTCGCCGGCTTCACGCACGGTCCCGTGCTCGAGCTGTCCGAAGCCCTCGTCCGCATCGTGCCCACAGGCCTCACGCGCTGTTTCTTCGCCGACAACGGCTCCGCCGCCGTCGAGGTCGCGGTCAAGATGAGCTTCCACTACTGGCAGAACCTCGGGCGACCGGAAAAGCGCCGTTTCGTGACGCTGTCGAACAGTTATCACGGCGAGACGCTCGGGGCGCTCGCAGTCGGCGACGTCGAGTTGTACAAGAAAGTGTACCAGCCGCTCCTGATGGACGTCATCACGGTGCCCTCGCCGGACTGCCACGGGCGCGAGCCGGGCGAGAGCTGGGAATCGCACAGCCGCCGCATGTTCTCGCATATGGAGGCTGCGCTCGCCGCACGCGGCGACGAAATCGCGGCGGTGATCGTCGAACCGCTGGTCCAGTGCGCCGGCTCGATGCGCATGTACCACCCGGCCTGGCTCGCGATGCTGCGCGAGGCCTGCGACCGCCACGACGTACTGCTGATCGCCGACGAAATCGCGGTCGGTTTCGGCCGCACCGGCACGCTATTCGCCTGCGAACAGGCCGGCATCCGGCCGGACTTTCTCTGCCTGTCCAAGGGCCTGACCGGCGGCTACCTGCCGCTCTCGGTCGTGGTCACGACGGAGGCAGTGTATCGCGCGTTCTACGACGACTACACGAAGCTGACGGCCTTCCTGCATTCGCACAGCTACACCGGCAACCCCATCGCCTGCGCGGCCGCATTGGCGACGCTCGGGATCTTCCGCGACGATGACGTGATCGCGCACAATCGTGCCCTGGCCCGCCGCATCGGCGAGGCACTCGCCCCCATCGCGGACCATCCGCACGTTGCCGAGGTCCGGCAGACCGGCATGATCGCGGCAATCGAGTTCGTCAAGGACCGGCAAACCGGTGAACGCCACGACTGGCGCGAACGGCGCGGCCTGCGCGCCTACCAGTACGCGCTCGCGCAGGGCGCGCTGCTCAGGCCGATCGGCAATGTCGTCTACCTGATGCCGCCTTACGTCATCGAGCCCGAGGAGATCGACTGGCTCGCGGGCATCGCCCGCGGCGCAGTGGATGCCGCGTGCGCCTGACCCGCGTGTACGCCGCGGCCCCGCTTGGCCTCGGCGCCCGCGTCGCGCTGCACGACCCGGCCGCCGCCCATGTGCGGCGCGTGCTGCGGCTCGATGTCGGCGATCCAGTCACGCTATTCAATGGCGACGGCCGCGACTATCCGTCGCGCATCACAGCCTGCGGCCGCGACATGGTGGAGATCGAAGTCGAGGGGACCGTCGCTGCACGCCCGGAGTCGCCGCTCCGGGTCACGCTCGTCCAGGGCATCGCCCGCGCAGAACGCATGGACCTCGTCGTGCAGAAGGCGACGGAACTCGGCGTCGCGGCCATCGTACCAGTCGCAACTGCACGCAGCGTCGTCCGGCTCGATGGCGACGGACGCGAACGGAAGACTTCACATTGGCGCGGCATCGTGGTCGCGGCCTGCGAGCAGAGCGGACGCGCAACGGTTCCGGACCTCGCCGATCCCATCACGCTCGCCGAGTGGCTTGCAATGTCCCCGGCCGGCCCCAGGCGGCTCCTGCTTTCGCCCGATGCGAATGATTCGCTCGCCGCGGCGGCGCGAGGCGCCGGTGAAATCGAGCTCCTGGTCGGCCCGGAGGGCGGGCTCGAGGAAGAGGAGCGCCGGGCGGCCCTCGACGCAGGTTATTGCGCCTGCCGGCTCGGGCCTCGAGTGCTGCGCAGCGAGACCGCGGCGATGGCAGCACTTGCCGTGCTGCAGTCGATCGGCGGGGACTTGTAGGAGAGGACGGTCCCCTTGGCTTCAGGCAGCGGTGACCGTCGTCTCGTCGGCAATCATTTCCTCGAGCCGCTCGAGGTCCGGGATCAGCGGCAATTCGTTGACCATCCGGACCTGGCAGAGCACGGGCGAGCGCTCGGGGAAGGCGCGCGAGCTGTCGGGCGCGATCACGTGGGGGTTCACGCGCACGAGCTGCGGGAAGCCCTGGGTCGCGATGCCGAAATGGCCGGCGGGCAGCTTCTGGCCGAGGCAGGAGAAGACCACGATTCGCGTGCGCCCGCCGATTACGGGAATGCGCTTGCCGCAGGTGCCCTCGAAAGACACGACCGGCACGCCGCGTCCGTTCCAGGCCTGGATGCCGAGGTACCAGGGCGGCGCGCCCGGCATCTCCTGCAGCGGCTGGAAGCTCGTGACCTCGGCGACGCAGGCGCGAGGCACCAGCAGCCGCTCGTCGAGCAGCGGCACCAGGAGCCCGTAGAGTTCCTGCTCGGGACTCACGTCGCCGTCCGCCGCACGAGCGGCTCGATCGCCTGCAGCAGCTGGCCCTCCTGGTAGGGCTTGCCGAGGTATTCGTTGACGCCGAGCTCGATGGCACGCGCGCGGTGCTTCTCGCCGACGCGCGAGGTGATCATCACGATCGGCACGTCCTTGAGCCGCGCATCATTGCGCACGTGGGAGGCGACTTCATAGCCGTCCATGCGCGGCATTTCGATGTCGAGCAGGATCACGTCCGGCACCTCGTCCTGCAGCACCGAGACGGCTTCGAGGCCGTCCTTCGCGGTGACGACGCGCATGCCGTTCCTTTCGAGCAGGCGCTGGGTCACGCGCCGGACCGTAATCGAGTCGTCTACCACCAGGGCAAAGATACGCCGGTCCGCGGACGCCGCCTGGGCCACGGCGCGCGGCTCAGCGGCGGGCTGCTGGCGCCACTCCGAGCGCACGAGCGCCCCGACGTCGAGGATGATGCAGATGCGCCCGTCACCCAGGATCGTCGCGCCGGAGATCCCACGGATCCCGGAGATCTGCGGACCGACGGTCTTCACGACGATTTCGCGGCTTCCTATCAGCTCGTCGGTCACGATCGCGGTCGAGTGCTCTCCCGCGCGCACGAGGACCACCGGCACAGCGACGTCGTGTTCCGGCACCGAGGACGGGGTGCCGCCGACGAAGGAGGCAAGGTGCTGGAACCGGTATTTCTGGCCGCCATATTCGAAGCTCGCTGTCTCCTCATCGAGATGGCGGAGCACCTCGGAGCGCGGTACGCGTACGACACCCTCGACCGTCGGCAGCGGCAGCGCGAAAAGCTCCTCTCCGACGCGGGTGACGAGCGCCTGGCCGATTGCAAGCGTAAACGGCAGCCGCACGGTGAACTTGGTTCCCTTGCCAGCCTCGGTCTCGGTATAGAGCGAGCCGCCGAGCTTCTTTATCTCGGTCGCCACCACGTCCATGCCGACACCGCGGCCGGCCGCCTGGGTGACCTTGCCGGCAGTTGAGAACCCGGGCTCCAGGATCAGCTGCAGCGCCTGCTCGTCGGAGAGCTCCTGCTTCGGCGTGGTCAGCCCGAGCGTCACTGCGCGGTCCCGTACGAGTCTGAGGTTCACGCCGGCGCCGTCATCGGCGACCGTAATGACGACTTCCGAGCCCTCGCGCCGGAGCGTGACGTCGATGACGCCGGATTCCTGCTTGCCGGCCGCGACGCGCGCCGCGGGCAGTTCAATGCCGTGGACGATGGCATTGCGGATCATGTGCTCGAATGGCGCGAGCATCCGCTCCAGAACCTGGCGGTCGAGTTCGCCGGCGGCGCCGTTGATTCGCACCTCGACTTTCTTGCCGGCCTCGGCCGCCGCCTGGCGCGCAATGCGAGTCAGGCGCTGGACCTGGCGCTGGAACGGGACCATGCGGGTGCGCATCAGCCCGCCCTGCAGTTCGGAGACGATGCGGCCCTGCTGCGTCAGCAGGTTCTGCACCTCGCGCGTCTGGGTCGCGAGCAATCCCTGGACACTCGCAACATCCGACGAGGTCTCCGCAAGCGCGCGCGAGTATTGCTGGATCGAGGAGTAGCGATCGAGCTCGAGCGGGTCGAAATCGTCGCGGCGAGTGCCGGAATCGACGTGACGGTGCAGGATCTGAGCCTCGGTCTCGATCTCGAGCTTGCGCAACTGGTCCTTGAGGCGTTGTACGACACGGCCGAGCTCGGCGAGGTTGAAGTCGATCGAGGAGACCTGTTGCTCGAGCCGCGCCCGGTAGATGCTCACTTCACCCGCGACATTCAACATGCTGTCGAGCAGGTCCGCGTCGACGCGGGCAACTTCGGCGCGGTCCGCGGTCGCATCGCGCGCGGGCGGTCCGGCGGCCGCAGCGTGAGCAGTCTCCGGCTCCAGTTTCGGCTCTGGCTCCAGCTCTGGCTCCGGCTCTGGCTCTGGCTCCGGCTCAGGCTCCGGCGGAGGCGCCTGCGCGAGGGGCGCAGCAACGGATGGCGGGACGGCAGCCGGCGCGGCAGGCGGTGCGGGCACGGACCTGTCCGCAGGGACTGCCCCGCCTTTCGCAATCAGCCGGATGCGCGTCATGAGATCACGGGCCGCGATGACCGGTCGCCCGGCGCTTACGTAATCGCGCATGCGCGCGAGCTCATCGAGGCTTGACTGCACAACCTCCAGGCCGCGCTCATCGAGACGGATTGTCTCGTCGCCAAGCTGGATCACGAGCGCTTCGAGTTCATGGCTCAGGTCGCCCATAACGGAGATGCCCGCCATCCGCGCCCCGCCTTTCAGCGTGTGCAGCACGCGCTGCAGTTCGGTCACTCGCTCCCGGCTGCCGCGCTCGGCCTTGAGCGCTCCGAGCGCCGCATCGGCCGCTTCGAGCAGTTCCGTCGCTTCCTCGCTGAAGATCGAGGCAACCTCGGGGTCGTAGTCGTCGCCGCGGACCGGCGGCGCTTCCTCGGGTGCCAGGTAGGGCGGCTTGCCCTCGATGCCGGTCGCCGCGGGGATACGCGGCAGCACGCCGTGTACGTCGCGCTCGGGCTGGACCGCCGTGCCGCGGCCCGGCAGCAGCGAATCCATCGAGAGGCGCGGTGGCGCCTCCGGCTCCGGCGGCTGCATGGGGGGCGGAGGCGCAGGCGGCGCCGGCGTGATCTCCTGGGATACCGCCATCTGCGGCGGTTCCTCCGCGAGGCGCTTTTCGAGCGCGGCATCCTGTTGCTCAATGCGGCTCACCAGCCGGTCGAGGTTCATGAAATGCCCGGTGTCCTCATGCACGGCCGCGAGCACGTCCTCGAAACCGACGACGCTGTCGGCGAGTACCGCAAGCCCGGCCTCCTCGAACGCAGCGTCATGGTCGAACATGCGCCGCAGCCATTTGTGCAACGGCTCCGCGAGCCGGATGCTGTGGCGAATGCCTGCCGTGCGGGAGGCGCCGCGCAGCGTATGACAGGCACGATAGAGATCCTCGGTCACCGTGTGCGTGCCGACTGCGAGCCAGGCGTGCCGCAGGTAAGCGCGAATGACCTCGAGGTGGCTCTGCACTTCTTTCTGGTAAATCTCCTGCAAAGACGAATCGCCGCCCTCGGCATAGGCCGCAGGCCGGCCGAGCCAGGCATCGTCTGCCGGCGACGTGGGTTCCGGGGGCGGCGGTTCCGGCAGCGTCGCCAGTCGCTTGGTCGCAATCTCTTCGTCGAGCTTTTTGATGACCAGCGTCGGCTCGGGCGAGGCGCCACCGGCTTCCGTCTTGGCAGCCGGCGCGGCCTGTCCCGAAGTGTGCGCCTCGATACGCGCGGATAGCTCGGCAAGCCCGACTACTTCACTGCCGTTGCCTGCCAGCTCGTCGACCAGTGCGGGCAGGACGGCAATCGCCTCGCGCAGCGTCGCTAGCATCCCACTCGAGCGCTCGAGCGTCCCGTCGATGATCCGGTTGAGCAGGTTTTCGACCAGCCACGCGAAGTCGCCGATGCGGTGCGCGCCGACGACGCGGCCGCTGCCTTTCAGCGTGTGAATCGCCCGACGAACGCGCGTCAGGGATTCACGGTCCGATGGATTCTCCTCCCAGAGCGGGAACAGGCGGCCAATCGTCGCGATTTCCTCGCCGGCTTCCTCGATGAAGAGCGCGAGCAACTCCGGGTCGACCGCCCCGCGCCGTTCCGTCGCATCGCGCGCCGGCTCGGGCCTTGCTGCCGGCGGAGGCGCGGCGGCGGCGGGCTGAGGCTCGGGCGCGCGCGGCGGCGCGACGGGCATCGCCCCGCGCAGGCCGTCGAGCGCGACGAGGCAGCGCTCGGCATTGTCGAGCATGTACCAGGGATCGCCGCGGCCTGCCTGCAGCGTCTCCATGTAATACTCGATGCCGACGATCGCATCCGCGAGCCGATCGACGTACTCATCGTTTCGCGACAGGCTCCCGGGACCGAGGAGCGCGGCGATGTGCTCGCCGATGCGGCGCATGACTTCCATTGCGCGGTTACGGCCGAGGAGCAGCAGCCCCGCCGTGATGCCGCGCGCGAGCGCGGGAGTGGCGTCGAGGCCTGACCGGTCGCTTGTCGGGTCGAGCGACTGGCCGAGCAATTCCTTGATTCGCGCGAGATTGACGATGCACTCACGCAACACCGTCTCCGTGACCTGTCGGAAATCCGGGTCCGTCTCGGCGCCCGGCGCCGGCGCACCCGGCGGCATGATCAGCCGTACGAGGGCGTCGTCGAGCCCGTCTTCGACGCCGATCAGCGTCGCGGCGATTGCGATGAGGGTGTCCTGCTCCGCCGCGGCGCGGCGCGTGATGATGTCAGTCAGGCGCGAGAGCTCTCCCTGGACCTGTTCGCGCACGGAGCCGAGGCCCAGGACGGCAAGGGTGTCGCCGATCTTCTTGAGGAGATCCACCTGCGGCGCGAGTTCCTCCGGCGGCCCGCCCTTGCGCGTGTAGAGATCGAGCGCGTCCTTCACCCGGCCGAGATCCTCCTTGATCGCCGCGGCGACCGTGCGCATCAGGCGCACGGACGGCGCCGACAGCGACTCGCGCTCCTGCTCGACGGAATCGTCGATCGGCAGCAGCTCGCCGAGGCGGAAGGAGCTGCGCACGGCGTCGATCCGCTCGCTGTGCGTCGTCGCTCGAGCCACATAGAAGAGCAAGTTGTTCAGCAGCTCGATCGGGGGCGTGCCGGAATAGGCCTGCTCTCCCTGCGCATAGAGACGTTTCAGCTCGCGGTCGGCGTGGCCGAGCAGGCGCTTGATGGTCACGCTCGCCTCAAGCCCGCCGCCGCGCAGCGCGTCAAGCAGCGCGCCCGTCACCCACCAGAGCTGGTAGAGCGGCGCGGTCGTTGCAGCCGCCTCCATCCGGTTTGCCACGTCGGACAAGCCGGTGAGGCCGCGATCCTCTCCCTCGCCGCGGATGAGCCCCAACAACCCCGCCTGGAATTTCGGCCGCAACCGACGGGCCCATTGCGGCACGGTCAGCTTCTGTTCCGGGGAGCCCGCCCCGCGCGCGGCCGGCGTCTTCTCCGAGCTGAGGTTGAGCGAAAGCAGCGTGCCCTCGGACAACAGCGGCGCGCCGCGCACGGCACGCAGGTCATTGAGCAGCGGCAGCAGCACGAGCGCGAGGTCCCGACCTCCGCCCAGGACCCGCTCGAGATAGGTCGGCAACTGGACGCTCGCGCGCATCAGCGCGTCGAGCCCGTCCACGAACTGGCGCGCGTCGGTTTCAGCGCCGGCCAGCCAGCGCGCGGTCTGCTCCATTTCCTCGGCCAGCAGCGCGGCGCCATAGACCTCGACGACCCGGAGCACGCCGCGCGCGGCCTGCATGAGCTCCGCAGCCCTGGCGATGTGCGACTTGTCGGCAGGAGTATCGGCCGCGGCTTCGAGCGCAATACGCACGTCGTTCAGCGTCGCCGCCAGCTCGCGCGCGACGAGGTGCAATGCCTGCTCGTTGACTGAGGGAAAGCCCGCCACGGTGGCTCAGCCCGCGGCGCTCGCGGCGCGGCGCGTCTCCGCGCTGTCGGTCCCGGCCGGCGCGGGCGCGGCCTTGACCTTGCGGCCGGGAGCCGGCAGTTGCTGCGGCAGCCGGAAACCCGCCGCGGACTTGCGCAACTGCGCCGACATGTCGGCGAGCCGCCCGATCGCGGTCGAGGTCGCACTGGTGTTGTCGGCCGTCTGCTGGCTGATCTCGCGCAGTACCTGCATGGTGCGAGAAATGTGCGCGGAGGTCGCGGCCTGCTGCCGCGCGCTCGCGGAGATGTTCTGAACCAGCTGCGCGATCTGGTTCGACACGTCCTCGATCTCGCCGAGCGCGGCGCCGGCGTTCTCGGCGAGCAACGCACCGCCCACGACGTCGGTCGTCGTGCGCTCCATCGATACCACGGCTTCGTTGGTGTCCGACTGGATGGTGCGCACCAGCACCTCAATCTGCCGTGTCGCGTGGCCTGCGCGCTCTGCAAGGCGCTGGACCTCGTCGGCGACGACCGCGAACCCGCGGCCCGACTCCCCCGCCATCGACGCCTGGATCGAGGCGTTCAGCGCGAGGATGTTGGTCTGCTCGGCAATATCATTGATCAGCTCGACGATGTTGCCGATCTCCTGCGAGCTCTCGCCGAGCCGCTTGATGCGCTTGCTGGTGTCCTGGATGTTCTCGCGGATCGTATTCATGCCGTCGATCGTACGGCGTACAGCGTCGCCGCCCTTATGCGCAACGTCGACGGCATGGCGCGCGACGTCGGCGGAACGCTCGGCGTTCCCAGACACTTCCTCGATCGAGGCGGCCATGGCACCCACTGCGTCGGTCGCCGCCGCGACCTGCCGCGACTGCGCGACGCTCGCCTTGGCCAGGTGGCCCGCCGCCGCCTGGGTCTGCCGTGCCGCGGCATCGAGCTGCATCGCCGTGTCGTTGATCGTCGCGACCAGTTCGCGCAGTGCCTCGATCGCGTAGTTGATCGAATCCGCGATTGCGCCCGTTATGTCGTCAGTGACGGTCGCCTGCACGGTCAGGTCGCCGTCGGCAAGGCTCGACATCTCGTCGAGCAACCTGAGGATCGCGTCCTGGTTGCGGCGGTTGCGCTCGGATTCGAGGCTCGCGACGCGGCGCATCCCGGCCTGGGAAGCCCAGCCCCAGAGCGCGCCCCCGAAGGCCAGCACGGCAAGGGCTATCGCAATGAGTGCCGGAACCGATCCGGAATAGCCGCCGGGCTCGGACGCGGATAGTTTCTCGAGTGAATTCGACAGCCTGTCCGCCGCGGCACCGAGGTCGGCAGCGGCGCGCTGCGCGCTCGCGAGCGCGCCGGCCTGCTCGAGCGTGCCCTGCAGCTGCTTTTCGAAGGCGGCAAAGGCGTCGCGCACTTCGCCAAGTCGCGTCGCCGCTTCGCCCTGAATGGTCGGCACACCGGCGGTCTGGTCGAGCCCCGCGAGCCCCGCCAGGAACTGCGCGAGCAGCGCCGTGTTCTCCGTGATCCGTTGGGTCACATCAGCTGGATTCACGGCGGCTTCGAGCTGCTCGAGGTCGTCGCTCGTGCGTTGCGCGACGGTCTCGAATCGCGGCAGCACGCGCATGGCAGGCAGGCCGCCCGGAGCGGACACCGCATTGCCGGTCGCGGCAAGCACACGGCCCAGAATCGCGCGCGATTCGCCGGCGGACTTCGCGAGATCGGCAGCAACCGTTCGCGCGTCGAGCAACTGCTGCGAGTTCTCGAGCAGGGTCGTCCAGCCGGTCTCGCCGCCGAGCCGCCGTGCACTCTCGGAGGACAGCGCCGCGAACGGCGAGCGGCCCTCGTCGATCTCGGCGAGGACACGCTCGAGTGTCGCGCGCGACGCGGCGAGGCGTTCGAATGCCGCAGCATCCCCGCGGGCGGCGGCGGCCGCCTGCGCGGGCATGGCGCCAGCCAGCACCGTGAGTTCAGATAAATGGCCGCGATAGCCGCGATCTGCGTTCTCCGCGCGGCTCGAGAGCACAATGAGGAGCGCGGCAGTGAGGGCGGCCAGGAGCCCGCCGACCAGCATCGCGGGCACCCACGAGGCGATCGAGCGTTTTTCAGTCAGGTTCACCATGCGTAGGACCCTTACTCCCCTCGCGCGTCAGGTCGAGCCGTGCAGGAACGCCGGGCTCTCGACCAGCGTCCGCAGGCTCAACACCGGCCATGCCTCGCTGCCCCGCCGGAACGACCCTGCGAGATAGCGCTCACAACGGATTATCGTCGGCGGCGCCTCGGAGGTGAACTCGCGCTCGGCAAAACGCCGGAAACCGAGCACCTCGTCGACCACCAGGCCCGCGGGAACCTCGCGGTGATTGACGACGATCACCCGGGTGTTACGTCCCGGGGCCAGTTCGCCGCTGCCAAAATACTGTTTCAGGTCGATCACGGGCAGCAGTTGCCCCCGCACGTTCGCGAGGCCGAGGATCCAGGGCCGTGCTCCGGGCACGCGGGTGATCGGCGCCGGCACGCCCATGACCTCACGGGCCTCGTCGCGCTCCACCAGGAAGGTCTCGCCTCCCATCCGAAACGCGACGCCGATCCATTCCTGGGCCGTGGCGCCCTCACGCTGGCCCGCGGCGACCTCGCGCGCGCGCGTCTCCAGTGCCAGCAACAGCTCGAACGGCCGGTCGCGCAGGGCCCTCAGGGTCGGCTCAGCCTGCATCCGGTCAGTCCGAGAGCAGCGCGGCCTGCGCTTTCTCCACGAGCTGCGCCGGCGTCACCGGCTTGACCAGGTAATCGACCGCGCCCTGGCGCATGCCCCAGATCCGGTCGGTCTCCTGGCTCTTGCTGGAAACCATGATCACGGGGATCGCGCGGGTCGCCGGGTCATTGGCGAGCGTGCGCGTCGCACGGAAGCCGTCGACACCCGGCATGACAATGTCCATCAGGATGAGGTCAGGCCGGATCTCGCGGGCCTTGCGGATGCCTTCCGCGCCATCCGCGGCGCCCTCGGTTTCGAATCCGTGGTTCTCGAGCATGCGCCGCATCTGGAAAACCTCGGTCGGCGAGTCGTCGACTATCAGGATGAGTGCCATGGCAGTCCTCCGGTCGACCCTGTCATTCCCGGCTGACGTGCCGTTCAATCGCGGACAGGAGCTCGTCACGCGTGAAGGGTTTCGTCAGGTAATGCTCGGAGCCGACGATGCGTCCGCGCGCCCGGTCGAAGAGGCCGTCCTTGCTGGACAGCATGATCACCGGTATCGATCGGAATACCTTGTTGTGCTTGATCAGCGAGCAGGTCTGGTAGCCGTCGAGCCGCGGCATCATGATGTCGACGAACACGATGTCGGGCTGGTGATCGGCAATCTTGGAAAGCGCGTCGAATCCGTCGACGGCGGTGAATACCTCGCAACCCTCCTTGGCCAGCAGCGTCTCCGCGGTGCGGCGGATCGTCTTGCTGTCGTCGATAACGAGCACTTTCAGCCCGCTCAGGCGGTGCCCGTCATTAACGGCCGCTGCACTGTCCATCGGGTTCCTCCGGCCCCGGCTCTGCTCCGGCCGGGCGCGTGTCGACTCGCCAGGTGGCGCCCACGGTTTCGACGCCGGAGCGACCTCCTTTTAACATATCGGTCCACCCCCCGCCATGCCGGACGGACCGGCCATGCAGGCGGTCAGGACCGGTGACAGGTGTACTATGACAAGGCCCCCTGACGTGCAGTATCCGCGTCACATTCCAGCCATTCGGGCGGAGACCCCCTGATGCCAGCCCGACCGAGCCTTGCCGTGCTGATGGATCCGCTCGAGACCATCAAGCCGGCCAAGGATTCTACGATCGCGATGCTGAAGGCAGCAGCCCGCCGCGGCTGCGAAACCCTGTCCTTCGGACTGGGCGATCTCTGGGTGCGCGACGGCCGCGCGTTTGCGCGTCTGGCCCCGATCGAGGTCACCGGTGAAGGCAAGGCCTGGTATCGCAGCGGCAAGCCTGTCGTGCGCGAACTCGCCGGCATCGACGCCGTGCTGATGCGCAAAGACCCGCCGTTCGACATGGAATACATCTATTCGACTTACCTGCTCGAGCGCGCTGAGCAGGACGGCGTGCTGGTGGTCAATCGCCCGCAGGGTCTGCGCGACATGAACGAGAAGGTCTATACGGCCTGGTTCCCGGACTGCTGCGCGCCGACCCTGATCACGCGCGACATGGCGGCGATGGAAGCATTCCTCGCCGAACACGCGCAAGCGGTCTTCAAGCCGCTCCACGGCATGGGCGGCCGCTCAATCTTCGTCGTGGCGAGCGGCGATCGCAATGCGCGGGTCGTACTCGAGACACTGACGGATTACGGCCGGCGTTATGCGATCGCGCAGCGCTATCTGCCGGAGATCGCCGATTCCGGGGATGCCCGCATCCTGCTCGTGGACGGTGAGCCCGTACCGCACGCGCTGGTGCGGATGCCGGCGGCTGGCGACCACCGCGGCAACCTCGCGGCCGGCGCGAAAGCGACGAGTCGCGTCCTCACCGAGCGTGATCGCTGGCTCGCATCGCGTATTGGTCCCGTCATGCGAGAGCGCGGCATGCTGTTCGTCGGGCTCGACGTCATCGGCGGATTCGTGACCGAGATCAACGTCACCAGCCCGACGGGCATCCGGGAACTCGAAGCGATGCATGGGCACGATGTCGGTGGCCTGCTGATTGACGTGGTGCTCGCCCGGCTCGCCCGGCGCGGAACGTCGTGAAAGGCATCCCCAAAGGCGCAGGCTCCGGCGACCGCCTGACGGTCACGCTGTTCCTTGCGGGGCTGTTCCATCTGATCCTGATCCTCGGCATCAGCTTCGCGCCGCCGGTCGCGGATTCCGGCGGCATACCGACGCTTGAAGTGCTGCTCGTCAACAACCCGCTGCCGGACAGCTACGCAAACGATCGCGCGGATTACCTGGCAGAGCGAAACCAGCAGGGCAGCGGCAATTCTCCCGCCGGCAAGACCCGACAGCCGTCCGCGGGCAGCGGCGCAGACACGATGCCCGGCACAACCGAGGGCGGCGCAGAACTTCCCGTGCCCGACGGGCTGATGGGCGGCGACGGCGAGCTGCTTTCCAGCCGCGGCGGCTCGCCGCGATTCGTCGCAGCAGCGGCCGACGAGAATTCGGCACCGGCTATGCGCCCGCGCGAATCCTTTGCCGGCGCGTCCTTCCCCTTTGCCGGCAGCGACGAGGACTCGGAGCTGCAGCTCAAGGGCGCGCCGCGCCGCGAACTCGTCGTCACGCCGAATACGCGGATCTCCGAGGTCGCGGTGTATCTCGATGCCTGGAAGCGCCGCATCGAACAGGTCGGGACGATCAACTTCCCGAATGCCGCGCGGCGCAGCAAGCTCTCCGGCAATCCCGTGATCGAGGTCGTGCTTGCATCGAGCGGGGGCCTGGTGCGCGCAGACGTGATGCGTTCGAGCGGTTACGGCGAGCTCGACCGCGCCGCAATGGACATATTGAAGCTCGCGACACCTTTCGAGGCCTTCCCGGAAGATCTCGCCGCAAAGCACGATGTATTGCGGTTCGCGTACGAATGGCAGTTCGTCGGCGGCCGCCTCGCCGGCTCGGCGGTCGAAGTCCCCGCCTCCGAGCCCTGACTCCAGATTAAGTCCGCTCGCAAGGAAATTGAAGGGGACGTGCCGCTTCAGCATCGAGCAGTCCACAACGGCAAAGTCAATTCGCTGAAGGGGCGCGTCCCCTTCAATTTTCGGCTTTGACCGCGGGGTGTCGCAGGCCGATACTATCGCCATGAGTGCGGGCGCCTACCTGAACAACCAGCTCCTGGTCGCGATGCCGACGCTCGCCGATCCCAATTTCTCGCACAGCGTGACGCTCATCTGTGAGCACAACGAGCGCGGCGCGCTCGGCCTCGTAATCAACCGCCCGCTCGACATGCGGATGTCCGAGGTGCTCGACCAACTATCGCTGGTCACGGGGGACGCGCGGCTTCGCGACATGCCTGTACTCGCGGGGGGGCCCGTGCAGCGCGATCGCGGGTTCGTGCTTCATCACCCGGGCCCGCAGTCCTGGGAGTCCACGATGCCGGTCTCGGATTCGCTGCAGGTGACGACCTCGCGCGACGTGCTCGCCGCGATGGCAAAGGGCGACGGACCCGAGCATGCCGTGATCGCGCTCGGATACGCGGGCTGGGAAGCGGGCCAGCTCGACGAGGAACTCCTGCAGAACGCCTGGCTCACCGTGCCCTGCGACGATTCCCTGATCTTCGAGTTGCCCTTCGAGCAACGCTGGCATGCCGCGGCGCGCCTGCTTGGCGTTGAGCTTTCCCGCATCAGCACTCAGGCGGGGCGCGCCTGATTGATGACCGCGCCGGCCGCAAGGACGGTGCTCTCCTTCGACTACGGATTGCGGCGCATCGGAGTCGCGGTCGGCAATACGCTGACGGGCACCGCCGATGCGCTTTCGACCATCGGCGCGCGGGACGGCGAGCCCGACTGGCGGGCCGTCGACCGCTGCGTCGCGGACTGGCGGCCCGCGGCGCTTGTCGCGGGCGTTCCCTATAATATGGCGGGTCGCGATGACCGCCTGACCAAAGCGGCGTTGCGGTTCGCCGACGCGCTCGGCGGACGATACGGCATCGAGGTTCACCGGGTGGATGAGAGGCTCTCGTCGCACGAGGCGGAGGATGACCTGCGCGAGCGTCGCCGGAGCGGCGCAAAGGCGAAACGCGTGCGCCGCGGGGATGTCGACCGCGAAGCCGCGCGCCTCCTGCTGCTGCAGTGGTTCCGGAACCAGACCGGGCCGCTCTGCAAATGAACGCCCCGTTTTCTCAGCTGGATGCGGATGGCCGACTGCGTCATCTGATCACGCTCAATGGGCTCGGGCGCGGGTTGCTTGAAGAGCTTCTGGAGCGCGCGAGCGGCTATGTTGCGGCGCCTGGGCAGCCAGCGACGGCGAAAGGCTCGCTGCGCGGCTATACGGTTGCGAACCTTTTCACGGAGCCCTCGACCCGCACGCGCGCCTCGTTCGAGCTTGCAGCGCTACGACTCGGAGCGCACGTCGTAAACCTCGACATTGCGCTCTCTTCCCGAGCCAAGGGAGAGTCGGCGCTGGACACGATCTGGACGCTTCAGGAGCTCCGCGTCGACCTGTTTGTCATCCGCGACGCTGAACCAGGACTGCACGAGCTAGTCGCGCGACAGGTCGCACCGCACGTCAGCGTCATCTCGGGAGGCGAGGCGCATGTCTCGCACCCGACCCAGGGCTTGTTGGACGCGCTCACGATTCGGCAGCTCAAGGGTGGATTCGATGGTCTCGTGGTCGTGATCGCGGGTGACATTCGACGCTCGCGCGTTGCCCGGTCGGCCCACCGCATACTCGCCACGCTCGGCGCGCAGGAGATCCGCCTCGTCGCGCCGCAGGACATGATGCCGGACGAGTCCGAATTCGAAGGTGCCCGGCGAATTGACTCGCTTGACGAGGGCGTCGCCCAGGCAGACGTGATCATGATGCTGCGTATCCAGCATGAGCGCGCGCGGAGCGCATTTGGCGTCGATCTCGCCGCCTACCACCGCGATTACGGCCTGACGCCGGCGCGTCTGGAGCGCGCGCGGCCGGGTGTCGTCGTCATGCACCCGGGCCCGATGAACCGCGGAATCGAAATTGACAGCGAGGTCGCCGACGGCCCGCAGTCGGCGATACGCCGGCAGGTTGCAAACGGGCTCGCCGTACGTATGGCAGTGCTTGACTACCTCATCGAGGCGCGCCTGATGCGCCTGCCGTGAGCGCTGCGCCCAGGACCCATCGCGGCGCGATTTTCCTCGAGGAAGCGACCGTCATTGAGCAGCAGGCCTTTGCCGGCAGCCAGTTCGTGATGCGTCTCTCCGCACCGCGGTGCGCCGCCACGGCGACCCCGGGGAGCTTTATCCACCTGACCTGCGGGCCTGACCTGCCGATGCGGCGGCCGCTGTCGATCATGCGCGCCGATGCCGAGGGTGGCTGGGTCGAGGTGCTCTACAAGGTCGTGGGCCACGGTCTCGCGGAACTCTCGCTGCGCCAGCCCGGCGAGGCGCTCTCCTGCCTGGGGCCTATCGGGCAGGGCTTCAGGGCGAGCCCGGAGCGCCCGCGGCTCCTCCTGGTCGGCGGCGGGGTCGGTATTCCACCGCTGGTGTTCCTCGCCGAAACGCTCGCTCGGGGTCGCGGGCCCTTCCAGTCACTGGTGTTGATGGGATCGGAACTGCCATTCCCGTTCGAGCCAGTCGCATCGCGCCTTGCCGTGCCGGGAATGCCAGCGGGCGCGGCCGCGGCGATGCCTTTGCTGGACGGCCTCGGCGTGCCGTCGCGGCTCGCGAGCCTCTCCGGCTTCGCCGGCTGCCATCGCGGCGTCGTCACGGAGCTGGCCGGCCTTTGGCTCGATTCGCTTGGTGCCGACGGGCGGGCCGGGATCGAGATCATGAGCTGCGGCCCGCATGGCATGCTGGTCGCGGTGGCCGAGCTGGCGCGCCGATACGCGGTTCCCTGCCAGGTGTCGCTCGAGGAAAACATGGCCTGTGGCGTCGGCGGTTGCGCCGGCTGCACGGTTCTCGTCCAGACGCCCGATGGCCCCGCCATGAAGCGTGTTTGCGTTGACGGACCGGTCTTCGACGCCGCCTCGGTCTTCACGAACTGACCCGCGCGCGCGCCTTTCGGTGGTCACGCGGGCGATGGGGCGCGCGGGGGAAGTCCTGAGCGAGCGACTAAAGTTCCGGCGGAGCGAGCGAGGGACCTTCCCCCGCGCTCCCAGTCGCACGCCTATCCGAAATTGATGCGAGCTTCCAGGTTGGTGCGTGAATCGGCGTTGTTCAGCGCTTCCTCGATGTCGATGCGCCCCTCCTTGTAGAGGTGCAGCAGCGCCGAATCGTAGTTCTGGATGCCGCGCTCGTTCGACGACAGCATCGCCTCTTTCACGCCGATCACGTCGCCCTTCTTGATCAGATCCTGGATATGCGGCGTGTTCAGCATGACCTCGACCGCCGCAACGCGCTTGTTGTTGCGGCCGCGCACCAGGCGCTGCGAGATGATCGCGCGCAGGTACTGCGAGAGGTCGAGGAAGATCTGCGCGTGCTGGTCGCGCGGGAACAGGTTGATGATGCGGTCCAGCGTCTCCGCGCTGTTATTCGCGTGCAGCGTCGCAATGCACAAGTGCCCGGTGCCGGCCAGCGTGATCGCGGCTTCCATCGTTTCGCGGTCGCGGATTTCTCCGATCAGGATTACGTCGGGCGCGGCACGCATCGCGGCGCGAAGCGCACGGCCGAAAGAGCGCGTGTCGAGGCCGACTTCGCGCTGGTTGACGATTGCCTTGCGGTTCTGGTGCAGGAACTCGACCGGGTCCTCGATCGTGAGGATATGGTCCGAGCAGTTCTCGTTGCGGTAGTTGATCATCGCCGCCAGCGTCGTCGACTTGCCTGATCCCGTGGCGCCCACCATCAGCACGAGCCCGCGCTTCAGCATCGCGAGTTCGCGCAGCGTGTCCGGGAGCCCGAGCTGTTCGAGCTTGGGCGTGTCCACGCTGATGTAGCGCAGCACGATCGCCGGGAAGCCGCGCTGGTAGAAGACCGCCGCCCGGAAGCGGCCGACGCCCGGCTCGGAGATCGCGAAGTCGATTTCGAGCTCGTTCTGGAAATGCTCGAGCTGTTCGGCGCTCATCAGCCCGTAAGCGATGTCGCGCACGGTCTCGGCGTTCAGCACCTGCTTGTTGATCGGGTAGATCAGGCCCTCGATCTTGATCTTGACCGGGGAATTCGACGTGAAGAAGAGGTCGGACGCCTTCTTTTCCGCCATCAGCTTGAGCAGCGGCTTGATGCTGAAGCGGCCGTCCTCGGACTCCGCCGCCACGGGCTGCTCGCCCTCGGGCTTAGTAGACTTTGCCGTCGTTGGACTCATCGACGATCCTCAGCGTGCTGGAGGCCTCTGCCTGGAGCCGGTCCTCGCGCTTGCTCTCGAGCTTGATGCGCAGCCTCAGCTCGTTCTTCGAGTCGGCATTCCGGAGGCCCTCTTCGTAGGAGATGACGCCCGACTCGTAGAGATCGTACAGCGCCTGGTCGAATGTCTTCATGCCAAGCCGGTTGGAACGCGACATCACTTCCTTGATTTTCGAGACTTCGCCCCGGAAGATCAGGTCCGCGACGAGCGGCGTGCCGATCATGATCTCCATGGCGGCAATGCGGCCCTCCGTCTTCTCGCGCGGCACCAGCCGCTGCGAGATCATCGAACGGATGTTCAGCGACAGGTCCATGAGGAGCTGCTCGCGCTTCTCCTCCGGGAAAAAGTTGATGATGCGGTCGAGCGCCTGGTTCGAGCTGTTCGCATGCAACGTCGCGAGCACGAGGTGGCCGGTCTCAGCGAACTGGATTCCGTATTCCATCGTCTCGCGGTCGCGGATCTCGCCGATCATGATGACGTCCGGCGCCTGGCGCAGCGTGTTCTTGAGTGCCGTGTGCCAGCTCTCCGTGTCGACGCCGACCTCGCGGTGCGTGACGACGCAACCGCGGTGCGTGTGCACGTACTCGACAGGGTCCTCGATCGTGACGATGTGACCGCGGGTCTTCTCGTTGCGGTAACCGACCATCGCGGCGAGCGACGTGGACTTGCCGGAGCCGGTGGCACCGACCACGATCACGAGCCCGCGCTTCGACATCACGATGTCCTTGAGGATCGGCGGCAGCTCGAGCTCCTCGATCGTCGGAATCGTCGAGTTGATCTGGCGGATTACGCAGCCGGTCATGCCCTGCTGCACGAATGCGCTGACGCGGAAGCGGCCGATTCCGGGCGGGGCGATCGCGAAGTTGGCCTCCTTGCTGGCGTCAAACTCGCGGGTCTGCCGGTCGTTCATGATCGAACGGACCAGCACGGCGCTCTGCTCGGGCGTGAGCACCTTGTCGGTCTGCGGCCGGACTTCGCCGTCGATCTTGATCGCGGGCGGGAAGCCCGCGGTGATGAACAGGTCGGAACCCTTGCGGTCCACCATGCGCCGCAGCAGGTCCTGCATCAGCCTGATTGACTGTTCGCGATCCATTACCTGTCTCCCGCGGCGCGCGGCGCCGTCACATGGTGTCCTTGTTCTGGGCCTTGTAGCGCGCCTCTTCCTTGGCGACCAGGCCCTTGGCCAGCATTTCCGTCAGGCACTGGTCAAGCGTCTGCATGCCCTGCGCCTGGCCGGTCTGGATCGACGAGTACATCTGCGCGATCTTGTTTTCGCGGATCAGGTTCCGGATTGCCGGCGTCGCGATCATGATCTCGTGCGCGGCGATGCGCCCGCCCCCGAGACGCTTCAGCAGGGTCTGCGAGATGACGGCGCGCAGCGACTCCGAGAGCATCGAGCGCACCATGTCCTTTTCCTCGCCGGGGAACACGTCGACGATGCGATCGACGGTCTTGGCGGCCGAGCTCGTGTGCAGCGTGCCGAACACGAGGTGGCCGGTCTCCGCCGCGGTCAGCGCCAGGCGGATGGTTTCGAGGTCGCGCATCTCGCCGACCAGCACGACGTCCGGATCCTCGCGCAGCGCGGATCGCAGCGCCTCGCTGAAACCGAGCGTGTCGCGATGCACCTCGCGCTGGTTGATCAGGGAGCGCTTCGGTTCGTGCACAAACTCGATCGGGTCCTCGATCGTGATGATGTGGTCCGGCCGGTTGACGTTGACGTAATCGATCATGCCAGCGAGCGTCGTGGACTTGCCCGAGCCGGTCGGCCCGGTCACCAGCACGAGGCCGCGCGGCAGCATGCAGAGGTCCTTGAACACCTTCGGCGCGTTCAGGTCGTCGAGCGTCTTGATCAGCGACGGGATGTTCCGGAACACGGCGCCTGCGCCGCGGTTCTGGTTGAAGGCGTTGACGCGAAAGCGCGCGAGGTTCGGGATCTCGAAGGAAAAGTCCGTCTCGAAGAATTCCTCGTACACCTTCCGCTGCTTGTCGTTCATGATGTCGTACACCATGCTGTGCACTTCCTTGTGCGTCAGCGGCGGCATGTTGACGCGCTTGACGTCACCGTCCACGCGGATCATGGGCGGAACGCCCGCGGACAGGTGCAGGTCAGAGGCGTTGTTCTTGACTGCGAAGGCCAAGAGTTGGGCGATGTCGACGGCCATCAGGACTCCCTGGCTCGGTGCACGACACGAAGTCCCGGCGCGCCACAAGGCAGTGCATCGGGACTGGGGGCAGTATAGCCCTGACCGCCGCACACCAATATGTTAACTGCTCCGCAGAATCCCTCTGAAAGGCTCGCCGCGGTGCGGGATCGCATCACGGTCGCGGCACGTAGCGCAGGTCGCGACCCCGACGGGATTACCCTGATCGGCGTGGCGAAGTCGCAACCGCTCACCCGCGTCGAAGCCGCGCTGGACGCGGGCCTGGCCGATCTCGGCGAGAACTACGTCCAGGAGGCGCGCGTACACTTCGCGGCGCTTGCCGGCCGCGTCGTCGGCCGTCATTTCATCGGGGTGCTGCAGTCCAATAAGACCCGCGAGGTCGCCGGCCTGTTCGACTGGGTGCACGCGGTGGACCGGTTGCGCATCGCGGAGCGCCTGTCGGCGCAGCGACCGGATGCGCTGCCGCCGCTCGCAATCTGCATCCAGGTGCGCCTCGGCGAAGAATCGACGAAGTCCGGCGTTGCGCCCGCGGGACTCGCCCCGCTCGCCGATGCGGTCGCGCGCCTGCCGCGCCTCTCGCTCCGCGGCCTCATGTGCCTGCCGCCGCCGGAGCCGGACACCGCCCTGCAAAGGCGCTGGTTCCGGGAACTGCGGCTGCTGCTGGACCGGCTGAACGCGGCCGGACACCGGCTGGACAGCCTGTCGATGGGCATGAGTGGCGACTTCGTGGCCGCAATCGCCGAGGGAGCGACGCACCTGCGCATCGGCACGGCGATCTTTGGCGAGCGCGTTTAGAATCCGGGAATGGCTGCGCTGTATTTCCTCGTCGACTCGGTCCTCACCTTCGCCGTCTACGCCTTTCTGCTTCGGGTCCTGCTCCAGCTCGTACGTGCCGACTTCCGCAACCCGCTTGCGCAGGCAGTGACCACGCTGACCAACTGGCTCGTGCTGCCCCTGCGGAGGATCCTGCCGGCCGCAGGCCGCTTCGATACGGCCTCGTTCGTCGCGCTCTTCGCCGTACAGTTCGCGGCCACCTTGATCCTGTTCCGGCTGCGGACCGGCGCGCTCTTTCCGTTCGTGCCGCTTGCGGTGGCAGCGCTGCGCTCTCTCGCGCTGGCGACGCTCATGCTTTATACGGTCCTGATCTTCGTCTATGCCGCCCTCTCCTTCATTGCGCCGGGCGTACGCAGTCCCGCGACATCGATGCTCGCGTCCCTTTGCGAACCGGCGCTTCGACCGCTGCGCCGCATCCTGCCGGCCATCGGCGGCATCGACTTCTCCCCGCTCGTGGCCATCGTCGGTCTCACGGCGCTTCGGATCCTGATCGGCTGACGATGTCGAATTGCCCCGGTCCGGGACCGCCGTGGGGTGCGGGCAACACTGGCGAGACGTCCTCGAAACCACCGGAATCATGGTGGTTTTCAGCAGTTTCAGGCATCAAGGCGGGGCGCATTTCGGCGATGCTCGCCCTGCTTGCGGTCACGGCCTGCGGCAACGACCCCGAGAACCTGCCGGAAGCGCTGCCTTACACCGATCCCGGCTTCGTCGAGGCGGGCGCGTACCGGTTGCATTACGCGCTCACACTGACCGGCGATCTGCCTTCTGGGATTGCGGGCAGTTACGGCATTGTGCAGAGGCCCAATCTAGCTCTGCTCGCGATCACGATCGAACCGATCGGCACGCGCACGGCGTCAGCCGTGAACGCGTCTGAGGTCGAGGCAACCCAGGTCTCATTGACCGGCATGCGGCAGGCGGTGGCATTGCGGCGCCACCTCGAGGCGGGACGCCCGACCTGGCTCGCAAACGTAGAGGTCCGTCATCGCGTGCCGCTCACGATCGAGATTCGGGCGCGCGCGACACCGTCGAGCCCTGAACTGCGTGCCCGCCTGACGCGGGAGTTTCGTGTCGAGTGAATTTCGGACCGTCGCTCCGACCCGTAAAAAACCGCTTGAAATCGCAGTCGACCCACTTATGCGGCCTGATTTTCCGTGGTATGGTGCGCGCCGGAATTGATTTGGCGGGATCGCCCCGTCGCTGACAGAACCACAGGAGATTACTCAATGGCGAAAAAGAATGCGGCTCCGACGAAGTCGCAGATCGTATCGGCGGTCGCTGCCAAAGCGGACCTCAGCAAGAAGCAAGTCAATGCCGTGCTCGAGGCGCTCGGCGACCAGATGAAGAAGGCGCTGAAAGGCGTCGGTGTTTTCACGCTGCCCGGCGTCTGCAAGATGCGCGTGGTGAAGAAGGCCGCCACCAAGGCGCGTGAGGGCGTCAATCCCTTCACCGGCGAGAAGATGATGATCAAGGCCAAGCCGGCCTCGAAGAAGGTGCGCATCCGCGCCCTCAAGAACCTCAACGAGATGGTGGGCTGAAGCCCGGTCCATCCGTTTTCAAGTTCGAAAGCAGACGGGGCGGCCGATCCGCCCCGTTCGTTTTTCAGGGATTTTTCACGGAATTTCAGCGGCTCGTGCAGCAAGCCAGGCCCCGACCAGCGACCGCAGCTCGGTCAGGCGACCATGAAAGAAATGCTCGGCGCCCGGGAGGATCCGCACTTGGGGTGCGGGCTCGATGCTCCGGGTCCAGGCCAGCACGGCTTCGTGGTCGACGAGCTCGTCGGCATCGCCCTGGGCGACAAACCACGGACAACGCGGCGCGGCAAGCGTCGTGAAATCGAAGCGACGCACGGGCGGTGCAACGGTCACGAGCGCAGCCACGTCGCGCAGCGTCGCGAGGCGGTAGGCAACGAAGCCGCCGAAGGAAAAACCGAGCGACCACAAGCGCGCGGCACCGCTGGACTTGCGCGCCCAGTCCGCGACCGCCGCCGCATCGTCGCTCTCCCCGACGCCGTCGTCGTGCCTGCCCGCACTCCCGCCGACGCCACGGAAATTGAATCGCACCGAAGTGACGCCCTGGTCCTGGCAGGCGCGCGCAAGTGTATGGACGACCTTGTTCTGCATCGTCCCGCCATACAAGGGGTGAGGATGGCAGCAAACCGCGATCAGATCCGTCCGCGCCTCCGGCGGTATTTCCAGCAGCGCTTCGATCGGGCCCACCGGCCCGTCAATGACGACCTTCTCGACACGGGGCGCTTGTGTCGCCATGACGCTCCACGCGCGCGCCACGGGCGGCGCGCCTGTGCCGGCGCATGCCGCCGCACGCTCAACGCTTGTAAACGACGCCTTCCTTCATCACGAACGAGACGTGCTCGAGCGTGTGGACGTCGGCGATCGGGTCGCCGGGTACGGCGATGAGGTCGGCAAGCTTGCCGGCCTCGATGCTGCCGAGCCGGTCGTCAATGCCGAGAAAGTGCGCCGGCACCATCGTAGCCGACTTGATCGCGTCCATGACCGGCATGCCGGCCTCGACCATGTAACCGAATTCCTTCGCGTTGTCGCCATGCGGACCAACACCCGTGTCGGTGCCGAACATGATCTTGAGCCCCGCTTTCCAGGCTCTCGCGAAGGTCTTCTGGATCTGGGGCCCGACCTCGAGCGCCTTGGGTCGAATGATCGCCGGGAAGAAATCCGGGTCCTGGGCGCGATCGTAGACCCAGCGGCCCGCCGAAATCGTCGGCACGTAGTAGGTGCCGTGCTCTTTCATGAGGCGGATGCATTCGTCGTCCATGAAGGTGCCGTGCTCGATGGAGTCGATACCGTTCCTCACCGCGCGCTTGATGCCCTCGGCGCCGTGCGCGTGCGCGGCCACTTTCATGCCGTAGTCATGCGCGGTCGTGATCACCGCCGCAAGTTCCTCGTCCGTGAACTGCGGCCCGCTCCCCGATTTCTCGATCGAAAGCACGCCGCCGGTCGCCATGATCTTGATCAAGTCCGCGCCATCCTTGTAGCGCTGGCGCACGGCTTCACGACAGCTGTCGGCACCGTCGCAGACAGAGTTGAGCCGCGGGTCTTCGCTGTAGAGGTACGGGCCCCAGGAGTTGCTCGCATCCGCATGCCCGCCCGTGGTGCCGATCGCGCGGCCGGCCGTGAAAATGCGGGGACCCTTGATCTTGCCGGCCGCGATCGCGCGCCGGAGCGCAATCGAAACGTTCCACTGGTCCCCCAGGTTTCGCACCGTCGTGAATCCCGCAAGCAGCGTCCGCCCGGCGTAAACGACGGAATCGAAGGCCTCGTCCGCCTCGCCTTTCTTGATGCGGTCGAGCTCGCTCGTGCGGCTCTGCTGGCTGGTCAGGTGGACGTGCATATCCATGAGGCCCGGCAGCACGGTCGCGCCCGACAGGTCGACGACTTCGTCGCCGATTCCGGCCGCGGCGAAGCCCTGTTCGACGGAACGGATTCGGTCACCGTCCACGATGACGGTCATGCGCTCGCGCGGTGCGGCGCCGACTCCGTCAATCAGCCTGCCGGCGTGGATCAGCGTCGCGGCGCTCGCGGCGGCCCCCGAATAAAGCGCGGCCAGGGCCACCAGGCGAATCAGCATGCGCATCATGACCTCTTTGGCCTGTTACCGGTCTCTCTGCAGCGTGACCGTTTCCACGGCAAGCAACTCGACCTCGAACAGCAGCGTGGAATTCGGGGGAATGGCACCGTTGCCGACATCGCGGCTGCCGTAGGCAAGCGCGGGCGGAATGACCAGGCGACGCAGGCCCCCCACTTTCATTCCGGGGATGCCCTGCTCCCATCCCTGAATGACGCGGCCCGCCCCGAGCGGGAATGAGAACGGCTGGCCGCGCTCGCGTGAGCTGTCGAACTGCCGGCCGCGGAAATCCTTTGCGCCCGGGTCATAGAGCCAGCCTGTGTAGTGGACGATGACGACCATGCCGGGAAAGGCCTCGTCGCCGACGCCCTTTACGAGGTCGGTCACCAGGAGCGCGGCTTCGGGCTGGGCCGGCGCCATGGTAGCCGCAGCGGCGGGCGGCTCGCCGCTCGCGGCGGCCGCGTACCCGAGCACGATGGCGGCCGCGACGGTCCGCGCGGAGACGAGCTTCCAGAAGCAGGGCCCGGGTGCCATCTTGTTAAGGATAGCAGCGAGTTTCTCAGGAGGGGACGCTCCCGTTCGACGACAGGTTTTCCTGGAAATCCATGTAAGGAGTGGTGTCGAAAGGGAATGTCCCCCTTTCGGCTTCGATCAAGGCGTGGTGTCGCAGGGGAACGTCCCCCTTGCGCCTTCGATCGGGGTCTCGGCTGGATTATTCAGCCGGCCAGAGGCCGAACTGATGGCGCAGGACGCTGAGGAGATCCTCGAGCTCGTCGAACAGCTGGACAAGACGCTCCACGCCCGCCTCAGCGGTCCGTGGAACGACGGTTGTGGCCAGCGCCGTTCGGGACGGGCGCATCGCCATCGACCGCAAAGGCGCCGCGCGCCTTTTCGGCCCAGATCTTGTAATTCGAGTACTTGGTCAGCTCACGCGAGATCGCGCCGTGACGGCTGATCGACGTGCGCTTGGGCAGCTTCGGCGCGGGCTCGGAGCCGTTGCGCTCGCGGCCGTCGGCCGGCGTCACCTTGATGTCGCTCACGGGCGAGAGACCTGATCGGGCTTCATGCCCCGCAAGTTACGCGGGGGGGGCCTGCCTAAACAGGAACTGCATCACAGGTCGCAGGGTGCCGCCCGGGCGCCCCGCCGCAGTCAGACGATGCGATAACTCGGGCGGTACTCGCCGACCAGTTTCATGCGCTTCTCGGCGACAAAGCCGCGCAACAGCTCATCGAGCGGTTTTGCGATCTGCGACTGCGCGTGGATCTCGAATGGGCCCTTTTCCTCGATCAGGCGGATGCCCCGTTCCTTCACGTTTCCCGCGACGATCCCGGAAAAGGCGCGGCGCAGGTTTGCCGCGCGCTCGTGCACGCGCTGGTCCATCGAGAGCGCGAGAGAGGACATCGAGGAGTGACTCACTTCGAATGGCTGCTGGAAATCGCGCGGGATCCGGAGCAACCAGTTGTAGTTGTAGGCGTCCCCTGCGCGCCGGCGCGAGCGGCGCACGACGTCGAAGCCGCGCTGCATCTCGCGCGCGACCTCGGGCGGATCATCGACAATGACGCGGTATCGCTGCTGCGCCTCGGCCCCGAGGGTGAGCCCGACGAAGCGATCGAGCTGGCGGAAGTAACCCGCGCTCTCGCGCGGGCCGGTGAACACGAGCGGCAGCGGCTGGCTCGCATTCGCCGGGTCGAGCAGGATGCCGAGCAGGTAGAGGATTTCCTCGGCGGTGCCGGCGCCGCCCGGAAAGACCACGATCCCGTGACAAAGCCGGACAAAGGCTTCGAGCCGCTTTTCGATGTCCGGCATGATCACGAGCTGGTTCACGATCGGGTTTGGCGGTTCCGCCGCGATGATTCCCGGCTCGGTGATGCCGATGTAACGGCCATCCCGGATGCGCTGCTTGGAATGACCGATGGTCGCGCCCTTCATCGGGCCCTTCATGGCGCCCGGGCCGCAGCCGGTGCAGACCGAAAGGCCCCGAAGTCCGAGCTCGTAACCGACCTTCTTGGTGTAGTCGTACTCTTCGCGCGGGATGGAATGCCCGCCCCAGCAGACGACGAGGTCCGGCCGGCCCTTGTGCTCGAGCGCGCGGGCGTTCCTGAGGATGCAGAAAATCGCGTTGGTGACGCTCGCCGAATCGTTGAGGTCGAAACGCCCGACGATCTCGTTGTGCGTGTAGACGATGTCGCGCAGCACCGAGAACAGGTGCTCCCTGACACCTTTGATCATCTCGCCGTCGACGAAGGCGCTGCCAGGGGCGTGTTGCATCTCGAGCTTGATGCCCCAGGGCTCCCGCACAATCCGGATCTCGAAATCCTTGTACGCGTCGAAAATCAGGCGCGCATCGTCGATCAGTGTCCCAGAGTTCAACACGGCGAGCGCGCAGCGGCGAAAGAGCGGGTAGAGGCCGCCTTGTCCGCGGTCGAGCAGCTTGTCGACCTCCTGCTGCGACAGATTGTCGAGCACGCCTTTCGGCGACACCCGTGCATGCACGACCGCCGAGAGGTCGAGACCCGGGCTTGTGCTCACGGCAGGATCTCGATCGGCGTGTCCTGCCTCGTCAGCAGCCAGAAGTCGAGCATGTCCTCGTTCGACAGCGCGATGCAGCCATCTGTCCAGTCGGTATTGAGGTAGCGGTCGCGCGGATATTTCAGGAAATTCGGCAACCCGTGCACCATGATCGAGCCGCCCGGCGACCAGCCGTTCTTGCGGGCGATCGAAATGTCGGTGGCTTCCGGATAGGAGACCTGCACGGCGAGGAAGAAGTCGCTCTGCGCATTGCGGCGCGTGAGGCGGTAACGGCCCTCGGGGGTGCGGAAGTCGCCCTCGCGCTGCTTTTGCCCGGACGGCACGAGACCGAGCGAAATACGGTAGCTCGCGACCAAAACGCCGTCGCGATAGAGCTCCATGCGGCGGTTTCCCTTGTGCACGATGACGCGGTCGATCGGCTGTAGCATACCCGCGGGGCCGGCGAGGCCCGCCATCGAGTCGGCCATCGACGGCGGCGCGAACAGGGCCGCCAGAATCATCGAAATCAACAACTTGCGACGCATCTCGCGAGACAGTATAACGCCCCGCGCCGGTCGCGGCCGGTCAGTCGGCGATCAATTCGACCGCTTCACAGTTTCGCGCCGATGCCTGGGCGACCAGCCGGTAGTGCCCGCCGGGCTCGAGCTCGGCTTCCACCGTGAAGCGGCGTACCGAGCCGCTCTCCGCCACCCGGCAATCGACGAGCAGTGCGTGCGCACCGGGCGGCAGCTCGGCCTTGCTCGCCATGAGCCCGACTTCTCGGCCGTCGACCAGTCGCAGCCGCAATTGAACGGGCAGTCCCGCGCTCACGACGGGATCGGCCTGCACGATAGCCCGCTCGTCCGCCGGCAGCGGCGGCCCGTCGTAAAGCCGCTGCGTCGCGCAGCCCGCAATCAGCGCCGCTGCCAGTGCCGCCGGGAAAAAAGGCGGCCCGAAGGCCGCCTGGGAGGTCACGCGCAGCCCCTGGTGTCAGGAGCCGCCGGGCGGGGACCCGGCTGGCGCGTGAGAAAAAGTTTTCGGCATCATCCGCACTTTGACTCGCCGCAGGACAGGCAGGTCATGCAGCCATCCATCATGACGACGGCCGCCGTGTTGCACTTGACGCAGAGCTGCGCGCCTTCCGGGTAAGTCGACTGCGCGAAAGCGTCCTGCTGGCGGTTGCGCTGCTCCCACTCCTTGCGCTTCGACTCGACGAGCAGCCGCTGCGTGTCGTCCATGCCCGGCTTCTGCATCAAGCCGATGGTCTGCAGGTGACGCTCGACGACATAGCCGATCTCGGCGACGATCGAGGGCATGAACTTGCCGCCGGGCTGCCAGTAGCCGCCGCGCGGGTCGAATACGGCCTTCAGCTCCTCGGTCAGGAAAGCGACGTCGCCGCCCTTCCTGAACACGGCGGAAATAATTCGTGTCAGCGCGACGATCCACTGGAAGTGATCGAGGTTCTTCGAGTTGATGAAGATCTCGAACGGTCGCCGGTGCTCGTGCTCCGTGCCCTCGTTCAGCATGATGTCGTTGATCGTCAGGTACATCGCGTGGTCGGAAACCGGCGTCTTGATCTTGTAGGTCGAGCCGATGAGCACCTCGGGGCGCTCGAGCTTCTCGTGCATCCACACGACCTTGCCGCCGCCGTCCTTGCGCACCTTGCCCTCTCGGGCCTGCGGCGTCGCTTTCTCGGCCTCGGGTTTCTGCACCCGGTACTTGACGATCTTCTTCTCGAACTTGATCCGGCTCATCTCGTCTCCTCGCCCGCTCAGAACCGGCCGTAGTAGCCTTCCTTGAGCGCGTCGAACAGGTTGGCGGCGGTGTGCACCTCGCCGTCGTACTCGATCTCCTCGTCGCCGCGCGCCTCGACCTCGCTGCCGTCCTCGAGCGTGAACACGTAGGTCGTGTTCTTGAGGTCGTCCTCCTTGACCAGCACGCCCTGGAACGCCTCGGGATTGAAGCGGAAAGTCGTGCAGCCCTTGAGGCCTTTCTCATGCGCGTAGAGGTAGATGTCCTTGAAGTCCTCGTAGCGGAAATCCGTGGGCACGTTTGCCGTCTTCGAGATCGACGAATCGACCCACTTCTGGGCAGCGGCCTGGATCTCGACGTGTTCGCGCGGGCCGATGCTATCGGCAGTCACGAAATACTCCGGCAAGGCCTCGGCGGAATTCGTCGAGCCCGGCATCGCCCGCGGGTTGACGAGCTCGCGGTAGGCGAGCAGCTCGAAGGAATAGACGTCCACCCGCTCCTTGGTCTTCCTGCCCTCGCGGATCACGTTGCGGAAGTAGTGGTGCGCGAACGAGGGCTCGATGCCGTTGCTGGCGTTGTTGGCGAGCGACAGCGAGATCGTCCCGGTCGGAGCGATCGAACTGTGGTGCGTGAATCGCGCGCCGACGGACTCGATTTCCTTCACCAGTTCCGGCGCCACCTCGGCGAGCCGGCGCATGTAACGGCTGTAGCGCGCGTGCAGCACGCGGCCCGGCACGCGGTCGCCGACCTTCCAGCCGTCGCGGGCCATCTCCGGGCGCTTCCTGAGCATCGCCCGCGTGACGGTGAACTCCTCGTTCATGATCGGCGCAGGGCCTTTCTCGCGCGCGAGCTCGAGACCGGCTTCCCAGCCCGCAATCGCCATCTCGCGCGCCACGTTATCCGTGAACGCGACGGACTCCGACGAGCCGTACCTCATGCCGAGCATCGTGATCGCCGAGCCGAGCCCCAGGAAGCCCATGCCGTGGCGACGCTTGCGCACGATCTCATCGCGTTGGCGCCCCAGCGGAAGGCCATTGATCTCGACCACGTTGTCGAGCATGCGGGTGAACACGCGCACGACCTCGCGGTATTCGTCCCAGTCGAAGCTCGCCTCCTCGGTGAATGGCCGGCGCACGAAACGCGTGAGGTTCACGGAGCCAAGCAGGCAGGAACCATAGGGGGGCAGCGGCTGCTCGCCGCAGGGATTGGTGGCACGGATGTTCTCGCACCACCAGTTGTTGTTCATCTCGTTGACACGATCGACCAGGACGAAGCCCGGCTCGGCGAAGTCGTAGGTCGAAGCCATGATCACGTCCCAGAGCCGGCGCGCCGGGAGAGTCTTGTAGATCCTGCAGGCGACGAGGCCCTCCTCGTTCGAGACATAGCCCTCGGCGTCCGGCCATTCGCGCCAGACAAAGGCCTGGGGATCGTGCAGGTCCTGTTTTTCCGGATCGTATTCGCGCAGGGAGAGCGGAAAAGCCAGGTTCCAGTCGCGGTCGCCGCGAACCGCCTCGATGAATTCGTCTGTTACGAGCAGCGACAGGTTGAACTGCCTGAGGCGGCCGTTCTCCCGCTTCGCGCGAATGAAATCCACGGCATCCGGATGACCGACATCAAAGGTGCCCATCTGCGCCCCTCGGCGGCCGCCTGCCGAGGACACGGTGAAGCACATGCGGTCATAGATGTCCATGAAGGACATCGGGCCCGAAGTGTGTGCGCCCGCGCCCGCGACATAGGCACCACGCGGCCGAAGCGTCGAAAACTCGTAGCCGATGCCGCAGCCTGCCTTCAGCGTGAGCCCGGCCTCGTGCACCTTGTTCAGGATGTCGTCCATCGAGTCACGGATGGTCCCCGATACGGTGCAATTGATCGTGGACGTCGCCGGCTTGTGCGCGAGTGCGCCGGCGTTGGACATGATGCGGCCCGCGGGGATCGCGCCCTTGCGCAGCGCCCACAGGAAGCGCTCGAACAGTGCCTCGCGCTGCGCGGGCTCCTCTACGTCCGCGAGGGTCTTCGCGACGCGCGAATGCGTATCGTCCATGGTCGCGTCGATGGGCGTGCCATCCTTGGCGGTCAACCGGTATTTCCGGTCCCAGATGTCGAGCGACGCCTCCTGGAAAGGAATTTCATCGACGTCTTTGTGCTCGATCCTGACCGCTGTGCTCATTGTGTCCGCGTCGCCCCCGTCGTCCCGGCCGCCCCATCGAATCGCCGGAGAAATCTTGCCCGGGCATGCGCTTCCTGGCGCCGCCTGCGTCCGATTTCACTTGGCTCCCTGACTCTTCTGCCGGCCTGACCCGCCTCTGGGCCGGCAACCACAAGATCTTGTGTCAGGGTTACGAAATTATTTCCGCGAGGGCAATGGTGTCAAGGATTTCCTCAAGGAAAAAAACACTCAATAAAACAGCTTTATTTTCAATAATTTATAGGGCTCATCTCAGGCTGTTTCCGGCCACCTGGCCGACCCCGACCGGCGGGGACCGCAAATCTGCGCAACACAACATCTTGTATGTGGAAAAAAGGCACAAAATACGCACAGATCGTGCACCGATGCTCCCGCACGCGGGAAAAACAAGCCTCTCGCGCACTGGAACTTGTGCCTTCGGTGCCCGGTCAGACATCGCGCCCCACCGAGGTTGAACTTCATGAACAAATTCTACGCGGCCGTCCTCGCAGTCACCGCACTTGCGCTTTCTCCCGGCGTTTTTGCGCAAACGACGCTGCCTTCCTTCGCGCCGGTGATCAAGCGCGTGGCGCCCGCCGTCGTCAACATCGCGGTACGCGGCACGGTCGCCGCGCCGCGCAACCCGTTCTTCGATGACCCCGGGTTCCGCCGCTTCTTCGGACTTCCGCCGGACGCCCAGCCGCGTGACCGGGAGTTCCGCAGCGCCGGCTCCGGTGTCATCGTCGACGCGAAGAATGGCTACATCGTGACCAACGCCCATGTCGTCAAGAACGCCAGCGAGATCACCGTGACGTTGATGGACGACGTCGAGCTCAAGGCGGAAGTCGTCGGCGCCGACGAGCGCTCGGACGTCGCGGTGGTGCGGGTCAAGGACGCGGCGCTGCCCGCCGAGATGCATCTCGCCGACTCCTCCAAGCTCCAGGTCGGCGACTTCGTGATCGCGATCGGCAATCCCTTCGGCCTGCAGCACACGGTGACCTCCGGCATCGTCAGCGCGCTGGGCCGTTCCGGGATCAGCCGCGACAACTACGAGGACTTCATCCAGACCGATGCCGCGATCAATCCCGGGAATTCAGGCGGCGCGCTGGTCGGCCTCGACGGCGACCTGGTCGGCATCAACTCGGTCATCCTGTCGCAGAGCGGCGGCAATATCGGCATCGGATTCGCGATCCCATCGAACATGGTGCGCTCGGTGATGGACCAGCTGATCGAATCCGGGCAGGTCAACCGCGGCCAGCTCGGCGTCGTCACCATCAGCCTGACCCCGGAATTCCGCAAGAGCCTCGGGTTGCCCAACGACGCCCAGGGCGCACTCGTGACCCAGGTTGCCGAGGGCTCGGCAGCCGCGCGTGCGGGCATCGAGGTCAGCGACCTGATCACTTCGGTGCGCAGCCAGCCGATCAAGACTAACACCGAGCTTCGAAACACCATCGGCATGCTGAAGGTCGGCGAGTCCGTGGACATCGGGATGCTGCGCGAGGGCAAGCCGAAGAACGTCACCGCCGTGCTCAAGGAGCCCGCACAGATTTCGGACGCCTCGTCGATCCACCCGGCACTCGCCGGCGCCGACCTGGTCGAGGTCGCCGAGGATCCGGCGGGCGGTATCCGCATCCGCGAAGTGGCGCCGGGCAGCCCGGCCGCCCAGGCGGGACTGCTTGCGGATGACCGCATCGTTGCGGTGAACCGACAGCGCGTCTCCACGCTGGCCGAGCTGCGCGAGGCGGCCAAGGACCAGGCATCCATGCTGGTTCAGCTGCGCCGCGGCAACCAGGTCCTCCTGCTCCCGCTTCGTTGACTCGACCGGCCCGCCGCTTGCCCGCGCGGGCGAAATCGATCGTCCTATAATTGGGCGATGGCAGCTCGGTCAATCTGCGTGCTGGGCGGCTCCGGTTTCCTGGGCACGCACCTGTGCGCGGCGCTGGCCCGCGACGACTGGCGCATCACGGTGCCCACCCGAGACCCCGCGCGGGCACGCCACCTCGCGCCGATTCCTTCGCTCAAGCTCGTCGCGGCCGACATCCATGATCCGGACGTGCTCGCGGCAGCCTGCGCCGGCCAGCGGGCCGTCATCAACCTGGTCGGTATCCTGAACGAACGCGGCCGCAGTGGCCGCGGATTTGCCCGCGTCCACGTGGAGCTGGTGCGCAAGCTGGTCGAGGCATGCCGTCGGCAGCGTGTCGACCGACTGCTCCACCTGAGCGCGCTCAATGCGGATGCCGACCAGGGCTTGAGCCACTACCTTCGCAGCAAGGGGCGCGGCGAGCGGGTCATCCGCGAGGAGGCCGGCCCTGACCTGTGCTGGACAATCTTCCAGCCCTCCGTGATCTTCGGGCCACGCGATGATTTCGTTAACCGCTTCGCGCGCCTCCTGCGCACGATCCCGCTCGGGATTCCGCTCGCCCGTCCAGGCGCCCGGTTTGCGCCGGTCTGGGTGGCCGACGTGGTCTCCGCGATCCAGCGTGCGCTGGCGGACGACGGCACCGCGGGTGAATGCTACGAACTCTGCGGGCCGGAGCGACTCACACTGCGCGCAATCGTCTCTGACATCCGCGACCGGCTCGGGCTCCGGCGCGCGGTAATCGGTATCCCGGACCTGGCGGCGCGCCTCCAGGCGGCCATCTGTGATTTCGTTCCCGGAAAGCCCTTCTCTACCGACAACTACAAGTCGCTGCTCGTCGACAGCGTCTGCAAGGTCAACGGCCTGGCCCGGCTCGGCATCAAGCCCCAGCCTTTCGAGGCAATCCTTCCCCGTTACCTGTTCTGATTCCTGTCGCGAGCGGGATCCTGGGAAAGGCCCGCTAGCGGCGCCGGGTAGCTTTCGCAGTATTCAATCAGGTCGGTGGGCAGATTCCGCCGCGGGCAGTCGGGTCGTTTATCAGCCGGGCCATTGCCGAATAGAAGGCCGGAAGGTCGTTGTCGAGGCGGTCGAGCTCGGCGCGCAGCGCGGGGACGCAGCGCTCATAGGTCGCGATGGCGACGAGGCGCGCATTGTTGTAGTCGCCGGTCGCGGGATGGCCGCCGGCGGCCAGGGCCTCGCGCAGGCGCGCGAACTCGGCGGCCTTCTGCTCGCGCGTCGCCTCGGGCTCAAGCATGCGGGCATAGAGCCAGGCGAGCCGGCGGCGGGTATCGACCATGAGTTCGGCCGCCTCGTGCTGGCGCTCGCGCAGCGCGAGGAACTTCCCGAGGTCGGCCGGCCGGTCCTCGTGCGCCAGCCAGCGTCGCAGTCCTTCGGTCTCGACGACGGTCGCAAAGGCCTCGTTGAAATCGCTGTCGCCGGGTGCATAGACGGCCTGGTGCGCGAGCTCGTGGAAGATGAATGCCGCGAGTTCGGTGTCGCCGTAGCCGAGCATCGTGTTGAGCACCGGGTCACGCAGGTGGCCGAGCGTCGAATACGCAATGGACGGCCCGACGTAAACGTCGTAGCCCCGCTTTCGCAGCCTGGCAGCCTCGCGCCCCGCGAGCGCCTCGTCGAAGTAACCGCGATAGCTCACGCAACCCGCGACCGGGAAACACCAGCGCTTCGGCTCGAGCGAGAACTCCGGCGCCGCGAACAGGTTCCAGGTCGCATAGCGACGCCCGAGATCGGCAAATGTCCGGTAGCTGCCGTTGTCCGGCAGGCCGAGATCCGTCATTGCGAAATCCCGGGCCTGCGCCGCAAGCCCCAGCCGCCGCCTGAGGGTCGCGTCCGTTTCCGGCCGTGCGATCACGTCGGCGATCGGTTCACGCCTTCGGTTCATCTCGAGCTGACCCGCCGCCAGGTGCACGTAGTAGCAGCCGGTGAGCGCGATGGATGCCGCTGCGGCGGCAAGCAGCCGGATCGGGCGCCACGGGGAATCGCGTAACATGATGTGATGAAAGTCTATCTGGTCGGCGGCGCGGTTCGCGACGAACTGCTCGGCCGGGCGGTTGGCGAGCGCGACTGGGTCGTGGTCGGCGCGACGCCGCAACAGATGCTCGACGCCGGTTACCGCCAGGTCGGCCGCGACTTCCCCGTGTTCCTGCATCCCCAGACCGGCGAAGAACACGCGCTCGCGCGCACCGAGCGCAAGACCGGCCCCGGATACCGCGGGTTCGAGCTCCACTTCTCGCCCGAGGTCACGCTCGAGGAGGACTTGAGGCGCCGAGACCTCACGATCAACGCGATGGCGCGCGACGCCGACGGTCGCCTGATCGATCCGCACGACGGGCGCGCCGACCTCGAGGCGCGAAAGCTCCGCCACGTGTCAGAGGCCTTCAATGAGGACCCGGTCCGGATCCTTCGCGTGGCACGCTTCCTCGCCCGCTTCGAGCCGCTCGGATTCACGATTGCGCCGGAGACCGAGTCGCGGATGCGCACGATGGTCGCCACAGGCGAAGTGGACGCCCTCGTCCCGGAGCGCATCTGGCAGGAGACCGATCGCGCGCTCGCGGAAGCTGCGCCCGCGGCCTGGCTGCGGACGCTGCGCAGTTGTGGCGCGCTTGCGCGCATCATCCCCGAGCTCGACGCCCTCTACGGGGTGCCGCAGCCCGCGCGTTGGCATCCGGAAATCGACACGGGCCTGCACATGGAGCTGGTGCTCCAGGCGGCCGCCGACCTGACACCGGAGCCGCGCATCCGCTATGCCGCGCTGATGCACGACCTCGGCAAGGGACGGACGCCGCGATCGCAGTGGCCCCGGCACGTCGGTCACGAGGCAACCGGCGCGCGGCTCGCGGAATCGGTCTCGGTCCGCCTGCGGGTCCCGACCGACTATCGCGAACTCGCGGTGCTCGCCGCACGCTGGCATGGGCTCGCGCACCGCGCCGGGGAACTGCGGCCGCGCACGGTCCTCGATCTGCTCGAATCCTGCGACGCATTCCGGCGCCCGGAGCGCTTCCGCGATCTGCTCGTCGCCTGCGAGGCGGACCACCGCGGTCGCGGGGGATTCCGCGAACGCCCGTATCCGCAGGCGACGCTGCTCAGGAAGGCGCAGGAGACGGCGCTGGCGGTCACGCTCACCAACGCGGACCGCGAAGGCCTCGCTGGCGAGAAGATCGGTGAACTGCTGCGGCGGCGCCGGCTGGCGGCACTGAAAGCACGCGGCTGATCAGGCGAAGACCCAGAAGATGAGCGCTGCGATCGCGAAGCGGTAGATCGCGAATGGTGCAAGCCCGATGCGGTTGATCGCGCGCAACAGCCAGGCGATGCATATATAGCCGGTTACCGCCGCGACCGCGATGCCGAGGCCGAGGACCGGCCAGTCCACGGCGCCGGCGGGCTCGCCGACCAGCTTGAGCCCTTCGTAGGCGCCCGCCATGGCGATGCCGGGCACCGCGAGCAGGAATGAGAATCGAGCCGAGGCCTCACGCGTGAGGCCGAGAGTACGCGCCATTGTCATGGTGACGCCCGAGCGCGAGGTGCCCGGCATCAGGGCCAGCGCCTGTGCGCAACCGATCAGGAGCGCGTCGCGCCATCCGACCGAGCGTTCGTCGCGCAGGCTCGGACCATAGCGGTCCGCAAGCCACATCAGCAGGCCGAAGAATGAGAGCGTGACGGCGACGAAGAGCGGATTGCGAAGCCAGTGCTCGATAAGGTCTCCGAAGGCTAGGCCCACGAGCCCGACCGGAATGGTGCCGAGGATCACGCACAGGGCGAGCCGCGCATCCGGCGTCAAGCCGCGACCCGAGATGGCGCCAAGGAATCCGCGCGTCATTGCGATTAGTTCGCGGCGAAAGTACGCGACGGCTGCGAACAGCGTGCCGACGTGCACGGCCACGTCGAATGCGAGCCCCTGGTCGGGCCAGCCCAGGAAGCGCGGCGCCAGCACGAGGTGACCCGAACTCGAGATCGGCAGGAATTCGGACAGGCCCTGGACGATGGCGAGCACGATTGCCTGAATGGGGTCCACTTCGACTCCTTTTATGCCGCCATCCTACAGACTCGCGGAAAGGTCCCTGAAATCAAAGCCGGCCACCGGGTCGTCGATGTCGCGGGTCAGCGCCATGACTTTGAAGCGCTCGCCCATTTCACCGGGCAGGAGGAAGCGGGCGGTGGCCTGGCGATGGACAATCCTGTCGCGCCCGGTCGCGCTTTCCGAGAGCCGCGCCAGTTCGTGCTCGATACCGACCGACAACAGGTAATGAGCCTGGGTCGAGAAACCACCGACCTCGAGCCCGACACCGCGGGCCTCGTCGGCAAGCGCCGAGAAATCGACCCAGGCGGTCAGGTCCTGCGCGCCGGGGTGAGCCAGCACATCTTCCATCCGGTGGTGACGCCGGAACCCGCAGAGCGTCCCGCCTTCACGCGAGGCGTGATAATACTGCGCGCGCGGCAGACCGTAATCGATCACGAGCAAGGCGCCTTTCTCGAGCGCAGCGGTTGCCGATGCAACCCATTGGCCCTGCCCGAGCCGCAGTTCAGACTGGTATCCCGGCGCCATGGGATTGGCCAAGCGAGCCTGCAGCGCTTCTACCGCCTGTGCGAGCGGCGCGTTGGCGGGACGGGCGGCCCACTCGAACCGGTCCGCTTTCGAGGCCACGCCGATGGCATCAATGCCCTGCCGCGCAACGCGGAAACGCTCGCAAGGCAAGGCATCGAGCACTTCGTTGGCGATCGCGATACCCCTCCAACCCCGGTCCGGCGGCGCGCCGAGCCATTCGAAACGATCGGCGAGCGCTGCAGTGTGCGGTGATTTCGCGATTCGCTCGCGCTGGCGCCGCGCGAGCGATGCGTTGGGCTCGACGATGCGATAGCGCGCGGGCGGCGCTCCGCGGCGCGCCAGCTCGCCGACCAGCTCCTCCGCCATCCGGCCGCTACCCGCGCCGAATTCAACGATGTCCCCGCCCTCCGTGGCTGCGAGCAGGTCCGTGAGCCCGTTTGCAAGGCAGCCGGCAAAGAGGGGCGAAAGCTCCGGCGCCGTCATGAAATCCCCGGCTGCGCCGAAGATCGGATGCTCCGCCGCGTAATAGCCGAGCTGCGGCTCGTAAAGCGCCCATTGCATGAACGCAGAGAAAGGCAGCCAGCCGCCCTGCTCCGCCGCACGCGCCCGGATGCGCGCGGCAAGCGTCGCCGAGCGCGCGGATTCCGCCTCGCCGAACGCCGGCGGGTCCTCTTGTGTCAACACCTGCCGCTCTCCCCGGCGTGATATCGTCGCCACCGCTTCTCTCTCGCGACCCCGAGCCCATGACGACATCCGGAGCCCCGCTCGCAGACAAGGTCGTCCTCGTCACGGGAGCCGCCCGGCGGATCGGTGCGGCGATTGCCGAGGCGTTTCACTCGCAGGGCGCGCGGCTCGCCGTGCACTACCGCGGCTCGAAAACCGAAGCTGACGCGCTTGTTGCGCGGCTCACGGCCAGCCGGCCTGGCTCGGCGCGCGCGTTCCAGGCGGACCTGGCGGATCCGACCGCATGCGAGACGCTGGTTGCGGCGGCAGTCCGTGCATTTGGCCGTCTCGATGTCCTCGTCAACAATGCATCCACTTTCTATCCGACGCCGGTCGGGGCGATCACGCCAGACCAGTTCGACGACCTCATCGGATCGAACCTGCGCGCGCCCCTCTTCCTGGCCCAGTCCGCGGCTCCCGAACTCGCGAGACGCGGGGGACTGATCATCAACATCGCCGATATCCACGGGTTGCGGCCTCTCGGGCGGCATGCGGTCTATTGCGCGGCGAAAGCAGCGCTCGTGATGCTGACACGCTCGCTCGCGCGCGAGCTCGGCCCGGCGATCCGGGTCAATGCGATCGCGCCCGGCCCGGTGCTGTGGCCGGAGAACGGCGTGGACGCGGCACTCCGGAAACGCATCGTCGAGCGCACTGCACTCAAGCGTGCGGGTTCGCCGGAAGACGTTGCGAAAGCGGCGATCTTCTTTGCCAAGGATGCGCCGTTCGTCACCGGCGAGGTGCTTGCGGTCGATGGCGGCCGCCTGGTCGGCGGCGAGGACCGCTAGCCCGCTCATTCGTCGGCGCCCTTGAGCGTGACCGGAGTCAGGGGATGTGCGCGCTGGTCGAACCGGCGCCACAGGGCATCGACACGCGCGCCGGCAATGGGATGCTCAAGGTCAGGCGCCAGTTCCGCCAGCGGTCCTAGCACCCAGGCACGCGTCAACAAGTCCGGATGCGGCAGGCTCTTACCGGCGATCTGACCGATGCGATTGCCGTGGAGCAGCAGGTCGAGGTCGAGCGCGCGCGGACCCCACTTGGGCGCACCGGGCTCGCGGCCGCAGGCCCGTTCAACGGCCTTCAAACGATCGAGCAGCGCCTCGGTGGGCAAGTCCGCCGGAAATGCAATAACGAGATTGATGAAATCGTCGCCGGGGAACCCCACGGCCGCATTCGAATAGGCTTGCGAGGTTCGAAGACCCGGGAATTCGCGCGCAAGGAGGCCGAGCGCCTGCCGGAGGCTCGCGCGCGGCCGGACATTGCTGCCCACCGCCACATAGGCCTCAACCACGATGGTGTTCAGTCATCGAGGCCGCGCTCGACGATCACGCCGACATCGCGCGAATGGCGGATCGCGCCCGGCTTGTGGACGGTGACCCGCACGCGCGCGACACTGAACTCCTCGAGCACGATGCGCGCGATCTCGCCCGCCAGCGCCTCGACCAGGCGGAACGAACTAGCCTCGACGAATGCAAGCACGCGCTTGGCGACCGACTTGTAGTTCAGCGTGTCCTCGATCGCGTCGCTTTTCGCCGCTGTACGCAGGTCCATCCAGATCTCGAGGTCGATCTCGAGGCGCTGCTTGACGCCGCGCTCCCAGTCGTAGATGCCGATGATGGCGTCGGCGGCGAGGGCGGTGATGAAAATACGGTCCATGAGTCTTCTCTACGCGGCAAATCCGCTTCAGGAGGGGATAGTCCACTTGGATTGAAGGGGACGCACCCCTTCAATCCGGGACCGTCCCCCGTGGCTTGGTTCAGCGAGCGCCATCATGAGCTTCTCCCGGCGGGCGCAGTTCGTCGAGGGGCCAGCGCGCGCGCGCGCGCACCGGCAATTCCTCGCGTTCGCCGGCCTCGAGGCGATGATGGCCCGCGAGCGCGATCATGGCGGCATTGTCGGTGCAGAATTCCGGACGCGGAAAATGCACGCGACGTCCGGCGGCCGTCACGGCGCGGGCGAGCGCCTCACGCAGGCGCTTGTTGGCCGCAACGCCGCCGGCAACGACGAGCGTGTCGAGTCCAGTCTGCTTGAGCGCACGGAGCGACTTCGCGACGAGGGTGTCGACGATGGCGCTCTCGAATCCGCGCGCGACGTCGGCGCGCCCCGCGTCGTCGAGATCGCGCCCGCGCAGCGCGACTACGACAGCCGTCTTCAATCCGCTGAAACTGAGGTCGAGCCCGGGCCGGTCGAGCATCGGCCGCGGGAACACGAACACGCCGTCGCGACCATGCTCGGCGAGGGCAGCCAGCGCCGGCCCCCCCGGATAGCCAAGCCCCAGGAGCTTGGCGGTCTTGTCGAAAGCCTCACCGGCCGCGTCGTCCTGGGTTTCGCCGAGGATCCGGTAACGCCCGATGCCCGCGACTTCGACCAGCATCGTGTGGCCGCCCGAGACCTGCAGCGCCACGAACGGGAACGACGGTGCGCCCGGCTCGAGTGCCGGCGCCAGCAGGTGCCCTTCCAGGTGGTGGACGCCGACTACCGGCAGCCCCCAGGCATAACCCAGCGCGCGCGCGAGGCAGGCGCCCACGAGCAGCGCGCCAATCAGCCCGGGGCCGGCGGTATAGGCAATGCCGTCAATGGCTTGCGCGGCCAGGCCGCTCTCGTCCAGGACCGACTCGAGCATCGGCAGCAGCCGCTCGATGTGGTCGCGCGAGGCGAGTTCCGGCACGACTCCGCCATGGCGCCGGTGCAGCTCGAACTGGCTGAAAACACGGTTCGCGAGCAGCCCCTTGCCGGCGTCGTAGAGGGCGACCGCGGTCTCATCGCAGGAGGTCTCGATGCCAAGGACGATCATAAGGCCAGGTCTTTGATTTTCCGGGGGCGGGTCACTACAATTCCGGGCCCTTTCCCGGGCTGATCCGGGGCGGTTCAGGTCAACGACGAGGTTTGAATGCCGAGCGTCCGTATCCGCGAAAACGAGTATTTCGACGCCGCGTTGCGTCGCTTCAAGCGCGCCTGCGAAAAAGCCGGCGTCCTGACCGAATTGCGCCGCCGGGAATTCTACGAGAAGCCTACCCAGGAACGGAAACGCAAGAAGGCGGCCGCGATCAAGCGGCACCTGAAGCGCGCCTCCCGAGACGGCGGGCGCAGCGCTACGCGTTGATCCCGGGATGAGCCTGAAGGCACGCATCACGGAAGACATGAAGGCGGCGATGAAGGCGGGCGAGAAGGATCGCCTATCCTGCATTCGCATGCTCCAGGCCGGGATCAAGCAACGCGAGGTCGATGAGCGCATTGAGCTCGACGACGCGCAGGTGCTCGCGGTCATCGACAAGATGATCAAGCAGCGCCGCGAATCGGTGGCCCAGTTCCAGGCCGGCAACCGGGCGGACCTCGTCGCGAAGGAATCCGCCGAAATCGTGGTACTCACAGGCTACCTGCCGGCTCAACTCAGCGACACCGAACTCGAAAGCATGATCAAGGACGCGATGGCTGCGACCGGCGCCGCCTCCATGAAGGACATGGGAAGGCTGATGAGCGCGCTGAAGCCCAAGGTGCAGGGCCGCACGGATATGGGCGCGCTGTCGTCGCGCATCAAGTCGGCGCTCGGGGGCTGAGGCCGTGAGCCCGAGCCGGGTACCAGCTGGCGAAATGCGCGGGTACATCGTCCCGATCGGCGGCGCCGAGAACAAGGAAAACGATCCCCGCATACTCGCGCGCTTCGTGAATGTCTCCGGGGGCGACGACGCCGATATCGTCGTGATCCCGACCGCAAGCCGCGCACACGAAACCGGCGACCGCTACCAGAAACTGTTCCGCGAACTCGGCGCCCGCCGCGTCGACGTGATGGATTTCGACACCCGCCGCGACTGCCATGAAGCGGGCCGACTCGCGCGGCTCCAGGAAGCAAGCGGCATCTTCTTCACGGGTGGCAACCAGCTCCGGCTCACGACGCTGCTCGGCGGCACGCCGGTCGCAAAGCTGATTCGCACCCAGAATGCGCGCGGGGTCACGGTCGGCGGCACGAGTGCCGGAGCCTCGATCCTGTCCGAGCACATGATCGCCTTCGGCGACGATGGCGCCACCGCGATCGCGGGGAGCGTGCGCCTCGCGCCCGGCCTCGGGCTCACGAACCGCTTCATCATCGACCAGCACTTCCGCGAGCGCGATCGTCTCGGTCGCCTGATCACGGCCCTCGCATACAATCCGTTCGCCGTCGGCCTCGGCCTCGACGAGGACACGGGCGCTTTCATCGGCCCGGACGAGACGATCGGGATCGAGGGCAGCGGCGGCGTCACGGTCGTCGACGCCTCGAAGGTGAGCTTTTCCTCGGTCGACAACGCAACCGAGGGCCAGCCGATCTGCATCCTCGGTCTCGTCGTGCACGTGCTGACCTCGGGTGCGAGCTTCAACCTGCATACTCGGCAGGCGGCGATGGGGAGCCTCGCCCCGACGCGGGAATGAGACGATTTCCATGCGGATCCTTGACCGCTCCATCTACGTCGGCCCCTCGCATTACGCGCGCTTTCCGGTCATCCGCCTCGAGCTCGACCTCGGCGAGCTCGAGCATTGGCCGACCGCAAAGCTCGGCCGGAAATTCCTCGATGGCCTGATCGCGGCGCTGCCCGGCCTCGCCGAGCACGGCTGCTCCTACCAGGAGCCGGGCGGGTTCATCCGCCGCATGAGCGAGGACGAGGGCACCTGGCTCGGCCACGTGCTCGAACACTGCGCGCTTGAACTCCAGAACGTCGCCGGCGAGGACGTCACCTTCGGCAAGACCCGCAGTCTCGAGCGGCCGGGGCTTTATTCCGTCGTCTACGAATATGCGGAGCGCGAGGAAGGCGTCGCCGCCGGCGAACTCGCGCTGCGCCTGCTCTCATCGTTGCTGCCGGACCGGCTGCGGCCGCCGGGTTCCGTGCCCGAGGGCTGGGACTGGCCCACGGCCCGCGACGAGTACATCAAGTTCGCGCAGCGCCGCGCGCTCGGCCCGTCCACGGCTTCGCTCGTGCACGCGGCCGAGAAACGCGACATCCCCTGGCTCCGGCTCAACCACCAGTCGCTAATCCAGCTCGGTCATGGCAAGTACCAGCAGCGCGTCCAGGCGACGATCACTGGCCGCACGCCGCACATCTCGGTCGAGCTCGCGAGCGACAAGGAAGAGACCAACCGCATTCTCGCCGCGCTCGGCCTGCCCGTGCCGCGCCAGGAGCTGGTGCAGAACGAACGCGAGGCCATCCGCGCCGCGAACCACCTCGGCTACCCGGTCGTGACCAAGCCCTACGACGGCAACCACGGTCGCGGCATATCGATCCATCTCACGAGTGACGCGGAAGTCGCGAAGGGCTTTGCCGCCGCGCGCGAGCATTCGCGCTCGGTCATCGTCGAGACTTATCTCGAGGGCGATGATCACCGGTTGCTCGTCGTCAACGGCGAGCTGATCGCGGCCACTCGCCGCACTCCAGGCCACGTGACCGGCGACGGGAAGCGCACTGTCGCCCAGCTGATCGAGATCGTGAACCAGGATCCGCGCCGCGGCGTCGGCCACGAAAAGGTGCTTACCCGTCTCGAGATCGACGCCCAGGCGCAAGCCATGCTCGCGCGCGCGGAACTCACCGCCGATTCCGTGCCGGAGGCTGGCCGCCGGGTCTACCTGCGCTCGACCGCGAACCTTTCGACCGGCGGCACGGCGACCGACGTAACCGACGTGATCCACCCGGACAATCGCGACATGGCCGTGCGTGCGGTCGAGGCGATCGGCCTCGACGTCGGGGGCGTCGATTTCCTGTCCAAGGACATCACGCTCTCCTACCGCGAGATCGGCGGCGGCATCTGCGAGATCAACGCTGCGCCGGGATTCCGCATGCACGTGGCGCCCTCCGAGGGCACGGCGCGCGACGCCGCCGGCCCGGTCATCGACATGCTGTTTCCGCCAGGCACCCCCGCACGCGTCCCGATCGCCGCGATCACGGGCACCAACGGCAAGACGACGACCGCGCGCATGCTTGCGCACGTCCTCAAGATGGCCGGTTACACGCCGGGCCTCACGTCGACCGACGGGGTCTACATCGACGGCCGGAGGACGGTCTCCGGCGACATGACCGGCCCGGTCTCGGCGCGCATGGTGCTTGCCGACCCGCACATCGATGCCGCCGTGCTCGAGACCGCGCGCGGAGGCCTCTTGCGCGCCGGCATGGGCGTCGCCGAGGTGGATGTCGGCGCAGTGCTGAACGTCCAGGCCGATCACCTTGGCCTGAAGGGCATCGAGACGCTCGAGCAGCTCGCCGAGGTGAAGCGCGTGGTGGTCGAGATCGCCAAGCACTGCGCGGTGCTGAACGCCGACGACCCGCTCGTGCTCAAAATGTCGGCGCACACGGATGCCGAGAACATCTGCTACGTCACGATGAACCCGCAGCACACGCTGGTGCGAGAGCATATCCGCGCGGGCGGCCGCGCATGCGCGCTCGAGGCGGGCGTCAACGGCCAGATGGTGACGCTCTACGACCGCGGCAGCCACATTCCGCTGGTCTGGACGCACCTGATACCGGCGACGCTCGAAGGACGCGCAACTCACAACGTGCAGAACGCCATGTTCGCGGCCTCGATAGCCTTTTCTCTCGGAGCCAAGCTCGACGCGATCCGCCAGGGACTGCGCACCTTCGACACGACCTTCTTCCAGGCGCCGGGCCGAATGAACATTTATGACGAGCACCCGTTCAAGGTGCTCTTCGACTACGGCCACAACGCGCATGCCGTCGGCATGCTCGCCGACCTCGCCGGCCGCCTCGACGTCGCGGGCCGGCGCATCGTCGTGCTGGCGGGACCCGGCGACCGGCGTGACGAGGACCTGCGCGCCATCGCGCAGGCAGCCGCGGGCCGGTTCGACCACTATATCTGCCGCCGCGACGACAACTTGCGCGAGCGGAGCCCCGACGAGGTGCCGCACATCATGGCAGCGGCGCTGCTCGCGGCGGGTGTCGCGCAATCCGCGATTTCGGTCATCCCCGATGAACAAGCGGCCGTCGATGCAGCCTTGCGCATGGGCAGGCCCGGCGATCTCGTCCTGATCTTTTCGGATGCGCTCGTACGCTCCTGGAAGCAGATCATTTATTTCCGGCCGGAGGGTGCGCTGGCGCAAGCCACGATGTCGGCGCAGGCCGCGGCCACGGCCACGGCGCCGGTCGTCGAGCCGCCGCTGGAGCCGGCGGCGCCGCTCTCGCTCGAGGGCCTGATCCGCGACGAGCGCGGCATCCGTTACGCGCCGGAGGCGTCCGACTGAGTGAGGCAGACACAGCGCCGTTCTCCGATTCGCGCCGCCTGACCGGCCACAACCGGTTCTTCGACGGCCCTGGCGCCGTGCTGGAAACCGTCGTCCGCGACGCAGGCCTGCTCGGCGACTGGGCCGAGCGCGTGCATCGAGCGCGGCGGGAACTGCGCTGGCCCGAAGCGCCCGAGCGAGCCGTCATTCACGCGACGGGCGCGTCGCTCGCGCTCGCCGCACCGCTCGACCAGCTTTTCACGGCAACCGAAGTCAACGAATGGGCGCTTGCGGCTTCGATCGCGCAGCGCGACCCGTCGCAAAGCGCTCGCCTCATCGCCGCTCTCGCCGTCGAGCAGCCCGAGGAAACGGAGCCACCCGCGCTCGACGCGGCCGGGGCAATGCTCAGGCTCCGCCGCCGTGCGGCGCTAGAGGCAAATCCCCGCCTGCGCGCGCTCGTAAAGGCCGCCGCCTCGCACGCCCTGCCCTGGCTCGCGGACGACGAGGTACTCACGCTCGGCGCGGGCGCCGGCTCGCACAGCTGGCCGCTTGCCGAATTGCCGGATCCTGCCATGGTCGACTGGCCGGGGCTGCACGCGATTCCGACCGCGCTCGTGACGGGTACGAATGGCAAGACGACGGTCGTCCGGCTGCTCGCGGCCTGCGCACGGGCAGCGGGCCTCGCGACGGGCTATTGCTGCACGGACGGCGTCTTCGTCGCAGGCGAAGCGCTCGGCACCGGCGACTACTCGGGTCCCGCAGGTGCGCGCCGCGTGCTTCGCGACGCGCGGGTCCAGGCGGCGATCCTGGAGACTGCCCGCGGCGGAATCCTGCGGCGCGGTCTGGCGGTTGCGCGCGCGGACGTCGCCGTCGTCACCAGCATCGCCGCTGATCATTTCGGCGAGTTCGGCGTCCACGACCTCAACGCGCTGGTGGACGTGAAGCTCGCCCTCGCCCGTGCGATTGGCCGTGACGGCGTGTTGGTAATGAATGCCGACGATCCAGTCCTGGTACGCGCAGCGCCTTCTGCGGGCAAACCCCTCGGCTGGTTTGCCCAGGACGGCGACCATCCGCTTCTCGCGGCGCACCGGCGAGCGGGTGGCGCTACGGCCGGCGTGAGGCACGGGCGTCTCGCGCTCGACTGGCGGGGAAACGAACATGATCTCGGCGCCATCGCCTCCATGCCGCTCGCGGCAGGCGGTCACTCGCATTTCAACGTGGCGAACCTCGCAACCGCGGCGCTTGGCGCAGCGGGTCTCGGCGTCCCGGCCACCACGATCGCTGCGGTCTTCGCCCGCTTCGGCGCCGATCCCGCGGACAATGCCGGACGCCTCATGCGCTATGAGCTTGGCGGCCTCAACCTGATCGTGGATTTCGCCCACAACCCCGCGGCTCTCGCCGGGCTCGTCGACTTCGCCGCGCACCTGCGCGGCGCCGGCCGGCTCGCTCTTTTGCTCGGGCAGGCCGGCAACCGCGAAGACGCCGACATCGACCGGCTCGCCGCGGTCGCCGCCACCGCGCGGCCGGATTTCATCGTCGTCAAGGAACTGACCCGCTACCTGCGCGGGCGCGACAGCGGCGAGGTGCCTGCGCTCCTTGGCCGCGCGCTCCGCCGCGCGGGCGTCGCAGAAGACGCGATCGCCGCAGCGCCCGACGAGGAAGCCGCGGTGCGTGCGGCGCTTGTATGGGCGCGTGCGGGCGACGTACTCGTGCTGCCGCTGCACTCGCGAGAGGGCCGCGGCCATGCGCTCGCGCTGCTCGAGCGGCTGCGGCGCGAGGGCTGGAAAGCGGGGCAGCCCCTGCCGTCTTCCTAGATATTTGCCATGATCCATCCAATCGAACGGCGCGAGCACCGACATATCTATGGGGCCGGCGGGCGGGATCCGGCGGGGTTACTCGCTCGCCAGCCGCAGCCGATTGCTGGCGCAGCGTAAGTCGGGCCGACCAGGCTTGAGGTATCGTGAGGCATGGCCGGCCGGATCCCACAGGCGTTCATCGATGACCTGATCGCCCGCACCGACATCGTCGAGCTGATCGGCGGCCGCGTGCAGCTCAAGAAAGCCGGCCGCGAATGGAAAGCCTGCTGCCCCTTCCACAACGAAAAGACGCCGTCGTTCTGGGTCAGTCCCGAGAAGCAGTTCTACTACTGCTTCGGCTGCGGCGCGCACGGCACGGCGCTCGGCTTCCTGATGGACCACGACAAGCTGCCGTTTCCCGACGCCGTCGAGGAGCTTGCCTCCCGGCTCGGCCTCGAGGTGCCGCGGGACGATGACGGCCGCGCCGCCCGCCCGCGGCCGGGCGACGGCCTGTACGACCTCCTCGCGCAGGTGGCGCAGTACTACCGGGATTGCCTGCGCGAGTCGGCGCTCGCGAAGAAATACCTGGCCGACCGCGGCATCACGGGCGAGAGCTGCGTCAAGTTTGCCGTCGGCTACGCTCCGGATGCCTGGGACTCGGTGCTCCGGCGCTTCGGCGGCAGCCCGGAGCGCGAGCGCAACCTGCTTGAAGCCGGGCTCGTGATCGAGCGCAGCGGCCAGGGAGAGTCGGGCTTCTATGATCGTTTCCGGGACCGAGTGATGTTCCCGATCCGCGACGCTCGCGGCCGGCCCATCGCGTTTGGGGGCCGCATCATCGACGCGGGCGAGCCGAAATACCTGAACTCCCCGGAGACGCCTCTTTTCCACAAGGGCCGAGAGCTGTACGGGCTCTACGAGGCGCGGCAGGCCCTGCGCAAGATCGAGCGGCTGCTGGTCGTCGAGGGCTATGTCGATGTCGTCCGCCTCGCGCAGTCTGGTATCGCCTATGCAGTCGCGACACTCGGCACGGCGACGACGCCCGAGCACCTGAACCGCCTGTTCCGTGTGACCAGCGAGGTGGTGTTCTGCTTCGATGGCGACGCGGCGGGCCGGACCGCCGCCTGGCGTGCGCTCGAGAACGCGCTCGAGCACGCACGCGACGGGCGGCAGTTGCGCTTCCTGTTCCTGCCCGAGGGACACGACCCGGACTCGCTCGTCGGCGCGGAAGGTGCGGAAGCCTTCGAGGCGCGGATTGCCGAAGCCCAGCCGATCTCGGAGTTCCTCGTCGCGCAGCTTGTCGCGCACACGGACCTTGCCAGTGTCGACGGCCGTGCCCGCCTCGCAGAGCTCGCCCGCCCGCTGCTCGCGCGCGTGCCGCCGGGCGTCTATCACGAACTGCTCCTCGAACGGCTGGCACAGGAAGTGCGCATGCCCGCGGGCCGGCTTGCCAGTCTACTGAGAGCGAGGCCCGCAAGTGCCCGCCGGCCCGCCCGCGAGGGGCGATCCGCGGAAAGCGTGCGCCCGGCGCGTTCAGCAGGTCGCCAGCCACTGCTGACGCAGGCGATCCAGCTGGTCCTTCACCATCCGGCCGCGGCGCGGGACATCGCGGCGCCGCCCGTTTGGCTCTCGGACGAGCAGAAAGGATTTGCCGTGCTGCGCGAACTCCTTGAAACGGCGCGCGCCGAACCCCAACTCACGACCGCGCAGATCGTCGAGCGCTGGCGCGACCGCCCGGAAGGTGGTCGACTCGCCGAGCTCGCGGGGTCCGAAAGCCTGGTTGCCGATGCCCGGGCCGCGGGACGGGAGCTCGCCTCGCTGCTGGAGCGCATTGGCGCGGAACTCGGGCCTGAAAAGCGACTCAATGAGTTGATCGAGCTGGCCAGGGAACGGCGGCTGTCCGAGTCGGAACAGAAGGAATTTCAAGGACTTCTGGGCTCCCGCGGGCCGTCGTCTCCGCGCTGATCCGGGCTGGGGCGTTTCGTGAAACCCACTCCCAGCCTGTATAATGTTCGGCTGTTTTGCAGCCGCCCCTACCCCCTCGAGGAACCCCGCTTTGAGCGAGAAAAAGCTCCCGGCCATCCCTGAAGACCGCCAGTCGCAGCTGAAGCTGCTGATCGCGCGCGGCAAGGAACAGGGCTACCTGACTTACGCCGAGGTCAACGATCACCTGCCGCCCGAGATCGTCGATCCGGAGCAGATCGAGGACATCGTCAACACCATCAACGACATGGGCATCACGGTGTACGAAAAGGCGCCGGACGCCGAGTCGCTGCTGCTGACCGACGCCTCGGCACCCGACGAGGAAGCGGTCGAAGAAGCGGCCGCGGCGCTCGCCATCGCCGACTCCGAGTTCGGCCGCACGACCGATCCGGTGCGCATGTACATGCGCGAGATGGGCACCGTCGAGCTGCTCACGCGCGAAGGCGAGATCCGCATTGCGAAGCGCATCGAGGAAGGCCTCGACCAGGTGCGCACGGCGCTTGCCTATTACCCACCGACCTACGAATACCTGCTCGCCGCTTACGAGCCGGTCAAGGCCGGGCAGGGCCGCATCACCGATCTCATCGTCGGCTTCCTTGACCCGAATGCGCCGGACGAGATCGCGCAGCCGCATAACCCGAAGACGGTCGTGCGGAAGGAAGATTCCGAGTCCGACGACGACGAGAACGAGGACAAGACCGACGACGAAGAGGAAGCCGTCGACACTGGCCCGGATCCCGAGGAGACGGCGCGCCGCTTTGCCGCAATCCAGCGTCTCTACAACACCGTTTTGAAGGGACTGACGACGGCCCGCGGCGCCCGCGAACCCAAGATCGTGCGCGCGCGCAAGCGCCTCGCCGAGCAGTTCATGGAACTGAAGCTCGCACCAAAGATGTTCGACGCGCTGGTCGGGCACCTGCGCAGCCACGTGGACGAGGTGCGACGCCTCGAGCGCGAGATCATGATGATCTGCGTCAGGCAGGCCGGCATGCCGCGCAAGGACTTCATCGGCACGTTCCCGAAGAACGAAACCAACGTGCGCTGGATCGACAAGCACATCCGCGCCAAGCGCAAGCATTCGGCGTCGCTCGGCAGGCTCAAGGAAGAAGTCGTCCGCCGCCAGCACGAGCTGCGGGCGCTCGAGAAGCGCCTCACGCGCTCGATCCAGGAGTTGAAGCAGGTCAATCGCGACATCGCAACAGGCGAGGCGATGGCACGCCGCGCGAAGAAGGAGATGGTCGAGGCAAACCTCCGGCTCGTCATTTCAATCGCGAAGAAGTACACGAACCGCGGCCTGCAGTTCCTGGACCTGATCCAGGAAGGCAACATCGGGCTCATGAAGGCAGTCGACAAGTTTGAATACCGCCGCGGCTATAAGTTCTCGACCTACGCGACCTGGTGGATCCGCCAGGCCATCACGCGCTCGATCGCCGACCAGGCGCGCACCATCCGCATCCCGGTGCACATGATCGAGACGATCAACAAGCTGAACCGCATCTCGCGCCAGATGCTGCAGGAAATGGGTCGCGAGCCGACGCCGGACGAACTGGCCGGCCGCATGGAGATGCCCGAGGACAAGGTTCGCAAGGTCCTCAAGATCGCCAAGGAGCCGATCTCGATGGAGACGCCGATTGGCGACGACGAGGATTCGCACCTGGGCGACTTCATCGAGGACGCCATGGCCGAGAGCCCGCTTGACTCTGCCACCGTCGAGTCGCTGCGCGAGACCGTGCACGGCGTGCTGTCGCAGCTGACGCCGCGCGAAGCGAAGGTGCTGCGCATGCGCTTCGGCATCGACCTCTCGACGGACCACACGCTCGAGGAGGTCGGCAAGCAGTTCGACGTCACCCGCGAGCGCATCCGGCAGATTGAGGCGAAGGCCCTCAGGAAACTGCGCCATCCGAGCCGCAGCGAGCAGTTGCGGAGCTTCCTGATCGAGGATTGATCCTGGAAAGGCCCCGCAAGGGGGCTTTGCCCGCGGCACGCGCGACTCGCGCTGCCGCTTTGCCAGACCTGGGTATCCGCTCAAGCGGGCATCGATTTTGCCCTTCGATCGCCTAAACTGGCAGCATCCAAGCGCCAGTCGTCGGTGTCCCCATGCGAAGGTCATTTCAAACGGGCGCAGCAGTCATCGCTGCGTATCTTGCGTTCAGCACCGCTCATGGAGCGTCCGTTCCCGACGTCGGGGCAGCACTCGAATGGCGGTTGGTCGGTCCCTATCGCGCCGGCTGGGCCACTGCGACCGCCGGCGTGGGCGGAGGTTTTGACACTTTCTATCTCGGCGCAGCCGGTGGCGGTATCTGGAAGTCGGACGATGCCGGCCGGACCTGGCGCGTCGTTTTCGACGGTGTCGATTCGTCCTCCGTCGGCGCACTCGCGGTATCCCGGAGCAACCCGGAAGTCCTGTACGCCGGCATGGGCCAGGTCACCAGCCGTTATGACATTGCTGCCGGCGATGGCGTTTATCGTTCGGACGATGCGGGGCGCAGCTGGCAGCACATCGGGCTCGCCGCAAGCCGGCATATCGGCGCGATCCAGATTGATCCCCGCAATCCCGACACAGCGTGGGTGGCGGCGCTGGGCCCGGTTTACGGCCCGGGCATGGAACGGGGCGTGTTCCGCACGACCGACGGCGGCAAGACCTGGGCGCACACGCTGTTCGTCAGCGAGAATACGGGTGCGATCGATCTCGCAATGGATCCTGCCGATTCGGGCGTGCTGTTTGCCTCGGTCTGGCAAATCCGGTATCGGCCGTGGCTCAATTATTTCACGCCGGACACCGGCCCCGAGAGCGGCGTATACAAGTCGACCGACGGCGGATTGACCTGGCGCCGTGTAACCGGCGGCGGCTGGCCCGGCGGCCGTCTCGGACGAATCGGACTCGCCGTTTCCCACCGCACGGCAGGCGCGCGCGTATGGGCCCTGGTCGATGCGGAAGACGGGGGTGGCCTGTATCGCTCCGACGACTCGGGCTCCACCTGGCAACGGGTGAATTCCGATCCGGAACTCATCAACAGTTACTTCGCCCAGCTCACGGCGGCGCCGGACGATCCGGACACGGTTTACGCGACGGGCCGCGGCCTGCATCGCTGCACCGCAGGCGGTACGGCCTGTGAGGTCGTCAAGGGCGCGCCTGGCGGCGACGATTACCACAATCTCTGGATCGACCCGCAACGCCCGGAGCGCATGATCACCGGCGCCGACCAGGGTGCAGTCGTGACCGTCAATGGCGGCCATAGCTGGAGCAGTTGGTACAACCAGCCGACCGGCCAGTTCTACAAGCTGTCGGTAGACGACGACTTCCCCTACCGGATCTACGGCGGCCAGCAGGATAGCGGCACGGTGCGCATCGCGAGTCGCAGCGACTATGGTGCGATCAGCTTCCGCGATTGGGAACCGGTCGGCGCCGACGAGCGCGATTACCAAATCGCCGACCCGCGGGATTCCAATATCGTGTACGGTTCCGGCCTCGGTGGCCGCCTGTCGCGCTGGGACGCCCGCAATGGGGAAGTGCAGAATATTTCGCCGTGGCCGATCTCGAGCTACGGTGAGCGGCCCACGTCGTTCCAGCAGCGCTATTCCTGGATCACGCCGATCGCCCAGTCCCGGCTCACGCCGTATCCGCTGTATTTCGGGTCGCAACAGCTATGGCGCTCGATCGATCAAGGCGCGCATTGGGACGCGATCAGCCCGGATCTCTCCGCGCGCGACGCATCGGCACGTGATTGCGATGGCAACCCTGATCCCGCCCGCGCACGGTCCTGCGGTTTTGGCGTGATATGGAGCATCGGGCTCTCGTCGCGCGACAATGCGGAGATCTGGATCGGCACGGATGACGGGCTGGTGCGACTGACCAGGGACGGTGGCAAGACCTGGCGCAATGTGACACCGAAGAACATCCAGCCGTGGGCCAAGGCCAGTGTCGTCGAACCCTCGCCGACTCGGCCCGGCACGGCTTACCTCGCGGTCGACAATCACCGGCAGGACGATTTCCGGCCCTTGATCTACCGCACGAATGATTACGGAGCCACATGGACCCTCGCGATCGGCGGCTTGCCGGCGGATCATTTCGTCAGCGTGGTTCGTGCTGATTCCAAGCGCGCGGGATTGCTCTTTGCGGGCACGGAAACCGGCGTGTTCGTGTCATTCAATGATGGGGATCGCTGGCTGCCACTGCAACGCCGGCTTCCTACCGCCTGGGTTCGGGACCTGATCGTTCATGGCGACGATCTCGTCGCCGGCACACAGGGTCGCGCGATCTGGGTGCTGGACGACCTGGTTCCATTGCGTCAACTCGACGCCATCGCACCGGGAGCCACGATGCACTTGTTCGATCCGGCGACGGCGATTCGGCTACGTAAGAACCAGAATCGCGACACGCCGTTGCCGCGCGAAGAACCGGTCGGCCGCAATCCGCCTGCCGGCGCCATGATCGACTACTGGCTTGAGGCAACTGCGCAGCGCGCGGAGCTGGAAATCCGCGACGCGTCAGGGGCGTTAGTGCGCAGGTTCACCAGCGACACGGTGCAACCGTCGACTCCCGCCAAGCGCTACTTCAGTGCGGACTGGATTACACCGCCCCAGACGCTTGAAGCTACACAAGGCATGCACCGGTTTGTCTGGGACTTGCGCTACCCCCGGCCGCGAAACGTCGAATATGAATATTCGATTTCCACGGCGTATGGCGCAGGCGTCGCCCTCGATCCGGAGGGGCCGATGGTCCTGCCGGGCGATTATCGATTGACCTTGCGCGTCGATGGCCGCGAGCAATCGGTACCTCTGACCGTCGCGATGGACCCGCGTGTCGCCACTGACGCGCAAGCCCTGTCCGCAGCCCTCAGCGTGTCGCAGGACGCGCAGGAACTGCTGGCCCGCCATTACGAGGGCGCGGCGGAATACGACTATGTCGAACAGCGGCTCAGGGAACTCCGGGACGCACAGGCAGCCAGCCCCAGGGTGATCGCCGCGCTGGACGCCTTCGGCGCACGGATGAAGCTTCTGAAGAGCGGCGCCGGCGACCTGCCTGGCAATCTGGATCTCGGGAACATCGGAGACGTCCTGCGCAAGATAGAAACGGACGTCGAAGCCAGCGATCGCGCACCGACCGGGCCTCAGCGACGCGCGCTGGCCGAGACCGGCAGCCGTCTCGAACGGTCATTGGCGCTGTGGCACGATCTTCGCGGTACGGATCTGGCGCGACTCAATGCCCGACTGCGTGCCGCGGGTATCGTTCCAATCACCATTCCGCCGCTGGATGCCATCAAGATCAGCGGTCCGAGTGCTTCGCGCGAGATGCCCTGACGGACACCGCGAGCGACGACCCGTGCCCTCCCGTTCTGTCGGGGAGTACACGACCTGCCCGCCCAGATGATCCCTCGCCGTTCGCGATCTTTCTGGTCCGCGTCTGAGGCGCAGAATCGCCGGCGGCCACCTACGTGGCGGCGGGAACTGCGCGAAAGCGCTTGGTCGCAATGACACCGAAGGCGACCTCCAGATCGATCCACGCTTGCTGCACTTTCGCTGCCGGAAAGCGGCGTGGCGTGAGTCCTCGTGCGGGTGGCAATGCGCGCAGGCGCGATCATCCGCGCTCGAGCCGTCTGCGGTCAAGTTGTGGGGTCGCACGGGACGAACGGAAAGATCGCCCAATGTGCATTCAGGTTCGTTCGGAGCAGTCGTCTGCCAGCCAGGCCTACGACCCCATGGGCGTATCGCGGCCGCCAGTCGATCTGGCAGTCACCGTGACTGAATGATCCGCTGTCGTCGGCGATGCGGGTGTTTCCGCAAGTGCCAGTGCGCCAGTGGGTATTTACCTCGCCCGGCGCCCGCGTTAGTTCCTGCGCCGCGATCCGGTGCTGCTCGGCCAGGTGCGGCGCAGTGGTTTGCACTGATGCCGCTTTGGATTTCTTCAGTTGCGTTGTACGTCGCGTGGCCAGGGGCAAGTGAAGCTCACTCTGATGCGCCCCGGCGGGAAGCGGCGCAACGCTCAAGGTCAGGTGCCTACACCCGCCGCCTTGCACCCGCACCCGCACCTTGACAGCAATGGGCGTCTGGATCTCCTATCCGTCTCGCAACCAACAGCTCGCGTGTGGATCTCGAGCATCGCGACTGGGAGAAGTCTGGTATGGACGAGTTCGACCCGCGCCGCAAGTACGATCAGGGCTGGAAAGGCATCTTCGTCGCGGGCTACGGAAACTTCTGCAAGCGGGAGGGCGCCGGTTCATAAGCTCCCAAATAGGGGTGACGCCCTTTTTTTCCTTAGAATAGGCCCATGCGGGTCCTGATCGCGGATGACCATCCGTTGTACCGGGCCGCACTGCGCCAGGCGCTCGTGCAGGCGGTGCCGGCTGCCGAAATCACCGAGGCCTACGACGTCGACTCGCTGCGCGCGGCCGCGAGCACGCTGCCGGAACCGGACCTCGTGCTGCTCGACCTGCTGATGCCGGGCGCCAAGAGCTTTGCGCCGCTCGCGTGGCTGCGTAACCAGTTTCCCGGCACCGCGGTGATGATCATCTCCGCCAATGAAGATCCCGACGTGATCCGCCAAGCGCGGGTGTTCGGCGCCGCTGGCTATGTCGCGAAGTCGGTGGCACAGGCCGAACTCATCACGGCCATCCGGACGGTTGCGGATTGCGGCCAATGGTTTCCGCAGGACCCGATACTAACGGCGCGTCACCCCGCCGAAAGCAAGGAACTGCTCGCGGCGCGGCTAAACTGCCTGACGCCGCAGCAATACCGGGTGCTGGAGCTCGTTGCGCTCGGACGGCTGAACAAGCAGATAGCGGCCGAACTATCGATTGAGGAGACGACGGTGAAGGCGCATGTCTCGGCTGCGCTCGCCAAGCTCGGCGTGCGAAACCGGACCCAGGCCTCGCTCGTGTTCCGCGAACTCGAGATCGCGGATACGGCCCAACCCTGGGACCGCTGACCAGCGAGCTGCCGTCTTACGAAGCCGCGACGTCGGCGCCCGTGATGGACCTTGCTGATTCGAGCAGCCGGCTCAGGGCGCTTCGCACCGCGAGCGGCTTCAGCGGCTTGCGCAGGAAAACGCAACCGAGCGCCTCGGCTTCGGCGCGCACGGCGTCGCTAGCATCCGCTGACACGGCCAGCACCGGCGCATGGAGGCATTCGACCGCGCGTAGGTGGCGGACGACGTCTAGTCCGGTGGCCCCGCCCTCCAGGTGATAGTCCACGATGATCACTTCCGGCCGGAAATTCTGCAGGCGCCGATGGGCGACCAGATCCTCGATTCCCGGCGCCGTGAGCGCATCGCATCCCCAGGACTTCAGCAAGGTAGCGAGTCCCCGGAGCGCGGACTGATCATTGTCGATGCAGAGCACGCGCACGCCCGCGAGCGCGCCGGTTTGCTGCACGCGCTGCTGCGGGATCGCGACCGGCGGCGCCGCCTGGCCGCGCCCGACTTCGATCCAGAATATCGAGCCGCGACCTGGAGTCGAGCGCAGGCCCACTTCGTGTCCCAGCACGCGCGCGATGCGCTCGGCGATTGCGAGCCCGAGGCCGAAGCCGCGCGAATCATCCGCCTCGCGCCGGGCTTTGCCGCGGTAGAACTCCTCGAAGACATGCGGCTGCTGCTCCGGCGCGATGCCGATGCCGGTATCCCACACTTCGATGCGAATGCGTCCGCCACGGCGCCGCACTCCGACGACCACGCGTCCGGCGGACGTGTAGCGAAGCGCGTTACCGACGAAGTTTTGTAGCACGCGCCGCAGCAGTTTCGGATCCGAATGCACGATCGCGCGACTTCGGTGGACCACCAGCGCGATGCGCCTCGTGCCTGCTGTCAGGCGGAACTCGGCGTCGAGCGCATCGAAGATGCTGGCGAGCGGCACGTCCATGACCTGCGTCCGGATCGCGCCGGTGTCGAGCCGCGAAATGTCCAGCAGGTCGGAGATCAGGCCCTCGGCGGAATGCAGGCAACCCTCGAGGTCGGCTAGCAGCGCACTCTGTTCTGCACCCCGGCACTTCTGCGCTAGCGCGCCGGCAAACAGGCCCGCGGCGTTGAGCGGCTGCATCAGGTCGTGTCCCGCGGCGGCCAGGAAGCGTGTCTTTCCGGCATTGGCCCTCTCGGCCTCCGCCTTCGCGGCGAGCAACTCGTCGTTCATCGCGGATAGCGCCCGCGTGCGTTCACGCACGCGCTGCTCGAGCAACTCGTTCGCGACCCGGAGCGCCTCTTCCGCACGCTTGTACTCAGTAACGTCCGCAAAGCTCGTGACGAAACCGCCGACGGGCATCGGATTGCCGCGAATCTCGAGCACGGTGCCGTCGAGGCGCGTGCGCTGGAAGGTGTAGGGCGTGCCACGTTGCAGATGGCTAAGCCGTCGCGCAACGAGCTCGTCCGTATCGCCGGGTCCCAGTTCCCCGCGTTCCGCGTTGTAACGCAGCAATTCCTCGATCGGCTGGCCGATACGCAGGAAGCCCGGCGGATACCTGTAGATCTCGGCGTACCGGCGATTCCATGCAACGAGCCGCAGCCGCGCGTCGACCACGCTGATGCCCTGGCTGACGTTTTCCAGTGACGACTGCAACAGTTCATGGCTGAATTCCAGCGCCTGCGAGGCTTCGTCGACGATCGAGACGACGTCCTCGAGCGGCACCTCGCGTCCGGCGACCGCCATGTCCACAAGGCGCTGTGCGGACGACGCGCCCACGACTGATGCGAGCAGCTTCTGCGTCGCTTCGAGCTGCCTGGCGCTCGCACGAGCGTCCTCGCTGCCCCGCCAGCCGAGATCCGCGAAATGCCGCGCCGCGCGGTTGCTGCCGATGAATCGTTCCACCAGCGGGCGCAGTTCCTTGACGGTCAAGCCCTCTGCTGGCGCCCGCACGCCCGGGGCACCGCCTGCTGCCTGCGCCTCGACGAACGAGTTGGCTTGCACGCGTTCGATCAGCGAACGCCTCCCGAATTGCGAGCCCGCAACGAGCCCGAACGTCGCCGCGCCCAGGCTCCAGAACAGTCCATGCGCAAGTGATTGCCATTCGAGCCCGAAGAGCGCAGTCGGGCGAAGCCAGGCGACACCAGCCGGGCCATCCTGCAGGAGCGCGGCAGGTAACAGCCCGGCCTGGATCAGCGTCGGCACCAGCAGGGTCCATGACCAAGCGATGAATCCGAGTGAGAGGCTCGCGAGCGCGCCCGCGCGGCTCGCCCCGCGCCAGTAAAGCCCGGCGATGATCGCAGGCCCGAACAATGCGACCGCGGCGAATGAGATTTCGCCGATCGACGCGAGTGCGTCGTTCTGGACGATCCAGCGATGATAGAACCATCCGAGCAGCAGCAGCGCCACGATCGCCACACGCCGCGCGCCGAGCAGCACTCCGGTCAGGTCCTGCCGCTCGCGCCAGGCCGGAATGACGCGCATGAGGACCGGCATCGCAATTTCGTTGCAGATCATCGTCGACAGCGCAACCGAGGCCACGATCACCATGCCAGTCGCGGCGGACAGCCCGCCGATGAACGCGAAGAGCGCGAGTCCGCCCTTGCCGTCCGCGAGTGGCAGGCCTAGCACGAACAGATCGGCATCCCCGGTGCCACGCACCAGGCCGGCATTCGCGATCGGCAAGACGAACACGCTGATCGCGACCAGATACAGGGGGAAAAGCCAGCGTGCCTTGCGCAGGTCGTTCGGTCCGCTGTTCTCGACAACCGCGACGTGGAATTGCCGCGGCAGGCAGAAGATTGCGAAGATTCCGAGCACCGCGAGCGAAAGGTAGTGTGCCGTCGACGACTGCTGTGCGCGCAATTCCGCAAGTCCCGGCAGCGCTGCAACCTGCGCCGCGAGGTCGCCGAACCCGTCGAACAGCCCCCAGGTCACGAATGCACCGACTGCGACAAATGCGACAAGCTTGACCACCGATTCGAAGGCAAGCGCAAGCATCATTCCCGGGTGGTGCTCAGTCGCGTCCACGTGGCGCGTGCCGAACAGGATCGCGAACAGCGCGAGCGTCGCGGCCACATAGATTCCGGTGTCCGCAACCGGCGTGCCACCCGAGGCCGCCGTCAGCATGTTGAAGGTCTGGTCGATCGACTTCAGCTGCAGCGCGATGTACGGAATGATCCCGCAGGCGGCAATCAGCGTGACCGCGACTGCGAGCGAACGGTCGCGGCCGAAGCGAGCGGCGACGAAGTCGGCAACCGACGTGATGCGTTCGCGCCGGCTGACGCTGACGAGCTTCGCGAGCAGCCCCGGCACCAGCAGCAAAAGCAAGATCGTGCCGACGTAAGTCGGCGGGAACGGCCAACCCAGGCTTGCCGCCTGCCCGACTGTTCCGTAGTAGGCCCAGGATGTGCAATACACGGCGAGCGACAGCGAATAGATCAACGATCGCGGCACCGGATGCCGGCCAGCCAGCGCCCATCGATCCCCGATCCAGGCGACGGCGAACAGTACGCCGAGATAGGCAAGCGCAACCAGGGCGAGCAGCCAGGGGGCGAGCATCGGTGCAGTTTAGAGTGATACAGGCAGCGATTCAGCAGCGATCCCGCGACTGCCCGGTCACAGGCTGAACAACAGAACTGCAAGTGCAGCCCCGACGAGTGGAATGATGACGGTTAGGGCGGCCATTGCCGGATAAGCATCATGATAGCTTTCCCGGCAGATCGCACGAATCGTCGTGACCACATAGCCGCAGTGCGGCAACGAATCGAGGCCGCCGGAACTGATCGCAACGACCCTGTGCAGCGCTTCCGGATTCACGCCCAAAGCGAGGTAATGCGGCACGAGGATCGGCAACGCAATTGCCTGGCCACCGGAGGCCGATCCTGTGAGACCCGCGATCACGGTAACCGCAATCGCTGCGCCGACCAGCGGAGAGCCGGGAACTTGCGTGATCCAGTCCACGGCCTGCTGGAAGGCGGGCGACAATCTCGCAACTCCGCCAAATCCTACAACCGCCGCGGTGTTCGCAATCGCAATCAGCGCTCCAAGTGCACCGGATGCCACCGGCTCGCGCAGGCCCGACAGAAAACGCCTGTGGATTAGCAGGCTGACCAGGATGCCGCCGCAGAGCGCAACGATCAGCGCCGATTCATTCAGCGACTCGTGGAATGCGAATGAGAGCCCGAGCACGGCGATCAGTGGCAACAGACTCATTAACGGATGCGGCAGCGCCCGATTACCGACCTCGGGGTCATCGGTACGTGCCTCGAATCGCTCGCCTGCAGAGAGTGCGCGACCCACCATGAACCGCAACCAGAGCGAGCCCATCAAGGCCATGGCGAGCGCGACCACAAGAGATACTTCCCAGCCGGCCCACGGCGAAGTCCCAAGGTACTTGATCGGGATCCAGTTCTGGATCTCGGGTGATCCGGCCGCTGTCATCGTGAATGTGACCGAGCCGAATGCAATGGTACCCGGCACAAAGCGCCGCGGCAGGTTCGCGACGCGAAACAGCGATAGCGCCATCGGATAAACGGAGAATGCAACGACGAACAGGCTCACGCCGCCATAGGTCAACACGGCGCACGCGAGCACGACCGCGAGAATCGCGCTACCAGCGCCGACATGGCGGACGATCCAGCGCGCAACGCTTTCGGCGGCGCCACTCGCCTCCATGAATTTGCCGAACAAGGAGCCCAGCAGGAACATGAAGAACCAGGATGTCATGAAGCTCGTGAAGCCGCCCATGTAGGCTTCGGTGAAGCTCGGCACACCCGCAGCCGCGAGCTGCGGAAACAGGTGAAATCCGCTCGTCAAGGCGACCAGCAGTGCGCAGAGCGGCGCCGCGATCAGTAGCTCCATGCCACGCATCGTCAGCCAGATAAGCAGCGAAAGCCCCAGCAAGAGGCCGACCATGCTGAGCATGCAATTTCCTCGCCGCAGCAGTATTCCGGCGGCTGGGCATCATTGGCTGCCGCGCTCGGCGCGGAAATGCTACTAAGGTACAAGTGTTGACCCGGTCCACGGGTAGTACCTTCCACTGCGAAGCCGGCCCCTGCCGGAAATCCGCGCATGGCACATTAGCAACACATGGGGATCTGCATGAGCACCACCGGTTCACTGACCAGGAACTTGCTGCTGTCCGTCGCCGTGTCTGCGGCGCTGCCTGCGCCGGCGCTGGCCCAGGATGAGGTTGCGGCACTTGCAGAGGTCATGGTCACAGCCCGCAAGCGCGAGGAAAGCCTCCAGGATGTGCCGATCTCCGTCTCGGCTTTCTCGGGGGCGATGCTCGAGGAACAGGGTGTCGGCGACCTGGTCGAAATCGGCCAATCGATGCCCAACGTGACACTCGAAGCCTCGCGCGCGACGAATTCCACCCTGACTGCATTCGTCCGCGGTGTCGGCCAACAGGACCCGGTCGCGGGTTTTGAGGGCGGTGTCGGGATCTACCTCGACGATGTCTATCTTGCTCGCCCGCAGGGCACGGTATTTGATATCTACGACGTCGAGCGAATCGAGGTACTGCGCGGCCCGCAGGGAACACTCTACGGCCGCAATACCATTGGCGGAGCCGTCAAGTACGTAACGCGCAGGCTGTCAGATAAGACCGAGCTGGCGCTTAAGGCATCACTCGGCAGTTATTCGCAGATTGATGCCATCGCGAGCGGCTCGGTGGCAGTAAGCGACTCCTTCAGGATGGGCGCGACACTTGCCTCGTTTCACCGCGACGGTTTTGGCACCAACCTGTTTACCGGCGCCGAGCAATACGACAAGGACATCATTGCCGGCCGGCTAAGCTTCGAGTTCACGCCCAGCGAGAATGTATTCGTCCGCCTGGCTGGCGACTATAGCGTGGATGACTCGAACAACAAGGACGGCCATACCCTGACCACCAATACCGTCTCCGGCGAGATGCCACTTCCGAATGTCTTCGACAGCCGCGGCGGCATCATGACCATTCCGTCATCGAACGCCGGTCTCAAGCAGCAGGTGAAGGGCGGCGGCGTGGCGCTCACGATCGACTGGCACATCAACGAACAATGGGCCTTCAAGTCAATCACCGCGTATCGCGACGACAAGTCCGAGGCGCCAATCGACTTTGACAGCCTGCCCGGCAACCACTTCGACGTGCCCGCCATCTACAAAGACGACCAAATGAGCCAGGAATTCCAGGTAAACTACACGGGCGAAAGCATGGATGGCGTTTTCGGCCTGTACTATCTGGACGCCAACGCATTCGACGCCTTTGATGTGATCCTGGGCGACCTGGGGGTCACGTCCTTCACGCTGGGTGACTTCGACACAACCGCGTGGGCAGCTTTCGCGGACGTCAGTTTCGACTTGGCCGACCGATGGAGCGCCTCGGTAGGCGGTCGCTATACCAGCGACGAGCGCGACGGGCGTGTGTTCCGCGAGACCTACCTCGGCCTGGGTTCACCTTACTTCGGGAATAGCACGGCCATTTCGATCACGGTTCCGATCCCCGGCGCGGTTCCCGAATTCAAGGGTAACCGTACGGACACCGACTTCTCGCCGCGAGTAAGCCTGTCATTCAAGCCCAACGAGGATCACAACCTCTATGTCTCGTGGAGCGAGGGTTTCAAGGGCGGCAGCTTCGATCCACGCGGCGCCTATGGCCCCCCGGAGGTGCGCGAAGGTTTCAAGCCGGAGACTGTCGATTCCTACGAGTTGGGCTGGAAGGCAAGCCTCGCGGACGGACGCTTGCGCAGCAATCTCGCCGTGTTCTACTCGGACTACAAGGATGTGCAAGTGCCGGCCTCGGTCGCGATCGACACCAATGGCGATGGCGTCGACGACAGTTTTGCCGGCGCGACGACCAACGCCGCGAAGGCCGAGATAAAGGGGGTGGAGCTCGAGGCCACTGCCCAACTGACCGACGCGTTCTCGGCAACCCTGGCCTTCGGTTACATCGACGCCAATTACACTGAATGGCTGGTCGCCATCGCCGGCGTGTTGACCGACATATCGGACCAGCGCAATTTCCAGAATACGCCGGAGACCTCCGGCAACCTGACATTGCGCTATGAATGGCCGCTGACCATGTGGGGAACTGATGGCGCACTGGCCCTGGTTGGTGCGGTCACGCATCGGGGCGACACCCAGCAGTTCGAGATTCCGACGCCGCTGCTGGACCAGAAGGCCTACCAGCTTTATGACGCGAGCCTGGTCTGGACCTCGAGCGACAGCCGCTACCAGTTCGGCCTGCATGGAAAGAATCTCGGCGACAAGGAATACAAGACTGCCGGCTACGATTTCCCGACGCTGGGTGGAGGGGTCACGACCGCTTTCTATGGCAACCCGCGCACTGTCACCGTGACTGGCAGCGTCCGGTTCTGATTGAAGGCACAGTTGCGCCGCATGTTCGGCGTCTGGCGGCATCCTGCTGCCAGGCGCCATTTGCTTTAATAGAGCCATGATCTGCCGGACTGCAGTATTGTTTGTGCTGCTGCTCCGGGCCTCTTCGGCGGCGGGCGCGGATGGACTGCCACGGCTCAACATCGAGCCGGACAGCCTCACGGTTTCCGGCGTCTCAGCAGGCGGCTACATGGCGACGCAATTCCAGGTCGCCTATGCGAAAGACGTGACCGGCGCCGGCATTATCGCTGCGGGTCCCTGGTTCTGTGCCCAGGGTTCGCTCACGCGCGCACTCAAAGAGTGCATGAAAGGCGCTGCAGCCGGGGTTGATGTCGCGCCGCTCGTTGCCGCCGTACGCGCAAGCGCGAAGGACGGCCAGATCGATGATCCGTCCTGGCTCGCGCCTGACCGCGTATTCCTGTTTCACGGGTCGCACGATGAAACGGTCGGCGCGGCAGTCGTCGATTCGCTGCAACGCTTCTACCTTGCCTTCATTCCGCCTGAGCGCATCCGCTATGAGACGGGCATCGGAGCCGCACATGGCTTTCCCGCGCGCGGCAAAGGCGTGCCCTGTTCTACGGCTGCGACGCCCTGGATCAATGACTGCGATTACGACGCCGCCGGCGAATTGTTGAAATACCTGTATGACCGGCTGCGCGAACCAAAGGGTCAACTGCGGGGCCAGCTGCTGTCCTTCGATCAAGGGCGCTACAAGACCGGCGGCATGCTCGCCTCGCTGGAGGACGACGGCTGGCTTTACCTCCCGAAAGAGTGCGCTGCTGGCAGCGCGTGCCGCATTCACGTCGCGTTTCACGGTTGCCTCCAGGGCAGCGGATTCATCGGCGACACATTTGCGCGTGATTCGGGCTACAACCGCTGGGCCGACGTGAACCGGATTGTTGTGCTCTACCCGCAGGCGGCGAAGAGCCTTGTGTGGCCGCTTAATCCGCAGGGTTGCTGGGATTGGTGGGGCTACAGCGGCGCGGACTACGCGACTCGCAATGGCCTGCAGCTTTCCGCGGTGCACCGCATGCTCAAAGCGCTCGGCGCGCGCTGAGCCCCAGGCGCCCTATTCCGGAACGACCAGCACGCCGCGCAGGAAGCGGATCGCGTCTGCACCGGGCTTCGTGCGGATCGTGCCCAGTCGCTCCGCCGAGATCGGCTCAAGCTGGCCGTCGATCACTGCGCGCGGCCGCGAGCGCACCACCTGGCTCGGTGGCAGTCGCCGGCCCTCCGCCAGGTGACCGTACATGAGATCCATCGCGGCAAGCAGCTGCGGCTGCAACGGCACATAGCGCTCGTTCCAGCCCGGCAACGCGTTGAATGCATCGAAGTGATGTCCGTGTTCGACTTCATAGTAACGCGCAGAACGTTCGCCCTTTAGCCGATGCAGCGCATACCAGGCTCGTGCACTGAAATTGACCGGGATTAGAGCATCGCGGCGCCCCTGCACGACGACTACCGGCAGGCTGCGCAGCCGCCCATTGACGCGAATTTCCGCGATGCCGTCACGCAGCCGCCTTGAGAGTGCGGCGCGCTCGCCGACCAGCGGTTCGCCGGCAAGCGTGTGGCCCGTCGCCAACTCGCGCAAGCACAACGCATGGTCGATGCTGCCGAGCGAAGCGAAGCGGCCCGCGTCGTCGACCAACTGCAGCCCGGCCACCGGCGGAACGCCGGTGGCCGCATCCGCGGCGAGCCGCGCAAGTTCCTCGGCAGTGAGCGCCCTGATGTTAAATTCCGCATCGGTCGCCGCATAGGACAATCCACAAGGTGACTCTTCCGGGCCCAGGCGCGCGTAGGCAGACAGGTACGCTTCACCGATTGCTGGCCACAGCCCGAAGCTTACATTTGCAATGCCGCCATCCAGCGCCTCGCGGAGCACGCCCGCGGTCATGAGTTGGCGACGCGCATCGCGCGCCTGATCTTCGGGCGTTGCGCCGGATACCAAGCCAAGCTCCGCAAGCCGCATGGTCCAGGCTTCCCAGATCGCTTTCTGCGCGTCGGGGATCGCCGTCACTGCTGACGGCTGCTCCGGTGCCAGAACCGCGGCCGGCTGCAACAGGTAATGCAACAGCGCGTAATCGAACAGCGACGGCGGTGGCCCGACGAATGTTGGACGCGCGCCCATCGCGATCTTGAACCCCCCCACTCCAACCGGCGCGTTCGGTTCGGAGACCACGGCACCGTCGAGCAGACCCTCCGCATCCGCCTCGACAGCGCGCAGGACCGCGCCGCCGCCATTCGATACACCTGAGGCAATGACGATCGTGCGCTCGCGCGTGATCGCGGGACGCGTTGCCGTCGACGGGAACTCCTTCTGCAGCAGGACAAAGCCGACCTTGACGGCCTGCAGCAGGAATTGGCCCCACATGCGCTCCGGATTGTCCTGGGAATGCACGTGCTTGACTGCAACGCGGTGCGGATGCGCGCCGCGCCACTGCGCCAGTGCCGCGGATTCGCGGGCGCGCCACGTCACGAGCGGGTCTTCTGCATCGGTAGTCGGCATCAAGTCGATGCGATACGCAGTGCCGCTATCGAGGTCGTGGAAGCCGGTGCCCGTTCCCTTGTCCGTGTGCACGACCGCGCAGCCTTTTCGCAGTCCCCATTCACCGGCAGTCGGCAGCGCGCCATAGATGCCGCGCGAGCCGGATGACGCTGCCGCGACCAGGCAGGGCTTCATGGGATCGAAAGTCGCGGGTATCTGCAACATGACGGTCGTGATGCCCGTGCCTTCGGGCTTGCGTACCGCGACCAGATACTCGACACCGGCGATACGTTCGTCGTCGGCGGGTCCCGAGAACCGGCCAAATCCGCCGGCTGTACTCAAGTCCGCTAGTCCACGGTAGTTGGCCCAGATGGCGCGGCGGCGCAGTTCCAGGGCAGTAGGATTCGCCGGATCGGCAAAGCCCGGTGCCGGCCCGCGCAGCCCCTCCGTTCCAAGCCCGGCGCTCAACAAGTCGTCGCCGGTGCCATCGAAGACCCGCCGGATCGGTTCTCCGACGATTTCGGCCGGCCGCGCGCCGGCCGCCGGAACGGCAGCTGTCGCCGCGAGCAACGCGGCCACGGGTCTCGTGCCCGCCAGTTTCCGGTCCTTCATTTCAAGACCTCCATGCAAGTTCGCCATGGACTGTCGGTCATTGGGCAGTACCGGGTGAATAGTACTAACGTATGAAGCGGCCTGGTCCGCCGAGCGATATTGTCAGTCGCTGGGGGCATCTTGCAAAAGCGCAATATCCTGATCACCGGGGCTGGCAGCGGCATCGGCGCCGGGCTTGCGGTCCGCTTAGCCGAGCTGGGGCACCGCATCATTGCCACAGACCTCGACTACGCCGCCGCCGCCCGGGTCGCGCATGGTATCGAGGCCGCGGGCGGCCACGCCCTTGTCGCAGCTCTTGACGTCGCGGACGCGACTGCGGTGCAGACGCTGTTCGACGACCCGAACACCGGGCCCGTCGACGTTCTGATCAACAACGCCGGATTGCAGCACGTCAACCGGATAGAAGACTTCGATCCGGCACGCTGGCAGTTGCTGATCAACGTAATGCTGGTCGGCGCCGCCAACACGATGCGCGCGGCGATCCCGGGCATGCGCGCCCGAGGCCATGGGCGGGTCATAAACATCGGCTCGATCCATTCGCTGGTGGCATCGCCATTCAAGAGCGCCTACGTCGCGGCAAAACATGGGCTCATCGGCCTCTCGAAGGCGGTTGCGCTCGAAACCGGCGATACCGACATCACCGTCAACACGATCTGCCCAGCCTATGTACGCACGCCACTGGTGGACCAGCAAATCGTCCGGCAGGCAGCGGAGCACGGCCTGCCGGAAGACCAAGTCATCGCGGAGATCATGTTGAGGCCGATGCCGAAAAAGGCCTTTATCACAATTGCTGAACTCAGCGCCGCCGTCGAGTACTTCATGGGCGACAACGCGCGCAATGTTACGGGCCAGGCGCTGGCGCTGGACGGCGGCTGGACCGCACAGTAGGCCGGGTGAAACCGTGATTCCCGCGCCCGCGCCGCTTATCCCCGACATCCTGCGCCTCAATGGCCGCTGGCGGCGCAGCAGCCCGGCCCTAGCCTGCGGCTCATCGACACTCTCCTGGAGCGAGTTCGACCACAATACGGAGCGCGTCGCGAATGCACTTCTACAACTGGATGTAGGCCGCGGCGGCGCAGTCGGCGTGCTGATGAACAATTGCATCCCGATGGTCGAGGTCCTATTTGGCGTGATGAAGGCCGGCGCCTGCGTAGTGCCGCTGAATCTCACCGTATCCGATAGCGGCATCGAAAACATGTTGCGCGATGCCGGGGTCTGCGTGGTCGTCGCAACTCCATCCCAACGCGCGCGGCTCGAATCTATGCGTCCGCGATTGCCGCAAGTCGCGGATGGTGCCTGGATCTGCTTGGACGGCGGCGCGGGATGGACTGACTACGCCGGCTGGCGCGATGCGGCGGATACCGGACGCTGCGCGGCCGTGCCGCAGCCCGACGATCCATGCAACATCATCTATAGCTCGGGCACGACGGCCTTGCCCAAGGGCATCGTGCACTCGCACCGAAGGCGTATCGAATGGGCATATGACGTGGGCCTTGCGCTGCGTTACAACTCAGCTGCAACTGCATTGTGCCCGGTCGGGCTTTTTTCCAACATCAGCTGGGCCGCGATGCTCTGCAGCTTCCTGGCGGGCGGCTCAGTCGTCGTCATGGAGCATTTCGACGCTGGTGAATTCCTCGCCCTCGCCGAGCGGTATCGTTGCACGCACGCGGCGATGGTTCCGCTACAGTTCCAGCTTATCGTCGAGCATGCAAACTTCGCACGCCACGACTTGCAATCGCTACGCTGGCTTTGCACGGTTGGCTCGCCGATGCATCCCGCGCTCAAGCGGCGTGTCGCGAAAGAATTTGGTTGCGGCTTGATCGAACTCTACGGCCTTACCGAGGGCATCATCACGACGCTGGATGCCGAAGACCTCGAGAAGCACACCGCTTCTGTCGGAAAGCCGGTCCCTGGCACGGATCTCGCGATCATCGACGACGACGGCCGAATATTGCCACCCGGAGAAGTCGGCGAGATTGTTGGCTGGTCGCGCTTCGTGATGAGCGGCTATCACAACCGGCCGGAGGCGACGGCAGAAACGTTGTGGCAGGACTCGCAGGGACGATCGTGGCTGCGAACCGGCGACCTCGGCCGAGTTGATGATGACGGGTACCTCTATATCGTAGACCGCAAGAAGGACATGATCCTGTCGGGTGGCCAGAACATCTATCCTGCCGACATCGAAGCTGTGCTGAAGGAGCACCCGGCCGTGTTCGACTGCGGCGTGATCGGCATTCCTCATGAGAAATGGGGGGAGACGCCTCTGGGGCTCGTCGTACTGAGACCGGGTCACCTGGCCTTGGATGCCGAGGCCATGCGCGGTTGGGTCAACGAACGACTGGGAAAGCAGCAGCGCTTATCGCGCATCGAGTATGTCGCGGAGCTGCCGCGCAATCCTAATGGCAAGCTGCTGAAGCGCGAGTTGCGCAGGATCCATGCTACCGGATGAGCCGCCTGCAACTGGAGCGCTGCAGTCGCTTCGATCTCGACCTTGGCGCGGGGTTCGAGGAGTCCGGCCGATCACTTGCCGATGACCCTGATCGAGGCGTGCTGCACCTCGCGGCTCGTGACGTACCAGATCAGGTGCAACAGGCGTTCCGCCTTTGCGTTCGCGGCCGCGAGTACCTCAACGATAATCGCGAGCTCGGGCGCACCTGGGCAGCGAGTTCGTTGCTCTAGAACTGCGCTTCCGAATTCCAGCCAATCTATCCGGAATGAAATTCTGCAGCTGTGCGACTACCTCGAGTGCGGGATCCTGGCCTGCGGTTTCGCTGTGTGCCCCGCATGCGAGCTAACGAGCCCGCGTCTCAGCCTGCTCCAGTTATCCGGTGACCGGGATCACGCCAGCGCCCGAACCCGGCGGCCCTTTCGATCAGACCCGGAACGGATCACATGCCACGCGGCGGCGCGTCATTCCCGCAGCCTTGGCTCCCTCGCGCTGCACCACGACACCCTAAGCGGCGAAATTCGGGCACCGATGAAAGCTCGTCTCTACTCGCGCTGCCACCCGCGCGGCCATCGCACGCGCCGCTCCCAAGCGCTCCCATCGCCCGCTTCAACGGCAACAACTGCCAGCTCACCACCTGCGCGCTTACTACACGCGTCCGCGCATCTGCGACGCGACAGAAAAGGCCGTATGTAGCTCCAATGCCCTGAAACACATGTTATTGCGCCGTGGCGGAAAGCAGCGTAACGCTCAAGGCCAGGTGCCTACGCCCGCCGCCTTGCACCCGCACGCGGTGCCGCTATCGTCCCTTCCTTGAGCCGCGTTCCGACCTTGACGATCGCATCGATCACGGGCAAAAGCTCTCGACCGGTATCCGACAGCGAATACTCCACCGACGGGCGCAAGGTGGGCTTGACCTTGCGGATCACGACACCTTTTTCGCCGAGCTCTTTCAATCGTGCCGTCAACATCTTCGGCGAAATTCCAGGAATATCACTGTAGAGCTCGCTGAATCTTCGCGGTCCGCCACTCAGCTTCCAGATCACGCTGGGTGTCCAGGCACCACCGAGCACCGCCATACAGGCGGCCATTGGGCAGCCGAACGGCGAGGGAGGCGCTGTGTTCTTGCGGATCTTGAGTGCCATGGGTGGATAATAGTACTTACCAGAGGGAATTTACTATCTAAAAGTAAGTAAATATGTTAACTTGACCATCCATTCCAACTCAAATAACGGAGAAATGCATGAAATTATTTTATTCCCAAGGGACCTCCTCGCTTGCGCCGCACATCGTTGCACGCGAAGCAGGCATTGATCTGAAGCTTCAGAAAGTCGATCCCGTGACCAAGACAATGAAGGTCGACGGCGATTTCTGGAAGGTCAATCCGAAGGGCTGCGTCCCCGCGCTCGAGCTCGATAATGGCGAAATCCTTACCGAAGTTCCGGCAATCGTCCAGTACCTGGCCGACCTGATGCCCAAGTCCAAGCTCGCCCCCCAGAACGGTACGTGGGAGCGCACGCGCCTTCAGGAGATGCTCGGCTACATCAATTCCGAGATCATCAATTCATTCAGCCCGCTGTGGAATGCCAAGGTACCGGCGGAAGTTCGCAAAGAGCGGACCGATATTCTCAACAGGCACTACGCACTGCTCGACAAGCAGCTCGTGGGCGAGAAGTTCTTGTTCGGTGAACAGTTCACGATCGCAGATGCCTATCTGTTCGTCGTGACGAACTGGGCGAAATCGACCAAGGTGGACCTGTCCAAGTTCACCCACATCCAGGCTTTCCAGACGCGAGTCGCCGCAAGGCCCGCAGTGGTGGCCGCGATGACGGCAGAAGGGTTGATCCCGACGGAAAGAGCCGCTTAAAGGCTAATCGCAGTTGCGATCAGAACGGGGCCGCATGGCCCCGTTCGTTTGTCGGCGCCCCGTACCCCGATATTCTTCGCCAGTGGGTTGCGGCCCGCCAAATTCCCGCCCCGCAATCATGAGCCGTTTCTGGCCGGCGTCCGCCCTGCCTTCCGGCGGCATCGATGAGGTCGCGGGCAATCCGAAGATTGGGCTTCTCTATCTGGGTGAAAGTCCTTTATGCCAATTCTTCCTCGTCGAACAGCGGATCACTGAGCACGTCATCCGCGATTTCGCTGAAGCGCTCGGCGACCGTGGCGATCGTCCCTACTTCCGCGACGTGCACCAGGGCATCTCCCTGATTGACGGTCGGCAAATTCGACCGGCCTATGATGACGCCACCGGCCCGGGCGTGGACCGGCACTTCCAGATCTCCAAACGGATCGGAAACGAATCCGAGTGTATCGCCTTCGGCGACCCGCTCGCCGCTTGCACGGATCGCGCGGAAGATTCCGCCCTGCGGCGCCCGGATCCAGTGGGTGCGCGTTGAGCGAGCCGGCGTTCTCGGCACGGCCCCGCCCAGAGACCCAGTCAGCATCCCGAGGTGCCGCATCACGCGCAGAATCCCCTTGACGCCGACGCGCACTGCAAATTCGTCGAAGCGCAGCGCTTCGCCGGCCTCAAACAGCAGCAGTTCAACGCCCAGATCGGTGGCCACATGGCGCAGCGAGCCCTTGCGCGTCGGAACCGTGATGATGATCGGCGGCCCGAAGGCGAGCGCCATGTCGTAGGCAGTCTTGCGATCCGGGCTAATCCGGATTTGCGGGTAATTGTGACGGTGCAGCGCCGCCGAATGCAGGTCGATGCCGAAGTTGCTGCGCACGACGATTTCGCGCGTGAACACATTTGCCAGCTGGGCCGCCAGCGATCCTGACTCGGAGCCGGGGAAACATCGGTTCAGGTCGCGCCGGTCAGGCAGGTATCGTCGCTGCATCAGGAAACCAAAAACATTCACGATCGGCACCGACAGCAGCGTGCCCGACAGCCGCCGCGGCGATACCTTGCCGAGCAGGCGCCGGATGATTTCCACGCCGATGATCTCGTCACCATGGATCCCGGCGGAAACGAACAGCACCGGGCCGGCTTTCGCGCCGTGCATGACCCGAACGGGCAGCGTCATCTCGGTGTGGGTGGACAGCCGGCTGATCGGCAGGCTGACTGTCGCCGTCTTTCCGCAATCGACCGCAAGGCCTCCCAAGACAAACGCGGCGGGCACCTCAGTCGACATCAGCCGCGCGTGCCCCGATCATCCCTTGCCGCGCGTCCTGGTGCGGCCCGGCTTGGCGTCTTTTTCCAGGAACTCGATCATCTTCGTGGCGACGTCGATTCCCGTCGCCTTTTCGATGCCTTCCAGGCCCGGCGACGAATTCACTTCCATGACGACCGGTCCGTGATTGGACCGCAGCATGTCGACGCCGCACACGTTGAGGCCAAGCGCCTTGGCCGCGCGCGTCGCGGTCGAGCGCTCCTCTGCAGTCAGCTTCATCGGCTCGGCCGTTCCGCCCCGATGCAGATTCGAGCGGAATTCTCCCTTGCCCCCCGTGCGCTTCATCGCAGCAATCACCTTGCCGTCGATTACGAGCGCGCGAATATCGGTGCCACTCGATTCCTTGATAAATTCCTGGACAAGGATGTTCACGCGCGCGCCGCGAAAAGCCTCGATCACCGATTTCGCGGAGCGTGGCGTGTCCGCCAGCACCACTCCGATGCCCTGCGTGCCTTCCAGCAGCTTGATGACGACGGGCGCGCCGCCGGCTATTTCCAGAACTTCGTCGGTCTGGTTGGGGTCCTCCGCAAATGCGGTGACAGGCAGGCCGATGCCATCCCTGGCGAGCAGTTGCATCGAGCGCAACTTGTCGCGGGAACGCCCGATCCCGACCGATTCGTTCAGCGGATACACACCCATCATCTCGAACTGCCGAAGCACCGCCAGCCCATAGAAGGTGATCGAGGCGCCGATGCGCGGGATCACGGCGTCGTAGTCGTCCAGGACCCTGCCGTCGTAGTGGACCGATGGCCGGTGCGACGTGATGTTCATGTAGCAGCGCAAGGTGTTGATCACGTCGATTTCGTGGCCGCGCTTCCGGGCGACTTCCACGATGCGTTGGTGCGTATAGAGGCCGGGGTTGCGCGCCAGCATTGCAATTTTCATCGAGAACCTCCCGCAGGCACATTCAATCCCCGGCAACCGACTGGATATACGACCTGCCGGCATGCACCAGATACCGGCCCCTGATCGCGGTCCGGCCAATCAGCATCGGATACCGCATTTCGGACCGGTCAGAAAGCGTTATCGCGATCGTCAATGTCACCGTTCCGATTGTCAGTCGCGTGCGGAACGAATGCCGTGAGTTACTGTGACCGGTGGAGCTCCTGACCCGCCGCAGGCCAGCTGACGGCAATTCAATCCGCCGCCGCTTCAACCGCCCGGCCCGGTGCCCGGGTATCGTCAGTCTCAGCCACTCGGCGCCGCCGGCACCCCTGAAGGTTTCCACGGAACTGACATGAAGCGATGACGTACGGGCGCCGGTGTCAATCTTGGCCCTCAATCTCCGCAGTCCCAGATCCGGCAGCGAAACGACTTCACGCCAGCCGATGAGCGGCAACTGGCCCTGGGAAGTCCGAACACGGTTTCTGCCGCTTCGGCCATCGCGGGAATTCTTCATGATTCGGATCCGGTCTGCGAGCGGGCCCGGCGACGCTCCATGCGGCGCTCGTCGTTCCAGTGCTCCATAATATGCATTCGTCCGTCAAAAATGAATGATAGTCGAGTATTAGCACGATGAGCGGGTCCGCGGAATTTCGGGAAGATCTGGCGGTGGGCGCGCAGGCGGCGCGTGAAGTCTGGACACATACGTTGACGTTCGTCGACGGCGTGCCGATTACGGTCGGGTCCTTGGTGCTGGCCCTGCTGATTCTCGGCCTTGGCTTGTGGATTGCACGCCGTGGTTCCGGCCTGCTGGCCCGGATCGCGGCGCGACGGATGCGGCTCGATACCGGTGGCATCACGGCAATCGAGACCCTCTCGTACTACGCAATCGTCGTTGCCTTCCTGCTGATGTCACTGCGCGCCGTGCACCTCCCGCTGACCGCATTCGCGGTGCTCGGGGGGGCGCTTGCCATCGGCATCGGCTTCGGCAGCCAGAACGTGATGAACAACTTCATCAGCGGCCTCATCCTGCTGCTCGAGCGCCCGGTGCGGGTGCGGGACCTGGTCGAAGTCGACGGCAACCACGGCACGATCGAGAAAATCGGTGCACGCAGCACGCAGATCCGTTCGACCGACGGTCGTCACATCGTGGTTCCGAACAGCTTTTTCCTTGAAAACAATGTCGTCAACTGGACGCTCTCGGACGACCTGATCCGCGCCAAGGTGACTGTCGGCGTCATTTACGGCTCGCCGACCCGGCTGGTCGAGGAATTGATACTGCGCGTGGTCGGCCAGAACCCCGAGGTGCTGAAACAGCCGGTGGCAAACGTGGTGTTCGAGGAGTTCGGCGACAATTCGCTGATTTTCGACACCTACTTCTGGGTCAATGCCCGCTCCCCGATGGAGGTCCGGAAAATCCAGAGCGAGGTTCGGTTCGCGATCGATGACCTGTTCCGGCAACATGGCCTGGTGATTGCATTTCCCCAACGCGACGTGCACCTCGATACGACGCGCCCGATCGAGGTGCGAATGCTCGGTGGCGCAAGCCGCGACGACGGCTGAGCGGCAGGCCCGCCAGTGTTCCAGAAGCACAACCCGAAGATCGGAGCGCGCCCGGGCACGCTCGCGATTCCGCACGACTCGCCGCCGCCAAAAATATTCGTGGTGCAGTACGATGCCGATTCGGTAACGCGCCGGGAAGTCCGGGATGTCGAGGCATTGCGGTCCGTGCGCGACGCCAGCCGTGTCACCTGGGTCGACATCCAGGGCCTCGGAGACGAGGCCACGCTACGCGCCGTGGCGAAGGTCTTCGAGCTTCATCCGGTGGTCCTCGAAAACGCCGTCAACGTGCCGCAGCGCGCGAAGTCGGAGTTGTACGAGCAGCATCAGCTGATCATCGCGCGCACGCCCCTGATCGGCGACGACGGGATCGTGCACACACCGCAAGTGTGCTTCATCGTCGGAAAGCGCTACCTGCTGACATTCCAGGCCCGCTACTACGGCTTCTTTGACCCGGTTCGGGAGCGCATCGAGGACGGCATCGGACCCCTGCGCAGTGCAGGCCCCGACTATCTCGCCTACGCACTCATCGATGCGATGGTCGACCGCTATTATCCCGTCGCGCAGCGCCTGTCCGACCTGCTCGAGGAACTCGAGGATGTCGTAGTCGAGAATCCGCATCCCGAGGTTCTGGCAAGGATTCATTCCGCGCGACGACAGTTGGTCGTGCTGCGCCGGGTCGGCTGGCCGCAGCGCGAGGCCATCAGTGCCCTGATGCGAGAGCGGACGCCGTACTTCGGCGAGCAGAACAAGCTGTACCTGCGCGACACCTACGACCACATCGCCCAGATCGTGGAACTGATCGACTCGTCACGCGAGATGGCGTCCGACCTGGCCGAGTCGTACCTGTCCAACGTCAGCCACCGCACCAACGAGATCATGAAGGTGCTGACATTGATGGCCAGCATCTTCATCCCGCTGACGTTCATTGCCGGCATTTATGGCATGAATTTCCAGAACATGCCGGAACTCGGGATGCGCAACGGCTACTTCGTCATCCTTGCAATCATGCTCGCGCTCGCGGTCGGCATGACGGTGCTATTTCGGCGCCGCGGCTGGATCGGGTCGCCGCCGCGCCCGGATGGCGGTATCGACCGGAAGGGTGACCAATCCCGATTCTCCGACCGGACGGAGGAGCCCGACTAGGCCGCGGCTACCCCGCCGCCCTTGCCAACCGGCGCCCTCGATCTAATGCCCCCCATCGGCTTGTCCAGCGGCCGGCAGGCGGCGGCCCCCTGTCATAAAATGCACCAGATGACGACCGAATCCCTGATGGACGTGGCCCTTGCCCCTCGCATGTTCCTGCTCTACGCGCTTGTCGCCAGCGCGCTCACCGTGCACTTCCGTGGCCGGGAGCGGCTCAAGTTCCTGCGCCAGCTGACCGACCATTCGACATTCATGGCGCCATACAACGTGCTCGTGTACCTGTTTTCTGCGGTGCCGAACAGGCCGCTCCTCGACGTCAATGAGTTCCCGGCACTCACGCCGCTCCGGGACAACTGGCGAATGATTCGCGACGAGGCGCTCAGTCTCTACGACCAGGATCGCATCAAGCGTTCCGAAAAATACGACGACCTCGCCTTCAATTCCTTCTTCAAGTCGGGGTGGAAGCGCTTCTATCTGAAGTGGTACGGCGAAAACCACGCCTCGGCGCGTGTCCTGTGCCCGAAGACCGTCGAACTGCTGGAGCACGTTCCGACGGTCAAGGCGGCGATGTTTGCCCTGCTCCCGGGCCGCGGCCGGCTCGGCCGGCACCGCGATCCTTTTGCCGGCTCCCTGCGTTATCACCTTGGCCTCGTCACGCCGAATTCAGACGACTGCCGGATCTACGTGGATGGGCAGATGTACTCGTGGCGCGACGGCGAGGCGATCCTGTTCGACGAGACCTTCATCCATTGCGCGGAGAACGACACTGATGTCGCGCGGATCATCCTGTTCTGCGACGTCGAGCGGCCGCTCCGGAGCCGGATCGCGCGGGCGGCCAACCGCTTCGTTGCACGCACCTTCGTGGCGGCCGCCGCGACCGCGAACGAGCCAGGCGAAAAAGTCGGCGTCCTCAACAAGATTTTCGGGTTCGTGTACCGCCTGCAACGTCATGCCAAGCGAATGAAAGACGCGAATCGCCTCGTCTACTACACGCTGAAGCTCTCGCTGCTGGGCGGCCTCGTGTACCTCGTCTTCATGGCCTGAACCTGCGCCAGCCCACGCAACCGTTCCGGAGCACGGTGGCCCGGTTCCTGCATTGGCTGGTCGTGCTGCTCGGCGCCGCGCTGGCCGCATCGCAGCTGGGCGGTCTGCACTATATGCTCGACAACCTGTCGAATTTCCTACCGCAGTTCTCGGCGGCGTTCGCCCTGTGCGCCGTGGCGCTCGCGGCTTTCCGCGATTTACGCTGGGCGGCGGCGTCCGCACTTGGCGCTGCCCTTGCCTTCGCGCCGGTATGGCCATGGTATCTGCGCGACGACCCCGCGCCGCGCGTCGTCACGACCGCGCCCCTGAAGCTGCTCGTCTCAAACGTCTATTTCCGCAACCAGGAGCATGCACGCCTGATACGTCTGATCGAAGAGGACCGTCCGGACCTGATCGGCCTCGTCGAAGTGACCCCGCGCTGGCTCAGGAAGCTGGAGCCAATACACTCCGACTATCCCTGGCGCTTCGAGATCCCGGATGAGAGCTACGTCGGCCTCGCGCTCTTCAGCCGCCTGCCGCTTTCGGATGCACGCGTGATCCGGCTCGGCGACGCGACGCATCCAGCGATCGCGGCGACGGTCCAGACGCCGGGCGGCCCTGTTGAGGTCGTGCTCGTCCATACTTCATCGCCCGTGAGCGCGGAGTTCACCGAGCTTCGAAATGCTCAGATCCGAGCTCTCGCCCGGTTCGCCAGCGCCGAGAATCGGCCGCTTGTCATCGCGGGTGACTTCAACCTCGCCATGTGGAACCGGAACTATCGCCCGCTTGCCGAGGCGGGACTCGTCAATGCGCGCCAAAGCTACGGCATCGACGCGAGCTGGCCTGCGGGCTGGCCATTTGGCGCGCCGATCGACCATATCCTCGTGACACCGGCGGTACAGGTCCGGAATTTCCGCGTCCTCGCCGCCGTCGGCTCGGACCACCTCCCGGTAGCGGCTGAATTCAGCCTGCGCTGACGGGCCTGTCTTGCCTTGCTGGCGGTCGGCATGCATGCTGAACTCGAGACATCCCGGGTCGGGACATAATCAGAGAGTGCGACGGAACGCCAGTGTCGAACGACACCCTTCGCTATCGTCTGCAACGCGGCTTTTTGATCCTCGCGGCCTGCCTCCTTTGGGCGCCTGCCTTCGCGCAGCGCGGCGCGATGACCGTCCCGCGCAATCTCGGCCAGTTGACCGACCGCGCTTCAGACATCGTGCGCGGCTACGTCGTCAGCGCACGCGTCGAAAAGCATCCCGTGCTCTCGGCCCTCGACACGGTCGTCGTCACACTGCGAGTGCGGGAAACGCTCAAGGGACAGGCCCAGGGGGCGTTCACCTTTCGCCAATATATCTGGGACATCCGCGACCGTTACGACACCGCCGGCTACCACAAAGGCCAGGATGTGCTGCTGATGATGATCGCTCCGAGCGCGTACGGGCTCTCGAGTCCCGCCGGCATGGACCAGGGGCGGTTTCGAATCGAGCGCGACCGCAAAGGGCACGAGATCGCGGTAAATGGCATGGGCAACGCGCGGCTGTTCGAAGGACTGCAGGCCGACGCCGACAAGAAAGGCGTCACGCTGACGGCGAAACAGACGAGCCTCGCCGCCCGGCATCGCGCGGGACCCATTGAGCTCACCGAGCTCACCTCGATGATCCGAGCGTTCGCGGGGAACGAGTGATGCAAGGACGCGCAATCCGCATCCTGGAGATTCTGGCGGGCCTCGCGACGGCAGGCGCGGCCCTCGCGGGCGGGCCGCTCGCGGTACGCACCAATGGACAGCCCTATCTGTGGAGCACGACGGCGCCGATCGCCTATCGCACGGATAACGGGCCCTTGAGCGCATCGGTCGACGAAGCAAGCGCCCGGGCGCGCGTGCAGGCCATGTTTGGCGTCTGGCAAAGCGTCGCTTCAGCGAGCATCCGCTACAGCCGCGCCGGATTCATCAGCAGCGTTGCCGGCTTCAGCGACGGCAATGTCAGCACGGGGACGGAGTTCAACGCGGTCGAGGACGACTGCGCGAAGGGCAATCAGAGCCCGATCATCTATGACGAGGCCGCCGCGATTTTCATCGCACTCGGCATAGACGAGACGTCCGTCATCGGCTTCGCCGGCCCCTGCGCGCTCGACCCAGTGCAGGGACGCATTCTGAGCGGCCACGCGGTGATGAACGGCCTGTTCCAGGACGGGTCGAACAATCCGGTCCCGGATTTGAGTGCGGCAGAATTCGATGCGACCTTCATCCACGAGTTCGGCCACTTCTCCGGCCTCGATCACTCGCAGATCAACGTCGTGTGCGCTTCCGCTTTCTGTAGCGCCGACAATATCGCCGGCCTGCCAACGATGTTCCCGTTCCTGGTGACGGCCCAGCAGGGCTCGCTATCGATCGACGACGTGGCCTGGATCTCGAGGCTCTACTCGGCGACCGGCGGCAGCGGCTTCGCCGCCACGCACGGCACCATCACCGGCACTATTTTCTTCTCCGATAGCGAGACACTCGCTCAGCTCGTCAACGTCGTCGCACGGCGGGTCGACAATCCGGGCACCCCGGGCGTCAACGAAAGTCGCACGACCGCCGGTTCCTGCGTGTCCGGCTACAAGTTTCGCATCTTCAACGGCAACCCGATCAACGAGCCGAGCGACCAGCCGCTGGGCCCCTTCGGCGACCAGGTCCCCGGCGACATCGGCCGCTACGAGATTTCCCTGCCGCCCGGCAATTACATGGTCGAAGTCGAGTCGATCGATCCCCAGTTCGTGGATGGGTCCAGCGTCGGCGGGCAGACCCGGATCGACATGCCGGGCACGGCGCCTGCGCCAATTGGACCGATCACGGTCACGGCAGGTCAGACAACGGCTGGCCACGACCTGACCCTGGTGGGCACGCCGCCGCGCTTCGACCAGTTCGAGGGACCGTGAACCGCCGGGCCAAATCGACGCTTCGTGCCGCCATCGCCTCGCTGGCCTTTGCGGCTATCGCCGCCTGCGGCGGGGGTGGTGGCGGTGGAGGTGGCGACAACGGCCCGACGCCCCCTCCCGCGATCCATATCACGACTTCGACGCTGGCCGATGGCACGGTGAATGTCCCATACCACCAGACGATTTCAGCGACCGGCGGCACGGGCGCCCGGTCGTTCAGCATCAGTGCGGGTTCCCTGCCGGCCAGCCTGACGCTCGATGCCGGCACCGGCGTGATTGCGGGATCTCCCGCCGGTCCTGCAGGCCTGACCGGGTTCACGGTCCTGGTTGAGGACTCTGCCTCTCCCCGGCAGGACGATTCCCAGGCGCTCAGCATCACGATCAATGCAGCGGCGATCGGACGCAACGACTCGATTGCCGATGCAACGCCGATCGGCAATGGCACGTATGCGGCATCCATTAGCCCAAGCGGGGACCCGAGCACGATTTTCGATCCCGACGAGGACTACTACTCGATCACGACGACCGCCGACTCGACAGTGACCGTGGACATCAACGCGGCCGTGAACGGCAGCCCGTTCGACTCAGTCATCGAGATCGTCGGCGCGAACGGCCAGCCGCTCATGACCTGCGGCGCCCCTGCTTTCAACTCGATCTGCCAGCACGACGACGAGGACACCGATGCTGGGCTGCTCGACTCCTTCCTCCAGGTTCGGGTGACCGGCTCCACGACGTTCTACGTCCATGTCGCGGACTGGGGCAGCAACGCCCGGCCGGACAAGCTCTATGATCTCGTGATCAGCGGCGTGAACTGAGGCGATCGCCCCTGAAAACCATCCTGACGACACTGGTGGCCGGACTCGTGCTTGCCGTTGCGACGGCAGGCGCCGATTCCGGCCGCAATATCATCCTGGTCACGATCGACGGCGTCCGCATGCAGGAAATTTTCGGCGGCATGGACCCGGTGATCGCGAACGCGCCGGAATCCGACTCCGGAATCTACGAGCTGGACGTGACGAAGGGACGCTACTGGCGCGAGACGCCGCAGGAGCGCCGAGAGGCATTGATGCCGTTCTTCTGGAACACGCTCGCACCCGCCGGCATGGTGCTCGGCAACCAGGCGAAGGGCAGCAAGGTCACGGTCAGGAATGACCAGTGGTTCTCCTACCCTGGGTATTCCGAGATCCTGACCGGCGAGCCGCAACCCGAGGTCAGAAGCAACGATTTCGTCCGCTATCCGCACCAGACCGTGCTTGAATACATCCATTCCGCCCTCGGGCTCAAGTACAAGGATGTCGCGCAGATCGGCTCCTGGGACGGCTTCAAGTACGCGGCCTCGCAGATGGACGGCGACTTCTTCATGAACGGTGCGCGGGAACCCGTGCCCGCCGCACTTTCGACGCCGGAGATCGACTTCCTCGTCGGGCTCCGGAAGAACGTCATGCAGCTGTGGGAGGAAAGCAGCAACGACTACCTGAGCTTCCGGATCGCGCTCGACTACCTCAGGAAGAACCAGCCGCGCGTCATGTGGATCGGCCTCGGCCAGTCCGACGACTGGGCGCACGCGCGCCGCTACGACCTCGTACTCGACTACCTGCACCTGGCGGACGGCATGATCGCCGAATTGTGGCAGACGCTGCAGTCGATGGACGGGTACCGTGGCAATACCACGCTCATCATCACCGCCGATCACGGCCGTGGCCGCACGCCTGCGGACTGGGCCGAGCACGACGCCGGCATTCAGGGTAGCCAGGACATCTGGGTCGCCATCATCGGCCCGGATACGCCCGCGATCGGTGAGGCTCACGACTTTGCGGACGTGACGCAGAGCGACTTCGCGGCGACGATGCTGCAGTATCTCGGTCTCGACTACCGCAAGTTCAACCCGAACGCGGGACCGCCGATTCCCCGCAGCCTGAAGACGCGCTGACGCCCGGCCCCCGACAGTGAGTTTGCTCAGGGCATTCACCGGGGTACTCGTATTCGCCATGCTCGGATCGCGCTTTGATCGCCCTCACGCCGTTCTCGACAACCTGTCCAATTTCCCCCTGCATTTCGCCACTGCCTTTCTCGCGTGCACGACAATCTTCGCGGTCATGCACGATACCCGCTGGATGATCGCGTCGGTCGCGTGCATGGCGGTGTCCCTGACGCCCGTCGTCTCGTGGTCGCTCGCCGCATCGAAGGGCGGCAACGAAACCCCGGCCACGCCCGTCAGATTGCTATTTTCAAATGTGTATCTCCGCAATCGTCAGCACGCGCGACTCGCGAGCCTGATCAAGGCGGAACGGCCAGATGTGGTGGCGCTGGTCGAAGTCGACTCGTCTTGGCTGCAAGGCCTGAAGTCGCTGCGTTCCGACTATCCCTACCAATTCGAGGAGCCCGACGAAAAGTATGCCGGTCTCGCGCTCTACAGCAAACTGCCGCTTGCGAATCCGAGGGTCCTACGCGTCAACGAAACCGCGACGCCCACCATAACTGCGACATTGCGACTGCCCACGGGCGAGGTCGACTTCTACCTGACTCACCCACTGCCGCCAATCGGCGCCGCCTTCATCCGCTCTCGCAATGATCAGCTTCGGGACCTCGGTCACTATATCCGCACTATGAAGCGACCGGCCGTGCTCGCGGGCGATTTGAACGTGACGATGTGGAATCGTGGCTTCCGATCGTTTGCCGAAGAGACGGGACTGCGCAGCGCGCGTGGCGCGCATCGCATCGGCCCTACCTGGCCGGCGATGCGCGCGATCGGCGTACCGATTGATCACATACTGGCGACGGCTCCCGTACAATTTGGGCGCTTCGAGGTCCTGACAGGAATAGGCTCCGACCATTTCCCAATCTCCGCGGAATTCGGCCTTCCGGCCGCCCTTGGCGGCGTCGCCCGCGACAAGCCCGGGGTTACGTGACGTGCCGACTGGATTCGGAGCGCATGGCTAACTACATTTTGCCCCAATAATGAGTGAACGGGACAGACATGGACTGCGCCAAGCCCTGGCCCAGTTCGCCACTGGCGTAACGGTCGTTACGACGGCCGGGCCGCGCGGCGAGCCCATCGGCGTGACCGCCAACAGCTTTAATTCGATTTCGCTGGATCCGCCGCTCGTGCTCTGGTCGCTTTCGGCGACGGCCTACTCTCGAGACGCGTTCAGGAAAGCAGGGTTTTTCTGCGTGCATGTGCTCACCTCGGCCCAGGAGAGCCTGTCGCAGACGTTCGCCTCGCGCGGCGCCGACAAATTCGGCGGGTTGAAATGGGAGCCCGGACTGGGATCGGTTCCGCTGCTCGAGGAGTTCGTCGCGCGCTTCCAGTGCCGGTTGACGCAGCAACATCCGATGGGGGACCACGTCGTATTCGTCGGCGAAGTCCTGCGATTCGAGCGGGCTGACAAGCGCCCGCTTGTATTTCATGGCGGGCAATACGCGCACGCGGAACGTCGCATCATGGAAGAGATGGCCCGGCAAATGGGCGATTTGAAGCCGTATGACAAGGACCGCAGGAAGCGGCGAGAGTCCAACCGCTAACGCGGCTCGGACAAGCAGCGAGTTTCAGGAGCGAAAGTGGATGCAGGCCCTCCCGATGACAGGCAGCCGCAGAGGCTGGCCGCATCCGCCCCGTCCGCGCGAAATGCCGTGCTGTGGACCCTGGCGGGGACGGCGCTCGGCCTTGCGCTCCTCTATGCGGCCACGCGCAAGGTCGACACGGCGGCGCTCGTCACCACGTTGCGATCAGTCGACTGGCCGTGGCTCGGCGTCGTGCTCGGGGCCACAATCGCATTCTGCGCGATCAAAGCCTGGCGATGGGGCGTGCTCCTTGCGCGTGCGCGCAGCCTGCCGTTTCGCGAGCTGCACGCGGCCGTTTACGTGGGCCTGGCCGTCAACTTCCTGGTGGCGCACGTCGGTGAGTTCCTGCGTGCAGCGACCATCGCCAGGAACCAGCGGTTGGCAACGAGCGCCGTGCTCGCTTCAGTCGTCGTCGAACGCATGCTCGATTTCATCGCGCTACTCATCCTGCTCAGCCTGATTGCCGTCGCCGTGCCGAATCGTCCTGCGGCGGTGACGACCGCCGCCGCAATCAGCGCAGCAGTCATCGTCGTCATGCTGGGTTTCCTCGTCGCACTCCTGCACCCGCCCGCATGGTCGCTGCCGTGTGGCGCCCGCTTCGAGCGGCTCTTGACGGTACGCCTGCGCCGGCGGGTCAGTCAGGCGCTCGGTCGCTTCCGGACCGGACTCGCGTCCATGCGCGATTTCCGCCTGTTGTTCCAGGCCGTCATCCTGTCGATCCTGCAATGGGTGCTCGTCATCGTCGCCATTTGGTCGTGCGCCCGGGCCGTGGGAGTGGCGTCGTCACTTGCTGCGACGGCTGTGACGTTCGTCCTGATCGTCGTCGGCCTGACGCTGCCAAACTCACCCTTACAGATCGGCACCACGCAACTTGCGTTTGTCATGGGACTTGCGACCGACGGTATTGGGGGGACCCCAGCCATTGCGGCCTCGCTCGTATATGCGTCCTTCCTGATCCTGCCGATCATGCTGGCGGGCGGAATCGCATTGCTGCGCAGTGCCGCCGTTCCCGTGCGATTCCGTGAAGCCCGCGGCGGGTCGCGATGAAACCGATGTCCACGCTGCTGCTGCTCTGTCCCGTCTGCGGGTCGGATGCAGCCGATACACTAGGCGTGACGGGAAGGCTGGAAGACCCGCTCGATGCCACGGTCGTGATGCTTTGCGACGATTGCGGTACGGCCTATCTCAGCCCCGCTCCTTCGCTGCCCGCCGCTGCGACAGATCGGGCTGCGGACTCGCCGGAGGCCAGTCGCCAGATCCGTCGCTGGACCAAGGGCACTAAGCCGACGTCAAGCATCCTCGTAATCGATGAAAGAACCCCGGTTCCGGAAACCGGGCGCTTCGATGTCATCCTGCTACCCGGGACTCTCGAGACGGCGGATGATCCCGCTGTGGTGCTAGGACAGGTACGCGGACTGCTCGCCGCGGACGGAAAGGTCATGGTGATCCTGAACAATGCCGGTTCGTCCTGCTTCACCCTATTTGGGGGCCGCCATTGGAGCGGCTATCAGCGACCAGGGGTACGCCAGCAGTTGACGCCTGCGGCCCTGCAGCGCCTCACCAAAAATGCCGGCTTGCGAACCACGAGGCTCGGCACGCGGTTTGCGAGTGAGGGCTGGCTGAATGCAACGCGCAACTGGCTGCGGGATTGGGGCGCTGGCCGCGCGCTAACCGGATTGCTGACGGGCCCGTGGTTATTGCCGCAGCTGATCGCGACGCTGCTCGAGGTGCAGGCCCTCGCGCGCGGACGAGGCGCACTGTTGACCGCAGAGTTGGAACTGCCGTGACGGCGTCAGAACCAATCGCAATTCTGGGCGCCGGAATCGCAGGCCTCACGGCCGCCAACGACCTGCATCGCCGCGGCCTGCCGGTGCGCATCTATGAAGCCGGGAAGGCCATCGCAGGGATGGCGCAAAGTGTCTCCGACGAACGCGGATTTACGTACGATTTCGGCGCCCACCTCATCACGAATCGACTGGCCGCAGCACTTGGCGTTGCTTCCAACTGCCATACGGTTACCCACTACAACGAAACAGTCTTTCTCGACGGGCGGACGTATGCCATTCCCTTCGGTCTGCTGCGGTCGCCGGCTTTCGTCGCCGGCGCGCTGCGTAGCCGGCTGTCGCGAAGCGCGAGGCGCAACGTGAGTTCCGCCGCCGATTGGTATCGCGCCAATTACGGCCGGCGCCTGGCTGATACCGTCGCCATTCCACTCGTGGAAGCGTGGTCCGGGGTGCCAGCGGAGCAGCTTTCATCCGCAGTCATTCCGCCGCATGTCGATCGCGGCATGTTGAACGTGCTGATGCTGAAGTTGTCAGGATGGGCCAGCGGCCGCGCCGTCGCCAACGGATTCTCGCGGGTGAAGGCCGAAAGTCCCCATGTGTGGCACATGTATCCGAGGGGCGGCGTGGTAGAACTCTGCCAGCGTCTGGCCTTGGGACTCGAGGACCGAATTTCGGTGGAGAGCCGCATCGAGGCGATCCGGGTCGACGGCAATCGTGTCCGCGGCATCAAGGTGAACGGCAACGAACACCCTGCGTCGGCCGTCATCAGCACGGCGCCGCTGCACGTGCTCCCCCGATTGATGCAGGGTACGAACGCCCTTGATCACCTCGCCCGGTTCCGCTACCGACCCATGGTACTCGCCAGCCTCCGTTTTCATGGCCGCCCGCTGTTGCCGGCAGTCACCACCTGGGTGCCGCAACGCATGCATCCGTTCTTCCGACTGACCGAGGTCCCGCAGTCCGTTCCATGGCTCGCACCCCAAGGCATGACCCTAATCAATGTCGATATTGGATGTGAGACTGACAGCGAGCATTACAAGATGCCGGACGAGGCCATCGGCGAGCTTTGCGTCGAACATCTCGATGCCATGTTTCCCGGGGCGCGGCCACGCTACGACGGATGCCGCGTCGTGCGCACGCCTGTCGGTTACCCTGTCTATCTGCGGGACTACGAGAAGGAACGGGCCGCGCTCGAGGGCGGCTTGCCGGTCGAAGGCCTCTATTCCGTCGGACGGAATGGCGAATTCGCGCACATATTGATGGAAGACATCTACTGGCGCACGCTCGAGAAAATGCGCAAGCTGCGATACTGGTATGCGAACCGCGACCACTAGGCGGAGGAAGTTCGCTTGAGTCACTCAACGGCTCCAAGGAGCTCTGCTTCAGATCCCGATAAGGCCGCGCTCCAGCTCGAACGCGCGTACTGGGAGAATTACCAGGACTACGACTGGTCCTCGGACCAGGCGAAGGCGCAGGCCATCGCGCTGATTCCGCGGCTCGACGGCGACATCCTGGAGATCTGCGTCGGCGGCGGCGCATTCGCGCGCAAGATTCCCCGGATCTACCGCTCGTACACGGGTCTCGATCTTTCGCAGTCCCTGCTGGCAGCGCTCAAGACCCGCATGCCGCACGTAAATACAGTGCACGGCGATGCCCAGGAGCTGCCGTTCGATACGGAGTCGTACGATGCCGTGCTGGTATTTTCCGGGCTGCATCACTTGCCGCAATACGACCGAACGCTTGCCGCTTCCTACCGCATCCTGCGGCGGGGCGGGTGCTTTTTCTGCTTCGAGCCGAACGACAAGGCCTGGTACCGCGCGCCCATGCGTTACCTGCGCAGCAAGAAGTGGGTGCGCGATTTCATTGAAATCTATTCGGAAGACGAAAAATATCTCGATCCGGTTGAGGTTGGACAGGCGTTCAGCGACGCCGGATTCACTGACATCCGCGTTGACTACATGACGCCGCGCTTCAATCCGCTGTTCCTGGGCCTCGCCAATCGCGTATTTGCCGGCATGATCTATTCGGCTGCCGCAATTGGAAATTCCGTCGGAACTCAGTCGTATTTCGCGATGTCTGGCCGCAAAAGGTAGGCTCCACACCGCTCGGCGAATGCGAGCCGGAACTGTGACCCACATCAAGTGCGGACGGCGACGCTAGGATCTGCGTCGCCGGCGCGGCAGAATACATGAACTAATCGGCGTCCGGCGCTTTAAATCGGGGCGTTTATCGCTGTCCGCGACCGTTCGCTACTGTAAAGTACCCGCCGATGTCCTCCAGCAACTCGCCGTCAGGCCCGCCTTCGCGTGATGCCACGACCACCGGGACCTTCGCCGTGGACGAGATCCTGAGTACCAGCCAACGCGACCGGCCGCTGGTGTCGATCGTGCTGCCCGCATACGAGGAAGCGCCGATCCTCAGGGACCACGTTATCCTCCTGCTCGAATACCTGAAGACGCTGAATCGACGCTACCGCTTCGAACTGATCATCGTCAATGACGGCAGCAAGGACCAGACCGGCGCGATCGCAAAACAGCTGGCGGCTGAATTCGACGGGATCCGCGTGTTCCACCACCGGCGCAATTTCGGCCTTGGTCAGGCGCTCAAGACGGGATTTGCCCGGTGCCGTGGCCAATACGTCGTGGTACTCGACATCGACCTGAGCTATGGGCCGGAGCATGTCGCGCTGCTGCTCGACCGAATCACCCGGACCGGCGCCCGCATGGTCCTCGCGTCACCCTACATGCGTGGCGGACGGGTCGTGGACGTACCGTTGCTGCGCGTCTTGTTCAGCCGCGTTGCCAACTGGTTCCTGGCGCGAGCCTCCGGGCAGCGCATCAGCACGATGACCTGCATGGTGCGCGCGATCGACGGTCGCTTCCTGCGCTCGCTGCACCTGCGCAGCACGGGCATGGACGTGATGCCCGAGATGGTCCACAAGGCGAAGCTCCTTCGCGCGAGCATCGAAGAGGTCCCGGCCGAGCTCAATTGGGAACGGCAGAATCGCCTTGGCGGGCGGCGGCGGTCGAGCCTGCGCATCCTGCGGCAAATCGGCGACACGACAGTCTCGGGTTTCATCCTGCGGCCGTTCACTTTCCTGCTGGTGCCGGGCCTGCTGCTGCTCATGTTTGCCGCCTACGTGAACACTTGGATGGTCATTCATTTCGTCGATGCCTACGTCGAGCTGCGCGCGACGCCGGACCTTGCGCGAGACCTGTCAGCCGCGGTTGCGCTCGCCTACAGCCATTTCCCGCACACGTTCATGGTGGGTCTGCTTTCTCTGATGGTATCGATGCAGCTGATTGGCATGGCGATGCTCTCGCTGCAGAACAAGAGGTACTTTGACGAGCTGTTTCACCTGGGCTCGACGCTGCTCCGCGAGCGACGCGAGGCCGAACTCCGCAGCCATGAAAGGGACGGCTCCGATAACGAGATGACGTCCCGAAAGGCCGGCGACCGGCCCCGCACGTCGTAGCAGCGCGTGGCTGCTCCCTACCTCGTCACCGGCTGCGCGGGCTTCCTGGGCTCGAACCTGGTCAATCGCATGCTGGAGGCCGGGCACGAGGTCGTCGGCATCGACAACCTCTCGATGGGGCGGCTGGAAAATCTCGGCGACTGCCGCGACCACCCGCGCTTTCGGTTCGTCCAGGCCGACGTCACCGACCCCGCCGCGCTTGCCGGGCTCGACAGTGCCTGCGAGGCGATCGTCCACCTCGCAGCGTTTAAAATCCCACGCTACGGCAAGGCGATCGACACGCTCAAGATCAACTACCGTGGCACAGAGAATACGCTGGATTTCGCGCACCGCGCGGGCTGCAAGCTGGTGCTCGCTTCGACCTCCGACGTGTACGGCCGTAATCCGAAGCTGCCGTTCAGCGAAGAGGGCAGCGATAGCGTCATCGGCAATTCGAAGTCGCCACGTTGGGCCTATGCGATTTCCAAGCTGTTCGACGAGCACCTTGCGCTCGCCTACCAGGACGCCTACGGATTTCCGGTCACAATCCTGCGTTTCTTCGGGTCCTATGGGCCGAACCAGCCGCTGAGCTGGTGGGGCGGCCCGCCGCCGGTATTCATCGACTGCGTGCTGAGCGGCAAGCCGATTCCGATCCACGGCGATGGCAGCCAGACGCGCAGCTTCACCTACGTGAGCGATACCGTCGAAGGCATCTACCAGGCAACTGTGCGCCCCGAGGCGAACGGCGAGATCATCAATATCGGCAGCACGCAGGAGATCACGATCCTGGACCTGGCGCGCCGCATCAAGCGGCTCTCGGGCACGCCCGGAGACCTCGACGTCGAGTTCGTGCCTTACGCCTCATTCACCGGTCGCAAGTACGAGGACGTGATGCGCCGCGTGCCGGACGTCACGCTCTGCGAGCAGCTCCTCGGCGTACGGGCGAAGGTCGACATTGACGAGGGCCTCGCGCGCACGATCGAATGGCAGCGCGGCGCCGTTGCCCGGCGCGCCGCGGGCTGAGGGCCCGCCACGCGGGCAGCCAGGCGACATGCGCATCGGCATCATCGGCGGAGGGCTCATGGGTCTCGCGCTCGCGGAGCGGCTGGGGTCCGCGGGCCACCGCATAACGGTTTTCGAGCGGGCGGATCAGCCAGGCGGGCTTTCCACCTGGCACGAATTTGACGGGTTTACGTGGGATCGTTTCTACCACGTCGTTCTGCCCTCAGACACGGCGCTGGTGGAATTCATGCGTCGCATCGGGCTCACAGACCGGTTGCGCTGGCGCGCAAGTCGAACCGGATTCTACGTCGATCGCGCCTTCCATTCGCTGTCGAGCGGACTTGACTTTCTGCGTTTCCCGCTACTTGGCCTGTGGAGCAAGTTCCGGCTTGCGGCGACGATCCTCTATTGCTCCCGCATCCGCGACTGGCGACGCCTCGAAGCCATGACGGTGGAGGAATTCCTCGTCCGGCATTCCGGGCGCGCGACTTTCGAGAAGATGTGGAAGCCGCTGCTGCTCGCCAAACTCGGCGAGCACTACCGGCGCGTATCCGCCGTATTCATCTGGACCTACGTCAAGCGGCTATTCTCGGCGCGGGACGCCGCCGCACAGAAGGAACATCTCGGCTACGTGTCCGGCGGCTACCGCACCGTGTTCCAGCGCCTGCTCGAGCTGATTGCCCGCGTGAATGGCGAGGTGCGGCTCGGCGTCGAGGTGGAAGCAGTGCGCCCGCGGCCCGGCGCCGGCATCGAAATCGAGGCGGCCGGGCGAACCGAGGCCTACGACAAGGTTATCTTCACCGGACCGGTCAACGTGCTGCGCACGGTCGCGGACCCGGCGCTGGTGCAGGTTCCGCCGCAGGGCGACATTGAATACCTGGGAGTCGTCTGCATGGCGCTCGTCACGCGCAGGTCATTCTGCCCCTATTACATCCTGAACATCGCCGACGAGCGGATTCCGTTCACGGGCGTCATCGGCATGAGCTCGCTGGTCGATCCCGACGAGACCTCGGGCCTCGCCCTGACCTATCTGCCGAAATACGTTCTTTCGGACGACGCAATATTGCGGCGGCCCGACGAGGAGCTCAAGGCGGAGTTCATGCAGGGCTTCCGTCGCATGTTCCCCGATTTCCCGGACGAGGAGATCGTCGCGATCCACATCAACCGCGCGGCCAAGGTGCAGCCGCTGCAAGTCATCGGCTATTCCGGAATGGTGCAATCCCCGCGCACGCGCCATGCCGACTTCTACGTCGTCAACTCGGCCCAGTTCGCCAGCAATACACTGAACAACAACGAGGTCATCCGCAGCGTGGACGCCTTCCTCGGCCAGTTCGGACACGAATTCCGGAGCCCCGCATGACGCAACCCCTGGACCCGCGCGGTTTCTTCGCGCACGAAACTGCCATCATCGATCAGCCGTCCACGATCGGTTCGGGCACGAAGATCTGGCATTTCAGCCATGTCATGCGCGACTCGAAGATCGGCGCGCGCTGCAACATCGGCCAGAACGTCGTGATCTCACCACAGTGCACCCTCGGCAACAATGTCAAGGTGCAGAACAACGTATCCATCTACACCGGCGTGACCCTGGAAGACGACGTTTTTTGCGGCCCCTCCATGGTTTTCACGAACGTGATCAACCCGCGCAGCTTCATCGAGCGCAAGGATGAGTATCGCCAGACACTGGTCCGACGCGGCGCCTCGATCGGCGCCAATGCCACCATCATCTGCGGCGTGACGCTCGGCCGCTACTGCGTCGTCGGGGCGGGCGGCGTAGTCACGCGCGACGTTCCAGATTATGCGGTCGTATACGGCAATCCGGCGCGCATCCGCAGCTGGGTCTGCTACTGCGGCATCAGTCTCGAGCTCGGCGGCGACGATGCGTCAACGATCGAGGCCACCTGCCCGGCTTGCGGCCGCCATTACCGACGCGAGGGGCGCCATGTCGCCGAAGCTTGAGTCAGGAAGTCACGCGCCGGTCCGGCTGATGCAGGTCGTCGGCGCGCGCCCACAGTTCGTCAAGCTCGCGCCCGTCTGCCACGCGATCGAAGCGGCCAACGCCGACGGTGCGCAGATCGAGAGCCAGATCGTGCACACCGGCCAGCATTACGACCCGGCGATGTCTGATATCTTTTTCTCGGAACTTCGGATCCCGAAGGCCGACCTCGACCTTGGCGTTGGCTCCGGATCGCACGGTGTGCAGACCGCGCGCATGCTGGAGGCGCTCGAACTCGCGATCATTGAGCGGAGCCCTCGCCTCGTGCTGACCTACGGCGACACTAATTCGACGCTTGCTGCGACACTCGCGGCAGCCAAGCTCCACGTACCCGTCGCCCATATCGAGGCTGGTCTCAGGAGCTTCAACCGGCAGATGCCCGAGGAGGTGAATCGCCTGGTGGCCGATCACCTGTCGGACCTCCTGTTCGCGCCGACGCCCGAGGCCGTGTGCAACCTCGGGAACGAAGGGCTCGCGGCCCGGACTCGGCTGGTCGGAGACGTCATGCTGGATGCGATCCGCGAATTCGCGCCGGTTGCGCTCGAACATTCGCGGGTGCTCGAACGCCTCGAGCTCGCGCCGGGTGGGTATCTAGTCGCAACGCTGCATCGTGCGGACAACACGCAAGCGTCCCGTCTTGGCGCCTTGCTCGTGGCCCTCGCGGCAGTCGGCGCGCCAGAACGGCCCGTGATCCTGCCGTTGCATCCGCGCACGGCCCACGTCATCCGAGATGCAGGTCTCGACCTGCCCACGGGCGCCGGCCTGCGGGTCGTCGACCCTCTCGGCTACCTTGACATGATTTCGCTCGTGTTCCATGCGCGCATCGTGCTAACCGATTCGGGCGGCTTGCAGAAGGAAGCGTATTTTCTCGGCCGTCCCTGCGTGACACTCCGCGAGGAGACGGAGTGGGTTGAGACTGTTGCGGGCGGCGGCAACGTCGTGGCCGGCACCGATCCGCGCAAGATCCGGGACGCGGTCAGCGCCTGGGACAGGAAGCTCAAGCGCGGCGAGTCCGACTTCGCGGCCGGTGTGCAACAAGCCTTCGGCGACGGGAAAGCGTCGGTGAAGATCGTCACACAGACGCTGAAATTCATCCGGGAACGTGCAAGCGCCTGAGTTGCGCGGCGCTCCGGCTCCGGAATGTGCGCCCGGTCACGCTTGGCCCGCCCAAATGGGCATTCACCGTGGGATATCATGCGGGATCAAGGGGATGATAAGCCGCATGGACCCAATTCAGATCGCGGTGGTCGGCGTGGGCGGCTGGGGCAAGAACCTGGCGCGCAACTTCCATCAGCTGCCGGACGCGAACCTCAAGTACGTCTGTGATCTCGACCAGAAGAAGCTCGACGGGGTGGCCCGCCAGCTGCCCGGGTCCGTTCTTACGCGCGAATTCGACCCCGTCCTGCGCGACCCGGAGGTGCAGGCCGTAGTCGTCGCGACACCCGCACCCCGCCACTTCCCGCTCTGCAAGATGGCGCTGGAGGCGGGCAAGGACGTCTACGTGGAAAAGCCCTTCACGCTCGAGATCGGCCATGCGAATGAGCTGATCGCACTTGCGGAAGCAAACAAGCGCGTCCTGATGGTGGGACACCTGCTCGAATACCACCCGGTCGTGACGCGGCTCCGGGAAATGATCGGACGCGAGGAGCTCGGCCGGCTCTACTACATCTACAGCCAGCGCGTAAACCTCGGCACGGTCCGGACCGACGAAAACGCGCTATGGAACTTCGCGCCGCACGACATCTCCGTGATCATGTTCCTGCTGGGCGCGGCACCCACGGACGTCGCAGCGCGTGGCCAGAGCTACCTGCGGAAGGGCGTCGAGGACGTCGTGTTCCTCACCATGAACTTTGGCGGCCTTGCGATGGCCCACGTGCACGTCAGTTGGCTCGACCCGCACAAGATCCGCAAGTTGACGTTGGTCGGCGACCGCAAGATGGCGGTGTTCGACGACCTGGAGGCGAACGAGAAGCTGCGCATCTATGACAAAGGTGCGCAGGTCAACCAGGACTACAACACCTTCGCCGAATACGTCGGGTTGCGCTTCGGCGATATCACGATGCCCTACATCAAGATGGGCGAGCCGCTGCAAATCGAGTGCCGGCACTTCATCGACTGCGTACGCACGCGCAAGCAGCCGCTGAGCGACGGCCAGGACGGACTGCGCGTCGTGAGAGTGCTCGATGCGGCACAGCGCTCGCTCAAGCTAAATGGCGAACCGGTGAAGCTCGGATGATGCGCTACGCCAGCCTCTCGCTGGACCTCGACAACCAGTGGTCCTACATGAAAACGCATGGCGACGACGGGTGGCAGGACTATCCTTCGTACTTGGACCTCGCAGTTCCACGCATCCTTGATTTTCTGGCCGAGCGTAGCCTGACGATCAGTTTTTTCATCATCGGCCAGGACGCGGTGCTGCCAAAGAACCGCGATGCGATCCGCAGCATCGCGGTTGCAGGACATGAACTCGGCAATCATAGTTTTCGTCACGAGCCCTGGCTGCACCTCTACAGCCGGGCGGAGCTGGAACGCGAGCTGCGGGACGCGGAGGACGCCATAGAATCACTCACCGGCGTCCGGACGCGGGGCTTTCGCGGTCCGGGCTTCAGTGTGACCGCGACGACGCTCGAGGTGCTGTCGAATCGCGGTTATGACTACGACGCGACCGTATTTCCCAATCTGCTCAATCCGCTCGCCCGTGCTTACTTGTTTTCTGGAAGCAAGCTGACTGGCGACGAAAAGAAACGGCGAGGCGCATTGTTCGGCACGTGGAAGGACGCCGCGCGCCCCGTTCAGCCTTTCAAGTGGCGTCTGCAATGCGGCGAGCTGCTCGAGATCCCGGTGACGACCATGCCATGGCTGAAGCTTCCGCTGCATCTCAGCTACCTGGTCTATCTCGGAAAATTCTCGCGACTCGCCGCGCGAGCGTATTTCCGGCTGGCCCTGGGCGCGTGCCGATTGAGCGGCACCAATCCCTCGATACTGCTCCATCCGCTCGACTTCCTTGGCCGCGAAGACTGTCCGAGTCTTGCCTTCTTTCCTGGCATGGGCCTGTCCCGTGCACGCAAGCTCGCGCTCGTCGCTGAGTTCTTCGAGATGATCATGGAAGACTGGGAACCGGTGACAATGGGTGAGCACGCACGGCGCGTGGCTACTGGCAGCTGCGAGTTGCGTCACCTGACGCCCGCATTGCACATGTAGCCGGCGACCCGGTCGCGCACGACGCATGTCCAAGCACCAGGCGATGCTCTACCTTGGCGCACTCTTAGGTGCGTGCTTCCTTTACGTCGCGCTCCATGCGATGGACTGGTCGGCGCTCGTGGCTCAGCTCTGGCAGTTTCGGTGGCAATTCCTGATCCCGCTTCTCGCCGCCCAGCTGTTCTATTTCGTCGTGAAGTCGATACGGTGGCAATTCCTGCTCCGGCCACTCGCCCCCGCGTCAGCCCTAAGGCTGCTGCGGCCGGTGATCACCGGCATCGCGGGCAACTACGTGATTCCTCACGCTGGGGAGTTCGCCCGGTCGTTGCTGGCAAGCAGGCAGTTGCGTTTGCCTATTTCCGCCTTACTCGCCACCGTGGTGATCGAGCGTGTTTTCGATTTTCTTGCCCTGCTGGCAATCACGATCGTCATCATGCTTCCGACGGGCCGCCTGTCGCCGGACATTCGCTTGGCTTGCTGGTGCGTCGGATTCCTTTGCGCCGCTGCGATTGCGGTCATCGTCGCGTTCCTCGCCTACAAGGAGGCCTGTTTTCGGCTTGCGCAGCGATTTCTGGTAAATGCGCCGCATCGAATACGTGGGCGCATGATGCGCCAGCTTCATGCCGCAGCCGATGGCTTCGGGGCATTCGCAAATTCAGACATGCTGTTGCCCATCTTTCTCCTTTCGATCCTGCAATGGCTGTCGATCCTCGCCTGCGTGGCACTCAGCATGATGTCGGTTCACGCCGACGTCACTTTGGGTGCTGCCAATTCGGTCCTGCTGCTCATTGCGATCGCCTTGGTGCTGCCCGCCGCGCCCGGCCATCTTGGCACTGTCCAGCTTGCTTTCGTAATTGGGTTGGCGCCTTTCGGCGTGCCGCCGACAGACGCCATCGCGGGATCATTAGTCTACAACGTCGTTACGGTGGCGCCATCGCTAGTCCTTGGCGCATCCGGCTTGCGCGATGCCGGGATCCTGCTGAGCCGGCGCCTGTCCGCATAAGGTCGACTAGGTCCCTTTCCTCATCATCTGCGCGAGCGCATCCTCTCCGAGCGGCTTCTTGTGCTTCACGCGCAGGCTCGCCGCCCACTCACGGTTGAAGTCGCGCTGGTAGCGGCGGTTAAACCCGTAGGTCACGAGCATCGCGATAAGCGCGCCGAGGCTGGCGATCGCCATGTCCTTCTGCGCGTCCCAGACGTCGCCCTGCGTGCCGAGGTAGGCCTGGCCAAGGTCGCCGCCGAAGAACTCCGCCGCACCCCATTCGATCAGCTCGAAGAGCATCGAGGTCGACATCGTGAGGTCGAGCGGCAGGAAGTAGCCCCAAAAGCCGCGCACGTCGGCGACGCGCAGGAACACCTCGCGGATCGGATAAGCAAGCAAGAGCCCATAGCAGAAATGCACGATGCGGTCGAAATTGTTGCGCTCCCAGCCGACGAGCTCGTTGAAGGTCGTGCCAGTGAGGCTCCTGAACCAGGCGTCGTAGGGCACCTCGGCGTAGGAATAATGCGCGCCCACCTCATGCAGGCACATGAATATAAAGATCAGCGTGTACGAAACGCGAGAAAGCAGCAGCTTGCGCTGAAAGCCGAGTATCAGCGCCGCGGCCGTGACCGCGAGCGCATTCTCGACCAGCCAGTCCTGACGGTTCCACGGCTTGATGGCGAGAAGCGCCCACCAGATCGCGAACACCAGACTCAGGATGAGCAGGTACTTGCGGTGCGCGATGCTCAAGCGTGTCGGTTCAGCGCAGGGACTGCAGGATGCGTGCGAGCGGAAGCAGCCCGCCGAGCGGGAGGAAGCGCATCAAGCGATAGGCAAGCTTCGGTTTGACGATGAGCAGGCCCGCGAAGACGCCGAGCGCCACCATGCGGCCATTCCCGCCCATGAAGAATCGCATGGTCTGGCTGCGTGGAAACGCATCGGGCTCCGGCACCAGCAGCGCCTCGAGCCGGGCGCGGCTTTCGGCGAGGTGGCGCTCGGCGGGCGTCGCCGCGGCATACGCGCCTTGATCCGCAATGTCACTCGGGGGCATGCCCACCGCTCTCCTTGGCCCGACTGCGGCCGTTGAACGCTCGCTCGAAGAGTTCGCGGTCGCGGCCCAGTTCGTGCCGTGTGCGCGGGAAGAATGCCGCGGGTTTCTTCACTCCACGTCGAAGCACCGGCACCGCAAGCGCGGCGGCACCCGCCGCGAATGCGAGCGCGAGCCCGGCCGCCGTCCAGCTGCGCCACGGGCCATCCCAGGCGAGCGTGAGCAACCAGGCGCAGAACATCAGGAAGGCGACGAATGCCGACGCGGCCGCGATCAGGAGGGCGAGCAGGCGGCGCGCGACCACAACGGCCGCATCACGGGCATCCTCGCCCGCGACCTCGGCGTAGGCCCGCAGGTGCCGCAGGATTGCAGGCACCAGGACTGCCAGCGGCGAACGCATTGGTTGAACCCCCTTGCGGGCGGCGGATCAGCGGCGCCCGGCGACAAACCCGATGATGATGCCGACTGCGGCAGCGATACCGACCGCCGCCCAGGGATTTTCGCGCACATACTCATCGGTCGCTTCCGAGACGTCCTCGGCGTGACCGCGCACGACGGCGATGCCTTCTTCCGCGGAAGACTTCGCTTTCGCGAGCTTGTCCTCGATCTTCGCACGAATCTCCGCGATATCCCGGTCGTCAACATTGGCGACCTTCTTGACGAGATCCTCGACGTCGGAGACGAGATTGCGCCATTCGGTACCGCGCACCGCTGCGGCTTCACTGCCATTCCGGCTTGCGCGGCGTCCCCGCCTGCCCGTTTCGATTGCTTTTTCCATCACTGTTCTCCTTGATACCTCATGTTACCACGGTACCCGGACAACTCCGACCCCAATCGGCAGCCACGCGTGTCAGACGCGTCGCCCGAGGCTGATGAAGAACGTGATTACGGCGCCAATGAGAAACAGGACAAACAATATTTTTGCGATTCCTGCCGCGCCGGCCGCCAGGCCGGTAAAGCCGAAGACGGCGGCGATCAGGGCGACGACGAAGAACACGAGTGCGTAGTAAAGCATGGCGACACCTCGATTCCGTTGGTTCCAGACTGCCGCGGACGCCTGCCCGCGACCGTCGGCCGAACCTACTACAGGGCGTAGGACTTAGCCCACAGGGCGATGGAACCCGCGCGCATGGCGGTGAATTGGTCATTCATGGGCATCCTGCGGTCCACGCGCGAGGTGAAACTCGCACGACTCGCGCTCGGGAAAACCGCCTGGGCGCGGGATCAGGCGCTCAGCCGACCTCGCGTTTCCGGCACGGCGAGCCATCCGACCACGAAGCACAGTGCGGCCAGGCTCACCGGATACCACAGTCCGGCAAAGACATTGCCGGTCGCCGCGACGATCGTGAACGTGATTGCCGGCAACAGCCCGCCAAACCAGCCATTGCCGAAATTCTGCGGAAATGACAGCGCGGTGTAGCGGATGCGAGCCGGGAACATCTCGGCGAGCAGCGCTGCGTACGCGCCCGAACTCATGGCGGCGAAGACCAGCAGCAGGACGAGGATCGCGATCACCAGCGGCCGGTCAATGGCCCCCGATTCGGCCGTGGGCCGGTAACCGGCCCGCTCGAGCGCCGATCCGGCTTCATCCCTGAAGCCTGCGATCGCACGCGCGCGGCTATCGCCCGCGAGCGCCGCCGCATCCGGCGCGACCAGCGCCGTGGCGCCGATCTCCAGTCTTGCCGGGCCCGGGGACGGCAACGGCTGAGTCGCGTGACTTATGCCCGCATGCGCGAGAAAAGACTTTACGACATCGCAGGAATTCCGGTCCCGGCCGGCACGGCCGAGCGGATCGAAGAGCAGCGAGCAATCGGGCGGATACGCCACGACGACGACCGGCGCGACCTCGCGAGCCTTTGCGAGCGCAGGATTCGCCGCCGACAACAGGGCCGCGAACAGCGGGAAATACGAGAGCGCGGCCAGCGCCATGGCCGCAAGCAGCAGTGGCTTCCGGCCCAGGCGATCGCTCAGCCAGCCGCACACGACCACGAGCGGCGAGGCGATCACGAGCGCCGTGCCGGTCAGCACGGCCACGGTGAACGCCTCGACATGTGCGACGCGCTCGAGGAAGTAGTAGGCGTAAAACGTGCCCATGTAGAACAGTACGGCCTGCCCGATCACGCTGCCGAAAAGCGCCGCAAGCACGAGGCGCAGGTTTCCGCGGTGCAGGAAAGTCTCCGAGACGGGTGCGCGGGAGAGTCGGCGCTCGGCCCGCATCTGGCGGAACACGGGGCTCTCCTGCAGGCGCAGGCGAATCCACAGCGAGATGCCGAGCAGGATTGCCGAGGCGAGAAAAGGCACGCGCCAGCCCCAGGCCGCGAACGACTCCGGCTGCATACAGGCACGCGTCGCCGCGATGACGACAAGCGACAGCAGCAGGCCGCCCATGGCCATCGCGGGGATGAAGCTCGTGTGCAGCCCGCGGCGGCCTTCGGGCGCGTGTTCGGCGACATAGACGATGGCGCCGCCGAACTCGCCGCCGATCGCGAGTCCCTGGATGACGCGCAGCGTCACCAGGAGCAGCGGCGCCGCGATGCCGATCGAGCCGTAATCCGGAAGCAGTCCGACAAGGAAAGTGGCGAGGCCCATGATGGCGAGCGTCACGAGAAAGGTGACCTTGCGGCCGACGAGATCGCCGAGCCGCCCGAAAACGAGGGCTCCGAGCGGCCGGACGATGAATCCCACGGCAAAGGTCGCCAGCGCGAAGATGAAGGCGGTCGTCTCGTTGACCGCCGAGAAGAAGTGGGCGGCGAAGCTGCTCGCGAGCGCGCCGTAGAGGTAGAAGTCGTACCACTCGAAGAGCGTCCCCAGCGCCGAGGCACCGATGACGTGGGCCGGCGAAGAGCGACTCGACGCCGTGGGCTCGCTTGCTCCGGTCGCGCCGGCGGTCATGGCGCCATTAGGCGTTGCGCAGGAACACAGGAAGTTTTCGCCCGACCCGGTAGAGCTTGGCGCCGACGCGCCGAAGTATTCGCGGCGCGACGTCGGGTCGGCGATCCCAGGCAGCATTGTGATGCACGTCGAACTCGGCGAGCGCGGCGGCGAGGTCGCCCTCGGCCCCGATGCGCCGCCAGAACTCGGGAAACCGGTCGCGCCCCTGCTCCAGCCGGAAATCCATCCAGCGGGTCTTGTCGCGCAGGAAGAGCCGGATGTTCGTCTCGACCGTGTCGCAGTAGTCGAGCGCGACCTCGAGCGGCGTCGCGTCCTTCGGGCAATGCCAGAGAACAGCGTAGCGGTAGGCGTTCATCATCCCGGTGTGGGCGCGCCTGGCCCAGCTCGCGGCAACCGGGCCAGTCTCCCGCGTCAGGTGCACGTAGAACGCACGATCTTCGTACGCCTGGTCGAGGCGCCCGAGCAGCCACGCAAGCCGATTGTCCGATTCGATGTGGTTTTCCGGGTAGGCGAAACGGGCTGCGCCCAGCTGGCCGCTCCTCGACTCATGCGCACTCGTGTAATTCGTCACGTGGCCGCAGGCCCGCGCGAACGTCTGGGAACCGGAACGGCCCGCATTGAGGATAAAGACGTTCACCGGGCGGAAGTATATAGTTTCCCTGCCGCGTCGCGACGGCGCCCGGGACGTCCCGCATGTCGAAAGACCATACCAAGACGGTTCCGATCCGCAAGGTCGAGAAGATTGCGCCCGGCCTGCAGGGCCGCTCCGTGTGGCTCGGAAAGATCGAGCCGGTGGAGCTCGAGCTGGTATCCACCACGGCGCTCGAGAAGATCATGAAGACCGAGGGCGACAAGACCCGCAGCGAGATCCAGAAGCTCGCCGCCGGCCGCAAGAACGGAATCCTCGCGCGCGACGCGGCCACCGGGCACTTCCGGATCCTGAGCGATGCGGACCTAAAGAAAGCCGCGACCGCGCCGCCCGGCGAGGGCCCGAAGCGCTCGGCGGAAGTAACCACGAAGCCGCTCACCGACACCGCGCGCAGGAAGGCCGACGAGCTCTCGCTGGTGAGCACTCAGATCCTCAGGAAAGTAGTCAGGCCCGATGCCAAGGCCGGTGCCGGCGTGGCGAAGCCGGCCGGCCGGAAGGACAAGTTCGGGGGCTTCAACCCCTACGACAACAACTGAGCGCGCCCGGCGCTCAGGCGCCGCGGCTGCGGCGCCAGTTCTGCAGCCACGCTGGAAAATCCTCGGCGGGCAACGGCTTCGCATAGTGGAAACCCTGGACGAAGTCGCAGCCCATGGCCGAAAGCTTCGTCGCGATCTCGGCACTCTCGACGCCTTCGGCCACCACCTCGAGCCCGAAAGAATGCCCGAGCGCGACGATTTGCTCGACGATACGGGCGTCCGAGTCGTCGGCAAGCATGTTCATCACGAAAGACTTGTCGATCTTGAGCTCGTCGGCCGGGATCTGCTTCAGGTAGGACAGCGACGAATAACCAGTTCCAAAGTCGTCAATCGAGACGCGCACGCCGAGCTCGCGCAGCTCGGTCAACACGCGATGACTCCGCTCGCGGTCGACCATCAGCGCGTTCTCGGTCACCTCGACCGTGAGCCGCTCGAGTCCGACCGACCAGAGGCCGGCGGCGCTCCTGATCGCGTCCACGAGTTCCGGGTTGCAGATGATCGACGGCGTCACGTTCACGGCGACGCCGACGGTGCCGACGCCCTTCGGCCATTCGCCAAGTTGACGCATGGCACGGTGGAAGGCGAAGCGTGTCAGCGGATCGATCTGGCCCGTCATTTCCGCCACGTCGATGAAGATCTCGGGCGGCACGTTGCCGGCGTCCGGCCGGTTCCAGCGCATCAGTGCCTCGACGCCCACCACCTCGAGCTGCGGCAACGCAAGCTTCGGCTGGTAGTTGAGGACTAGGTCGCCATTCTCGAGCGCGCTCGCCAGCTGGGTCTCCAGATCCCAGCCCGCCACGAGTTCTCCCGCTTTGCGGTCCGTGTAGACCACGGTTGGGTGCTGGGTCTTCCAGGCCTCGAGCAGCGCGATTTCCGCGAACTGCATCAATTGTTCGGGATGGCGTGCATGGCGCGGGTACATGGCGATGCCGACGGAGAGGCGTACGGTGGCGTGCTGGCCACCCGCCGCGACGGGCTCGGCGCCGGTTCGCAGGACCTTGTTGGCTGCGAGGAGCGCATGGCCTTCATTGCGCAGGTTCGACAGCACGAACACGAACTTGCGGTCGCCAAGCCGGGCGAAATAGTCGCCGGGCCGCGTGACCTGAGACAGGCGGTTGCGAAGCTCGTCCAGCATCCGCGCCGCATTCACGTGCCCCGCGGTCGCGAACAGCCGTTCGAGCTGGTGTACGTAGACGACCAGCACCGCGATTCCGTAGAGCTTGGCCTCGCGCGCCGCGAGGCGCGCGCGGATCGCTTCGAGGCAATCGGCGTAGCCGCTGCTTCCGCCGGGTGTCGCGAGCGTCGTGATCATGGCGTCAATTGAGGTAGTACTCCGCCGGATCGACGCCGAAGGCGCCCGGCTCGAGTCCCTGCTCGATCCAGAGCGATGCCTGGTCATCCGCCGTGGACGAGATGCGGTTCAGGTCCACCACGCGGTAGTCGGGGAGCGGCTGCTTTTCGGCGTCGAGGATGATCATGATCTCCGGGCGCAGCCGCCGGATACGGCTCTGGGCCGTCACCACGGCGACCTCGCCCGTATTCAGGAGCACCAGCGTGCCGGTCGGGAACATGCCGATCGACTGCGTGAGCTGATCGACCAGTTCCGGCTGGAACTCCTTTCCGGCGAGCGAGCGCAGCTGCCGGAGCGCGCCGTAGGACGAATGCGTGCTCGCATAGGGGCGCGACGTGATCATCGCGTCGTAAGTGTCGACGACCCCGGCGATGCGGCCGAAGACGGGAATCTCGTCGCCCTTGAGGCCCGCAGGGTAGCCGCCGCCGTCGTGGCGCTCGTGGTGATGGGCAATCATCTCGAGCACGCGCGGGTCCACGTTGCCTGCTTCGCGCACGAACTGGAGACCGAACTCGACGTGCCGGCGCATCAACGCGAGCTCGGCGGCATCGAGTTTCCCGGGTTTCTGCAGGATGGCTTCCGGAATCCGCGTCTTGCCGACGTCGAGCAGCATCGCGCCGAGCGCGACCACGCGCAGGGCGTCGCGGTCTAGGCCGATCTCGCGGCCAAGCGCGGTTGCCCACACCGACGAGGCGAGCGAGTGCGAATACAGGTAGCCGCCCTTCCTGCGGATGCGCATGAGGCAGGACATCGCCGCGGGATTGCGCAGGACGCTGTCCACCATCGGCACGACTGCGGCCTCGAGCCGGTGCACGTTCAGCTTGCCCGAGCTCTTGAGCTCTCCCATCACGTCCGCGACCGAGGCGTAGACCGCGACATGGATACCCGAGGCCTGCTTGATTTCGTCCTTGAGTTCTCGCATCGCCTCGGCGGACTTGCGAGCCGGTTGCGGCGCGGACGCAGACACGGGGGGCTCATCGTCCATGTGGGTGTCGACAACGACTTGCTTGCAGTGGCTGCGCACCGCAGCCACCTCTTCTTCGTTTCGGACGTAGAAACCCTGGAACAGGAACGGCGTCTCGAGCCAGGGCCGGTCCAGCTCGGAGACGTACATCCCGACCTGGAGCTCGGCGACTGAGATTTTCCGGTACCTGGACAAGGCAATACGTTCCGCGGCCGCCGAATGACTCCGGGACATTGACAAACTGCAGCGCGCGCGAACGTGACGCGGGGCGCAAAAATATGACAAACGGCAGATTTCCGGCCGGAGCGGGCCCGATCGCGGGCATTAAAAAGGCCGGTCCCCACACAGGGACCGGCCTCTGACCTCAAGCGAGGACGGTATCAGCGTGTCGCGCGGATCACGATCCGGCGGTTGTTCTGCCGCCCTTCCGGCGTCGCGTTGGTATCGGTCGGACTCGACTCACCAGCGCCCGTCGCGATAATCATCGAAGCGTCCAGTCCCTTGTCAATGAGGTATTGCCGTGCGACTTCCGCTCGGCGTTTCGACAGGTTCAGGTTGTAGGCGTCCGAACCGATGCTGTCGGTGTGACCTTCAACGGCAATCCGGGTGCCGTCGACGATATCGGCAGGCCTCGCCTTCAGATCAGCGATGAGCTCGTCGAGCTTTGCGCGGGTGTCAGCCGTCAATGCGGACGAATCGAACTCGAACAGCGCGCCACGCAACGTTATTTCCTGGAAACAGCCGATCTCATCGACGACCACACCCATGGGCGTTCCCGGGCAACGATCCTTGTCATCCGTCACGCCATCCTTGTCCGCATCGCCCGGGGGCGGCGGCGGCGGAGGCGGAGGCGGCGGAGGCGGCGGAGGTGGCGGAGGTGGCGGAGGCGGTGCGGCCGCGGCCGGCTCCTCGCCACCGAAATCCTTGCGGAACATGATGCCGAAGGTCCGCGGCTGATTCACCAGGTAGCCGACTCGCGCGACCCGGCCGCGCTCCTGGTCGAGGCCAAGCAGCGCGTTCTCGTCGCTGACGTTGTTGACGTAAACCGCCGCTTCCCAGTCGTCCGACCGCACGCCGAAACGGATGTTGCCCAAGTCATAGGCCGGCAGCTGCGGATCGAAGGTGAATGTCGAGATCGTCGGCGAGCCGAAGTCGCGGACCGCAAAGGTACCGAAGCCGTCAGCCTGGTCGCCGATCTGCGTGTAGCGGCTGCCGACGTGCTGATAGACGCCGGTGATAAATCCGTCGAGGCGCTCGGTCAGGGGCCAGCTGTAGGTCGCATTCGCTGCCAGCTGGAATTCCGGCACCGACGGCAGGCGATTGCCATCTTCAATGCCGGACACGATCGAGGTCACGCCGCCGCTCGTCGAAGTGACGCTGGTGTCGATTTCGGCTTGCGTATACGTCGCCGAAATGCCGAAGTCGAAGTGGTCGGTCGGCTGCGCGGAGAGCTCGAATTCCACGCCGGTCGAGTGCGCGCGCGGCACATTGACGACGATACGCGACGAGCAGGTGCCCGCCACGACCGGCATCTGCAGGTCGGAAATTTCGGCGTAGAAAGCGGCGACGTTGAACTGCCCGCGGCCGCCGGCAAAGCCCATCTTTGCGCCGAGTTCGTAGTTCCAGAGCGTCTCGCTGTCGAAGCTGTCATGGCCGCCGAAAGTCACGAGATCCTCGGCCGAGCACAACGGCACGTTCAACGGGTCGTTGATGCCGCCGAGGCGGAAGCCCTCGGAGGCCTGCGCATTCAGCTCCACGTCGTCGCTGAGCTTGTAGGAGAACAGCACGCGCGGGAGGATGCCGTCATCGCTCGCCTTGCCGGGACCGGCACTCGGGTCGGAGAACACGCCGCCAAACAGCAGCACGCGGTCTTCATTGAAGTCGTAGTAGCGCAATCCGGCCGTCGCCGCGAACTTGTCGGTCAGGTCAAACGTGCCTTCCGCGAAGAAGGCCGTCTGCTTGAAGTCATACGGAATGTCCGAGTAGAACGGCATATCCGCGGTCGGCGCGCCGAGGTTGGTGCTGTCGAGGCACCGCTGGTCGGCGGGCGGGCACACGAGCGGCGCGAAGATGCGCTCCATGATGTTGTCGTAGCCCGGAGTCGGCAGTTGCTGGCCGTAGTGGCGCTTGATGTCGCTGTAGAATCCGCCGACCACCCACTGGAAGTGGCTGTCCGTATCGGACGCGAGCCTCAATTCCTGCGTGAAAACCTTGACAGCTGTCGCGTCGTAGAGCGGCGAGGTCCTCCGGACCTCTGCGGACGAGGCCCCGACGCCGCTGGCGTTGCCCAAGTCGTAAGTCACGCTGCCGCTCAACTGGGTCGCATCGCGAATCACCAGAATGTCGCGATCGGTGTAGGAACTGACGGATGTCAGCACGGCAGGTCCGAGGTCGAACTCCATCGTCAGATCGCCGAGCGTGAATTCGTCGGTGAAATCTTCCTGATGCTGGATGTACTGCTGGCGCTCGCCAAGCGTGACCGGCGTTTCGGTCGTCGTGTATGGATTCGCCAGCATGTTCCAGATGTCCTGGCGGTTGTAGCCGTCCATGTCGACTTTCTGGTAGATCACGCGCGGCGTAATCGCAATGTTCTCGGTCGGCTCAAACCGCAGCGCCACGCGGGCGCCCTTGCGCTGGCCGCCGTTGACATCCGAATCCACCCGGCCGCCCGGACGAATCGCATCGATGTAGCCCGGGATCTGGCTGTAATAAGCGGCGACGCGCAGCGCGGCACTGTCGCCCATCGCAAAATTCATCATCGCACGGGCGTCGCCACCAGTATCGCCGCCATCGACGCTGCTGTATCCGCCCTCGACACTTCCATAGTTGCCGGACAGGTCGGGCTGGTTGGTGATGTAGCGCACCGTGCCGGACAGCGAGCCCGAGCCGAACAGGGTGCCCTGCGGGCCGCGCAGCACCTCGACGCGGTTAAGGTCGTAGAGATCTAGATCCGGCGTGAACAGGGACAGCGAGATCACGGACTCGTCCATGTACACGCCAACTTGCTCCTTGACGCCCGGAAGGTCGCGGTCGGTCTTGCCCGCGGAAATGCCGCGGATGGCGACCTGGCTCTGGCCGGGGCCGAGGTTCTGCACCGAAAGTCCTGCGACGTTGCGCGACACGTCCTCGATGTTCCGCGCGCCGGCGGCCTCGAGGGCCGCGCCCGTGCGCGCGCTGACGGCGAACGGAACGTCTTGCAAGGACTCGGCGCGCTTGCGCGCCGTGACGGTGATTTCGCCAAGCGTGGTCGATTCCTGCGCGATGGCGCTTTGCGCGATGACGAGAGCAACCGCGCTCGCAACGAGCCTCGCGGGTCGCAGCCGGGAATTCCTGTTCATGGTCCTGCCCCTGTTTCTAGCCCGTTCCCCCGGGCGATGTTGTGCACAAGAGTGTCCCTGCAATAAGTAATTACCGCAAGTCCGGCCCGTTTGTTGCGCCGCGGCAACGCCGGCGTCAGCCGCGCAATGCCCTGACATCCAACATGCCCGGGCAGCAGCAGCTGGTTCACCATATACAGCGCAAGCAGCGCGGTCATCCCGTAATACGAGAATCGTTCCCAGGCCGCGTTGAAGGCGAGAAAGCAGAGGCCCCGCGGATGGCCCATGAAGCCACGGTCATCGGCTTGCGGGATTCCGGGTTCGACCATGCTCATGGTCTTCGCACCGCCGGCGCAAGCGGAGGAAACTGGGCCCGCTGGGATTTGAACCCAGGACCAAGGGATTCGCGTGGCCCCGCCGTTTCCGGCGGGCGCGGACTATCTCTTCACCCGCGGCGCTCGCTCGCCGTGTGGGTGCGGGACGCTCTCGCCTGTCATCAAGGGCACTCGAAGCCCCCAGGTAGTCTCTGCACCTTCCGGCGGTGCACCGCCGGCTCGGCTCAGGATTGCCATCAGCCGCCCCTGCGCTGGAAGGTTTCCCTGAATTCGTCCCGTCCACCCGGAATCTTTCGAAACCGGGGCACCTTTTCAAGAAAGATGAGTCCCCTGCTCTAACCACTGAGCTACAGGCCCGCCGCGAGTCTAGCAAATGGATTGTCGGACACCGCCGTCAGAGTCAGGAATCGTTCTCATTCGATGCAGCGACGAACGGAAATTGAGACAATCCGCGGCGGTCTGCCGGCACCGATGTTCACTTCCCCGAGGAGCATTCCATGACTGACGAAAAGCTTTCACGCAGGCAGTTGCTGAGAAGCGCGATCGCAGGCATCGCCGCCGTGCCGGCCGCCGGCCTGCTGGCCGGGACGGCGGGCGCGGAGTCGTTGTCCGAAAACGACGCGACCGCGAAATCACTCGGCTACGTCTCTGACGCCAAAAAAGTGAACGCGGAAGCGAACCCGAACTACAAGCCGGGCGCAATGTGCGGCAACTGCATGCAGTACACGGGCAAGGCCGGCGACGCCGAGGGCCCCTGCAACATCTTCCCCGGCAAGGACGTCAATTCCCACGGCTGGTGCAAGGTCTGGGTGCTGAAGCCGGGCGCCAAGATCGGCTGATCCGCGGCCGCGGCCGGCCGTGCCAGCCTGCTCCCGATTTCTTATCATCGGTGGCTTGAGGCCCGCCGGGCCTGCGAGCCGGATCATGCACGATCCAAGATTCCGCCAAAGCCAGCCCGTCGCGCCCCGGCCCGGGCACGGCGAACGCCTCCAGAAAGTGCTCGCCGACGCGGGCATCGCCTCGCGCCGCGACTCGGAATTCGCCATCCGCGCCGGCCGCGTGCGCGTCAACGGCCGGCGCGTGCCCGGGCTTCCCTGCCTCGTCGATCCGGTTCACGACCTGATCGAGTTCGACGGCAGCGTCGTCGACCTCCGCGGCGACGCCGGGCCCCGGCGGCGCGAACGTCTGTATCTGATGCTCAACAAGCCGCGCGGCGTCATCTCGACGGCGCGCGATCCCGGCGGCCGCGCCAACGTAGTCGACCTTGTGCGTGACGCCGTTCCGCCCGATGACCGCGTCTACCCGGTCGGCCGGCTCGACGCCGATTCGACCGGCCTCGTGCTGCTCACCAATGACGGCGAGCTCGCGCACCGCCTCGCGCACCCGAGCTCGGGCGTGACGAAGGAGTATCGCGTCGCCGTGCAGGGCGCGTTGCCGGGCGCTGCGCTCGCGCAGCTGTCACGGGGCCTGTTCCTGGCCGACTCCGGCTCGCCGCAGGGCGGCGCGAAGCGCGCCCGCCTGCAGGCCGTCCGCGTGCTGAAGCGCACGAAGGACCGGCGCCGCGGCGACCTCTCGCTCGTCTCGGTCACGCTCACCGAAGGCCAGAACCGCGAGATCCGGCGCCTCTTCGCGCGAGTCGGTGCCAAGGTCCGGAGTCTCGAGCGCATCGCGCTCGGCAGCCTCCAACTCGGCCGCCTGCCGCCCGGCCAATACCGTGCGCTACGTAACGAGGAAGTCCTCGCCCTTCGCCGCTCAGTCCGCCTAGGGTGAACGAGTGATCGCGCACGACCGGCGCATCGCGGCCTGGCTGCTCGCCGTCATCACGTTCCTGATCGTCTTCGGGTCACTCTATCCCTTCCGCTTTTCCCTGGAAGGCCTGGGCCTGTTCGCGCGGCTCGGCGAACTGCCGCAGGCCGGCACGACGCGCAGCGACGTTGCCGCGAACGTCCTGCTCTACCTGCCGCTCGGCGCCTGCCTCGCCTGGCTGCTCGCCTCGCGCTTCGGCGGCGTTCTCGCGGTGCTCGCGGCGACCCTGATCGCGGCCGCGCTTTCCTTTGCCATTGAGTTCGCCCAGCTCTACGAGACGCGGCGCGTCGCGAGCCTGGCCGACTTCCTCTGCAATACCATCGGCGCCTTCGGGGGCGCCTGCCTCGCGCTTGCGATTGGGGGGACGCGCAGGCGGCTCGATTCCTCGCGTTTTGCGGGCCTCCTGCTCCACCCCGTCGCGGCGGCGCTCGTCTTCTCCTGGATCGGTTATCGCCTCGCGCCGTTCGCGCCGGTTTTCGATCGCGCGAAATGGGCCGCGGCTTTCGTGCCGCTCACGGGCGGCGGCTGGCCGGCGCCGCTGGCATTCCTGACGCACCTGCTCGCCTGGCTCCTGATCCTCCTGCTGGCCCGCCGGCTCGCGCCGCGGCGCCCGATCGCGCTGGCGGCCTCGGCGATGGCCCTCGTGCTTGCTGGCCGCGTGCTGTTTGCGGGGATGGGACTCGAGGTAGCCGAAGTCGCCGGCATGGCGGCAGCCCTTTGCTTCGCCCGGATACTCGCGCGCGTCCCGCCGGCAGCCGCGGCCTGGATCCTCGCGACGGCCCTCATGCTGCTGATTGCCTTCGAGGGGCTGGCGCCCTTCGACTTCCAGCTCGCACAGGACCGCTTCGCGTTCCTGCCGTTCGGGGAATCCCTCACGCAGTACCGGGCGGCGAATCTTACCGACATGTTCCTGCGCTGTTTCATGAACGGCGCGCTCGTGTGGCTGCTCGCGCGTGCCGGGCTCTCGGTGCTCGCGGCCACTGGCCTGGGCGCAGGGGTCGTGTTCGCGGTCGAGTTCCTGCAGACCTGGCTGCCCGGCCAGACCGCGGAAATTACGGACCCGCTCCTCGCCCTTTGCGCGGGCGGCCTGATCGCCGTCTTCGAGCGCGAAGAGGGCTACTCGTGAGCCGGGAGCCGCGGCGCGGGGAACATGACCCCCGAACGATGGTCTATCGTCGAAGCATGATGCTTGTGCTCTCCTTATTGTTGCTTGCCGCCGCACCGGCCGATGGCCAGATCGGCGAGACGCCCGCCCAGGCTCCCGTCGAAGCGGCGCCGGCTGCGGCTACGACGGCGCCGGGCCCGGCTCCAGCGGAATCCACGGCCGGTGAAAGGACGGAGGAACCGGCGCCACTTCCCGAGGCGACCGCGCCGCAGGTGCCGCCGAAACCCGCCGTGCGCCATCAGCAGCTGGGGATCCTGGCGCAGGACCCGCGCATGGAAGCCTATGCCCAGTTCCGCACCCTGTATGAAACTGCGCGCTTCGACGAGGCCCTGCCCCTGGCCAAGCGTGTAATCGAGCTCTCCGAGAACGACCCGGAGCGCGACCACGAGCTGCCGATCGCCTACAACAACCTCGGCGCCACGCAGTACCAGCTCGGAGACTACGCAAGCGCCGAGGGGAGCTACAAGAAATCGCTCGAGCTGCTCGAGTCGACCCAGGGCATCTCGTCGCGACGCCTCGTCGTGCCACTCGCCGGTCTCGGCGCCGTGTACGCGGCGCAGGACGAGCACAAAATCGCGGCGGAGCTGTTCGACCGCGCGCTCGCCGTGAGCCGGCGCGCGGATGGCCTGTTCAACCTCCAGCAGCTGCCCTTGATCGAGCAGGCGGCGGACAGCCGCTACGCATTCAACGATTTCGCCGGCGTCGAGCACGAACGCATGTTCGCGCTCAAGATCGCCGAGCAGAATTATGGTTACGGCACCGAGGGCACGCTGCCGCCGCTGTTCGAACTCGCGAACTTCTACGAGGGGCTGCGGGAGTTCATCGCCGCCCGCATGATGTACCTGCGGGCGCGCGACGTCGCGATGAAAAAGGGCGGCTACAACCCGATGGCGGTCAAGGCCCTGGTCGGCATCGCGCGGACGCACCGGCTCCAATACACGATGGACCCCGAGACGCTCGACAGCCAGCAGCCGGCCCGCGACGACGTGACCGGCGAAGTGGTCGGCAAGATTTATCGCGAATCGCGCGTGCCTCCGCCGGCGGCCGACCGCACCGGACTCAAGGCCGCCGAGACCGCCCTGGAGCTCCTGCGCTCGACGCCGGACCCGCCCGCGGACCTCATGACCGAGACGCTGATCGAGCTCGGCGACTGGTTTCAGTCGACCTCGCGGCCCGCGATGTCGATGCCCTACTACGCGGAAGCCGCCGGCATCTTCGAGGCAGGGCAATCCACGGATCCGCTCGCGGGCAATCCGCTGAAGGAACCGCGAATGGTGTTCTACCGCCCGCCCGTTTCGGCGAGCCGCGGGCTCAATACGCTGTCCGGGCAGTACGTCATCAAGAAGACGGTGTTCAGCTTCAATGTCTCGGACGCCGGATTGCCCGAAGACATCACGGTCGTGTCCACCGACTTGGACGAGGGCCAGCTGTCGCAATCGCGGCGCGCGGTATCCAAGGCGATCTACAGCCCGCGCTTCGCCGAGGGCAAGCCGGTCTCGACCGCGGGCGTCACGTTCACGAGCGAGTGGTACCAGGAACTCGATCCGAACGCGATTCCCGCCACCACGCCGACCGCGACCCAGGATCCGGAGGCGAAGACGACCTCAGACGCCAGCGGCTGAGGGCGGGGTATCTTCGGCTGGCGGCTCTTCAACCGGCGGTTTCCCTTCGGCCGGCGGCGTTTCGGCTGGCGGCTCTTCAACCGGCGGTTTTCCTTCGGCAGCCGTGTCGGCCGGCGGCTCATCGGCAGTCGGCTGGCCCGTCGCGGCGGGTGTCGGCGCCTTCAGTACCCCCGGCAGCGACACCGGCAGCGGGCTGCCCGCGCCATGCAGCAGCAGGCGCACGGACTCCTGGTCGGTCAATTCCACGGCGACCTTGGCGCCGGCGTCCCGCATCGCGCGCTGGGTGGCGACGGCGAGCGGCTCCTTGCTTGCGAGCGTGTGGGCTTTCTCGCGCCCGTAGCCAGTGAAGGTGAAGGAATCTACGCGCGCGCCGGTGCCGTCATAGAGCGTCAGCAGGTAGCGGATCGTCACGATGAAAGCCTCTCCGGCGATGTCTTTCGGCGTCAGGAACGAATACTCCTCGAACCTCGGCTCGAGCACGAAAGCAAGCGGCGGCCGGATGTTCGCCACGTGCGCCGGGTCATCGACCGGCACGACCTCCCGGAACATCGCCTTCAGCAGCCAGTCGAGGTTAGTCACGTGCGCCGGCCCGAGGTTGATCTCGTAGTCGATGGTGCCGCGCGTTTCCTTGTGCACGTACTCGCGGAATTCCTTGGAATAGTAGACGCCGATGCGCACTGGCAGCTGCTCGATCAGCGGCGGCGGCAACGCCGCCTTGGTCGTGAGCTTGGTCGCAGTGCAGGCCGACAGCAGGCCGAGGCAGAGGGCGGCGATCGCAGGGCGAACAATCACTTTCGTCATCGGTTACTCCGTCGCAGTGCGGTGCTCTCGCCTTCCGGCAGCCCCACGAACACGCCGCCGTTCCGCTCGGCCAGTATGCGCATCAGCGTTGCGTAGCGCATGCTCGTTTGCTGCGGGTATTGGCCCGGGATCGGAAAGCCAAGCGCATGGATGCGGACCAGCCGTTCCCCCGAGCCCGCCGCGCGGTTGATGCGGTCGATCGTGTCCACGACCTCCTGGATTGACGGCCCAGTGAATTCGTCGCCGAAGACATAGATGCTGATCGAGTGCTCGCGCGACCAGAAAGTTCGTACCGCCGCGATGATGCCCTCTGCGGGACTCGAATTCGAAAATGACTGCCAATGGCGGAAATAGTCGAGGATCGCCTTTCGGCGCGCCGGCGAGTCCGGGATCCACTTGCCGCGGTAGTCGCTGAACATGTAGCCGCCCATGTCATCCATCACCTGGATACCCTTGAGCTTCGGGTAGATATTCAGCACCTCGCCGAGCTTCTGCTCCGCATAGCGCCAGTTCTGCGACTGCATCGACCCCGAGGTGTCCACGATGAAGATCACGTAATCGCTGTCGATCGGCAGGCCCGCCACCGGCTGGTTGTAGAGCTGCTGCCGCCCGCTTTTCTGCATCTCGCGTGACTGGTCGATCAGCGTCCGGCGCGCGTCGGTGAGCGTTTCCGTCAGTTTCTGCAGCGCGTCCTCCTCCTGGGTGCTCGCCTTGTGTTTCCCCTCGACCGTCGACAGGTCGCCGCGCAGCCGCGCAAGCCGTTTCTGCTCCTCGGACAGCTGTTCCACGCGCGCGCGCAGCTCGCGCTCGAGCACGAGCGCCATGCCGCGAATGTCGAACACCTCGCGTTGCATCCTCACGATCTGCCCGTCGAGGTCCTTCTTCGACTGCTCGAGCTGAATGGGCTCGCCGAACTCGTTCAGAACCAGCAGCAGGATGATCGCCCCGAATCCGCAGCAGATGCAGTCCAGGAAGGACATGCTGAAGGTCTCGGTGTCGCGGCGCGTGCGGCGCTTCATGGCCAGTCCTTCGCCGGGCTCAGGAAATCGCCGCCGGTCGCGCGCGCGAGACGCCAGAAATAGATAGGCGCCGACGGATCGCCCTCCATCGGCAACAGCACGATGGAAAACGGCGGCGCCGACGGCGGCAGGGACTTCACCGCGTCCTGCATCAGGTCCTCGCGCTGTTCCTGGGTCACGAGCGTGCGCATCAGCGGCGGCTTGTCACCCTGGGTCGGCAGCCCGTCGGTCACGAGGATCACGTTGTCCGGCGCAGGATTGAGCGACTTGATGACCGCGAACGCATTCTGCAGGCTCGATCCGCCCGTCGGCGCCGTGCGCCTGAGGGTCCCGAGAGCTTTCTCGATCTGGCCCGCATCCCGCCCGTCGAGCCAGCGGCCTGCGCTGCCCTCGACCAGAGGCCGCGGGGCGGTGTCGAACGTGTAGATCTGGAACTGAGACGTGGCGGGCAGCCGCGAGGCCACCCATTCGACCGCGTTGACAGCCTGCTGCCACTTGGCGGAGGCGATCCGCCGCTCTGGCGGCATGTTGCGCATGCGGATGATATTGACGAGCGTCTCGTCGAGCATGCTGGCCGAGGCATCGACGAGCATGAGCACATGCCGGCCCTCGACCCGGAGCGTCACGAGCTGCTGACGGTCGACGATCGGGACCTTGCTCGTGGACTCGACCGGGGGCGCAGCTTCCTTCAGCCGCCGCGTGTTTTCCTCGAGCGACTTGAGATCCGCCTTGAGGCGCTCGAGGCTCTCCCGCCGGGCCAGCGTATCGTGCTCAAAGCGCGCCAGTTCTTCCTGCGTGGCGCGGAGCTTGTCGAGCACCTCGCGGGACAGCCCGACCGCCCGCACCTGGCGATTTTCCGTGGCATCGAGCGCGTTGCGAAGCTCGGCCAGGTGCTTGTAGCCATCGAGCACTTCCTGCTCGAGCTTCTTCGACTCGGCCGACAGGTCGGTGTTTTCCTTGATCCGGTACAGGCCCGCCTGCGCGCTGATAATCGTGTAAAACAGCACGACCGCGCCGAAACCGCAGGAGATCACGTCGAGGAACGACATGCTGAACGTCGTGGTCTTGCGCCGGGCCATCGTCAGGGCATCCCTGGACCGGTGACGCGGCTCACTCGACCGCCACGAGTTCGAGCACGACGCCCGGTGTCCCGACCCGCAGCCGATCGCCGGCGCCCAGCTCGGATTCGCGTTCGACGCGCGAGCCGTTGACGAAAGTGCCGTAACGGCTGTGGTCGCGCACGATCGTGCGGCCGGCCTCGCGCAGCAGCGTGCAATGCCGGCGCGAGATGCCCTCGCCCGGTCCTTCGAGCGCGATGCGCCGGCCGCCGCCGGCGCCGAGGCCGACCACGAGCGGCCGCTCGTCGATCGCATGCGCGCGGCCGGCGAGTATCGCGTGGGTCGCGGCGGCGGCCCCGCGGCGCCGCAGTTGGCTGTCCGTGGCTGCGTGAGTCCGCGACAGGGCAGTCACAAGCGACGGCGGGTCGCCGGGCCCGATCTCGCCCGCGTGCGCGGCCGCGCCCGCTGCGGCCGCCGTGTCCGCAAGCCGCTCGAGCGCGAGACCGGACGATGCGGCAAGGCGCTCGCCGAGGGCCGGCAACAGCGCCGCGCGCGACGAAAGCGCGAGCGTCGCGGGGGCATCGGCGCGATGAACACCGCGCACCAGCTCGCCGATCTGCGCATACCAGGCCTCGGCGGCCAGCGTGAACTGTTCGCGCCGTACCGGCGCGCTGAAGGCGCCGGCCTCGCCGTCGACCGTGGTGTCGACGGATTCCCGCTCCGCCAGCACGCCGAGCCACTCCGGCAGCCGCTGGTAGAGCTGTTGCTCGCTCGATGCCTGGTGCAGCGGATCGAAGCGGGTGCGGCGCACCATGGCCTCGCTGACGAGTTGCGCCCAAGCGGCATACATGGCCTTGAGACCGGCGCGCGGCGCGATTTCCACGCGCCGCCGGCTCAGGACCGGCCCACCGTCCAGCTCGGTCAGCACCGCCTGGTGCAGCTGCACGTCGAGGTGGAGCACGACCGGGCGCGCCGCAAGGTCCGCGCAGGCGGCGACGGCCGCATCGACGACGCCGGCAACCGGCATCCCGATTGCCCGAGCAATGCCGAGCAGCAGCCCCGCCTGGTGCAGGCGCATTGATCCTGGCAGCGCGAAAATCGCCTCGTCGCCGGGCACGGCCGCACCCTGCCAGAGCTGCGCGAGGTGCGCATGTGCGAGGTCCGCATGCGATACCGGCGGCTGCCCCGTCCCGGCGAAGGAATCGAGCGCCAGGTCCGACCAGAAGCGGTCGGCGGCAAGCACCGGCTGCAGCCGAGCAGCGGCCATCGCCGGCTCGCCAATCAGCGGCCCGTCCGGCGCGAGCAGGGCGACACCCGGGCTCGCAGCGACGCTCTGCCGCTCGCGAACCGCGATCACGGCCGCATCGACGACTTCGATGCCGACGATTGCCACGTCAACGGACCTGGAGGTTTCGCAGCACGCTATTGTCGAGATAGGTCTCGGCGTCCAGCACAAGCCGCTCCTGCGCGAGCTGCAGCTGGTGCAGCAGGAACATCAGCACGAGCGAGAGGAGCAGCGCGACGAGGGTCGAATTGAACGCGACGCCGAGGCCCTCCGTGACGCCCGAGATGTCGCCGGTGACGGCTTTGTGCGCCTGCGAGAGCGCGTCGCCGATGCCTCGCACCGTGCCGATGAAGCCGATGGCCGGGATCGCCCAGGCGATGTAGCGCACCATCGACAGCTCCGAATCGAGGCGCTCGGCCTCCGCGGCACATACCGCGTGGCCCGCCTCGCTGACGTCCTGGACGTTACGCGTCGCGCCGAAGCGCGCGAGCGCCGCCTTGGCCGCGCGCACGATCAGTGACCGCTGCTGTTCGCCGGGCATCGATTCGAGCTGGCGCACGTATTCGCGCGTGTCCTCGGGCAGGATGCGCATGCCCTCCGGCACGCGCACGGGATCGCTGTCGAGCAGGTCCTGCTCGCGCCGAGTCTCTCGGTTCTTGAAGCCGATGATCGCGAGCGCCCAGATCATCAGGACCACGCAGCTTTCCTGCTCCCAGTCCTTCATGATCACGAACATCGAACGCTGCGGGACGTAATTCGGGTCCTTGCGCATCGAATCCGCCTGGACCGCCAGGACCGCCTGCGCGTTGGGCCGCACCCAGACCGTCCAGATCGCGTGAATCACGATCACGGCGGCCAGCAGTGATCCCAGGCTGTAGAGGAATTCCTTCGGGTAACGTGTCTTCATGCGGTCCTCAGATGTCGATCGGGAACGAAACCGGAAAGTCGGCGCGGACTTTCTCGGTCGGGTTGAAGCGCGCGGGCGGCGGCCCCGCGGGCACGGCATCGGCCGGGAGCGGCGGGAGTTCCTCGTCGTCCTCCTCCGGCGTCGCCGGTTCGGCCGTCTTCGAGGGGTCTTCGGCAGGCGGCTCCGCAGCGGGCGCCGGCGGCGCCTTGGCAGGTTTGTCCTCTGCGGGTGATTCCTTCGGCGACGGCGTACCCGCCGCGGGCTTGGGCGCCTCGATGGCCGAGGCGGTGAAGGCAACGGACGACGCGACGATCGCAATCAGTAGACGCATCAGCACTCACTCCGCATAACGCGCGATCCGGAAACCGAGGTCCGGCCGCCCGGAGGTGCCGGAATCGCGCACGGCGAGCCGGATCTCCGGAATCTTGCCGGTCAGCCAGCCCGCGCCCCGGATCACGTAGTTCTCTCCCGACTTCGGGCCCACCGGGTCCGTCGACAGGTAGTCGGGGCCGACGACGTAGATCGAGTAGCGATCCGTGGTCCATTCGAGCACATTGCCGCCCATGTCGTTCAACCCGAGCGGGTTGGCCGGGAAGCTGCCGACCGGTGCCGCGACACGGTAACCGTCGTCATAGCCCGAGATCGTGACGGGCGTGAGGTAGATCGCGGTCGCGTCGCCCCAGTTGCCGGAATGGTTCGGCACCGGCAGGTCATTGCCCCAGGGGTACTTGCTCGTCGCGCGGCTGCCGTCGAAGCGCGCAGCGAATTCCCATTCCGCCTCGGTCGGCAGGCGGTAACCCGTCGTCGCCGGCTCGATCAGTTCCAGCCGGTCGCCCTGCCGCGCATAGGCCGGCGGCAACTTGTCGCGCTCGGAGAGCCAGTTGCAGAAAGCGGCGGCGTCCTGCCAGCTGACGCGCACGGCGGGCTGGAGCTCGAGATCAAGGGTCTCATCCTTGAAGATCCCGGATAGGTGCTGGGCGCGGAACTCGCGGAAATCGCGGTTCGTGACCTGAAAGCGCGCGATGTAGAACGGCCGCTTCAGTTCGACCTGACGCTCGGTCTCGTTGGAGCGGCGGCCCGGCTCGCGGCGCGGGCTGCCCATCACGTATCGTCCGCCTTTCACGAGGACGAGCGGCTGCCCGAGCGATGTCGAGCGTTGCGCGGGAATCGCCGCGAGCTTCGCCTCCCCGGCCGTGCGCAGCGAGTATTCCACGACCTGGGTCTCGCCCTCGCGCGGGGTCACGGTTGTGCGGTAGGGATCGAGGCCGCTCTTCCTCACTTCGAAGACGTGCGGCGCCGCCGAGAGCGACAGCGTCTGGTTCGCCGGCCCGCGCGAGGCGCCGTCCACGTAGAGGATCGCGTCCGCCGGTTCGCCGGCAATCCGTACGTTCCCGAGCACGGCCTTGAGGTCCACGGAGAGCCGCCGGTCCGCGCGACTTTCGACTGCAATGTTCTGGGTCGCGGGCGCGTAACCGGCGAGTGTCAGCAGGACTTCCTGCGGCATCCCGGGCGGCACGCCGACGGTGAGCGGCGTGCGGCCGCGGTAGCGCCCGCCGATGCTGACGTCGGCGCCGGACGGGCGGCTCTGCACGATAAGTCGGCCGTCGGGCATTCCGAGCTCGATCGGGCCGACGGTGAGCGGCTGGCCCGCGACTACCGTGATCGGGCTCTCGAAGCGGCGGAAATCCGGGTGAACGATCGCGAGCGTGTAACGCCCGGCATCGAGCTCGGTCTCGAGCGGGGTCGCGCCCAGTTCGCGGTCGTCCGCCCAGACCGTCGCGCCTGCGGGCACGGAGGATACGGTGACGCGTGCGAAGAGTGGCTTCAGCGTGACCTTCATCGCCTGGTGCTCGCCTCCGCCGGCGACCTCGAAACGCAGGCGCTCCTCGGCGAAATGCGGCGCGCTGATCGCGAGCTCGCGCGTGCCGGCGCGCAACTCGAATTCACCCGGGAGCTTGCCGACCGGCGCGCCGTCGACCGCGAGCGTCGCGGCGACGCCGCCGGTGTCGAACGCGACCCGGCCCGGCAGGCGCTCGAGCGCGACGACAAGGTGCTGGCCGGAATTCCGGCCGACCACGACCGCCTGGCGCGCCTCGGCATAGCCGTCGGCCTCGACGCGCAGTTCGTACTTTCCGGGCGGCACCAGGTAGCGGCCGGCGAACCCAAGGTCCAGGAACGTACCGACGAAGTCAACCCGATCGAGGTTCGCCTCTGGGTCGCTCGTAACCTGGACCGCAGTCGCCGCAAACAGGTAACCGAGCGCGCCCAGGACCACGACCGCCCCCGCCCAGCGCGCGGACCGCGCCCAGTTACGCGGGGCCTGCGGCCGCGCGGGTTTCGTCGCGCGCGGTTCGTAGTCCACGATCGCGAGCGGTACCCGGTGCCCGGCGTCCGGGGAAACCGCGGTGGTGGTCTCCAACTGCGGCGGCCGCGTGACGTTCGCGACGCCGTCGTGCCGCACGACGACGGTCTTGCGGCCGTCCCGATCCTCGAACGTGACGCCCACGCCGTCCAGCGCGTCGGCAGCCACGCCCGCTGCCAAGGTCACTGCAATGCCCTCGCCCGCGAGCGCGATGTGCGCGCGGATCTCGCCGGGCTTGCAGCCCGGAATGACGATCGCCGCGCCTGGTCCGCCGACCGAGAGCGGCAGGTCAGCCGGCAGCAGCCGGCGCTCGCCCAGCGGATCCTCGAGCCACAATTCCTTCAAATCGGCTCCTCGCATTTCACCACGACCGCGGACGGCGCGGCGCCCGGCGACAGCACGACTTCGCGCCGCACGTCGCGGAAGCCCGTGCGCGTGCCGACGACGGTATAACGCCCCGGCAGCAACTGCACCTCGCGAGTCGAGAACGTGCCGTACTGCCCGATGCGATAGATGGTGACCTGCGTCTGGCCGTCGGACTCGAGCCGCAGCGGCACCGGCGACTGGGCGGCGATGGCGAGCCGGTCGAGCTCCCGCGCAGACGCGGCAAGCCGCTCGCGCGGATTGCCCGCCGCCGCGGCGGTGGCCAGGAGACTGCGCGCCGCGGCACGCCCTTCAGGGTTCCAGAGCTGTTCGGGCTTCGCAATCAGTGCATCGATCCGGCTCTGCAGTTCCGCGCGAGGTGCCGTGCGCGCAATGCCTTCCCGCGCCGATTCGAGCGAGGGCTCGAGCTTGGCGGCTTCGCGCCAGGCCGCCAGCGCCTCGTCCCAGCGTTCATCGCCCTCGGCCGTACGGGCGCGCGCCGCGAGCAGCTCGAGCGCGGACGCCCGTTGACCCTGCTCCAGCGCTGCGATCGCGTCACTCGCTTCCCGCGACCCAGGCCGGAGCGTGAGCGCCTGACGGAAGGCGGCGCGCGCCTGGTCGTTCCTGCCCGCCGCGGCATCGGCCAGGCCGCGCGACATCGCAGTCGAATAGGCATCCGCGTTGCGGCGCGCGGTGATGCGCCCGATGCCGGCCTGGGCGCCCGGCGTCGCGGAATCGATCGCAAGCGCCTTGCGAAATCCGGCCTCTGCCTCGGCCAGGCGACCGCCCTGCTCTTGCGTGAGCGCCCGGTCCACGACGGCGAGCGCCTGGTCGAGCCGGTCCGCGCGGGCGAGGCCCGCTTTCGCGGGCGGGTGGCCCGGCTGCATCGCCAGCGCGAGCCCGAAGGCGTCGCGCGCCGCCCCCGTCTTCGCCTGCGCAAGCGCCTCCTGGCCGCGTTGCACCGTGTCCTTCAGCACCTGCGGCAGCTCCTTTTCGAGCGCCGCGAGCTTCGCCGATGCCGCTTCCCATTCGCGGGTCGCGAGCGCGTAGTCGCCGACGGCATAACGCTGCGCGGCCCGGGCGCCGCCGTCGCGCGCCTCGGAAAATACGGCCGTCGCCCAGCGCGCCGCGGCGCGCGCATCGAGCGACTTGAAGGCGGTATCGAAGGCATCGCGTACCGACTCGGATTTCGAGCGCGCGTCCGCCATCTCGGCGCTCTGCGCCTCGCGCGAGCGGATCGCCTCGCCCTGGCGCTCGGCCGCAATCCTCGCCTCCTTCGCAAATTCCGAATCCCGCTCGGCCGTGCCCGGCAGCCACAACACGACAGCGATCGCGGCGATGACGGCGGCGGCGATCGCCACCGGCAGCAACCAGCCGCCCGGCCGGCTTCGTGGCTGCAGAGCCGGGACTTCGCGGGCCAGCGGCTGCACGGTTCCGCCGTCGTCGGCGGCCGCGGCGGCCAGCAGGGCTCGCACCCGCGTCGCGCTCGCCGGCCGCTCGTCCGGCTGCTTGGCGAGAAGTCGCAGCGCCAGCTCGCGCACGCCGACTGGTACGGACCCGCGCGGCAGGAGCGGCGGAACCGGGTCCTGCAACACGCGATCGCGCGTGATCTCCGGGTAGTAAGGCGGGTGTCCCGCGATCAGTTCATAGAGGAGCGCGCCGAAGGCGTAGAGATCGTCCGCGGGTCGTGCCGGCTCGCCGCGCAACTGCTGCGGGCTCGCGTTGTAAGGCGAGCCGGCCGCGGCCGGGCTGCCGGCAAGCGCCGTCAGGCCGAAGTCGGCGAGCTTCGCGCGGCCGGCGCCGTCAAGCAGCACGTTGGCGCACTTGAGGTCGCGATGCACGAGGCCGCGGGCGTGCAGGGCCTCGAGCGCAGCGGCCACGTCGTCGGCGGCACGCGACCAGCTTTCGAAAGACCGGCCACGAAGCTGGCCGAGATCGCCGCCCTCCAGGAACTCCATGACGAGAAAAACGCGATCCTCGACCTGCTCGAGGCCATGGACCGCGACCGCAAATTCGGGCAGGAGGCTCTGTGTGCGCGCGACCTCGTCCCTGAGCCGGGCAAGCCGGGCGGCGTCGCCCGCGATCGATCCGTCGAGGAACTTGAGCGCGACCCGTGTGCCATCCTCGCGTGCAACGGCGAGCCAGACCTCGGCGCTGCCGCCGCGGCCGACCCGTCGCACCAGCACAAACCGGGCGCCGAGTTCGAGCCCGGGTGTCAACTCCTTCATGAGGAATCAGCCCGCGCCGCTGGGCTGCGCGGCAGGCGTCGTCGAATCCGCGGCCGGCGCCGGGGGCGCGGCAGGCACCAGCCCGGTCTCTTCCTTGTAGAGCTCGTGTAACAGCCGGCGCCATTCCGCGTACTGTTCTTCCGCCGTGCCGGTGAGGCGCAGCGTCCGCCCCTCGACGTCCACCACGAGCGGCGCGGCCTCGTTCTGGAACGAGCCGGAGATTTCCTTCAGCGACTCGGTGTGGATCTTCGCTTCCTCGCCCTTCTTATAACCGCTGATTACGGCCGCGACGCCGCCGGCCACCGCGCCGTAGCGCGCGGCGCTCGCGGCACGGTCGCAGGTGGTGCCACTCTTGCAACTGTCAGGAACGAAGATGGCGGCGGCGACGGCCGCCGCGCCCATGATCATGCGATTCCTCGCCTGCGACTTGAGTTTGTCCTCGGCCGTGATCTCATCGTAAGTGTAGCGGCGCCAGCTCGTATACGGCTCCTGGAGACGCTCGCTGAATGCAGCGTAATTCTCGCTGACGGTGTCGATCATTCCGTAATCGCGCTCGCGGATCTGCCGGATGCGCTGGACCAGGACGTCGTCCTCGGCCGGCAGGCGCAGCACCTTGTACTCGCCGGTCCTCTTGTTCTGCGCGAGGTACTGGCTGAAAGCGACGGGCGCGAAATCTGCGGCGAAGCGCATCTCGCTGACCATACGGATGTTGGCGACCTCGGCCGCGGGTTTTCCGTTTCGAACGGCGAGCAGGTCGTTCGCGATCTCGACGTAGACGTTCTCGAACGGGTCGCGGCCCGCGGTGTAGTTGTCGCGGTAGACGCGGGTGTCGGCGCGGCCCTCGTATTCCTTCTTCTCGATCCACGCCTTGCCGGTCGCATCGCGCGCCGTGATCTCAAGCTTGAGGTGAGCGCCATTCGATTCGATGATCTTGCCGTCGATCGTGAGGTCGAAGGAATTCACGGACGCAGGTACGACCCGCGCCGTGCCCCAGTGTCCCGTGTCCTCGAGCGTGTCGCGCAGCTGCATCGCGATATAGCGCGCCTCGGCCTGGCGGATCTCGGGATAAATCCGGAGCTTGTCCGCCATGTCGGGATCGTCCTCGACTTCCTTCGGCACGCCCGGGTCGAGGATGTGCACGCCGACGTCGAGGAGCTGGTCCTCGGGAATCTCGGTGGTCGCCTGCGTCGCCTGGAGCACGGGCAGCGGCCGTGTCTCCTTGACGCAGCCCGCTGCCGCGAGCGCGCCCGCGAACAAGCAACTCAGTGCGGCGACCCGCCTCATGTCCATGTCAACGCGACCTCAACGCCCCTTCTTGTAGCGACGGTATTCCTCCCAAAGTGCCGCGCGCAATTCCGGGTCCGTCTCCTTCATCGCCGCCTCGCGGATCTGCCGCGCGACGATGTCGTCGTCCTTGCCGTCCGGGATGTCGGCGGGAACCGTGCTCGGGCCCTTGCCGCCTGCCGTGCCGCCGCCGACACCGCCTTGCTCGCTTGTCGGCGCACCGTCCGCCGCGCCGCCCTTGCCGCCGGCGCCCTGCCCGTTTTCGTCGCCGGCCGATCCGCCGGTTGATTCGAGGCCACCTTCGCGCTTCGGCCCGTCGCCGGTCGCGCTGTCGCCACCCTCGCCGGAAGCATTTTCATCGCCCGGTTCACCGCCGGCCGCGCCGGCCGCCTGGGCCTCTGCGCGTTCCTTTGCGATATCCGCCTGGGCTGTACGCACCGCCGCATCGAAGGTACCGAAGGTTTCGTCGAGGCGGCGACCGATCTGTGCACTGCGGTTCCCGTCGGCACCCGCCGTGCCGGGGCCCTGGCCCGCAGTACTGCCGGATTGCCCGGCCTCCGCGGCATCGCCATTGCCCGTCGGGCCGCCCGCCGCGCCCGCCGGTCCTTCGCCACCCGGTGTGCCTGGCGTGCCAGGCGTTCCGCCCGCGGTGCCTGATGCTCCAGCGGGTATTCCCGGTGCGCCGGGTGCGCCACCGGCGGCGCCTGCATGATTGTCGGGTCCGCCCGGTGCGCCGCCTCCCGGGGGTGCGCCTGGCGCTCCGCCGGGCAAGCTGCCCGGCAGACTACCCGGCAAGCTGCCGACCTGCGGATCCACGCAAGTCTCGACCTGGACGTCGTTGTCATCATCCGTCGTCGATTTGTCGTCCGTGCTGACGCAAGGCCGGCCATCGGTCGTGCTGCCGCTCGCGCCGCCTGCTGTGCCGGCATCCGGGCTGCCGCCGCTCGCACCGCCGGCACCACCCGCCGATCCCTGCGTCGATCCACCCGCCGAGCCGCCTGCGTCGCCCGGCATCGGGATCGCCGCGTCGGCACCGCCCTGGTTGCCCTGGGTCGGGAACTCTGAGGTCGAACCGCCGCCGCCCGAAGATCCGCTGGACCCGCCGCCCGCACTGCCGCCACCCGAGGAACCACCCCCGGTGCTGCCGCCGCCACCCGAAGATCCGCCCCCGCCAGCAGAACCGCCTCCGGAGGCGCCGCCCCCGGACGAACCCCCGCCACCCTGGGAGCCACCGCCCTGGGAGCCGCCGCCGGATTGCTGGCCGCCGCCACCGGCGGACCCGCTGCCGCCCGAGCTCGGGCGCTGCGAGGCACTCTGGGTCATGCAGCCGGCGAGCAGGCCAATGGCCAGGGCGACCGCAATGGCTCGCAGAATGCGAGTGGATTTCATCTCAATTCTCCCCGCCAGACGCCGCCGAGGCGGGCTGCCGGCGTCGGGCATGTCCGTCAAACTTGGAGACCCACCCCCGGCAATGGTTCACCGGCGGGGGCCGCTCCGGGGATCAGGATCCTGCGGGTGCCGCAGGTGCTGCGGTGGAATCGTCGCCTTTCAGAAAGGCGGCGAGCTGGTTCGCAAGCCGGTCGCAGGCCGTGCCCTGCACACGCGCGATGAAGGGCAAAGGCACCAGGACGCCGACGAGGGCCGAGGTGCCCGTGACGTTGGTCGAGACCGTGCCCGCCGTCCGCGCGGTGTCGAGGTCCCAGACGACCGCCTGGTAATCAGATTCCTTTTCCCACCAGCCGAAGCCGATGCAGCCACCACCCGCTGGCCCGAGGGTGCAGGTGATGCTGCCGCCGCTGTCGGTCTGGCGCGTGGCGCCGTCGATCCAGATGAGATAGCGAACGCCGCTCTCGGCAACCCGGTTTGCGACGACGTCCTTCGAAAGCAGCCTGGTGATGCCCTCCGGCCGCTGCGGCGCCGTGGAGGGTTCCAGCCAAGGAAACATCGAATCCACGAAATCGTCGTTCGCGCGGACCTTGATGCCGCGTGACCGCGCCATCTTGTCGCCCACGCAATCCATGAATTCGTCTTCGGCGGTGATGCCCTCGACGTGTGGCTTCGCGAGCAGGACGACCGCTTCATCCGCCGCAATCGAGGTGTTGAGCGTGCGATCTTCCTCGAGACGCGCGGTCATGCAACCCGAGAGCAATACGAGTGTGGCGGCGCCTGCACCCGCGTGACGCAATGACCGGAATGACCGGAATGCCTGGCGCATCATCGGACGCCTCCTTGGCTGCGCTCGTCGCCTCGCCCGAGTATACGCCGCGGTCACCACAGTTCCATCTGATCGGGCGAGCGATTTGGCGGGCGAAAAAGCGACGTCGTGAGCGGCGCGGCGCGGCCGCTTCCGAGCCCGTTCCGCCGGCAGGCGGCCTCGAAGCGACGCTTGAGCAATTCAGCCCAGGGGCCCTGGCCACGCATGCGATGGCCGAAACGCGGATCATTGTCGCCGCCGCCGCGCAACTCGCGGATCCGGTTGCGAACCCGTTGCGCGCGCTCGGAAAAATGCAGTTCGAGCCATTCGAAGAAGAGTTCCCTGACCTCGCCCGGAAGCCGCAACAGGACATAACCCGCCGTCTTCGCGCCGGCGGCGGCCGAGGCGTCCAGCACCGCCTCGAGCTCGTGGTCATTGATCGCCGGCACGACCGGCGCAAACATCACGCCGGTCGGGATCGCCGCCTGCGCGAGCTGGCCGATCGCCGCGAGCCGGGCCAGAGGCGAGGCCGCGCGCGGCTCCATGCGCCGCTTCAACTCAACGTCGAGCGTCGTCACACTGACAAAAACCTTGACCAGATGTTCCGCGGCGAGCCGGGAGAGCAGGTCGAGGTCGCGAACGACGAGCGCGTGCTTGGTCACGATGGTCACCGGGTGGTGGCTCTCGGCGAGCACTTCGAGGATCGAGCGCGTGACGCCGAGCCTGCGCTCGATCGGCTGGTAGGGATCCGTGTTCGCGCCGAGGTTGATCGGGCTGCACCGGTAGGCGCGGCGGTTCAGTTCCTCGCGCAGATGAGCCGCCGCGTCCTGCTTGTAGAAGAGCCGAGTCTCGAAATCGAGGCCGGCCGAAAGGCCCAGGTACTGATGGCTCGGCCGGGCATAACAGTAGACACAACCGGACTCGCATCCGCGATAGGGATTGATGGACTGATCGAAGGGAATGTCCGGCGAGTTGTTCCTGGTGATGACGCGGTGCGGCGGCTCCGGCTGCACGGTGGTCTTTGTCGGCGACAGCGGCTCGTCGGCAATGCCCCAGCCGTCGTCCACCGCCTCGACCGCCAGCGCCTCGAAGCGCCCGGTCCGGTTTGAAAGGGCCCCGCGCGTTTTTCTCAGTCTCAAAGGCATACTGTATGGATATACAGTGCTGCCCCCGCCGGGTCAAGCGACCGGCGGTTCCGGCTCGGGGAAGCGGTCGATCCGGCGCAGTCCCGGGAACCCACGCATCCAGAGGCCGGCGATCGCGACACTTGCGAGCCCGCCGACGATGACAGCCGGTTTCAGTCCCCACCAGGCCGCAGTCACGCCGGACTCGAATTCACCGAGCTCGTTCGAGGCACCGATGAAGACGGCGTTGACGGCGCTCACCCGCCCGCGGATCCCGTCAGGCGTTTCGAGTTGCACCAGCATGTGCCGGATATAGACGCTCACCATGTCGGCGCCGCCGAGCGTCGCGAGCGCGGCGAGCGAAAGCAGGAAATCATGCGACAAGCCGAACACGACCGTGGCGACCCCGAACACCGCGACGCCCGCGAACATTTTCACGCCGACGTGCCGCGTGATCGGCCGCCCGGCCAGCGTGATCGCAATTACGGCGGCGCCCATGCCGGGTGCGGCGCGCAGCCAGCCGAAACCATCCGGCCCGACATGCAGGATGTCCCGCGCGTAGGCGGGCAGCAGCGCGACTGCGCCGCCGAACAGTACGGCGAAGAGATCGAGCGACACCGCCCCCAGGATCACTTTCTTCTGCCAGACAAACTGCAGTCCCTCGAGCAGCGTGCGCCAGCTGTCGGGCGTCGCCGGGCGCGCCGGCTTCCCCGTCTTCACGCCGATGATGAAGGCGAAAGCCGCGGCAAGCAGCACCGCGACCGTGCCATAGACGATGTCAGGGCCCGCAAGGTACACGAGGCCGCCGATCGCAGGGCCTGCGATTGTCGAGACCTGCCAGGTGCTCGAATTCACCGCGACAGCGCGCGAGAAGAGCGCCGGCGGCACGAGGTTCGGCATGATCGCCTGGCCCGCGGGCATCGAGAACGCGCGCGCCGTGCCGAACACGACCATCACCGCGAACACCGGCCAGGCGACCACGAGCCCCGACAGCGTGAATGCGAGCAGCGCCAGCGCGCAGGCGAACTCGAGCACGATGCAGAGCGACAGGATCAGCGCGCGGTTGTAGCGGTCGGCGATATGGCCCGCGGGCAGTACCAGCAGCACGAACGGCAGGAACTGCGAGAGACCGATCAGGCCGAGGTCGAGCGGCTTGCCGGTGATCGCGTACACCTGCCAGCCGACGGCGACCGTCTGCATCTGCACCGCGACCGAGGCGAGCAGCCGCGCCGACAGGAAACGCATGAAACCGGGATGCGCCAGCAACCGTCCGAGGGGCGCGCCCGTCGATTCGATGATCGCCATGCCCGCGGTCAGTGCCCGACCAGGAGCCGCAACATGCGGCGCAGCGGCTCGGCCGCGCCCCAGAGCAGCTGGTCACCGACCGTGAACGCGGCGAGATAGTCCTCACCCATCGCGAGGTGGCGGATGCGGCCGACCGCGATGTCGAGCGTGCCGGTGACGGCAGCCGGCGTGAGCCGCACGAGCGACGCCTCGCGCTGGTTCGGCACGATGCGGATCCACGCGTGCGCGCCCGCGATGGCGCGCTCGACGTCGACGATCTCCATCGGTCGCCTGAGCTTGATCGTCACGGCCTGGCTGTGGCAACGCATCGCGCCGATGCGTATGCAGAGCCCGTCAATCGGCACGGGCGCCGTCGTGAGACCGAGAATCTTGTTGCCCTCCGCGCCCGCCTTGAATTCCTCGCGGCTGTAGCCATTGCCCAGGTCATGGTCGATCCACGGCAGCAGGCTGCCGGCGAGCGGGTGGCCGAGACGGCCGACTGGCATGCCGTTTGCGAAAGCCGCCGCGGCGCGCCGGTCGATGTCGAGGATCGCGCCCGCGGGATCGTCGAGGAGCGCGCCGGCGGCGCGGTACAGGTGACCCATCTGCAGGAGCAGCTCGCGCATCTCGCGCGCACCCGCGCCCGAGGCCGCCTGGTAAGTCATCGTTATCATCCACTCGACCAGGCCCGCGTGGAACAGGCCGCCGAAGGCCATCAGCATGAGGCTCACGGTGCAGTTGCCGCCGATCCAGTCGCGGCGTCCCGCCGCGAGCGCCGCGTCGATCAGCGGGCGGTTCACCGGGTCGAGGATGATCGTGGTCTCGTCCTTCAGTCGCAGCGCGGACGCCGCGTCGATCCAGTGGCCGCGCCAGCCCGAAGCGCGCAGCCGCGGGTGCACCGATTCGGTGTAATTGCCGCCCTGGCAGGAGACCAGGATGTCGCAGCGCGCGAGCGCGTCGAGGTCGTTCGCGTCCGCGACCGTCGTCGTCGGGCGGCCGATGTCGGGCGCCGCGCCGCCCGCCTGCGTCGTAGAGAAGAACACGGGTTCGACCTGCGCGAAATCGCCTTCCGCGCGCATGCGATCGACGAGCACGGAACCGACCATGCCACGCCAGCCGATCAATCCCGTCCTAGGCAGGGCCGACATCCGCTCGCCTGTTGCACCGCAAAGGCGGCACTATAGCGTGCCGGACCAGGGAGCAATCAATGAGCGAGCCGACATCTCAGCTGACCGTGCCGCCCGAAGCGGTTTGGGGACCCACCTTCGATGTCGCGCGCGCGACCGACGCATACATCGCGACCGTATCCGCGGTCGAGCGCGTGAGATCGGATGCCTATTACGAGGGCGGCTACTGGATCGCGGCCTGGAGCACGCTGATCGTCGTGGCGATCTGCTGGCTGATGCTGCGTTTCCGGTTCGCCGCGCGGCTGCGCGACTTCATCGCCACGCGCGGGCGCGGGCCGTGGGTGCAGTCGATCGTGGTCGCGATCGGCTTCCTGCTGGCGCTCTCCATCCTGACCCTGCCCTGGTCGCTATACACGGACTACTTCCGCGAGCACCAGTACGGCATGTCGAACTACACGCTGCCCGGCTACCTCCGCGAATGGGCGATCAACCTCGTGATCAACACGACGTTCATCGGGATCGCCATTGCCGGGATCTACCGGCTCGTGCAGCGCGTGCGCGAGCGCTGGGTCTGGTGGGCGATGGGCGTAACCGCACTCTTCACCCTGCTCGTGATCATGGTGACCCCCGTTTTCATCGCGCCGCTCTTCAATGACTACAAGCCGCTGCCCGCGGGCGAGGTGCGGGACTCGATCCTGGAGCTTGCGCGAGAGACGCAGATTCCGGTGAACGACGTGTTCTGGTTCGACGCGTCGAAACAGACCAAGCGCATCAGCGCCAACGTTTCCGGCCTCTGGGGAACGACGCGCATCTCGCTGAACGACAACCTGTTGAACGGCACTTCGCCGCCGGAGATCCGCGCCGTCATGGGCCACGAGATGGGGCACTATCGCCTGCATCACGGCCTCTGGCTGTCGTTCGGATTCACGCTCGTGTTCGGCGTCGCCTACTGGGTCATCCAGCGGCTGTTCGGCCGCTTCCAGCGGCGGCACGGCGAGCGCTGGGGGATCCGGGATCTCGCCGATCCGGCCGGCCTGCCGCTCGCGTTTGCGATCTTCTCGGTCGTGCTCTACCTGCTGACGCCGGTAACGAACTCGATGGTGCGGACGGCGGAGAACCAGGCGGACGCGTTCGGGCTGGATGCCGCGAAGGAGCCGTACGGGTTTGCGAGTGTGGCGATGCGGCTCAGCAGCTATCGCAAGCTCGAGCCGGGTTCGCTCGAGGAGGTGCTCTTCTATGACCACCCGTCCGGACGCGCGCGGGTCGAGCGGTCGATGCAGTGGCTCAAGGACCATCCACCGCCTCACTAGCGCGCTGATTTCGCCGGGGGACACCCGAGCTCGCTCCTGCGCGGACTAAAGTCGCTTGCTCGGGTGTCCCCCGGCTCATTCGCGCGATGCGCGGCGGCCCTCGACCGAGGTATTGCGGAGCGCCTGGCCCGTGCGCCGGGCGTCATGCTAGCGGCTCGGGGTCAGGCCGGCCGGAACGAGGGATAGGAGATCGATCGAGGAGACGACTGATTTCGCCGCCGCGATGTCGGGGGCGAAGTGACGGTCGTGGTCGTAGAAGGCGACCCGTGTGCGCAGCAGTGCGTGGGCCTTCTCGAGCGCGGGGCTCGACTTCAGCGGGCGGCGGAAATCGATGCCCTGGGCGGCGGCCAGCAGCTCGATCGCGAGCACGCCGCGCGTATTCTCCGCCATCGGACCGAGCCGGCGCGCCGCGAAAGTCGCCATGCTGACGTGATCCTCCTGATTCGCGGAAGTCGGCAGGCTGTCCACCGAGGCCGGGTGCGCGAGCGACTTGTTCTCGGAGGCGAGTGCGGCTGCCGTCACCTGCGCGATCATGAATCCGGAATTGAGTCCGCCGTGCTTCACGAGAAAGGCCGGGAGCTGGCTCAGGCTGTCGTCGATCAGCATCGCGATGCGCCGCTCGGCGAGCGCGCCGATTTCGGCAATCGCGAGCGCGAGGTTGTCCGCCGCAAAGGCGACGGGTTCGGCGTGGAAATTGCCGCCAGAGAGCACATCGCCCTCCTTCCCGAACACGAGCGGATTGTCGGAGACGCCGTTCGCTTCCAGCATCAGCGTGCGCGCGACGTCCTGGACCTGCTGGAGGCAGGCGCCCGCGACCTGCGGCTGGCAGCGCAGCGAGTACGGGTCCTGTACGCGGTCGCAGTTTTCGTGCGAATGGCCGATCTCGCTCTCGCCGAGCACGGCGCGGAAAGCCGCGGCGACCGCGATCTGCGCGGGCTGGCCGCGGGCATTGTGGATGCGCGCATCGAAGGGCACACGGCTGCCGAGCGCCGCGTCCACCGACATCGCGCCCGTGACGATCGAGCCTGCGAGCAGGTCCTCCGCCGCGAACAGTCCTTCCAGCGCGAGTGCGGTGGAGACTTGCGTGCCATTGAGGAGCGCCAACCCCTCCTTGGGGCCGAGCACGAGCGGCTCGATGCCGGCGGCTTTTAGCGCAGCCGAGCAATCCTGCTCCTTGCCGCCGATACGCACGCTCCCTTCGCCGATCAACGCGAGCGAGAGATGCGCGAGCGGCGCAAGGTCGCCCGAGGCGCCGACCGAGCCCTGGCCGGGCACGACCGGATGGATGCCGGCATTCACGAGCTGCAGCAGGCGCTCGATCACGACGGCGCGTACGCCCGAGAATCCGCGCGCGAGGCTCGCGGCCTTCAGCACCAGGACGAGGCGCACGGTCGAGTCCGCGAGCGGCGCGCCGACCCCGGCCGCATGCGAGCGCATGAGGTAAAGCTGCAGCGTCGCGAGCTCGTGGTCCGAGATGCGGGTCTTCGCGAGCTTGCCGAAACCGGTGTTGATGCCGTACAGCGGCTCACCTGCCGCGAGCCGGGCACGCATCGCGGCGAGCGATTGCTCGACCGGGGCGCGCCAGCCATCCACGAGGGCGACCGTGTCGCTGCCCTCGGCAACGCCGCGCAGCTCGGCAAGCGAGATCCCGCCCGGCTTCAGCGTGAGCGCAGCCACGTCATCGCACCGAGGGCAGGTCGAGCCCCTGCTCGCGCGCGCAGGCAATCGCGCGCTCGTAGCCTGCGTCGGCATGGCGCATGACGCCCGTGCCGGGGTCGTTGCGCAGCACGCGCGCGATGCGCGCGGCGGCCGCGTCCGTGCCGTCGCAGACAATCACGACGCCCGCGTGCTGCGAGAAGCCCATGCCGACGCCGCCGCCGTGGTGGATCGAAACCCAAGTCGCGCCGCTCGCCGTGTTCAGCAGGGCATTCAGGAATGGCCAGTCGGAGACCGCGTCGGAGCCGTCCTGCATCGCCTCCGTTTCGCGGTTGGGGCTCGCGACCGAGCCCGAATCGAGGTGGTCGCGGCCGATCACGACCGGCGCCGACAATTCGCCCTTCGCGACCATCTCGTTGAAGGCAAGGCCGAGCCGCGCGCGATCCTTGAGCCCGACCCAGCAGATACGCGCCGGAAGCCCCTGGAACTTGATGCGCTCGCGCGCCATGTCGAGCCAGCGGTGCAGGTGCGTGTTGCCGGGCGTGAGTTCCCTGACCTTCGCGTCGGTGCGGTAGATGTCCTCGGCGTCACCGGAGAGCGCCACCCAGCGGAAGGGACCAATCCCCTCGCAGAACAGCGGGCGGATGTAGGCCGGCACGAAGCCCGGAAAGTCGAAGGCGTCCTTCAGGCCCTCCTCGAGCGCGACCTGGCGGATATTATTGCCGTAGTCGAAGACGATCGCGCCCTGCGCCTTGAGGTCGAGCATCGACTGCACGTGAACTTTCATCGAGGCCCGCGCCTCGCGTTCGATGCGCGCAGGATCTTTCTGGCGCGCGTCTGCAGCCTCGGCCATCGTCCACCCGCGCGGGAGGTAACCGTTCCGCGGGTCATGGGCCGAAGTCTGGTCCGTCACCACGTCCGGAACAATCCTGCGGCGCGCCAGCTCGGGGAAGACTTCGGCGGCGTTACCGAGGAGCCCAACCGAGCGCGGACTCGAATCGCGCCGCGCCTCGTCGATGAGTGCGAGCGCCGCATCGAGCGTCGTCGCCTTGCGGTCCACGTAGCCCGTGCGCAAGCGGAAATCGATGCGCGACTCGTCGCATTCCACCGCGAGCATCGAGAAGCCCGCCATCGTCGCCGCCAGCGGCTGCGCACCGCCCATGCCGCCCAGGCCCGCAGTGAGAATCCAGCGCCCGCCGGCGTCGCTGCCGAAGTGCGTCCGCGCGCAGGCGCCGAATGTCTCGTAGGTGCCCTGCACGATGCCCTGCGAGCCGATGTAGATCCAGGAGCCCGCCGTCATCTGGCCGAACATCATGAGGCCCTTGCGGTCGAGTTCGTGAAAATGCTCCCAGGTCGCCCAGTGCGGCACCAGGTTCGAGTTGGCGATGAGGACACGCGGCGCGTCCGGATGCGTGCGGAAGACGCCGACCGGCTTGCCCGACTGCACCAGCAGCGATTCGTCGTCCCTGAGCCGGCGCAGGACGGAAAGAATCGTGTCGAAGGCTTCCCAGCTCCGCGCCGCCTTGCCGATGCCGCCATACACCACGAGCCGGTCCGGGTGCTCGGCGACTTCCGGGTCCAGGTTGTTCTGGATCATCCGGTACGGCGCCTCGGTCAGCCAGCTTGCGCAATTCAGGGTCTTGCCGCGCGGCGCGCGCACGGCGCGCGGCCCCGGGTGCTGGCGTGCGGGCTCGGCTTTCATGGGCTGCGAGGATAGCGCGGTTCGGGCATGATAGGCGTCGCCGGACGGTCTCTCCCCATGAATCCATCGCGGTCACTCTCTGCGGCCACCCTGGGCGCGCTCGGCGTCGTCTACGGCGACATCGGCACGAGCCCGCTTTATGCGCTGCGCGAAGCGACGGCCGCGGCCGGCGGCGCCGCCAATCCGGAAACTGTGATCGGCGTCGTCTCGCTCATCTTCTGGAGCCTGCTGCTGGTCATCACGCTCAAGTATGTTGCGCTGATCCTGCGCGCGGACAACGACGGCGAGGGCGGCATTCTCTCCCTCGTCGCGCTGGTGCAGCGGCATACGGACAACGCGGGCGCCTGGGCCACGCGGCTGATCGCGCTCGGCGTGCTCGGCACCGCCCTCTTCTACTGCGACGCGCTGCTGACGCCCGCCATCTCCGTGCTGAGCGCGGTCGAGGGACTCGAGCTCCTCGACGCACGCATGGAGCAGGCCGTATTGCCGGTCACCATCGCGATCCTGGTCGCGCTCTTCGCCCTGCAACGGCGCGGCACGGCGCGCGTCGGCCGGCTGTTCGGGCCGGTCATGATCGTCTGGTTCGCCGTGCTGGCGGTGTCCGGGCTGCGCGCGATCCTCGAACAGCCCGGCATCCTGGTCGCCCTGAATCCGGTGCATGCGGTCGCGCTCCTCGTCGCCCACCCGGGCCTTGCGCTCGCGATCCTCGGCGCCGTGTTCCTGGTGGTGACGGGCGGCGAAGCCCTCTACGCGGACATGGGCCATTTCGGCCGCGGACCGGTGCGGCTCGCCTGGTTCCTGGTGGTCTGGCCGGGGCTGCTGCTCAACTACTTCGGCCAGGGTGCGCTCGTGCTCGCGCATCCCGCGGCAGCCGCCAATCCCTTCTTCGCACTCGCGCCCGCCGGCACGCTGCCGGCGCTGCTCATCCTCGCGACGCTGGCGACCGTGATCGCCTCGCAGGCGACAATTTCCGGCGCTTTCTCGATCACGCGCCAGGCGGTGCAGCTCGACCTGCTGCCGCGCGTAAACATACTGCAGACCTCGGCCGACGAGCGCGGGCAGATCTACGTGCCGGCCACCAATACGATCATGTTCATCGCGGTGGTGGGCTTCGTGCTCGGCTTCGGGTCTTCCAGCGCCGTTGCCGGCGCCTACGGCGCGTCGGTGATGGGCACGATGGTGATCACCACCCTGCTCGGCGCGGTCGCGGCCGCCACCGCATGGCAGTGGCCGCTGTGGCGCATCGCGCTCGTGTTTGGCCTCTTCCTCGCGGTCGACCTCGCTTTCGTCGCCGGCAATGCCAGCAAGATCCCGACCGGCGGATGGGTGCCGCTCGCGCTCGCTGCGGCGATGTTCGGGCTGTTCGTAACCTGGCGCGACGGGCGTGCGCAATTGCGCGCCGAGCTGCAACGACGCGCCGTGCCGCTGTCCGAACTGCCGGCGCTGCTCAAGGACGCCACACGGGTACCGGGCACGGCCGTGTTTCTCGTCAGCCACCGCGGCTACGTGCCGTCGGCGCTGCTGCGCAACCTCGAGCACAACCGCGTCTGCCACGAGAACATCGTGATCCTGAACCTCGAAATCCAGCGCAACCCGCGGCAGGACCTCGTCTCGCGCAGCTACCCGGAAGAGATCCTGCCCGGCATCCACCTGGTGCATGCGCGATTCGGGTTCATGGAGACGCCCGACGTCAACGTCGCGCTCGCCGGCGCCGCGCGCAAGGGGCTGCGCATCGACCCGGACTGCACATTCTTCCTCGGCTGGCACCTGGTGCGCGCCCGCGCGCGCCACGGGCTCGCCGGCATCAAAATGCGGCTCTTCGCCTGGATGCAGCGCCGCAGCGCACAGGCCGCGGAATTTTTCCGCATGCCGGCGCGGCGCGTCATCGTGCTCGCCACGGAAGTCGAGATCTGAGGGCCGCCGCACCTACGCCGCGTATTTCTTCTCGACCGCGTCGTAGTGATCGATGACCTTGCGCACGTACTGGCGCTTGCTCAGGTAGTCGCCCGGCCAGAAGCTGCGCTTGAAGCCGTAGATCACGATCGATTTCAGGTCGTGCCGGTCGAGCCCGAGGTGCTTAACCGCCAGCATCAGTTCGTTCGTCACGGTCGTGTTGCTCATCAGCCGGTTGTCGGTGCAGAGCGTCGTCGAGATACGCGCGGCGCGCAATTTCCTGAAGGTGTGGTCGTCCAGCCACTTCATCGCCGGGTTGGTCTGGAGATTGCTCGTCAGGCAGATCTCGAGCGTGATCCGCCGATCGGCGACGTAGTTGCTGAGCATGTTCACGTAGCGGTCGCGGTCCTCGATCCCCGGGTCGCGGATCTCGCCGGCTTCCAGCAGGTAAGTGCCGTGGCCGATGCGGTCCGCGTGCAGGTCCGTGATCGCCTGGAATATCGACTCCGGCCCGTAGGCTTCGCCGGCGTGGACGGTGCGCTTCAGGAAGTGCTTGTGCGCGTATTCGAAGGCTTGCTTGTGCGCGCTCGCCGGGTAGCCGGATTCCTCGCCCGCGAGATCGAAGCCCACCACCTGCAGGCCGAGGTTGTCACGCGCGAGCACGGCCGCGCGCACGACGTCGAGCGAGGCGATGGAAAAGATGTCCTTCGGCCGCGTGAACGGGTGCGCCGCCAGCAAGGTGTCGTAGTGCTGGCTGAAGCCCGCCCCGAACATCCGAAGCGCACAGCAGATGATGCCGTACTCGAAAGGCGGCTCGCGGCCGGCAACGATACCGGGCTGCCGGTTGTAGGCGTCCCGTGCGCGGCGCAGGCCCCGGTCCACGGCGGCGAGCACCTGGATCGCATCGAGGCCGGGGCGCACGTGCAACTGCGGCGCGAAGCGCACTTCGAGATAGCGCACGCCCTCCGCCTGGTTGTCCTCGGCAAGCTCCGCGGCGATGCGCTCGAGCGACTCCTCGGACTGCATCACCGCCACCGTGTAGCGAAAGCCCTTCAGGTAATCGCCGAGGCTCGAGTAACGCTCCTTGAAGACGGTTTCGCGCAGGCCGCCCTCGGTGTAGCTCGGCAAATCCACTCGGTTCTCGCGCGCGAGCTCGATCAGCGTCGGGATGCGCAGGGAGCCGTCGAGATGGACGTGCAGGTCCGTCTTCGGCAATTCCGCGACGAACTCGCGCGTGATCGGGGCATCCGGCACGACGGCATCCAGGACCGGCAATGAGACACGCAGCATAACGCGGCGGTGGCGGCTTCCGGTAAGCTCTCGGTCCGTGGCACTCCTCGACACCACCGGCTGGACCCGGCTCATTCGCAATGCGACCGTCGCGACCTGCACCGACGGCCGCCCCTATGGCCTCATCCCCAAGGGTGCGATCGCGCTCGCCGGCAACCGCATAGCCTGGGTGGGCCCCCGCAAAGACCTGCCCGCGTCCTTGCCGAAAAACGTCGCGCATACCGATGCGCGCGGCGCACTGGTGACGCCCGGGCTCATCGATTGCCACACCCACCTCGTCTGGGCCGGCTCACGCTTCCGCGAATTCGAGCAGCGGCTCCAGGGCGCGAGCTACGAGGACATCGCAAAGGCCGGCGGCGGCATCGCCACGACCGTCGCCGCCACGCGGGCCGCGAGCGAGGCCGACCTGTTGACGCTCGCGCTCGCGCGCGCCGCGAGGTTCGTCGCCGAAGGAGTGACCGCGATCGAGATCAAGTCCGGCTACGGGCTCGACAAGGACAACGAGCTCAAGATCCTCCGCGTCGCCCGCACGCTCGGCGAACGCCTGTCACTCACCGTCCGAACGACGCTGCTGGCGGCCCACGCCGTGCCGCCCGAGTTCAGGGACCGCAGCGACGACTATATTAAATGTGTATGCGAGGAGATCCTGCCGGCCGCCGCTGCCGAAGGGCTCGCCGACGCCGTCGACGCCTACTGCGATTGCGTCGGCTTCAGCGCGGAGCAGGTCGAGCGTGTGTTCGTGAAGGCCCAGGAACTCGGATTTCCAGTCAAGCTGCACGCCGAGCAGTTCTCCAACCAGCAGGGCGCGGCGCTCGCGGCCAAGTTCAAGGCACTATCCGCCGATCATCTCGAGCACCTCGACAAAGAGGGCGTGCAGGCCATGGCAACCGCCCGCACCGTCGCCGTGCTGCTGCCCGGAGCGTACTCTTACCTGCGCGAGACCCAGCTGCCGCCGATCGAGCTGCTGCGCGTGCACCGCGTGCCCATGGCGGTCGCCAGCGACCTCAACCCCGGCAGCGCCCCGCTCGCATCGCTGCAGCTCAACATGTACCTCGCCTGCACCCAGTTCGGGCTCACGCCCGAGGAAGCGCTGCTCGGCGTGACCCGCCACGCGGCGCGCGCGCTGGGGCTTCGCAAGTCGCGCGGCACGCTCGAGCCCGGCAAGGTGGCCGACCTCGTGATCTGGAACGCCGAGCACCCGGCCGAGCTCGCCGCCCAGTTCGGGCTGGTGCGGCCCGCGGCGATCCTGCGCGACGGCGCGGCGTGATCACGCTCGAACATCTGAACCGGCGCGGCATCGGGTTCCTGCCGGCCTACATGGGCATCGTGTTCACGAAGCTCACCGACCAGGCACTGCACGCCGAGCTCGCGATTCAACCGCAGCACATCGCCCCGAACAGCTACCTGCACGCCGGCACCGTCGTCACGCTCGCAGACACCGCCTGCGGCTATGGCTGCATTGCCCGCCTGCCAGAGGGCGCGACCGGGTTCACGACGATCGAGCTCAAGACCAATTTCCTCGGCACCGCGCGCGAGGGCACCGTCGCCTGCGTCGCGACCGCCCAGCACCTCGGGCGCACGACCCAGCTCTGGGATGCCATTGTCACCCACCGCGATACCGGCAAGACCCTCGCCCTGTTCCGTTGCACGCAGCTCCTGCTCTACCCCAGGGAAAAGGCGGCGTGAAAGAAACGCTCGTCGCCGGGCGATGGAATGACCTCGCGGCACGGCTCGGCATCGTCAAGCCTCTCGTTGCGTTCCGCTGGCTCGAATCCCATTACGAAGAGGCCGCGCGCAAGTTCCACACGACGCGGCACATCAACGAATGCCTAGGCCTTCTCGACCGCGCCCACCACGACCAGGCCACCAATCCACTCGTCGAGTACGCGCTCTGGTTCCATGACGCCATTTACAATACGTTTTCCAGGAAGAGCGAAGCGCGCAGCGCGGAGGCCGCGGTCAGCGTGCTCAAGCGCTCCGGCCGGCCCGCTGCGGATCGCGGGCTGGTGCGATCGCTTATCCTTGCGACTCGGCACGGCGTCCAGACGGCCGAGCCCCCCGCGCAATTGCTGGTGGACATCGACCTCGCCATCCTCGGCGCCGAGGCGGACCGCTATGCCCAGTTCGAGCTGCAGATCCGCGCCGAGTACTGGTGGCTGCCGACGGCCCTCTACCGCAAGCAGCGCAGCGCCATCCTCAATTCCTACGTGAATCGTTCGTCCATCTACGCGACGCATGAATTCCGCGAGCGCCTCGAGCGCCAGGCGCGCAACAACATCGCCTGGGGCCTCGAGCAGCTCAATTTTGGCCGCCAGACGTTTCGCTGGACCGCACGCTTCTGACGATGCGGCAGGTCGCGTTCCTCACGCTCAGCGATCCCACAGGCTTCGTCATCGACGACGACCTCGCGGTCCTCCCGCTCGCCAGGCGCGGCTGGAAAGTCGAGACGCTGCCGTGGAACCGGCCCGGCGTCGACTGGCGGCGCTACGACCTCGTCGCCATCCGCTCGACCTGGGACTACCAGCACCACGCCGACCAGTTCCTCGACGTCCTCGGGAAGATCGAGGACAGCGGCGTGCGGCTCGAGAACGGCAGCGACATCGTGCGCTGGAACATGCGGAAGACGTACCTGCGCGACCTGGCCGCGCGCGGCGTCGAAATCGTGCCCACATTCTGGCGCGAAGGGCTGCGCGCCGGCGAGTTGCTTCCGCTCTTCGAGGAACTCCGCAGCGAAGAAGCCGTCATCAAGCCCATCACGAGCGGGAATGCCGAAGGCGCCTGGCGGCTCGACCGCCGCGGCGCCGAGGCGCAGGCGGCGCAGATCGAGTCGTACTTCGCAGATCGCCCGCTCATGCTGCAGCCCTTCGAACGCGGCATCGTCGACGAAGGCGAGTACTCCATGATTTATTTCAACGGCGCGCACAGCCACAGCATCCTGAAGGTGCCGAGGCCCGGCGACTTCCGGGTGCAGGAGGAACACGGCAGCGAGATCATTCCGGTGACGCCCGAGCCCGCGCTGCTCGCCGCCGGCAACGCGGCGATCGCCGCAGTTGGCCGGCCATTGCTCTACGCGCGCGCGGACCTCGTGCGCAGCGGCGACGCTTTCCGGGTCATGGAAATGGAGCTGGTCGAGCCCGCCATCTATCTGCGCACAGAAGCCGGCGCGCCGGAGCGTTTCGCGGAAGCCATCGCGACGCTTGCACCGCCTGCCGGATCGCGCTGAGATACAGGCCCACGCCGGCCACTGCGGAGGCAGAGCGCCATGAAGCCGTTCACCACGATCGCCGTATTCATCCTGATTCTGTTCGGACTCGTCCACCTGGCCCGATTACTCATCGGCTGGCCCGTGCTGGTCAATGGCTATGCAATGCCAATGGGGGTCAGCGTGATCGCACTCATCGTATCGTGGGCGCTCGCGATGATGGTGTGGAAGGAGCATCGAGCGGGCTCCTGACGCCACGACCGCCCTTGTTGAGGACGTGCGTGTAGATCATGGTCGTTTTCACGTCCGCGTGGCCAAGCAGTTCCTGGACCGTACGGATGTCGTAGCCGTCTTCGAGCAAGTGCGTCGCGAAGCAGTGGCGGAAGGTGTGCGTGCTGGCAACTTTCGTAATTCCCGTTGCACGGATCGCGAGCTTGACCGCGCGTTGCACATTCTGCGGATAGAGGTGATTCCGCGTCAGTTCCTGGGAATACGGATCCAGGCAGAAGGATTGCGCCGGAAACACCCAGTACCACGCCCAGGACGTGGCCGCGCCCGGATACTTCCGACGAAGTGCGAAGGGCAAGGAGATTCCAGGCTGGTTCTCACGCCTTTCCTTTTCGAACTGATGTCTGACCAATCCAAGGTGTGTTCGCAGATGCGCAATCAGGGCGTCCGGCAACATGGTGACCCGGTCTTTATGACCCTTGGCATCGCGGACAAGAATTTCTCGTCGTGCGAGATCAACATCCTTGACTCTTAGTTGCACGCATTCCCCCAGTCGCATCCCAGAGCCATAGAGAAGAGAGACGACCAGCCATTCCGTTCCTGAAAGCCTGGCCAAGACCTGTTGGACCTCAGCGCGCGTCAGCACGACCGGCAGTCGCTGTGGCCGCTTTGCCCGAATGACACCTGCGAGCCATGGCAGCTTGATCTCGAGCACATCCCGATAGAGAAACAGGATCGCGGCCAGCGCCTGATTCTGAGTGGAAGCTGAGACCTGATTTTTCACGGCGAGCGTCGTGAGGAATTCTTCGACTTCCGGTCCACCCATCTGCCGCGGGTGACGGCGATCGTGAAAACGGATGAATCGACGGATCCAGTGCAGGTACGTCTTTTCCGTCCGATAGCTCATATGCCGAGCCCGGATCCGGATTGTCACCTCCTCCAGCAATCCTCTTCGCTGAGCCATCCGTGGCTGCGGCCGCAGTATGTTAGATATGATTCCCGGCAGCCTATACAACGACTTACGACGTTGCTGGATGATATTCGGCAGAAAATGACGTAAAACAAGACGTCACTTTCATACCCAATAGTAGTTAGGTGCATTGCAAATGACTGGAGGTTGACGCAGAATGTTGCGGAAGTACGAAGTTACACTGCGACTTGATGAAGCGTTAGATTCGCAGCATGCATATCTGCGGGCCGCCCTGCGTCTGTAACGCTATGCTTGCATGCCTGCGCGCCAATAAGCGGATACCACTGGACTTGCGGCAAATGCAGTTCGGGAGCCTACGCGATTTGGCTTGACTGTCGCTCATCTTTGGGTCGACTTGGCAAGACTTGTGGTTGACAGCCTATGAGGCTTGCTCGAACGGTCGGGATCCGAAAGCTGCTGCACGGCGAGCTTGATTCGACGCCTGATGGAGTCGACGCCGTTAATTGATCACTAGTGCATTTCTGAATGCTTCGCGGACCTTACTCATCAGCGTGCAACTGATTCATTCGCGAGACATTTGCCTCTCGGAGCTCAGCGATATAGGTGTGAGTTGAGCGGCAATGTGGTGATCGCGAGTCGCGTGTCTAATTGGTGCTAAGATTTCGTCACGAAATGGCGACTCGCAGATGTCAGAGTATGCGAATTTGCCGGGCAATGAGGCCTAACTATGCGTTGGAGCGGTCCGTGAAAGGTTGGAGCGAGCGCGCCGCAGGCGCGCGGACGATTGTCGCGCCTGCGGCGCGCCGGCCGCGCCTCGCGCGGCCCGCTCAACGCGGACGTTAGGCCACGCAGGAAAGGCTACGCAATATTGGTCGAAGTTGACTGGGCGTTTTTGGACGCCGCTTTCACCGATCAACGGCTGGGCCGAAGACCTGTCTCTGTACGCCTACGCTTCGATCCTGCGCGCAATTGGGTCCTCTATATTGGGAAATGCGATTTCTCGAGCCTTCGCGAGAGGCTTTACGGTCGCCACAAGAATCGACTGCTTCCGAGACTTGTGGAGCCGAGTATGGTATTGCCCCAACGGAAATCCGCATGCTTCACGGCCGCTTGATCTTGCCTGGTGGGAAACGCCGTACTTCACAAGTGCTTGTCTGATGTTGAAAGCTTGCTGATTCAGCGTTAGAAGCCCTTCGGAAACATCGCAATGCTCGCGCCACGCGTATCGCGCGATCCGGCATGTCGGGTCCGATGCCGTGGCGAATGACCGTTCCGTCGATGGCAGTTTCGTGACGCCGGCTACGGAATTTCCAAATGAGGCTGTGGCCTAACTATGCGTTGGAGCGGTCCGTGAAAGCGTTCGAGCGAGCGCGCCGCAGGCGCGCGGACCATTATCGCGCCTGCGGCGCGCTGGCCGGGCTCCCGCGCGGCCGCTCAACGCGGACGTTAGACGGCACTATGACTCTGGCGCCATCTGCTCTCGTCTTTGCACTTATCGGCGTCGCGGCCATGGCTTCTGATCAAGCCGATATTGCCGCCGCTGCAAAGAAGTACTATCCCGCCGCTGCCTGGCAGTCGAGTTCCATTCTTATTGGAGATTTTAGCTGTCACGGCCAGCGCGAGGCGGCGATTCTCGGAATCGCCAGCACGGCAATCGTCGTGGCAGTGTTCCTAGATGGCGTGAACGTGGCACCGCAGATTCTCGAATACTCCACGAGCACTAGGAATCCGTCCAGTGCAGTGCTCACCACCGAATCTCTGGATTTCACCCTCGCTGAGATGAAATCCGATATTGGCTACATCCCTGAGGGAATGCGACCCTCGAAGACTTGCCTCGGATTGAACATGAGCGACCGAGAGGTAGATTCTGCGCATATCTATTGGAATCACAATGCTCGCAGATTCACGGACTGGGTGCGATGAGGACGACGTGCCGTCTAACTAGGCGTTGGAGCGGTCCGTGAAAAGCTCGAGCGAGCGCGCCGCAGGCGCGCGGAAGATTATCGCGCCTGCGGCGCGCCGGCCGGGCTCGTGCCCGGCCGCTCAACGCGGACGTTAGATGGCGCCACGAAATGAACGCTAGGCACGCGGTATTTGGCCTCTTGCTGGTTGCTCCGATCACAGCAGGACAAGAAATGCCATTGTGCGATTCTAAAATCCGCCCGCTAGAGCCCATCAGCTCTGGGAAGATCATCGAACGCTGCGCCGCGGTTGGTAACATTCGACTGTTGTTTACTGTCACTCCGGAAGGCAACACTTCAGGCATCGTTGTCGACTCCGCCCAAATCGCAGGCGAAGATTTAACGAAGTGCTCCTCAGAAATCGCAATTGATTTGGTTACGAGATTTAGGTTCGCGCCCCAGGACCAAGCATGTCGGGCGTCGGCCACGATTCACTTTCCGCTGGAGTAAAGGTGGCGCCACCTAACTATGCGTTGGAGCGGTCCGTGATACGTTTGGCGAAGGGCGCCGCGGGCGCCTGGGAAATCTTAGCGCCCGCGGCGCCTGGTCAGGCTCTACCGCGGCCCGCTCAACGCGGACGTTAGAGCGCACTCATGGTCTCAATACGCGCTTTGCTCCGCTCTCTCATGGCGTTCTTCACTGTTGTTCCAGCAGTTGCCTTCGGATCTCCCATTCAGCTCTCGTCAGTTTCGATTCATCTGTTTTTGGAGGGTGCAGGCACATTTACGGATGACGTGACGGTCATGAGAGGCTTTGGATCGCAAAACTTCACGCCATTCGCAGATGGCGATCACTTTAACGGTGACAGGTTTCACTCAGTCCTTTTGAAGGTGGTTTTCACATCACCGGTTGAAGCGTTTGATGAGGGCGTGGTTGCTCAACTCACCGTATTCGACTCGGATACGGGAAAGGTCGTGCTTGAGCAATCAATCAGCGGCCTTTACGTCGGTCCTAACGGAAAGACGACCGTGCCATTCTTGATTAGTGGCCATGAATGTCACAGCTGGAGGGTTGAGGTTAAGTCCAGTAGTAACAAGATTCAAAAGAACTTGGCGTTTACCTGCGGAGAGTAGAGTGCGCTCTAACTATGCGTTGGAGCGGTCCGTGAAAAGCTCGAGCGAGCGCGCCGCAGGCGCGCAGAAGATTATCGCGCCTGCGGCGCGCCGGCTGGGCTCGTGCCCGGCCGCTCAACGCGGACGTTAGAACGCGCTTATGGAACGTCGAAGCATCGTTTCTCAAGTCGCGGCGGTTTTCATCGCTGTCGTTTCTATCCGCGCCAATGCCGATGTCTTTCCCAAGTTGACACGCAGCGACTACGAAGCGGCAAACGGATCGAAGGGTGTCGTTCTTCTAGCGGTTCGGTGGGATCGCTGGTGGAACTGCGCCGGCTACGAGAACGCTCAGCTGCAGATCATCGGTTTCGACAAACTTCCAAGTTCCAAGGCAGACCAGGATCCGCCGGACATTCTGCTTGACGACGCCCCGAAGTTGATGACCAAACCCGAGTTCGAAAACTATGCGTTGCTGGTTGAACCTGGGGAATATGGCCTTAGCGGCTTCCTAATCAAAGCCGCAAGATCCGCCAGCCATATCGAGCATTTTGGGGCCCAGCGGAGCGAACTGATCAAAGGCGGCAAGTCGGAGGGTGGGTCATTCATAGTCGCCGCTGATGAAATTGTTTACATCGGAAACTTCTATCTGGACTGCTACAAGATTCCAACAATTTGGCGTTACTACACCGAGACTCGTGATGGATTTGCCAGCCATATGGCCGAGTTCAAATCCGAATTTGCGTTCTTGGACACGTCCAAAGCCGTGTATCGACTTTTCGAAACGACACGAGCCGGAAACCACTATGAACTTCCGTGAGCGCGCGTTCTAACTATGCGTTGGAGCGGTCCGTGAGAGCGTCGAGCGAGCGCGCCGCTCGCGTGCAGAACAATTTTACGCTCGCGGCGCGCTGGAACGGCCTCGCGCGGCCCGCTCAACGCGGACGTTAGAGGGCATCGAAAACGATGCGGCGGCTGTATTGGATTATCGCGCCCTTGCCTAATGCCGCGATGGCCGTGGTCTTGTTGGCCTGCCTCGGCTATTCGATCTGGCCTCAAGAGCAGTATCGCGTGCCACTCATCGCAGGCGCGTTGATTGGGTTGCTGCCTGCCGTACTTGATGCTGCTGCCAGGCGTACTGTTGGTCCAGCGTTGCGGGCTGCAACCAACTTTGGTCAGGTAGTTCTTGCCTATCGGCCAACGCCACTAGCACGAGCTCGGCATGCGTTAACCATTGTCCTTTTCATCGCGGCTGTCACCTATTTAGGCTGGTCGAATGACGCCAATCTCGTTGGCGTCATTGGCGGCTTGGCCCTTACTCATTTCGTCTCGCACGCGATCCTTGGATTCTGGACAGCCTGGCCTGACAAGGCGGCCAGCAATGCCCTCTAACTATGCGTTGGAGCGGCCCGTGAGAAGCTCGAGCGAGCGCGCCGCAGGCGCGCGGAAGATTATCGCGCCTGCGGCGCGCTGGCTGCGCTTGTGCCCGGCCGCTCAACGCGGACGTTAGATGTCATGAATACCGGTTTCGCTGCCGTTGCCGTTGGCTTCATTGCAGCGGTGATTTCCACGGCGGTCCACTGCGCCGACCCTATCTCAATCGATGTGACTTCGACGAATGTCCAAATTGGGAGTCAGTACTTTCACTGTCTCTCTGAGCTTCGTGCCAAATTCGAAGGAATCGATCGAGACGTAGTCGTTAACATTCGCGCGTCCGATACGTCGGTTGGAGGAGAAGCTCTAAACGTCGCAGACATGCTCAGGCAAATGGGATTTCCAACCGTCACTGTTGACATTTCGGGTCCACATGGTTGGATTATTTACCCTCCGACCGCGCCCGGCGCAGAATTGACATCGTGCTCTTCCAAGTCATGACATCTAACTATGCGTTGGAGCGGGCCGTGAAAGGCTCGAGCGAGCGCGCCGCAGGCGCGCGGACCATTATCGCGCCTGCGGCGCGCTGGCCGGGCTCCCGCGCGGCCGCTCAACGCGGACGTTAGGTTGCATCACATGGTTATCCGTGGCGTCGGTGTCATTCTGATGACGGTAGTGCTGGCCGCATCAAGTGCTGCAGGCGCGACTGCGCACTTCACCTGTCCACTAAGTCCCCTCGAATATGGCGCGCCTGATGCCTACCCTGCCGACCGCGGGCTCGTGTTCTGGTGGTACGTCAGTGCCGACCGTCACATTTGGGCGGCAGCCGCATACTTGAAAGCTGGCGATAACAAGGTGCCGTGGATTCGTCCGAAAGGCACCAAGCTGCAAGTCACCTCGCGTCGACTCGATGCAAATGGTCCGCCTGGGACCGCCGCCATCTCCGATGGCTATGGCGGACAATTTCAGGCTTCCGGCTTGTGGTTTCCATCCGAGGGTTGCTGGGAAGTGACCGCGAAATCCGGCGCGAGTGAAATGACCTTTGTGACGTTTGTCAGGCGGGACTTGCGAAACACCGACGATGCAACCTAACTATGCGTTGGAGCGGACCGTGAAGAGCTGGAGCAAGCGCGCCGCAGGCGCGCGGAAGATTATCGCGCCTGCGGCGCGCCGGCCGGGCTCCTGCCCGGCCGCTCAACGCGGACGTTAGGCCACCTCAGACGACCAGATTTTGACGCCATGCAAATACTTGCATACCATATGCAGGTTTTTGTATACTGCTCCTAGACATGAAGCCCCTAAGCTTCGTCGGAAGCAGCCTGGATGATCTGCGCGCCTTCCCCGCGGCTGTCCGACATGCGATGGGCGTTGAATTGATGCGTGTTCAATATGGCAGTGTGCCCACTAACTTCAAACCGTTGAAAGAAGCAGGTTCCGGGGCCTACGAAATTCGTGTGCATCTGGACGGCGCTTGGCGGGTCATTTACGTGGCAAAATTTGAGAAGGCCATTTACGTACTGCATGCTTTTCAGAAAAAGACCCGGAGGACGGCGCAATCCGATATCGAGCTGGCTGCAAGACGATACAAGTTGATTGGAGGTTTGAGATGAAGAAGTCGACCCGGCGCTGGAAGGATGCCCGCATTACACCCAGCAGTGGGAATGTCTTTGTGGACCTTGGCTTTGATGAGGCCGAGGCACACGTGATGGCCCTGCGCGCTGAGCTCATGATTCGACTTTCCCAGGAGCTCAAGGCGAAAGGCTGGACCCAAGCTCAAGCGGCCAAGCGCCTCGGGGTCACGCAGCCTCGCGTGTCTAAGTTAAACAAGGGTGCTTGGCAGGATTTCAGTCTCGACATGCTGCTGACACTAGCTGGACGAGCAGGCCTCCATGCCGAACTCCGGGTGGCCTAACTATGCGTTGGAGCGGTCCGTGAGAGGTTGGAGCGAGCGCGCCGCAGGCGCGCAGAAGATTATCGCGCCTGCGGCGCGCCGGCCGGGCTCGTGCCCGGCCGCTCAACGCGGACGTTAGAAGGCAAGCTTTGGCGATGGCCGTAGAGGACGCGCTTGTGCTTGAGACCGCCCGAAAGTGGCTGGGCCGGTTCCCGCCTGGGACCGCGACTCTTCGGGAAATGCCGGGATCACGTGCCGGCCCGGCCTCGGTCAACATCGAGCCCACCCGTGAAGGAGCGTTCTCGGTCGGCTTCTGGGTCGGAGATGAGCCGCATCATCTGTCGGTCAGCGTTGGTGATTCCGCTTGGTGGGACCGTCTGCCTTTGTCAGCCGAATTTGTCGAGGATGTATGTGATGCCGTGGCTTCCGGTCGGGCCTTTGAGGAATCGCGATCCCTCGGTCGGTGGCGAATCGGATGTCGCGTCACCCTTCCCGTCGAGGGTCCAAGCCCGCTTCGATGGTCGTATCTCAACCTACTCGATTTGCTTCCTTGGCCGAAGTGGAATCGACGCGATTCGACGCCTTGGATCTGAGGTAGTGCCTTATGCCTTCTAACTATGCGATGCAGCGTTCGGCGCTTGTCGTCACGCCGCTTGCAGCCGGAGCAAGCGGCGCGCCGACTGCGCGCCGCCGCTGATCGCGAGCGTTAGGCAACCATGAAACGCGTCTTTGCGCTGTTCGGTGTGGTCGCAATGACCACCGCTCTGGCTCAAGAAGCGAAGCTCGATTTCTCTCCCGAAAAGTGGCCGGTGCCCTCGCCACCGATCGCCGACTGCGCCATGGATTTTCAGGTACGTGGTCGTCCCACCGAAAAGCCCGTCGAACCGAAAGATGTGGCCGACTTGCGCACCTCCTTGGACTTGGACATCAGGGGCATCGAGCCCGAGGGACTCGCCGGATTTCGCATGCTCGAGCCGGTATGCTTCTACTTACTTCCGGATGGCAGAGTTCTGCTGCGGGAGGGACGCGGCTTCGAGTTCTACTTTCGCAAAATCCCTCGATGGATACCGGATCGCGTCAATATGCCAAAGCAACCGGACGCTGACTGATGGCATGGTTGCCTAACTATGCGTTGGAGCGGTCCGTGAGAGGTTGCGGGGGGCGCGCCGCAGGCGCGCGGACGATTGTCGCGCCTGCGGCGCGCTTCAGCCGCCTCGCGCGGCCCGCTCAACGCGGACGTTAGGCCGCCCTCACGCGCAGCGACCATCGTCGATCTTTTTGGAATTAGCGCTATGGCCAAATACCTGATTTCCTTCCCCAGCGCGGCGATGGTTGTGCCCGACAGCGAGTGGGAGTCGGTAGGCCGCGACGCACATGCTGTGATCGACGAAGCGAAGGCTGCGGGCGTCTACGTTTTTGGCGGTGGCATCGACGAAGACGTGCCGCCTGTACTCGTCTCAGCGAATGGCGCGGTATCCGAGGGTGGCTACCCTTGGGCGCCCTCGCTCAACGGCGGCTTCACCGTGCTAGAACTGCCCTCCCGTGACGAGGCTATCGCGTGGGCCGCGCGCATCGCTAAGGCCTGTCGTTGTGATCAGGAGCTACGTATTTTCCAGTTCGATCCGCAGTCCTGAGTGTGGTACAGAAATCGCACAGTAGGGTGCGGCCTAACTATGCGTTGTAGCGGCCCGTGCGAGGTTCGAGCGAGCGCGCCGCAGGCGCGCAGAAGATTATCGCGCCTGCGGTGCGCAAGCCGCGCTGGCGCCCGGCCGCTCAACGCGGACGTTAGAAGTCACAGTGAAACCGTTCCGTTTGGAAGAGCTGCTTCGAATTACACTCATCGCCGCTGTAGCGGTGATAGCAGGAATTGCTTTTTTCTTCGCCTGGGAGTTCTTTGGTGTTCCAGGCACCAACGATTCAAGCATGGCCGTGCTTTCCATTTTCGTAGCGTTCACAATTTTCTTGGTTTCCTTTCCTTCGGCCGTCCTGACTGGGTTAGCTCTACACCTAGCGCTTCGCCTTCGCATATTGCCCAGAATATTGCTTTTAGCCATTTTCGTTGTAGCAAGCTATTTGGTGGGATGCCTTGTATCAGATCGAGAATGGGTGGGTTTTCTGCCACTAACTCTTAGCATCGGATTCTTTTCCTGGTTTCTATATTCGTTTGGGCCGTTTCGCTTGTGGCGCTTTGAGTTTGATTCGGAAGAGCACAGTGACTTCTAACTATGCGTTGGAGCGCAGATCAAGGCGATTTGCCGTAGCTACTGAATGTAGCTACACTGCATCATGTTCGTCTGGGACGAGGCCAAGCGTCGGCTCAACCTGCGCAAGCACGGCATCGATTTCACGGATGCAGACAAGATCTTCCGAGGCGTGACTTTCACGGCCGAGGACACCCGGGAAGATTATGGCGAACAACGCTTTCTCACACTGGGGTTGCTGGAAGATCAGGTGGTCTCAGTAGCCCATACCGAACAGGGTGAGGAAATTCGCATTATTTCTATCCGGAAAGCCACGAAACATGAAGCGCGCTTCTACTTCTCGCAAATCACGTACTGACCTCCCCAGGGTGCGTACTCAACGCTATGGTGACATCGTTCGCGACAGCGACGCGCCGGAATGGACGCCTCAGATGTTCGCGAAGGCGGTAGCTCGAAAGGGGCTGAAGCCCGTACCGAAGAAATCCCTGCTGTCGTTGCGGGTCGATTCCGACGTCATCGACTGGTTCAAGTCCCAAGGCGCCGGTTACCAGTCCCGCATGAATGCTCTGCTTCGTGCCTACATGGAAGCGCACAAATGATCTGCGCTCTAACTATGCGTTGGAGCGGGCCGTGACAACTTGGCAGCGGTGCGCCGCGGGCGCGGGGAAGATTATCGCGCCCGCGGCGCATGTTTGGGCTGTACCGCGGCCCGCTCAACGCGGACGTTAGACCGCACAGAATTCGGCCCTTTTCCGCGACACTTGCGTTCGCTAAACACATATGCATATTATATGCATATGGAAATCGAGTGGGATTCGGACAAGGCCGACTCGAATCTCAAGAAACACGGGGTCAGTTTCGAGGAAGCCGCGACCGCCCTGCTCGATCCGATGGCTTTAGCCCAGGAGGATGCCGCCTCGGAAGGTGCGTTACGTTGGGTGTTGATTGGCATGAGCGCCCAGATGCAACTGCTCACGGTCGTTTACACATTGCGGCATCAAGATCGAGTTCGACTCATTTCGGCGCGTAAAGCCACACGTAAAGAGGCCAAACACTATGCGTAAACAGTACGACTTCTCAAAGGCCAAGCGCGCCAAGGATGTCCCTCACCTCGCTCGACTCCAGGCCGAGGCAAAGGGCAAGACGCGGATTACCATCATGCTGGATAACGACCTACTAATGACTTTCCGAGCCAAGGCCGAGGCTGAAGGCATTGGCTATCAGACCCTTATCAATCAAAAGCTGCGCGGTGTCGCCGGTGCTTCTCCGGTCGATGAGGCCACTTTGCGCAGAGTGCTGAGAGAGGAACTCAAGGTCGGTTGAGCTCGAGATCCTCATGTGCGGTCTAACTGTGCGTTGGAGCGGTCCGTGAGAGGTTCGAGCGAGCGCGCCGCAGGCGCGCGGACCATTATCGCGCCTGCGGCGCGCCGGCCGCGCCTCGCGCGGCCCGCTTAACGCGGACGTTAGACATCGCTCGAACACAGAGGCGCCGTGGAGGTCCGTTACTACATCGATCCCGAGACCGGCCTGCCGCACATCTACAAGCACGACGTCGCGGAATCGGAGGTCGAGGAGGTCCTGTCAAACCCAGGCGAAGACCGGGCAGGCAGCGACGGATCCCGGGTTGCCACGGGGCGAACCCTCGCCGGACGGCTACTGCGGGTGATTTATGTCCCTGACCCAGAGCCGAAAAGTGTTTTCGTCATCACGGCTTACGAACTTCGCGGCAAACCCGCATTGGCCTATCGGCGCCGTAGGCGCAAACTAGCCCCATGAGCAAGAACCGGTTTCCTCCTGGCTGGGATGAGAAGCGCGTCAAGGGCGTCATCAGCCATTACGAGTCCCAGTCGGAGGACGAGGCAGTGGCTGAAGACGAGGCCGCCATGAGCGGTACCGTCATGTCGGTACCTGCGGAGCTAGTTCCAGAGGTTCGCGAGCTCATCGCCAAGCACAAGAAGCGCGCCTGACGAGCGACGTCTAACTATGCGATGCAGCGGTCGTCGCGCGTCGTCACGCCGCTTGCAGGAACTGCACACGGCAGCTAAATGTTTCGACCAGCAAGCGGCGCGCCGACTGCGCCCCGCCGCTGATCGCGGACGTTAGGCGTCTTGTAACCCGTAACGTTATGCGTTACACTCCGCCCCGTGATCCGCTCATTTCGGCACAAGGGCTTGGCTAAGTTCTTTGCCACGGGGTCCAAGGCCGGAATCCAGGCGGCCCACGCAGAGCCGCTGAAGCTGATCCTGGCAACCCTCAACGCCGCCACCGCACCGAGCGATATGGGGCTACCCGGATTGAGGCTTCATCCCCTAAAGGGCGGTCGCAGTGGCAGTTGGTCGGTCACGGTGCGAGCCAATTGGCGGATTACATTTCGATTTGAAGGCAAAGATGCGGTAGACGTCGACTACGAGGACTATCACTGATGAGGATGCACAACCCTCCCCACCCCGGCGAGATCATTCGCAAGCTCTGCCTCGAGCCGTTGGATCTTTCGGTCACGGATGCAGCCGGTGCTTTGGGTGTGAGCCGCAAGACTTTGTCTGCTTTGCTGAATGGCCGCGCGGGCATCAGCCCGGAGATGGCCGTGCGTCTTTCGATTGCCTTTGGAACCAGCTCGGAGAGCTGGATGAATCAGCAGACTCAGTACGACCTGTGGCACGCCGAGAAGCGCCGCAAGAATCTGCGGGTCTCTCGCGTGGCCGCCTGACAAGACGCCTAACCATGCGATGCAGCGGTCGGCGCGCGTCGTCACGCCGCTTGCAGGGAATGCAAGCAGCCCCCAAAGAGGTTCGATCCGCAAGCGGCGCGCCGACTGCGCGCCGCCGCTGATCGCGGACGTTAGATTGCCGAGAGTCAGCTCGGCGCTATGATTCGGGCGAGGTCACGTCGGGAGGCGCCCAGGGCGATGAGTGACCGCATCAGCAAGTCGATAGAGACCGTGGGATCACCGGATTCCATCTTGGCGACTCGAGATTGGCTGGATTGCACCGCCGCAGCCAGATCATGCTGGGTCAGTCGCTTGCGCTTGCGACGGGCCTTGAGCCCCTCCGCCAGCTTGAGGCGCAGCTCGATCAGCGCGGCCTCCTCCGCCGACAGATCCAGAAATTCCTTGGCGTCGCCTACTTTCCAGCCGCGACTTGCGAGTTTGACTCTCTTACTTGCACGCATAGTCATACTCCCAAAAACGCCTCTGGCAGGTCGCAATCACATCTTTGAGCGTGGCGCGCGACTTCTTGGCGAACATCGCCCCAATCACGATCGCATCTCAGTCCGTACGGTAGACAATTCTTCAAGTCGCCGCGGAATCCCCGATACGCAACTCGTGGTATCGCCTTCCGATTCCAGGCATAGGCCGCGACTGGGGCATTCCCGACGACTCGCCACGCTGCAGCCTTCTAAGCAACATGTCGGCTTCAATCCTGGCAGCGGTGCCGAACGGCGGAGTTTTGATCTCCCCATGCAGCCATACGACCGGCTTGTCAGCCGAGACGACAGGGTGCAGTATATGTCATTACTGACATACGGTCAACTTGAGCTCGACAATCTAACTATGCGTTGGAGCGGTCCGTGATAGGTTTGAACGAGCGCGCCGCCCGCTCAACGTGGACGTTAGACGTGCGCCAGAACATGATTCAAGGGGGCGCCTGAAGTGAGCGACGACAAAGGAAATCGAGGTCATTTTGAAAAGCGGCATGTCGGTCTAGCAGTCGGGTTAGGGATTGCTCTCGGTGCGGCCTTCGGCGCTGCATTTGGTAACGTTGGCGTAGGCATAGCGCTCGGCATAGTGGTCGGGGCTGCATTAGGCGCGGCTCTATCGGTTTGGGCCGCAAAGAGGCGCGACGTCTAACTATGCGTTGGAGCGGTCCGTGACAAGTTGGCAGGGGCGCGCCGTGGGCGCGGGAAAGATTGTCGCGCCCGCGGCGCATAGTTACACCTTACCGCGGCCCGTTCAACGCGCACGTTAGGCGGACGAACTTCCAGCCATGTATGTCGGCAGTTGCCACTGTGGAGCAGTCACCGTCGAAGTCACGAATCTGCCGCAGGCTGTCATCTCCTGCAATTGTTCACTCTGTCGCCGCACGGCGGGTCTTTGGGCGCGATTCCCCCGGCTGGCCGTGCGCATCACCGGCCACCCTGAAAACACGGTCGAGTATGTCTGGGGTGACAAAACCTTGCGGAACCTTCGCTGCAAGACCTGCGGCTGTATTACGCACTGGGAGCCGCTCGACAGCACCCAGGACTATGTGGGAATTAACCTGCGTAATTTTGAACCTGCCGTATTGAACTCCTTGCCGGTTCGCAAGTTCGACGGAGCCGAAACATGGACCTTCATCGACTGAACCTATGCGGATCGCCGCCTAACTATGCGTTGGAGCGGTCCGTGAGGGGCCTAAGCGAGCGCGCCGCAGGCGCGCGGACCATTACCGCGCCTGCGGCGCGCTGGCCGCGCCTCGCGCAACCCGCTCAATGCGGACGTTGGACGGCACCAGAAGAGGAGGTGGTCAATGCTCCGCGGTAGCTGCCTCTGTGGTGGCGTTAGATTCGAAATCCAACGCGCAGTCGGACCCTTTGAGCTTTGTCATTGCACTCGTTGCCGAAAAGTGAGCGGATCCGCCTACCTCACCTGGCTGGGCGTGCGTCGTGAGAATTTCCGCATTCTTCAAGGCGCGGACTTGATCAAGACCTACGAACATCCAGTAAGCGAATCGCCTCCGCCATATGACACCAGTTTCTGCAGCCGCTGCGGCTCACAGCTGCCAAATCCATCAAGAACTGGGGAGTCCTGGTTCGAGATACCAGCAGGCGCTCTCGACGATGATCCTCTCATAAGGCCAGACAAACACATCTACATAGAATTTATGGCCCCTTGGGACCACATCACGGATAACTTGCCACAGATGACAAAGAAGGAAATTCGGGCAAGTCGGAATCCATCGCCATGACAATGTGCCGTCCAACAATGCGTTGGAGCGGTCCGTGAGGGGTTTCGGCGAGCGCGCCGGCAGCGCTTTGCGCGGCCCGCTCAACGCGGACGCTAGACAACCAAGAAAGACATATTGACGTTTTGACGTCATAGCGTCAGACTGACCATATGGCCTCCTCCAAACGAGCGACGGTTTACTTCGAGCCTGACGTGCATCGCGCCCTCCGGCTGCGGGCGGCGGCCAATGACCGTTCCATGTCCGACATGGTGAACGACGCGGTAAGAGCCGCCCTGGCCGAAGATGCAGTAGACCTCGAGGCGTTTGACGAACGGCGCAAGGAGCGTAGCTCCCCTTTCGAGAGCTTCGTCCGGGGCATGAAGCGCCGTGGCCGCCTATAGGCTGCTGATCAAGGCCTCGGCCGGTAAGGAACTTGAACGGCTCGGAACGAAATCCGATCGACTGCGGATCGTCGAGAGAATCCAGGCTTTAGCGGACGACCCTAGGCCTCGCGGTTGCGAAAAGCTTGCAGGCTACGCGGACCGGTTCAGAATCCGTCAGGGTAACTACCGAGTTGTATACCTCGTCGATGATCAGCGGCGCGAGATCACGATCTTCAAGGTCGGCGACCGCAAGGACATCTACCGCTAGGTTGTCTAACTATGCGTTGGAGCGGACCGCGAAAGATTTCGGCGAGCGCGCCTCGCGCAGCCCGCTCAACGCGGGCGTAAGGCGGATGGTGCGTCTCGCTTTAATACTTGCTTCCGCCCTTCTCGTTACGGCGTGCACCGATTCGTCCAAAGAAGTCGGAAGCAATATGCACACGGATGCGATTCAAGAGCTTGTGGACAGGCTTTCTGCGGACCCCAATGCCGAGTGGGTTAACGGTTTGTACCCGTCTTTGGATTTACCTCCCACCGCCACTGTTGAGGAAGTGATTGATCGCATGTTCCAAGTGGTCAGCTTTGACCATGGTCGCGTTACTGAATTCAGGGTCCTTCAATTGCGCGGAGTCGTGATTGGTTCGCACTCTGCGGAGCGCTATAACGCAGCAAGGGTCGATACCAACTTGGGACAGAAGATCGTGCTCTTCCGTCGGGAACGACAGGACTGGTGGACCCGTGTCTACGACATTGAACCATCCACCTAACCATGCGATGCAGCGGTCGTCGCGCCTCGGCACACGAATTGCTGATCGCAGACGTTTGGCAACCATGAGGCGCATTGCGATTCTGGCTGGACTTGCGACCTTGACTTCGGCCCATGCGCAGGAACTCACCCAAACTCTTGACCTCAACGCATACGTCGACAGCCTACTTCCACCTACACCGCCGATTACGGATTGCATTACCGATCACCACAGGCGGGGTCGTCCCACTGAAAAGCCAATTGAGTCCGGGGAAGAATTCAAGATCGCACTTGAATTAGACCTAAAGGCAACGATGGGAAACGCTGCTGACGGCCTATTCGATCGTGAGCCAATTTGTTTCTATGAGCTCCCCGACGGGAACATTCTCATGCGTGACGGTGTTGGTATCGAATACTACTTTCGCCAAATCCCCAAGTGGGTCGTTGACCGCGTGGACCTACCGCCACGGCAACCCACTCAATGACCTCATGGTTGCCCAACCATGCGTTGAAGCGGTCCGTGACGGAATCAAGCGAGCGCGTCGTATAGTGCATAGCGAATTGAGGGACAAAAGTGATAGAAGATATCGCGGAAAGTTCGCCACACCCTGAAGCAAGGACCATCGGTTTTGTCTATCTGCTCTATTTCCTGGCGGCGTTCTGCGGCGGGTTCCTCACCAAAAGTCTTGTAGCCCCAGGCGATGCCGCGGCCACTGCGAACAATATCCTGGCGCATGAGGCTTTGTATCGGTCAGGTTTCGCGGTCGGTCTAATCGCTAACGTGATCTACATCGCCGTCACGGTTCTGTTCTATCGATTGTTCGCGCCGGTGAACCGAAGCATGTCATTGCTCGCGGCGTTCCTCAGTCTTGTGGGGTGCACCATTCAGATCGCCGGCGGCGTCTTGCAACTCGCTCCATTGGTCATCCTTGGAGACAGCCAGCTGTTGAGTACATTCACAATCGAGCAATTGCAGGCAGCAGCGCTCCTGGGTGTCAAACTGTACTCACAGGCGTTCAGTATCGCCCTTGTACTTTTCGCGTTCTATGATCTCCTATTGGGCTATTTGATCTTTCGGTCAACGTTCCTGCCGCGGATCCTCGGAGTGATCATGATGTTAGCGGGAATGGGCTGGCTGACGTTTATGTGGCCGCCGCTTTCAACCGCATTGTCGTCCTATGTACTTCCCTTCGGCGCTCTGGCGGAATTTCTGCTGATGCTGTGGCTCCTCGTGAAGGGCGTGAATGTTCCGGCATGGCGGCAGAAAGCAATCACTGGTCGACTCGACGGAGAATGACGATGGCGCGACCCAACCAGCTGCTGCACCCGCCGACTTCGGCGCTAGCGCGCCTCGACGCAGGCGAATGCCGGCGTTCGGCACGCGTTGTCGCGCCGTTGATCGCGGACGTTGGGCCGCGGAAGGGAACCCGATGAAGCGCACATGGACGATAATCGGGGTACGCGACGTGGCGGGCAGCTGCAATTGGTACCAGACGCTGCTTGGCCAGGAGCACGTGGATCCCGTCCACCGTGACTTTGGGCAAATCCTCGACTCAGACGGAACTGTCTTGCTCTGTCTTCACGAATGGGGCGCTCACGAACATCCCCCCTTGATGAGCCCCGACCACGCGACGCCGGGCAACGGCCTCCTCCTCTTTATCCGCGTCGATGACTTCGACATGGCCCTGCAAAGAGCGCGCACTCTCGTCGCTCAATTTGAGGAGGAGCCACACTTGAATCCGAACACTGAAACCAGGGAGTTCTCACTCCGAGACCCGGATGGGTACTACGTCACGCTCAATGCGCTCTGAGCGGCCCGCTCAACGCGGACGTTAGATCGCTGTTTAGAACTCGCCTCCTGGGCTTCGCTCGGCACTGATGGCTCGAAACATTTGCACATCGGGAGGGGAATACAACGTGCCAATTGCAACTTTCAGCAGTGTGTCGGATGGCCTCGCCGCGAACCAACGGAGTCGCGAGCACTTCATTGCGAACATCGACATCCAGGACGAACGCCGCTGGGTTCCTTATGCTGACGGCGTCTGGTTCCAGCCATGCTTGGTCAATGTGACGTCCGGAGGATTCAGTGTCGTTCTGAAGGGATTGCCCGGCGCGAAACGCGGCGTTCACTACCGCGTCGGCACCGTGCGCGGCTATACCCTCTCTGGTAACTGGCGCTACCTCGAGCATGATTGGGCTGCAAAACCGGGAACGTTCATCTATCAGCCCGCTGGTGAAGCTCACACTCTGGTTATTACCGACGACTCGCCTGAGCCAGCTTTGATTTTGTTCTTGGTCGAGGGCGGCCTCATCTACCTGGACAAACCCGTCAACGGTGGCCTTGCGTCGAACGGTCCGAAGCTGGGATCCTTTCGCCGGCCGGACACCCTGAACATGAAGTCCACCTCGGATGGAGCCCGCCAATGAGTGCCTTACTTTCGATTCTCCTCTGGTGCATCCTCCTCGTGATCTGCTGGCCGCTCGCGCTGCTTGCACTCCTGCTCTGGCCGGTTGTCTGGCTGCTTTCCCTGCCGTTCCGTTTGATCGGTATCACGGTCGATGCCGTCTTCGCATTCCTGCGCAGCCTGCTCCTGCTACCTGCACGAGTCCTCGGCTATCGCCGCTAGGCGTGTGGCTGTTGCCGGGTTCCTGCTCGATTTTCCGCTGCTGCTGCTGTTCGGCGTGCGCACAATCTTCAAGCACCGGTACTATTTTTCGCTGTAGTTCGGCGATGAGGTCGCGGATGAAGTACACGACGGCACGCGAAGCGTGCTACGGCGTATCCGCCGGAAAAAACTTCTTACGATGACGATGGCATACGCGTCGATTGTGGTGATCTACGCGCGCCTGCTGGTATCGTTTGGGATAGAATTTTAGGCGCTGGTACGATTCTAACAGGATGAAAACATGAAAAAATCGGGCGCGAGCCAGGGTCCGTCGGCATCGAAAAGGATCTCAATGAGAGTCGCCGAGCTAGGAGACTGGCGTGGGAAAAGCCTCGGCAGGATGCGAAAACTCATCAAGGAAGCGGACCCCGATGTCGTCGAGGAGTGGAAGTGGATGGGCACTCCGGTGTGGTCGCACGACGGCATCATCTGCACCGGAGAATCCTACAAGAAGGTCGTAAAGCTCACCTTCGCCAAGGGCGCGTCCCTGAAGGACCCGGCCCGTCTCTTCAATTCGAGTCTCGACGGAAACGTTCGCCGCGCAATCGACATTCACGAAGGAGAAGAGGTTGACGGGTCCGCGTTCAAGGCGCTCATTCGCCAGGCAGTCATCCTCAACCGTTCCGGCAAGTCGAAACCATCGAAGAAAGCAAAGTCATGAGGAACTCCAAATCGCCGCGGTGATGTATGCGAAGAGTCTTGACCGACTGGTCGCCTTCTACACGGCGCTCGGCCTCTCAGTCGATGAGATTCAGCACGGTGATTATGCGGTCCTGACGGGGCCGCAGGTGGAACTCTCCATCGTCCAGGCACCGGAACACATCGCCTCGCAAATCGAAATCTCCGACCCACCGCAAGCGCGATCGCAGGCTGCGATCAAGCTGGTGTTCGTGGTCCCCTCCGTCGAGGTTGCGCTCGAAGCTGCCCGCCTCCTTGGCGGCAGGGCTGACGAGGGCTCGAAGCGGTGGAAGTTTCGAGGTCACTCGATCCAGGACGCCATTGATCCGGAAGGCAACAAGTATCAACTCCGGGAAGCGCTATGAGGGACGTCGATTGAAGAATGTGCCAGCCGGAACGGAGCTTATGCGCCCGTTTCTCCCGGCAAGGGATTTCGAACTGTCGAAGCGCTTCTATGAGGCGCTCGGCTTTGACAAGCTGCTGGACGCAGATGTGGCCATCTTTCGCCTCGGCGGCAGTGGATTCGTCCTGCAGCGCCGCTACCAGAAGGACTGGGCGGAGAATTGCATGATGCAACTCATGGTGGACGACCTGGATGCCTGGTGGTCGCACATCCGGGAACTGGACCTGCCGAAAGCGTTTGGCGTATCGGCGCCCAAGCCCCCGGCCATGCAGCCGTGGGGACTGCGCGTTGCGTTCGTCGTTGACCCTGGCGGCGTGCTCTGGCACGTCGCCCAGCGCCGCGAGGGCGCGGTTCAAGACTAGCCTGCTAAGACGGCGAGTAAAACAATGAGGCCGCACCGCAGCATTTCGTTTGCCGTCGCCGCGAGCTGGCTCAAGCGGAACGCGGTTACATTCCATGGCGGTCACGTCGCTTGTTTCGGCCGGTCCGCCGCCGAAGCAACAAGCCATCAAGCCACCAAGGCATTCACATGCATGTTTCTGCGGTAGTACGACATTCCACCGGATGGCAGGAATCAGCAGTGACCACCTCAGGCGTCGCCAAGACGATTCCGATTCCTCCCCATCCGGGCGGCACCGGTTCCGCCATCAACGGGGGCGAGCTTCTCATGCTGGCTTTGGCCACCTGTTATGGCAATGATCTTTATCGCGAAGCGGCACGTCTCAGCGTCGAAATCCGCGGAATTGAGGTCGTCGCCGAGGCCGACTTCGCTGGAATTGGCATCGCTGCAACCAACATTCGGTATCGCGCCAAAGTGGATTCGACGGCGGCGCCGGAGGAGATCGAGCGGCTGCTTCGCGAGACCGATTCAGTCGCCGAGATTCAAAATACGATACGGTCGGGAGCACAGGTCGGGTTCGAACGTTGGGACAAGTGAATGCAGTCCGTAAGCCCGAATGTCCGCGCACCGATCGAGAAGCCGCATGACTGACCTTCGAACGCTTCAGGCGCCGCTCAAGGAGCGGTATCGGAAAGCGCCCGGAACCGCACTCGTCACGCTGAGCGCGGAAGCCCGCCTCGGCGAGGACCTCACCTGCAGCGTCGCGACCGGCAAGGCGCTCGTCGAGGCGGGCCTTCATCCCGCCACCGGCGGCTCCGGCGCACACGCCTGTTCGGGCGACATGCTGCTGGAGGCACTGGTGGCCTGCGCCGGCGTCACCCTGTTGGCCGTTGCCACGTCGCTCGGCATCCCGATCGAGGACGGCAGACTGCGCGCCGAAGGCGACCTGGATTTTCGCGGCACGCTCGGCGTTGCCAAGGACGCGTCGGTCGGTTTCAAGGACATCCGCCTGGAAATCGCCCTGAAATCCCCGGCGACTACGGAGCAGCTCCAGAAGCTCCTGGAACTTACCGAACGCTATTGCGTCGTGCTGCAGACACTGAAGGCGGCGGTGCCGGTACGCGCGGCCTACCGCGCCTGACGCGCAACTTCCAGTTGCATTGCCGGTCGATAGGGAAACGACGCAGGAGGATACCGCGTGAATGACGCTTCGGAGTCGCGCGTCAGCAAGGTGCCGGAAGTCACGCTGCTGTTCTGGCTCATCAAGATCGCGGCGACGACACTCGGCGAAACGGGCGGTGATGCCGTTTCGATGTCCATGGATCTCGGGTATCTCGTCGCCACGGCAATTTTCGCCGCGGTCTTCTGTGCCGCGGTTGGCGTGCAGATCGCGGCGAGGAAATTTCACCCCTACGTCTACTGGATGACAATCGTCGCCACGACCACGGTAGGTACGACGCTCGCCGATTTCGCAACCCGTTCCCTGGGCATCGGCTATGCGGGGGGCAGCCTGCTTCTGCTCGCGCTTCTGGTTGCGTCGCTCGCGGTCTGGTACCGCACGCTGGGCACCGTCTCCGTCGCCTCGATCAGTTCCCCCAGGGCGGAAATGTTCTACTGGATGACGATCATGTTATCCCAGACCCTCGGGACGGCCCTGGGCGACTGGACGGCGGATACCGCCGGACTCGGCTACGTCGGGGCGGCGGCGATCTTCGGCTCACTCCTGCTGATACTCGCAGCCGCCTACTTCTGGACCCGCATTTCGCACACGCTCTTGTTCTGGGCTGCCTTTGTGCTGACGCGGCCGCTCGGCGCCGTGGTGGGAGACTTCCTCGACAAGCCGGTTGCGTCCGGCGGCCTGGCGCTCAACCGCTATTCGGCGTCGGCGGTGCTGTTGGGTTTCATGATCGCTTGCGTCATGTTCTTCAGGCAAAAGGCCGCCAGCGAAAGCCACTGATCGACCGCCGATTTCGCCGCCAAACCGGGCTGAGTATCATGGATCCCTTGCGGCAATCCACGTCTGCAGGAGTCAATGATGTCTGACCGGCATGAAGGCGGATGCGTGTGCGGCTCCGTGCGCTACGTGACCCGGGGTGACCCACTCCGCGTCACGGTTTGCCATTGCAGCTGGTGCCAGCGCCGAACCGGTTCCGCTTTCGCGGTGGAGCCGGTTTTCAATGAAGACCAGGTCGAGATCAGCGGCGGGCCGCTGACGAAATACCGGCACATCTCGGACTCGTCCGGCCGCTGGCTCGACCTCGAGTTCTGCCCGCGCTGCGGAACCAATATCGGCATGACGCTCGAATGGCGGCCCGGCGCGCGGATCGTCGACGCGGGAACCTTCGACGACCCGAGCTGGATTCGCGCCGACCGGCATCATTTTCGTCATATCTTCCTGGGCTCGGCGCAAAACTGGTCGCAGGTTCCGGCCGGCGCAGAAACCTACGACAAGCATTTCGCGACCTGAGCGGACGGCGACCCATGACATACCTTCCAGGCCCAGGTTCACGGAGCGCCGACTGGCGTGATGCCCTGCGCGACGCGCTGCGGTTCTGGGAGCCTCGCCGAATCGCGTACAACCTCGTTCTTTTTCTTACGGCGGCCGCGTGGGTGATCCTGACATGGCCTCATTTCAGGGGCGCCCTGTCACTTGAACCCGCTGGCATCCTCCTCGTCCTGGCGGTCATCGCCAATATCTGCTACTGCGCGGCCTACGTCGTGGACATCCCGGTGCAATTTTCGCCGTGGCGAAACGGCCTGCAACGCTGGCGATGGACCCTGTGGCTGGCAGGCACGCTGTTCGCTCTGCTGCTCGCCAACTACTGGATCGCCGACGAAATCTATCCGGATGCGCTGTGATTTCCCTGCGCAAGCGCTCCTGGTCCGCTGCCTTGACCGCTCTCCCAGGCCGGGCAGGTCGAGGCCTTGCACACGATCCATCACGAGGAGAAAGACATGCAGAAGACCACCTGGGCCCTCGCCGCGGCCTCGATGCTCGCCGGAATTCATTCCGCGTCCGCCGATGAGCCTCGCGCCGTCGAGTTCCTCAATTCGGGCAAAGTCGTGCCGACCACCCTGCCCTTCTCCGAGGCGGTCCGGGTCGGCCACACGCTTTATCTCTCCGGACAGATCGGTATCGAGCCCGGCACGCTGAAGCTCGTTCCCGGCGGCATCCAGGCCGAGGCCCGCCAGGCGCTGGGAAACATCCAGACCTCGCTCGAAGCGAACGGCTATTCGATGCGGGACGTCATCAAGTGCACGATCATGCTGGCGGACATCGCCGAGTGGGGGACTTTCAACGAGGTCTACCGGACCTTCTTCGAGGCGCCGTTCCCCGCGCGGAGCGCGCTCGGTGCAAACGGCCTCGCGATGGGTGCGCGGGTGGAGATTGAGTGCATCGCCGTGAACGGCGGCTGAAACGCGGATCGCACCGCTACTGCGGGTTCTGCGGCAAGCCGTCGCCGATGTCGTAATAGTCGCCCTTGTCGGCGACAAAGATGTGAATCGCCAGCCGGGTGCCGGTTGGCGCGTCGAAGGCGCCCATGGCGATGCCGATCCTGTCCTGGTGGATCGGGTCCCAGAACAGTGCCGCGCCGCAGGTCGAGCAGAAACCGCGCTGTACTTTTTCCGAGGAACGAAACCAGGTGACGCTGTCGGCGCCGTGAATCGTCAGCGACTGGCGCGGGACGTCGGTGGATGCCCAATAGTGGCCGGAAACCTTCCGGCACTGCATGCAATGGCAGGCATCCGGCGGCTTCAGCTCGCCTGCGACCTCGAAACGGACCGCACCACATAGACAGGACCCCGTATGCATGGCGCTCCTTCTGGACAAGCCACGTGAGGCAAGGTCCAATCCATGTCATGGTACCCGCAGGCTCGCGACTCCGGGCAGTGCTCGTCGGCGGGATGATCGCCGGCGCGCTCGACATCCTCTTCGCGCTGACCTTCGCGGCCGTCAACGGGGTGGAGCCGGCGCGGCTCCTGCAAACCATCGCGAGCGGGCTGCTCGGCGAGGCGGCTTATTCCGGCGGGACTGCGACCGCGGCGCTCGGCCTCGCCGGCCATTTCGGCATGTCGCTTTTGTGGGCCGCCCTGTTCGTCGCCGCCGCCGCGCGCCTGCAGCGCCTGGTTGCGCGTCCGATCCTCGCCGGCGCGATCTTCGGCGCCCTCGTGTTCCTCGCGATGCGGCTCGTCGTGCTGCCACTCTCGGCCTTTCCGCATCCGGTGACGTTCAAGCCGCTGTCGGCGGGCCTCGACCTGCTTTCGCACATGTTCCTTTTCGGCATGCCGATCGCGATCGCGGCGGCCCGGCTCACTCGGAGTACACGATGAAAAGAGTTACCGGCATCGGCGGCATCTTTTTCAAGGCGAAGGACCCGGCGGCGCTGCGCGCCTGGTACCAGAAGCACCTCGGCATCGACGTGCAGTCCTGGGGAGGCGCGGCCTTTTCGTGGGCCGACGACGCGGGCAGTCCCATGAAGGGCACGACGGTCTGGAATATCGGTGACGTGAACAACGACTACTACGCGCCAAGCCAGTCCACGTTCATGGTCAACTACCGCGTCGCGGACCTCGCCTCGCTCCTGGAGTCGCTGCGCGCAGAGGGTTGCACGGTGCTGGAAAAGACGGACGACTCCGAATACGGCAAGTTCGGCTGGGTGATGGACCCGGAAGGCAACAAGGTCGAACTCTGGCAGCCGCCGCCCGGGCAATGAAGGCACGAGGCAATTACCGTTCGTGCACGGCGATCCCGAACGCACCCTCGCCGCCGACCCGGTTTACGTCGAACAGCGCGCATCCCCGTGCTTACACGGCGCGCGGGCAGCACGCAGTGGCGAATCCAGGGCAACCGGCTCGAGCTCTGCGATGAAGCCACCGTGCAGACATTGCTCTGCGAAACCATGAAACTCCCGTAACGCATGGCCTTGACGGACATTCGGCTCGTCCCGATCGGCGAAACCGGCGAGCCCGGGGAAGCGCTCCAGGTGCCGCCCATCGCCGCGGCCGTCCTGCCGGCGACCGCCAGGATGTATCGCTCAGGCGGATTCGAGCCGCCCTGGATCGGTTATCTCGCCGTGAGCGAAAGACTCACGGTCGGCACTTGCGCATTCAAGAATGCGCCCGTCGACGGGAGAGTCGAGATTGCGTATTTCACCTTCCCGGAATTCGAGGGCCGCGGCATTGCGACGGCGATGGCGACGCGCCTCGTCGCGCTCGCGCGAGCGGGGCGTGCCGGCATCGTCCTGACCGCGCAGACGCTGCCTGCGCGCAACGCCTCGAATTCCATCCTCGGTAAACTCGGATTCGAATTCGCCGGTCCTGCCGTCGATGCGGAGGCCGGCGAAGTCTGGGAGTGGCATCCTAAATCGGGAGGTCGAATGTCGTTTCTTTCCAAGCTGAAGGGCGACGGCGCTGCGCTGCCGCCGCAGCCGTCGTTCAAGTCCGCGGCGCTCGCATGGGTCGGCGCTTTCATCGCGATGTCAGCCGTCGCGCTCCTGACCGACCAGCTCGCGGTCGCGCTGGTGCTCGGCTCCTTCGGCGCCTCCTGCGTGCTGGTATTCGGCTTTCCCGACGTACCCTTTGCACAGCCGCGAAACGTCGTCGTGGGACATTTCCTCAGCTCGCTGATCGGGCTCGCCTGCCTCGCCGCGTTCGGGCCGTACTGGTGGTCGGTAGCGCTGGCGGTCGGCACTGCGGTGGCCGTGATGATGCTGACGCGCACCGTGCACCCGCCGGCGGGATCGAACCCCGTGATCGTTTACCTTGCGCAACCCGGCTGGAGCTTCCTGCTGTTTCCGACGTTGGTGGGCGCCATCGTGATCGTCGCCGTCGCGCTCTTCTACAACAACGCCACGCGCGACTCGGCTTATCCGAAGTACTGGTGACGCAGCGCGGCCCCACGATCGAGCGACTGAGGCCGCCGGTCAGCGAGGCGGACTTGCGTTCGCTCGCCGACATCCTCGTCGACGCGGTCGCGTCCGGCGCCGCAGTCAGTTTCCTCACGCTTACGACCGATGAGGCCTGCGCCTGGTGGCGCAGGAATCTCGCCTTGCCCGCTTCGGGCGCGATCTTCCTCATCGCGCGCGACGCGGCGGGCATCGTCGGCGCCGTACAGCTGCATCCGGCCTGGGCCCCGAACCAGCCTCACCGCGCGGACGTATCGAAGCTGATCGTGCACCGGCGCAGCCGGCGCCGGGGCATCGGCCGGCTGCTGATGCAGTCGCTGGAGCGCGAGGCCCGAAACGCGGGTTTTCGCCTGCTCGTCCTCGACTCGAAGCGCGGCGACGCCGGCGAGGCGCTCTATCGCGCGCTCGGCTGGACCGTCGCCGGCACGATTCCACGCTACGCGCTCGATCCGGACGGACGGCCGCATGACACGGTCGTCTTCTACAAGGAGCTGCCGGAGGACATTGCGGCGGGCGCCCGCAATGATTGATGAAGATACCTGGCTGCAGGTGCAGAACCAGCTCGAATTCCACCGGCGCAAGCCCGCCCACGGCTGGATCGACACCCTGAATCGCCTCTGGCGCAAGAACCGTTACGTGATGTCGATGGACGGCGTACTGAAGCTGCCGGAGCAGCCGCCGATCCTGACCCGCGAAATGCTGTCCGTCTCGCGCGAATGCTGGCCGCTCGAGCGCCTCGCCCCGCTGGTGCATGCGGACGCGCACGATCGCGCGCGGCCCAAGCGCGACGACCTGCCGATCCTGGTCCTCGAATGGTCCGGCCGGCATTTCCTCATAGACGGCATCAATCGCATCAACCGTCGCGTGCGCGAGCGGCGGCCGGGGCCGCACGACGTCATCGTCATTCACGGGAGAAAACCTTGAAAGCCACGACTGGATTCCGGTTCCTGGCCCTGTGCGGGGCGCTCCTCGCCGCAGCGCCCGCCGCGGCCGACTGGTCCTCCGACGAGGCCGAGATCCGGCAACGCCTTGCCGACTCGGTGCTGGCCTTCAATCGCGGCGACCTCTCAGGCCACCTTGCGATTTACGACGAAAGCGTCCAGTTCATGACGAAAGACGGCCCGCGTCCCGGCATTGCGCCCATCGAGAAGGCCTTTCGCGAGGCGTTTTTCAAGGATGGCCAGCCCATCCAGGGACTGCAATTCGAGGAGCTCGCCGTTCGCCCACTCGCACCGGACCTGGCGCTCGCGACGGCGCGCTACCGGCTCTCGGGGGGCGACAAACCCGAACAGTCGGGCTGGTTCACGCTGGTGTGGCTCAGGACGCCTGCAGGCTGGCGGGCCGTCCACGATCATTCCAGCTAACGCGCACCCTTTCGGTGCGCGGCCCGGTTTTGAGATAATCGGCAGCCCCGCCTGCAGCGGCGCGACATGTCCTACCAGCTCAAGATCATCGAAAAGCCGACGTACCTGCACGCCATCGTGACCGGCACCAATACGATGGAGAACGTGGTCGGCTACCTGCGGGACCTGCTGCGCGAATGCGAGACCCACCAGGTCTTCAACGTGCTGATCGAGGAGGACCTCAGCGGGCGCCGGCTCGAGACCTGGGACGTGTACCAGATCGCCTCCAACAGCAGCGCGCACGCGCGCGGCCTCTTGAAGGCGGTCGCCTTCGTCGACGTCAATGCCGGCGGCGAGCTGATGAAATTCGCGGAGACTGTTGCCAACAACCGCGGCGTGCCCCTGACCGTTTTTCAGACTGTCGCCGAAGCGGAGGCCTGGCTCGCCGGCAAGCCGCGCTGATGGCGACACCCGGGTTCACGGCGCTTTGGGTATTCGCGGTCACGGCGTCCTTGCAGGCCGGACCGCGCTGAGCATGCGGCTCGATTGCGGACCGGCGATCGTGCGAGACTGGCTCGAGGACGATTGCGCATCGCTGGTGCGCCACGCGAACAACCGCAAGGTCTGGCGAAACCTGCGGGACCGCTTCCCGCACCCGTACACGGACCGCGATGCCGAGTCCTGGCTCGCGCTGGCGCGCGAGCAGCCGCAGCGCGCCGGCTGGGCCATCGAAGTGAATGGCGAAGCCGCGGGCTGCGTCGGGCTCGAACCGCTGGCCGACGTCCATGCGCGCTGCGCCCACATCGGCTACTGGCTTGGCGAAGCCCATTGGGGACTCGGCATCATGACGCGCGTCGTCGGCGCGGTGTCCGGGCACGCGCTCGGGAAGCTTGGATTCCTTCGCCTCGAGGCGCCCGTGTACGCGTGGAACCCGGCCTCGATGCGGGTGCTCGAGAAATGCGGATTTACGCGGGAGGGTGTCATGCGGAAAAGCGCATTCAAGGACGGCGAGGTCATCGACTGTATGCTCTACGCGCGAGTGGCCGGGTGATGGGCGGTGCAGGCTACCCGATCGACGGCGGCTGCGATTGCCGGGCGGTGCGCTACCGCATGGAGACGCCACCGCTGTTCGTGCACTGTTGTCATTGCCGATGGTGCCAGCGCGAGAGCGGCGCCTCGTTCGCGCTGAACGCCATGATCGAGGCCGACCGCGTGACGCTCCTCGCCGGAATGCCCGAACTCGTCGATACGCCTTCGGCGAGCGGCCAGGGCCAGATGATCGCGCGCTGCCCCGGGTGCCGAATCGCGCTCTGGAGCCACTATTCCGGGGCCGGCATCGCGGTCAGCTTCGTGCGCGTCGGTACGCTCGACGATCCCGACCGGCTGCCGCCGGATATCCACATCTTCACGGCGTCGATGCAGCCCTGGGTGGTCCTGCCGGCAGGCACGCCCGCGGTGCCGGAGTACTACGACCGCAAGCAGTTCTGGCCCGCGGAGAGCCTCGCCCGGCGCGAGGCCCTACTCGCGCGCAAGCCCACATGAGAAAATGATCCGTGCCGGCTCCGCCCCACGGCTCCCCAAGGACATGACATGAACGAACCGATTTCGAGAAGCCTCGTCGTGCTGGGCGCCAGCATCCTCCTGGGCTTCATTGCGCTCGGATGGCTGCTCGGCAACGCCGCCGTCGACGTCAAGAAATTCGACCGCACCGTCGTCGTCAAGGGCCTGTCGGAACGCGAAGTGCCCGCCGACATTGCGATCTGGCCATTGACCTTCCAGGACGCCGGCAACGACCTCAACGCCCTGTTCGAGTCGCTGCAGCGCAAGAACGGGTTGATTTCGAAGTTTCTGACCGGGCACGGCATAGCGCCCGAGGCCGTCACTATTGGCCCGCCGGCGGTCACCGATCTCTATGCACAAAGCTACGGCGACAAGGCCAATGTCGTCTACCGCTACACCGCGACCTCGACGGTGACCGTGTACTCGAAAGACGTCGAGGCCGTGCGCAAGGCCATGAGCGACGTCATCTCGCTCGGCAAGCAGGGAGTCGCACTCTCCGGCGACGGTTACCAGAATCAGGCGCGATTCGAATTCACCGGGCTCTCAGCACTTAAGCCCGCGATGATCGAGGAAGCGACCAAGAACGCGCGCACGGTGGCCGAGAAATTCGCCGCCGACTCGGGAAGCCGGCTTGGCCACATACGTTCCGCCCAGCAGGGCCAGTTCTCGATCGAGAACCGCGACAGCACGACGCCACACATCAAGAAAGTCCGCGTCGTCGCGACGATCGAATATCACCTCGCGAACTGAGCATGCCAGAGCACGTACGCACGGACGAGGAGATTGCCGCCTGCTATGACGTGATGGCGGAGTTGAGGCCGCGGGTCCATCGCGCGGACTTCCTGCCGGTCGTGCGCGCAATGCAGGCGGAGGGCTTCCGGCTCGCCTGCATTCGCGAACAGGATCGCGTGGTCGCGGTCGCGGGCTATCGAGTCTCGAACAACCTCTTCTGCGGCAAGCACCTCTATGTCGATGATCTCGTGACTGCGGAGACCGAACGCTCGAAGGGACACGGCAAGGCGCTGCTCGCGTGGCTGCGAGCGCTCGCAGTCGAGCACGGCTGCGACGTGTTTCATCTCGACTCGGGCGTTCAGCGAAAGCGCGCCCACCAGTTCTACCTGCGCGAAGGACTCGAACTCAGCAGTTATCATTTCAGCGAGCGGCTGAAGCCGCGGCCCTAGGCTTGCGCACCGGCCAACGCCAGGCGCCCGCCCCGCCGCGGGCGCTGACCCGGGCCACGCTGGCCGAGGCCGTAGGCGCGCTCGCGCGCAGCGATCGCGATCTCGCGGCGCTCTTCGCGCGGAACGGCATGCCGCCGATGTGGGCGCGCCGGCCCGGCTTCCCGACGCTCGTCCATATTGTGCTCGAACAGCAGGTCTCGATCGTCGCCGCGCGCAGCCTGTTCCGCCGGATCCGCGACCACCTCGGCGGCATGACGCCCGAACGGGTCGCCGGACGCGGCGTTGCCGGGCTGCACCGGCTCGGGATTACGCGGCAGAAGGCGTCGTACTGCCATGCCCTTGCGCAGGCGGTGATAGACGGCAGCCTTTCGCTCGCCCGCATCGCGCGCGGCGACGACGCAGCCGGCCGCGCCGCCCTGCTGGCGCAACGCGGCATCGGTCCCTGGAGCGCCGACATCTATTACCTCATGGCGTTGCGGCGTCCCGACGTCTGGCCCGTGGGTGACCTCGCACTCGCAGTCGCGTTGCACGAGGTCAAGAACCTGCGCGGGCGGCCCAATGCGCAGCGGCAACTCGACATGAGCGCCGCCTGGGCGCCCTGGCGCTCGGTCGCAGCGCGGCTCCTGTGGCATTACTATCTGACGACGCGCAGACCGCGCGGACAATGAGGAGCAGGCATGGAACGTAGGGCAACCGCCGCCTGGCAGGGCGGCCTCAAGGACGGCAAGGGCACGCTCACGACCGAGAGCAAGGTCCTCTCGAACACGCCGTATTCATTCAGCACGCGCTTTGAAGGCGCACCCGGCACGAATCCCGAGGAGCTGCTCGGCGCCGCGCATGCGGGGTGCTTCACGATGGCACTCTCCCTGACGCTCGGCGAAGCCGGCATCAAGCCCGAGCGCATCGAGACGAAAGCGACGGTCACGCTCGAAAAGCTCGAGGCGGGTTTCACCATCACGAGGGTGCACCTCGACGTCAGCGCGCGCGCGGCGGGCGCGGACCGCGCGAAGTTCGACGAGGCCGCACAGAAGGCGAAGGTCAATTGCCCGCTCAGCCGGGTGTTGAAGGCCGCGATTTCGATGGACGCGCGGCTCGACGCCTGAACATGCCGACGCCGTTTCACCTCGCGATTCCCGTGCGCGACCTCGCCTCCGCCCGCGCTTTCTATGGCGGCGTGCTCGGCTGCCCCGAAGGGCGGTGCTCGGCCGAGTGGGTGGATTTCGATTTCTTCGGCCACCAGCTGGTCTGCCATGTCGTGGCGCAGGCGGCGGGCGGCCAGCGGGCCGCGCACAATCCCGTGGACGGCCACGACGTCCCCGTGCCGCATTTCGGCCTGGTGCTCGAGATGCCGGACTGGGAGGCCCTCGCCGCGCGGCTGCGCACGGCGCGCGTCGACTTCGTGATCGAGCCACACCTGCGCTTCCAGGGCCAGGTCGGCGAGCAGGCGACGATGTTCCTGACCGACCCGAGCGGCAACGCGCTCGAATTCAAGTCGTTCCGCGACATCGCGGGACAGATGTTCGCCCGCTAGATCCTTCAGGGGGAATTCCATGCATTTCACACGATGGACTACGTTAGCCGCCGCGTGCCTGTTCACCGGAGGCGCCGCCGCCGCGGCAACCCGGCCGACCGATGCCGAGATCTCGAATCTCGTCGCGAAGTATTCCGCCACGTCCATCGCCGAGCGCGAGGACATTCACCAGCATCCGGAGCTATCGAATCGCGAGACGCGGACGGCGGGAATCGTCGCGACCCAGCTGCGAAAGCTCGGCATCGAGGTGAAGACAGGCATTGCGCACACCGGCGTCGTCGGCATTCTGAAGGGCGGGCTGCCGGGACCGACAATCGCGGTGCGCGCGGACATGGACGCGCTGCCCGTCACCGAGCAGAGCGATTTCCCGTTCAAGTCGACCGTTCGAAGCACATACCTCGGCCAGGACGTCGGCGTCGCGCATGCCTGCGGCCACGACGTGCACACCGCCGCGCTGCTTGGTAGCGCCTCCGTGCTGGCGTCGCTGCGTGACCGCCTGCCGGGCACGGTGATGTTCATCTTCCAGCCCGCGGAGGAAGGCGTACCTGCCGGCGAGAACGGCGGCGCCCGGATGATGGTCGAGGAAGGCATCTTCTCGACCGTCAAGCCCGACGCCGTGATCGCCTTTCACACCAACGGCAGCCCGCCGGATGCGGAAGGCAACAATGAAATGCTCGGCAAGGTCGCCTACCGGCCCGGGCCGGCATTCGCCGCCGCGACCAGCTGGAAGGCGACGGTCAAGGGCCGGCCGGCACACGGCTCCACGCCGAATCTCAGCGTCGATCCCATCGTGACAGCGTCCGAGATCGTGATGTCGCTGCAGACGATCCGCTCGCGCGTGCTGCCGCCGCTGTCCGACAATGTCATCACGGTCGGCATCTTCCGCGGCGGCGAGCGCAACAACATCATCCCGGCATCCGTGGAACTTGCCGGCACGATCCGCACCTTCGACGACACGGACCTCGACACGATCGAGGCCCGCATGCGCGACATATTCGCCGGCGTGACCCAGGCCGCGCACGCCAGCTTCGAGCTCTCCTTCGACCGCAGCCACCCGATGACGGTCAACGACCCGGAGCTGACGGCCCGGCTCGTACCGACGCTCGAACGGCTTGTCGGCAAGGACAATATCCACGAAGTTCCGCCAATCACCGGCGCCGAAGACTTCTCGTATTTCGCGAACCTGGTGCCAGGCTTCTATTTCCAGCTAGGCGTCGTGCCCCAAGGCAAGGTCTCGGGCGGCCATCACACGCCGACTTTTTATGCGGCCGATGAGGCCGTGCCGATCGCCATGCGCCTGATGTCCACGCTGGTCGTGGACTACCTCGAGGGCGGAGCGCCCTGATGCCCCCACTCGTCGAATGCGTCCCGAACTTTTCCGAGGGGCGCGACCGCTCGGTGATCGACGCGATCGCCCGGGCGATCTCGGGCGTCAGCGGCGTCCGGCTGCTCGACGTCGACGCGGGCGCCGACACGAACCGCACGGTCTATACGTTCGTCGGCACCCCCGATGCCGTGGGCGAGGCGGCATTCCAGGCCGCGGTCGCCGCCGCCGGACTCATCGACATGTCGAAGCACGAGGGCGCCCACCCGCGCATGGGGGCGCTCGACGTCTGCCCGATCGTGCCGGTATCCGGGGTGACGATGGACCAGTGCGTCGAGGTCGCAAGGGCGCTGGGTCGCCGGCTCGCCGAGGCGTTGGCCCTGCCTGTCTATTTCTACGAGTTCGCGGCGACGCGGCCGGAGCGGCGCAACCTTGCCGACGTCCGCGCCGGCGAATACGAGGGCCTCGCCCGGAAGCTTGCCGATCCCGCCTGGGCGCCGGATGCGGGCCCCGCGAAATTCAACGAGCGGCTCGGCGCCACGGTCGTCGGCGCGCGTGAGTTCCTCATCGCCTATAACGTCAACGTCAACACGCGCGAGCAGAAGCTCGCCAACGAGGTCGCGCTCAACATCCGCGAAGCGGGGCGCCTGAAACGCGATTCGAAGAACCGGATTGTCACTGACGAGAAAGGTCAGCAGCTGCGGGTGCCGGGCCGTCTCAAGGCGGTCAAGGCGATCGGCTGGACCATCGAGCAGTACCGGCAGGCGCAGGTATCGATCAATCTCCTGAGCTACCGCACGACGCCGCTCCACACGGTTTTCGAAACTACGCGCGAGGAGGCCGGCAAGCTCGGCCTCGTCGTGACCGGTTCCGAGCTTGTCGGCATGACGCCGCTTGAGCCGCTGGTCGAGGCGGGCCGCTTTTACCTGCGCAAGCAGGGCCGGTCGACCGGCCTGCCGGAGCGCGAGCTGGTCGAGATCGCTATTCAGTCGCTGGGCCTCGCCCAGCTATCGCCCTTCGATCCCGAGAAACGGATCATCGAGTACGCTGTCCGCGTGGCAGCACCGCTGGTTTCAATGACGGTCGAGCGCTTCGTCGACGAGGTTTCGAGCAGCTCGCCGGCGCCCGGCGGCGGCTCGGTCGCGGCGCTGGCCGGCAGCCTCGGCGCGTCGCTGGCGGCGATGGTCGCCAACCTCACCGTCGGCAAGGCCGGTTATGAGCCGGCGTGGGAGTCCTTGTCGTCGCTGGCGGAGCGAGCACAGGCGCTGAAGGCAGCATTGCTCCGTGCGGTGGACGACGACACCCAGGCTTTCGACGACGTGCTGGCGGCTATGCGCCTGCCCAAGCTCGGCGAGGAGCAGCAACGTGCGCGGGAGGCAGCGCTTGCGGCGGCTTACGAGCAGGCGACTGCGGTACCACTCGCCACCGCGCGGCTGTGCCTCCAGGCACTCGAGCTGGCCGAAGCAGCCGCCGTTTCAGGAAACCGGAATTCGGCTTCGGACGCCGGCGTCGGCGCGCTGCTCGCCAGGGCCGGGCTCGAAGCCGCCCTCCTGAACGTCCGGATCAACCTGCCATCGGTGCGGGAAGGCGCTTTCAAGACCGCGACCCTGGCTGAGATCGAGGCACTCCCGGCGAAGTCCGTGAGCGCGCTCGCGCGGACGCTTGCCGCCGTCGAGGCGAGCCTCAAGAGCTAGGTGTCGCGGCGCCGCTGGCGCGCGTGATTCACCGGCGCGAGCGCGACGTCGTGGGACCGAACGCCTCAGGCTGGCGGCACCGGAGGCGGCTTTGGACGGCCACGCACGCGATTCACCATCTCGTGCGCGGTAGCGCGAAGCTTGCGGAGCCAGTAACGCGCCCAGGCGAACTCGAGGCCGAGCACGCCCAGGCCGAGCGGGATCACGACGATCGCGGGACCGGGCAGCACGATCATCGCGATGCCGATCAGCACGATGCTGCCGCCGATCACGGCGACCACGATACGGCGCGCCCACGAATAGGTGATCGTGCGCCGGAGGAATTTGCGCAGCTGCCATCTCATGCCACGGAGTTCCCGACAAATGTCTCAATGAGCCGCGCGACCGCGCGCGGCTCGTCATGATGCAGCATGTGCCCGGCGCCGGCCACCGTTTCGACGCCGAGGTCCCGGACCAGCGACCGGAAAGATTCGACGCCGCCCTCCGGCGCCAGCCTTGCGGCCAACTCGGACTTGGCGCCCACCACCAGCAGGACCCGCGCCTCGATCTGGCGCCAGCAGGCTTCCATTTCCTCGCGCCGGTAAAGGTAGGGATTCGTGCGGCGGTGTGCGGGGTCTGCCCGCAGGCGCAGCCCGCCGCCGGGCCGGGGCTCGCTCCAGCAGGCGGCGATGAAATCCGCCCGCCCGGGCGGCAGCCTCGGGTTGCGCTTCGCGATGCGCGCAGCAAGCGCTGCCGCATCATCGTACTCGGCAAACTCCAGGGGCGCGCGCAGCTCATCGAGCCATTGGCCCAGCCGCGCCGGCGCCTGCGACGGCTGGGTGCGCGGCAGGCCGAAACCCTCGAGATTCACCAGCGCCCGCACACGCGCGGGCCGCACGCCCGCATAGATCATGGCGACGTTGGCACCCATGCTGTGGCCGACGATTCGCGCCGGTCCGCGCGGGCAAAGCGCATCGAGCATTCGCTCGAGGTCCGCGTAGTAGTCCGGGAACCAGTAGCCGCCGGGACTGCGGGCGGACTCGCCGAAGCCACGCCAGTCAACGGCGACGAGCGGCAGGCCAGGGGGCAGCTCGTCCGCCACGAACTGGAAGGTGGCGGCGCAATCCGCGTAACCGTGCAGCAGCAGCACCGGGTCGTCGGATTCCGGGCCCCAGCGGACCAGGTGATGGTCAAGGCCGCGGATCTGGATCGTCGCGTGACGCCCCGGGCGGATGGGCGGGTCGCTCATCGGCTCAGGCAGGCGCCAGCCGCTGGACCAGCAGCTTGTCGATGCGCCGGCCGTCCATGTCGACGACCTCGAAGCGCAGGCCGCGCCAGCGGAAATTCTCGCCCGTCGTCGGCAGGTGGCCTAACTGCGCCAGCACGAAGCCCGCCAGCGTCGTGTAGTCGTCGCCCGAGCGCATGACGCCCCGGCCAAGCAGGCGCTCGACGTCGTCGATCGGCATGCGGCCGTCCATGAGCCAGGAAGAATCATCTCGTGCGATCGCTTCCGCAGGCTCCTCGCTCGCCGCCTCCGGCAGTTCGCCGGCGATCGCGGTCAGGATGTCGGAGGGTGTGACAATACCCTCGATCGAGCCGTGCTCGTCCACGATCACGGCGAAATGCATTTTCGATTCGCGGAACAGGTCGAGCAGCTTCAGGATGCGCGTCGACTCGTGCACGATGAGGGGCGCGTGAGCGCGCGGGGCGAGCTCGCCCGGAGCCTGGTCGCCGAGCCATTCCGCGAGGTCGCCGGTCATCACCACGCCGACCAGCTCGTCGAGCTGGCCGCGGCAGACAGGGTAGCGCGAATGGCCGCTGGTGCGCACGGCGTTCCAGACCGTCTCGCGGCTGTCGGCGGCATCGAGCCAGACCACGTCACCGCGCGGGACCATGATGCTCCTCACGGTGCGGTCCGGGAGCCGCAGCACGCCCTCGATCATCTGGTGCTCGGCGACGTGAAATATTCCCGTGCGCGTCGCCTCCGCGATCATCGAGCGGATCTCCTCTTCGTTCACGGCGCGGCTCGTCGTCGTGCGGATGCCGAGCAACCGCGTCACCAGCTCGGTCGAGCCCTGCAGCACCCAGACGAATGGCTTGCTGACGATCGCCAGCGCCTCCATCAGCGGCGCGAGACGCGATGCGATCACCTCCGGATTGGTGAGGGCCCAGCGCTTCGGCACCAGCTCGCCGATAACCAGCGAAAGGTAAGTGACGCTGACGACCACGATCCCGTAGGCGGCGGTGTCCAGGTACTCGGTGACGGGCACCAGGTACTCGAGGCGCGCGAGCGAGGCGGCGAGCGGCTCGGCGAAGCGCGCGCCGCTGTAGACGCCTGCGAGCACGCCGATCAGCGTGATGTAGAACTGCACGGTCGAGAGGAAGCGTGTCGGGTCGTCGAGGAGGCGCAGGGCAGCGCGCGCACCGCGGCCGCCGTCCTGGGCGAGCTGGCGCAGGCGCGTCGGACGCGAAGAGAAGAGCGCAAGCTCCGACATCGCGAACAGGCCATTCACGACGACAAGCAAGATGAGAATCAGGAAATAGGCCAGCATGGTGAGCCGGGCATGCCGGCCCCGGTCATTCTAGCAGGCGGGCGCATTCGGGTCGGTTGCGGCCCGCGGGAACCCGCTGCAAGATGCCCGCTTGCAGAAACGCGACGCTTCCCGCCGCCTGATCGTCGGCTCCGCGATCATCGGATCCATCGGCACTTTCAGCCTGCACGTGCTGTTGCCGGCCCTGCCGGCCATCGCGACCGCGATGCGGGTGCCGCCGCACTCGGCGCAGCTCCTAATCAGCCTGTCGATCCTCTCGATCGCGTTCGGCAATCTCACCGTCGCGCCGCTTTCCGACCGCTACGGCCGGCGGCGGATCGTACTGCTCTCGCTCGGGCTCTTCGTGCTCGGCAGCGCCGCCGGCATCGTCGCGCAGTCGCTGGACGCGCTGGTCGTCTCGCGCGTCGTGCAGGCCTTCGGCGGCGGCGCGGCGATGTCGGTCATGCGCGCGACCATCCTCGATCATTTTGGCCCGGCCCGGGCCCCCGCAGCGCTGGCCGCGACCGCGACCGCAATCCTGATCGCGCCCATGCTCGCGCCAACGCTAGGCGGATTCGTGGTCGAGTGGCTCGACTGGCGCGCCGTGTTCGCGCTCTCCGGGATCCTCGGCTTTTGTGTTTTCCTCTTCGCCTCGCGGAACCTGCGCGACACGCGGCCCGCGGACCGCTCCGCCGGGCCCTCGCTGCGCTACCTGTCCAACTACCGTCGGCTGCTGGCTTCGCGCGAGTACCTCGCGTTCCTCGTATTCGGGTCCTGCATGGTCAGCATGATCTACACCTTCGTCACCGGCGCGCCCTATGTCGCGATCGACGTCCTCGGTGTGTCGCCCTCGCGCTTCGGGCTGCTGCTCTTCTTTCCGGCGGTCGCGTCCTTCTCCGGGTTCATGGTCGCGGCGCGCATGACAAGTCGCGTGGGCGGGCAACGCATGATGCGCCTCGGCGGGATGATCGCCTTTGGCGGCACGCTGGCGATGGCCGCGCTCGCGCTGGCGGGCGTTTGGCATCCGTTCGCGCTATTCATTCCGGGCATGGCGATCGGCTTCGCGAATGCCATCGCGGCGCCCTCCTCGACCATCGGCGCTATTTCGCGCGACCCCACGATCGCGGGCGCGGCCTCGGGCCTGCTGGGATTCCTGCAACTGGTGACGGCGGCGATCGCGACCCAGGTCGTCGCTGCGCTCACCGGCCGTTCGCCGGTGCCGCTCGCGATCGTGCTGCTGGGCTTGTGCCTGGTGGCGCTGATCGCGCTCAGGCCGATATCAAGGGTGCGGCTTCAGGCAGAGCCGCCCGCGCCACCTATCGCGCCGGAACCGACGCGGTAGCGGAAGCGGACCGTACCAAAGGTCACGAGGTCGCCGTCGTCGAGGCGCGCGTAGCGCACCTGGATGCCGTTCACGAAGATGCCGTTCCGGCTGTTCGCGTCGACCAGCATCGCCTCGCCGTTTCGCACCGTCAGCATCGCGTGCAGACGGCTCACGGTGGGATCGACGATGCGCAGGTCGTTGTCGCGCGTGCGGCCGATGTTGACGCGCCGGCCCGCGATCTCGTGGACGCAGCCAACCAAGTCGAGGCCGATCAAGTAGCGGCGCAGGCGCGGCACGGCGGTCTCGGCGGGCCTGGCCTGCGGCAATTCCGGCGCCGGCAGCTCGAGCGTCAGGTCGACTTCCGGGCTGGGTTGCGCCGCGGCCCTCACACCTGCGGCCGGCGCTTCCGTCGGCAGCGGGTCAGTCACGCCGGCGTTCAGCGGCCGTGACTCGCGCAGTTCGGCCGCGAGGCCCTCGCGCTCGAGCGTGCGGGTCGCGAGCCTGGCTGAAAGCTCCTCGATCCGGCGCTCGCGCTCGTCGAGCAACTGGTCGCGCTCGGCCAAGGCACGCAGCAACTCCTCGACGCGCTTCTGCCAGCGGGAGCGTTCCGAAGCAAGGGCCGCAGCCTGGTTGCGCCGGCGTTCGCCGGCGGGCAGCAGCTCGTTGAGGTCGGCGTGGGTTTCAGTGAAAAGCTCGGCGTCGTCCTCGACCGACATGCTGTCGAGCTCGGGGTCATCATCCGAGATTTCGCCGATCAGGACCGGCGCGTCGTCAAGGTCCGCGGCCGGGGTCGCGAGTTCCCATTCGTGGGCTTCCGGCAAGCGATGGGGGCTCGTCAGTTCGATGTGCTCGACGAGCTGTGTGACATCCTCGGCGACGATACCGTCGTCCGGGGCTTTGTCCCCCTCCCCCTTTTCCATGCGCCCATTATCCCCGTGGCCGCATCCGGCGCCAGCCGGCTTAATCGTCATCCGTTATGGATCAATGACTTAATCATCCATCGGGTGCCCGACGGCGCGCCAGGCTGTGAACTGCGTCACACCGTTCGCGCGTTCGCGCGCTGTGTACGATGGCTGCCATGCGGCCGGTCTGGATGCTCTCCGCGACCCAGGCGCTGTGCATGTCGGGCAGTTTCCTGTTCGTGCTGCTCGGCGGGATCATCGGCACTGAGCTCGCACCGGCGCCCGTGCTCGCAACGCTGCCCGTGTCCGTGCTCATCGCCGGACTCGCCGCGAGCGTGATTCCCGCCGGCGCATTGATCCACCGCTTCGGCCGGCGGGCCGTGTTCGTCGGCTGTGCCCTGCAGGCGGCGGCAGGCTGCGTCCTCGCCGGATTCGCGATCTCGACGGGCCGCTTCTGGCTCTTTTGCGCGGCTGCCTTTCTGCTGGGCGGCAACAACGCGGTCGTCATGCGATACCGCTTCGCGGCAACCGAGTATGTCGACTCGGCGCATGCGAGCCGCGCGATCGCGGTCGTGATGAGCGGCGCACTCGTCGCCGCCTGGCTGGGACCCGAACTCGCCGTGCGCACGGCGGACCTCGTCCCGGCGGCGCACCACGCGGGTTCCTTCTACACGGCCACCGGCCTCTACTTGTTCGCGGCCGTCCTGCTCTCGCAAATCGGCGACGCCGGTCGCGCCGATGCCGTGGACCCGGTGCCGCCGCGGCGACTCGGGCAGATCGCGGCGCAACCGGCGTTTCGCGCTGCGGTGCTCGGCGCGCTCGCCTCCTACGCGGTGATGAGCTTCATCATGACGGCGACTCCGATCAGCATGCATGTCGTTGACGGGCACGACGAAGTCGCGACGGCACGCGTGATCCAGGTCCACCTGCTCGGGATGTACCTGCCCTCGCTGGCGAGCGGCTGGATCATCGCGAAGTTTGGCGACCGGCCCATCATGGTCGCCGGCACGCTGCTGATGGCCGGCTGCGTTGCTATCGCGACGCTGGCCGGGCATACGGTCTTGCACTACGGCTGGGCGCTCGGCGTGCTGGGCCTCGGCTGGAACCTGCTTTTCATCGCCTCGACCACGATGCTCACCAAGACCTACCGGGCGCGGGAGCGCGTCCAGGCGCAGACGCTGAACGATTTCCTGGTCTTCGGCGCCCAAGCGATGGCATCGCTGCTCGCCGGGCTTGCGGTTACGACGATCGGCTGGGAATGGCTGAACCTTGCGACGCTGCCGCTGCTCGTGGCGGTGCTGGTCGCGACCACGGTGATCAGCCGGCGGCCCGCAGTCGCCACAGGCTAGACGCGATCGAGGAAGGCGCGGATTTCCGCGACTACGCCGTCGGCCGGTTGCTCGAGGATCCGGCCGGGATCCGGCGAAAGCGGGAGCATCGGCTGGGGCAGGCCGGTCACGGGCTGCTGCGTGCCGACGATGATCAACCGGCGCACATTCTGCTGGCGCGCGCCCGCGAGCTCGAAGGCGACGAGCGCGCCGCGGCCGCAGCCCAGAAGATCGACGCGTCGCAGGCGCAGGTGGTCGATGAGGTCGACGATGGCGAGCGCGAGTCCCGCGACGGCCATGCGGCCTTTCGGCGCATCGGATCCGCCGCTGCCCGGCAGGTCGGGCGCATAGATGGAGCGGTCGGTGCCGAGCAGCACCGCGCAACGGCTGAAGTCCGCGCCGCTGCCGCCATCCGCATGCAGGAAGACCAGCGGCGTCGCCTCGTCGAATCCGCCGCTCGCCGGATAGGCGGTCGTCAAATGCAACTGCCCGTAACGGCAATCGACGTACATGCGCCGAAGGCGCGCGGGCATATTTACCGACTGCCGTTTCTTCGCCGTCATTCCTGCCCCGTCCGATGCCGTGCCGCTATCATGGTGCATGAAGGAGCCCGTCATGCCCAAGTATTCGCGCACATTCCTGGCCGCGGTCGCGGTGGCCTGCGCTTCGACACCTGCGTCTGGCGTGGCGCCGGCACCGCCGGACCCCAAGGCGATTTATGACCGGATCCTGTCGCTCGCGGGCGATTGGACCGGGCATATGGAAGATCCGCTCGCGGGCCCGCCGGTTACGGTGCGCTACGAAATCGTGAGCGGCGGCAAGGCGGTCATCGAATACCAGAAACCCGCGGGCAGCCTGCCATCCGTGACGGTGTACTTTCTCTCCGATGGAAAGCTGCTCGCCACGCTGTACTCCGCAGCCGGCAACCAGCCGGCGTACAAGCTGGGCGACGATTCGACCGCCGATCTGGTGGAGCTGGAATTCGACGGCGGCACGGGATTCGATGCCGATCACGATGGCTACGTACGCCAGGGCGAGATCCGCTTCGTCGCGCCAGAGCGCATCGAAGAACGCTGGTTCCACTACGTCGGCCCGAAGGAACAGGGCGTGACGCACTGGTTCCTGGAGCGTAAGGCGACCGAGCCGAACCCGGCGCCGCCTCCCGCGCGTTGAAGGGGACGCACCCCTTCAGTACTCGTCGTACTTCCGGGCCTTGCCGCGCACACGGTCGGCAGGATACTTCGCGGCATTCGCGGCGAGCTTCGTTTCGGCCGCCTTGAGCAGGTCGATATCGAGCCGGTCGGCGATCCGCACGAGAAACCACAGAACATCCGCGAGTTCCTCGGCCGCCCGCCGCTGCTGCTTGTCGTCGAGCGTCGCGCTTTCGTCTTCCGTGAGCCACTGGAAAACCTCGACGAGTTCCGATGCCTCGACCGACAGCGCCATCGCGAGGTTCTTCGGGCTGTGAAAGCGGTCCCAGTCGCGCTCGGCCACGAAAGCCCGAACGCGCTCTTTCAGTTCGTCGAGATCACGCATGGCGGCACTGTCCGCCAATCGCGATTGCGGCGCAACGTGCTTGTCCTGCGCCGAAATGGGTTTGCAAGGCCTCGCCCGCAGCCGTCAGAATCACGCGCACCTCGGAAAGCCGCCCCGCCGCGGCCTGGGAGTCGATCGATGAATCATGCCATCCGCCTGCTCGCGGCCGCCTTCGCCGTCCTGCCGGCTCTTGCAGCCGCCGACGCGACGCCCGCCCCGCTGACCGCGGAAACCATGTGGCAGTTGAAGCGGATCGGAAGCCCCGCAATCTCGCCGGACGGCAAGCTCGCCGTTTACGTCGTCACTGGCTACGACGCGGAAAACGATAAGGGCGATGCGGACCTCTTCCTCGTCCCGACCGCGGGCGGCAAGCCGCAGCGCCTGACGAGCACGAAGGGGAGCGAGTCGGAACCCGCCTGGAGCCCGGATGGCCGGTACATCGCCTTTGTCGCCAAGCGCGCCGACGACACGCAGCCGCAGCTCTACGTAATCGCGGCGAACGGCGGCGAGGCGACGCGCGTCGGCGACATCCCGACCGGCGTCGCGACGCCCAAGTGGTTCCCGGACTCGACGCGGATCGCATTCATCTCGGAGGTCTGGCCCGAGATCACGGACTGGGACAAGACGCGGGAAAAGCTCAAGGCCAGGGAAGAGTCGAAGATGACGGCAATGACCTGGGACCGCCCGCCCGTCACTCACTGGGACCACTTCATCGAAGACCGCATCCCCCACCTGTTCTCCATCGCCCTGGAAGGCGGCGCGCCGGCCCCAATTACGGTCAATTCCGGCGAGTCGCTCTCGCGGCGCGAAACCGGCGGCACGTCCTACGACATTTCGCCGGACGGCAGGGAGATCGCCTTCGTCGCGAACAGCGACGCGACCGGCACCGATGAAAACACGGACATCTACGTCGTGCCGGCGGGCGGCGGGCAGGCGAAGAACCTGACCGCCGACAATCCTGCGAATGACGACCAGCCGACCTACAGCCCGGATGGCCGCTGGCTCGCCTTCACGCGCCAGAACATCAAGGGTTTCTACGGGGACACGCAACAACTCTGGCTGATCGACCGCCAGAGCGACGCGCGCCGGCGCATTTCGGCGGACTGGGACCGCTCGATCCAGGATCTCGCCTGGGCGCCGGACTCAAAGGGCTTCTTTGCCCCGATCGACGACGCCGGGACCGAGCGCATCTACCGCTTCGACATCGCGAACGGCGCGCAGCACGCGCTGACGACGAGCTCGAGCTTCAGCGCGCTTGCGATCGCGGGCAAGCCGGCGACGCTCATCGCGCTGCGCCAGTCATTCACCGAGCCGCCGACGCTGGTCGCGGTCTCCACGAAGGACGGCGCGACGACCCAGCTCTCCGACCACAACAACGCCCAGCTCGCCGCAACCGCCTTCGGCAAGGTCGAGAGCGTGACCTACCAGGGCGCCGACGGCGACGACATCCAGATGTGGGTCATCTATCCGCCCGGTTTCGATCCCGCGAAGAAGTATCCGCTCTACCTCCTGCTCCACGGCGGGCCCCACAACGGCGTCACCGATAGCTGGACTTTCCGCTGGAACGCCGAGGTCTTCGCGAGCTGGGGCTACGTGACGGCCTGGCACAATTTCCACGGCTCGAGCGGTTTCGGCCAGGCATTCACCGACTCGATCAACCCGGACCTGATCACCAGGCCCTACGAGGACACGATCAAGGCTGCCGAGTGGTTCGCGGCGAAGCCCTGGATCGACGCGGAGCGCCTGACCGCGGGCGGCGGCAGCTACGGCGGCTTTCTCGCCTGCGTCCTGCTCGGGCGCCCGCATCCGTTCAAGACGATCATCGCGCACGCCGCGGTCTACGACATGTACGCGATGTACGGCGGCGACTACGGCGCGGAGAAGGCGCGCTTCTTCGAGGCCTGGGAGCGTCCAGAGGAATTCGCCCGCTATTCCCCGGCCACGAGCGCCGCCAACTTCAAGACACCGACGCTCGTGATCCACAACCAGCTCGACCAGCGAGTGCCATTCAATAACGGCATGGAGCTGTTCCAGATCCTGCAGAACCGCGGCGTGCCGAGCCGGCTCGTGTACTACCCGGACGAGAATCACTGGGTGCTGAAGCGCCAGAATTCCCTGTTCTGGTACGGCGAGGTCAAGGACTGGCTCGCACGCTACGCGCCCGCCGGCGGACACTAGGAGCATACGATGAAACTTTCCCGACGCAGTATCCTGAAGGCCGGCGCCGGCACGGCGCTTGCGCTCGCCGGAGGCCCGCTCATGGCCGAGGAAAAGTCCGCGCGCTCCCTCCTGATCCTCGGCGGCACCGGCTTCATCGGACCGCACCTGACAGCGCTTGCGCTTGCACGCGGCTTCTCGGTCACCCATTTCAACCGCGGCAAGCGCGATCCGGACGGCGTCGAAAACGTCGAGACGCTCATCGGGGACCGCAAGGGGCAGCTCGATTCCCTGAAGGGCCGCCGGTGGGACGCGGTCATCGACGACACGGGCTATATCCCGAAGTACTGCAAGATGTCGGCAGACCTGCTCGGGCCGAACACCGGCTATTGCCTCTATATCTCGAGCATCTCGGCCTACGCGAGCTTCGAAAAGCCGAACGACATCGGCTCGCCGACCGGCGTACTCGAGAACAAGGACCAGGAGGAGATCACGAACGAGACATACGGGCCGATGAAGGCGCTTTGCGAGGCCTATGTGCGCGACGCCTACGGCACGCGTTCCTCGATCGTGCGCCCCGGCTACATCGTGGGCCCGCTCGACCCAACCGACCGCTTCACCTACTGGCCCGTGCGCTTCGCGCGAGGCGGCGACATGGCCGCGCCCGGCACGCCCGCCGACCCGATCCAGATCGTGGACGTGCGCGACCTCGCCGCTTTCATGCTCGACCTCGTCGAACGACAAGTGGACGGTGCCTTCAATGCCGTGACGCCGCCGGGCGCGCTGACCATGGGCGGGCTGATGGAAACCAGCCGCAAGGTCACGGGCGCGGACACCAAGCTCACCTGGATCGACGAGGATTTCCTCGCGGCACACCTGGCGCCCGAGGAAATGAATTTCGCGCCCTGGGGACCGATGCGCGGTGAGGAAGCCGGCGGCTCCCTGACCGGCATGCAGGCGTCGGCCCAACAAGGCCTCAAGTCGCGGCCGCTCGAGGATGTCGTCCGCGACACGCTCGCCTGGCACGAGACGCGCCCGGCGGAGCGCAAGGCGGCGTTGCGCTCGGGATTCACGGCAGAGAAGGAGGCAGAGATCCTCGCGGCCTGGCGTGCACGGGCGTAAGATCGCGGAAAAGCCTGTTCGGGGAGATCTGCGATGCGCACCGTGCGGCAATTGCTCGATGGCAAGAGACTCGGCGTCTTCACCGTGGATGCAGGTGACCCGGTCCGGACCGCGATCCAGCTCATGGCCGATCACTTCGTCGGCGCGCTGCCAGTACTCGAGACGGGCCGGCTGGTCGGCATCATTTCCGAACGCGATTACGCGCGCAAAGTCGTGCTGATGGGGCGCAAGTCGACCGAGACGATGGTCGGTACGATCATGAGCTCGCCGGTGATCCACGTCGGGCCGCAGCACACGGTCAACGAGTGCATGATGCTGATGACGGAGAAGCGTATCCGTCACCTGCCGGTCGTGGACGATGGCGAGCTCGTCGGCGTGATCTCGATCGGGGACTGCGTGAAGGCGGTCATTGACGAGCAGAAGCACGAGATCGAGGACTTGCGGCGATATATCTCGGGTTAGGCGGGTTCTCGCCGTGCCCTGCGCCCGGGCAGGCTGGCTTGCTCGTTCCGCCGGAACTTAGTCACTCGCTCGCCACCTGCCCGGGCGCAAGACGCGACGCAACCACTTCGCTCGCTCGTCACCCGGCCGGACGCCGGTACGAGGAGTTCGAGCTACCCACGATATCAGCGACCGGTTACCAGGTGCCGGCGTTGGGCATGGAGGCCCAGGGCTCGACGGGAGCCAGTGCTTTTCCTTTTTGAAGGAGCTCGACCGAAATGTTGTCGGGCGAGCGCACGAAAGCCATGTGACCGTCGCGCGGCGGGCGATTGATGGTGACGCCGCCGGCCTGAAGCTTCGCGCAGGTCGAGTAAATGTCCTCGACTTCGTATGCGAGATGGCCGAAGGCGCGGCCGGTCGTATATGCCTCCGGGTCCCAGTTCCAGGTCAGCTCGACCTGCGCATCCTCGTCGCCGGGCGCGGCGAGAAAGACAAGCGTGAAGCGTCCCTTCTCGTTCTCGATGCGCCGCACTTCGCGCAGGCCCAGCAGCCGATAGAAAGCAACCGAGGCCGGGAGATCGCTGACGCGAACCATCGTGTGAAGGTATTTCATGGTTGGGCGATTGGTGAAAACCAGGGAAGACGCTTGAATCCCGCAATCCAGGCACTGATCGACGGATAGTCCGCGAGCCGGTAGCCGGCTTCCTCTGCGACATGCGTATATGCGAATAGCGCGATGTCGGCGAGGGTCACGCCGTCGCCGACGAGCCAGTGCCGGCCGGCGAGCGCGCGCTCGAGCACGGCGAGTGCGTCGGCGCCGCGCTGGAAGCGTTCGGCATGGCGCTCGCCGAAGTCTTCCGGCTTCCTCTTGAGCGATGTCAGCCAGAAGCGCACGGTCCCGATGCCGGGCTCGAGCTGGTACTGCTCGAAGCCGAGCCACTGCCACACGAGCGCGCGCTGGTACTTGTCCGAGGGCATCAGCCCCGTACCCTCGGCCAGGAAGTTGATGATGGCGTGGCTCTCGGCGAGCGGGCCACGGCCCGGAACCATCAGCACCGGGATCCTGCCATTCGGGTTGATCGCGAGAAATTCCGGCGTCCGCGTCGCGCCCGCGACGATGTCCAATTCGACCAGCTCGTACGGAATGCCGAGCGCCTTCATTGTCAGGCGGCACTTGTAGCCGTTGCCCGAGGGCAGGTAGTCGTAGAGCAGGTAGCCCATGCGTCAAGCCTGGCCGAGCAGCCGCCGCGCCTCGGCCGCGGCCCGAATTCCGGAAAGGTGCGCGCCATGCAGCGTCCCATAGGCCGACTGCTCGGTGTGCTCGCCGGCAAACACGATCCGTCCGCCGATGGCGCGCGTCAGCACCGCGCGCGCGCCGTAGCGACCCGGCACGCAGTGCGAGTAGGAACCGCGCGCGAAGGGATCCGCGGCCCAGGCGGTCGCCGCCCCGCGGTCGAATTGCTTGCGGATGTCGCCGCCCAACATCGCTGTCAGCTGGTCCAGCGCATGCTCGATCGCGGCGGCCTCGCCTGCCGCCTCCAGCTCGCGCGCCAGCCGGCCCGGCGCGAAAGCGATGCAGACGTTACTGTCCCAATGACGCGTGAGGTAGCCGAGTCCGCGCCCGTCGTCGCGCTTCATCTTCAGGAATTCCGTCGTCTCCGACGCGAAGACATTCTTCTTGAATCGCAAGGCAATCTTGTCGAGGATCCCGAGCGGCAGGTCATGGTGCGCCTGCAGCACCTCGACCGGCAGGTGCGGCGAGAAGATGACCGAGCCCTCGGAAATGATGGACGACGGCAGCGCCACGACCGCGACGCGCGCCGCAACGAGGCCGGCGTCGGTGTCGGCTGCGACGCCCCGCCCGCCCCAGCGGATCCGCGTGACCGGGGTGTTGAGCCGGACGTCCACGCCCTTCGCGTAGTGCGCGAGGAGCGAGCCGTAGCCGCGCGGGATCATGTAGTCCTCGCCGTCCTCGACGTACTGGTAGGAATCGAGCGCGGAGAAGTTGGCGGGCTCGATGCCTTCCCAGCCGGTCAGGTCGTTCATGGCCAGTGGATACCAGGGATCCGCCAGCGTCTCCTGCGTCATCGCCGCTTCCGCCGGAATGTCGAGACCGCGGCTGCCGGCCTTGTCGAGTTCGCGACGCATGCGCTCGGTGACGGCGCGATAACCCGCCGTCTCGGCGCCGTTGAGGCGTCGCGTGCCGTCGTACACTTCGCGCGGGAAGCGGTCCGGGAACACGTCGAAGCCGTTCTTCTTCGCGTACGCGACCCATGGATTGATGTTCGAGGAATGCAGCCAGGAGCAGCCGTGGTCCCAGGGCACGCCCATGCTCGTCTCGGTGAAGGCGCGCCCGCCGATGCGATCCCGCGCTTCCAGCACCAGTACGGAGACGCCATTCGCCATGAGCTCCTTGGCCGCCGTGAGGCCTGCGCCGCCCGCGCCGATCACGAGCACGTCGGGCGCTGCCGCCGCGGCGGAAACGCGGGCGCCGATAGCGCCGAGCAGCGTGCCTGCTCCGAGGCCTTGCAGGACTTGTCTGCGATTCAACACGGGATTGCGCTCCGCCAGGCCCGGAGCTTGGCACGATAACTCATCCCGGCGTGGGCCGGGCTCGTCGAGGGCAGCAGCCGGTAGTCGAGACGCAGCGAGGATGAAAGCGCCGGGACGACATGGCGGCGCCAGGCGGACTCGGCCTTGCGTCCGTTGAAGCAGACCCGACGGACTGCGGGGTGCGCCGCGAGAAATGCCACGAAGTCATTGACCACGATCGAGTCCTCGACGATCGCGGCATCGAGGCTGCCCTTGCGGATGCAGCTTCCGACGACATCCCAAAGGGCGATGCCGGCGTTTCGCAACGCCGCCTCGCGGCGCGCGTAAGACGCGCCCGGTTCGAAGCCGCAGAGGTCGCCCGCGATCCGCCAGAACTGGTTATGACGGAAAGCGTAGTACTGCCCGGCCGCCAGTGAGGCCTCGCTCGGCATGCTGCCGAGGACGAGCACGCGGGCCCGGCGGTTCTCAATCGGCGAAAACCCGCGGATCGTCTGTCGAAGGGGACTCACCCCTTCATATTCGCAAAAGCGCGCTTCCCTCACCAAGAACATGAAGGGGTGCGTCCCCTTCGCGGACAGTCCCCAAAAGAAAGGCCCGCCGAAGCGGGCCTTTCGCGAGCGAGAAGCGGTTGCTTACCAGCGACCGCCGCCGCCGCCGCCACCGCCGCCGCCACCCGAACGGAAGCCGCCGCCGCCGCCCGGACGACCACCGCCACCCGGACGGCCTGCGCCGCGGGGACGGTCCTGCGCTTCGTTGACGCGCAGCTGACGGCCACCCATCGTGAAGCCGTTCAGGGCCTCGATGGCCTTCGTTGCCTCGGCCTGCGGCATCTCGACGAAGCCGAAACCACGTGGACGTCCGGTTTCGCGGTCTGCCGGCAGCGCCACGGACTCAACCGCACCGTGCTGCGCGAACAGGTCGCGTACCTGGGCTTCGGTTGCCGAGAAAGGCAGGTTTCCAACATAGATCTTCATGACTCAAATCTCTCGCTTTTCAGTAGAACACAGCCGATCGCGGCCACCTTGCGATGGTCGTTACGGCCATTCATGACACGGCAGGAAACACGGTCGGGATCGTCTGGCGGGGCTATAGCTCGGCTAGGGCGAATCTTCGATCAGCGGGTCCTGTCACCTTGGCCGTACGAAGGGCTACGGCCGGCGCGGAGAATAGCATGGCGGATTGGGGGGTTCCATTTGAGGCATGTGGCTCTCCCCAGGGGGGGTGCGATCCCCTTTGGCGTCAGGCACATGCGTCATACGCGGCCGCAGTGCCGGGGGGACCGTCCCCGCCCGCCACTTTGCTAGTCCAGGCGCTTGTGGAAGCGGGCCATGGCAAGGGTGAGCATGACGGCCAGGAAGGCGAGCAACTTCAGGAGCTCGGGGCGCATGTCGGTGAGCGCCGCGCCCCGGAGCACGATGCCGCGGATGATCTCGTTGAAGTGCGTCAGCGGCAGCAGTTGCGCGATCCACTGCGCGGCTTTCGGCATGCCCTCGAACGGGAACATGAAGCCCGACATGAGGATCGAGGGCAGCATCGTCACGATCGCCATCTGTATCGCCTGGAACTGGGTCTGCGCAATCGTCGAGATCAGGAGCCCGAGCGAAAGTGACGCCGCGATGAAGAGCAGCGCCCCGAGATAGAGGTCGATCAGCCTTCCCGCAATGGGAACGCCGAACAGGAAATAGCCGAGCGTGATGATCAGAGTCGTCTGGATGAGCCCGATCGCAACATAGGGCAAAAGCTTGCCCGTCATCAGTTCGGCGGAGGAAACCGGCGTCGTGATAAGGAGCTCGAGGTTACCGCGCTCGCGCTCGCGCACGATCGCGCTTGCGGTGAAGATCACCATCGTCATCGTCAGGATCACGCCGCACAGCGCGGGTACGATCTGCACCGCGGTGCGCTTCTCCGGGTTGTAGGCAACCTCAATCTCGACCGGCCGCGCGGGCGGCGGCGCGCCGGCGCGCCTGAGGAGCGGCATGTCCGCGAGACCGGCCGCCACGTTCTCGAGCGCGGGCTGGCTGCCATCCACCAGGATCTGCAGCGCCGCGCGGTTGCCATCCATGATGCGACGCTCGAGATCCGGCGCAATGACGATGGCGATGTTCGCATCTCCGCGCTGCATGAGTTCCTGCAACTCACGGTCGGTGGAGGCCTGGCGGATCCGCCCGAGCACCTGCGTTGCGCCGAGGTCACCGACCAGGCGACGCGACAGCGAGGTCCGCGACTGGTCGAGCACCGCCGCCGAGACGCCGCGGACGTCGAAGTTGATCGCATAGCCAAACAGCAGAAGCTGGATCGTCGGGATGCCGACGATGAGCCCGAGCGTGATCCGGTCGCGCGAAAGCTGGCGGACCTCCTTGGTCGCCACGGCGAGCAGGCGCTCGAGCCACTTCACGCGGCGCGCTCCGGCCGGCCGGCGGAATCGCCCAATTGCGTCGCGGCGACGAACACGTCCTCGAGCGAGGCGCCGACCCGCTCGATCGTGACGCCCGCATTGTCCGTGACGAGCGCGGTACGCAGCAGGCCGACGGGATCGTCAACCCCGTGCGGCAACAGCACGCGCAGGCGGTTGCCGAGCTGGGCGATGCTGCGTACGGCCGCGACGCCCGCCAGCGCGCGGCGCGCCGACCCGAAGTCGGCATTGGCGATCTCGATCACGGTGGCGTCGATGTCGCGGATGAGCGCCTTGGGCTCGCCCTCCGCCGCAATGCGGCCGCGATCGAGGATTGCGAGTCGATGGCAGCGTTCGGCCTCGTCCATGTAGTGCGTGGAAACTAGGATCGTCGTGCCGCGGGCGACGAGTGCGAACAGGTTTTCCCAGAAGTCGCGCCGGCTCTGCGGGTCCACGGCGCTGGTCGGCTCGTCGAGCAGCAGCAGCTCCGGTTCGTGCAGCGTCGCCGCGCCGAGTGCAAGCCGCTGGCGCTGCCCGCCCGAGAGCGTGCCGGCACGCTGGTTGGAGAGGTCCTCGAGGCCATAACTCCGCATGCGGTCGGCAATGCGCGCCCGACGCGTCGTGCGGTCGAGCCCATAGACCCGGCACATGAACTCGAGATTCTCGCGCACGGTCAGGTCGTCCCACAGCGAGAAGCGCTGAGTCATGTAGCCCATCTTGCGCCGCACGATCTCGGAGTCACGCGGCACCGAATAACCGAGCACGGTGACGGTGCCGCGTGTCGGTACGAGGAGGCCGCAAAGCATGCGGATCGTGGTGGACTTGCCCGAGCCGTTCGGGCCGAGGAACCCGTAAATCTGCGCGTGCGGCACGTCGAGGTCGATGCCCGCGACGGCCCAAGTCGCGCCAAACCGGCGCGCGAGGTCGCGCGCGATGATCGCGATGGTCACGACCCGGTCCGGCCGTCCGCGAGTGTCACCTCGACCGGCATGCCGGTCGGCAGGCCGGCCGCCTCGGGCTCGGTGAGTACGACCTCGGCTAGGAATGCGAGGCGCCCGCGCTCGCGTGAATTCAGGGCGTAGTACGGCGTGAACGCGGCCTCGGAGGAGACGTAACGCAGCTTTGCCTTCCACGCGTGGTTCGTGCCGTCGATGGCGACGGTCGCAGGCGTCCCGGCGCTGACAGTGGCGCGGCGGGTCTCGGGAATATAGACGCGGGCGTACGGCTGGCCTGCCGCGAGCAGCACGATCACCGGCGCGCCCTTCGGCGGGCGCTCGCCGAGCTTGTAGGGCAGCGCATCGACGATGCCGGCGCGCGGCGCACGGACGGTAAGGCGCTCGAGCGAAAGTTCGAGTTCCGCGACCTGCGCGCGCGCCGCGGCGAGCGCGGCGGCGGACTGCTCGATGACTTCCGACCGCGTGCCGTTTACGAGCTCCGCGAGCCGGTCGCGGGCCGCACGCTCGTCCGCGATCGCGCTGTCCTTCAGCGCCCTCTGTTTGTCGAGCGTGTTCGCAGGCAGCATCCGGTCGGCGACGAGCTTCTCGACGCGCTCGAATTCCTTCGACTCGGCGGCGGCCCGCGCGGCGGCGCCAGCGGCCACCGCGCGCGCCTGGTTCACCTGCTCCTTGCGGGCGCCGGCGAGATTCTCCGCATGCCGCCGCTCGGCCTGAGTCGCATTCGCGCGCGCCTGCTCGAACCGCGCGGTCGCAGAAGCAGGGTCGAGCCGCAGCAGAAGCTGCCCCGCCTCCACGGCATCGCCTTCGCGCACCGTGACCTCGACGATGGTCTCCTGGGCTTCGGCGACGAGCTCCACGCGATCTCGCTCGAGGGTGCCGAGCAGCGCGTCGCCGCCGTCGCCACAGGCCGCGAGCGCCAGGGCGACACCCGCGATCGACGCCTGCCATGAATGCTTCATTCGAAGACTCCCGCTCCCCGTTTCGACCGATTCGCCCGCCGGGGCCGTGTTCGCGGATAATAGCGGGGATGCGCCCCTCATTCCTCCTGGCCCTCTCGGCTTGCCTGACCGTCGCACTGCCCGCGGCGGCCGCCGATGGAGACGAACCGATGATCTCGATCGCCATTCATGGCGGCGCCGGCGTGATCAGCCGCGCCTCGATGACCGCAGAGAACGAGCGCGCCTATCGCGCGGGCCTCGAGCAGGCGCTCGACGCCGGATACGCGCTGCTCGAGAAGGGCGGCACGAGCCTCGACGCCGTGGTCGCGGCCGTCAAGATCCTCGAGGATTCACCGTATTTCAATGCCGGCAAGGGCGCCGTGTTCAGCCACGCCGGCATCAACGAACTCGACGCCGCGATCATGGACGGCGCGACGCAGAAGGCCGGCGCCGTCGCGGGCGTCAGGCACATTCGGAATCCCATCGAGCTCGCCCGCATGGTGATGGAACGCACGACGCACGTGCTGCTCTCCGGCGAAGGCGCGGAGGAATTCGCCCTCCAGCAGGGCGTGACGCTCGTGCCGGGCAGCTATTTCTACACCGAGCAACGCTGGAAGCAGCTCGAGGAGGCGCAGAAGAGCGAGCGAGTCGCCTCCATCCGCGAGGACATCGGGTTCTTCAGCACGGTCGGCGCCGTCGCGCGCGACCGGAACGGCAACCTCGCCGCCGCGACTTCGACCGGCGGCCTGACCGACAAGCGCTGGGGACGCATCGGCGACTCGCCGATCATCGGCGCCGGCACCTATGCCGACAACGCCACCTGCGCGGTTTCGGCTACCGGAAGCGGGGAATACTTCATTCGCGCGGTGGTCGCTCACGAGATCTGCGCGCGCGTGCGCCTCTCCGGCGTCACGGCGGCCAAGGCCGCGCACGACGTGGTCCACGGCATGCTGAAGGAGATCGGGGGTGACGGCGGTGTCATCGTCGTGGACAAGGACGGCGCCCTCTCGTTCGAGTTCAACACCGAGGGGATGTTCAGGGCCGCGCGGGATTCCCGCGGACGGCGCGAAATCGCGATCTACTGAACTTCTTCCTTTTCCGGGCCGTCCCTGGCTGCCGGGCTGCGGTGGAAATAGCCCGTCTGCATGTGCTCGTACTCCCGTTCGAGCACCTCGATGCGGTTGCGGCCGCCGTCCTTCGCCGCGTAGAGCGCCTGGTCCGCGAGCTGGATGAGCCCCGCCCAGCTGCGGCGCGCGGCTGGCACCACGCAGGCGATGCCCAGGCTGATCGTCAGCACCGGAGCCGCGCCGGAGTCCGCGTGCGGTATCCGGAGCTGGCGGACGGCTTCCAGGATCTCCTCGGCGATCCGTTCCGCGTGCTGGCGCTTGGTGTCGAAAAGGATGACCGCAAACTCCTCTCCGCCGTAACGTGCGGCAAGGTCCAGCGGCCGGCGAGCGAAGCGCCCGAGCACCCCAGCCACGTTTTTCAAGGCTTCGTCGCCGGCTTGATGGCCGTAGCGGTCGTTGAAGGCCTTGAAGTGGTCGATGTCGCCCAGCAGGAGCGCGACCGGTTTGCGCTCGCGAATGCTCTGGGCCCACACGCGCTGCAGGTGCTCGTCGAAGCGTCGCCGGTTGTGGATGCCGGTCAGGCCGTCCTGCAGGGCCGTCTCGGCGAGGCGCTGGCCCTCGAGCCAGGCCGTGCGGCGCGCGTGCTCGAGGTTATAGGCGCCCGCGACGCAGATAACGTTCGCAATCAGGAGCGTCAACAGGTAGTGCGTCAGTTCCACGGCCGGCATCGACCTCGTCGTGGCCAACGCCGCATAGAAGACAAGCGTGATCGCATTGACCGCGATAGCGGGGCGAAACGCGAGCCCCAGCACGAAGTACACGGCGACCATCGCGAGCAGCAGCCGGACGAAAACGCGCGGTTCGCCCTCTCCCCAGGCTGCGATGCTGATCCAGGACATGGCGACGAGCGCCACCGTCATCGCCACTGCGATGTAACGCGGGTACCAGGCATCCGCGCGGCGGACGAAGGTGACTGCGAAGCCTGCCAGCAGCAGCGGCAGCATGACGCCGGTGCGGGCAAGGTCGGGCACGATCCGGCCGATGATCGGCACCACCACGCGGTCCATCTGGACCACGATCAAGGCGATCGCCGCAAGGATTGCGAGGTTGATGCGCAGGTAGCGCAGGCGCTCATGGAACTGGTCCCGGCGGTAGGCCGATTCCAGCTGGCCTTCGAACCTCAATCCGTGAAATCCGCGTTGCAGCTGTTCCGTCAGCGAGGGCGTGTCGGCAGCGCTCAAGTCAACGGCTCGGTTCAGACCAGCGATCCGGCAGTATAGCGTGCCACGAACTCGGCGAAAGGCAGCGTATCCATCGCCTCCACGGCGCGCTGCTGCTCCAGCGAATGCGCGGCCTCGTCACGCAGCTCCGCGAGCCGGCCGGGATTCGGCGGGTAGAGCTCGCGGAAATAGTCGCGGTGCATCCGTGACATCCACAGCGCGATCTCGGCGAAGGTCATGCCCTGCCGGCGCATGTCCGCGAGCAAGCGCGCCGACGGCAGCTCCGCGAAGTCCGCGAGCTTCGCGCGCTGGAAGGCGAGCGCCGCCGCGTAAGGCTTCGAGGCCTCTCCCGCGTCCAGCAGTTCGCAGAGCCCCTCCATCTGGTCAAGGATCTCACCCGCCCAGTCCGCGAGCGCGAGCGGCCCCTGCTCCGTCCACAGCGAAAGCCCCGGCTCGCGGCCGCGGCTCGCGACTGTCACGTGATTCTCCTCGTACCTCCCGGATACCTCGGGCGAGAGCGGCGGACTTTCCCGCAGCAGGCACAGCGCCGCGAAGGTTTCCAGGAAGCACAGCTTGCGCTGGTTGACGCCGACCGGGTCGTAAGCGCCGACGTCGAGCGAGCGCATCTCGACGTACTGGACGCCGCCGCGCTCGAGCGCTTTCGTCGGCCGCTCGCCCGAGAAGGCGACGCGTTTCGGGCGTATGAAGCTGTAGTACTCGTTCTCGATCTGCAGCAGGTTGGCATTCAGCTGCCGCCATTCGCCGTTCACCTCGATGCCCAGCGCCTCGTACTCCGGGTGCGGCGTGGATATCAGGCGCGAGAGGTCGCGCACGTACTCCCCGAGCGAATTCACCGAGACGTGGACGCCGGCCTGGTTCTTGTTCCGGTAGCCGAGGTCACTCATGCGCAGCGAGGTCGCGTGAGGCGCGAAGAAACTTCCGCGGCCGAGGGGCTCGAGGCCCGCGGGCACTTCGCGCCCCGCGAAGAACGAGCCGCAGACGACGGGCGAGACGCCGAACAGGAACAGGATCAACCAGCCGTAGCGCCGGTAGTTCCTGAGCAACGCGAAGTACGCATCGTCGATGAAGGTCTGGCCGCGCTGCCTCGGCGCATTCACGGCTTCGAGCACCGGCCAGAGCCGGTCCGGGAAAGAGTAGTTGAAATGGACCCCCGAGATGGCCTGCATCATCCGCCCGTAGCGGAGGCCGAGGCCGACCCGGTAGACGTGCTTCATGCGGCCGATATTCGAGCTTCCATAGCGCGCGATGGGAATCGCGTCGTCGCCATCGATCCCACATGGCATGCTCGTCGCCCAGAGCAGTTCGTCGCCGAGCTCCTGGTAGACGAACTGGTGGACGTCGCAGAGGTATTGCTGCAGCTCCCAGGCCCTCGGGAATGGCGGCGTCACGAGCTCGATGAGGGCTTCCGAGTAATCGGTCGTAATGTGTGGATGTGTCAGCGCCGAGCCGAGCGCTCGCGGGTGCGGCGCCTGCGAGATTCGCCCGTCCGGGGTCACCCGCAGCGCCTCCCGCTCGACCCCCTTGAGTCCGCCGGACAGGACGCCCCGTTCGCGTGCATTGACGAGCCCCGACAGGCGGCGTTCAAAGGAACGGTCGAGGCGCGCTTTGGGCATAGGCGGGCCATTCTGCGGCTCCCGGCAAACTTAAGAAACCGTTGGTCGGCCCGTTCTTGGTGATGGCCATGGGGCAAGCGTAAATTGGGCCCCTCGGGCTTTCAGCCGCCGTTCACCTGCCGCGGGGCACGCTGGCGCCATGAAGAAGTCGGTCCTCGCGTTGTTCGCGCTCGCTGCCGCCCTGGCCTGGGCCGAGCCGGCGGCCGCCGATTCGTTCCGCTGCGGCAGCAAGCTCATGACCGATGGAGATTCCGTCGACAAGGTCGCGGCGCTTTGCGGGCCGCCGACGAGCATCGAGCACCGCGACATCGTCAGGCCGTACTACTTCTACCGCAGCAGCATTCCGATCCACACCTCGTATGAAGTGTCGGTCGAGTACTGGACCTATAACCTGGGGCCCAACAAGCTGATGCGACGGCTGCGGTTCGAGGACGGGCTGCTGGTCGACGTCGAGACGCTGAGCCACGGCTACTACTCGGCAAACTCCGATTACTAGAAATCCGCTGGCATCCGCGCGCGAATGTTGAGCCGGGCTGGCTCGCTCGCTCAGCCCATCCTTATTCGCTCGTTCGCCACCCGGCCCGCCGTCGCGCGCAGGCACCGGGCGGGGTCCCGAGTGAGCGACTAAAGTTCCGGCGGAGCGAACGAGGGAACCCCGCCCGGTTACGGCGCGCGCTGATTAGCAGGTAGGCGGTGATGTACGGTCCGGGTGGGTCGGTGCGCCCAAATCGTCACCAGACTGCGACACTTGTCATTGGAATCCGGCCGGCGGCCACATTAAGTTGCATCGCATGGGACGCGATTCCGCCATACACTGGCTGCCGCACTACCGCGAAGTGCTCGTGGCGAACGCCATGCGCGCGCTCCGGGACAACCTGCCGGCAGTCCATCGATTCGCCGCCGATCGCCGTGCCTGGCTCGCCGCCTCCGCGGACGCGGGCGGCTGGCGCGCGGTCGCGATCGCGGCCGGCGCCGTCCCGGATCACACCATCAACCCCTGAGCCGAACCCGGCCGCCCCTGGCGGGATCAGGCGGGTGCCTCCATGCGCGCGCGTGAAATGTGGCGGTACCTCAGGATCAGGAACAGGGCACAGGTCACCAGCCCCGCGATCAGCCCGGCCCAGATGCCGGTGGGCCCCGCACCCTGCCGGATTCCGAACCACCACGCAGCCGGGAATCCGATTAGCCAGTAGGCTGAGAAATTCAGCGCCATCGGCACGTTGGCATCCTTGAAGCCGCGCAGTGCGCCCGCCGCGCCGACCTGCAGCCCGTCCGGCACCTGGAACAGCGCGACGAGCAGCAACAGCCAAACCGCCAGGTCGCGCACCGCGGGATCCGTGGTGTAGGCCGCGGCGATGCCGTCGCGGAACGCGAGGATCACGAGCGAGGACAGCGCCATCAGCAGCCCGCATATCGCAATACCGCTCCAGCCGGCATTGCGGCCGGCGACCATGTCGCCGCGCCCGACCTGGTGGCCCACGTGGATCGTGGTCGCGGAATGCACCGACAGCGGAATCATGAACATCAACGAGGCATAGCTGATCGCGACCTGGTGCGCCGCGACGATCTCGGTGCCGAGCGTGCTCATGAGCAACGCCGCGACGGCGAACAACGCGCCTTCGGATACGACCGAACCGGCGATCGGCACCCCGAGCGCGAGGATTTCGCCGAGCGCCGCGCGGTCCGGCGGATCGAAGCGCTCGAACAGGCCGAACCTGCGATAGAGCGGCTTGCGTCGCTGGTAGACATGCATCGTCGTCAGCATCGCCCAGCAGGCCAGCGCCGTCGCAATGCCGCATCCGCGGGCACCCAGCGCGGGAATGCCGAGGTGCCCAAGCGTGAACAGCCAGTTGCCGACGATGTTGGTCGAGAGCCCGACCGCCGCGGTGTACATCACCGGCCGCGTCCAGCCGATACCCTCGCTGGCGTAGCGGTGAGCCAGGAAGACGAGCATCGCGGGCATGCCGAAGCACATGGCGTGGACGTAGCCCGACGCGTGCGGGATGGCGCGCGCGTCGGTCCCGAACCAGCGGAGGAGCGGGTCCACGCAGGCCAGCGCGCCGACGAGCGGCACCGCAAGCATGAGGGCGAGCCAGACGCCCTGCCGAAAGCGGCGACCGACCTCGGCGTCGCGGCCGGCGCCGTAGGCGTGCGCGACGATGGGCGAGATCGACATCAGCACGCCGAGCCCGAACAGCCAGAACATCTGGTAGTAGCTGCCACCGACGGCAACGCCCGCGAGCGGCCCGGGGCCGAGCCGCCCCGCGACGATCGTGTTGGTGAGCGTCATGCCGGCGATCACCAGGTTGTTGACAATGAGCGGGCCCGCAAGGCCGAGGATCGCGCGTGAATCGCGCGGAAAAGCGTTGCGGAAGCAGCCGGGTTCGCTCATGTGGCACCGGATGGCGCGCCGTAGCGGGCCCGTTCTGATGCTGGCATTCTACCCAATGCAGGCACCGTCTCTTTCACCGGAGAGCCCACATGCTGGTCGGATCATCACCCCGGCGCGTCGCCGTCATCGGCGGCGTCCGTATACCCTTTGCGCGCGCGTATGGCGCCTACGCAAGCGTCGGCAACCAGGAGATGCTCACCGTTTCGCTGAAGGCTGTCGTGGACCGGTACTCGCTGCGCGGCCTCCGGCTCGGTGACGTGGTCGCGGGCGCGGTGATGAAGCATTCGAGCCAGTGGAACCTGACACGCGAATCGCTGCTTGATTCCGGGCTCGCGCCGGAGACCCCTGGCCTCGACGTTCAGCGCGCCTGCGGCACGAGCATCGAGGCGGCGATCATTGTCGCGAACAAGATTGCACTCGGGCAGATCGATTGCGGCATCGCCGGCGGCGTCGACACCGTCAGCGACCCGCCGATCGTATTCGGCAAGGAATACCAGCAGATCATGCTGCGGGCCTTCCGAGCGAAAAGCTTCGGCGCGCGCATGCGGCCCTTCCTCAGCCTACGGCCGCGGCACTTCAAGGCCGTTTACCCGGGCACTGGCGAGCCGCGCACCGGCCTGTCGATGGGCCAGCACACGGAAAAGATGGCCCGCGAATGGCAGATCCCGCGCGAGGCACAGGACGCTTTCGCGCTTGCCAGCCACCAGCACGCGAGCCGGGCCTGGTCGGAGGGTTTCATGGCGGACCTGGTCGTCCCCTACCTCGGTCTCACCACGGACAACAACGTGCGCTCCGACACCAGCCTGGAGAAACTCGCCAAGCTCAAGCCCTCGTTCGCGAAGGACGGCACGCTGACCGCCGGCAACTCGACGCCGATGACCGACGGCTCGGCAGCGGTGCTGCTCGGGAGCGAGGAATGGTCGCGCAAGCGCGGCCTGCCGATCCAGGCCTACGTGACCCATGCCAAGGTTGCCGCGGTCGATTTCGTGGGCGGCGAAGGGCTCCTGATGGCGCCCGCCTACGCCGTGCCGCGCATGCTCGCCGACGCCGGGCTCGGGCTGCAGGACTTCGATTTCTACGAGATCCACGAGGCCTTCGCCGCGCAGGTGCTCTGCACACTGAAGGCATGGGAATCAGAGACGTTCTGCCGCGAGCGGCTCGGCCTCGCAAAGCCGCTCGGCTCCATCGACCGTGCCAAGCTCAACGTCAAGGGCAGCAGCATTGCGGTCGGTCACCCGTTCGCGGCGACCGGTGCGCGCATTGTCGCGACGCTCGCGAAGCTTCTCGCGGAGCGCGGATCCGGTCGTGGCCTGATCTCGGTTTGCACGGCCGGCGGCATGGGCGTGACCGCCATCATGGAGCGGAATTGAAGGGGTATTATTTGAAGGGGACGGTCCCCTTCAAATAATACCCCCTTGATTCCTTGCCATTAGTTGCATCTGTAACTAAATTGACCCGATGAAGCGCTATATCGGACATCCCCGGGTCGAAGGCAGGGCCTCGCGGCAGGCCCACGCCGACCTCCCGCCCGGCACTTACGAGCGGGAGATGAGCAAGGAGGGCTTCTTCGGCCCGGCGGCTTTTTTCCATCACCGCCACCCACCGACCGGCTGGTCCTCCTTCGACGGACCGCTGCAGCCCCATGCTTTCGACTTCACGAAGCTCGAGGCCGTCCCGTCGCATCCCTGGTCGGCGCCGGACCTGCTCTTCAATTCGAGCGTCCGCATCCGTTTCTGGCGCACCGAAGGCCGCATGGACGCGCTCGCGCGTAACGCCGACGGCGACGAGCTGCTGTTCGTGCACCAGGGCCGTGGCGATCTCTACTGCGACTTCGGCCGGCTTGCGTTCGAGGCGGGCGATTACATCGTCCTGCCGCGCGGGACGATGTGGCGGCTCGAGTGCGCCGAGCCCTCGGCGCTGCTCATGATCGAGGCGACCAATGCCTCGTACATGCTGCCGGACAAGGGCCTCGTCGGCGGCCACGCGATCTTCGACCCGGCGATGCTCGACGCGCCGCGGGTGGACGAGGCTTTCCTCGCGCAGCAGGACGAGAAGCCCTGGCGCGTCGCGGTCAAGCGGCGTGGCGTCGTCTCGACGGTGACCTTCCCCTACAACCCGCTGGACGCGATCGGCTGGCACGGCGACCTCTCGGCCTGTCGCATCAACGTGCGAGACATCCGACCGCTGATGAGCCACCGCTATCACCTGCCGCCGTCGGCGCACACGACCTTTGTCGGAAACCGGTTCGTCGTATGCACCTTCGTGCCGCGCCCGTTCGAGACGGACCCCGGTGCAATCAAGATCCCGTTCTTCCACAATAACGACGACTACGACGAGGTCATCTTCTATCACGCGGGCGACTTCTTCAGCCGCGACAACATCCACCCGGGCATGGTCACGCTGCACCCGGGCGGCTTCACGCACGGGCCGCACCCGAAGGCGCTCTCGCGCATGCTGGTGCAGTCGAAGCCCGCGACCGACGAATACGCCGTCATGGTCGACACGCGCGACGCGCTCGAGATCGCGCCCGCCGCCGCCCGCGTGGAATGGGCCGGCTACGTGGACAGCTGGAAGGGTACGCCAGCGAAATGAAGCTCGCGTCATTGGCCGGGGGCCGCGACGGCCGGCTTGCGATCGTGAGCCGGGACCTTGAGCGCGCGATGCTGGCCCAAGGCATCGCTTCAACGCTGCAGGGCGCACTCGACGACTGGGCGCGCAAGAAACCCGCACTCGAGGCGCTCGCCCGCGAGCTCGAGGCCGGCCGCGCCAGGAGCTTCCCGTTTGACCCGGCCGAGGCCCTCTCCCCGCTGCCGCGTGCCTACCACTGGGTGGACGGCAGCGCCTACGTGAACCACGTGGAACTGGTCCGCAAGGCGCGGGGCGCGACGATGCCCGAATCCTTCTGGACCGACCCGCTGGTCTACCAGGGCGGCTCCGACGATTTCCTGGCGCCGGCTGCCGATGCGCAGTTCGGCAGCGAGGACTGGGGGATCGACCTCGAGGGCGAGGTCGCGGTGGTGACCGACGACGTGCCGATGGGAACGGACAGTACCGCGGCACGACGGCGCATCCAGCTCGTCATGCTGGTGAACGACTGGTCGTTGCGGAACCTGATCCCGGGGGAACTCGCGAAAGGATTCGGCTTCTACCAGTCGAAACCGGCGACTGCATTTTCGCCGGTCGCGGTGACGCCCGATGAGCTCGGCGACGACTGGCGGGACGCGCGCGTGCATCGGCCGCTCGTCGTCCACCTGAACAGCGAGCCATTCGGCCGGCCGAACGCCGGCGTCGACATGACATTCGATTTCGGCCAGCTGATCGCGCATGCGGCGAAGACGCGGCGCCTCGGCGCCGGCAGCATCGTGGGCTCGGGCACCGTATCGAACCGCGACCGCGCCTCAGGCTCGACCTGCGTGGCGGAGCGGCGCATGCTTGAGACACTGGACCAGGGAAAACCGATGACGCCATTCCTTTCGTTCGGAGATCGCGTGCGCATCGAGATGTTCGACTCGGCGGGCCACAGCATTTTCGGCGCGATCGACCAGCGCGTCGTGAAGGCAGCCTGATGCGCGCACAGGATGGCCGCCGGCTCGCGGAAACGCAGGGCCTCACGCTGCAAGACCCTGCACTGCTGCGCCAGCAATGCTACGTGAATGGCACCTGGCTCGGCGCCGCGGGCGGCGCGACGGTTGCCGTGCTCAACCCGGCGACCGGAAGCCAGCTCGGGACCGTGCCGGCTTTCGATGCGGCCGCGACGGAACAGGCCGTTGCCGCCGCGCATGCCGCTTTCCCCGCCTGGGCCGCGAAGACGGCGAAGGAACGCGCGGTCGTTCTGCGACGCTGGAATGACCTCATCCTCGCTAACGCCGCCGACCTCGCGCAGCTCATGACGGCCGAACAGGGCAAGCCACTCGCGGAATCGAAGGGCGAGATCGCCTATGCCGCGTCCTTCGTCGAATGGTTCGCGGAAGAAGCTAAGCGGGTCTACGGCGACGTGATCCCCGGCCACCAGGCGGACAAGCGCATTCTCGTGCTGCGCCAGCCGGTCGGCGTAGTCGCCGCGATCACGCCCTGGAATTTCCCGGCCGCGATGATCACGCGCAAGGTCGCGCCGGCGCTGGCCGCCGGCTGCACTGCCGTGTGCAAGCCGGCGACGCAGACGCCTTTCTCCGCCCTGGCGCTCGCCGAACTCGCGGCGCGGGCCGGGATTCCCGCGGGTGTCCTGAACGTCGTCACCGGCCCCGCACGCGCGATCGGCGGCGTGCTCACTGGCGATGCGCGCATCCGCAAGCTGTCGTTCACCGGCTCGACCGAGGTTGGCAAGCTCCTGATGGCGCAGTGCGCGAAGACGATGAAGAAAGTCTCGCTCGAATTAGGCGGCAATGCGCCCTTCATCGTGTTCGACGACGCCGACCTCGAGGCCGCGGTCGCGGGCGCGATCGCGAGCAAGTACCGCAACACCGGTCAGACCTGCGTCTGCGCCAACCGCCTGTTGGTGCAGGACGGCGTATACGAGGCGTTCACCGCGAAGCTCGTGGCCGCGGTACAGAAGCTGCGCGTTGGCGACGGCCTCGCCGGCGAGACCGAGCAGGGCCCGCTGATCGACGACACCGCGCTCGGGAAAGTCGAGGAACACATCGCCGATGCGACCGCAAAAGGCGCCAGGGTCGCGGCCGGCGGCCATCGCCACGCGCTGGGCGGCACCTTCTTCGAGCCAACCGTACTTACGGGCGTGACGCCTGCAATGATGATTGCACGCGAGGAAACCTTTGGTCCGGTAGCCCCCTTGTTCAGATTCAAATCGGAAGGTGAAGCCATCGCGATGGCCAACGACACGGAGTTCGGCCTCGCTGCGTACCTGTACACGCGCGACCTCGCGCGCTCCTGGCGCGTCTCCGAGGCGCTCGAGTACGGCATCGTCGGCCTCAACACCGGGCTCATATCGACCGAGGTCGCGCCATTCGGCGGCGTGAAGGAATCGGGCACCGGGCGCGAGGGCTCGAAGTACGGGATCCTCGATTACACCGAGATCAAGTACGTCTGCGTCGGCGGAGTCGCCTGACCATCACGCCCGCACGGCGCCGTTCGCGCCCGCATCCGTAGCGGCTGTCGCGCCGCAACGACAACCACCTGGCGCTCATTCCCCCCGTTTTGCCGGGGTGATTTCGACCGACGCAGGCAAAGCGGCTGACGCCGGTCACAAATGTGCAACGTACTTTGCCGCTGGCCGAAACCCCCCACTACCATCCCGGTCCGAGTCTAGTACGCAGGTATTGCGCCCCGCTGGCGCAGTGTCAGGCGGCCTCCCCCAGGTCCGCGGCGCAGCTGGACATTCCCTTCCTTACACAGGATATAGACCATGAAGTTCGGAAAAGTCATGTTGGGCAGCCTCATGCTGGCGGTGGCGCCGCTCGCGGCGCAAGCCGACGACATGAGCTACAACTACATCGACGGCGCTTACATACAGACGGACATCGACGGCGTCGGGCCATCGGCGGACGGCTGGGCGCTGCGCGGTTCGGTCGGCTTCGGGCAGAACTGGTTCGCGTTCGCCGAATACGCGTCGCAGAGCGTGCAGGGCATCGACCTCGAATCGACGACCGTCGGTCTCGGCGGCCATTACGCCCTCAACGACCAGCTTGACCTCGTCGGCGGCGCCGGGTGGTTCTCTGTCGACATCTCCCCGGGCGGGTTCAGTGACGACGGCTACCGCCTGAACCTCGGCCTGCGCGGCCGCGCCACGGAAGGCGTCGAACTCGAAGGCGGTGTCCGCTACACCGATCTCGGCGGCAACAACGGAGACGACACGGCTTTCTACGCCGGTGGCCGTTTTCACTTCAACAAGATCTGGGCGATCGGCGCCGAGTACCAGAGCGGCGACGACTCGTCCTCGATCCTCGCCTACGTCCGCGCGAGCTTCTGATCCGGTCAATTCGACTGCGGCGGCCGGGAGCGCATCTCCCGGCCGCTTTTTTCGCGCGAGGCCCGCGTACCGCCGCCGCCGGGCATCGGGTATCTTGATGACATGCCGTCCACGACCGGCGTCCTCGTCATCAATCTCGGCACGCCGGATGCGCCGACACCGGAGGCGGTTCGGCGATTCCTCGCGGAGTTCCTGTCCGATCCGCGGGTGGTCGACCTGCCGCGACTTCCCTGGCAACTGGTCCTGCGTACGATCGTCCTGCCGTTCCGCCCGGCGAAGAGCGCCCGCGCCTACCGCGAAATCTGGACCGCGGCCGGTTCGCCGCTGCTGACCGGCAGCGAGGCGCTCGCGCGCGCGCTCGAGCGCAGGCTGGCAGCGGACCTGACGCAGCCGCCGGCGGTCGCCCTCGGCATGACCTACGGCAACCCGTCCATTGACGGCGCACTCGAGCGGCTGCGGGCCGCGGGCGCCCGACGGATCGTCGTGCTGCCGCTTTTCCCTCAGTATTCGGCGAGCACGACAGCAGCCGCGATCGACCGCGTTGATGCGGCGCTCGCGCGCTGGCAGACGGCGCCCGAGCGAATCGTGATCGAGGACTACCACGCGGACCCCGGGCACATCGAGGCGCTCGCCGCGAGCATACGCCGCGCGCGCTTGCCCTGGGATCACCTGGTCTTTTCCTTTCACGGAATACCACGCCGCTACGCCGCGGCCGGGGACCCCTACGGCGATCGCTGCCTGGCGACGGCGCGGCAGGTCGCCGCGCGGCTCGCCCTGCCTGCTCAGCGATGGTCCGTCGCGTTCCAGTCGCGCGTCGGCCGCGCGCGCTGGCTCGAGCCGTACACCGAGGACCGGCTGCGGGCGCTCGCCGCGACCGGCGTGCATCGCATCGCGGTCGTCTGCCCGGGATTCGCCGTAGACTGCCTGGAGACGCTCGAGGAGATCGCGATCCGCGGTGCCGCGACTTTCCTCGCCGCCGGTGGAATCGAGTTCGAGTACGTCCCCGCGCTCAACGACGAGGCGGCGCAGGTGGAGTGCCTTGCACGGCTCGTGGCGGAACGCCTCGGCACGCAGGCGACGGCATGATCGGGCGTTTCCACGAAGTCAGCGTGCACGCGCCGGATTTGCTCGCATCGCTCGCGTTCTATGAGCGGCTCGGCTTCAGCCAGGTGGCGGCGGGCGACGCCTGGCCATACCCATATGCGGCGGTTGCCGATGGCCGGCTCGCGATTGGCCTGCACGGCCGCGAACTGCCACAGTCGCCGCTGCTCGCTTTCGTGCTGCCGGGGCTTCTGGACCGGCTCGATTCGCTCGAGCGCCGCGGCGTCGAGGTCCTCGACCGCCGCCTCGGCAGCGACGTGTTCAACGAGGCGCGCATCGAGTGCGCGGGCCAGGCGATCCGGCTGCTCGAGGCGCGCACGCACTCGCCGCCGCAGCAGGGGCCGGCGGAGACCTCCCTGCTCGGCTGGTTCGAGGAGTACGCACTGCCGGCCGCCGACCTGAGGCGGGCGGGGTCGGCCTTCGAGCTCCTCGGCTTCGTGCCGGCTGAAGAAGGAGACGAGCCCTATCCGCACATCGGGCTCACCAGCGATTCGCTCAACATCGCGCTGATCGGTTCGGGCACCCTGAACCGCCCGGCCCTCGTGTTCGCGGAAAACGACATGCCCGCAAGGATCGCAAAGCTCGCCGCGTCGGGCTTCGAGTTCGCAAACCGCCCGCCCGGTCGCCTCGACGCCTCGCGTCACGCGATGCTCCTCGCTCCGGAAGGCACGCAACTGTTGCTCACGACCACCGAATGAAGCGCGCGTTGTCCACCGCCTTGCTGCTCGCCGCCGCGTCCGTGGCGCATGCCTGGGTCCCCTGCGAGCAGAAAGGCATCACGCCTCCGGTGCCGATACGCCGTGACGCGCCCGCATACCCTCAGGCAGTGCGCGCAATCGGGATCGAGGGCACGGTCGAGGTTGCGCTCACCGTGCTGCGCGACGGCAATATCGGCTGGGTGCAGGTGGTGCGCGCGGAGCCGCGCGGCTATTTCGAGCAGGCGGCGGCTGTCGGCGTGCGCCAGTGGCGCTTCAGGCCAGCCGCGCGGGACGGCGAGCCCGTCGAGTGCCGCATGCACACGCGCGTGCGCTTCACCCTGACGGACGTGGCCACCACCGCCGAAGACCCGGCGCATGGCGAGGGCGCTCGGCCGGTGTACCCGGCGGCCCTGCTGCAGCAGCGCATCGAGGGCTATGTCGAGGTCGAGTACGACCTCGATCCCGAGGGCCAGGTGCAGAACCCGCGAGTCGTTACCGCGATGCCGCGCGGCGAATTCGAGAAAGCGGCACTCGTGGCCTTACGCAGCTGGCACGGGCCTTCCGCCGACGTCCCCTTGCGCCACGAATCGAGACGCTTCGACTTCCGGCTGCCCGACACGACGCTCGACCTTGTGCCCGCAACCGTGCTTGCGAGCGCACCGTTCCCGATGGCAGCCTGCGCACGGCACACGACGGGCCGCGTTGCGCTTGAGGTGGAGACGGATGCCGGCGGCCGGGTGCATACCGCGCGTATCCTCGCCGCCGAACCTTCAGACCTCTTTGACTCCACGGCGCTCGGGATTGCGCGCGGCTCGCGGCTGTCGCCCGCCTACCGCGACGGCCAGCCGATCGCCGCGACCGCTCTCCTCACGCTCTTCTTCGACCCGCAGCGCGCGACCTGCCCCGACACCCAAGCGCCGGACCGCCAGCCGTCCGCGCCCAACCGCCCGCCGCCCCAGGTCACCCACGACCAGATGCCCGCCGGGCACGACGAGTCGTGGGCGGCCCTGTCCGCGGGGGCGGGCCAACCGGTACCATGAGGGCTTCGCCGCCGCCGGCGCCGTACTGAAAGACTGGAGTTCCCAATGAGGCTTTTCCTGCTTGCGGCCGTCGCCGCGCTCGCATCCTTTTCGGCCGTCGCCGAGGAAGGCATGTGGACCTTCGACAATCCGCCGCGCGCCGCGGTCCAGCAGAAATACGGCGTCACGCTGGACGCGCCCTGGCTCGACCACGTGCGCGAGTCGACCGTGCGGCTCGAGACTGGCTGTACCGGTTCCTTTATCTCGGGCGACGGCCTAATCCTCACCAACCATCATTGCGCCGAGGACTGCGTCGCCCAGAATTCCTCCGAGGGCAAGGATCTCGTATCGAGCGGCTTCCTCGCCGGGACGCGCGAGCAGGAACTGAAGTGCGGGGAGGACGCGGTATCGGTCCTCGTCGGCACCGAGGACGTGACCGCAAAAGTAGCCGCCGCCGTCAAGGGCGTCGCGCCCGAGGGGCTGGTCGAGGCAAGGCGAGGCGCGCTCACCAAGCTCGAGCAGGCCTGCGAGGAGGCTTCCGCCAAGGCGAAGGGCGGCCCGCTCAAGTGCGAGCGCGTGACCCTGTACCAGGGCGGCCAGTACTGGCTCTACAAATACCGCCGTTACGAGGACGTGCGCCTCGCGTTCGTGCCCGAGCGTGCCATCGCGGCCTTCGGCGGCGACCCGGATAACTTCCAGTTCCCGCGCTGGTGCCTCGACATGTCGCTGCTGCGCGCCTACGAGAATGGCAAGCCGGCGAAAACGCCGAGTCACCTGCGCTTCGACTGGGACGGAGCACAGCCCGGCGACCCGGTGTTCGTCTCCGGCCACCCGGGCAACACCGATCGCCTGCTCACCGTCTCGGAGCTGGAAGTCCAACGCGATGTTTACCTGCCATTCTGGTTGCTGCGCTACTCGGAGCTGCGCGGCCGCATGATTCAGTACTCGAAAATGGGCGAAGAGCCGCGGCGCACGGCCGAGCACTACCTGAACCTGATCGAGAACTCGATCAAGGTGCGCCGCAAGCAGCTCGACGCCCTGCTCGATCCGGCGCTGCTTGAGAATGCCGCATCGAAGGAGAAGGCGCTACGCGACGCCGTGGCCGCAAATCCCGCGCTCGCCCCGGCCGGCGGCGCCTGGTCCGACATCGAGAAAGCCCAGGAAACCTGGCGCAACATCATCGTGGCGCATACCTTCATCGAGGGCGCCGCAGCGTTCAACAGCGAGCTCTTCGCCCATGCGCGCACGCTCGTGCGTGCCGCCGCCGAGCGCGCGAAGCCGAACGCGACTCGACTCCCGGAGTTCACCGAGGCGAGGCTTCCGGCCGTGGTGCAGGGCCTCAAGGCCCCCACGCCGATCTACCCCGACTTCGAAATCCTGAGGCTCTCGTTCGGCCTCGAGCGGATGCGCGAGTGGCTCGGTCCGGACGACCCGGTCGTGCGCGAGGTCTTCGGCAAGGAATCGCCCGATTCGCTCGCGACCCGCGTGGTCCGGCAGAGCACGCTCGGCGACCCGGCGGCGCGCATGGCGCTGTATGAGGGCGGGCAGGCTGCCATCGACGCGAGCCAGGATCCGATGATCCGACTGGCGGCCACTGTCGATCCGGCGGCGCGGTCGCTGCGTACGCAGTACGAGGAAAAAGTCGCGGGCCCGACCCAGCGCGGCCAGGAAGAAATCGCCAAGGCGCGCTTCGTTCAGTACGGCACCGGCATCTACCCCGATGCGACGTTCACGCTCCGTCTCTCGTACGGCTCCATGAAGGGCTGGGTCGAGAAGGGCGAGGAAGTCCGGCCGTGGACCGAGCTTTCCCGCCTGTTCGAGCGCGCGACCGGCGAGCCGCCGTTCAAGATCCCGCCGCGCTGGATGGCCGCGAAGGACCGCCTCGACATGAAGACGCGCGTGAACTTCACGACCGACAACGACATCGTCGGTGGCAACTCCGGCAGCCCGATGCTGAATGCGAAAGGCGAGATCGTCGGCCTTGCATTCGACGGCAACATCCATTCGATCTCGGGCAGCTACTGGTTCGACGAGCGACTGAACCGGTCGGTCGGCGTACACCCGGCCTACATCCGCGAGGCGCTCGAGAAAGTCTACGACGCCAAGGCGCTGCTCGCGGAAATCGACTCAAAATGAGCTGAACCAGCCGCGCAGCACGTCAAAGGCCTGCTGGTAATGCAGGCCGACGTAGAACACGAGGATCATCAGCCCGCCGACATAGATCGTGGAAATGAGCGTCACGACGTAGCCGAGGACGATCACCGCGCCGTCGCGTTCGGCCATGCCGAAGCAGAGCAGGATGACCGCGAGGGCCGGCAGCGAGTTGACGAATGGGATGAGCGGCAGGGGCGCCATCAGGAGCAGCACGGCGAGGATGATCAGGGCGCCGTTCAGCGCGCTGGCCGCCCGCCCCCCGGTCAGGCCGAGCCAGCGCGGCCGCACCAGGTGCTCAAAGCGCTCCGCCCAGCCGCGCACCTTGCCGAGCACGCTGCGCACCGTGGCCGCGGGCAGGCTGCGGTTCAGGAGACGTTCCGGCAGCCACGGCACGCGGCTCACCATCACGGCGAAGCCGATCAGCAGCATCGGCAGCCCCAACACCGTGCTCATACCGGGCACGGTCACGGGCAACAGGAATGGCGCGGCGAGCACCCCGCAAAACACGAGGAGCCCCTGCTCGCCGAGAAGCGCCAGGATTTCGCGCAACGTCACCGCGGGATCGCGCACGGCCCCCTGCGCCGCGGCGAGAGCGGCGGACATCCGGATTTCGGGATTGCGGAACCGGATCCCGGTCACGATCCGCGCCTGGCTTGTAGCCGCAGATCGACCTCGAAATCGTCGCGCACCTTGAGCGCGCCGAGCGCCACGGTAAACGGCTCGAGACCGATGTCGGCATGGTTCAGGTGGAAGCTCGCATGGGCCGCGAGGCGGCCGCCGTCGATCGTCATGTCGAATGGCGCGGCGACCACGTGTTCCTCGCCCCGGACCTGGACCCGCACGCGCGCCTCGTAACTCCCGGGTTCGCCCGAGACCGATTCCGCAACCAGGCGGATCGCATCATGGTTCGCGGCATCAAGCAGCTTTTCGCCGAGCATGTTGTGACGCGTCGCGTCACGATCCTTCTGCGGCACCGGCGCCGCGAATTCGCCGCCCGCGGCGTTGCGCGCGTCGATATCGTCGACGACGAGCGACTCGAGCGGCAGCCGGATCTCGAAGCCGGTCTGCGTCAGGGGCTCGCGGAGCAGGATCTCGCCCTCGAGCGCATCCGACGTGATCAGGTGATTGTGACCCAGTTTCTGCATCGGTCCGTCGCGGTAGACACGCACCTCGAGATGGGAAGCAACGATTTTCCATGATTCCGCGGGGAGTTCCTCTACAGGCCTCGCGGGCACGGGCGCCGGCGGAACCGGCGGCACCTCCCCGCGCGGCGGCAACGAACAGCCGGCGGCGAACAGCATAATCGGCCACAGGAACTTGCGCATCGGCGTATTCTCCAAGACCTCATGCCAGCGCGAAACTCCGCATCTCGCTACGGATACGTCGCGCAGACCCTCCACTGGGCGATCGTCGCCCTGCTGATCGTCCAGGTGACGCTAGCGAAGATCGCGGACCACCTGCCGCGCGGGCTCGAAAAGCTGGCGATCCTCGCCCGGCACAAGTCATTCGGCATCACGATACTCGGACTCGCGCTGGTCCGTCTCGCCTGGCGCTGGATCGACCGTCCTCCGCCGCCGCCGGCGAAGCCGCGCTGGCAGCAGCTGGCGGCAAACCTGAACCACTGGGCCCTGTACGCGCTGCTGTTCGCCATGCCGCTCTCGGGCTGGATGATGTCCTCGGCGTCGAACTATCCGGTCAGCTGGTTCGGCCTCGCGCAGCTGCCTGATCTGGTCGGCCCGGATCACGCGCTCAAGGAGCGAATGGAGGACCTGCACCACAAGCTGGCGTGGGCGTTGTATGCACTGGCCGGACTGCACGTCGCCGCGGCGCTCAAGCACCAGTTCGTCGACCGGGACGGGCTCCTGATGCGCATGTGGCCAGGACGCGGGCGATGATCCTGCGCGCGCTTCTCGCCATCCTCGTCTTCTGCCCGGTCGCCCTGGCCGACGTCCGGCAGGCAGGGCCATCCTCGGGCACGCTAGAATTCTCCGCGACGCAGGCCGGAGCGAAGTTCACGGGGTCGTTCAAGCGCTTCCAGGTGAAGTTCGACTTCGATCCCGCGAGCGCCGCCCAGGGACGCCTCGACGTCACGGTCGATACGCCCTCGGTCGAAACGCAGGATGGCGAACGCGACGAAATCCTGCGCAGCCCCGATTTCTTCTGGGCCGAAAAGCACCCGCTGGCGACCTTCCGCGCGGTCCGATTCGAGCGTGACGGCGCCGGATGGCGCGCAACCGGAGACCTCGCGATCCGCGGCGTCACCAAGCCGGTGGCCGTCTACTTCACGCTCGAGCCCGCAGGCACCGCGACGGCAATGAAGGGCGGCGCCAGCCTGCAACGCCTCGACTTCGGTCTCGGCCAGGGCGACTGGGCGTCCACCGAGTGGATCGGCAACCAGGTCGAAGTGCGATTCGACCTGAAACTCGCGCCTATCGGCTAGAGTCCGTTTCATGAGCGGGCGGACGCCACGGCAGTTCCCCGGCGTCGAGGACTGCGTCGAACAGGCGCTATCGCGCGTTGGCCGGCGCGTCGTCCTGTGCACGCCGATCGGCGCGGGGAAACCTGCCGCGCTCCTCAATGAATTCTACCGGCGCGCGGCAGAGGAACCGCGCATCGAGCTCGCCATCCTCACCGGTCTCACGCTGGCGCGCCCGCAGCCGAAGAGCGAGCTCGAGCGGCGGCTGGTCGAGCCGATTACGGCGCGCATATTCGACCACGCGCCGGAACCGGCCTGGATCGCGCCGCTGCGGGCCGGGGCGCTGCCGCCCAATATCCGGGTGCAGGAATTCTTCATGGAGCCGGGCACCTGGCTCGGCTCTCCGCTCGCGCAGCAATCCTATGCAAGCATCAACTACACGTATGTCGCGCGCACGGTCGCGGCCCAGGGCGCGAACGTCATTGCGCAGCAGATCGCGCTGCGGCCGCATGCCGCTGGCGGCCACGCGAGCCTCGGCTCGAACCCGGACGTCACCGCCGACCTGATCCCGATGCTGCGTAGGCGCGAGCGGGATGGCATGCCGGTCGCGATTATCGGCCAGGTCAACGACCGCATGCCCTTCATGTTCGGCGCCGCAGAACTGCCGGCCTCGGACTTCGACTTCATCGTGGACGACCCGCGCGGCTACCACGAACTGATCGCACCGCCGAATCTGCCGATCTCCACCGCCGACCACGCGATCGCGCTCGCCGCCAGCATGCTGGTGCGCGACGGCGGCACGATCCAGATCGGCATCGGCGAGCTGGGTGACGCCATCGTCCACGCGCTCACGCTGCGGCATCGCAACAACCCGGACTGGCGGCGCGCACTGGCGGACATCGGGTTGATGCCGCGGTTTGCGGCTGAGCTGCAAGCGCTCGGCGGCGATGCGCCGTTCGAGCAGGGACTGTACGCGGTCACGGAGATGTTCGTCGACGGCTTCCTCGACCTCTACCGGGAGAACATCCTGAAGCGGCGCGCCGAGGACGGCGCCCTGCTGCACGGCGCCTTCCTGCTTGGACCACGGGCCTTCTACGAGGAACTGCGCGCCATGCCGGACGAGGAGCGTGCGCTCTTTCGCATGATGCCCGTGAGCTTCACCAACGAGCTGCTCGGGCCCGAGTGGGAGTCCAGGATGAGGCAGCGACGCGACGCGCGCTTCATCAACTCCGCCATGATCGCGACGCTCGGCGGCGCACTCGTATCGGACGGCCTGGAGGACGGGCGGGTCGTCAGCGGCGTCGGCGGGCAGTTCAATTTCGTCGCCCAGGCGCACGACCTGCCCGGCGGCCGCTCGATCATCGCAGTGCGGGCGACGCGCGCCAGCCACGGGCGGCTCGATTCCAACATCCGCTGGAATTACGGTCACGAAACCATCCCGCGTCATCTGCGCGACATCGTGCTGACCGAGTACGGCGTTGCCGACATCCGCGGCAAGAGCGACGCTGAAGTCGCGGCCGCGATGATCGAGATCGCCGATTCGCGATTCCAGCGGGCGCTGGTCGCGGAGGCCCAGCGCGCCGGCAAGCTGCCGCGGAATTATCGCGTGCCGGAGCCGCTTCGCCGGAATCTCCCGGATGCGCTCGATGCGGCGCTTGCGCCGCACCGGGCCGCCGGACGATTCGGGGCACTGCCCTATGGCAGCGACCTCACTGCGGAAGAGATCCGCCTGGGCAGTGCGCTCAGGCGCCTCCAGGCACGCTCGGAAACCTGGCGAGGGAAGCTCGCGATCGCAGCGAGATTGCTATGCCCGCTGCCGCGAAATCCCGATGTCGAGTCGCTGTTCGAGCGGATGGGGTTGGCGAAAGCGAAAGGCGTGAGGGAGCGGTTGTTGCGGCGGCTCGTCGCGGCCGCTCTGCGGGACGGGACCGCCCTCCTTTGAAGTCGCGCGATGCGCCGCTTCAAATGGCGCAGTCCCCATATCTACGTCAGACGAAGGTGGAGTACTCGGGGAGTGGTTTGCGCCTTATGACGGGTACGGTCGCACCGGCTGCCGGGTAGCCCACGACCAGCAGGAGGAAGGGCCGCTCGAGATCTTTCGGACGGCCGAGGATGTCGTTGAGGAATTTCATCGGGCTCGGCGTGTGGGTCAGCGACACGAGCCCGGCGTGGTGCACGGCGGCCAGCAGCAGCCCCGTCGCAAGCCCGACTGACTCGTCGGTGTAGTAGTGCTTGCGCTTGCTGCCGTCCGCCAGGCGCTCGAAGCGCCGGATGAAGACCGCGATCAGCCACGGCGCGGCCTCGAGAAAGGGCTTGTGCTCATCGGTGCCGAGCGCGCGCAGCGCCTCCAGCCAATCCCCGGGCGCGCGATGCGCGTAGAACTCGCGTTCCTCCGCCTCCGCCGCCTCGCGGATCCGGTGCTTGACGGCCGGGTCCGACACCGCGACGAATTGCCAGGGCTGCTGGTTCGCACCTGACGGCGCCGAGCCGGCGGCCCGCAGACAATCCTCGATCAGTGCGCGCGGCACCGGGCGATCAGAGAAATCCCGCACCGTGCGGCGCCGGCCCATCTCGGCCGCGAAGTCCCGGGCGCGTTCAGCCATTTCCGCGGGTGGAAATTCACAGTAGTCCGGCAGCACAACGAATCGCGGTTCCACTGGCCCTCCTGAAGGGGACAGACATAAACGGCACGTGCCATCCCTGAAGGGGACGCACCCCTTCACGAATATGAAGGGGTGCGTCCCCTTCAGGTCCCCTTTGGGAGCCCCTCAGGCGAGCCGCTCGGCCTGGCGGCGCAAGGCGGCGCCGAACTTATGGCGGTCGTAGAAGGCGCCGAGCGCATCGAGGTCCGGCTTGCGGCGGCGCAGCGTCTCGAGGCTGATCTCGAGCGGCATGTCGCAGGCGATGACCGTCAGGCGCCGCGCGAAGTAGGCGGCGTCGCGATGCAACCGCAGCTTGTCCGCAAGCTTCGCCGCCCCGCGGATCGGGAGCGAGGCGACGCGGTCGAGCCCGTCATAGATCTCCTCGAGCGAGGCGAAATCGCGCAACAGCGCCTTCGCCGTCTTCGGCCCCACGCCCGGCACGCCCGGGATGTTGTCCACCGAATCGCCGGTCAGCGCGAGGTAGTCCGCCATGCGTTCCGGGCGCACGCCGAACTGGCCCTCGATGTCGGCGTAAGCGTAGCGGCGCTCACCCGCGTAATCCCAGTAGTGATCGCCGTCGCGCACGAGCTGCGCGAGGTCCTTGTCGCGCGTCACGAGTACGGCGCGGTGCCCGGCGGCGCGCAGACGCGCTGCAATCGTGCCGATAATGTCGTCGGCCTCGTGCGTTGGGCTACCGAATTCCGCGACGCCGAGCAGGCGGCAGAGCTCGCGGCACAGGCCAAACTGCCGCTTCAACTCGGGCGGCGCCGGTTCGCGGTTCTTCTTGTACGCCGGGTAGATCGCGTTCCTGAACGAGGTCGCCAGCGATTCGTCGAATGCGACCGCCACGTGTTCCGGTTTCGCCTCCTCGAGCAAGTCGCCGAGGAAGCGCCCGAAGCCGTAGAGCGCATTGACCGGCTGGCCGTCGGCATCCGTCATCTCAAGTCCCACGGAATAATAGGCGCGGAACACGAAGTAGCTGGCGTCGATGAGGTGGACCGCAGGCGGTCCCGCACGCATCACTGGATGAATCGCTGGATGCGTGCGTGGAGCGGGCTCGTGCGCGGGAAATGTGCGAGCAGGTACTCCATCTGGTCGGCGAGTACGCGCCGGCCCTTCAGGTAGATGTACTCGGCGTAGGTCGGCGTGAACGGCACCGCGAGCAGTTGCATGCCCGCCTGCTCCGGCGTGCGCGAGGCCTTCTGGTTGTTGCAGCGACGGCAGGCCGCGACCACGTTGTTCCAGGCATCCTTGCCGCCCTGGCAGAACGGCCGCACGTGATCACGCGAAAGCTGGTGCGACGTGAACCGGCCGCCACAGTACATGCACAGGTTCGCGTCGCGGCGGAAAAGCGTCTCGTTGTTGAGCGGCGGCACGTAGTCGCCGCGCAGGCTGCCCGGATTCCCCGACGAGCCCTGCGTCGCCATCATCGAGTTCACCTCGATGACGGTCTGGCGACCGGTGCGCGCGTTGGTCCCGCCGTGCAGCTCATACAGCCGGCTGCCAAAGGCATAGGCGACCTGGCCGAGGCAATGCAGGCGCACGGCTTCCTTGTAGTCGATCCACTCGAGCGGCATGCCCGAGGCATCCGTGCGCAGCACCTGCTGCGACAGCGCGAACAGCGTCCCGTCCGCCTTGACTGCCAGCCTCTCCATGCCGGTTACCTTGCCCATGTGCCCTGTTCGGCCCCCGAAAGCCCCAAACAATAAGGCACGATTATGATATTTTCCAACGCGCCGCCGCCCGGCCGGCAAAGACCAGGGGACGATTTGGATGCCAGTCACGATCGGCGTGCGGAAAGAGACCGTGCGAGGTGAGAACCGCGTCGCAGTCGTGCCTGAAGTAGCGACGCGGCTTGCGGCCCTCGGCGCCCGGGTCCTGATCGAGCACGGAGCGGGCATCGCCGCCCGCTTCCCGGACGCCCAGTACAAGGATGTCGCCTTCGCCGACGGTGAGGAGGCGGTCCTCGCGGGCGCCGACCTCCTCTTCACGGTCCAGCCGCCCGATGCCGGCGTCGTCGCCCGGCTGAAGCCGGGCACGACAGTCGTCGGCTTCCTCGCACCGCATGCGCAGTCCGCGCTGGTGCGCGCGTTGAAGGAAAAGCGGATCACCAGCTTCGCGATGGAGCTCATTCCGCGCATCTCGCGCGCGCAGTCGATGGACGCCCTGTCCTCCCAGGCCGCGGTCGCCGGTTACAAGGCCGTGCTGATCGGCGCGGCCGCCCTCGACAAGTTCTTCCCGATGCTGACGACCGCGGCCGGCACGATCCGCCCGGCGACCGTGCTCGTGATCGGCGCGGGCGTCGCGGGCTTGCAGGCGATCGCGACGGCAAAGCGCCTCGGCGCGGTGGTCGAGGCCTACGACGTACGCAGCGCGACGCGCGAGCAGATCCGCTCGCTCGGCGCGAAGTTCGTCGAAACTGGCGTCACCGCGGAGGGCACGGGCGGCTATGCGCGCGAACTGACGGCAGAAGAGAAGTCGAAGCAGCGGGAGGTGCTGGACGGCCGCATCGCCGCCGCCGACTGCGTGATTACGACCGCCGGCGTGCCGGGACGTCCGGCGCCACGGATCATCACCCGCGCCGCCGTCGAGCGGATGAAGCCCGGTGCGGTCATCGTGGACCTGCTCGCCGAGGGAGGCGGCAACTGCGAGTTGACCCGTGCCGGTGAAACGGTCGACCACGGGGGCGTGCGCATCATCGGCCCGGTAAACCTCCCCGCGACGGTTGCATACAACGCGAGCGAGATGTACGCAAAGAACCTCTTCAACTTCATCAAGCCCGCAATCAAGGACGGGGTGCTCGCCATCGACTGGAACGACGAAGTATTCGCGGCGGCCTGCGTCACCCATGACGGGTCCATCCGCCACGAACCCACCCGCAAATTCGTGGAGAACGCGTAATGGAAGGCGTGATCGCCCTGTACATCGTGATGCTGGCTGCATTCACGGGCTACGAGATCATCGCGCGCGTGCCGGCGATCCTGCATACGCCCCTGATGTCCGGCTCGAACTTCGTGCACGGCATCGTGCTCGTCGGCGCCATGGTCGCGCTCGGCCGCGCCGACTCGCCGCTGGAGCAGGTGATCGGCTTCATCGGCGTAGCGCTCGGCGCCGGCAACGCGGTCGGCGGCTATGTCGTCACCGAGCGCATGCTGCAGATGTTCAAGGCGAGCGGCCAGAAGAAGAAGGAATCCGCCTGATGCAGGGACTCGTCCCCGGCAACGTCGCGACGCTCGCGATCGACGCGAGTTACCTGCTGGTCGCGCTCCTGTTCATCATGGGCCTGAAGGCGATGAGCTCGCCGGTCACGGCGCGCCGCGGCATCGTGGTCGCGGGCTTCGGCATGCTGATCGGCACGCTGATGAGTTTCCTCTACCCCGGCATGGGAAATTTCCCGCTGATGCTCGCCGCGATCGCGATCGGCGGCGGCCTCGCCTGGTGGTCGGGGCGGATTGTGGCGATGACCGACATGCCGCAGATGATCGCGCTCTACAACGGAATGGGCGGCGGTGCCGCGGCGGCGATCGCGGCAGTCGAACTGTTCCGCATGGCCTCGGCGGCGGCGGGTTCGGAGGCAGCGCACGGGCCCGTCGTCACGGCACTCGCGGCAACCGGCGCTTTCATCGGCGCGGTCAGCTTTTCCGGCTCGCTGGTCGCCTTTGGCAAGCTGCAGGGTTTGATCAAGCGCAGTTTTCGCTTCAAGGGACAGCAGGTCGTCAACCTGCTGATCGTCGCCGCGACGCTCGCGCTGGGCGGCGCGATCGTGATCTCGGGACATCCCACGATGCAGATGGTGATGGGCTTCTTCGCGCTCGCGCTCCTGCTCGGCGTCACGATGACGCTGCCGATCGGCGGCGCCGACATGCCGGTCGTGATTTCCCTCTACAACGCGTTCACCGGCATTGCCGTCGCCTTCGAGGGATTCGTGCTCGAGAACACGGCCATGATCATCGCCGGCATCGTGGTCGGCTCCGCGGGCACGCTGCTCACGCAGCTGATGGCAAAGGCCATGAACCGCTCGCTCGGCAACGTGCTGTTCTCCGGTTTCGGCGAGGGCCCGGCCGCGGCGGCCGAGGGCGTGACCGGCTCGCTCAAGCCGATCGAGCCCTCGGATGCCGGCATCATGATGGCCTTCGCGCAAAAGGTGATCATCATCCCGGGCTACGGCATGGCTGTCGCGCAGGCGCAGCACAAGGTCTGGGAGCTGGCCCAGCTCCTGATCGAGAAGGGCGTGATGGTGCGGTTCGCGATCCACCCGGTCGCCGGACGCATGCCGGGCCACATGAACGTGCTGCTCGCAGAGGCGGGCGTGCCCTACGACCTGATCTCGGACCTCGACGAGATCAATGCGGAGTTCGAGACCGCGGACGTCGCGCTCGTCATCGGCGCGAACGACGTCGTGAACCCGGTGGCGCGCACGGACAAGGGCAGCCCGATCTATGGCATGCCGATCCTGAACGCCGACAAGGCGAAGAACGTGCTGGTGATCAAGCGCGGGCAGGGCGCCGGGTTTTCCGGCATCGAGAACCACCTCTTCTATCTCGACAACACGCGGATGGTGTACGGCGACGCGCAGAAGGTCGCGGGCGAGCTGATTCACGCGGTCAAAGACGCCGGCTGACAAAGCCGGACCTCGGAGCCTCTCATCAGCGCGCGCTTGCTGGCCGGGCTGGGCGGGCGGGTTCCCGCGCGAGCGACTTTCGGTCGCCGCACAGGAGCGAGCGCGGGAATCCGCCCGGCCGAGTGCGCGCGACTGTACGGTCAGGTGTTGGTCAAGAGATCTTCGTAGAACGCGCCGAAGGGGCGGGCCGGGTGGCGGAGCTGGATTTCGAGGATCCAGAGGCCCGGTGACGGCACGAAGCGCATGTCGGCGAGCGCGCCGTCGAACTGCGCCGAATGCGGGAAATCCGAGACCCGGTGGCCGCTCAGGGCTGGGTCAAGGATCCAGCCCCGGGCCTCCGATTCCAGGGCGGCAGCACAATACATCGCCTCGCCCGTCAGGCCCTCACGCTGCCAGCGGCAACGCACCGCTTCGAACACGGCGCATGCATCGCGCGCGATGCGCCGCATCTCGGAGTCGGAGCCGGTTACAAAGGTGTCGGCTCCGTCGGCTTCGCAAGCCTGCCAGACCGGGCCGATGTCGACGAAGAAAATGTCGTCCTCCCCGAGCACCACCCCGGGATCCGATCGCGCATCGAAGGCCAGCCGTGTATTGACGCCGAATCGCAGGTTGACGTCGTGCCATTCCTGCGTGAGGCCGTTCTCGCGAAGCACCGCGCGCAGCACCTCGATGCCGTCGGCCTCGGTCATGCCCGGGCGGATCCGCGGCCCCGTCCGGCAGATCGCATCGAGCGTGCGGCGCCGGGCTTCGAGCATCGCGCCAGGGTCATGGCACGGGCCGCACGATTCGGCCTGGGCACGGTCGACGGCGGAATTCAGCCGAAGGGGATGCGCCCCTTCAGTGACTTTACGATTCACACCAGCACTCCGTCGATTGCTGAAGGGGAACGTCCCCGGTGATGCCGTTTCAGGCCTCGTCGGAGTCCGGCATCACGAGCCACAACAGCAGGTAGACGATGATGCCGGGGAAAGCCGCTGAAAGGATTGAGACGATCACATAGGCGATGCGGACGCGGTCGGCTTTCCAGCCGAGCCATTCAGCGAGGCCTCCGCAAACCCCGGCAATCATCCGGTCGTGCGAGCGCTTCAGCGGTGCATTCGGCATCGTGGGAATATCCTCCCACGGTCGCGCCCCGGATGCGAGTCCCGGACCCTAGGGCCGGCGGACGGGCGGGGCGGGCCGCATGCCCGTGCGCCGCTGCATTACCTGGCGCCGTTGCTCGGGCGTCAGGCGCTGCCAGCGTTCGCGCAATTCCTCGCGCCGCTCGGGCGGCAGGGACTGGAAGCGGTGGAAAGCCTCGCGCAGCTTCTGCTTCTGTTCCGGCGTCAGCTCGCGAAACCGGCGCCAGCGTTCGCGCAACTTCTCGCGTTCTGCCGGCGTGAGTTTCCGCCACTGCTGCCAGCGGGTTCGCGCCTGGGAGCGATCTTCGTCGCTCATCGAAAGCCAGCGCTCCGCACCTTCCGCCATCGCATGCTGGCGCTCGGGCGGGAGCGCGTTCCAGCCCGCCTTCTTTCCCGCGAGCAGCTCCTGCGTCGACTCGTCGAGCGAATCCCAGGCCACGGGCGTTCCAGGGGAGGGCTCGTCCGCGGCGGCGGCCGCGCCGCCGACCAGGAGCCATGCCACCAGCACTGCTGCGAACTTATTCATCGTCGTCTTCCTTCGAAGTCTCCTGCTCTGCGCGTTCCAGTGCGCGCTCGGCCTGCACCGATTCCATGAACCACACGAAGTCCTCGTCTTCGCCAGCCGTTTCCCCGAGGAACTCCAGGAACTCGACGTCCGGCAAGGCGGTCGCCTGCGTCCGCGCGGGCGGCGTATCTGCCGCCGCGGCCGGCCAGGCGACAAGCAGCAGGGTCAGGAATCCGTGGCCGCGCACGGCTCAGCCCACGTCGCCCGAAATCTGCTCGTCCGCCCAGTCATAGAACCCCTCGTCCGCGGCGAGCATGTCGAAGTCCTCGCCACCCGCCACGATGTCGAGATCCTCGAGCGCAATGGCCGTTGCCTGCCGCGGCTTCCGTACGGCGCCTTCCTCGCGCTGCCACAGCAGCGCCGCGACCAGTGCCGCGGCCGCAGCAGCCGCAGGCACCCAGAGCCCCGGCCCGGCGATGCGCCGGGGACTCAGCTCCTCAAGCGCCGCCGCCCGCGCGCGGGCAAGCCGCGAGCGCGTCGCGCCGTCCTGCGCCTCGACACTCGCGTCAAAAGCCGCGCGGCTGCGTTTTTCCAGCTTGCGCATGTGCTCATTCATGTTGTCCCCTCCGGAATCGCCTGCTGCAGGGCCTGCATGGCGCGGAAATAATGTGTCTTCACGCTGCCTTCCGAGCAGCCCATCGCGATGGCCGCCTGCGCGACGTCCAGCCCCTCGAAATTACGCAGCAGGAAAGCCTCCCGCTGGCGGCTGGAGAGCGCGGCGAGCACGGCCCCGATGCGCGCGAGCAGTTCCTCACCCTCGAGCGTTTGGTCTGGCCGGCCACGCAGATCGACCACGGTGTCGAGCGGATCGGGCGCCGCTTCCCCCGGAACGCTGCCGGACCAGACGGCCATGACGGCCCGCCGCAGCTTCCGGCGCCGCTGGAAGTCAGTGATGCGGTTGCGCAGGATCCGGTAGAAGAGCGGGCGCCACTCGGCCTCGGGACGGCGCCCGTAACTGCGCACCAGCCGGATCATCGCGTCCTGCACGGCGTCTTCGGCTTCCCCGCGATCGCGAAGCGCCATGGAGGCGATACGAAGCGCACGGCGTTCGATCCCGGCGAGGAACCTGTCGAGCGCGCGCTCCCGGTCCACCGTCTCCTCCAGCGGGTCGCCCGGACAATCGAGCGACAATGACGCATCGAGCGTAGCAGAGCGACTCACCGGTTCGTCCTCCATCGGCACCCGACTCCGCGCGCGGCCCAGGGTGTATAACGTGCCGTTGCGGCGGCGGTTGACGCCGCGACGGCAACGTATATAAGTGCTTGACGCCTAAGAATATTTTTGAGCGATTCGTTTCCCATACTCCAGGTCGTATTCGACACGCCGCTCAGGCAGTGTTTCGACTACGTTCCAGCGGGCGACACGCCAGCCCCGCGCCCTGGTGAGCGCGTACGCGTCCCACTCGGGCGCCGGCGCGCGGTCGGCGTGGTCGCCGCACACGCCGGGACCAGCACGCTGCCGCGGGCGCGCCTCAAGCCGGTCATCGAGACACTCGATGCGACGCCGCTCTGGGATGAGGTCACCTTCGGCCTGCTGCGATGGGCGGCGGACTACTATCATCATCCGCCGGGCGAGGTGCTCTTCGGCGCAATGCCGAAAATGCTACGCACAGGCGGCGCGGCGCTTCGCGACGAAATCGTGTGGCGGCTTTCCGACGCCGGGCGAGCGGCCATCGATTCCGGCGCCCGCCTTGGCCGGCGACAGAAGGAACTCGCCGCCCTCGCCGCCGGCGAGGGTGTCGCAGCCACGGCCATCACGGCAGCCGCACTCACGGCTACCCTGCGCGATCTCGCACGGCGCGGCTGGCTCGAGTCCAGTTCGCGGCCGGAAGCTTCGCCGGCCGCCGGGGCCGGTCGCCCGGGCCCAGTGCTGACAGCGGACCAGGGCACCGCGCTCGCAAGGATCGGGGAATCTCTCGGGAGCTTTGGCGCCTTTCTCCTCCATGGCGTCACCGGCAGCGGCAAGACGGAGGTCTACCTGCGGCTCATCGAGCGCGTTCTGGAGTCCGGGCACGGCGCACTCGTGCTCGTGCCCGAGATCGCGCTGACGCCGCAGCTCGTCGGCCGTTTCCGCGCGCGGCTCGCGGCGCCGGTCGTCGCGCTGCACTCCTCGCTGGCCGACGGCGCGCGCCTGGCGGCCTGGCGCGCCGCGGCTTCGGGGCGGGCGCCCGTCGTGATCGGCACGCGCTCCGCGGTCTTCACGCCGATGCCCGCACTCGGCCTCGTCGTCGTCGACGAGGAACACGACGCCTCTTACAAGCAGCAGGACGGATTCCGCTATTCCGGCCGCGACCTCGCGGTCTCGCGCGCGCAGCGCGCCGGCGCGCCGGTCGTTCTGGGTTCCGCGACGCCGTCGCTGGAAACGCTTTCCAATGCCGCTGCCGGGCGCTACGTGAGAATCTCACTGCCCGAGCGCACCGGCCGCGCCGGCAAGCCGCGGGTCACGGTGGTGGACCTGCGCGTCAATCCGGCGCGCGACGGGCTCTCGCCGCCGGCGATTGCGGCAATCGAACGCCATCTCGGCGAGAACGGGCAGGTGCTCGTGTTCCTGAACCGACGCGGCTATGCGCCGACGATGTTCTGTTCCGGCTGCGGCTGGATCGCACCCTGCAAGTCCTGCGACGCACGGCTCACCGTGCACTTGCGGCGCGCACTGCTGTCCTGCCATCACTGCGGCGCCGAGGAGACAATGCCCTTCGCCTGCCCGCGCTGCGGCAACGAGCTGGCGCCGGTGGGCGAAGGCACGGAGCGCGTCGAGACGACCCTGATGCAGATGTTCCCGCAGTCTCCGCTCGTGCGCATCGACCGGGACGTCATCCGGCGGCGCGGCGACATGGAGGAGGCGCTCGCCTCGGTGGCGGACGGCCGCACCCGCATCCTGCTTGGCACGCAAATGCTCACCAAGGGCCACGACTTTCCCGACGTGACGCTCGTCGTCGTGCTGGCGGCGGACCAGGGACTCTTCGGCGCCGATTTCCGCGCCAGCGAGCGCCTGGCGCAGCAGATCGTGCAGGTCGCCGGCCGCGCCGGCCGCGGCGACCGGCCCGGCGAGGTCCTGATCCAGTCCGCCTATCCCGATCATCCGCTGCTCAAGTGCCTCATCACCGAGGGCTACGACGGTTTCGCGGCGCTTGCGCTCGAGGAGCGGCGCGAGGCGCGGTGGCCGCCGTACTCACACCTCGCGCTGCTGCGCGCCGATTCGCCCGTGCGCGCGGAGACATTCGACTTTCTCCGGACGGCCGAAGCCGTCGCGCCCGCTTCGGGCAAGCGCGGGATCCGCATCCTCGGCCCGGCACCCGCTGCGATGGCCCGGCGCGCGGGCCGGCACCGCGCACAGCTCCTTCTCGAGTCGCCGGCGCGAGGCGCGCTGCAGGCTTTCCTCACCGAATGGGTCTCCGAAGTCGCGAAACTCCGAACGCCGCGCACGCTGCGTTGGTCGCTGGACGTCGATCCCTCGGAAGTCGATTGAGATAGAATCCCGCGCTTGAAAAACCGCATCGAAAAACTCGTGAGCGATGCGCTCGCGGCACTGCCGGCGGGCACGCTCGGCGACTTGCCGCTGCCCGACCCGGCCATCGAGCGCAGCCGCGATGCGGCACACGGCGACTTCGCGACCGGGGTCGCCATGCGCATCGCAAAACCCGCGCGCACCAATCCGCGGGCGCTTGCCGCCAAGATCGTCGCGGCACTGCCCGCGAACGAGATCATCGCGAAGACCGAGATCGCGGGCCCGGGCTTCATCAATTTCTTCATGACGCCCGCCGCCTGGCAGGCCGAGATGAGCCGCGTGCTCACGGAGGGCGATGGCTATGGACGCGGAGGCGATGGCGCCGGCCGGAGCGCGATCGTCGAGTTCGTCTCCGCGAACCCGACCGGGCCGCTGCATGTCGGCCACGGCCGGCACGCGGCCTTCGGCGCGACGGTCGCTAACCTGCTCGAGGCGGACGGCTGGCGCGTGCACCGTGAGTACTACGTCAACGACGCCGGGCGGCAAATGGACATTCTCGCGGCCAGCGTGTGGCTGCGCTATCTCGAGCTGTTTGGCGAGACGATCCCGTTTCCGGCGAACGGCTATCGCGGCGACTACGTGCGGTCCGTCGCCGAGCGGCTGCGCGCGCGCCAGGGCGAGTCGCTGAGTCGGCCGGCGGCAGTGGTCTTCGCCGGCCTGCCGCCTGACGAGCCGGCCGGCGGCGACAAGGACCAGTACATCGATGCCGTCATCGCCCGCGCGAAGACGCTGCTCGGCGACGGTTTTCGCATCGTGTTCGATGCGGGTCTTACCGAGATCCTTGCGGACATCCGTGAGGACCTCGCTGACTTCGGCGTGCACTTCGACCGCTGGTACTCCGAGCAGGATCTCGGCGACGGGCACGACGGCGGACCAATCGACCGCGCGCTGCGACGTCTGCGTGCACACGGCCACGTCTTCGAGCAGGAGGGTGCAACCTGGTTTCGGGCGACGGCCTTCGGCGACGAGAAGGACCGCGTCGTCATCCGCGCGAACGGCCAGAAGACCTACTTCGCCTCGGACATCGCCTATCACCTGGACAAGCGGGAGCGCGGGTTCGACCTGCTGCTGACAATCCTCGGCGCCGATCACCACGGCTATGTCGCGCGCGTCCGCGCGGGACTCGCGGCGATGGGGGAGCCGCCGGAATCGCTGCAGGTGCCGATGGTCCAGTTCGTCACGCTGTACAAAGGCGGCGAAAGAGTCGCGATGGGCAAGCGCGAGGCGCAGTTCGTGACGCTCAGGGACCTGCGCGCCGAGGTCGGCAACGACGCAGCGCGATTCATCTACGTGATGCGCTCGAATGACCAGTCTCTCGATTTCGACCTCGAGCTCGCAAAGAAGCAGAGCAACGACAATCCGGTGTACTACGTCCAGTACGCACACGCGCGCATCGCGAGCGTGCTGAAACAGTCCGCGGAGCGCGGCCTGCCGTTCGACCGGAGCGCCGGGCTTGCGGCCATGCCCATGCTCGGCGAAGCGCCCGAGCTTGCGTTGATGCGCGAGATCTCCCGCTGGCCGGAAATCCTGCACCAGGGCGCTACGCTGCGTGCGCCGCACGTCGTCGTGCATTACCTGCGCGAGCTGGCCCAGGCCTTCCACGCCTGCTACGCGGCGCTGCCCTTCATCGTCGACGATGCGGAGCGCAGGAACGGCCGCCTCGCCATGATCGCCGCGGCGCGCCAGGTGCTGCAGAATGCGCTCGGGATCCTGGGCGTTTCGGCCCCGGAGACGATGTAAGGAAGCCGATGGTCGCGAGGGACTACAAGCGCAGCCGCGGGCGCCGTGAGGGCTTCTCCGGCTGGACGGGCCTCTTCATCGGCCTTGTCGCCGGCCTCGCAGTGGGGCTCGCACTCTATGTCTTCGACCCGCGCGGGCCGCAGCCGCCGGAGGCCGGTGGCAAGGCCGCGGCCCCGACCGAGCCGGCGTCAGCCCGCGAATCCTCCGCCGACGAGCCGGGCGAGCGCTATGACTTCTACCAGATGCTGCCGAACTTCGAAGTGGTGGTGCCGGAGAAGGAGGTCGTGATGCCGCGCGACGCGCCCGAAACCGCGGAGAAAAAAGGTGCCTACGTGCTTCAGGCCGGCTCGTACAAGAAGTTCGAGGACGCCGACCGCGTGCGGGCTCAACTGGCACTCCAGGGCATCGAGTCGAATGTGCAGCGCGTCGCAATCGACAACGACACCTGGCATCGCGTCCGCATCGGGCCCATCAGCGATCCGGCCGAGCTCAACCGTGTCCGCGAGCGGCTGAAGGAAGCCGAGGTCGACTTCCTGATCGTCAAAGTCGGGGACTGAAGGGGGCAAGGGGATCGTCCTCTTTTCCTCAGTCCCGCGGCGGCGAACGCCGCAACCAGCGCAGGTTTTCCTGCGCATGTTCTCCATCTCCCGTGCCTGCAGGTCAGTCCTCGGTAATCTGCCGGAAGTCCACGCCCAATGCGCGCAGCTTGCGGTAGAGGTGCGTGCGCTCCATGCCGACGCGCTTGGCGAGCAGGCCGACCTTGCCGTTGCAGAGCATGAGTTGCTGGAGAAGGTAGGCCCGCTCGAACTGCTCGCGCGCCTCCCGGAGCGGCAGCGCCAGCAGGTCCTGTTTCACCAGCGGCTCGTCCGGAGTTTGCTGGACCACGAGGTGCTGCTCGATCTCGTCGAGGCCAATCTCCTCCGGCCCACCCATGATCAACACGCGCTGCACGAGGTTCCGGAGCTCCCTCACGTTGCCTGGCCAAGGGTAATTCCGCAGCCGGTTCTGTGCGGCGACCGAGAAACGCCTGAAATGCATGCCCTCCTCGTCCACGAACCGGTCGACGTAGTGGCGAAGCAGGTCCGGCACGTCCTCGGCGTACTCGCGAAGCGGGGGGACGCGGATCGAGATGACCTCGAGATGCGCGAGCAGGTCGCGACGCAGCCCGCTCGCCGGGCCATCGTGCCCGGGTACCGCCGCGGTGACGAATCGGACATCGAACGGAATGAGCTCGCCCGCGCCCTCGCGCTGCCAGCCGCGCTGCTCGAGGTCCGCGAGCAGCAGGCGCTGCGCCTGCGCGGACAGGTCCTCGACGCCGCCCAGGAACAGCGTGCCGCCGCGGGCCTGCTCATAAAGGCCCGGCTCCGGCTTGCCGCCGGCGGATGTGCCGCGCAGCCTCGCCGCCGCGGTCGCGTCGTCAAGGCTCGCGCAGGTGACGGCGACGAATGGGCCCGCGGCGCGCGGCCCCAGCGAATGCATGAAGCGCGCGAATGCCTCGCGGCCGGTTCCCGGCTCACCGACCAGCATGACCGCGGCGTCGTGGCCCGCGACCTGCTGCACCTGCTCGCGCAGTCTCTGCATCAGCCGGCTCTTGCCGACCGGCGCGACCAGCGGCGGAATCAACGTGCGCTGCGCCTGCCGCCGGCGCCTGCCTGCCTCGAGCGCGCGCTCCGCCGTGCGCAGGAGCTTGGCGATCGACAGCGGCTTTTCGACGAAGTCGAAGGCGCCGAGTCGCGTCGCCTCGACCGCAGTCTCGACCGTGCCGTGGCCCGACAGCATGACGACCGGGCAGCGCAGCGTTTGTTTCTCGTTCCATTCGCGCAGCAGCGTGATGCCATCCATGTCCGGCATCCAGATATCCAGCAGCACGAGGTCGGGCTCCTGGCGCGCGGCTGCACGGCGCGCGGAGGCGGCGTCAGCAGCGACCTCGATCTCGTAGCCCTCCTCCGCGAGTATCTCAGAGAGCAATCCCCGGATGTCGGCCTCATCGTCGACGACAAGAATTCTGGGCGAACTCATGCTTTCTCTCTCCTCGCCTCGGCCCGCCGCGCCTCACGCGCGGCCGCCGGCAACGTAATGCGTACCCTCGCGCCGCCTTGCGGCGCGTTGTCGACCTCGACGGCCCCGCCGTGTTCCTCGACGATCCGGCGCACGATGGCGAGCCCGAGGCCCGTCCCCTTCGGCTTCGAGGTGACGTAAGGGTCGAATGCCTGCTCGAGCAGGCCGCCCTGGAAGCCCGGTCCGTTGTCGATGACGGTCAGGGCGATCTGGTCGCCCACACGCTTCGTCTCGATCATGATGACAGGATTCGGCCGCCCGTCGAGCGCCTCGAGCGAATTCGTCAGCAGGTTGTTCAGGAGCTGGCGGATGCGCCCGGGGTCGGCCTCGAGCGAGGATGCCTTCGGGTCGAGCGCAAGGCCGAAGGCCACTCGCGGGTCCTGCGCGTGGTAGAGGTCCGATACCTGGCGGATCATCACGCCGAGGTCGAACTCGCTGAGGTGCATCTCCGGCGCTTTCGCGTATTCCGAAAATGCCGCGACCATCTGCTTCATCGCCTCGACCTGCTGCACGATCGTGTGCGTCGAGCGGTCGAGAAGCTCGGCCTCGGGAGCGCCGAGCCCGCGCATGAGCTTGCGCCGCATGCGCTCGGCCGAAAGCTGGATCGGCGTAAGGGGATTCCTGATCTCGTGCGCGAGGCGGCGCGCGACTTCGCCCCAAGCCGCCTGGCGCTGCGCCTGCAGCAGCTGCGTGACCTCGTCGAAGACCAGCACCAGACCCTGTGCGCCGGCGTCGCCGGGAAGCGCCGTGCAGGCACAGGCAAGCTCACGCCGGCCGGCATCGGTGCGCAGCGTCACCTGCTCGCGCCATTCCGTCTCGCCAGCCTCCATGTGCCTCTGCAGCACTTCGTGCAGTTCGGTAAGCAGCGGTTGCCCTGCCGCGATTTCCGCGAGCGGCCGGCCAGCACTGCCGGTGAAGTCGACACCGAGAATGCTGCCGGCGGCCTGGTTCGCCACGCGCACGCGCAGATCCGGCTCGAGCGAGATGACGCCGCTCGTGAGCCGCGCGAGGATCACCTCGAGCGCCGCGCGCTCGGCCTCCACGGCGGCGCGGCTGCGCTCGGTCTCCTCGCGCGCACGAGCAAGCTTCTTAGTCATGTCGTTGAACGAGGTGACGAGAAAACCGATCTCGTCGTGTGAGGGACGCTCGATGCGCGTATCGAGGTCGCCTTTTGCGACCGCGCGCGTGCCGGCGATCAGGTCCTGAACCGGGCGCACGAGCCGCTCGGAGAAATAGAGCGCGCCGTAGATCGCGGCGAGCAGCGCCATCAACAGCACCAGCGACAGCGTCAGGACGAACGAGGCCTTGAGCGGCTCGCGCAGGTACGACAACTGCCCGTACTGCTGGTACGCGGACTGCACCGTGGCGGCGAGGTCGGAGAGGCGCTGCGGCACCGGATAGGTCGCGATGAGCAGCCTCGCGTGCAGCCCGGTGCCGGCACGGATCTGCGTCGCCGCCTGCACCTCGTAGCCGCCGCCCTGCGCGGGCTGCAGGCTCACGAGCGGCCGTCCCTGGCGCAACTGCAACAGCAGCTCTTCGGGCGGCACGGCAGGAAGCTGGTGCAGCATGCCCACGCGGCTATAGGCAAGCGGCTGGCCACCCGCGCTCGTGACGATGAGCTCCTCGGCGTCCGAGGCATGCAGCTCGTCATCGAGCGCGAGGTACAGCGTCCCGCCGGACAGCCCCTGGAGCCGCTCCGCGATCCGGCCGGTGCGGTCGAGATATTCGCGCATGCGCAGGTCGAGCGACGCGCGCGAAAGGCCGAGAGCGTCGGTGAGTCCCTGGCGCACCTCGGCGTGGAACCAGCTGTCGATTCCGCGTGTCAGGAACATCACGGAGAACGTGAACACCAGGAGGAGCGGCGCGATCGCGAGACCTCCGAACATGAGGAGCGTGCGGCCGCGCAGCCGCGAGCCCGGTACATGCCTGCGCCAGTCGCGGACGAAATCCGCGAGCCGGCCGCCGATCAGCACGAGGAGCGCGATGACGCCGGTGATATTGACCAGCAGGATCACGAGATAGAGCTCGCCGAATCGCTGCGGGCCCTCGGACGTCATCGCAAGCATGACGAGCGCCGTGACCCAGATGATGATGCCGGCGCCGGCCACAAACGGGAACCAGCGCCGGATCATGGCCGAACCTTCCACGCGTACCATTCCGTCGTGCGCGACCAGCTCTTCCAGAAGAGCAGCAGGCGGACGGCGGCGGGCAGCTCCCCGATCTCAACCGACGCGCGCACGCGCATGTTGAAGCGCCTGCCCTCGGGAAGCGTCTTGGTGTCAGCGATCGTGATCCCGCTGATGCGCGACAGCGCCTCGAGGGCCTCAGCCAGGGTCGCGTGGCTCACGTGCTCGCCGCTCCGGCCGTCGGTCACGACGAATCGCTCGGAAATCGCGTCGTAGGCGAGCTGCCACTCGCGCGTCATCGAGACGACATCCTCGGCCGGCAGCAGGCGACGCTCGACGCTGGCCTCGATCTCGAGCTTAAGCACCAGCGGAACGCCTTCCTCGAATGCCTGTTGCGCGGCGTCGGCGAGCGCAAGGTCGAGACTCACGTCGAGCTGCCATGTGCCGTTCGCGAGTTCGACGTAGGCGTTCCTGACTTCGAAGCGCCCGGTGTCCTCCGCGTGCGTGGGGGAAGTCGTCGCCGCGCCGAGCAGCGCGACCAGAGGAATGAGCCAGCGACGTCCCCGCATCGAATACACGCCGGTTCCTCAGGCCCGCTTCTCGAGGCAGGCGTAGTAGAAGCCGTCAGCGTCGGCTGCAGCGCTTGCGAGCGCGCAGCCGGGCCCCGCAAGCTGCCACGGCAGTGCGCCCGGCAGCAAAAGCCTAGCAGATTCGGTCACGTCGACCGCCGACGGTTCCCCGGCGAGGAAGCGGCCCACGACCGCGGCGTTTTCAGCCAGCAGGACCGAGCAGCTCGCGTAGACGAGCCGCCCGCCGGGCGCGAGCAGGCCAAAACAGGACTGCAGGAGCGCGGCCTGCCGCGCGGCAAATCTCGGGATGTCGTCGGGACGGCGCAGCAGCTTGATGTCCGGGTGGCGCCGGATCACGCCAGTGCCGGAACAGGGCACGTCGAGCAGGACCCGCTCGAACGGCCGGCCGTCCCACCATTTCGCAGGATTTCCCGCGTCGCCGACGACAACACGCGCCCCGAGATGAAGCCGTTTCAGGTTCGACTCGATGCGTGCCGCTCGCGCGGCGTCCACGTCGAGCGCGACGAGCTCGGCGACCGCGGGCACGCGCTCGAGCAAGTGGCACGCCTTGCCTCCCGGAGCCGCGCAGGCATCGAGCACACGCATGCCCGGGGTCACGGTCAGAAATCCCGGCGCGAGCTGTGCGGCGGCGTCCTGCACCGAGACATCGCCTTCTGCAAAGCCGGGCAACGCATTGACGTCGGCAGGTTCCGCGAGCCGCAGCGCCTCGGGCGCGAAGTCGCAGGGCTCGCCCGCAAGGCCCGCGGCAGCGAGGCGCGCCCGGTATTCGTCGCGCGTCGTGCGCCGCGCATTTACGCGCAACCACATCGGCGGCTCGCAGTTGCCTGCGTCCGCGATCGCTTCGCCGCCCTCACCCCAGTCGCGCTCAAACGCATCGAGCATCCATTCCGGATGCGCATGGCGAGCGGCGCGGCTGCGGTGTGCCGCAGCGACGATACCCTCCCGTTCCCGTTGGAAGCGACGCAGGATCGCGTTGACGAGGCCCGCCGCACGCGGCCGCCCAAGCGCGCGCGCCGCCTCGACGGTCTCGGACACGGCGGCGTGCTCCGGGGTCTTACCGTGCAGCAGCTGGAAGACCCCGACCAGCAAGAGGGCGCGTATCTCCGCGTCGAGCCTCGCGTCCGGCCGGTCGAGGAGCCCCGCGAGGCAGGCTTCGAGCTCGAAATACCACCGCACGGTGCCGAACGCGAGGGACTGCATCGCCGGGCGCGGCACGTCCTGCGCGAAGGCGGCGATGGCATCCTCGAGCCGGCGTCCACGACCTGCGACTGCGGCGACCGAGCGCGCCGCCGCAGCGCGGATCGCAGCAGCCTCGCGCGTGCTCATGCCCGCGCCAATCAGGTGGCCCCGAGCCTGCGCCCGGCGAGCGGCCGCGCGTTCGCAAGCTCCGCGGCGGTGACGACGCGCCGCCCGGGCAATTGCAGGCGCTTGAGCGCGAGCGCGCCGTCGCCCGTCATCACGACGATGCCCTCGGCGTCGGCGCGCAGGATCGTGCCGGGCACGGCGGCACCCGTGGCCGCGCCGATTTCGGCCTCGTGGATGCGCAGCTGGACACCATCGAGCGTCGTTTCGGCGACGGGGCGCGGATGCAGCGCACGTACGCGCCGTTCGAGCGCCGAGGCCGCCTCCCGCCAGTCGAGCCTCGCCTCGGCCTTGGTCAGCTTCGCGGCGTAGCTCGCGCGCGACGCATCCTGCGACTCGAACGCGGGGTCCCCCGCCGCCAGCGCATCGAGCGCCGCGACGATCAGGGATGCACCCTCGCGCGCGAGCCGCGATTCCAGTTCCCCCGCCGTCTCGCGCGGGCCGATCGCGACCTCGCGCCGGAGCATCACCGCCCCGGTGTCGAGCCCCGCCTCCATGCGCATGATGCTCACGCCGGTCTTTGCATCGCCCGCCAGGATCGCGCGCGCAACCGGCGCGGCGCCGCGCCAGCGCGGCAGCAGCGAGGCATGGACGTTGAGGCAGCCGAGCCGAGGCAGCCCGAGGATCACGGGCGGCAACAGCTGGCCATAAGCGACGACGACGATCACGTCCGGTGCGAAGCCGGCGATTTCCTCGCGCGCGCCGGTTTCTCGAAGGCTCGCCGGTTGCCTGACGGGCAACCCGAGCGTGAGCGCGCGCTGCTTCACGGGGCTCGCCGCGAGCCGCCGGCCGCGGCCGCTGGCCCGGTCGGGCTGCGTGAAGACGGCGGCGAGGCGATGGCGCGAAGCCGCGATCGCGTCGAGCGACGGCAGCGAGAAATCGGGCGTACCGGCGAAGACGACCGCCAGGCTCGGGTCCATGGCGGTGCTGCCGGTCAGATCGCCGGCGCGCGCGAAGTCTCGGGTACGCGGCCTTCCGCGCGCAGTTTCCGCTCCTTCTCGAGTTTCTTGCGCACGCGCTGGCGCTTCATCTCGGAGAGATAATCGACGAACAGCCTGCCGTCGAGATGGTCGACCTCGTGCTGGACGCAGATCGCGAGGAGCCCGTCCAGCTCCTCTTCGAAGGCCTTGCCGTCCCGGTCCTGGGCGCGCACCCGAATGCGCGCGGCGCGTTCGACATCGTCGTAATAGCCCGGCACCGACAGGCAGCCTTCCTGGGAGGTCTCCGTGCCGTCGCGCGCGAGGATCTCCGGATTGATGAAGACGCGGGGCTCGCTGCGCCCCTCGGAGATGTCCGCAACCAGGAAGCGCAGGTGCACGTTGACCTGGGTAGCCGCGAGGCCGATGCCCTTGGCGGCGTACATGGTCTCCAGCATGTCGTCGATCAGTTCACGCAATCGGGCGTCCACGGCGTCCACGGGCACCGCCCGGGTCCGCAGGCGGGGGTCCGGATACTCCAGTATTGTGAGGCACGTCATGGGAGCAGGCCGTTGGGCGCGTGTATCTGACCCGTGAATGCTGCTAAAGTTCGTCGAAGCATGGACTTACGTCGGAATCCGGATGCCGGGAATTATACGATTCTACGGCCGACCCGGCAGTAAGGGAGCATCTCGCATGGCAATGACCCCGAAGATCCGTTCCCTGCACCCCCTGCGCGCGATGACGGCCGCCGTCGTTGCCGCGCTTGCGATCGCCGTGGCGCTGCCTGCAGGCGTCGCAACGGGCCAGGAGCAGGGCATCGACCGCAGCGTCATCCCGATGTCGCCCGATGCGCCGGACCGCTACGTCGTCCAGCCCGGCGACACGCTCTGGGACATCTCCGCGAAATTCCTGACCGATCCCTGGTACTGGCCGGAGATCTGGCACATCAATCCTCAGGTCGCAAACCCGCACCTTATCTACCCGGGCGACGAACTCGCGCTCACCTGGGTCAACGGGCGGCCCCAGGTCACGATCGCGAGCGGCGGCGCCATGCGCCTCTCGCCGCGCGTGCGCGCGAATCCATTGTCCGAAGCGGTCCACGCGATCCCATATGAACGCATCGCAGCCTTCATGTCGCGCCCGGCCGTGCTGTCGGCGGACCAAGTCAAGGGTGCGCCCTACGTGGCGCGCGCGCGCGATGACCGCCTGATCTCCGCAGTCGGCAACGACATCTACGTGCGCCGGCTGTCCGACGGCGTAATCGGCAACCGCTACAGCATCTACCACGTCGGCGACGAGCTCAAAGACCCGGACGACGGCGACGTGCTCGGCTACCAGGGCCTGTTCACGGGCGAAGCCGACGTCAACCGCGTCGGCAACCCGGCGACATTGCGCGTGGTCGACGCCTCGCGCGAGACGCTCGAGGGCGATATCCTGCTGCAGCTCCCCGGCGAGGCGAAGATGGACTTCATCCCGCGCCCGCCGTCGGCGAAGATCGATGGCACGATCATGTCGGTCATCGACGAGCGCACGATAGTCGCCGACTACGACATCGTGATCATTAACCGCGGCACGAAGCACGGCCTCGCGCCGGGCCACGTGCTCGAAGTCTGGGAAGCGGGCGAGAAAGTCCGCGACACGACGCCGAATCGCGAGAGCCGCGAAGTGCAGCTGCCCGACGAGCGCAATGGGCTCGCGATGATCTTCAAGGCGTATGACCGCATGAGTTACGGGCTCATGTGGCGGTCGGATCGCGAGGTGCACGTGGGCGACGCGGTTCGTTCGCCCGGCGCCGGAACCTGACGTCGGTCCAGTCATTCGTTCGCGGAAACGCCGGCCTCGTGCCGGCGTTTTCTTTTCCGGCGGTCACGTCGCAAGACTGGGCCGCGTGCACGGGCTCGCGGGGCGGGCGCCGGGCACCTCCTCGCCAATCGGGCGAGGCTGGTAATCTCGCGTGATGCGTGAGTTCGAGACGTTCGTGAGTCACCTCGAATGCAGCGTGACCGGCCGGCGCTACGAAGCCGACCGGCCGCACGGTTTGTCGGACGCGGGCAAGCCGTTGCTCGTGCGCTATGACCTCGATGCAATCCGGCGCGCGGTGTCGCGCGAAACGCTTGCCGCGCGCGGTGGCGGATTCTGGAAATACCGGGAGTTCCTGCCCGTTCGGAAAGACGAAGACGTCGTCAGGCTCGGCGAGGTCGAGACGCCGCTGGTCGAGCTTGGTGCGCTCGCAAAGCGTGCGGGTGTGTCCTCGCTGCTGGTGAAGGACGAGGGCCGCCTGCCGACCGGTTCATTCAAGGCGCGCGGGCTCGCGCTCGCCGTTTCCATGGCGAAGGCCTTTGGAATCCGCCGGCTGGCAATGCCGACGAACGGCAATGCGGGCGCGGCGCTCGCCGCCTATGCCGCGCGTGCGGGCATCGAGGCACACGTCTTCTGCCCGGCCGACACGCCCGCGATCAATGTGCGCGAGATTGCACTCGCAGGCGCCCGGGTCACGCTCGTTGACGGCCTCATCAATGACTGCGGGCGGCGCGTGGCTGAGGATCGGGAGCTCGTCGGCTGGTTCGACGTCTCCACGCTGAAGGAGCCCTACCGGATCGAGGGCAAGAAAACGATGGGCATCGAGCTCGCCGAGCAGCTCGGCTGGACCCTGCCCGACGTCATCTTCTATCCGACGGGCGGCGGCACGGGCCTCATCGGCATGTGGAAAGCCTTTGCCGAGCTCGAGGCCGTGGGACTCATCGGGCCCGCGCGGCCGCGCATGGTCGCCGTACAGGCTGCCGGTTGCGCACCGATCGTGCGCGCGTGGCTGGCGGGTGCGGAGCACGCGACCCCCTGGGAACACGCGCAGACCTGCGCGGCCGGGATCCGCGTGCCAGCGGCGATCGGGGACTTCCTGATCCTGAAGGGGGTGCGTGAAAGCGGCGGCTTCGCCATCGCCGTGGACGATGCAGAAATAAATGTGGCGCTTGCGGAAGTCGCGCGGGACGAGGGGCTCCTCCTTTGCCCCGAGGGCGCAGCGACCGTTGCGGCCTGGCGCGCCGCGCTCGCGGACGGCCGGGTCGGCGACCATGAACGGGTCGTACTCTTCAATTGCGCGAGCGGCCTGAAGTACCCCCTGCCTCCCTTCAAAGGAGACGGTCCCCCCTAGAGGGGACCGTCCCCCTTGAAAGGCAGCATGGGTGGCGGTTATCTGCGGTACCGGCGGGCGGCCGGGCGCGGACAATGGGGCAGTGACCCCCGCCGACCGTCCGCTGGAGCTTGCCGCGTGGCTCAGGCGCCTGCGTGACCCGGGCGAGCGGGACCCGGCGGGCATTGAGCGCGACCTGTCCTGGCTCGGGGGGCCGGGGCGGATGCTCCTGACCGCCGAAGATCCGCGTTACCCGGCCCCGCTCGCCGCAGTCCCGGGCATGCCGCCCGCGCTTTTCATCGAGGGCGACCCCGCCCTGCTCTCGCGGCCGCAGGTTGCCATCGTCGGCAGTCGCGCGGCGACCGCCTTGGGGCGCGAGACGGCCTTCGATTTCGCCGCGCGCCTCGCCGCCCGGGGGCTTGCGATTACCAGCGGCCTTGCCGCGGGCATCGACGCGGCGGCACACCGCGGAGCGCTCGCCGTCGGCGGCGTCACGATCGCGGTCTGCGGCACCGGACTCGATCGCGTCTACCCGGCCGAACACCAGGGCCTCGCCGCCGCGATCGCATCGTCAGGCGCGCTCGTCAGCGAGTTCCCGACAGGCACTCCGCCTCGCTCGCACAACTTTCCGCGCCGCAACCGTCTGATGTCCGGCCTCGCGCGCGGCGTGCTCGTGATCGAGGCCGCAGCGCGATCCGGATCGCTCATCACCGCGCGCCTTGCCGGCGACCAGGGACGTGAAGTCATGGCGCTTCCCGGCTCCATACATAATGCCCTCGCGCGCGGCTGCAATCGCCTTATAAAGGACGGCGCCGCGCTCATCGAAACGGTCGACGACGTACTCGCGGCGCTCGGCATTTCCGGGCCGCCCGATGCGGCAATTTCTGGATCCGAAGCGTGCGGTATCGCGAAAATTCCAGACGACGCGTTGGACAGCGACGCGGAAATGCTGTTGAATGCGCTCGGTTTCGAGCCGACGGGTCTCGACCGACTGGTTGAAAGAACCGGACTGGCCGCCCGGTCCGTCATCTCGAAGCTGCAGTTGCTCGAGCTCGAAGGCCGGGTCGAATCCCTGGCCGGCGGGCGGTACGGCCGGACATCACCGAGGCAGGCCCGATGAAGGACAGCGTGCTCGACATCCTGATCCACCTGTTCGAAAACTTCCTGGATGCCGAGGACGATTCCACACCGGATCGAGACGAGCTCAAGACCGAACTGGAGCAGGCGGGCTACCCGGAAACCGACATCGAGCGCGCGCTCGTCTGGCTCGAGAGCCTCGCCACCGACCCCGAGCGCGTCCTCGGCGAGGGTACGGCGCGCGCGGTCCGCGTGTTCAGCGGCTCGGAACAGATCCGCCTCGACACGGATGTCCGCGGCTACCTGCTGCACCTCGAGAATCTCGGCATCCTGTCCGCGGCGCAGCGGGAAGTCGTGATCGACAGGCTGCTGGCACTCGAGGCCGACGACATCGACATCGAGCAGCTGAAGTGGGTGGTCCTCATGGTACTTTTCAGCCAGCCGGGGCAGGAAAACGCCTACCAGCGGATGGAGGACCTCGTGTTCGACGAGCGCCGGGACGCAATGCACTGAACGCCGCCGCCCCTCTCGCGCCAGGGAGCCGCGGTCGGACCCGCGGCTTTGGCGTCTCTGGGACCTTGCTTTGAACATGCATACATGAGCGCAAATCTCGTCATCGTCGAGTCGCCCGCCAAGGCGAAAACGATCAAGAAATACCTCGGGCCTGACTTCGAGGTGCTGGCCTCCTATGGCCACGTCCGCGACCTCATCGAGAAGGAAGGGGCGGTGAATCCGGACCGCGACTTCGAGATGAAGTACCAGCTCATCGACAAGAGCCGACCGAAGGTCGAGGCGATCGAACGCGCGATGAAGAAAGCGAGCGCGCTCTACCTCGCGACCGACCCGGACCGCGAGGGCGAGGCGATTTCCTGGCACCTGTCCGAAATCCTGCGCGAGCACGGTGCGCTCGAAGGCAAGGACCTGCGCCGCGTGCGCTTCTACGAGATCACGAAGAACGCGGTCCGCGCAGCGGTCGCCGAGGCCGAGAGCGGCGTGAACGAGAGCCTCGTCAACGCCTACAAGGCACGCCGCGCGCTCGACTACCTGGTCGGCTTCAACTTGTCTCCGCTGCTCTGGAAGAAGATCAAGCCGGGCCTCTCCGCGGGCCGGGTGCAGAGCGTCGCGCTCAGGCTCATCTGCGAGCGCGAGGCGGAGATCGCGAAATTCATCCGCCAGGAATACTGGACGGTCGAGGCGGACGCCTCGAAGGATTCCGCGCGATTCCCGGCAAGGCTCACGGAGTTCCGCGGCGAAAAGGTCGAGGCGGACACGCAGAAGGCCCGTTTTTCCATCACAAACGAAAGCGACGCGCGCGAGGTCGAGCGCACGATACTCGCGGCCGCGAAGGGGCGGCTAACGGTCGAGAGCGTCGAGCGCCGGCCCAAGCGGCGCAATCCGCCGCCGCCGTTCACGACTTCGACGCTGCAGCAGGAGGCCGCGCGCAAGCTCGGCTTCACCGCGCGGCGCACCATGCAGACGGCGCAACGGCTGTACGAATCCGGCCATATCACCTACATGCGCACCGACTCCGTGTCGCTGTCCAGGGAGGCCGTCACCGAGATCCGCGACATGATCCGCGCGACCTTCGGCGACAAGGCGCTCTCGGACGGCATCAACGAGTACAAGACCAAAGCGAAGAACGCGCAGGAGGCCCACGAGGCGATCCGGCCGACCGACGCGACCGCGACGCCACAGAAGGCGGAGCACGACCTGCACGACGACGATCAGCGCCGCCTGTACGCCCTCGTCTGGAAACGCGCGGTCGCCTGCCAGATGGCGCCGGCGGTCTTTGACACGGTGGCGGTCGATCTCGTCGCCGGTGAGCGCGATGCGGCGACGGGCAGCAACCGCCACGTACTGCGCGCGAACGGCCAGACGCTGCTCGACCCCGGCTTCCTGGCCGCCTACCACGAGGACCACGACGAGGACGAGACCGACGTCGAGAGCGAGGACGAGCAGCGCCTGCCCGCGCTCGAACCCGGCGAGAGCGTCGCGCTCGAGGCAATCCGGCCCGAGCAGCACTTCACGCAGCCGCCGCCGCGCTACACCGAGGCGAGCCTTGTCAAGTCGCTGGAGAGCCACGGCATCGGCCGACCCTCCACCTATGCCTCGATCATCGAGACGCTGCGCTACCGGCGTTACGTCGAGATGAGCGGGCGCGCCTTCATCCCGACCGACATCGGCAAGATCGTCAGCAAGTTCCTGGTCAAGTTCCTCGGCACCTACGTCGACTACGGATTCACCGCCCAGATGGAAGACGTGCTCGACGAGATCAGCAACGGCGAGAAGGAATGGCACGTCGAGCTGGGCCGTTTCTGGAAACCGTTCATCAAGCTCGTCGAGCACATCACGAAGTCCGTGAGCCGCGAGCAGGTCGCCGAGTCGCGCGAGATCGGCCGGGACCCGGTCTCCGGCAAGCCGATCAGCGTTCGTATGGGCCAGTACGGCCCGTTCGTCCAGCAGGGAACGCGCGACGATCCCGAAAAGCCACGCTTTGCGAGCCTGCTGCCAGGGCAGCACATGGATGACGTCACCCTGGATGACGCACTGAAGCTCCTCTCGCTGCCGCGCGAACTCGGCCACGCGCCGGACGGCACGCCCATCAGCGTCGGCCGCGGCCAGTACGGACCCTACGTGAAGTTCGGGGCCAAGTACGCCTCGATCAAGGAGGATGACCCGTTCGCGCTCGAACTCCCGCGCGCACTGGAAATCGTCGAGGCGAAGCTCGCGGCCGACCGCGAGCGCACGATCAAGGACTTTCCGGAGGCCGGCATCCAGGTGCTGAAGGGCCGCTACGGCCCGTATGTCACCGACCGGAAACGCAACGCCAAGGCGCCGAAGGACCGCGAGCCCGCCTCGCTCACGCTCGAGGAATGCCAGGCCCTGCTCGCCGCGGCGCCGGAGCGAAAGGGCCGGTTCGGACGGCGCGCGAAGACCGCCGTGCCGGTCCCCGCCGCAGCGGGCACCGCCGCCGATGCGGCAGCAGCGAAGCCGCGCGCGCGGAAGAAAGCCGTTGCGGCACCGGACAGCACGGACGCGAAAAAGGCAAAGCGCGCGAAACCGAAAGCCGCCAGTAAGAAGACGCGCTCGAAAAACGCGACGCGCGAAGAGCCCGCTGCGGGAGGCTGAAGCGTGACCGATCGCGTCGCCGTGCGCGCATGGCTCGCCGGGTTGCAAGAGAGCCTGGTCGAAGCCATCGAACGCGCCGAGGGCGGCGCGCGCTTCAGCCGCGACCGGTGGGAACGCCCGGGTGGCGGCGGCGGCGAGTCGCGTGTCCTCAAGGACGGCGCGCTCATCGAGCAGGGCGGGATCAATTTTTCCGAGGTCATGGGCACGAGCCTGCCCGCCTCCGCGACGCAGGAGCGCCCCATGCTTGCCGGCGCGCCATTCTCAGCGACGGGCGTCTCGCTCGTGCTGCATCCGCGCAATCCGCACGTCCCGACGACGCACATGAACCTTCGCTTCTTCATCGCGGAGCCCGCGGGCGGCGTACCTGTGTGGTGGTTCGGCGGCGGCTTCGACCTCACGCCTTACTACCCGGTGCACGAGGACGTGTTGCACTGGCACCGCACCGCGAAAGAGGCCTGCGCGACGATCGCGGGCGGCTACGAGCGGTACAAGGCCTGGTGCGACCGCTATTTCTTCCTGCCGCACCGTAACGAGACGCGCGGTGTCGGTGGGCTCTTCTTCGATGACCTCGATGCGCCCTCCTTCGAGGCCTGCTTCTCGTTCGCGCGTGCCGTCGGGGAGTCCTTCCAGAGGGCCTGGCTGCCGATCGCGACGCGGCGCCGCGACATGCCTTTCGGGGAGCGCGAGCGCGCTTTCCAGCTCCTGCGGCGCGGCCGCTACGTCGAATTCAACCTCGTCTACGACCGCGGCACGCTCTTCGGCCTGCAGACCGGCGGGCGGGCGGAGTCCATCCTGATGTCGCTGCCCCCGCTGGTGCGCTGGGAATACGGCTGGACACCCGAGCCGGGCTCTGCCGAGGAGCGGCTCTATCGCGACTACCTGCATCCGCGCGACTGGCTCGGCGAGGCGTGAAGTACCGCCACGCCTTCCACGCGGGCAATTTCGCCGATGTGATGAAGCACGTCGCGCTCACGGCGGCGCTGTTGCGCCTCACCGGGAAGGACCGGCCCCTCTTCCTGCTCGACACCCACGCGGGCCGCGGCCGCTATGAAATCGACGAACGCGGCGGAGAGGCGGCTCAAGGCATCGGGAGACTTGTCACCGCGAAGCCGGCAGCTCTGCATCCCGCCCTCGCCCGCTACCTCGAGATCCTGCGCGGCCTGAATGGGCCGCACGACGTCCTTCACGCCTATCCCGGCTCGCCGCTCATCGCTGCGGCGCTGATGCGCACGGGCGATCGCGCCGCATTCTGCGAGCTGCAGCCTGCGGAGGCAGACGCGCTTCGGCGGGAGTTCCGGGGCGATGCGCGCATCGGCGTTCATTGCCGGGACGGTTTCGAGGCGCTCGGCGCCCTGCTCCCACCGCCGGAAAAGCGAGGGCTCGTCCTGATCGATCCGCCATATGAGGCACAGGAGGATGACCTCCCGCGGGTTGCCGACGCGCTTGCCGCTGCGGCTGCGCGCTGGCCGCAAGGCGTGCTGATGGCCTGGTATCCGATCAAGCAGGGCGCGGTCGCCGCGCGCCTGCATCGATGGCTGGAGGCGGCCGGCGTGCGGCGCCTGCTGGCCGCCGAGCTCTGTATTCACCCGGACGACTCGCGAGCCGGGCTGAATGGTTCGGGGCTGTTGACGATCAACCCGCCATGGCAGTTCGAGGAGGACCTGCGGCAGATCCTGCCGGTGCTGCATGGCGCGCTTGCCGAGGGCGGCACGGGCCGCACGCGCGTTTCGCGGCTGGCCGGAGAATGAGGCTAGTCACCCCATTTCACGGCGTCGAACACCTTTCCAGCGACCGCGTCGAGGTCCGCGACGCCCTGGCCGACGACCGCGATGCTGCCGTGTGGCGCAGGCAGCACCACGGCCTTGTAACCCTGCTCATCGATCCGGATCGGCTTCGAGACCGTGCGATGCCGCAACATCAGCACGGTAACCGGCCCTTCAGGCGTCCTCACGACGAGGTGCGGCACGACGCGCCCGTCGAAGACGCAGCGCGCCGCGAAGGTCACGTCGCCGACGCCGGGGCGTAGCCGCACGCCCTCCGGGTCGAGCACGCCGGCAAGCGCGTCCGGGGACACGGGCGCGGTCGCGTCCAGCGTGCTGGTCTCGCGCAGGACATGTCCCATGACCTCGCGCGCGATGGATGCGCGCGGTGCGATGACGAGTAGAACGAACCCGACCGCGATGCCTGCGACGACGCTCGCCGCGATGGCGAGAAGCCGCCGCCGCGCCATGACGGGCGGTGCAGGGAGCGCCGGATCGATCGCGAGCGCGCGCCGGATGAGCCCGTCCATCGCGCGCAATTCGTCCCGGTAGCGCGCGCAGGCCGGGCACACGGCACGGTGCGCGTCGGTCTCCGGATTGTCGGCGGCGGGCTCGGCGCCCACGCGGCGCCTGAATTCGAGACAGGTCATCATGGCGCTTCGTCCCCGGCCACGCCGAGCGCCTGGCGCAGCCGCGCGCGGGCGCGGAACAGCCGTGTCAGCACGGCGCCCTGCTGCATTCCCATCATGTCCGCAATTTCCTGCGTCGAGTATCCCATGAGCACCTGCAGCACGAGCGGCTCGCGGTATTCCTCGTCGAGGCGGAAGATCGCGTTGCGCATTTCAGCGACCCGTTCGTCCTCCGGGGCCGAAAGCAGGTCCGACTCCGCGGCGACGAGCGCGTCGACATCGGCGATCTCGAGCCGCTTCTTCTCGAAGGTCCGCGCGTACTCGCGGCGCACGATCGTGAGCAGCCAGGATTTCGCCTTGCCCTCGTCCGTCAGCGAATCGAACGACTTCCAGGCCCGCAACATCGACTCCTGGACCACGTCCTCGGCAAGCACCCGGTCCCGCCCCAGCCACCATGCGAATCGCAGCAAGTCTGGCCGCAGGCTCTCGCATACTGAGCCGAAGCGACGACGCCGGTCCGTTTCTCCGTCCGCGCGGTTCATGTATAAAGACCGGTCATATTCGAAGGTTATTTCCGGCCCCAGGCGGGCGACTCTACCGCAGGATGAGCCGAATCAGGAGCCTGATGGGTCGGCAAGCCACAGGAAGTTTTCCCGGCACCCGCCTGCGCCGCATGCGGCGCGACGTGTTTTCGCGGCGTCTTGCCCGCGAGACGCGTCTCGCGCCGGACGACCTGATCCAGCCGCTGTTCGTCATCGAGGGCCGGAACCGGCGCGAACCCGTCGCGTCGATGCCGGGCATCGAGCGGCTTTCCACCGATCTGCTGGTTGCGGAAGCCTGCCGGCTGCACGCACTCGGCATCCCGGCAATCGCCCTCTTCCCGGTGCCGGATCCTGCGTCGAAGACCGGGGACGGACGCGAGGCCTGGAACCCGGAAGGGCTCGTGCAGCGCGCGGTACGCGCGCTCAAGGAGTCCGCGCCCGAACTCGGCGTCATCACCGACGTCGCGCTCGATCCCTACACCACTCACGGGCAGGACGGCCTCATCGACGCGTCGGGTCACGTGCTGAACGACGCCACCGTGAAGGCGCTGGTGCAGCAGGCACGTTCGCAGGCCGCGGCCGGCGCGGACGTGGTCGCGCCCTCGGACATGATGGATGGCCGGATCGGCGCGATCCGCGCGGCGCTCGAGGAGGACGGCCTTCATGACACGCGCATTCTCGCCTATTCAGCGAAATACGCTTCCTGCTTTTACGGACCGTTCCGCGACGCCGTCGGTTCCGCGGCCATGCTCGGCAAGTCGGACAAGGCAAGCTACCAGATGGACCCGGCCAACAGCGACGAGGCGATCCGCGAGGTCGCGCTCGACATCGAGGAAGGCGCCGACATCGTGATGATCAAGCCAGGGCTGCCCTACCTCGACATCGTACGGCGCGTGAAGGACACGTTTGCCGTGCCGACTTTCGTATATCAGGTGAGCGGCGAATACGCGATGATCGCCGCCGCCGCCGCCAATGGCTGGGTCGAGGAGAAGAAAACAGTACTCGAGAGCCTCGTCTGCATCCGGCGCGCGGGCGCAGACGGAATTCTGAGTTACTATGCAGGACGCGTCGCGGAGTGGCTCCGCGGAGATCAGAGCCAGTGACAGCCAATACGGGCCCGGGGCGCTTCGTCCTGTTCGGCCATCCCGTCAGCCATAGCTGGTCGCCTTTCATCCACGGCATGTTCGCGCGCCAGTTCGACCACGTCGTGGACTACAAGGTCCGGGACGTGGCGCCCGACGACTTCCGCCATGCCGTGATCAATTTCTTCGTCGAGGGCGGCGGCGGAGCGAACGTGACGCTGCCGCACAAGCCCGCCGCGGCCGAGATCGTGAACGACCTTTCGGCCCGCGCGGAACGGGCGCGCGCGGTCAACACCATCATCCGCAGGAGCCCGACCGAGCTCTACGGCGAGAACACCGACGGCATCGGCCTCGTCACCGACCTCGTCCGCAACCTTGGCGCCAGGATCTCGGGGTCGCATCTCCTCATCCTCGGCGCAGGCGGCGCGACGCGGGGCGTACTCGCGCCGCTCCTCGAGCAGGAGCCACGGGAAATCCGCATTGCCAACCGGACGCCCGAACGTGCCCAGAGGCTGCGCGACGAATTCTCGGACCTCGGCGAGATCTCCGCGTCCGGCTTCGCGCAGGTCGACGACCGTCCCTGGGACATCGTGATAAACGCGACCGCCGCGAGCCTCGCCGGCGAGGTTCCGGAACTCCCGGCTCGCGCGATCGGTCGCGACACGGTCTGCTACGACATGGCCTACGGGCGCGGCGACACGGCCTTCATGCTCTGGGCGGCCGCGCGCGGCTCGAGGCACGCGTACAAGGGCTGGGGCATGCTCGTCGAACAGGCGGCCGAATCCTATCTGCTCTGGCACGGCGTGCGGCCCGAGACGAAAACCGTGATGGGAGCGCTCGAGCGCCTCTAGCCCGTCGGCGGTCCCAGGTACTCGTCCTTGAGCGCGACGTAGTGCGCGGCGGACTCCGCAAGGAAGGCGATTTCCTTCGCCTCGAGCCCGCGCTGCCGGCGCGCTGGACTCCCGATCCAAAGCGTGCGTGGCGGAAGATTCCGTCCGGCCGGGACCAGGGCGCCGGCACCGACGATAACCTCGTCGCCGATCACGACGCCGTCCATCACAATGGCCCCCATCCCGATCAGGCAGCGATTCCCGACGGTGCAGGCATGCAGGATCACGCCGTGGCCGATCGTGCATTCGTCACCGATGCGCACCGGAATGCCGTTGCCGCCCGCGAGCCGCGCGCTCGCGCCGTGGAGGATGCTCCCGTCCTGTAGGTTGGTACGCGCGCCGATCGCGATCGCATTGACGTCGCCCCGCACCAGCACGCCGGGCCAGAGGGAGGCGTCCGCACCGATCTTCACGCGCCCGATCACCGTCGCGGCCGGGTCGATCCAGGCACGAGGCCCGACCTCGGGCCGCCATTCGCGATAGGGGCGAATGTTCATCCGGGAAGCGTCACCAGCTCTTCCGCGCTAGTCGGGTGGATCGCGATGGTGTCGTCGAAGTCGCGCTTGGTCGCGCCGAGGCGCAGCGCAACCGCAAATCCCTGGAGCAGCTCGTCGGCGCCCATGCCGATCGCATGCAGGCCGACGATGCGGCGTTCCGCGCCCACGGTCACGAGTTTCACCTCGGCGCGGCGGCGGCGCGACGTGATGCCGTGATAAAGCGGCATGAAGTCGCGCCGGAACACGGCGACAGAGTCGCCGTGCGCCGCGCGCGCATCGGCCTCGGTCAAGCCGACGGTCCCGACCGGCGGATGGCTGAAAACCACGGTCGGGACCAGGCGGTAATCGAGGTGACGATCGGGTTCGCCGCCGAACAGGCGATCGGCGAGCCTGCGCCCGGCTGCGACCGCGACCGGCGTGAGCTCGGACCGGCCGGTGACGTCGCCGATCGCGTGGATGCCGGCGACGCGGGTGTCCTGGCGCAGGTCCGTCGCAATCTCCCCGCGCGGACCCAGCGTCACGCCGGCCTCCTCGAGACCGAGGCCCGACGCATTCGGCGTTCGGCCGACCGCCCAGATCACGCATTCGAAGGGACCGAGCGTCTGGCCGCCGGCAAGCCGGACGCAGTGGCCGTCACCCGATGTCTCGATGGCGGCTGGCACCTTGCCTGCCGCAATCTCGATCCCATCCGCCTGCATCGCCGCCATGAGGCGCGAGGAGAGCATGTCGTCGAATGATCGCAGCAAGCGGTCGCTGCGGAACGCGACCGCGACGCGTGCGCCGAGTGCAGAGAACACCCCCGACAGCTCGGCGGCGACGTAACCGCTGCCGATGATCGCGACCGAGGCCGGCATCCGCTCGAGTGCGAAAAAACCGTCCGAAGTGATTCCGCTGCCTGCGCCGGGCAGCTCCGGCACGATCGGCCGCCCCCCGGTCGCGACGACGATGTGCGCCGCCTCGTGCAGCCCGCCCGCGGCCTCGATGCGGCCGGGCCCCACGATGCGCGCACGCGCGCGCAGCAGCGTGGCGCCGCTCTCCTCGAGGTTACGCAGATAGATGCCGCGCAGGCGCTCGACGTAGGCATCGCGCCTCGCCTTCAACACGCCCCAGTCGTGGTGCGTGAGCGAAACCGAAAAGCCGTAGTCGGCGGCATCGGCAATGCCGTGCGCGAGCTCGGCCGCGTGATACATGATCTTCTTCGGCACGCAGCCGACATTGACGCAGGTCCCCCCGAGCGGGCCCGGTTCGGCGACCGCGACCCGGGCGCCGTGCCGCGCCGCGCGCTGCGCGCAGGCGAGGCCGCCGCTGCCGCCTCCGATCACGACCAGATCCCAGGATTGCGTCATGTTTTTCCCGCGCGGGTGCCGCGAAGGCCGATGATATACTTGATCGGATCATGGCCTTAATCCTGGTGCTTGCGTTCGCAGCGCTCGCCGCGGCGATCGTCGCTGCCGCGCGCCGCGGCCTGGCCAGACTCACGGACTCGCGGCAGGAAGCCTGGAACGCGCTCGAGACGCAGCTCGTCAAGCGACAGGAACTGATGATCCGGATCGTGGGGCTGTGCGCGCGGCTCATGCGTTACGAGCGCGACACGCTGGATCGCGTATCGACGGCCGGCAACGCCGTCATGGCGGCCGCCCGCAGCGTCAACATCCCCGCGCTCGCGGCGGCGGACAAGTCGCATCGCGCAGCCGCCGCGGCGCTTTTCAGGCTCGCCGCGAACTATCCCCAGTTCGGCACCAGCGCGGCCTTCGCGGCGCTGCGCGAGCGCGCGCAGACGCTCGATGCGCGGGTGGACGAGAAGCGCGAGCAATACAATGCCGCCGCCAGCGTGCTGAACTTCCGTTGCCACGCCTTCCCGTACAGCCTGGTCGCGCGCTCCATGGGACTGGCGCCGGCACCGCTGCTACCGTGATGCGCATCGCGACCTGGAACGTCAACTCCCTGAGGGTGCGGATGGAGCACCTCGGCCGCTGGCTCGCGGACCACGCGGTCGATGCGATTGCGCTCCAGGAGCTCAAGCTCGCCGACGAGCATTTCCCGCGCGCGGAGATCGAGTCGTTCGGCCTGCATGCGGCCAGTTACGGTCAGAAAACCTATAACGGCGTCGCGATACTCTCGCGCGTCGCGGCGAAAGACATCGTGCACGGCATTCCTGGCGACGCTGATCCGCAGCGGCGCGTGATCGCGGCGACGGTCGGCCCGCTGCGGCTGGTCAACGTCTACGTGCCGAACGGCCAGGCCGTTGACTCCGAGAAATACACTTACAAGCTGGCCTGGCTGGAGCGACTGCGCGCCTACCTGGAAGCGCTCCTGAAGGCGCATGAGTACCTGCTGGTCGTCGGCGACTTCAACATCGCGCCAGAGGACCGCGACGTGCACGACCCGGCGGCCTGGGAGGGCTCGGTCCACGTCAGCCCGCCTGAACGGGAGGCGCTCGCAAGGCTCTTCGCGCTCGGGTTGCCTGACCTGTTCAGGCGCTTTGAGCAGCCAGTCAAATCCTGGAGCTGGTGGGATTACCGCATGAATGCGTTTCGCAGGGATCATGGGCTTCGCATCGACCTCATGCTCGCCTCGAAAGCGCTCGCGGGACGCTGCACCGCCTGCACCATCGACCGCGCCCCGCGCGGCTGGGAGCGGCCCTCGGACCACGTCCCGGTCACGGCCACATTTGACATAGATTGAGTCTCAGGATGTGATGCCGCGCATGTCCGCGGCAGCACAACGAGTGGACGCGCCCTTCCGGGGGGTAAAATCGACCCCGGAAACGCCACTGAAAAGGGCTCGCCGCCCCGTGCCAAGGCCTTGTCGCCGCAGCGATTTCGACGTCACCGACACCGTCCAGGTGAGTTCGCCCGTGGCGGTTCGCGAGGCGGTGCTCGAACTCTATGCCGATACCTGGCCGGGCGCGCCGCACGAGACCCTCGAAAAAGCCCTGCGCGACTTCGAGAGCCTCTTCACCGGCCAGACACCGGGCTACCTCGGCGTCGACACCGTTTACCACGACCTGCAGCATTCCCAGGACGTCGTGCTCGCCATGGCGCGCCTGCTCGCGGGTTACGAGAGAAGCCATCCGGACGGGCCGCACCTCGGCGCGGAACGGGCGCTGGTCGCGCTCATCACCGCGCTGTTCCACGACTCCGGCTACATCCGCGAGACGGACGAGGCGGCGATCTCGAACGGTGCCGTGTTCACGCGCAACCACGTGACGCGCAGCGCGCGCTTCATTGCGAAGTACCTTCCCCGCGAGGGGCTCGCGGGCTGGGTGCCAGTCGCCACTCGCATCGTGCACTTCACCGGCTATGAAGTACCGCTCGACTTGCTGCGCGTCGCTGACGCGCGCGACCGCCTCGCCGGCCACCTGCTCGGCACGGCCGACATGCTCGCCCAGATGGCGGACCGCTGTTACCTGGAAAAATGCCGTGACCGCCTGTACGCGGAATTCGTGCTTGGCGACATCGCCGTGCATGCAGGGGCTGAAGGCGTCAGGGTGCTCTATGGTTCGGGCCTCGACCTCCTGCGCCAGACACCCGGGTTCATCGCGTCCACGATCGACAACCGGCTCGGCACGGCTTTCGGCCACAGCTACCGTTACGTCGAGCCCCTCTTCGGCGGCGACAACCCGTACATGAATGCGATCCGCCAGAACGTGCAGTACCTGAAGGGACTCACGCGCGGCAGCCGATGGCCGATGCTCCGGCGCAATCCGCCGGTCTTCACCGTCGAGGCGAATGCCATGGACGGCGTGCGCACGCTGCTCGTCAAACACCTCAGGGAAGTTTTCGCCGCGCCGCAGGCCGTCGTCAGCGCGCCCTGAGCCGCGCGAATCGCGATCGCATGCGCGGCGGCGCATCCACGTCCAGCACGTAGCGCTCGCGGATCGAAGGCAGACGCGCCAGGATCTCCATCTCGCCCGCGACCCCCCCGCCTTCAATCGCATCGGTGAGCAGGTGCAACGTCATGCGCGCGAGTGCCGGGCGGGCGACCGGCGCATAGGAGACATGCCAGGGCTCCGGCTGCACGCCGCGGCCGCGGCGCGTATAGGGCCTGAAAAAACCGTACCGGCGCATGTTGCGGCCGAGCCAGCCGGACAGCGCGGCGAACGGTCCGCCGCGGCGGTACTCGGCGATCTCGAGTTTCGGTTCGTAGCCCGTGGCCAGGACTTTTCCGTCCGCGACGTCGATGTCGCTGCCCCAGTGATGCCGGCTCGCGCCCGGGAGCGCCGACCACAGCAGGATTGCCTCAACGCGCTCGCCTGCCGTGAGGGCCGCCATGTCCACGCGTCGGCCTTCGCGGTCGAATGCGGGCCGCTCGCCTCGAAACTTGGCGTTCCAGATCGTGCGCTGGCGGGTGAAGTCGCGGAACGAGGACACCGGCACCAGTTCGTACCCGGCGCGGGCGGCGGCATCGCGCATTGCAAGAAAAGGCCGCACGGCCGCCGCGTGCAACAGGCAGTGCGGCTCGGCAAGCTCGACCAGATGGCTGCGGTCGCGGCCAGTCAGTTGCATTCCGTTCAAGCGCGGTATGATGATCGTTTATGCGAGGCTTCGCCACGGCGTCATGGCTGGTTTCCTGAACTCTTCCTGGCCGTTCATCGGTCTCGCCGCCGTGCTCGTCGTCGCCATTTACATGGCCTGGCGATTCGAGAAGCGCGTCAACGAGCCGCTCGCGGACCTTCTTCGCGCCGTCGAGCGGCTGTCGAGCGGAGACTGGGCAACACGCGTCGAGGTGCCGCAGGGACGGGCCGGCGGTGCGCTCGGCACTGCCCTCGAGCGCCTGCGGATCAACCTCTCCGACCACGCAGCGACCGGACGGGCGCTCGACATCATGCTCGACAGCATGAACGACGCCGTCTTCGTCACCTCGCCGGACGGCCTCATCAAGCGCGTGAACCTGGCGGCGACGCAGATGCTCGGCTGGTCGCAGATGGAACTGCTCGGCCGGGAGCTCGCCTTCCTGATCTCCGACCAGGACCGCCCGACCTTCAACATCGAGCAGGCGACGAACGAGATGCTCGAACTCACGGTGCGCACCAAGGCGGGCCAGACGATTCCGGTCTCCCTCTCCGGGTCGGTGATGTCGGCCGAGGATCCCCGCTTCCAGGGCTGCATCTTCGTCGCCCGGAACATCACCGAACGCAAGCGCGCTGAGCGGCGCATCCGCTATCTGGCCCGCTACGACACGCTGACGAAGATACCGAACCGCCTGCAGTTCCAGCATTCGCTGCAGCAGGCGATCGCCCGCACCCGACGCGCCGGCCGCGAGCTCGCGCTTATCTACCTCGACCTCGACCGCTTCAAGGAGGTCAACGACACCTTCGGCCACGCGGCGGGCGACCGGGCGCTCGAAATCCTCTCCGAGCGCATGAATCGCAAGCTCCCGCGCGACACGATGCTCGGGCGGCTCGCGGGCGACGAATTTGCCCTGTTCGTCGAGAATCTCCCGGCGGCGACCGACAACCGTGCGGTCATCGGGGCGCTTGCCCGCGAGCTCCTCGACGAGCTCGGGCGGCCATTCCAGCTCAACCAGCACGAGCTTTACGTCACCGGCAGCGTCGGCATAGCGCTGTGCCCGCGCGACGCGGACAACGTCGTGGATCTCATCCGTGACGCGGACGCGGCCATGTACTACTCCAAGCAGAACGGCGGCAACAGCCATAGTTTCTTCACGCCGGAAATGAGTGTCGCCGCGGTCGAGCGGCTGATGCTGAAGAGCAAGCTCCGCCGCGCGGTCGAGCGCGACGAGCTCGTGATCATGTACCAGCCCAAGGTCGACCTGCGCGACGGGCGTGTCGTCGGCGGCGAGGCGTTGGTGCGATGGCGGCTGCCCGGGCACGGCGACATCCCGCCCTCGCAGTTCATCCCGCTCGCCGAGGAATCGAACCTGATCCAGGAGATTGGCGAGTGGGTGTTGAAGCGCGTCTGCCGCGACTACCGGACCTGGCAGGACCAGGTGCCGAAGCCGGGGCGTGTCTCGATCAACCTGTCGTTGAAGCAGTTGCGCCACGCGGAATTCCTGACGCGCTACCGGTCCGTGTTCGACGATGCGGGCGTCTCCCCCTCGAACTTCGAGCTGGAGATCACCGAGACCACACTCATGACCGAGGCGGGCCGCATGGTGCGTCTCCTTGACGAGCTGCATGCGATGGGGCTGCACCTGTCGATCGACGATTTCGGCACGGGCTATTCCTCGCTCTCCGCGCTCCAGCAGTTCCCGGTCGGCACGCTCAAGATCGACCAGTCCTTCGTCCGGCATGCGACGGTCTCGCGCGAAGACGCGACACTGGTGCGCACCATCATCGAGATGGGCAAGAACCTCGACCTCAAGGTCGTGGCCGAGGGCATCGAGTCGCAGCAGCAGCTGGATTTCCTCCGGAGCCGCAACTGCCATTACGGCCAGGGGCGCCTGTTCGGCGAGCCAATGACGGCGGAGGATTTCCTGGCGCTCCTGCTCGCGCAGGGCCGCGGCGAGTCGAATTACGGGCCGATGTTCGCCGAAGGCTGACCCGCGCCTGAATCCACGGCAATCGCCTCGAAACTCCTGTCGGCAAGCTCCGCTGCCGCCCGGCCAAAGGCGGCATTCAACGCCGCAATCACCGGTGCCTGCCGGTTTTCAGCGGCATTCTCCGCGGCGGACACCGTGAACGCGGCGAGCACCTGCCTGTCGGAGGCGCGCCCCAGCGTCGCCGCGAGCGACACCTGCGCAACCGGAAGCCCGCCCGACGTGTAGTCCGCTTCGAAGCGCCGCACTTCGACGACGAGCGTGTGAGTTGCGCGAAACCGCCCGAGGTCGCCCTGTACCGAGCGCAGCCGGCCCGAATCCTGCAGGGACGCGACGAGGGCGGATTGCACGAGTTCCGGCAGGTTCTCGGCCCAGCGCGTGCCGGCAATATAGTCGAGGCGATTGCCGGGCCAGCGCCCGGCGATGCCGTGGCCATCGAGGCCCGGCGCAGCGCCTTCAACGACCACCTGGAGGTCGGCGGGAAGCCCGCTGCCGGAGGCGAGCTGCGGTATGTCCACGCGGTAGATCACGGGCTGCGGCGCCACGTTCTTCAGGCCGCCGAAACAGCCGGAGGCGAGCACGGCGCCAGCCGCCGCAAGCAACAGGTTCTTCATGGCGGAATCTCCACGCCGGCCGGCGCCGGCCGGTAAATCACGCGGGACGGGTCCTGCTCGAGGCTTTTCGTGAGCGTGTCGAAATTGCGCACGGCCTGGCGGGTTTCGCGCAGGAGCTGTTCGAACTCCGCAAGTCCCTGGTCGGCAAATCGATTGACGTTGCCCTCGTTTTCGGCCACCAGCCGGTCGAAACGCGCGGCCGTGACTGCCAGCGTATCAGCGACTTCGCGCAAACGCGTCGCGGCCGCCTTGATGTCCTCGCCACCGGTGCCGCTGAGTTCGCCGAGCGCAGCCATCGTCGACTGCATTTCATTGGCGGCTTCGCGCAGGTCGTGAAACGTCGACCGCGCGTCGGCAACCGCCGCCGGCAAATCCACGCTCGCCCGCTCGGCATTGTCGATGGCCGCGGAGATGGATGCGACGTTCCTGTCCGACAGCAGGGCGTTGATCCGGTTAAGCGACTCGCTGGCCTTGGTGACGACGTCGGGCAGGCTGCTCACAAGCTCGCTGAATTGCGATTGCTGCGAGGGGATGACCGGGTACTTGAGATTCTCGACCTGAAGCGGCGGCGGCGAGCCGGGATCACGCGGCTGGAGGTTGATGAAGAGCAGCCCCGTGACGCCCTGCAGCGCGAGGCGCGCCACCGTGTCGCCCCGGATCGGCGTGTCCTCCGCGATGTCCGCGATCACGCGCACGCGACTCGCGTCCCGCGGATCAATGCCGATGCGTGCCACCCGGCCGACGGACACGCCGAGGTAGCGCACGGAACCGCCCTCGGAAAGGCCCGACACGCTGCCCTCGAAGTAGATCTCGTAGCGCCGGTCCTGCCGGTGGTCCGCGCTGTCCGTGTACCACAGCACGAAACCCGCGCCCAGCGCGAGCACGAGCAGCACGAAGGCACCGACCGCGACGTAATTGGCTTCTCTATCCATCGGTCACCTTCCGTCCGCGCGGGGCGCGGCTGCGCTCGCCATGGAAGTAGTCCCGGATCCATGGATGGTCGTTGCGGACGATCTCTTCGAGCGTCCCGCTGATCATCCGGCCATCCACGATCACGCCCACCCGGTTGCAGACCCGGAAGATGGTATCGAGATCGTGCGTAATCATCACGACCGTCAGCGTCAATCCCTTCTGCAACTCCAGGACCAGGCGGTCGAAGGCCGCGGCCGAGATCGGATCGAGGCCCGAGGTCGGCTCGTCGAGGAACAGGATCGCAGGATCGAGCGCCAGCGCCCGGGCGAGCGCGGCACGCTTGGTCATTCCGCCGGAGAGCTGGGCGGGGAATTTGGCGGCAGCGTCCCTGGGCAGGCCGACCATGCGGATGCGCAACAACGCGAGCTCCCTGAGCAATCCCGGCCCGATGCGGAAGTGCTCGGCGATCGGCAGCTGCACGTTCTCGGCCACGGACAGGGAAGAGAAGAGCGCGCCGCGCTGGAACATGACGCCGTAGCGCCGCTTGACCGCGAGCAGGTCGCGTTCCGGTCGGCCGGTGATCTCCTGCCCTTCGATACGCACCGAACCGCTGGCTGGCTTCTGGAGCCCGAGCATGGTCCTCAGCAGCACGGACTTGCCGCTGCCCGAGCCGCCGACGATGCCGAAGACCTCGCCCGCCCGGACATCGAGATCGAGGCCATCGTGGACGAGCTGGTGGCCGAAGCGGTTCACGATCCCGCGGACTTCGATCACGGCGGCCATCAGATATCGAGCTCCATGAAGATGACCGCGAAAATGGCGTCGGCCAGGATCACGAGGAAGATCGACTGTACGACTGCGACCGTTGTCAATCGCCCGAGCTCGCGCGAGGACGTGCGCACCTGCATGCCGCGCAGCGTGCCCACCATTGCGATGAGCAGGGCGAAGACCGGCGCCTTGACGATGCCGACCCAGAATGTAGTCTCGGCAATGGCGCCCTGCACGCGCTCGATGTACTGGCTAAATGGAATGTCCACGAGGTACCAGGACAAGAGCGCCCCGCCCGCGAGACCCATGGCGTCTGCCACCACGGTGAGCGCGGGCAGCGCGATCACGAGCCCGAGGATGCGGGGCAGGACGAGCACCTCGACCGGGTCCATGCCGATCGCGCGCAGCGCATCGACTTCCTCGTTCAGCTTCATCGCGCCGAGCTCGGCGGCGAAGGCGCTGCCGGAACGGCCCGCGACGATGATGGCGGTCAGGAGCACGCCGAGCTCGCGCAGCACGGCGACGGTGACGAGGTCGACGACGAAGATTTCGCCGCCGAACTTGCGCAGTTGCTGCGCGCCGATGTAAGCGACGATGACGGCGATCAGGAAGGCGATCAGCGAGACGATAGGCACGGCCGTCAGGCCGGTCTCATAGACGTGCCGCACGATGGACGGAAGACGCAACCGCCTGAGACTGCCGAACAGCCGGCCGTAGCCTGCCGTCACCGCGCCGATGAAGCCGAGCAGGTCGAGTGCGCCTTCCTTCGCGAGCACGGCGCTGCGGCCAAAACGATCCAGGACGCCCGGAATGCCGGCGGGCGGCTCGGTCGCCAGTGCCGCGACCTCGGCCGGGCCGGCTTCGGTCCGGTCGATGAAATCGAGCTGGACGGGCCGCTGGCCCGCCCATTCGACGCGGGCTCCAGACTGGCGCAATTGCCGCTCCAGTGAGCGCAGCAGCCAGGCGCCGGTGAGATCGATGGACACGATGCCGGCCGCATCGAACAGGAACTCGCCGCCCGAACGGCGCGCGACCTGTTGCAGGCCCGGCTCGAGGGCTGCCGCCTCCTCGACCGTCCATCGGCCCTGAAGCCGCAGCCGCAAGCGGACGTCCTCGTCCTTCAGCTCGAACGGCACGTCATCCTCTCCCCGAAATCGAGCCCGATGCTAGCAGGTGCTCTCGAAGGGGACGCACCCCTTCATATTCGTGAAGGGGTGCGTCCCCTTCGAGACTCGTCGTCGGGTTTGCGTCATGGCGACTGCGGCGACAACATGTGCGTCGGGAGGCGCTCCTGGAAAACAGCGTACTGGAAGACGTCCTGCTGCTGCTCACGGTGACGCTGGCGGTCGTCGTCGGGCTTCGCCGACTGCGCCTTCCCCTGATCCTCGCCTTCCTGCTGGTCGGCATGATCGTCGGCCCCTATGCGCTCGGATGGGTCGCGGCGACCGAGACGACCCGGGCGCTCGCAGAGTTCGGCGTCGTCTTCCTGCTGTTCACGCTCGGCCTCGAGTTCTCGCTGCCACGAATGCTTGCGTCACGCCGAGAGGTCTTCGGACTTGGGGGGCTGCAGGTCGTCGCAACGACGGCCGCGGTAGCCGCAATCGGCTGGGCCTTCGGCATGGCACCGGAGGTCGCAATCCTGCTCGGCGGCGCCGTCGCCATGTCATCGACTGCGATCGTGCTCCGACAGCTCACTGAACAGGACGAGCTCAACCGCACCCACGGCCGGCTCGCATTCGGCACGCTCCTGTTCCAGGACCTGGCGGTCGTGCCATTCCTCGCGCTCGCGGGCGTGCTCGCCTCGCCGCAGGAGCAATACGGCCTGCTGCAGATCGTCCTCGCAATCGTGAAGGCCGCCGTCGCGCTCCTCATCGTCCTGGCCGCGGGGCGCTGGCTGCTGCGCCCATTGTTCCACGAGATCGCCTCGAGCGGCGCCGGGGAACTCTTTACGTTGGCGGTCCTCTTCGTCGCAATCGGTTCCGCCTGGGCGACGCACGCCGCAGGCCTCACCTTCGCGCTGGGCGCCTTCCTCGCCGGCATGATGCTGGCGGAAACGGAGTATCGCTACCAGATCGAAGCCGGCATCCGCCCGTTCCGCGACACGCTGCTCGGGCTTTTCTTCGTGACGATCGGGATGCAGCTCGACGTGCCGGGTCTTCTCCGGCAGCTGCCCGTCGTCGTCGCGGTGCTCGGGGGGCTGCTGGTTCTCAAGACCACGATCGTGACGCTGGCGGCGCGCCCCTTTACGGGCGAGTGGTTCAAGGCACTGCGCACGGGCATCGTACTCTCCGAGGGCGGCGAGTTCGGCTTTGCCGTGCTTGCCCTGCTCCTGCAGAACCGGCTCATCGGCGTGGAGTTCACTCAACCCCTGCTGGCGGCGATCACGGTCAGCATGCTGGTGTCGCCTTTCCTGATCCGGCACAACAAGCGGATCGCGAGATTCCTGCTGCGCCAGTCGGGACCGGCGGTGACCGAGCTCGAGCGAATCGAGGCCGCCAACCTTGCGCTCGCACGGCGCGAACACGTGATCCTCTGTGGTTACGGCCGCGTCGGCCAGAGCGTCGCTCGCGTACTCGAGGGCGAAGGCTTCGAGTTCCTGGCCGTGGACCTCGACCCGACCCGGGTGCGCGCGGCGCGCGGCGCCGGCGACGCCGTCGTCTATGGCGACGCATCCGATGAGGGCATGCTGCAGGCGGCCGGCATCGCCCGCGCGAGCGCCGTGGTCGTGACGTTCTCCGACCCCGATCGCTCGCTCGCCATCGTCCGGGCCGTGCGGCTGCAGCGGAAGGACCTGCCGCTGCTCGTGCGGGCCGCGGACGACTCGCATCTCGAAGACCTTCTCGAGGCCGGCGCCACGGAAGTCGTGCCGGAAACGCTCGAGGCGGCGCTCGCACTCGTATCAAACGCCCTGCACATGCTCCAGGTGCCGCCCTCGCGGGTAATCCGCGCAGTCGGCGAAATTCGCCGGCAACGCTACAAGACCCTGCGCTCAGTATTCCGGCGCGACGCGGCCGGCGGCACCGATGATTCGGGCGTGTTTCGCGAGGAACTGCACACGGTTGTGCTGCCGCCCGGTGCCTGGTCGATCGGCCGCAGCATCAACGAGATTCGCCAGCGGGGTGCCGAGGTGTCATTCACGGCCGTTCGCCGGGACGGCATCGTCGGCCGCGACCCGGACCCGGAGATGAAACTGCGGGAGGGCGATGTCGTCGTGCTCTTCGGCACGCCCGAAGCGCAGGAACACGCCGAGGCCGTTCTACTGGCCGGTTGAGCGCCGAAGGGGACGCACCCCTTCGTTCTAACGAAAGTCGACGTGAACGCTGCCGGAGCCGGTCTCGATGTCGCCGTGGCCCATGCCTTCTTTCATCCGAACGGTCCAGACGTCTTTCGATTCGTGCACGGTAGCGCCCGGCGCGTCGACGTTCACGCCGCCGCTGCCGGTATCGATGCGAATCTCCATCGACGGCTGTGCCGACGAGCCCAGGCTCACGCTGCCCGAACCAGTGTCGATTCGAAGCCGCTTCAGCGCCGAGAGATCGCCGTCGATCGTGACGCTGCCGGAACCCGTGTCCACGTCAAGACGCTCGACATTCGAAAGGCCATGCGCCTGCACCGAGCCAGAGCCGGTGTCCGCCACGAACGACCCGGCGAAGCCATCGACGTCGACGCGGCCCGATCCGGTGTCGGCCGAGACGCTGCCCGATCCGCCCCGGACGGCTACCGAACCCGAACCCGTGTCGGCGAGGAGCTCGCATTCGCAGTCCGTGACTTTCACCGAGCCGCTGCCGGTATCCGCGACGACCCGGCCATGGTGGCCATTCACCACGACTTCGCCGCTGCCGGCATCGAGCTTGACTTCGCCTTCGCCGCCTGTCGACGTCAGGGAATCGGCAGCGCCATCGAGCTTCAGCGTGCCCGAGTAACCCACGGCCTCCATCTTTCCGAACACGTTGCTGACATCGAGCCTGGCACCGGCCGGCGCGCTGATCACGAGGTCTACCCGCACGGCGGGCGCCTCGCCCTTGTCGCGGACCAGCCGGATTCGCTCACCGAGGTGCTCGACGTAACTCACTGACCACCAGCCCGAGGCGCCCTTCTCCCAGTAGATCTTCGGGAAGTGCTCGCGCGGCAAGCGCACGTCGAAGCGCGAGCCGGCGCCGACGTCCGACGTGCGGAAGTCGACGAGGCCCGTGAGCCGCTCAGCCTCGGCCTGGGACGCGGCCTCGATCGTGGTCGTCGCCGAAATGTGGATGCCGGGCGTCGTGCCGCGCTCAACGCGGACTTCACCGATGAGGTTGCGGACCTTGAGCCCTTCATTTGACTCGGGCTTGAACTGCCAGGCGCGCGTCACCGTCGCGCTCGCTGCCAGGGCTGGGAGGCTCGCCGCGAGCAGGGCGAGCGCGGCGGTGGCGCGGATAATCGTGGTCATCTTGCGGCTCCATCCAGTCATGCGGTCAACTCGTCTCGTCGCGGTAGCGGCGCACCCACATCGCGGCGGCCAGCAACAGGCCGGCGACGACGACGCCCAGCCAGAGGTCCGGCGACTTGTAGAAATCAGTCAGTAACCCGTAAAGGTCTATGTTCGTCAGGCGCTGGATCTTGTCGCCGGCGTCGGCCGCCTCGGGAACCAGCGAGTCGCCCCGCATGCGCAGGATGTACGGCATCACCAGCAGGCGCTCCTTGATGAAGGTGCCGACATAGGTCGAGCGCATGACGACCGCCTCGAGGATCCAGATTGCGACCGGCGGCAGAACTGCCCAGAGGAAGGGGCTGCGCGGCGCCCAGGCGGATGCCAGCATCAGGTACCCGACGAAGGGCGCATACCACAGCATCGAGGTCACGCACCACAGGACCGAGACGCCCATGCCGCCGAACAGCGCGCGCGGCTCCCAGGGGAAGCCGGCCGGCTGGCCCAGCAGCATGAGCTTCGCGGACGCGCCGGTCGCGACGACGATCTGCGTCGCCACCGTCGCGACCAGCGCCACCAGCGGGATCACGACGATCGCCACCGCGAATTTCGAGAGCACCGTCTCGGCGTCCGAGAGCGGCAGCGATTTCCAGAAGAGGACCGAGCGGTCGCGCCGGTCCGCGTACAGCGTGTCGATCGAGTAAAAGAATGCAATGACGCCCATGACCATGAAGACCACGAGCGCCAGCGCCGAATAAGCGTACATCAGCATCGTGACCTTCTGTTCGGGCGTCAGTGCCTCCAGCGGCGTGCCATTGGAATCGAAGGGGCCGACGTGAACGCGCCCTGTCAGGATCAGGAGGATCACGCAGCCGATCACAACGGCCGGCGCGACCCAGATCGCCCTGTGCTCCCAGACCTCGCGGCGGACCAGCCACAGGAAACGGTTCATGCGCGTGCTCCCTCGATGACCGCGACGAAGAGGTCCGCCACCGAAGGCACGCCCACCTCGCCGAGGCGCTCGAGCTCGGCGCGCGGCGCGTCACGGAACAGCATGTGTGTCCTCCCGAGGCCGGCGCGCTCCGCGAGCGGCTTGTGGGTACGCGCGGCGGCCACATTCTCGGGCCTGACAGAGACCTGCGCATACTTTTCCTGCACCTCGTCCATGGCGGCGTCCAGCACAATGCGGCCGCGGTCGATGAAGAGCAGGTCCGTCAGGATGTGCTCGACCTCCTCCACCTGGTGCGTGGTCACCAGGATCGTGCGCTGCTCGTCGAAGTACTCGTTGAGCAGCGTCTCGTAGAATTGCTTGCGCATCAGGATGTCGAGGCCGAGCGTCGGCTCGTCGAGCACCAGCACCTTCGCGTCGATCGCCATGACGAGCGCCAGGTGCAGCTGGGTCACCATGCCCTTCGACAATTCCTTCACCCGGCTGACCTTCTTGACGTCGCTGCGTGCGAGGAAATGCTCGCAGACGTCGCGACGGAACTTCGGGTGAGTCGCGGCGACGAATTCAATCAGTTGCGAGACGCGGATCCAGCGCGGCAGCACTGCGACGTCGGCGATGAAGCAGACGTCCTGCATGAGCTGGTGGCGCCGGCGATAGGGATCGAGGCCGAGCACCGAGAGCTCGCCCTCGAAGCGCGTCAGGCCGAGCAGTGCTTTCAGCGCCGTGGTCTTGCCGGCGCCGTTCGGGCCGATCAACCCGACGATGCGGCCGGGAGCGACGGTGAAGTTCACGGCGTCCAGGGCGCGCGTCGTTCCGAAGCTCTTGCCGAGTCCGCGGGCCACGATCAGATCAGTCACGCTCGCCCTCCTCGTCCGCCTCGTCTTCATTCCGCGCTGCTGTCAATGACGAGGCCGGCGCGGGCGGAATCTGGTCGAGCTTGTCCAGGAGTTCCTTGGGTTCGAAGCCCAGGCGCTGGATGCGGCCCGCGATCTTGGGCCACTCCTCCTCCAGGAAAAGCTGTCTTTCGTCCTTGAGCAGCGCGCGCCGCGCGCCCTCGGTCACGAACATGCCGCGTCCGCGGCGCTTTTCGACGAGCTGCTCGTCGACGAGCTGCTGGTAGCCCTTGAGGACTGTGAGGGGGTTCAGGCGGTACTCGGCCGCGACGCTGCGGACGGACGGCAGGGGATCGCCGTCGTTCAGCACGCCTTCCAGGATCATCGCCACCACGCGATCGCGCAGCTGGCGATAGATCGGGAGGCTGTCGTTCCAGTTCGTATCCATGCGTGCGTCTATGTGAGCTAGCCCGCTACCAGACTACTTTAGCAGAGCACCTTCAAAGTCCGGCATTGATCGCCGGGGACTGAAGGCGCTTGCTGTTGTCTTCCTTCGCGACCATGTGCGCGACCCGCTTCGCGACCACCACGATCTCGGGTAGCTCGGCCGCCACGAACTGGAAGCTGGACTCGCGCTTCGCGAGGACGACCACTTCGGGCAGCTGGGCCTGTGCGATCGCGGCGTTGTCAACGGACGTCAGTTCGCCGATTTCGATCGTTCCGCGAGGGGCCGCGGCCAGGTAGCCCTGGTCCATGACCAGACCGCCGAACGAGACGATGGCGACCGCTGCCAGCGCGCTGACCGTCTTCCGAGTGTTCTGTGCAACCATCGTGATCATGACCCTCTCCTTTCCTTTGCTTCGATTCGGTGCCGGCTCCTGACCGGGTCCCGATGTACTGATGTGCTCCTCTGGTGTTGTAGTTAACTATAACACCGATTCGATTGCAAGTACTTTTTACGATCAAGATCAAGATCGTTGGGTTATTGCAACAAAAACAGTCACTTAGAAGGCACAAAAGCCCGCTCGACGGGCTTCGCGCGCTGCGGCAAGGCCCGGCCACGCCGTTTTTCGCGCGTTCCTTGAACACTTGCGGGGGGCTTTGGGCGTTCAAGCAGGGGTCGGGTCTGTCCTTCCGGGTACAGTGGCCGCCGATGCGAGAAGGCGACGCCGACGCGCGATTGATGCTGCGCTATGCAGCGGGCGACGCCATGGCCTTCGACCAGCTCTATGCCGCTCACCGAAGCGCCCTGTGGCGCTTCATCCGGCACTCGGTCGGGGATGCCGCAGCGACCGACGACGTATTCCAGGAATGCTGGTCGCGCGTCATTGCCAATCGCGGCCGCTACCGGCCGCAAGCGCGCTTTGCGACCTGGCTGTACCGGATCGCGCACAACTGCTGCATGGACCACTGGCGCAGGAGCGGACGCCGTGACCGCCGAGAGTCGAAAGATGATGAGGCGGTCGCGACCGCTGCCGACGAATCATCCGTCGGGCCGCTCGACGCGGTGCTGGCGGGAGAAGCCGGCGCGCGGCTCGTGGCGGCAATCGATACGCTGGCACCGGAACAGCGCACCGCATTCCTGCTCTATGTGGAGGGCGGGCTGTCGATCGCCGAGATCGGCGAAGCGACGGACGTGAATCCCGAAACCGCGAAGAGCCGGCTGCGCTATGCCGTCGGACGGCTCAAGCGGGCGCTTGCCGACCAGGCATCGGACTGAGGACATGGAAAAGGATCAGGACACGCCCTTTGCTCGCGAGCCCTGGCAGCGCCTGTTGCAGGAGCGCGCCGATGCACCGCCCGAAACAACGGATGCGCGGATCCGCGCTGCGGCCCGCAAGGCTGCGGCGCCGCGCGCCGCGCGCTGGTGGCTGCCGGCTTCACTCGCAGCGAGCGTGCTCGTCGCCGCATTGATCGTCCAGTCGCAGGTCGGCCGCGAGGTGAAACCGCCGGTTGTCACCGAATCCGATCTTCCCGCGCCGGCCGTCACCGACGAAGGGGCGGGTGCCGCGCCAGCGCACGCCGCGGATTCAACGACTACGGCGAAGAGGCGCGTGACGGCGGCACCCGAAGCGGCAGAGGCGGAATTCACGCCACCGCCCGCGCCGCGTGTCGGCGGGCCCGAGCGGGAAAACAAGGCCGCGAGCGAGATCGAGAGGCCGCCGGCCGATGAACCGGCGTCGACACCTGCGACCGGAATTGTGGCGCACGACGTGCCGGCACGTGAAAAGCCCGCTGACGTTTCTTTCATGCAGGCTGGTGACGGCATGCGCACACCCGAAGCGTGGTATGCGGACATCGAGGCCCTGCGCAAGGCCGGGCGTATCGCGGATGCGGACGCGGAGCTCGCGCGCTTCGAGGCCGCCTTTCCCGACTGGTTGAAACAGCACAGCCGGCCCAAGCCTTGAAATTTTCGCGATACCTGCCCTGGGTAGCGCTCGCGCTGCTGTCGCTCGCCACCTTCGGCAATTACTACGTCTACGACTCGATCGGGCCGGTCGCGGACCTGCTCGAGCAGCAGCGCGGCTTCAGCAATTCCCAGATCGCCATGCTGAACGCCATCTACAACCTGCCGAACATCGTCCTGATGCTGGTCGGCGGCTTGATGGTGGACCGCATCGGCGCAGCCCGCATGATGACCTGGACGGCCACGATCTGCCTCGCCGGCACTCTGCTGACGGCCTACGGGCCGGCGTTCACCAGCATGGCCGCCGGGCGCCTGCTGTTCGGCGTCGGCGCAGAGACTTTCAACATCGCGACCCTTGCCGCCGTCGCCCGTTATTTTCCGCACCGGCATCTCGCGCTCGCCATGGGGCTCAGCCTCGCGCTCGGCCGCGGCGGCGCGTATGCGGCGGACATGTCGCCGACCTGGTTTGCAGGTGCCTACGCCGCCGGCTGGCAGCCGCCGCTCGTGATCGCGGCCTTGTTTGCGGCGGCGTCGCTCGCAGGCTGCGCAGGCTACTGGTGGCTCGATCACCGCCACGGCCCGCGCGCACAGGCCGTGGCTTCGGCGCCGCGATTCTCGTTTCGCGAGGCCGCGCGCTTCGGGCCGGCGTATTGGTACCTGCTGGTGCTCTGCGTGCTGTGGTACTCCGTGATCTTCGCGTTCCGCAGCACCTTCTCCATCAAGCTTTTTCAGCACGTGCATGGACTCGACCTCGCGGCCGCGGGCGCCATCAACAGCTATGTCTTCCTGGCGGCGCTGTTTGCCACGCCGGCCTTTGGCTGGCTCTGCGACCGGATCGGCCGTTATGCGCCGATGCTCGCGTTCGGCGCGCTGCTCCTGCCGCTCTCGATGGCCGTGATGGCCATGCCGCAGGGGTCGCTCGGCCTCGGCACGATCCTGATCGGCGTGAGCTTTTCGCTTGTGCCGGCCGTGATGTGGCCGCTGACGGCGAAACTCGTGCCGACGAACCGGCTCGGCACCGCGCTCGGGTTGATGTGGGTCGTGCAAAACGCCGGCATCGCCGGTGCGAACCTCGTCGCCGGGTGGCTCAATGACGCCTATGCCGCGGGCCCGCAAAACCCGGCGGGCTACCAGCCGATGATGTGGTACTTCTTTTGCTCGAGCGCGCTCGGATTCCTGTTCGCGCTCGCGCTCTGGCACCGTGCCGGCCGGCAGCAGCACGAAGCGCGGCACGCCCGCCTGGCGGCTACTCCCGCTCCAGCCGTTTGAGTCCTTCCTCGAGTTCGCCGAGCTGCGACCCGCCGATTGACGGGTACTTCGGGTCCACGCTTTCGAGCACGTCGGCCAGGATGCGCGCGACGGCCGCTCGCATGTAGTCCTTGTCGTCGGCCGGCATCGCGTACCAGGGCGCGTACTCCCGGGAAGTCGCCTGCAGCATCGCTTCATAGGCGGACTGGTAGCCATCCCAGCGCGCGCGGTCGTCGAGGTCGCCGAGGCGAAACTTCCAGTTCTTGTCCGCGTCCTTGATGCGCTCGACGAAGCGCTTCTTCTGTTCCTTGCGCGAGACGTTCAGCCAGAACTTGACGATCACGGTGCCATTGCGCGCGAGATGCTTCTCGAACTCCCGGATCGACTCGAAGCGGCCCTCCCAGAAATCCCTGCCGCCGGTTTCCGGCAGGTTCTGGGCTGCCAGGAGCCCGGGATGCACGCGCACGACCAGCACTTCCTCGTAATGGCTGCGGTTGAAGATGCCGATCTTGCCGCGCTCTGGCAGGCGCATGCCGACACGCTGCAGGAAATCGTGCCGCAGCTCGAGCTCGCTCGGCCGCCCGAAAGCGTGGACGCGAAACCCGGCGGGATTGACGCCGGAGAACACCTTCCGGATCGTGCTGTCCTTGCCGGCCGCGTCCATGCCCTGGAAGACCGCGAGCAGGGCGTGACGCTGGCCCGCGAACAGACGTCGCTGCAGCTTGTCGAGGTGTTCCACGGACTTCGCGAGCGCGGCTTCGAGCTTCGCTTCCCGCGGACTGTCCTTTGGGGGATCGCAGGAGAAGTCGCCGATCGCGAACTTGCCGTCGTACGGCACGCGATGAAGCTTCGGGAAATCGATCATCGGTGCGCCTCCTGCGCGCCCTCCAGGCGCACGAACAGCCAGAGACCGGCGCCGACCAACGCAATGGCGGAGCCGCTGGCGAGGGTCGGGATCCATCCGGCACGATCGATCATGAAACCCACGAGCGGCGCCAGCAGCCCCGGCAGATTGCCGCCGAAATTGAGCACGCCGGTCGCACTCATCGTGTGCGGACCCGCGGTGTAGGTCACCGCCGCCCAGTACACCGCATCGGTGAACAGCGTAAAGCCGAAGCAGAGCGACAGCATCGCGACGGCGACGTACGGATCCGGCGCATACGCGCCCGCGATGAGGAAGATTGCCGCAAGCAGCAATCCGGGCATGGCTGTGGCGCGGCAGCCGCGGCGCGGCCCCAGCCTGCGGCAGAGCAGGTCGCAGGTCCAGCCACCGGCGAGCGTGAGCACCGAGCCCGTTGCGAACGGCAGCACGTAGAGCCAGCCGCCCTCAAGCATCGAGAATCCGCGCTCCTCGGCCAGGTAGGTGAAGAGCCATTGCGAGAACAGGTAGAAGACGAAGTTCATGCAAAAGTAGCTGATCGCGAGCAGGACCACGTCGCGGTTCAGGATCGCGGTCCGCCACCCGCCGGGAGCGGCGGCCTGCGCCGCGCGGTCGCGCCCGGCCAAGATCAGCGCCGTTTCCTCGGCGGTGACGGCGGGGTGCTGCTCCGGTCGGTCGCGCGTGCTCGCATACCACCAGATTCCGGCCAGGATGCCGACCGGCGCCAGCACGTAGAAGGACTCGCGCCAGCCGTAATGCAGGATCAGGGCCGTCACGATCGGGCCGATCGCAGCCTGGCCGAGGGCCATGCCCGAGCTACTGACCGCATTGGCGAATGCCCAGCGCCCCGGCGGGAACCAGCTCTCGATTGTCCCGGCCATGACCGGGTAGGTCGCCGCGTTCGAAACACCGACCAGCAGGCGAACGCCGACCAGCGCCACCAGCACGCCCGTCGCGGATGCCGCCATCACGGCCGGCACGAACCCCGTGAGCCAGGAGAGGACGCCCCAGGTCACGGCAAGGACCGCCAGTGCGCGCCGCGCCCCGAGGCGCTCGCCGAAAACGCCGCCCGGGATCATCAGGAAGGTATAGGTGAGGTTGAAGCTGCCGAGGATCCAGCCGAGCTCCGCACTCGTGAACCCGAACTCCTCGCGAATGCTCGGCACGGCGACCGAGATCGAATTCCTCAGCAGGTAGTTGACGAAGCTGACGACGAACAGCAACGCCAGGACGCGGTAGCGCACCGGAAAGCCGCGAGCGGTCGTCACGAAAGTTTCATCATCTGAGTCCCCGGCGAAGCGCGCGGTCGCGTTTCAGGTCGGCAAGGATCCGGTGCGCGGCGTTGTGGCCGGGCGCGCCCGTCACGCCGCCGCCCGGGTGCGTGCCCGCGCCGCAAAGGTAAAGCGCGGGAATCGGCGAGGCGTAGCGTGCGTAACCTGGAACCGGGCGCATGAAGTAGAGCTGGTCCGGGCGCAGGTCGCCGTGAAAGATGTTGCCCTCGGTGATGCCGAAAACGCTCTCGAGGTCGGCCGGCGTATACAGACGGCTCGCGATGACCGAGCGCCCCACGGCCGGCACGAAACGGGTGACCTGGCGCAGGAGCTGGGCTTCCAGCCGCGCGTGTTCGAGACTCCAGTCCGATCCCGACAGGGTGTACGGCAGGTACTGCACGAAGCAGGTCATCACGTGGCGGCCCGCGGTTGCGAGCGAATCGTCGACCAGCGAGGGTACGAGGCAATCGATCCAGAGCTCTTCCGCGATACGGCCACGCCGCGCCTCGACATAGGCCTGCTGCGCACCGTCGAGCCAGGGCACGATCGTGAACTGCGAACGCTGCAGCGCATCCGCGGCGGGATCGCTCCGCTCCAGCACCGGCTCCTCGGAGAGGACCAGATTCAGCTTGCCGCAAGGCCCGTCCATCTTGATGCCGCGCACGGCCGCGACGAACTCCGGGTCGAGCGCGAACGCGGGCACGAGCGTGAGGTAGGTGCGTTTCGGATCGGCATTCGAGACCACGAGGCCGGCATCGATGCTGCCGCCGTCCACGAGCGTGACGCCGCATGCGCGGCCGCCCGCGACGCGGACTTCCGCAACGTCCGCAGCGATACGTAACTCGACACCCTGCTCCCGGCAGGCTGCCGCCATCGCCGCCGTGATCGCCCCCATACCCCCCATCACGTGTCCGACGAACCCCTGCTTTGATTCCGCGCCGCCGCCCAGCAGGTGGAACAGGAGGCCGAACAGCGTGCCCGGGTCGTAGGGCCCGCCGTGCTTGCCGTAAAGGCTGTTCGCGAGGATCAGCGATTTCAGGTGCGGCGACTCGAGCGAACGGTCGAGGAACTCGCCGAGGCTGCCGGTCGTGAAGGCAACCATGTCCGGGACCTGCCGTGCGCTGACTCCCCGGAACCGGAGCGCGAGTCCGAGCAGCTCGCGAAATCCCGCGAGTCCGCTGCGTGCGAGCTCTGGCGGCGCCTGCATGAACAGCGGCTCGAGGTGGCGCGCGAGCCCGGCGAGCCGTCCCCCGAGCGCAAGGAAACGGTCGCAGTCTGCCGGCGCGAATTTCGACAGGAGCGAACGCATTCGAATGGGATCGCTCCACCAGGGCAGCACCACCCCGTCCGGCGTCACGGCCTGGACCGTCGGCTCGGCCGCGACCATGCGCAGCCCGTGCCGGTCGAGCGCGAGGTCGCGGATCACCTCGGGTCGCAACATGCTCGCCATGTAGGACGCCGTGGAGACGCGACAGCCGGGCGCCTTCGCCGCGTCGATCTCCTCGGTCACCGCGCAGCCGCCGAGTATGTCCCGCCGCTCGAGTACCAGCGTCTTCAGCCCCGCGCGCGCGAGATAGAACGCTGCCGTAAGGCCATTGTGCCCGCCGCCGATGACGACGACGTCGTAGCGTTTCACTGTCATCGTGTGCCGTCAGTCGCGCGGAATGCCGGGCATGTCGCCAAGGTGCCGCGCGAGGTAACGCCGGATATCGAGGCTCGGGTCCTCCATCGGCGCATAAAACCCGCCACGGAATCCACGCGACTGCATGCCGAGCTGGACGCCTTCGCAGACTCGCCAGTCCTGCCGGTTCACGACATCCCAGAATTCCACGACGTCCGTTGGGTCGAAATCCGGCTTGGCGACCTCCGATTCGTGAAACAGGAATTCGCAGGCGATACGGGTGAAGTCCGGCCCCCTGGGCCAGAGGGTGAAGGCGGCGACGTGCTCGGCCGCCGCCGATAGCAGCAGATTCGGGTACACGAGTTCGCCCTTGTGATGCGTGCGCTCGGCCTCGGAGAGCCCGGGAAACGGCGCGCGCGTCGAAGTGCCGGACGCAGTGAAGGTCCAGGCGCCGGCGCGGTGCGGGATGCCGTCCGCCCACTCGAGCCCGGCCCCGCCTTTGTCGCGAAACGCGGGCACGAGCGCGCAGAGCTCCGGGTGCACCGGGCCGCAGTGATAGCACTCGTTGTAATTCTCGAGGATCACCTTCCAGTTCGCCCGCACGTCATAGACGATCTGCGCCCCACGGCGCAGCTCGGCGAATGGATAGCAGCCGAGCATCTGGACGGCCTTCTCGACCTGGCCGGCGAGCGGCTCCGCCTTCTGCGACAGGTTGAGGAAGATGAAACCGCCCCAGGCCTCGAGCGCGACCGGTACCAGCGAGAAATTCTCCTTTGGGCAGGCGGCGTCGAACTGCACGAAGGGCGCTGCGCGCAGCGTACCGTCGGTATGGTAGCTCCAGGCGTGATACGGACAGACGATGGCGAGGCCGACGCGTCCCGAGCGCGTGGCCGCGGGATCCGCGGCGTCAGGCAGGGGACTGGTACGGATGAGCCGGCTGCCGCGGTGGCGGCACACATTGTAAAAGGCGCGCACGGCCTGGTCGCGGCCGCGCAGCACGATCACGCTCTCGCCGGCGACCTCGACCAGCAGGCAGTCGCCCTTGTCCGGGACCTGATCGAGGCGGCCGACGCAGAACCACTGGCCATGAAAGATGTGACTCGCCTCGAGCGCGAAAATCTCCGGGCTCGAGTAGAACTGCGGCGCGAGCGCCGCCTTCAATTCCGAGGCCTGGACCGGTTTGTCGTCGCCCGTCATGCCACCCCCGTCATTCCTCATATCGCAGGTCCCGGCACGATCGGCGACCCGTCGAAGAAGCGGCCGAGGCGGAATCCCGCCAGAACGGCCGGATCCGCGGTTCCGCTCACCATCCCCGCGACCAGTTTACCGGCGCCGGGCCCGATCCCGAAGCCATGGCCGCTGAAGCCGGTTGCGACGTAAAAGTCGTCGATCGAATCCACCGGCGAAATGATCGGCAGGATGTCGGGCGAAGCGTCGATCATGCCGCCCCAGGTCTCGACGAACGGCGAGCCGGCCAGCTCGGGTAGACAGCTATCGAGCGCCGCGCGCATCTGCCCGAGCACGTGCGCTTCCGGCTTCGGATTGAGCACGCGTTCGCGTTCGAAGGGTGACGGCCCGTCGAGCGGCCAGCGCGAAGGCATCGCCAGGGCGCGGACGAAATCGCGACCGACAGCGATGCGCAGCGAGCCGTGGCTCTCGCGGAATGCGGGCAGGTATTTCGTCGCATAGCGGAAGCTCGCCGGAATGATGGAATGCAGGGATGAGTGGCCGTGCGCGACCGTATAGCCGCCATCGGCTCGGCGGCGGATCGCGACCGCCGGCGCCCAGGCCTGGCCCTCCAGGAGCCGGGGAGCCGGCGCCGTGCGCGCGACACTGCCGAGCACCGGCAACTGCGGCACGCGGATGCCGAGAGAGGCGCAGAAAAGCCGTGTCCAGGCGCCGGCCGCGCAGACGACGGCACGCGTGGCGACGGCGCCGTGCTCGGTCACGATCGCGGACACACGGCCTGCAGCTGTCTCGACGCCGCGCACGGCCGTGCGGCCGAGGATACGTGCGCCGGCCCGCGAGGCGCCGCGTGCGATCGCGCGCGCGGCACGCGAGGGTTCCGCACGGCCATCGCTCGCGGTGTAGAGCGCGCCCGCCCAGCGATCACCGGCGGCGAAGACCGCTTTCAGCTCGCGGCCGGAAACGACGCGCGTGTCGAGCGCGTGCTCGCGTGCAACGGCCAGCCACCCCGCCAGCGCTTCGAGCTCTTTCGCGCCCTGTGCGAGATAGAGCGTGCCACCCTGCCGGAACCCGACGTCCTCGCCGAGCTGCGCCGGCAATTCTTTCCAGAGCCGGAGGCTCTGCATCATCAAGGGCAGTTCGACCGGCGAGCGGCACTGCTGGCGCACCCAGCCCCAGTTCCGGCCCGACTGCTCGCCCGCGATGCGGCCCTTCTCGAAGAGCGCGACGGAGACGCCGCTGCGCGCCAGGAAATAGGCCGCCGAACTGCCGACGATTCCGCCGCCAATGATGGAGACGTCAGCGGCCTCCGGCAGCGGATTGTCCTTCTCGTGCCAGGCGAATTCGTCCGACTCGCCCGGGTGGATCTGCGTTTCGCCGCTCAATGCGCCTCCCTTAGTGGCGCCCGACCTGCAGCCTGCATGCTAGCGAAATCACATCGGCGCGCGCTGCTACAATTGCGCCCCGAATCCCGCTGGAGTCTCGATTGGAGAAAACACCCGCCACCGTCACGATAACCGGCGCGGCCGGCCACATCGGCTACGCACTCGCCTTCCGCGTCGCCTCGGGACAGATGCTCGGTACCGACCGGCCGGTCAACCTGCAATTGCTCGAGATCACGCCCGCGCTCCCCGCGCTCGGCGGAGTCGTGATGGAACTCGCGGACTGCGCGTTTTCGACACTGAACCGCATCGTCGCGACGGATGACGCCGGGGCAGCGTTCAGGGACTGCGACTACGCAATGCTCGTCGGAGCGCGCCCGCGAGGGCCCGGCATGGAACGCAAGGACCTGCTGCTCGCGAACGCCCGGATCTTCTCGGCCCAGGGCCGCGCCCTCAACGAGGCTGCGAGCCGCGGCGTGCGCGTGCTCGTCGTCGGCAACCCGGCGAACACGAATGCGCTCATCGCCGCGTCAAACGCCCCTGACATCGAGCGACAGAACTTCACCGCGATGATGCGGCTCGACCACAACCGGGCGCTCGCCCAGCTCGCCGCGAAGACCGGCAAGCACACGACGGATGTCCGCCGGATGATCGTCTGGGGAAACCACAGCGCAACGCAGCACCCGGACATCTCGCATTGCACCGTCGACGGCAAGCCCGCGAAATCGCTTGTGGACACGAAATGGTATCGCGAGGATTTCATCCCGACCGTGCAGCAGCGCGGTGCGGCCGTCATCAAGGCGCGGGGCTCGTCTTCGGCCGCTTCGGCCGCTTCGGCCGCGATCGACCACATGCGCGATTGGGCGCTCGGGACGCCCGACGGCGACTGGGTCAGTATGGCCGTGCCGGCCGACGGCAGCTACGGCATCGGCGAAGGCGTCGTGTATTCCTATCCCGTCACCTGCGCAGACGGCAAGTACACCGTCGTGCAGGGACTCGCAGTCGACGAATTCAGCCGCGAGCGGATGGACGCCACGCACCGCGAGCTGCTCGAGGAGCGCGAGGGCGTGCGGGACCTGGTCTGAGGAGCACAGTCATGTCGATCATCATCCGCGCCGCCGCGGCGGCAACCTGCCTGGCGATGCTCACGAGCGGCGCCGCGACCGCCCAGGAGAAGACCCAGAAGCCGCCGCTCCACGGCTCGCACTGGATGGCGATCACGGGCAAGCCGCTCGCGGCGACTGCCGGCGCGAAGATATTCGAGCAGGGCGGAAACGCGGTCGACGCCGCCTGTGCCATGCTGGCGGCGACCTCGACCATGTGGGACACCCTCTCCTGGGGCGGGGAGACCCAGGCGCTCATCTACGATCCGACGACGAAGAAGATCATCGCGATCAACGGGCTCGGTGTCGCGCCGACCGGCGCGACCGCGGAGTTCTATCGCAGCAAAGGCATGAAGTACCCGCCGGAGACCGGGCCGCTTGCGGCGGTGACGCCCGGCACGCCCGGCGCTCTCATCACGATGCTGTCGGAATTCGGCAGGCTCTCGCTCGGAGAAGTCCTTGCGCCCGCCATTGAGCTGGCTGACGGCTACGCCATAGACGGCGAGACCGCGGATCGAATTGAAGCTGAAAAAGCCGAGATCAAGCAGTGGCCGTACGCCAAGGCCGTGATGCTCCCTCACGCGGGCGCGCCGCGCGAGGCGCCGGTCGCCGGCGAGATTTTCCGGCAGGCCGACCTTGCCGCGACGCTGAGGAAGCTCGTCGAGGCAGAGCGTCTTGCGCTCAAGGCCGGGAAATCGCGCAAGCAGGCGCTGCACGCCGCCTACGACCGATTTTACCGTGGCGACATCGGGGCCGAGTTCGTGCGCGGCGCGCGGGAACAGGGCGGCTTGATCACGAAAGACGACCTCGCGCGCTGGCGCGTCGAGCTCGAAGAGCCGCGCCACACGAGCTACCACGGTTTCGACGTCTACAAGCTCGACCGCTGGGTCCAGGGCCCGGTGATGCTCCAGGCGCTGAACATCCTCGAGAACTTCGACCTGAAGTCGATGAGCTACAACAGTGCGAGCTATATCCACACGATTTACCAGGCCATGAACCTCGCCTACGCCGACCGCGACTTCTACTACGGCGATCCCTACTTTCCGCCTGAGGAGCCGATCCAGGGCCTGCTCTCGAAGGACTACGCGAAGTCGCGCGCCGGGCTCCTGAATCCGGACAGCAACGACGCGACGATCGAGCCAGGCGATCCCTATCCCTTCCAGGGCGGCACGAACCCCTACCGGGATCTCCTCCAGAAGCGCGCAGGCCTCGAGCCCGACTTCGATCCCGCGCGCTTTGCCGCGGCAACCGATCCCGATACGGGCTCCATGCTGCGCGGTACGACCTCCGTCATCGCGGTCGACCGGGACGGCTGGATCGTCTCCATGACGCCCTCGGGCGGCTGGCTGCCGGCAGTGATCGCGGGCCGGACCGGCATCGGCATGAGCCAGCGCGCGCAATCCTTCGTGCTGGATGCGAACGAGAATCCGTTCAACGTGATCGAGCCCGGCAAGCGCCCGCGCGCGACGCTGACGCCCTCGCTCGCCTTCCGGGACGGCAAGCCCTGGCTCGCCTTTGCCGTGCAGGGCGGCGACACGCAGGACCAGAACCTGCTGCAGTTCTTCCTGGACATCGTCGAATTCGGCATGACGCCCCAGCAGGCGGCGGAAGCCCCGAACTTCACCAGCTGGCAGATGCACGATTCATTCGGCGCGCACGAAATATTCCCCGGGCGCATCACGCTCAACGACTCGATACCGGACTGGACCCGGCGCGACCTGCGGGCGCGCGGCTACAAGCCGGAATACGCCTCGCGGACATCCGGGCCGATCAACGCAATCCTGATCGATCCGGCGCAGGGCACGTTCTGGGGCGGATCAAGCAATCACGGCGAAGACTATGGCATCGCCTGGTAATTAGACGAAAATCCCCGCGTGATTTAGCGTAAAATAAGACTCACGCTCGCCGCGAGACGAGTCCAAAACAATCATGTAGGGAGATCTCATGAAATCCATCACAGGCGGCCTGCTGGCCGCGGCATTGGCGTTCGTATCGGTTTCAGCCGTGGCCCAGGAACACTGGACCGAGGGTCCGGTGTGGGAATGCAGCGCGTATCGCACCAGCCCGGGCCAGTTCGACACGTACATGAAATATATTCGCGCCCACGTACTGCCGCAGGATGCCGAGGCGAAAAAGCAGGGCCTGATCCTCGACTCCAAGACCTTCGTCAAAGCGCCACGGGATCCGAACGACTATGACGTCCTGTTCTGCACGCTATACCCGAACTACGGCAAGGCGCTCGACTACAACAAGGGCGACGACGACAAGTTCGACGCGATCGCGGCAGCACACTATGCGACGGCCGACGAGGACAAGCAGAACGAGATGACCAAGCCGCGTCTCGAGATGCGCACGTATCTCGGCACGACTTATGTTCGTGAAGTGAATCTGCGTCCGATCAAGTAATCCAGGAAGGATTCCGACCGTGAAAGCCGGCCTCATGGCCGGCTTTCGTTTTATCAGCCGGGGGGCTTCGCCTGGTTCGCGACGGACTCGAGTTCAGCGATATCGACGCCGGCGCCGAGCGCGGCCTTGAGCTCGTCCATGCTCGCGGCCTTGCCCGAAATTTCGACCGAGAAGCGCTTGCCGACGATCACGCCGTATTCCCCCGAACCGTTGGCGCCGTCCCAGCGCTCATGGATCATGCGCCCGTCCGCGTGATAGTCGCGCTCATAGCCGCCCTGCCACTCGCGTTCCTGCTCCACGTTGGCCCAGGCCGCGAGCGCAACGAATCCCTGCGCGCCGCCCGTGTCGGTGACCTTGAGCTGCAGGTTCCGCCCTGCGCCATCCGAATAGTCGGCACGGGACTCGGATACCTGGATCCCCATGGCGTTGTTGCGCTCGGCTGAAGCGCTGGTGCGCGGCAGGCCCGCAAGCGTTTCGGGGAGGAAGGCTTTCATCCGGTCCGTGGGCAGCGCTTCGGCACCCTTGCCGCCTGCCACCACGGCGCCGACCAGCGAGCCAATCGCCGCGGGCGACGGCGCACCGTTGTTCTCTTTCGCCGAGTCCTCGACCTGCTTGCCGGCCGCTTCCATGTTTTTGGCCCATTCCTCGAGCGCGGCGCCGGTCGTGCCCTTCTCGAACTTGCCCGGCGAACTGATCGACGACGTTGTCCGGCCCATCATGCCGAACATGCTGGTTCCGACCACGCTGGCGACGATCGCCCAGCACACCCAGCCGAGGATGATCGCGGCGATCACGCTGACCGCGGTATAGCCGGCTGCCTTCTCGGCCGGGGCCTTCATCGTGAACGGCAGGCCGACATAGAGCAGGTAAATGCTGTAGACGAAACCCGCGAGCCCGATCAACCAGCCGAGCCAGGGAACGATCTGCCCGACGCCCGCGACCCAGCCCGCGGTCATGCTGTAGGCCGCAGACTTCAGCGCCTGCACCGAGTCTTTCTGTGCGCCGAAGCTCGGCGCGAGCACGTTGATGATGAGCGAGAGGATGAAGACCGCGACAAGGCCGAGGACATAGCTCAGCACGAGCATCGACAGGCCCGCACCCATCCCCATACGGTACGTGCCGAGGAACGGCAGGGAACTGCCGATCAGCGTGCCTTTCAAAAACATTGCAATCGGCGCGATCGCCGACACGATGAGGATGTAACGCGTGTAGAGACCGCCGGTCGTCTCTGATTCAGCGGCGATAACCGGCCATTCCGTCTTGGGCGTCAGCAGGATCTTCTGGACGCGCCCGATCAGATTGCTCATGGTGATTTCCTCCCCACGGACAGCATACACAGAATGCGTTTTTTGCAGTGCAAACACGGGGCTGCCTAGGGTGCATCGCCTAATCCCGCATCCCATGCTGAACGCGGTATAAGTAGGGACGCGATGGTGCTTACCGTGCTCTGGCTGCTGCTGTTCGTGAGCCTCGTCCTGTGGCTCGGCTACCAGCGTGCGAGCCTCGCCAAGGCGACGCTGGTCCTCGGCGTCCTGCTGGTTTACTACACGCTCTTCGGGGCGGGCGCGCCCTGGTGGAAAGCCACGCTCTGGGCCGTTTACCTCCCGCATCTCCTGCTCAACATCCGCCCGCTGCGCCGCGTGCTGATCTCCAACCGCTTCCTGCTGATTTTCAAGCGCATGCTGCCGCCAATGTCCACGACCGAGCGCGAGGCGCTCGAGGCCGGCACGGTCTGGTGGGACGGGGAGTTGTTCACCGGCGGACCGGACTGGAACAAGCTGCTCTCGGCCAAGGCACCGGCGCTGTCTGTCGAGGAGCAGGCTTTCATCGACGGGCCCTGCGAAGAACTCTGCCGGATGGTCGACGATTTCGACATCACGCACCGGCGCGCGGACCTGCCGCCCGAGGCATGGGACTTCATCAAGAAAAAGGGCTTCTGGGCGATGATCATCCCGCGCAAGTACGGCGGGCTCGAGTTCTCCGCCTATGCGCACTCCTCCGTCGTGGTGAAGATCGCGAGCCGGTCGAGCACGGTGGCGTCGACGATCGTGGTGCCGAACTCGCTCGGTCCCGCGGAACTCCTGTTGCATTACGGCACCGAGGAGCAGCGGGATCACTTCCTGCCGCGGCTCGCCCGCGGCGAGGAGATCCCCTGCTTCGGCCTGACCGGCCCGCGCGTCGGGTCTGATGCGGGCGCGATCCCGGATATCGGCATCGTGTGCCGCGGCACCTACCAGGGCCACGACACCATCGGCATCCGCCTGCATTTCTCGAAGCGCTACATCACGCTCGCGCCGATCGCGACCATCATCGGCCTCGCCTTCCGCCTGTTCGACCCGGAAAAGCTCATGGGCGGCGACAAGACCGATTACGGGATTACCGTCGCACTCGTGCCGCGCAATACCCCCGGTATCACCATCGGCCGCCGGCACTTCCCGTTGAACGGGCCGTTCCAGAACGGGCCGATCCAGGGCCGCGACGTGTTCGTGCCGCTCGACGCGATTATCGGCGGGCCGAAGATGGCGGGCCAAGGCTGGCGCATGCTGGTTGAGCAGCTCTCGGTCGGGCGCTGCATCTCGCTGCCTTCGATCGCGACCGGCGGCGCGAAGGGCGGCGTCTATTCGACCGCCGCCTACGCGCGCATCCGCAGGCAGTTCAACCTGCCGGTCGGCAAATTCGAGGGTGTCGAGTCCGTGATCGCACGCATGGCGGCGCGCGCCTACATCATGGATGCGGCGCGCTCGGTAACGACGGGCGCCATTGACGGCGGCGAGAGGCCCTCGGTGCCGGCCGGCATCCTCAAGTACCACTTGACCGAGTTCGGCCGCATGGTCGCGAACGACGCGATGGACGTGCAGGGCGGCAAGGGCATCATGCTCGGCCCGAAGAATTACATCGGCCGCGGCTACCAGATGGTGCCTGTCAGCATCACGGTCGAGGGCGCGAACATCCTGACCCGCAGCCTCATCATCTTCGGCCAGGGCGCAGTGCGCTGCCATCCCTGGGTGCTTAAGGAGATGAATGCCGCGCAGGACCCGGACCGCGAGCGCGGCCTGCGGGATTTCGACTCCGCGCTGTTCCATCACGTCGGCTTCACGATTTCGAACGCCGTGCGCTCGTTCTTTGGCGCGATCACGCTCGCGCGCATCGTCAAGTCGCCGAGGCCGGGCCCGACGACACGCTTCTACGAGCACATCAACCGGTTCAGCGCCTCGTTCGCATTCGCGACCGACGTCGCAATGCTCTCGCTTGGCGGCTATCTCAAGAAGAAGGAAAACCTGTCGGCGCGGCTCGGCGACGTGCTGTCATCCATGTACCTCGCGTCCATGGTTCTGAAGCACCACGAAAACCAGGGCCGCCCGGAATCCGACCTGCCACTGGTCGAATTTGCCTGCCGTTCGCTGCTTTACCAGGCGCAGGAGCAGCTGCACAGCTTCCTCAGGAATTTCCCGGTGCGCTGGCTCGCCGCGTTGATGCGCTTGCTGATCTTCCCGCGCGGGCTGACGTATTCGGCGCCATCGGACCGGCTCAACCCGAAAATCGCTGAGCTCGTCATGAACCCGGGCGAGGCGCGCGAACGGCTCTGCCATTACATCTACCGCACACTCGAGCCGGGCAACCACCTCGGACTCGTGCAGCAGGCGATGGAACTCGCCATTGCGGCCGAACCGCTCGAGAAGCGCATCCGGGTCGAGGGCGTGAAGACCAGCCGCGTGACGGCCCTTGACCTGCCCGGCCAGATCCGCGAGGCGCTGGCGGCCGGCATCGTGACCGAGGCGGAGGCCGCGCAGCTGCGCGAGTACGACCGCAAGGTCATGGACATCATCAATGTCGACGACTTCGACGGGCGCGAACTGGCCGCCGGCGGCGCCCAGGAACGCCCGCGCAACGACGACAGCGTTCAGGTCGCCTGAGGAGGCCTCAGCATGGCGCGCCGGCACATCAAGACCATTCTCGTGGCCGTCGAGTTTCCGCAGGAGCGCCGCCAGGTGGGCCTTGCCCGGGCCGCGCAACTGGCGCGAGCGTTCGGCTCGCGGCTGGCGCTCGTCCACTGCGCCTATAGCCCTTACGCGCGCGACGCTCGTTTCGCGGCGACGGATATCGAGCAGGAACGTGCGGACAGGCTCGCCGAGGGGTGTGCGGGGCTGGAACGGCTGGCGCGGCCCCTGCGGCGGCGCGGTTTGAAAGTGTCGGTTCGCGCGATCTGGGACTATCCGGCATTCGAAGGCATCGTGCGCGAGACACTGCGCACCCGGCCGGATCTCGTGGTGGCCGAATCCCATCGTCGCGCCTTCGGCGCCCGCCTCTTCCTGACCAACAACGACTGGCAGCTGATCCGTCTCTGCCCTGCGCCGCTCCTGCTCGTGAAGAAGCCCTCGAAATACGGCAAGGCGCGAGTGCTGGCGGCGATCGATCCGCTGCACGTGCGGGACCGGTCCGCAAACCTTGACCGCCGAATCCTGGAACTGGCGCAGGCAATCGCGGCGGCGCACGCCGGCCGGCTCGACGTGGTCCACGCCTACCTGCCGCTCTCGATCGCGATTGCCACCGGCACGTCAGAGCCGCTCGTGATCCCCGTGGATCCACGGATCGATCGCCGTCATACGCTCGACGTGAAGCGCGCCATGGAACGGGTCTGCGCGCCGCTGCGACTGGCGCAGGGCCAGCTGCACCTTGAAGTCGGCGACCCCGCAAGCGTCATTCCGGACCTGGCGAAACGCCGCCGCGCGGACGTGGTCGTCATGGGCGCGGTATCACGGCACGGGCTGGAGCGGGTTTTCATCGGCAACACCGCAGAGCGCGTCCTCGACGCCTTGCCTTGCGACGTGCTCGTGGTCAAGCCGGGCCGCTTCAAGACGACCGTCCCACGACGGCCGGTTTCCAGCCGCAGGCTGTTTTCAGCAGCCTGACGCGGAAACAGTCACTTGTTACGAAGGGGACGCACCCCTTCATATTCGTGAAGGGGCGCGTCCCCTTCGTTCTGGATCCGAACCCGATCACAAGCCGCGGGCTTCAGCACTCTCCCGCCCTGACTGCCACCGCAAGCTGCGACGCAGTTTGCAGAACCGGCCGCGCGAATGCCCTGAACTGGCGCCATGGAGCTCCAGACCGTCTCAGACGTGCGCGAGTTCTTCCGCGAAGCGCTGCAAAGCGCGCTCGAGCACCAGCACCTGCAGGTCCGTGATCATACCGAACACTACATCGTGAACCTGCTCGCAATGTTCTCGCACACGGACGCCCTCTTCGAGCAGCATGCCGAGCGCTCGCAGCTGAAACCGCTCGCACTGCTCCTTGCCGAGGCCGCAGAGACGCCGGACGACCGGCAGCGTTTCCGCATGCTACAGCGCCTCGGCGACGTCGCGCTCTTCGTCGCGGGCTTTCTCGCCGGGGGCTTTTCGAGCCGTCCGGTCGACATCGATTACCACATCGCCATGGGCGGCCGCGCGTATGGCGCGCTGGCCCAGGCGCCCTATCATGGGGCGCAGCGCGTGCTCGGCAGCGTATTTGCCGAGCTCGAATACAAGTTCCAGCCCCTGGTCGACGCCCTGAACGAGATCGGTGAGGGCGCCACGCGCCATTCGCCGCGCGACGTGCTGCGCCTCTACGAGCTGTGGCACAAGACCGGCAGCCAGCGCGCGCACCGGCTGCTCCTCAAGCTCGGCATCCGGCCGGTGCCGGCCAGCACGTTCGCGAATTGAACCGCCATGCCCGCGCGGGCCCTCGAACGGCTCGAAGCCCTGCTAACCGGTATCTACGACCTCGATATTGGATGTCGCGTCGAAGACTTTCTCGTCACTGACCGCCACCAGCTCCCCGGCGAATGCAGCAATGCGCCAGGAGACGAGCAGCTATTCGTGAGCGCTCTCGACGATGAAATGTGCATGTCGCTCTACCTCGAGCCCGCGCTGCTGGAGCGGCTCGAGCGTCATGACCCGAGCGACTGCCTCGACCAGGACAACCTTGCCGATTGCTGGACGGCGCTCGAGGGTGTCAGCCATTTCCTCTGCGTCGCGCACAATGCCGGCCATGACCGGCCGGTGTCGCGCCTCGCGCTCGAGCTGCAGGCCGAGATCGACAAATACGTCGCCAGCATCGCGCTCCTTCGCCTGCGGCATCCGCGGCGCTTCCCGGCGGAACTGCACACACTCCTTTTCCGCCGGGCGCGCGTGGATCCCGGGCTCGCAGCCGGCCACGAATCGCTTTACCGGCGCGCGAGCCGCCAGGCCGCGCGCTTCTGCGCCCGGCTCGAGCCCCGGCTGCGCGAACTCTGCCGGCGAGAAGATGGCGCCTGGCTCCGGTACCTGCGACGTTTCTACCGCCTGAGCGACATCGGCAAGCTACGGCACATCGACACCGCCTGCAGCGCGTCCTGAGGCGGCTCCTGCGCTAAGATCGGGCTGTCCCCCGGGCGGGCCCGCAGCGTGACAACCAACCTTATCTACGAAGTCGAGTGCCAGCTCGAACCCGACATCGTCGCGGATTACGACGCCTGGCTACCCGGCCACGTGCGGGACGTGCTCGCCTGCCCGGGCTTCCACGGCGCGAACATCGAGATTTCCGAGATGCCCTCGGGCGAGCGCCAGCGCCGCCGTGTCCGCTACCGCGTCGAGAGCGTGGCGGCGCTCGATCATTACCTCGAGAACCATGCAACACGAATGCGGACAGAGACGGCCCAGCGCTTCGGCGGGCGCGTGCATTGCGAGCGGCGGGTCTTCAAGCCGAAGCACGAGCTGCTGCCGCCCGCCGATGAGCCGAAACGCTGCATGAACTGCGGCTCGATCGTCACCGGCAGGCACTGCGCCGAGTGCGGTCAGTCCTCCGACGTGCATGTGCTATCCATGAAGGAAGTCGCGGGCGACGTCACCCATTCGCTGCTGCACCTCGACAGCCGGGTCTGGCGCACGCTGCGCCTGCTCATTCGGCGTCCGGGCGAGTTGACGCTCGAGTTCATCGCCGGGCGACACCAGCAGTACATCCCGCCGTTTCGCCTGTATCTCGCCGTCAGCATCCTGTACTTTGCAGTTGCGGCACTGCTTCCGAATTCCACATCCTTCAATTTCGACGACGGCAAGGGAGCCGCGGACAAGGCCCCGATCCGCGTTCACGTCCCTGACGAGCTCGGGAAGGACCTCGAAGCCGAAGGCTTCGACAAGGCCATGAACGACAGCCGCAACTGCGTAGTCAACATTTCCGAGAACGCGGCCCTGGACGGCTTCGAGAAGGCCCTTTCGCGCACCTGTCTCCAGATGCGGGCCGACGGCGGCAAGCGCTTCGCCGAGCATTTTGCCGCCACGGCGCCGAAGATCATGTTCCTGTTCCTGCCGCTGATCGCGGGCGTCACGCGCCTGTTCTACTGGAAACCACGGCGGCTGTACGCCGAGCACCTCGTCGTGTTCCTGCACAACCACGCCTTCACCTTCCTGCTGCTCGGCGTTACTTCCATCCTGGTCGCGATTTCCGACCTGAAGTTGCCGCTGGCCGGAACCCTCGGCTTCGCCGCATTCCTCCTGTACTGCTACCTGCCGTACTACGTGTTCCGTTCCATGCGGGTCGTCTACGCCGAGGGCCGGTTCAAGACCTTGCTAAAGTTCGTGGCCATTTCCCTGATCTACTTCGTCCTTCTCGGCGTCACCATGCTGGCCGGCCTCCTCTATACGATGTACCAGCTTTTGTGAGCGACGCCCACCGGACGATCCTGCACGTCGATATGGACGCCTTCTATGCGTCGGTCGAGCAGCACGACCGGCCGGAACTCGCAGGGCTGCCGGTGGTCGTCGGCGGCGCCGGGGCGCGCGGCGTGGTCGCCGCCGCAAGCTACGAAGTGCGGCGCTTCGGCGTGCACTCTGCAATGCCGATGCGCGAGGCGCTCCGGCGCTGCCCCCAGGCCATCGTCATCGCGCCGCGGTTCAAGCGTTACCGTGAGATATCGGCGCAGGTTTTCGAGGTATTTCGCGAGTTCACGGACCTGGTCGAGGGGCTGTCGCTCGACGAGGCTTTCCTCGACGTGACCGCGAGCCGTGGGATTTTCGGCAACGGTGAGGACATGGCGCGCGAGATCAAGAAGCGTATCCACGAACGCACTGGCCTCACGGCCTCGGTCGGGGTCTCGCACAACAAGCTGCTCGCCAAGCTCGGCTCAGAGATGCACAAGCCGGACGGGCTCACCGTCATTCGGCCGGAGGACCTCGTCGCCACGCTCGATCCGCTGCCGGTCGGGCGGCTGTTCGGCATCGGCGCGAAGACGGCGGCGCAGCTGGAGAAGGAAGGGCTCTTCACGCTCGGCCAGCTGCGGCACGCACCGGAATCGGTGCTGTGGCCGCTGTTTCGGCGCGAAACCCGCAAGTTTCAGGACCGCGCCGCGGGCATCGATGAGCGGCCGGTCATTTCCGACGCCCCGGAGAAGCAAATCAGCTCGGAAGAAACGTTTGAAGTCGACATCCGGGATCACGCGGAATTGCAGGAGCGCCTGGCGCAGCTCGCGGACCGCACGACGGCTCGGCTGCGCGTGCGGCAGTTCAAGGCGGGTATGGTGAGCATCAAGGTACGCCGGCGCGACTTCGAGACCTATACGCGCCAGCGGAGCTTCAACCCGCCGACGCAGGAGACCCGGCTCATCGCCCAAGTGGCGGCGGACCTCCTCGAGCACTGGCTCGCCGAGCAGCCGCGGGCTGCCGTGCGGCTCCTCGGCGTCGGCGTCAGCGATTTCGAGCCCGAGCAGCAACTCGACCTCTTCACCACCGCCGAGTCCTCCGAATCCCGCCGCCTCGACGACGCCCTCGACCGCATCCACGGCCGCTTCGGGGACGAAGCCATCCACCGCGGCACGGACCGGTAAGGAAGGGGACGCACCCCTTCATATTCGCGAAGGGGTCCGGCCCCTTCACGAATATGAAGGGGTGCGTCCCCTCCGATGACAAAGGGAGCGTTCCCTTTGAATCCCAGCCGGCCTTTCTTTGCAGCGCACTGCGGCTGAGGGCATCATGAACGCCCGGCAGTCGATGGAGTCCATGCCCTCGTCATGTACGCGAGTTTCTTTGGGCTGAACGAAAAACCGTTCGCGATCACCCCGGACCCGCGCTATCTCTACCTGAGTGAGCGGCACACGGAAGCCCTCGCGCATCTCGCCTACGGCATCAGTGAGGCCGGCGGCTTCATCCAGCTGACGGGCGAGGTCGGCACCGGCAAGACGACGGTGCTCAGGAGCCTCCTTCAGCAGCTGCCGCCGCATTGCGACGTCGCCCTGATCCTCAACCCGCGCGTCACGCCCGCAGAATTCCTCCTCGCAATCTGCGACGAGCTGCACGTGCAGGTGCCGGAGGGGTCCGCAGGCAGCGTGAAGGCGCTCGTCGACCTGCTCACGCATTTTCTGCTCGACGCGCACGGTCGCGGCCGGCGCATCGTGCTGATGGTGGACGAGGCGCAGAACCTGGACGCCGACGTGCTCGAGCAGGTGCGGCTGCTCACCAACCTCGAGACCGCGACGCAGAAGCTGCTGCAAATCATCCTGATCGGTCAGCCGGAACTGCGCGCCGTACTCGAGCGGCCGGAACTGCGCCAGCTCGCACAGCGCATCACGGGCCGCTACCACCTCGAGGCGCTGCGCAAGCGCGAGACGATCGCCTACATCCGGCATCGGCTGCGCGTTGCGGGCGCGACGCGCGACCTGTTCACGCCCGGTGCCCAGCGCGAGATCCACCGGCTATCCGCCGGCGTGCCGCGAATCGTCAATGTCATCGCAGACCGCGCACTGCTCGGCGCCTATACGCGAGAGGAGCACGTGGCCAATGGCGCGCTCGTACGCCGCGCGGCTTCCGAGGTCTACGGCCGGCCGGTGCTCGCGCCCTGGTTCCGCGCGCTCGCGATCGGCGGCGCCGTGGCAGGTGCTGCGCTCCTGGCTTTCGCGCTGTGGCGGGCCTGGCCCGCATTACAGCGGCCGGCGCCGGCGGCGAGCGCGATGGCGACCGCCGAAACTCCAGCGCCGAAGCCTGCCTTCACGGCGCCTGCGCGGGAGCCGCTCAGCGCCCTGCTGGCAAGGGATTCCGCATCAACCACGACGGATGCCGCGTTCGCCTCGCTCTTCTCGCTCTGGGGAACCGAGTATCAGCCGGGCGGCGGACTCGCCTGCGAACAGGCGGACGCGCGCGGGCTCTCCTGTGTCTGGCAGCGTGGCTCGCTTGCCCAGCTCAAGCTGATCAACCGGCCGGCGATCCTTTCGCTCATTGACGGTGAGGGCGGAACGCACCAGGTCGTGCTGTCCGGACTCAGGGACGACGGCGCGAAACTGCTGGTGGCCGGCGACGAGGCCGAAGTGCCGATCGCGGAGCTGGCGGACTACTGGTTCGGCGAGTTCCTCGTGCTGTGGCGGCCGCAGACCGGCACCCTGCGCCCGCTGCGCGCGGGGATGCGCGGCGACGACGTGCGCTGGCTGCGCCAGGGCCTCGAGCAGTTGAGCGGGCAGCCCGCCACAGCCGAGACTGGTGACTACTTCGACGCGGAGCTCGAGCAGCTCGTCGAAAATTTCCAGCGCAGCCGAAGGCTTGCGGTCGACGGCGTGGCCGGGCTGCAGACGCAGCTGGTGCTCGATTCCGCGCTCGGCGCGCCGGGCACGCCGACGCTGTCGCAGGCCGGACCGCAGGCGGGCGCATGAGCTTCATCCTCGACGCGCTGCGCAAGTCCGAGATCGAGCGCCAGCGCCAGAACGGCCCGATCATCGCGGAATTTCCCGTCGCGCGCGAGGATCGCCGCCTGCCGATCGCCCTGGTCACGATCGCCGCGTTGCTCGCCCTCAACGCCGCCGTCGTTCTCTATTTCGTGCTACGCGACGCGCACGCGCCGGATGCGGCGCCGGCGCCGCTTGCGACGGCTGCGCCGCCCGCCAAGGGGAACACGCTGCCCGTAATCGCCGCGCCGGCGCCGCAAAGCGAGCTCGAGGCCGCCGCGATGCCGCATGAGACGCCGCTGGATGAGCCCGCGGAGTTGTATGGCGAGCCGGCGACGCTGCCACCCGACGCGCCGGACCCGACGCTGCTCCCGGAAGCGCCGGTCTCGAGGCCGGGCGTGACCTATAGCGAGGCGCTGCCAGACGACGCGCCCGCAGTCGAAGCCGCCACCGGCCTGCCGCAGCTCGCGATCGACCTGCACATCTACGCGGACAATCCCGCAAAGCGCGCCGTCTTCATCAACGGCCGCCGCTACACGCAGGGCGCGCACATTGTCGAGGGCCCGGTGGTCGAGGAAATCACGCGTGAGGGCGCCGTGCTCTCCTATCACGGCCGCCGCTTCCTCCTGCCGCGGCTCTAGCCGCGGCCTGTCCATGAATGCTGCCGTCCAGCCTGCCCTGGAGCTCGGCGGCGCAGAGCTCGCGGTTGCGCTGCGCTCGGGAATACACCGCCTCATCTCGCGCGAGGAACTGATCAACAAGATCAACGTGTTCCCAGTGCCGGACGGCGACACCGGCACGAACCTCGCACTGACGCTGCAGGCGGTCCTGACGGCGTTGCGCGCCAGCCCGGAGCCGCATGCCGGGCAGTTGCTCACCCGCGTCGCGGATGCCGCGCTCGACGGTGCCCGGGGAAACTCCGGCGCGATCCTCGCGCAGTGCCTGCTGGGAGTCGGCGACCGCGTGGCGCAGTTGCCCACGCTGACGACGGCGCAATTCGCCGATGCATTCGAAGGCGGCGCAGCTTACGCCCGCGAATCGCTCGCCGAGCCGCGCGAGGGGACGATTCTCACGGTGATCGCGGATTTCGCCGCGGCGGCCGCGGCCACGGCAGCGAAGGGCGTGCGGGACTTCCGCGGCCTCTTTCGGGAGGCCCTTGCTGCCGCGCGCGTCTCGCTCGAGGCGACGCCCGCCAAGCTCGAGATGCTGCGCCGAGCCAATGTCGTCGATGCCGGCGCGCTCGGCTTCGTCGAACTCGTCGCCGGCATGGCGGATTATTTCGAGACCGGCATCGCACCAGGCGATGATGCCGGGATCCTGCTCCTCTCGGACGACGAGGCCGCGGCCGGCTCGCAGGTGGACCTCGAGCACCGCTACTGCACGGAATGCACGGTCACCGGAGATTCGATCGACCGGCGCAAGCTTCGCGAGGCGGCCTCCGAACTCGGCTCAAGCCTCGTGGTGGCAGGCACCCAGAGCAAGATACGGCTGCATGTCCATACGAACGAGCCTCCGAGGCTGTTCGCGCTCGCCGCGGGCTTCGGCGCGGTCAGTGGCGAGAAGGCCGACGACATGCAGCGGCAGCAAGACATGGCGCACCATGCGCAGCGCCGCCACGTCGCGGTCGTCACCGACTCGGCGGCGGATCTGCCCGAATCGGTACTCGAGTCGCTCGACATCCACGTCGTCCCGGTGCGCGTGCACTTTGGCACGCAGAGCTACCTCGACAAGGTCGGGCTCTCCTCGGCGGAGTTTTTCCGTCTGCTCGAGACGAATCCGGTGCACCCGAAGACGTCGCAGCCGCCGCCAGGCGATTTCAGGCGCGCTTTCGAGTTCCTGGGCTCGCACTACGGGGCCGTCGTCTACGTCGGGCTGATGTCGCGCGTGAGCGGGACCTTCCGGAGCGCGGAGACGGCGGTCTCGCGTACGCGCACGCGGGCCAGGATCGTGACGATCGACTCCGGTACGGCGGCGCTCGGCCAGGGGCTCATCGCGATGCGTGCGGCGGAGGTCGCGGCCGGAGGCGGGGATGCCGAGGGCGTGCGGGAGGCCGCGGTCGCCGCGCGCCGTCGCACGCGCACGTGGGGTTGTCTCGTCACACTCGAGTTCGCCGTTCGCGGAGGGCGCGTTCCAGGCTGGATCAAGCCGATCGCGGACGGGCTCCGCCTGGTGCCGATCCTGGTGGTCCGAGCCGACGGCAGCCTCGGCTTCGGCGGCTTGCTGTTCGGGCGACGGAATCCCTACCCGCGTTACGGCCGGCTGCTGCGCCGGCGGCTCGACCCGTCAAAGCGCTGGCGCATCGGGATCTCGCACGCAAACGTGCCGGAAGGTGCCGTCCAAGTGCGCGACGTTCTCGCCGCCGGGCTGCCCAGCGCGGAATTCCTGCCCATCATCCCGCTCGGCACGGCGCTCGGCGTGCACGGCGGACCCGGCTGCATCGTCGTCGCCGCCCAGGAACTGGTTTGAGTCGCTGAAGGGGTGCGTCCCCTCCGATCGGTGCCGAGCGGCTACTTGACGACCGGCCGCATGTCCTCGGACCAGCGGGTGTAGTCGCCCTTCAGGTGGAAGATGCGGCTGAAGCCGGCCTCGCGCAGCACGCCGAGTGCCTGCTCGCTGCGGTTTCCGCTCCGGCAATACACGACGATGTCCCGGTCTCGCGAAGCCGACAATTCGGCCAGGCGCGACGCAAGCTCCGTGTGTGGGATGTTGATTGCGCCCGGAAGATGGCCCTCGGCGTACTCGGCTGGCGTGCGCACGTCGAGCAGGACCATCGACTGGTCGGCCCAGGCCATGCGATCGCCGACGGACTTCGGTTCGATCGTGGCGGTCTCGGCGGCCAGCGCCGCGCATGCGAACGCACATGCAAGCAACAGGAACGGCAGCCGCCGCATGGCTCAGCCCTCCAGCACGAACGTGACGCGCAGGCGCACGCGATAGGTGGTCACCTTGCCCTTCGTGACTTCCACTTCCTGGTCGGCGACCCAGGCGCTTGTCACGTTCTTGAGCGTTTTGCTCGCGCGCTTGATACCCCTGTTGATCGCGTCGCTGAAGCTCTTTTCGGAAGTCGAGGTGATTTCGCTGATTTTTGCAACGGTCATGGCCTGCTCCTTTCGGTCCTGTTCTTACGGCCCCCCACGAATCATAGCGCTACGGGCAGCGGCTGCGGGGCCGCTATCATGCGCCCTCAAAAGGAGGCGCCCATGTTACGCAAGCTCCGAAGCGCGCTCTTGCGCGGTCTCGTGGTCCTGCTGCCGATCAGCTTCACGATCTGGCTGCTCTGGTGGCTAGGCAGCTCGACCGAGGCGCTGCTGCAGAAGCTGATCCTGTTGGTCGTTCCGGCCGAGCACTATCTCCCGGGCATGGGCATTGCCGCGGCCTTCCTGCTGCTGCTCGCCGCGGGGACGTTCTTCAACGCCCTGCTGGTACAGAGCGCCCTCGCCTCCTGGGAGCGCTTCCTGGACCGGATCCCGGTGGTCAAGACAATCTACGGCGCGACGCGGGACTTCGTGAATCTCCTGCCTACCGGCGGCAAGCGGCGCGACCTCCGGCACGTGGTGCTCGCCCGATTCGGCGACGCGCAACTGCTCGGCTTCGTGACGCAGGACGACGCGTCCGAACTCGGCATCGTCGCCCCGGACGACGGCCTGCTGGCCGTGTACTTCCCGATGAGTTACCAGATCGGCGGCTACACGGTGCTGTTGCCGCGCTCACACGTCGTGCCACTCGACCTGTCCGTCGAGACCGCCATGCGGATGGTGCTGACGGGCGGCCTCTCGGGGGCCGCCGCCTGATTACTTGTCGATCCTGGTGATCTTGGAGCCTTCGAAGGTCAGGTTGTACATCAGTCCCTTGTTGGAAAAAATGAACCCGATGATCGGTTTCTTGGCGGTCTCGGTGTCGAGTTGTCCACCGGCGCCGAGAGTCGCCAGTGCGACGCTGCCATCCACGCCCGCTTTCCAGCCGTCATTGTTCTGCTTCAGGAACTTGTCGAGTTCCTTCTGCGTCATGAACAGTATGGCCTGGCTCTTCTGCTGCAGGCCGAGCTGGAATCCAATCGAGCCGGAGACGGTGTTGTAGTAGCTGTTCGTCTTCCCGCCAATGAGCAACGCGCCCTCGCCGAACTCGCCGCCGATGCCGATCCCGCCCTTGACGATCTTCGGGAAAACGAGGATGCCCTTTGCGGTGGCCGCGAGCTCCTTCGCCGACGACGATTGCTTGTAGAGCACCGCGAGCGCTTCCCTGACCCCGGCGTCGATTTCCTCTTTCGAGGCGGCCCAGATCGGGGCGGATGCAAACGACAAAAGTGCTGCAGCTAGCAGCGCGGGAACAAGACGCTTCAACGTGGTCTCCCGCTCAGGCGTACGCGGCGCGCGGCCTGTTCTCTGAATAGACGAGTTCGACGTGGCGGATGCCGGAGGTGCAACGCGCCACGCGCTTAACGGCCTGAACCAGGCGCAGCAGCAGGTTGTAGCCGGCCCGCGGTCCCCCGACCGCGTAGGCCTCGGCGACGACGAGGTGCAGGACGGTGATCCGTTCAAAGCTGTCACGCACGTAGAGGATCACGCCGACCGGCCGGGACGACTGGCCTTCGCGCTCGACCGCGAACAGGCACTGCGCATCGGTCTGGCCGCCCACTCGCACGCGCAGCGAATCGCCTTCGGCGACGATCGCCGGGGCCCCGTAGCGGCTGATCGCGATCTCGATGCCCTTGCGCACGCGGTGCTGTCGGCCATTGAAAAACAGCAGGACTTCGAGCTGGTGGTAATGCTCGGCCGGCAAGGTCGAAACGAACGCTATCTGTCGCGCGATGGTCGCCACTCCCGTAGCCACTCCTGCCCAAGGCAGGGCCGGTCCACGATACCGGGGGCTTCCGCTCGCTGTCGAGATTCACATAATTCGGTTTTAGTCGAAAAATCGGCTGCTTTGTAGCGCGCCGGCAACGGCCCCCGGAGGCCTGTGGACACCCTGGGGATGCTTTTTCGCAAGTCGCGGAGCGCGTGGGGTTTTTCGGGTCGCCGGCAGGAGCGGTTCGCGGAAACGCGACCTGTGTCTCGTTCGCCACGACCGATTTTGTCAACGATTGACGCTCCTGTCGGTCATGGGCACCCGTGCCTGTGACGACGCCTGTTTGCGCGAGTCAAGGCGGCCCGTGATCATCGATTATTCGAACCTGCAGCCAGGCGACGACGCTCCCGACCAGGAGGATCCGCTGCAGCCGCGGGCGCCGGAACCCGCGCAGCCGCCCGTCCAGCCTGCGCCACGCCCCGGTTGCGCCAATGTCGTGGTTCTATCGGCCGACCCGGTGCTGATCGACCTGCTGCGCGACGCGGTCGCGGGCGTCCATCGCGTGTGGCGCGCCGACGACGCGACGCACGCGGCCGACCTCATGCTGGCGTCCGGTAACGCGGTGCTGCTGATCGATGCCGCCCTCGCCGACCACAACACCAAGGACCTCGTCAACCAGCTGCACCAGCAGTTTCCGGAGCTCGCGATCATCGTCGCGGGCCGGCGCGACGACGAGCACGATCTCGCGCCGCTTGTCTCCGAAGGGGTCATCTTCCGGTTCCTGCACAAACCGGCCTCCACCGAACGCATTCGCAATTTCGTGGATGCAACCCAGCGCCGCCAGAACGGCACGGAACTCACCGCAACGATGCCGCCACGCCACAAGAACCAGCTGTTCGGCGGCACTTCGGAGCTGCCCGTCCTTGCGCCGCTCAAGCTCAAGCTCGACGACGGATTCACGCGCCGCTGGGGCCGCCGCGCCCTCCTGCTCATCCCGATCATGCTGATCGCCTGGGGCGTCGTGAAATGGGAGCCGTGGAACCGCGAGTGGACCAGCCAGCCCGAGGCCGCCGCCCCGCCCGCGGTCGCCCGCGTGGATACGGGCGAGGACGCGCAGATCCAGAAAATGCTCGACGCGGCAGGCCTCGCGCTCTCCCAGGACGCGCTCATCGAGCCGCCCGGACAGAATGCCCTCGAGCTCTACCGGGCCGTGCTCGCCCGGGATCCCGGCAACGGACTCGCGCGCCGCGGCCTCGACAGCGTCGCCGACGAGCTCCTCGTCCAGGCCGAGCGCGCGCTGATGGAACAAGACCTGACCCGGCTCGCAAGCGCCGTGGACGCCGTGCGATCGGTCCGCCCGGATCACCCGCGGCTCGAATTCTTCGTGAGCCAGCTCGAGCGCGAACGCGCGATCCAGGCGCAGTCCGGCGAGCCGGTACGCGCCCTCGACACCCTGGGCCGCCCGATCGAAACGCCGGCAAAGACCGAACTGCCCTCGGTCCGTGTCCAGGCTTTCGTGCAACTCGCGAACGAGCGCATGCGCAGCAACCAGCTCATCGGCAAGGACAGTGCACAAAGCTACCTGATTTCGGCGAAGAGCCTCGATCCGGCGGATGCCGGCGTGCAGGCGGGCATCAGCACGCTCGCGGTTCTGCTCCAGGGCAACGTCCAGAAATCGACCAGCGAGAAACAGCTCGACGACGCGAACCGCTGGATGCAGGCGGCCATCGACGTCGGCGCGAGCGATGCCCAGATCGCCGCCATGCGGGCGGACATCTCGGCCGCGCGCAACGACACCATCCGCGCGGACAACTCAAAGCTCCTCATCCTCGCCAACCAGCGCATCGCCCAGGGCCGCCTGGTCGAGCCCAAGGGCGACTCCGCAAGCCATTACGTCGACTTGCTGCGCGCCTCCGACCCGGCATTCGACGGCCTCGCCGACACCAGCACGCTCCTCGCCGCCCGCGCAGTCGCCGAATCACGCACGGCGATCGCGGCCGGCAACCCGGACCGCGCCGAGGCATACCTGCACGCCGCGGCCGACGCCGGCCTGCCCGCAGCCGAGGTTTCCGACCTGTCGGCGAAGATCATGTCGCTACGCGTGGTGCGCCCAGCCGCCGCGGCGCAGAAGGCGCCGCCCGCGGTGCTGCCCGAGAACGAGATGCGGCGGACATTCTTCATCGCTCCCACTTACCCTGAACGGGCGCGCGAGCGCGGGACCGAGGGCTGGGTGGACCTCGAGTTCGTGGTGGCCAAGGACGGCGCCACCCGCGATCCGGTGGTCCGCGGCGCGGAGCCCGAGGGTGTCTTCGACCGCGCGGCGATGGACGCGGTCAAGCGCTGGCGCTACGTGCCGCGCGTCGTGAACGGCGCCGTCGTCGAGCAGCGTGTCGCGGCGCGGCTGCGCTTCCAGCTTTCCGACTGATCAGGCACGCTGGCCGCCAGCGGCCATGCGCTCGTGCGCCCGGCCAAGGAGGAACGCGACCAGGGCCCAGAGTGCGGCCACCACCGCACCCACCAACGCGATCCCCGACAGGCTCGCCGACCAGGCGGAGACAATCGCATCGTGCGCCTTGGCTACGACGAAGTCACTGGTGCGGTACACGAGCGTGTCGTTGACGTTCTTGGCCTTGTACTTGGACTCGCGGCCGACGCTCGTGTAGAGCATCTCTCGACAAGGCCGGACGATCGCGTACTGACCCACGCGCCGGGCGACGAACACGGCGACGAGCGTCGCGAGCGTCGGCGATGCGGCGATCAGCAGGAACCCCGCCACCACGAACAGCGGCACGACCGTGATCATCGTCGCGACGCCTGTGCGCCGCGTCAACCTCCCCACCGCGAACAACTGGAGCGCGAGGGTGATGATGCTCATCGTGAGCTCGATCCGGCCCAGGAATGCCGTGCGCGCATCGCCATCCGGGTAGTGGATACCGAGCAACCCCGCCTGCTGCAGATAAAGAAACGTATTGACCGCCGCCATCAGGAATACGAAAACGGCGATTCCGCCGAGATACGGCGAGGACAGCACGAGCTTGAGTCCCGCGAACGGGTTGCCGCCCATCGGCCGTTCCTCGATGCGCTCGCCGCGGTCCGTCTGCCGCGCGCTCCAGCCGAGCAGGTAACGCATCAGGAGAAGCGTCGAGGCGAGCAGCGCGGCTGACACGAGCAACAGGTTCACCTCGCCAACCGTTTTCGCGAGGAAAGCCGTGATTGCGGAACCCGACATCGCGCCGACGCTCGCACCCGCCGTTATGAATGCGAACAGCCGCTTGCCCTGCTCCTTGTCGAACAGGTCCGCCATGAAGCTCCAGAAAACCGCGATCACGAACAGGTTGAACACGCTCACCCAGACGAAAAACACGCGAGCAGTCGCCGCGACATCCTCGCGCACGGTAAAGAGCACCCAGAATGCGACCAGCTGCACGACGAAAAACAGGTAGGTCCAGGGCAGGAACACGGCGCGGCGGAAACGGCTGCTGATCCAGCCGAAAAGCGGCACGGCCAGCAGCATGCCGAGCAGCGTCCAGCCGAACAGGTCGTCGAGGTTCTCGACGCCCCCGGCGACCCCCATGCTGTCGCGGATCGGGCGCAGGATGTAATACCCGGTAAAAAGCAGGAAAAGATAGGCAAACGCCGCCACCAGTCCGGGGACCTCCGCGGACCGCACGTTGACCGCGCGCGAGAGGGCTCTCTCGGCGAGCGAGGCCGCGCTCATGCACGGGCGAGCGGTTTCTCGCTCGTGATCGCGAGCGTGTTGCCCTCGGTGTCCTCGAAGAAGGCCATCCAGACCTCGATGTCGCCGAGCTCCGCGACCTTGTGCGGACCCTGCAGGAATTCGACGGCCTTGTCCTCGAGCTCGGCATGCGCCGCCTCGATGTCGGCCACGCGGTAGTAGACGATGGAGCCCGGCGGATCGTACATGGGATCGGATGAGATCGACAGCGCGAGCCGGATGCCGTCGCAGTCGAAGAAGGCAAGCTGCGGCGGCACCTCGAAAAGGAGTCTCATCCCGAGCGTGTCGCGATAGAAAGCAGTGGCGCGCGCGAGGTCGCGTACCGGGATCGCGACCTGCTCGATGTGTCCAAGGTTCATGCCTATTCCCCGATACCGGACTGGTCGAGGATGAATGCGTATTCCTCGGCGATCTCGCGGAAGCGCTGGAAGCGGCCCGACTTGCCGCCGTGCCCGGCCTCCATCGTCGTGCGATAGAGGAGCGTATTCGACCCGGTCTTGCGCGCGCGCAGCCGTGCGACCCACTTGGCCGGCTCCCAGTACTGGACCTGGCTGTCCCAGAGGCCGGTCGTCACGAGTATCGCCGGATAGGCCTGGCGCGAGACGTTGTCATAGGGCGAGTACGACAGCATGTAATCGTAGTATTCCTTCTTCTTCGGGTTGCCCCACTCGTCGAACTCATTGGTCGTGAGCGGGATGCTGTCGTCGAGCATGGTCGTCACGACGTCCACGAAGGGTACCTGGGCGACGATCGCGCGGTAATCGCCGGGCGCCATGTTTGCGACCGCGCCCATCAAGAGGCCGCCAGCGCTGCCTCCCATGGCCGAGACGCGCTTCCGGTCGGCATAGCCTTCCTTCACCAGGAAGCGCGAGACATCGATGAAGTCGGTAAACGTGTTCTTCTTGTTGAGGAGCTTGCCTTGCTCGTACCAGCGCCGGCCCATTTCCTGGCCGCCGCGGACGTGCGCGATCGCGAAGACAAAGCCCCGGTCGAGCAGCGACAGCCGTGAGACCGAGAAATACGGATCCATCGACGCGCCGTAGGAGCCGTAGCCGTACTGGAGCAGCGGCGCGGTGCCGTCCTTGCGGAAACCGTTGCGGTAGACCAGCGACACCGGGACCCGCGTGCCGTCGCGGGCCGGCGCCCAGAGGAGTTCCGTGCGGTAGTCCGCGGGATCGAAGGTGCCGAGAACCGGCGTGCGCTTCATGAGCCGGCGTTCGCCGGTCTGGATATTGTAGTCGTAGATCGTGGCTGGCGTCGTCAGCGAGGTGTACTCGTAGCGCACGACCTGCGTGTCGATTTCCGGGTTCTGGCCAAGCGAGGTCGTATAGGCCGGCTCGTCGGCAGCGATGAAGAAATCCTTGCCGCCGCTCCAGGGCCGGATGCGGATCTTGCGCAGCGCGCCCGAGCGCTCCTCGATGGCGAGGAAGTTCCTGAACACGTCGAAGCCGTCGATGAAGGCATCATCGCGGTGAGCCATCAGCTCGTGCCAGTTTGCGCGGTCGCCCTCCTCGCCGACTTTCGTCTCCATCAGGCGGAAGTTGGGCGCCCGCCAGTTGGTGCGGATGATCCAGCGGCCGTCGAAATGATCCGCGTAGTATTCGTGATCGCGCTCGCGCTGCAGGAATACGCGGAAACGGAGCCCGGGGTCGTCGGCGGCCGCATAGCGCATCTCCGTCGAGACCGTGCTGCGGGCAAAGATGACGATGTAGCGTTCGTCCTTCGTGGTCGATACGCCGGTGTAGAAGCTCTCGTCATCCTGCTCGTAGACAATCGTGTCCGCGGTTGGATCGGTGCCGAGCACGTGGCGGCGGACGCGGTAGCCAAGCAGCGTATCCGGGTGCTTCTCCACGTAGAGGATGCTGCGGCTGTCCGCCGTCCAGGCGAGGTAAGGATCGACGTTCTCGATGCGGTCAGGCAGGACTTCATCCGTCGAGAGGTCCTTGATCCGCAGTGAATACTGGCGGCGCCCGACAGTGTCTTCGACCCAGGCGAGCAGCCGGTTGTCCGGCGCGACCGCGACCGCGGCGACCTGGAAGAACTCGTGGCCCTCGGCGAGCCGGTTTCCATCGAGCATCACCTGTTCGGGCGCATCGAGGCTGCCGGCCTTGCGCGCGTAGACCGGGTATTCCTTGCCGGTCTCGTATCGCGTGTAGTACCAGTGGCCGCGCAGGCGATACGGGACAGTCGAATCGTCCTGCTTGATGCGCGAAACGATTTCCCCGTAAACCCTGTCCTCGAGCGCCTGCGTGTGCGCGGTCATCGCCGCCTTGTAGGCGTTCTCGGCCTCGAGGTAGCCGAGCACTTCCTTGCCCAAGCGCGTGTCGTCGCGCAGCCAATAGTACTCGTCGGTCCGGTTGCCGTTCGGCGATTCGACGACGTGCGGCCGGACTGCGGCGACCGGCGGAACCGGTTCTGTCTGCGGCATGCTCTCGGACTCCGGCCTGGCCGGCGCGTCGCCCGCGCGGGCGGCAATGATCAGCGCCGGCGCGACGGCCAGGAAAAACACGTGACGCAAGCTGTTCATCGACTGCCGCGTATCTTACCGGAGCCGATCCTCTCCCGGGTCTTCGCCAGCGCGTCCCCGAGCGCGATTCCGGAAAGCCAGGCAGCTTCGGCTCGCGCATCGAGACACCAGTCGCCGCAGAAACCGATGCCGGAATCAGGATCGAAGAGGCATGCTTCAGCAAGCGGCACCTCCACGCGCGCGTGGCGCCAACGATGGGCATCGGACAGGAGCACACGCGGCAGCGCGCGACCGACCCGTTCCGAGAACCGGTCCAGCAGCGCCCGCTGCACGTTCCTGGCCGGCTGATCGAACTCGACACGCGACCAGCCGGGCGCGGCATGCAGGACCCAGGCGTCGCGAGCGTCGCGGCCCGGCTTCGAACCATTCCTCGCGTACCAGCTGAGCATGGCATCGCCCGCGAAACCCGCATCCCGCACGCCCGGCAACGGCGAGTCGAAAGCGACGAGCACTGTCCAGCAAGGCGCCATCGGCACGGCCCTGATACGTGCTGCGTGCGGCGAGTGACGGCCCGCCAAGGCTGCCGCCGCGGGCGCCGGCAGGGCGAGCGCGACGTGCGTGAATTCCGAATGCGCGGCGCCGCGGTCGTCGAGCAGTGTCCAGCCGCGGCGGCCGCGCTCGAGACGCAGGATGAGCACCCCGTATTCGATATCGAGATCCCGGGCGAGGAATCGCGGGAGCGCGTTCATGGCCGGCATACCGACCCACAGGTCGGCCTCGCGGTCCTGGCCCGGCCAGTCCGGTGCCCAGCGCCCGGCGGCGCCCGCGGCCTCCGCCCGTGCAAGCAAAGCGTGAAAGCCCCGGTGCGTCGCAGTCAAGTATTGCGCACCATGATCGAAACTCGCGACCGCGAAGCGCCGCGTCGCCAGCCTTCCGCCGGGCGCGCGCTGCGCTTCGAACACCCGCGTCGGGATGCCGGCCTCGGCGAGGCGCCGCGCGCAGGCGATGCCTGCGAGTCCGGCGCCGATGACGGCGACCGGTCCGGTATTCATGCTAGCCTCGCGCTTCGATGCGGATCTCAATCGCAGTCCTCGCGGCAATCGCGGCCCTGACGCTGGCTGCCTGCGCATCGCAGCCGCCGCAATCCTACCCGGCAGGCACCGAGGCCCGTCTCGCGACCTACGCCAAGGCGACGCCCTGCTGCGACGATCCGTCCAGCTTTCCGTTCGGTGCACTGCCGAAACAGGGCTATGCCGAAGCCACCGTCGATGCATTGAGCCCGGTGTTCGATTTCCAGAGTGGTGTCAGCCCGTTCGCGGCCTTCGAGCTGCCGAAGGAGACGACACCCTACCGGATCCGCGTGAAGAGTCTTTTCGATCCCAAGGCCGGCGACAGGACGAGCGTCTTCTATCCCGTCATTGCCCTGCTGGACGACACCTTCATCGTCGTGCACATGACGGGCCTCGAGAGCCTGCGCCTAGAGCCTGCGCTCGCGACGCCGGGAGGCGAATCCGGGCTCGCGGTATCGATCGGCATCGATCCGGCGGAACAGAAAGGAAAATATCTCGTCGTCTTCACGCCGGCGACGCTTCTCGGCAGGCCGCCACCCGACGATCGCGAAGGCGACGTGCTGTCACTCTCTTCGCTCGCCTGGATGGAGCGGCGCGGCGAGTCGGCGTTGCCGGCGTCGCCTTATGGCCGGCTCAAGATCACGGTGGCGCCCGATATTTCCGTCGCTGGGACGGCGAGCACCAACTAGCGACTCGCTTTGACAGCCGCGGCCGCCGCCAGTCACATGGCCTGCGCCGCCGCTGGATCGACAAACTCGGCGATCGTTCGCATGACCTTGGGCGCCGAGAGGATGTCGCGGTGCCCCAGGCCACGTGTGGTCATGACCTGGAGCCCCGGCCAGGCGTTGGCGAGCGCTTCCGCCTCGCCATAGGGGATCACCGCGTCCTCCAGGTCGTGAATCAGTAGCCCCGGAATGCCGGCGCGTGGCGCGGTCGAAACGAGATCGAGATCGGCGGACGGGCGGCCGGCGTCATGGTCGAGGATCTTCACGAATTCCTTCATCGCGGGCGGCGGCAGGCCCGCGGTCCTGGCGAGCAGGACCGGGATACGGCTCACGCGGGTCGGGCTCGAGACAATCACGAGTCGCTTCGGGCGGAATCCGTAAACGAGCCCGGCGCCGAGCGCGGCGCCGCCGAATGAATGGCCGATCGCCGCATGCACCGGGCCGACGATGCCCTCCACTTCGACGAGCATCTCGCCCAGCAGGCGTGGCGTCGCACTGTCTCCGACGGACACGCCATGCCCCGGCACCTCCAGAGCGAGGGTCCGCATGCCGCGGCCGAGCAATACCGCGGCCAGCGGCCGGAATTGGGTCGTGCGGCCGCGCCAGCCGTGCAGCGCGAGCACGAGCGGGCCTGATTCGCCCCAGCTGCGCGCATGCAGGCCGGTGCGCAGCTCCACTTCGCGGCCGACCGTACCTGTCGCGATCTCCCAGGGTTGGGTCGGGTTCTGTCCCCGTGGACGTGAGATCAGGTCGGCGACTATGCGCGCCGCCCGTTTCGGCGCGATGCGGCCGAACAGGCCGAGGAGCGGCGGGACATAGAAAGGAATCGGGTTTCGCAAGGACAAGAAAGCCGGCACGGTTGCCCGTGCCGGCCCCCTATTGGTTGGACCGCTGAGCTCAGCCCGTGGTCGGCTCGGCCGGCGTTTCGCCCTCTGCCGGCGCCATCGGATCAGTCGGCATGGCCGACTCGGGCCCGCCGCAGCCGGCGACACCGTCGACGAAGTTGATCGCCAGGTCGCCATCGGCCTCGATATCGCGCACGCAGGTCGTCGTGCCGGAGGCGAGCGGCGCGCTGAATTCCCAGTCGCCCGGTGCCAGCGGAAGCGACTCGCCCGTGCCGTTGCACATCGGCGCGCCATTCTCGTCGGTCGGGCCCGACATCGTGACGTCGGTCACCATCAAGCGGTTGTTCGAGTACTTGTTCGCCTGGCCCTTGAGCTCCTTGGGCGAGATGCGCACCGGAATGGTTTCGCAGACGCCGCCCTGCGACACCGACTTGATCGTCAGGTTGGCGTGAATCAGCGGCAGCTCATCGTTGGCACTGCCCGATCCGCCGCAAGCAGCGAGCGCGAATGCCGCCAAGGAGGCGGTTCCGAGGGCGCGAAGGCCCGAATGTTTCAGTATCGACATCGTCGATGACTCCCAAGGTTGGCGGTCCGCAGCGGGACCCGGGAAAACAGGCGCCGATTCTAGATCAATTCAGCCCATGACGGCACAAACGAAGGGGACGCACCCCTTCATATTCGTGAAGGGGTGCGTCCCCTTCATCTGCCTGAAACGGTCCAGGGCCGTTCCAGCTCCCAGAGCAGGGGATCGTAGCCGCGGCGGACCATGAGGCCCCCGCCGAGCGGACGGAAATGCCGGGCGAGGCGGGCCTTGTACCAGGCAGCCGGCCGCAGGCGCACGCCGGAATCCGTGCGCTCGCGGTCGGCATGTCGACGCCAGTCCTCCATCGTCAGCACGCTGAAGTAGAGCGCGCCGCGGGAGAGCCTGCCGAGATTCGCGAGCGCGCGAATGGCGGCGCGGTCATCCAGGTATTGCAGCACGTCGTGGCAGACCAGGAAATCGAAGGGCTGGTCCGGCGCGTAGTCCGAGATGCTGCCGTGGACCCAGCCGTAGCGCCGGCAGAGGTAGTCACTCGTCTCGAGTCCGACATAGCGGGCGCGCGGGAAGAATTCGCGGACCGGTTGACGCAAGTGCCCGAGACCGCAGCCAGCGTCGAGCACCCGCTTGACGGTGAAACCGAGGTAGGCGGTGTAGGCGCAAACGAAGCGGCCAAGCCGGACGGCGTCCGCCCGCGAGGCGACACGGGTGTGGGCGTCGACGTAATAGCGCCGGTAAAAGCCCGCGTCGAACATAGAATGGAGGGGACGCACCCCTTCAACGCAATGCTTCGCCATCGGTCGCCGGGAGACTTCGTTGAAGGGGTGCGTCCCCTTCCTTCTCATTCGACAGTGACGCTCTTCGCGAGGTTGCGCGGCTGGTCAACGTCCGTCCCCTTCAGCACCGCCGTATGGTAGGCGAGCAATTGCAACGGGACCGTGTAGACCGCGGGCGACTGGAAGTAGCTCACGTGCCGCGGCATCGTGATGACCTCGACGCCGTCCGAGGGCTCGATGCCCGACTCGGGGTCCGCGAACACATAGAGCATGCCGCCGCGCGCGCGAACCTCCTGAAGGTTCGACTTGACCTTCTCGAGCAGGTCGTTGTTCGGCGCGACCGCGATCACCGGCATGTCGGCGTCCACGAGCGCGAGCGGCCCGTGCTTCAGCTCCCCCGCCGCGTACGCCTCCGCGTGAATGTAGGAAATCTCCTTGAGCTTCAGCGCGCCTTCCATCGCGATCGGGAACATCGCGCCGCGGCCGAGGAACAACGCATGGTGCTTCGGCTCGATCCTCTTCGCGAGATCGCGGATCACCGGGTCGAGCGCGAGCGTCTGCTCGAGCATCGCGGGCAGCTCGAGCAGGCGGTGCACCAGCGTCTTCTCGCGGTCCGGCGGCAAGCCGTGATGCTTGCCGATCGCGATCACCAGCATGCCGAGCGCGGCGAGCTGGGTGGTGAAAGCCTTGGTCGAGGCGACGCCGATCTCCGGCCCCGCACGCGTCAGCAGCACGAGTTCCGACTCGCGCACCAGCGAGCTTTCCGGCACGTTGCAGATGGCGAGCTGGGACAGGAAGCCCGCCTTGCGCGCGAGGCGCAGCGCCGCCAGCGTGTCCGCGGTCTCGCCCGACTGCGAGATCGACACGAACAGCGTGTTCGCCGGCACGACCGGGTCACGGTAGCGAAACTCGCTCGCGATCTCGACCCGGCAGGGGACGCGGCAGAGCTGCTCGATAAAATAGCGCGCGACGATGCCCGCGTGGTAGCTCGTACCGCAGGCGACGATGTGCACTGAAGTCGTGCGCTTGAAGACTTCCATTGCTGCCGGGCCGAAAGTCTGCGACAACAGCCGGCCGCCGGCGATGCGCTCCGAGAGCGTCTCGGCAACTGCGCGCGGCTGTTCGTGTATCTCTTTCAGCATGTAGTGCGCATACTCGCCGCGTTCCGCCGCCGCCGCGGACTGCTCGGAGACATAAGGCTTGCGCTCGACCTTGCGGCCTTCCGCGTCCACGATCTCGATGCTGTTGCGGCGGATGCAGGCGACGTCGCCTTCCTCGAGGATGATGAATGTCCGCGTGACGGGCAGGAGCGCCGCGATGTCGGAGGCGACGAAGTTCTCCTTCTCGCCGATGCCGATCAGCGCGGGACAACCCACTCGCGCGAGCACGATGCAGTCCGGGTCCTCGCCCCACATCACGGCGAGCGAGTAGGCGCCGCGCAGCTCCGAAACCGTTTTCTGCACGGCCTTGAAGAGGTCCCGGGTGCCGCCCAGGTGATAATGGATCCGGTGGGCGATAACCTCGGTGTCGGTTTCCGAGCTGAACACGTAGCCCGCTTTTTCCAGCCCGGCGCGCAACTCCTCGTGGTTCTCGATGATGCCGTTGTGCACGATGGCGACACCGTCGCGCGAGATGTGGGGGTGGGCGTTGCGCTCGTTCGGGACGCCGTGGGTGGCCCAGCGCGTGTGCGCGATGCCCAGGTGGCCGGCTGTCGGGTGGGCGACGAGCGCCTCCGACAGCTTCGAGACCTTGCCGACGGCCCGCAGGCGCGCGACTTTTGAGCTGCCGTTCAGGACGGCGACCCCGGCCGAGTCGTAACCGCGGTATTCGAGGCGCCTCAGGCCCTCGATCAGGATCGGGACGACGTCCCGGTCCGCGACCGCTCCGACGATACCGCACATGTGGCGGGCATTCTAATCCAATGCTCAGCCCCCGGCCCCGAGCCAACGGAGAGCTGCGTTCAGGTCCTGGAAGAATTCCGTGCGCACGCCCCGGTTCATCGCCGCCGTGCGGAAGAACTGGGTCTGGTCGTCCGGCACGAAGCCGCGGAAACAGCAGGCGACCGAGAGGCCGGGCAGCAGCCGGGCCGCCAGCCCGGCATGGTCGAAGGAATCCATCGGCGTCAGCTTGCGCTGGACATTCTCGCCCTCCGCCAGCACCTTGCGCAGCCCGTGCTCCCGGCAGGCCTCGCTGAGCGACGTCCAGATGGAAGCCATGCTGTCCGGCGTCATCTCGAAGCCAGGCGCGAGATGCATGTACAGGTAGCCTTCGCGCGGTTCCAGACTGAAGCCGGAACTCATGGTGCACCTAGCCTGGTTTCTTCTCCGGCCGCTTCCAGTTGTCGATCGTGAGCTGGCGGCCGCGCTCGACCGTCAGCTTTCCCGCCGGCACGGGCTTGGTGATCGTCGAGCCGGCGCCGATGGTCGCGTCCTCGCCCACCGACACCGGCGCGACCAGCATCGTGCCCGAGCCGATGAAGGCGCGGTCCCCGATCGTCGTACGGTGCTTGCTCGCGCCGTCGTAATTGCAGGTCACCGTGCCCGCGCCCACGTTGACCTTGGAGCCGATGGTCGTGTCGCCGACATAGCTCAGGTGATTCGCCTTGCTGCCCGCGCCGATCTCGCTGTTCTTCACCTCGACGAAGTTGCCGAGGTGCACGGCGTCCGCGAGCCGCGCGCCGCGGCGCACCCGCGTGAACGGGCCGACGACGCAGTGGCTGCCGGTCACAAGCCCCTCGAGGAAGCAGAGGCCGAGAATCTCCGTGTCGTCGCCGATCTCACAGTCGCGCAGCAGGCAGTTCGGGCCGATCTTGACCCGGTCGCCGAGCTTCACCCTGCCCTCGAGGACGACGTTGACGTCGAGCAGGACGTCACGGCCGCAGGACACCTCGCCCCGCACATCGAGACGCGCCGGGTCGACGACGGTGACGCCTGCGCGCATCAGGTCGGCGGCGCGGTTCGCACGGTACGCCGCCTCGGCTTCAGCCAGCTGGAGTTTGTCGTTCACGCCGAGAACCTCCCCGGGCACCCCTGCGACGACGGCTTCGACCGCACAGCCACCCTGCACCGCGGCCCCGATGCAGTCCGTCAGATAATACTCCCCCTGCGCGTTGTCGGCCCTTAGCGCGGCAAGCCAGCCGCGAAGCCTTTCCGCCGGCGCGGCAAGGACCCCGGTGTTGATCTCGTCGATCGCGCGCTCCTTGTGGTTCGCGTCCTGTTCCTCGACCACGCGCACGACGCGGCCGGCGCGGTCGCGCACCACGCGCCCGTAGCCCGCGGGATCGGGGAGGCGCGCCGAAAGCAGCGCGAGCGTGCGCGGCCCCGAACGCGTAAGGAGATCCTTCAGCGTGTCCGTCCGGATCAGCGGCACGTCGCCGTAGAGCACGAGAACGTCGTGGCCTTCCGGAATGCCGGGCATCGCCTGTACCACGGCGTGGCCGGTGCCCATCTGCTCCGCCTGCAGGCACCAGCAAATGTCCGTGCCCGTGATCGCCGCTCGAACCCGCTCGGCGCCATGGCCATGGACGATGTGGATCGCATCCGGCGCGAGCGAGCGTGCAGTCTCGACGACGTGCGCCAGCAGCGGCCGCCCCGCGAGGGGTTGCAGAACTTTTGGCAGGTCGCTCGCCATTCGCTTGCCCTGGCCGGCGGCCAGGATGACGACGGAAAAGGGCATCGCCGGATTGTACCGGAGCTATTTCGCAGGCCACGGGCGAGACGCCCTCGATTTGCCGCTTCGCGCACAAGGGTGATATACCGGTGGCCCCGAGCCTTCCCAAAGTCACTGAGGCAGTCAGGAAACATGGCAACGAAGCTGGAAAAACCCCTGAGACGCGAACTCCCCGTGAACGAGGAGCTGTATACGCTCACGATCTCACCCGAGGGCCTGAAGCTCGTTCCGAAGGGCAAGCGCAAGGGCCACGAGCTGACATGGAAGGACCTGCTGAACGGCCAGCCGGCGATGGCGTCCGCGCCGACGTCCGCGATGGACCCGCCCTAGCGCCCGAGGCTCCGCCCGTCCCGGAACCCCGGCGGCGATCGTCCGGTCCAATACTCCCATGGCAGGGAGGATTGCCCGCCTTTTCGCGCTTGCTCTCGCGCTCTGCTGCGGCGCGACGGGCGCGTTCGCGATGCAAGTCGTCGACCCGGCAAGCGCGCGGCAGGCGGTCGCAAATACCGCCGTCTTGGCGCAGGACGCCGAACTCTCCGCGCTCGCCGAGAGCCAGCGCGCGAGCGAGCTTGCCGCGCGGCTCGAGGTCATCGCCAACGATCGCCGGATCACCGGCGTCGCCCAGGAATGGCTGCTCGACCGCGGCCTGCACGAGCTCGCGCGCATCGCCCCGACGCGGGCGGCTCGCGCGGCAGTTATCCGCCTCACCGCGCGGGCGCCGATCGTATACATACGGATTGATCCCGATCACGGCGACCGAGCCACACCTTTATATGACGCGGGAGCGACGGCGCGCTTCGTGCTTCGAAACTGGGACCGCAGCGCTGCCCGCGACCGCGCGCGAGTAAACCTGGCCGCCGGTGGGACCGCGGCCGTCGACCGCTTTGCCTCGCGCGGGGCCATCGAGGGCGAGGACCCGGTTCGCGAAGGCATTGCCGACGCATTCCTCACGGCTCCGCAACCGCAGCTCCCGGCGCAGCGCGCCGCCATCGTAGACGCCCTCGTCCATGGCGGACGCGTAGACGAGCTCGCGCTCATGCTCGCCGGGCGGCTCGCGGACGCCGAACTTTACGCGCTCGTCTTCGATCATGCGGACGCGCCGGTCGCGCTCGCGGCGATCACCGGCATCTCGCGCGTGCTCGATGCGCAATCCGCGCTGGAGGCACTGGCGCTCGCGAGCCGTCGAGCCGAAATCGCCTCCGCCGCGGTGCTGCAGATTGGGCGGCTCGCACAGGACGAGGCCGCGGCGCGCAGCTTCCTCCTTGATTCCGTGACCGCGCCCGACATCGGCCCCTCCGCCGCAGCGGCGCTCGCGGGGCTGCACGATCCTGCCGTGAGCGCCGAACTCGGCCGGCGCCTGGCCGCCGCGCGCACGGAGGATTCGCGGCGCCTTTACGTGCTTGCGCTCAAGCTCGATGCGACCCCCGCCGCGCGTTCGGAACTCGAACGCTTCGCCGGGGCGCACGCAGGTTCCGCACCGTTGCAGAAGGAACTGAGGCAGTGGCTCGAGCGCTGAGCCGCGCCCTCGGCGTCGCCCTGCTCTCCGGCGCGTCGCTGCCCGCGGTGGCCGCCTGCGTGTTTGACGGCAGCGGCGAAATCACGAACCCCTTTGCGCCCGGCTGCGGCAACGTCATCTTCACCTACACCGAGAACGACAACCTCGGCACGAACATCGCCCTCGGCTATCCGCCGCCAGTGCCGGTCGCGTCGATGACGCCGGTCGCGGGCTTTCGCGAGTACGGCTCGCTCTTCGCCCGTCACCAGTCGCTGCTGACGCTGAACGACGAGGTGGACGGCGAGGTCGTGGGCCAGACGCTCGCAGGTCGTGACATCTGGGCCTACGTCATCGGCGATCCGGACCCGGACACGGCGGAGGGCTTTCCGGAGGCCGCGGTCCTAATCAACGGCGGCATCCACGCGCGCGAATGGCAGACGCCGGAGGCCGTCACCGCGCTCTTCGAGACGCTCGTTGCCGAGAAGGCGGACGCGGGCTTCTTCCAGTACCTGGTCGAGAACCTGAACACCATCGTCGTGCCGGTCAACAACGTGGACGGCTTCATCCAGACCCAGCTCTATCCCGTCACCGTCACTGCCGACCGCGAGCAGCCGCGCGAGGGCCGCATGCGGCGCAAGAACCTGCGCAGCCCCGTCACGAACGGCTTCATCGATTCCGACATCACGACAATTGCAGACAATTTCTGGGGTGTCGATCTCAACCGCAATTCCCCGGAGGGCTACGGCCAGCTTGGCCGCAGCAGCGCGAGCCAGACGAGCCTCGTCTACCGCAGCGCCGCGGCGGATTCAGAACCGGAACTTCTCGCCTTGCTGCAGGCGGCGACGCTCGGGCCGGAGTCGCGGTTGCGGCTCTTCATCGACACGCATTCGTTCGGACAGGATTACCTCGCGCCGCGGCCCGCCAACACGCGGCTCAATGCGATCACGCAGGCGCTCGCGACGCGCATGATCGCTGCATCGGGCCGGGTCTACTCGTACGGACCTGACCCGGTCGGCTCGCCCGGCATTGGCACCACCGCGGATCATTTCGCGTTTGACCTCGAGATCCCGAGCTGGACGTTCGAGCTCGAACCAGAGAGCGGCGGCCAGGATTACGGCGGCCTTGCCTCGCACGGGCACAGCGGCTTCATCCTGCCGGCGGCCGAAGCCGAGCGCATGCGGAACGACGTCGTGCGCCAGTACTTGCTCGGCCTCTACCGCCAGAGCGGGCCGCCAGCCGCGATCGCGGCCGAGATCCGCGAGACTGCCGGCAACACGGTCGTCTACCGCGCGCACTGGGATCGCAGCGGCGCCACCACACGCGCGCTGACGGTGGACACGAATGAGGCGCTGGTTCCGGGCGGCAGTTATCGGCTGTGGGTTGCTTTCAACAAGCCAATGCGGATCCGCAATTCCGCGGGTAACGTCGTCCCCTACGCCGGGCAGAGCCCCGGCGCGGCGGTCGGCACGGTCACGCTCGAATTCCCATCGCTCAGCGGCCAGGACGTCTCGCTCGGCAGCTTGGGCGCCTGGCTCAACGCCCCGGGCGGTGCCCCGAATGGCTATCTGCGCTACACCAACGACGCTTTCGCGGCTGACTTCACCCTCCCGGACACCCTCAATGTCTCGACGGCCACGCCTGCCGTCCTGTTCCTGAATCCGGTCGACCTCGCCCAGATGGCGCTCGACGGCGACCCGGCGAGCGCCGTGGACTGGGGCAACGGCGCCTGGCTGCGCTACGAGAACACGATGGGCGTGGCCGGCGACGTCGGCGGAGCCGACTGCTCGTTCAAGCCCTTCGTCGCGGCGCAGGCGGGCGCGGCGCCGCCGGCGATGGAAGCCGACTGTCTGTCTGCAGCTCCACCGCCGCCCCCGCCGCCCCCGCCCCCGCCGCAACACGGCGGCGGCGGGGGCGAGGGTTCGGGCCTCCTGCTCTTGCTCGCCGGGCTGCTGACCGCCCGGTGGCGGCTGCGCTCCTCCGCATAGTTCTTTAGTCCGAGTTGCCAGGGAATGGCGCTCTGCTAATGTCTGCCTTGCCGCGAAGGCCCATCCGGGGAGGGATGCCCATCGCAGATTCACTGACCACGGGCCGGTGGGTCAGGGTCGTAATCCTGGCGGCGGGCTATTGCCTGACTGGCATTGTCGGCTTGTCCCTCGCGATCCCTCCCGGCTACGCGACTGCGGTCTGGCCACCGAGCGGCATTGCCCTCGCGGCCGTCCTGTTGTGGGGCCCGCGCGTCTGGCCCGGTATTTCGATCGGTTCCTTCCTCGTGAATGTCGCGGTAGCGCTCACGACCTCGGCCGTTGATTTCACGGTGACGAGTGTCATGGTCGCGGCCTCCATCGCCCTTGGCTCGACGGTCCAGGCGCTTGCCTGCGCCGGAGTGCTCGAGCGCTGGGTGGGCGTCTCCCGGCTGTTCGAGACTGGCCCGGCAACACTCACCTTTGCGGGAATCGCCGTAGTGAGCTGTCTCGTAGCCTCGACCTGGGGCGTCGCCACGTTGAGCATCGCTGGCGTCGTCAATGCCGCATCCTTCCTCGACTCATGGAAGACCTGGTGGCTCGGCGACCTGATCGGCTTGCTGGTCTTTGCGCCGGTTTTCCTGACCTGGCGGCAATCCATGCAGATCGGGCGCAAGCCCTGGCGGGTCGGCGAATCGATCGCCTCGTTCTCGCTGCTCGCCCTGACGACGGCGATTGTTTTCGCCGCCTCCGCACCAAGCACCGGCGCGACGAGCCCGTTGACCTTCCTGCCCCTGCCCTGCCTTGTGTGGATCGCGTTCCGTTTCCGGCCGAGCGGCGTCGCGCTCGGCGTGTGCCTGCTATCCACGTTTGCGGTCGCGGCGACCGCAAACGGCGCCGGCCCGTTCGGCGGCGAAAAATCCAGCGACTCCTTGCTGATGCTACAGGCCTTCGTCGGCCTGACGACCGTGATGGCACTCACGATCGCCGCCGCCGTGACGGGGCACCGGCAGTCCGTGCAGGAGCTTCGGAGTTTCAGCGTCGAGATGGAACAGCTCGCGTTGACCGACGAGTTGACGGGACTGCGCAATCGCCGCGGCTTCCTCGTCCTTGCCGACCAGGCGTTGCGCATGGCGCGGCGCACCCGTTCCAAGTGCGCCCTCGTCTTCGTCGACCTGGACAAGCTCAAGCGCATCAACGACACGCGCGGCCACGCCGCCGGCGACGCCCTGATCGCGGACGCCGGGATGGTGCTCGCGCGCGTGTTCCGCGAAAGCGACGTGGTCGGGCGCGTGGGCGGCGACGAATTCGCGGTCTTCGCCATCCTCGACGAGCACGACGGCGCCAGCGCGGTCCACAGCCGCCTGCAAGGCGAGATCGAGCGGTTCAACTCCCAGGTCGCGCCGACGATGCGCGTCTCGATGAGCATCGGAATCGAGGAACTGCCGTACACGTCCGACACGCCGCTCGACGTGCTGCTCTCGCGCGCCGATCGGGCGATGTACGAAAGAAAGAGAAAGCGGGCGTGAATTGAAGGGGAATCGAAGGGGACGCGCCCCTTCAATCAGGCCGCGGCTCGCCCATGGCGTAGGTCGCAACGATTTCATGGGTTTCGGTGTTCCGCAGCACGTTGAACCACTGGCCGCAGCCGAAGCTGTGGCACCAGCGCTCGGCATGCCCGCCCTTCGGGTTCGAGCGAAAAAACAGGTAGTGCGACCACTCCTCGTCGCCGGATCCCGCCGCCGGGCGCGCGATGTGCGACTCGCCGCCGTAAGTGAACTCGGGCTCGTCGCGCGGACCGCACCAGGGGCATTCGATCCTGAGCATGCACTATGATTCCACGATTCCCATGAGCGAGCGCTATTCATTCTTGGCCCTCGCCCGCCACGCGGTCAACGGCAGGCGGCTGTGGCCGTGCGTGCTGCGCCGACCTTCGCTCAAGAAGGCCTACGACGCGGTCATCGTCGGCGGCGGCGGACACGGCCTCGCGACGGCCTACTTCCTCGCGAAAGACCACGGGATGCGCAACATCGCCGTACTCGAGCGCGGCGCCATCGGCCAGGGCAATACCGGCCGCAACACCCAGGTCGTGCGCTCCGATTATTTCCATCTCGCCAGCTCGAAGTTCTTCGACCGGTCGCTCAGGCTCTACGAGGACCTCTCCCGCGAGCTCAACTACAACATCATGCTGAGCCAGCGCGGCAAGGTTTCGCTCGCCCACAGCCCGCACGAGATGGAGTTGCTGCGCCGCTCGGTCAACGCGATCCGCATGAACGGCGTGGACTCGGAAATGCTGACGCCCCAGGATCTCGCGAAGCTCGAGCCGATGCTGAACCTGCGGTGCCGCTACCCGGTCGAGGGCGCGGCCGTGCAATGGCGCGGCGGCATATCGCGGCACGACGCCGTCGTCTGGGCCTTCGCCCGGGCGGCCGGCTCGCTCGGCGTCGATGTCGTGCAGGGCTGCGAGGCAACCGGGTTCTGGATCCAGGACAACAAGATGTACGGCGTCGAGACGACGATGGGCGCCATCGCGGCGCCGCGCGTCTGTATCGCGGTCGCCGGCCACTCGAGCGAGCTCGCAAAAAAAGCCGGCCTTGCGTTGCCGCTGCAGAGCAGCTGCCTGCAGGCGATGGTGACCGAGCCCGTGAAACCGCTCATCGAAACCGTCCTGGTCTCCGCCGCGATTCACGTGTACGTCAGCCAGACCGCGCGCGGCGAGATCGTGATCGGCGGCGGCACCGACACGTTCAATTCCTACGCGCAGCGCGGCGGTCTGCCGGTGCTCGAGGCGAATGCGCAGGCGGCGGTCGAGCTCTTCCCTTGCCTGAGCCGCTTGCGGGTGATGCGCCAGTGGGCCGGCATCGCCGACATTTCGCCGGACACGAGCCCAGTCATGGGCACGACGCCGGTCGAAGGGCTCTTCATCAGCGCGGGCTGGGGCACGGGCGGCTACAAGGCGATTCCCGCTGGCGGCGAGACGATGGCCTGGACGATCGCCAACGGGCGGCCGCATGAACTGATCGAGCCCTTCGGCCTCGGCCGTTTTGCGGCGGGTGCACTCGTGGACGAGGGCGCCGCGTCGGGCGTCGCGCACTGATGGGCTACCGCCTCGACAAGGGCGGCCACGTCGACCGCTCACAGCCGATCCACTTCCGCTGGAACGGCCGGCGGCTGCCTGCGTTCGCGGGTGACACCATTGCCTCCGCGCTCCTCGCAAACGATGTCGCGGTCGTCGGCCGCAGCATGAAGCTGCACCGGCCGCGCGGCCTGTTGTCCATCGGCGCCGAGGAACCGAATGCGCTCGTGACGCTTGGCCGCGGCGCGGAGCTCGAACCTTCGGCGCGCGCGACCCTGATTCCCGTGCGCGAGGGCCTCGAGGTGCGCGCACAGAACGCCTGGCCTAGCGTTCGATTCGACGTCGGGCGGGTGTTCGACGCGACCTTCCCGCTCTGGCACGCCGCTTTCTATCACAAGACCTTCAAGTGGCCGTCCTGGGAATTCTACGAGCGCTGGATCCGCCGCACGGCCGGCATCGCGAAGCCCCCGCGCGAGCGCGATCCTGCACGCTACGACACGGTCAACGCACACTGCGACCTGCTCGTCGTCGGCGGCGGCCCGGCTGGGTTGCTGGCGGCGCAGGTCGCATCGCGCGCGGGGCTCACCGTGATCCTCGCGGAACAGGACTTCGAGTGCGGCGGGCGGCTCGTTGCCACCAACACGCTTATCAACGACGCACCCGTCACCGTCTGGTTCGCGAGCGTGCTTGGCGAGCTTGCCCCTTCGCGCAACGTTACGCTGCTGACGGCAACGACCGCCTTCGGCCTCTACGACCATGGCCACGCCGGGCTCCTGCAGCGCCTCGATCTCGGCAGCGATCCGAGGCCGGTGCGCCAGCGCTACTGGCGTGTGCACGCAGGACAGACGCTGCTCGCGACGGGCGCGATCGAGCAGCCGCTCATCTTCGGGCACAACGACCTGCCGGGCGTGATGCTTGCGGGCGCCGTCCGCCAGTACGCGAACCGCTACGCGGTCGCCGCCGGGCGGCACATCGTCCTTGCGACCAACAACGATTCCGCCTACCTCGCGGCGCTCGATCTCGTGGCGGCAGGCGCGCCGCTCACGCTCCTCCTCGACAGCCGCGCCGAGGCGCCCGCCGATCTCGCGAAGTGGCTGCGCGCGCAGCGAGTCGAGGTCCGCACGGGAACATCCGTCGTGAAGGCGCAGGGCCGCGGCCGGCTGGAACGCATGCGGTTGAATACCGGCGACGAAGTCGCCTGCGATGCGCTCGGCATGTCGGGCGGCTGGATGCCGGCCGTGCATCTGTATTCGCATGCGCGCGCGGCGATCGGCTTCGACGAGGCCGGCCGCAGCTTCCGGCCGCTGGAACCGCGGCCGCCCCTCCTTGCCGCGGGCTCGCTCAATGGCCGCACGACGCTTGACGCGAGTTTCGCCGATGCGATGGACGCCGTCCGGCTCGTGCTCGAGCACGCCGGCCGGCCGGCAGAACTGCTGGTGGCACGGCCGACTGTCCAGGAAGCCACCGTGTCCCCGGAAGTCGGGGCGCTGCCGCGCCCGGCGGCGGTGCGGAGCGACCGCCAGTGGCTGGATTTCCTGCACGACGTCACGGTCGCCGACGCCGAAATCGCACTCGCCGAGGGTTATGAACACATCGAGCAGCTGAAACGCTACACGACCTGCGGCATGGCGGTGGACCAGGGCAAGACGAGCAACCTCAACGCGCTCCTGACGGTCGCCGAGCTTTCCGGGCGCAGCCCCGCCGAGACCGGCACGACGACTTTCCGGCCGCCCTACACGCCCGTGACGCTCGGTGCGCTGGCGGGCCGGCAGATCGGCGAACGCTACGCGCCGCGGCGCCTCTTGCCGGCGCACGCCGGGCACGAGGCGCTGGGCGCCGCGTGGTGGGAAGCCGGCGGCTGGATGCGCCCTGCCTGCTATCCGCGCAAGGGCGAAAGCGCAGGCGACGCGGTGCACCGGGAAGCGTCGGCCGTGCGATCGGGCCTCGGGATCTTCGACGCGTCGCCGCTCGGGAAGATCGAGGTGACGGGATCCGACGCCGCACGCTTCGTGGACCGCTTCTATGCCAACAACATGGCCACACTCAAGGAAGGCCGCGTCCGCTACGGGCTCATGCTGAACGAAAACGGCGTCATCATTGACGACGGCACCGTCGCCCGTCTCGCACGCGACCGGTTCCTGCTCACGACGACCAGCGGCGGCGCAACGCGCGTCGCGGCCTGGCTCGAAGAATGGCGCCAGTGCGAGTGGCCGGACCTCGAAGTCTTCGTCACGCCGGTCACCACCCACTGGGCGACCTTCGCGGTCGCGGGCCCGCGCGCGCGGCAATTGCTCGCGCGATTCCGCACGGACATCGCGTTCGACTGGCGCTCGATGCCGCACATGAGCCTGCGCGAGGGGACTTTCGCCGGAGTCCCGGCGCGGCTGTACCGTGTCAGTTTTTCGGGCGAGCTCGGCTACGAGATCAACGTGCCGGCGCGCCACGGAGCGGCGCTGTGGACGGAGCTACTCAGGGCCGGCGTGGATTTCGGCGTGACGCCCTACGGCATCGAGACCGTGCTCCTGCTCCGTCTCGAAAAGGGATTCCTGCACGTCGGCGTCGACACCGACGGCACGACCGCGCCTGCCGATGTCGGCTGGGGCGAGGCCGCCGAGCGCAAGAAAGGCGACTTCATCGGCAAGCGCTCGCTCACGCGGCGCGACAACCTCCGCCCCGACCGCCTGCAGCTCGTCGGACTGCACAGCACCGACGGCCAGCCGCTGCTCGCGGGCGCGCATCTGCGCCTCGCGTCAACGACCGAGGGCAGCGACGGCTGGATCACTTCGGCCGGCCACTCGCCCGCGCTCGGCCGACCCATCGCACTCGCGCTGCTGCGCGGCGGCCGCGCGCGGCCCGGGGAAACGCTCGCCGTCCACGACCTCGGCAAGCAGACACAGGCGACGGTCGTGTCGCACACCTTCCTCGACCCCGAGGGCAAGCGCCTCCATGCCTGAGCCGATCGCAAGCCTGGTCGCCCAGGCGCCCCTGCCCGCGGGCGGTCGCGTATTTTCCGACACCTTGCGGCTGTCGGTGCTGCCGACTCGCACGGTCCTTCGCCTGCAGCTCGGTCGCCGCTCCCTGAAGTCGGCAAACTCGCTGCGGATCGCTGGCCGCCCGGTGCCGGTCGCGCCGAACAGCTGGAGTGGCGACGACCCGGTCTTCTGCCGCGTGGCGCCCGATACCTGGTTCATCCATTCCGCCCTGCATGCCGCCGCCGATCTGCTGCTCGCCGTGCGAAGCGGATGTGGCCGGCGCTCCTGTGCCGTCATCGACGTTTCCGATGCCTTCGTGACGCTCGTGATCGACGGCGCCCGGGCCGCTGCCCTGATCGCCCGCGGCTGCGGGCTCGACCTGTCGGTCGAAGGATTCGGCCAGGCCGCCTGCGCGCGCACCCGCCTCGCGCAGCTTGCGGTCCTGCTCCGGCGAACCGCCTCGGAACGCTTCGAATGCATGGTCGATCGCTCGGCAGGCCAGTACCTGCATGACTGGCTCGAGGATGCGGCTGCGGCGATCGCATAGAATCCAGTCACTTTTCTCACCGGCTGGGAGATCTCAGTGAAAACCCTCAGGGCCACTCTTGTCGTGTGCGGCATTGCCTTCTTCGCTTTCATGTGGGCTCCTCCGCTCTTCGCGCAACTGGAGATCGGGACCTGGGTCCGGACGCCGACCAAGACCATGCCGGAGTCCATGACGATGACGATCGAGGCCTGTTGCGGCAGCGGTCGCCGCCTGACCTACCATATCGCGGCCGGCAAGTCGGACATGGTGATCGTCGTCGAGAGCCGGCTCGACGGCAGCGAATCGCCCGTTGTGATCAACGGAAAACCGAGCGGCGAGACGATGGCGATCACGCGCCTCGACGCCCATCATGCGAGCACCATTCTTCGAATGAACGGCCAGGAATTCGGCACCTCCAAGGGCACGCTTTCGACGGATGGCAAGACGCTCACGGTCATCAACGAAGTTTCTTCCTCGGCTGGCGGCAGCCCGGTCGGCAAGTACACGGAAACCTGGGTGCGCAAGTGACCGTGCGCTGGCTTCTGCCCTGCCTCGCCCTCGCGGTCCCGCCGGCACTGGGCGCAGTTCCGCCGGCACACACGGCGGCACCGGCCGCGCGCGTGTACGGGTTCGATGCATCCGCCCCGCCGCAGGAACTGCATCGCTCGAAATCGCTGCAGGAGATCCTGACACTCGGCAACGCACCCGAAGAGGATCGGCGCAACGAGGGCTTTTACATGTTCCTGAATGCAGTCGCCGCCAGGGTCCACCTGTTCTATGGCGCGGACGCATCGGCAGACCGCTGGCAGCGGAACTTGCGCATGTATGCGCTCATCCAGCAGGAAGCCGGACCGGGCGAGCGGGTGCTGGTCATCGCGGGATCGGGCCAAACGGCGATCCTTCGGGATTTCCTCGCCTCCGACAGCCTGCGCGTCGAGGAAAACATCCTGCCTTACCTGGCGCTCTGACCGGGAGTACAGGTCGTGGAAGTCTTCATTTTTGCCCGTCTTCACGCCCGGCCCGGCCAAAGGGAGTCAGTCCGGGAGGCAATGTCCAGGGTCCGGGGACCCACGCGTGTCGAACCGGGTTGCCTGGGCTATGGCGCGTTCCAGTCACTGCGCGATTCAGATGAGTTCTACATCCACTCACGCTGGAAAGACCTGGGTGCATTCGAGGAGCACGCGAAACTCCCGCACACGGTGCGTTTCCTTGCCGAGGTCGAGCCGCTCCTGGACCACCCGTTCAAGGCAACCGTCGCGGAACAGATCTGGTAGTGACACAATCCGGTCCCGACAGGGAGGCGTGTCATGAACCTGGTCGTCGGCGCGACCGGCATGGTGGGTGGCGAGATCTGTCGCCTGCTTGCAGAACGAGGCATGCCATTCCGGGGCCTGGTCCGGAGGTCCTCGGCTCCTGAAAAAACCGGGCGCCTCTCCGCCCTGGGTGCCGATATCGTCCAGGGCGACCTCAAGGAGCCCGAGTCTCTCGTCGCCGCTTGTCGCGGCGCGAACACCGTCATTTCGACCGTCTCATCCACCTTGTCGCGCCAGGAAGGCGACTCCATCGAAAGCGTGGACCGGCAAGGCCAGCTGAGCCTGATCGAGGCCGCCGAGGCCGCTGGCGTCGGGCATTTTGTCTTCATTTCCTTTCGGCCCATCGGGCTGGAGTTTCCGTTGCAGTCGGCTAAACGTGAGGTCGAGGACCGGCTCCGTCGAAGCCGCATGCAGTACACGATTCTTCAGCCAACTTGCTTCATGGAGGTATGGTTGGGCCCGGCGCTGGGTTTTGATCCAGCCAGCGGCACGGTTCGCGTGTACGGCGATGGAAGCAACAAGGTCAGCTGGATTTCCTTCCAGGACGTCGCCCGTTTTGCAGTCACGGCCCTCGGCAATCCCTCGGTGTCGAATGCCGTGGTCCCGCTAGGCGGCCCCGAAGCCCTGAGTCCCATTGAAGTCGTGGGCCTGGCCGAAAAACAGGCTGGAAAACCAATCGCGGTCCAGCTCGTGCCGGACGCGGAGCTATGTGACCAATACGACGCCGCGACGGATCCGCTGCAGCGGTCATTCGCTGCCTTGATGATCTACTGCGCGCGCGGCGACGTGATCGAACTTCCCGCCGTGCTCGGTTTTCTCCCCATGACCGGGCTGAAGACCGTGGCCGCTTACCTGCAGGCCGCCATGAGCGGGAACTGATGGTCCAGGACCCTGCCTGAGTACGCTTTTTGCGACAGTCGCCCGGCTGTCGCGCCATGAATCGGCTGGTATTCTTGTCCCTCCGGGACGGCGCCATGGAGCCCCATCTTGTCGAAGGAAGCCGATCGCGAGTTCTACGCCCGCGCAGATGAACACCTGCGCATCGCCAGCGGCCAGCTGTCGGGCGTTCCGCGCGGAAGCGTCAGCGCCTCCCTGATGTATGCCTGTGCCCGCTTCAATGCCTGGCTCGGCGCTTCGGGACGACGCACGCCCGAAGAAGTAAAGGCGGCCTACAGCGAGACGATCGAGTACTTCGTGGCCGAGTACCGCAAGATGCTGGTCCGGAACCTCGACGACTACGTGGACAACTTCGAAAAATACGCCCCGCCATCGGGTGCCGATGCCTGACGGCGGCCTGAAAGGAGTCCTGGCATGAACACGAGTCACAAGAACTGCCAGAGTTGTGGCATGCCGCTCAAGCGCGATGAAAGGCATGGCGGCACCGAGGCGGATGGCTCGAAAAGCACCCGCTTCTGCAGCCATTGCTATCGGGGCGGCCAGTTCATCCTCCCGGACCTGACGGTCGAGCAGATGCAGGATCGCGTGCGGGAGAAATTACGGGAACATCGCATCCCGGGCTTTCTCGCCGGATTCTTCACGCGCGGCATCCCCAGGCTCGAGCGTTGGCGGCAACTGCGTCGATAGGGGTTTGCTCATCTGCGGCGCGGCGGTCACCTGGGCAGTCAGGCCGTGAAGGGGCCGCACCGGAATGGCGCGCCAGCCTTCCCGGCATTTTCCCGGTGACACATGCGCCGACATGAAAAAATCGACTACGTGGAATTCCCGGCAAAGGACCTGACGGCAACGAAAGCATTCTTCGAGCGGGCTTTCGGCTGGTCATTCACGGATTACGGGCCCGATTACACGGCATTCGCGGATCAGGGGCTTGATGGAGGATTCTTCAAGGCCGAGCTTGCGGCATCTACGAAAAATGGCAGCGCCCTGGTCGTCTTCTACAGCGATCGGCTGGAGGAAACCTTGTCCAGGATCGAAGAAGCCGGAGGGCGCATTCTGAAGCCAATCTTCGGTTTTCCGGGCGGGCGACGCTTCCACTTCGCCGAGCCCGGTGGCAATGAATTTGCCGTCTGGAGCGACAAATGACCCGCCCGAACCCGCGGTATGGCTTCGCGATTGCCCTCCTCCTGGCGGCCACCGTAGAGCCACCCACTGCGCCAGCCGCCCTCGTGGATGCCTGGCGCTCGTCGCTGCAGTTCGAGTCCGGAGCGTTCGCTGACGTGAAGGATCTCGAATTCCTGTATGTGTTCAACGCGGGCGGAACATTGACAGAATCCACGAACTACGACGGAGCACCGCCGGTGCCGCCCGCCTATGGAGCCGGGCGCGGTGTGGGCCCGAACCAATTCGAAGCGAAGCGCGAATTTTTCGCGACGTCGCCTTCGGCCCAGGAAGATTTCATGAAAGGCGGCGGCACGTCCAGGGGACAGGCTGTCCGGATCGGGACCTGAGCGCGGGATGCTGCTGTCGGACGTTCGCAGCATGGCGATGGCACTGCTCGGCACGACCGAGTCGCCGCATCATCGATACACGTCATTCCGCGTGCGCGGTCGAATCTACGCCACAGCGCCGATGGAAGGGGGCTCGCTCCACGTCTTCGTCGACGAGGAGGACCGCGACCGCATGGTCGTCCTGCATCCCGACGCCTACGAAAAACTCGGTTGGGGCCGGAAGATCGTGGGACTGCGGGTCGCGCTCGATCGCGCCCGGCCCGACGACGTGCGCGGACTCCTGCGCGCCGCCTGGAAGCGCAAGCTCGGCAAGCGCTGATGCGGCTCTGGACCATCCATCCACGTTACCTCGACCCGCCGGGCCTGGTCGCACTCTGGCGTGAGGCCCTGCTCGCAAGGGCGGTTCTCCGCGGCAGGACGCGAGGCTACCGGCATCATCCCCAGCTCGCGCGGTTTCGCGCGCATGCGTCGCCGCGCTCGGCGATCAATGCCTACCTCGCCGCCGTGCATGCCGAAGCGACGGCGCGCGGCTATGACTTCGACCGGCGCAAGCTCGGGGCGGCGCGCAGGGTCGCGCCGATCGCGGCGACACGCGGACAAATCGAATGCGAGTGGCAGCACCTGATGTGCAAGCTGGCCGTGCGAAATCCAGCGCTCCATCGCCGCTGGAAGGGCCTCGGGCGAATCGAGTGCCATCCGCTCTTCCGCCGTGTGCGTGGGCCGGTCGCGGCCTGCGAGCGGTCGTGAAGACCGGGATCCGCGCAATCACGGCAGAGGACATCCCTGCGCTGCTGCCGCTCGTCGAGCAGTACTGGATCTTCGAGAATGTCCCGGGTTTTGACGCCGCCCTCGTGACCCGCGGGCTCATGCGTCTTTGCGCCGACCCGAAACTCGGAAGCGGATGGATCGCCGTGAGCGGAAGCCGGCCGGTCGGCTACCTGCTGGCGGTCTATGTGTTCAGCCTGGAGCACCTCGGCCTCACGGCGGAGATCGACGAGTTCTTCGTGCTGCCTTCCGCCCGCGGCCAGGGGATCGGCGATGAGCTGCTGCGGCTCGCCGAGGCGGAGTTTGCCCGGCGCCAGTGCACGAACGTCGCGCTCCAGCTCGGCAGGGGCAACGAAGGCGCGCGCGTCTTCTACCGCGCACACGGCTACGCGGAGCGGGCCGGATTCGAATTGCTGGACAAAATGCTGCCACGCGGATAATCAGGGAGCGGAGGGGGACAGAACGATGGCAAAGGCGAAGATGAAAGTGAAGACGCGTCCGGCCGAGGCCCGCGATCTCGAGTCAGTCGCGATGCTATTCGATGACTACCGGCAGTTCTACGAGAAACCCGCGGACCTCGGCCTGGCCCGCCGCTACATCATCGAGCGCTTCCAGCGCAAGGAATCGGTGGTGATCGTCGCGGAGAACGACGCAGGCGGAATCGTCGGATTCACGCAGCTCTATCCGGCGTTCTGCTCGGTGCTCGCCGACCGCACGTTCGTGCTGTACGACCTCTTCGTCACGCCCGCCGCCCGCGGCACGGGCGCCGGCCGCGCGCTCATGGAGGCGGCAGAAGCGCACGCACGCGCCGCCGGCGCCGCGCGTCTCGAGTTGCAGACGGCCAAAACCAACAAGATCGGGCAGTCGCTCTACGAGTCCTGCGGCTGGCAGCGCGATGACCTGTTTCACGTGTATACCAAGGGCATCGGTGGCCCGCGGCCCGCCTAGTAACCGTACTTCGTCACCCAGGGCTCGAGCACCGGCAGGACCGGTGCGAGCGCGCGCTCGTAGTGCCGCCATTGCCCGATGGCGCTCCGGTAAATCGGCCGGATCACCTGTGTCGCGCTCGGCGTGCGCACCGTCCTGCGGCTCGCCGTTTCCGTGTACTTCAGTACCTCCTCGGTCCATGGCAGGCCCAGGAACGAGACCAGCTTTTCAGCCTCGCCACGCAAGTCGCCGACGAGATCCTCGTATCGTTGCACGTGCAATGCGATCGGCAGCCGCTCGCGCGCGACCTGCGCGACGCCCATCACCGAGTCGTAGTACCGGGCTGCGGAATCGAGCGAGAGGAACTGGTACATCGCGGCGTTCATCTCGAAGCGGCTCCGGAAGCAGCTCACGATCACGTCGCGCGGGTCACGCAGCGCGAAGATGACTTTTGCTTCCGGAAACAGCAAGTGAACCATCGGCAGCACCGCAAGGTTCATTGGCAGCTTGTCGATGTAGACGCCGCGTGTTCCGCCGCCCGCCAATCCTTTCTCGACGCTCCGCCAATACGCCCGCCGCAGGTCGGTCAGCCGGGCAGGCGGGATGGAAGACCACCCCTTGAGCGCGCCCGGTTCGAGCAGCAGCGGGCCGTTCGCCTCCCGGAAATTATCGCGCTCCTCGAGCGTCGAGACCTCGGGATGCCCGGCAAGCGCCTGTTGCAGCAGCGTCGTTCCGGAGCGTGGAAATCCCACCAGGAACACCGGGTCCCGCGGGCCGTCCGCCGGCGGCCTGCTCCAGGCCGACGGGTCCGTCTCCCGCATGAATGCGGTGAGCCTTTCGATCGAGGCCGGCGAACCTGCGAACTCGGCTTGCGCAAAGCGCTGCTCGTTGGCGGCGCGGTCAAGCTCGTTGGCGCCGGCGAAGCAGGCGAACGCCTCCTCGTAATGGCCGAGGCCTTCGAGCGCCCTGCCCAGGTGATTGCGCGCAGTCCCCTCTATGTTGGGGCGCACGCGCCGGGTCAGGAGGTCGCGCATCGCAGTCTCGACTGCGCCGTAATCTCCGGTCCTCAAGTCGAGCTGTGCGAGCACGAGACGCGCCGCCGGCAGGTCCGGCGCGTGCGAGAGCGCTTTCTCTGCCAGGGTCCGCGCCTCGTCGAGCCGATTTTCCTTCTCGGCGAGATCCGCCAGGGAGGCGATCGATTCGACATGCCCGGGATCGGTCTTGAGCGCCTGCTCGAAGCAGCGCCTCGCCCCGGCGCGCTCGCCGACCTGCATCAGGATGCCGCCAAGATTCTGCAGCGCCCAGGGGAATTTACCGTCGATCCGGAGCGCCGCCTCGAGTGCTTCGCGCGCCTCGGCCAGGCGGCCGTTCGAGGCATAGACTCCACCCAGGCTGTTCAGGATGAAGATATTCCCGGGCGCCGCGGCCCGGGCCCGTTCGAAAAGTGGTTCCGCGGCGCGGGTGTCGCCCGATCGGGCGCGGATGTTGCCGAGGATCTGAAGGGCATCCGGTTGTTCCGGTGCGCTGGCCAGGATCTCGGCGCAGGCGGTTTCCGCCTCGGGCCAGGCGCCGGATTCGTAGGCCGCGATGGCGCGGCGGAGCACCGATTCATTCATGCGCCATGATTTCATCGGCACTCACGACGGGCAAGATTGCGTTAGCGAGCGGCGCTCCGGAAGTTCTCCCGAGACGACGCCGATCGCGGGCGATTGCAGCGACTCGATCGGCGCGTCATTGACCCAGGTAACGATCAGGTCGGGAACGTCGCCGAGCGACGAGCCCGGGTATTCGCGGTCAGGACGAATGACCCGGGCCACAGCGGGCCTTCCGGTCCCGGAATTGGCCAATGCCTACAGCTCGCGCGTCAGCATGTCGAGGAGCGCCTCGTACTCCTGCCCGGGTGAAACGAGTCCATTCGGTTCGCGCCCCCGGAGGTTGACCCGGATTGCGCCGGTGTAGTCGTTGGGCAGGCAGGATGCGCGGCTTTCGGGCCAGCGGTTCCCAGAAGAAGCCCGGCGCGATGTCGTCGGCATATTTCTTTGCGATGCGGTAGCTGCCGGAGTGCAACTGCATGTGCGTGAAGAACTGGCCATGCTTGAGCGGATGTGTGCCGGTCGAAAAGCTCGGCCAGATCGATCCGCTCGAGATCTCCGTGACCGTGGTCATCGGCAGCAGCGAGCCCTTGCTCGCCAGGGATGCAAGCACCGGCAGCCTGCCGGCGATTCTGCCAGATGCGGGTGTCATCGCAATCCAAACAGGCGCATCATTGCTCCGAAGACGGGAGTTCAAACCGTCACAATGGGGAGACCTCACATGGGCCGTGCCATTGCCTACTTGTACGGGCTCGCCTGCTACGTACTGTTCCTGGCGACCTTCCTCTACGCGATCGGTTTCGTCGGCAATTTCGCCGTGCCGAAGTCGATCGATTCCGGCACGCCGGAAGCCTTCGGTATGTCGCTCGTCATCAATGCGATCCTGCTCGGCATCTTCGCCGTGCAGCACAGTGTCATGGCGCGGCCGGGGTTCAAGGCAGTCTGGACGCGCATCGTGCCGAGGCCCGCCGAACGCAGCACCTATGTGCTGCTCGCGAGCCTGGCGCTGGTCCTGCTCTTCTGGCAGTGGCGGCCGATGCCAGGTGTTGTCTGGAATGTCGACAACGAGACCGGGCGGATGCTGCTCTTGGCGCTGTTTGCGGTCGGCTGGCTAATCGTGCTCGTCAGCACCTTCCTGATCAACCATTTCGACCTGTTCGGGCTGCGGCAGGTGCACCTGTATTCGCGCGGTGTCCACTACACCGAATTGCCGTTTCGAATCGCGTACTTCTACCGGTTCGTGCGGCACCCGATTTATCTCGGCTTCCTGATCGCATTCTGGGCGACGCCGACCATGACGGCAGGCCACCTCCTTTTCGCGATCGCAACGACAGGCTACATCCTCATTGCGATTCAGCTCGAGGAGCGGGATCTTGTCCACTTCCACGGCGAGGCCTATGTCGAGTATCGCAAGAAGGTCTCGATGATCCTGCCGCTGCCGAAGTAGCGACACGGCATACTGCTCGCTCCACCCCGGAGGGGACGAACCCCTCCAGGGGGACGGTCCGCTTTGAACTTGTCGATTCCGCGCATTTCCATACGACTTGCGTCAGGACCCTGCGACATGGAGGCTTCGACATGACCTCGCCAGCCCGTATCACGCCCTGCCTGTGGTTCGACGACCAGGCGGAGGAGGCAGCCAATTACTACGTCGCAATCTTCAGAAACTCGGCCATCCGGAAGGTCGCGCGCTACGGCGAGGCCGGCAAGGAGATCCACGGGCGCGCCCCGGGCTCGGTAATGGTCGTTGAGTTCGAACTCGACGGGCAGACGTTCACGGCCTTGAACGGCGGCCCGCTGTTCAAGTTGACGGAGGCGGTATCGTTCCAGGTGCGTTGCAGGGACCAGCAGGAAGTCGACTACTACTGGGACAAGCTCTCCGCCGGCGGCGACCCGAAGGCGCAGGTCTGCGGCTGGCTGAAAGACAAGTACGGACTCTCGTGGCAGATCGTGCCCGAGGCCGTGCCGAAGCTCCTCAGCGATCACAGCTCGGCAAGGTCGCAGCGAGCATTCGCCGAAATGATGACCCAGAAGAAGCCGGACATCGCCGCGCTGCAGAGAGCCTACGACGGCTGATACTCTTGGCGTCCCATGAAGACGCAGGCCGAGAGAGCCGAGGCCTTCCGCGCGCTGCACACACGCAGGCAGGCTTTCATCGTCCCGAACCCCTGGGACACGGGCACAGCGCGCCTGCTGGCGCGGCTAGGATTCGAAGCCCTTGCGACGACGAGCGCCGGCTTCGCGTTTTCCTCCGGCGTGCAGGACAACCAGGTCCGGCGCGAGCCGATGCTCGCGCACGTCGCGGCGATCGCCGCGGCGACGGAACTGCCGGTCAGCGCGGACCTCGAGAACGGCTTCGGCGATGACCCGAAAACAGTCGCCGAGACGATCCGCCTGGCTGCCGCGACCGGCATCGTCGGTGGCTCGATCGAGGACTCGATCAACCGGCCGGGCGAGAAGGTCTACGAGCTCGCACACGCAGCGGATCGCGTGCGTGCCGCGGCCGAGGCCAAGCGCGCGCTGCCCTTCCCGTTCACGCTCACGGCGCGCGCCGAGAATTTCCTCGTCGGCCTGCCGGACCTCGCGGACACGATCCGGCGCCTGCAGGCCTACCAGGAAGCCGGCGCCGACGTCCTCTACGCGCCCTGCATCACGACTCGCGAGGAGATCACCGCCGTCGTGAAATCCGTGGACCGGCCGGTGAACTTTCTCATGGGCACGCAGCCCGAGCGCTTCACGCTCGACGAGCTGTCCCGGCTGGGCGTGCGGCGCGTAAGCGTCGGCAGCGCGCTGTCCCTGGCCGCGCTCGGCGCGTTCCTGCGCGCCGCGCGTGAGATGGCGACGAACGGTACCTTCACCTACACCCAGGAAGCCGCCGGCTTCTCCGAAGTCAGCAAGCTCCTGGCCCAAGCGCGGGAGAACACCAATGTGCGATGACGCCGCATTCGATGACATGGCCGAGTACAACCTGCGTAACGGCGGGCTCTCGCGCAGGGAGCTCGGCACGCTCGCCCTCGGCGCCGGACTTGCCTTTACGCTACCTCGCGTGGCCAACGCCGTGGATACGACGGAATCCGAGGTCGAGATCAAGACGCCGGACGGCACGGCGGACGCGTATTTCGTGCATCCCGCTGCGGGCCGGCACCCAGGCGTGCTGGTCTGGCCCGATATCTTCGGCCTCCGCCCGGCATTCCGGCAGATGGGCAAGCGCCTGGCGGAAGCCGGCTACACCGTGCTGGTGGTCAATCCCTTCTACCGGACCAGGAAGGCGCCGACCGCGCCCGAGCATGCGGACTTCGACGAACCGGACACGCGCAAGATGCTGATGGACCTGCACGCGACGCTCGGCCCGGTAACCGCAAAGACCGATGCGCAGGCGTTCATCGCCTGGCTCGACCAGCAGCAGGCCGTGGACACCGGACTCAAGGCCGGCACCACGGGTTACTGCATGGGTGGCCCACTCGTGTTCGAGACCGCGGCGGCAATGGCCGATCGCATCGGCGCCGCGGCGACGTTCCACGGGGGCGGACTCGTGACCGACCAGCCGGAAAGTCCTCATCTCCTGATTCCGAAGATGAAGGCCCATTTCCTCATCGCGATCGCCGAGAGCGACGACCTCAAGCAACCCGACGCGAAGAACGTGCTGCGCGCGTCGTTTGCGAAGGTGAGGCTGCCGGCGGAGATCGAGGTCTACGCAGGCACCCTGCACGGCTGGTGCCCGCCAGACTCGGCCGTCTACAACGCCGCCCAGGCCGAGAAGGCCTGGGCACGATTGATGGCGTTGTTCAAGGAAGCGCTGGCCTAGCCGACCACCCCGCGACCTTGGGCCAATCGAGTCGATTCTTGACCCGCGCGTTCGGCAAGTCTAATATTCACCCATATGGGTGAATATATGAATCCTGCGATGGACCAGGTGCTCGGCGCGGTGGCCGACTCGACGCGACGCGCGATCCTGGCCCGGCTCACGGCGGGTGACGCCCGCGTGACGGAAGTCGCGAGCGAATTCCCCATCTCGCTGAATTCCGTTTCCAAGCACATTCGCGTGCTCGAGCGCGCGGGGCTCGTCCAGCGTACGGTTCGCGGGCGAGATCACCTGCTTTCGCTCAATGCCGCCCCGCTCGCCGATGCGGCGGCCTGGATCCAGCATTACCAGCGTTTCTGGGAGGACCGCCTCGAAGCGCTTGACCGGTTCGCCACGCGCAAACGTCCCAAACCGAGGAAATCCCCATGAATGCCGTCGCCAACGTCCCGACATTGACCGTGCGCCGCGAGATCGCGGCTCCCGCCCAGGAGTTATTCGATGCCTGGCTCGATCCGGAAAGCATCGCGGTCTGGATGCGCCCCGGCGGTTCGTCGCGCTCGACGGCCACCATCGACCCGCGTGTCGGCGGGAAATACGAGATCATCATGTATACGGACACCGGCCCCATTCCGCACCGCGGCATTTACCAGGAAATCGACCGGCCGCGCCGTCTGGTATTCACCTGGAACTCCCAATATGCGGGAGAGCATGGCTCGCTGGTTACCGTGGAGTTTCGACCTGTGCGCGGCATGACCGAAGTCGTGCTCACGCATGAAAAGCTGCCGAGCGAGGAGATGGTGAAAGCCCACACCAAGGGCTGGACCGACATCCTCGAGCTGCTCGATCGCAGCCGCAAGCAGGCCGCCGAAACGGCCTAGTCACTCCCAAAGGGACGCATCCCTTCAGAGGGGACGGTCTCCTCTAAAGGGGTGCGTCCCCTTCGCGAATATGAAGGGGTGCGTCCCCTTCAGTTGGCGTCGAGGCGGGCGGCGAGGGAGCGGATCGCCGGTGAGAGCAGGACTTCGTAGGGCTCGACGGGAGCCGTCCCGCGCAGGCGCGACGGCAGGCTCGCGAGTCCTGCAAAGGTCCGCTCGCGCAAGACCTCAAGCGACTCCGGCTCCTGCACGCGCCGGCCGGCGCGCATCGCGGGCATGAGCAGGCGCTCCGCCCGTTCCGGCTCCGACTCGAACACGACCTCGTCGCGCAGCAGCTGGCCGCCCGTGTCCCGATACCGCTCGACCTGCTTGATGCCCGGCCAGGTCGCCTTGCCGGCGGAGCGCTTGCGCGTCGGACGCCCATCGTATTCCTGCATCTTGTACGCACAGTCGAGCACCGGCTCGTCCACGGAGGCGTCGAGATTCGTGCCGACACCGAAGCCATCCACCGGCACGCCGGCCGACACGAGCTCCGCGATCGACATCTCGTCGAGCCCGCCGCTGACAAAAATCCTGGTCGCCTGGCAACTGCCTTCATCGAGGATCCGCCGCACGGCCGGACAAGCGGTAGCGAGATCCCCGCTGTCAATCCGCACGGCACCGATCTCGATGCCCTTCGCCCGCAGCTCGCGCGCAAGCGCGACCACCTTGCGCGCCCCTACCAACGTGTCGTAGGTGTCGATCAGCAACGTGTTGTTCGCCGGAAAACACCGGGCGAAGTGCCGGAACGCCTCCGACTCATCCGCATGCGCCTGGATGAAGGAATGCGCCATCGTCCCGAACAGCGGTATCCCGAACCGGCGTCCCGCCTCCACGGTCGCCGTGCCCGTGAACCCCGCCAGGTAGGCCGCACGCGCCGCAAGCACGCCTGCTTCCGCGCCATGCGCGCGCCGCAGGCCGAAATCCACGAGCATCCGCTCCCCTGCCGCCAGCCGGCAGCGCGCGGCCTTGCTCGCGATCAGCGTCTGGAAATGCAGCAGATTGATGAGTCGGGTCTCGACCAGCTGCGCTTCGGGCAATGGCGCGGTGATCCGGACCAAGGGTTCATTCGCAAAAATCAACGTCCCCTCGGGAACGGCATCGACGTCCCCGGTAAAGCGAAACGATGCGAGCCGCTCGAGAAACGCTGTTTCGAACCGGCCGCCGGCGGCGAGCCAGTCGAGTTCCTCCTTCGAAAAGCGCAGGTTCTCCAGGTACCCGAGCAACTGCTCGAGCCCCGCAGCGATGAGGAAGTTGCGGTTTCCCGGCATGCACCGGACGAAGAATTCGAATACCGAGCGCTGCCCCATGCCGCCCGCGTCGTACGCGGCGAGCATGGTGAGCTGGTAGAGATCCGTCAGCAGCGCGTCGTCAGTTGCGCGCCGGATTGCTGCATCTCCTGCAAGGCGCGCTGGCCGTCGCCGGGCTGGACCTCGACGGCGCGTACCGCATCCCGCAATACCTTCACGTCGAAACCTTCCCGCTTCGCATCGAGCACGGTCGCCTTCACGCAATAGTCCGTCGCAAGCCCGCCGACGAACACGCGACGGACACCGGTCGCGCGCAGTTGCGAGGCGAGCGTCGTGTCCTGGAATGCCGAGTAAGCGTCGCGCTCCGCCGTCGTCGCCTTCGAAATCACGTTCGCATTCGCCGTCACCCTCAGGGTCGGCGCGAATGCCGCGCCCTCCGTGCCCGCCACGCAATGCCTCGGCCAGGGCCCGCCCTGGGCCTTGAACGAGATGTGGTTCGCCGGGTGCCAGTCGCGCGAATAGAAGATCGGCAGCCCTGCCCGTTCGAACACGCCGACCGCGCGATTGAGTGGCGCGATCACTTCGTCGCCCGCGGGCACACCAAGCGCGCCGCCCGGCAGGAAATCCCGCTGCACGTCAACGACGATCAGCGCATCACCGGGCCCGACTTGAGATGCCTTCATGGTCCTGCCTTGGCGGGTCGCCATGTTATACGATTTCTGCCGCATGTCCGGTCAACTCGACTCCGATACGCTGTTGCTGCTCCACGACGCGCTCGCACGCCTCGAGCAGGGATTCGCGGGCCTTCCTGCGTTCGAATCCCGGGGCGCCGATCCGTTCGCGCTCCGTAAGGTCCTGCTCGAAGTCGCGGAGCGCATGACCGATAACTACCCGTACTTCCACCCGCAATACGCCGGCCAGATGCTGAAGCCGCCGCACGCGATTGCGCGCCTCGCCTATGCGCTGTCACTGTGGATCAACCCGAACAACCATGCGCTCGACGGGGGGCGCGCCAGCTCGCGCATGGAAAAGGAAGCCGTCGCTGAAATCGCGCGCATGTTCGGCTGGGACACGCACCTCGGCCACCTGACCAGCGGCGGCACGATGGCCAATCTCGAGGCGCTCTGGATCGCGGGTCAACTGAAACCCGGCGCGGCCGTGCTCGCCTCTTCCCAGGCGCATTACACGCACGGGCGCGTCAGCGCCGTGCTCAAGCTGCCGTTCGAAAGCGTCGCCTGCGACCGCTTCGGGCGCATGGACCCCGCGGCACTCGAGTCGCGGCTGAAAGCGGGCGGCGTCGGCACGGTCGTCGCGACCCTCGGCACGACCGCCATTGGCGCGGTCGATCCCCTGCCCGGCATCCTGAAATTGCGTGAACGCCACGATTTTCGACTGCACGCGGACTGCGCCTATGGCGGCTATTACGTGCTCGCCGACAATCTCGCGCCGGACGCGCGCGCAGCCTTCGATCGGCTAGACGAGGTGGATTCGATCGTCATCGATCCCCACAAGCACGGACTGCAGCCCTATGGCTGCGGTTGCGTGCTGTTTCGCGACCCGGCGGTCGGGAGCCACTACCGGCACGATTCGCCCTACACCTATTTCAGTTCGGGGGACATGCATCTCGGCGAGATCAGCCTGGAATGCTCGCGTCCCGGCGCGGCCGCCGTCGCGCTCTGGGCGACGCAGCGGCTGTTGCCGCTCGTCCGCGACGGCGAATTCGCACGGATGTTGCACGACTGCCGGGCGGCCGCGCTTGATTTCCGCGCGATGCTGGCGGCCGACTCTCGCTTCATCGTCGCTTTCCCGCCAGAGCTCGACATCGTCGTCTGGGCCGTGCGCGCCGGGAGCACCGCGGAGTCCTCCGCCCTGGCCCGCAAGGTCTTCGCGAATGCCGAGGCGCGCGGCCTGAACCTCGCGCTCGCCGAACTGCCCGTGGAGTTCTTCGGCAACCCCTGGGGGGGCGGCGGCACGGTCGCGGCGCTGCGCTCCGTCATGATGAAGCCGGAACATCGAGGCGTCATTCCGGCCCTCGGGAAACTCCTGGCCGCAAGCATGGCCTGAGAATCGTGGGGCAGAATTCGGGGCGCATCGCGCTACACTTACAGCGAGAAATTCGACGATGCGTACCGTACCCCGCAACTCGAGGGCCTGCTCGGCAACGACGCGGCGCTGCTGAAGTCGAAATTCCGTGGGGTCGAGCCGCTCGTGGTCACCGAATTGAAGGGGGATTTCGAGAAAAACCTGCGACGAAAAGGGCTGTTGCGGCATCCTGACAGAGCATGAGCACCCCGCGATTCCTGCCCGCCTTGTGCCTGGCGGCCGCCGCAGCGAGCGCGGCTGCGGACGACTCGCTCATCGGAGTCTGGTCCTACGAGACACGCTATGACCGGGCGTCGGAGGGTCGCCTGACGGTCAACAAGGAAGGCGAGCGCTGGCACGCATCGATCGGGGGCCAGTCGCGCGAATTCCCGGTCGACAAGGACGCCATTCGCTTTGAGTTCGCCAACGGTGGCGGCCGTTACCGCGGCCGGCTGACGGAGGCTGGCATCGAAGGGTTCTGGATCCGCCCGGCCGTCACGCTGGATCCGCGTTTTCCCGGTGGATCGAGTCAAGCCTACGCAATGCCGGTCGATCTCACCTCGATCGGCCAGGGCATCTGGGGAAGCGGGGTGCAGACGCTCCCGGATACGTTCACGCTTTACTTGCGGATCTTCAGGAACGACGACGGTGACCTGATGGCCGCCTTCCGCAATCCTGAACAGAACTCCCGCGGTCCCGCGTCGCAGTACCACGTCGTACAGGAAGGCGACACCGTGCGTTTCACGGCCGGCAGCGATCCCGCGGCGCCGGAATTTCGGCTCGAGGCCCGGCGCCTCGCCCGTCCCGACAATTTGCGCATCCACTGGGACGACATTGGCGCCGACATCGATCTCCGGCGACGGAACAACGACGAGGCGAAGCGCTTCTTCCCTCGGCCGCCCGGGAGCCCGGAGTATGTGTATGGCGTCCCGACGGCCACCGACGACGGTTGGCAGACCGCGCGGGCCCGTGAAGTCGGCATTGACGAGGCGGCCGTCGTGCGGGCCGTGCAGAGCATCATCGACGGCGACCCCGCGGCGCGTCGCCCCTCGCTCATCCACTCCTTCCTGGTCGCGCGCAAAGGCAAGCTCGTCATCGACGAATATTTCTTCGGCTACGACCGGGACACGCCGCACGACCTGCGCTCCGCCGGCAAGACATTCGCCTCGGTACTGCTCGGCGCCGCGATCAGGGACGGCGAGAAAATCGGCCCGGATTCCAGGATCACCGAACTGATGGCCGCCCGCGGGCCTTTCGCCAATGCGGACCTCCGCAAGACCCGCGTCACGCTGGCGCAACTGCTGACGCACTCGGCCGGGCTTGCCTGCGACGACAATGAAGAGGCCTCGCCGGGCAACGAAAACACGATGCAGACGCAGAGCGAACAGCCGGATTGGTGGAAGTACACCCTCGATCTGCCGATGACGCACGAGCCCGGCGAGCGCTACGCCTACTGCTCGGCGAACATCAACCTGGTCGGCGGCGCGCTGACAACCGTCTCCGGCACGTGGCTCCCGGAGCTGTTCGAGCAGAAAATCGCGCGCCCGCTCCAGTTCGAGCAATGGCACTGGAACCTGGCTCCGAATGGAGAGGGCTACCTGGGCGGCGGCTCATTCATCCGGCCGCGGGACCTCTTGAAGATCGGCCAGGCCTATCTCGACGGCGGTACCTGGAACGGCCGGCGCATCGTCGATGAGGCGTGGGTAAAGCAATCGACGGCGCCGCGAATGCCCGTCACGCCCGCGACGACAGGGCTCTCGCCGGATGAATTCGGAAACTTCTACCTGGAAGGGGCCGACGGCCTCGCCTGGCATCGAATGCCCATCCACTCCGGCGACCGCAGCTATGACGCATACGCTGCATCCGGCAACGGCGGGCAACTCCTGTACGTCGTCCCGGAACTCGACCTCACCGCAGTCTTTACCGGCGGGAACTACATGCAGGGCGGCATCTGGCTGCGCTGGGCCGACCAGCTTCTCGGCGAACAGATCATTCCGGCAATCGCGCGAGACGGCGCCAGCTAGGGTTTGCTCGGCAGCCCCGTGCGGGTCCACGCGGCAATCCCAATAAGTCCAGCCGCAAGGGGGAGCATCGCCGACCCGGTGCATAACATGCGGGTCCGGGGCGACATTGGGCATATTATCCGCGCTTGCGGGACATGGCCGCAGGCAAGAAACCGGATTGAAAGGGAGAAAGGCATGAGCAATGTCAATTGGGGACGCTTCGTCCTTGGCGCGCTGATCGTCGCCACGATCTGCTTCGTGAGCGACGGATTCCTGCACCAGCGCGTCGTCAACGACCAGTGGCAGGACCTGATCACGGCGCTCGGCGTCAACATGAAAGAACACACCGGCTGGTCGATGATCTGGTTCGTGGTGTTCGAGATGGGGCGCGGCTTCCTGACGATGTACGTGTACGTGCTGCTTCGCCCGCGCCTGGGCCCCAGTGCGACCACTGCCACCTGGGCCGGCGTCGTGGCCTGGGTCGCCTTCTCGCTCACCGGGCCGGCGCAGTTCATTCCGCTCGGCTTCTACAGCGAGAGCCTCTGGATTTCCGTCTTCGCCTACCAGCTCGTATTCTCGATCGTCGCGGCGATCGCGGGCGCAGCGCCTTACGGTGAGAAGGCGGCAGCGCCGGCCCACTGATGCGCTGGCAGTTCGACCAGGACGAGGTCAGCTGGGAGGCGCTCTCGGAGCTCTATCGCATCGCACCGCTCGGCGAAAAGAGTCCCGAAGATCTCGAGATTTGCTTCATGAACAGCATGTACAAGTGCTTCGTGTTCGACCAGGAACTGCTCGTCGGCGCCGGGCGGGCCGTCGCCGATGGGATTGACTGTTCGTATCTGTGCGATGTCGCCGTGCACCCTGGCTACCAGGGCCAGGGCCTGGGAAAGGCGATCATCGAAAAGCTCCGTGAGTTCTCGTCTTTGCATCGCAAGATCATCCTGTACGCGAATCCCGGCAGGGAGGGCTTTTACAGGAAGCTCGGCTTCCTGCCGATGCGCACGGCCATGGCGATCTTCAAGGACCGCGAGCGCGCGATCGATTCCGGCCTGTTGGAGAAGTCGACAGGTGATTAATCATCAGGCCGTGATCGAGTGGAGCCGCCACGGCGAGAAGTTCATCGACAACCGCTACAGCCGGGGACATCGCTGGCGGTTCGACGGCGGCGTCGACGTGCCGGCCTCGTCCTCGCCTCACGTCGTTCCGGTGCCGATGTCGGTCCGTGCTGCCGTCGATCCCGAGGAGGCGTTCGTCGCCTCGCTCTCGAGCTGCCACATGCTGTGGTTCCTCTCGATCGCCGCGCGGCGCGGCTTCGTCGTCGAAAGCTATCGGGACGAGGCGATCGGCGTCATGGCCAAGGATGCGTCTGGCAAGATCGCAATGACCCAAGTGACGCTGCGTCCGGACGTGCGTTTGGCCGGCGACAAGCAGCTGACCGATGAAGAACTCGCGGCGATACACCACGAGGCGCACGACGAATGTTTCATTGCACGCTCGGTGAAAACCGAAGTGCGCTGCGAGCCGGTGACATCCGGCGAAACGGGAGCCACGCCATGAAACACCAGGGAAGCTGCCATTGCGGGCGGATCGCGTTCGAGGTCGAAGCCGATATTTCAGAGGCCCTGCAATGCAATTGCTCGCATTGCAGCCGCAAGGGTTACCTGCTGACGTTCCTTCCGAAGGCGCAGGTTTCCCTGAAGACACCTGAATCGAATCTCAGCACCTACCAGTTCAACAAGCACCGCATCGCCCATCACTTCTGCGGCAGCTGCGGCTGCGCACCGCTCGCCTTCGGCACGGATTCCCAGGGTCGGGAGATCGCTGCCGTCAACGTCCGCTGCCTGCCCGACCTCGACCTCAGCGGCCTCAAGGTCAAGAACGTCGACGGCAAGAGTCTGTAACGGCGCAATACCCGTTGAGGAAGCATCCAATGCGCAACAACTCGTGGTTTACACGCTTCGCCAAGAAGACGGCCCTGGTCTCCGGCAGGCCCATCATCTTCACGCTGGCTGCCATCGTCATCGTCGCCTGGCTCGCGTCAGGTCCGATCTTCGGCTTCAGCGATACCTGGCAGCTCGTCATCAACACGGGCACGACGATTGTCACGTTCCTGATGGTGTTCCTGATCCAGAACACCCAGAACCGCGACACGGCTGCCATCCAGATCAAGCTCGACGAGCTGATCCGCGCCACCCAGGGCGCGCATAATGCGCTGCTCGACCTCGAGGAACTCGGGGAGGCCGAGCTCGAGGCGTTCCGCAAGAAGTACCAGAAACTCGCCGCCGCGGCGCGTTGCAGCCGCGATGCCGGCGAGAAGGATACCGACAGTCCGGAAGCGGACTGAGGAGGAGTCATGCGCATCGCGCTCTCAATGCTGCTGCTCACAATCAGCCTGCCCGCGCTCGCCGATGACCCCCTGCCCGTCTTCAAACAGGGGCTCTGGGAATTCAAGCGCTCGGTGGACGGCGGCGACGGCAAGCCGGTCACGCTGACCAACCAGAAATGCACGAATCCCACTGAGGACATGAAGAGGAAAACAGTGTCGATGGCCGAGTCCGGATGCCAACCCTCGCCCGTCAGCCGGAGCGGCAACCTGTACAGCTTCAGCCTGAAATGCACGATCCAGGGTATCGCCATCGAATCGAACAGCGTCATCACCTTCGAGAGCGAATCCGCCTACAAGGTGGACGCCGAGTCCAAGCAGGGCAGCAAATCGACCCGGGAGCAGCTCGTCGCGCGGCGGGTCGGTGACTGCAAGGCGCCCTGAAGATCCCGCTTCCGTCTGAAAGCGCCGGGTCCCGGAAACCCGTCTATTTCGAGAGCGCTTCCGCACTGCGGCGCTGGTTCGCGAGAAACGCGGCTACGGCCCCGGCACTCGTCGTCGGTTTCATGAAGAAGGGCACCGGCGTCCCAAGCATCACCTGGCCCGAGTCGGTAGACGAGGCGCTCTGCGTCGGCTGGATCGACGGCGTTCGCAAGCGCATCGACGATGAGCGCTACCAGATCCGCTTCACGCCCCGCAGGCGGGGCTCGCATTGGAGCCGCATCAACATCCGCCGGTTCCCGGAACTCAGGAAATCCGGCCGTATGAAGGCCGCAGGGCTCAAGGCCTTCGCGGCGCGCGACAAGGCCACGTCCGGCCTTGCTTCGTACGAACAGAAAAAACCCGCGGAACTCTCGCCGCAGGATATCCGGGCGTTCAAGCGCAATGCCGCCGCATGGAAATACTACGGTACGCTACCGCCAGGCTACCGGAACCTGGTCAACTGGTGGATCACCACCGCCCGCCGCCACGATACGCGAGCCCGGCGGCTCAGGACGCTTATCGACGCCTGCGCCCAGGGGACCCGGTTGACCTGGGGTTCGCGTATTCTCGGCAAGTGAACTCGCGCCGGCCCATCGGATCACACCGTGCGGATGGAAATGTACTTATCTGGCACGTTCTACCCGCGCACTTCAGCGATAGGGTCAACCGATGCGGCCCAGGCATCGGCGCATGCGTTGAGGACCTGGCGGATGTCGAGGTAGTTCCATGAAGGCGAAAATCCTTGCGGCGATCGTAGCGCTCTTGACGCTCGCGGCATGCTCACAGTCGGAAACCCCGCAACCTGCGCGAGCGCCGGCCGCAAAGCCGGCTGCCCCGACTGCCAAGCCGTCCTTCATCAACAAAGTCTGGGCCGTCGCGGAATCGAAGCCAGTGGAAACCGGCTCGATGCGTGTGTTCCTCTCCGACGGCACGCTGGTCATGACGTCGCCGCATGCGGCGCCCGCGTTCGGCAGCTGGAGCCAGGACGGCGGCGGACTGAAAATCACCGAGGAAGGCCTGACTTATGACGCCGATGTCCTCGAGTTGACCGAGAAAACATTCCGGATCCGCATGCACAGTCCCGGCGAGCCGGTCGAGATCCGCTTTGAGCCGGCCACCCAGGAACGGGCGACCATCACGCGCGCGGCCGAGCCGGCCGTGGCCGCAACGTCACCGAAGTCATTGTGGGGAACGGCTTGGCGACTCGAAAGCCTCGCCGGCGCCGGCGCCCTGAATCGCGCGCAGGCGACGCTCGAGTTTCCGTCGGAAGGCCGTGCCAGCGGCAGCGGCTCCTGCAATCGATTCAACGGCGTCGTCACCATTGTAGGCAATACGATCCGGTTCGGCGGCATTGCGGCCACGCGGAAGGCCTGCCCCGATGCGGTGATGAAGCAGGAAGACGCCTACTTCGCGGCGCTGCGGAACGTCGAGCGATTCGAGAGCGACGGACAGACCCTCGACCTCTACGCCACGGGTTGGACGGAACCGCTTCATTTCATTGCCACGCAAGCGTCCGCGAGATCTGCGGAAAAACAGGTTTCACGTGCTGCGGCTTCGGCGACCCTTGCCACGACCAGCATCTGGACCGTCGTAGCGCATTACAACCCGGGCATCAGTGCCCTGAGCGACGACGCGGCACGGGCACGTTACGGGGAAACCGTGCGGCTGACTCCCAGTGCCGCAATTTCGTCGGGACATCGCTGCAACGAGCCCGGCTATACCGCGCGCACGGTGCCCGCGGGTCCCTACCTAGCAAGCGAATACAAACTTGCGCCAGGAAGCCTTAAGCCGCTGGCCGGGCACGACCAGGTCCACCTGCTCGAAGTCTCCTGCGGCAGAGGGCCCTGGGCCACCCTCGGCGTACGCATTCTCGAGATCGACCAGGATCATGCGCTGGCGCCCTGGGATGGCGTTTTCTTCGGGCTTGCCCGTGACCACGACTTCCGGGCGGTAGGCCAGGAGCCCGGTTGGCAACTGGAGATCCGCAAGGGTGAGGAGATACGCTTTACCTACGATTACGGCAAGGGAATGGCCGTCACGCCTGCATCCCGGGCACAAGTGGATTCGAGCACCGGCACGCAGACCTACCATGCCGTGGCCGAGGCGAACGACCTGCGCGTCGAGATCGTGCCCGTGCGCTGCACCGATGCGGTGAGCGGCAGGCCTTTTGCCTCGACCGTGACTGTCACGCTGAACGGAAAGACCTACCGCGGCTGCGGCGAGGAGCTCGCAACGCCTTATCAGGGTTAGGGCTTGATGCCCGCTGCGGATCCGGCCAAGCCCTGGTAGACCAGCCGGCGGAAATCCTGGAGCAAGCCGCCGTCACCCGGGGGCATCAACGGCATAGCGAAAAACGCGATCAGGTCCAGGTTCGGGTCGACCCAGAGGACCGCGTAGCCACCGCCGTTCCAGCCATAGAGCGCATGCTCACCCGATGGCGCCGCCAGCACCGCCGCGCCGAATCCCCAGCTCATCCCCTGGGGCGCCTTGCCACCCAGTTGATCGCTGATCATCTGACGGACTGATTCGGCACTCAGAATGCGGACGCCGTCCACGTTGCGGTAGAAAGCCGGCAGTCGTTCCGTCTTGTCGGGCAGCAGGAAGAAATAAGTGTCGTTCAAGCCAAGCGGCTGAAAGATATTCCCGATCATGAAGGCTTCCAACGTCTGGCCGCTCGCGATCTCGATGACTGCCGCGAGCACTTCATACGATGCGCCAGTCGGGCCGTACTCGAATCGTTCCCCAGGCTGCGCATGCAGCGGCAGTGCCGCCAATGACCGGGCCATGGCCGTGGTCGTCGTCTTCTGGGAGTTTTCGTTCCATGCCGCCCAGAAGTCGTCGCCGCTGACGGCGAGTCCGCTGGTGTGGGTCAACAGGTGGTAGACAGTGATAGGCCGCGTCGCCGGCACGAGTCCAGTTTTGCCGCTTTCTTCAGTCGCCGGAATCCGGACGCCGGAGAACTCCGGTATGTACTTGCTGACCGGATCGTCGAGCGAAATCCGCCCGCGCTCAACGAGAATCATGGCGGCGGCCGCGGTGAACATCTTGCCGATCGACGCCAGCGGAATGATCGCATCCTCCCGCATTGGTACGCCGGGACCCATTTCGCCGGCTGTCTTCAGCCAGAGGACCTGGTCATCGCGCGCCAGCATCGCGATCGCCGACTTCGTTCGCCCATCGCGTATCACGCCCTGCATCATGTCTTCGGGCGCGGCAAGGGCTGCCGGCGCGAACAAGGGGCTTGCATCGGTGGGGGGGTGTTCCGGCAATCGCCGGAGTGGGCACCAGGAAGGCGACTCAAAGCCCCGCCGCGAATGCCCGGATTCCCGCGTTCGAGTCGGCCATCCGCATCTCCCCAAATACGGTTGGATGCGCGCCGGACGAGATTCGTTGGAACCCCGGCTACCAGGGATAGGTCTTGCCGTTCCAGTTCAGGAACTTACCGGAATCCTCCGGCTTGAGCGCCGCGATGATCTTGCGCAATGCCGCGATGCTCTCGGCCGGCGAGAGGTTCCCGCCCGGCCCGCCCATGTCCGTGCGCACCCAGCCCGGATTGACGACAACGCAGGTGATGCCGCGCGGCGCCAGGTCGATCGCCAGGCTCTTCATCACGCTGTTGACCGCCGACTTGGAGCTGCGATACGAATAGCGGCCGCCGGAGGTATTGTCCGCGATCGAGCCCATGCCGCTCGTGACCGTGACGATGCGCTTCTGGTCGCCGCGCGCGACATGGTCGAGGAAAGCCTCGGCCACGCGCATGGGGCCGAGCGAGTTCGCGTCGAGCACTTTCATCCAGGCCGCGTAATCGAGGCCGCCGAGCCGCTCGCCGCGCGTCCCGCCGACGCCGGCGTTGTTCAACAGGAGATCGATGGGCTGGCCCTTCAGCCCAGCCGCGGCTGCGCGAACGCTTGCGGTATCGGTGACGTCCATCGGCAACACGCGGATGCGGCCGCCGCTCTGCTCCGCAAACTTTTGCAGCTCTTTGGCAGCATCCGGAGCCCGGCAGGCTGCATAGACCTGCCAGCCGTCGGCGGCATATTGGCGCGTGAATTCAAGGCCGAGGCCGCGGTTAGCGCCGGTGACGAGGACTGAAGGCATGGCGCCATTATTCCACCATCCCCTCCAAGGAGCACGCTCGCGTCAGGCGCGATTCTTGCGGCCACAGACAGCTGCGAACGATAATCCGGCCATGCCGATGGTCCCGCCCGATATGCCGCGCCTGGTACTGTTCCTGATCGCCGGTCTCGTCGCGGTTGCGCCCGCGCGCGCCCAGGAATTCAAGCCGTATCCGTCACCCAGGATCACCGTCGAGCAGTGGTCACGCTATCTGGCGACCGTCCAGGAAGCGCTCGAGGCCTCCGCCCAGATCTACAAGGAAAAGAATATTGTCGTGTTCTCGAATCCGAACACGCGCACTTTCTATATCTTCACGACCAAGAAGCATCCGGCCCATCCCGCGTGGATCACGCGCCAGATCGTCGAGGAAGGCGGTCAGGTCAACGTGCGCCAGATCGGTTTCTACGCAGGACCGCAGGAACCGTTCGACCGGTTTTTCCGCGAGTACCTGGAGCGGACCGAAAAGTTGAAAGAGGAAGTCGAGCTGCGTAATCAGTAGCCCGATTTCCGCCGTAAATTGAAGGGGGTGCCATGGCGGCCACCGTTCTCATGCTGGCGAGTGCGGCCATTGTCTTTGCGCTGGGCGCGATACATCTCTCGTACACGATTTCAGGTTCCAGGCTCACGCCCCGCGACCCCACGCTTCAACAAAGCATGCGCGAGATCTCGCCGGTCATTACGAGACAGACCTCCATGTGGCGGTGCTGGGTGGGACTCAATGTCAGCCATAGCATGGCCGGCATGCTCTTTGGCCTTGTCTATGGTTTTCTAGCTATTGCCCACGGCAGCCTGCTCTTTGGTTCTCCGTACCTGCTCGTGGTCGGGGCGCTCCTGGTCGGCGGCCTAGTCGTGTTGGCCAAAGCCTATTGGTTCAGCAGCCCCTTGATTGGCACGAGCATTGCGCTGGCCTGCTACGTGGCCAGCATCATCATGACGCTCGTCTGATTGCCGATGCCGTCGAACCGCCGGCGTATTCTTCGTGCCTGACGCGGCACACAAGTTACCTTCCTGAATGCCGAGCAGCACCCGAACGGACCGGTGGAAGGCCACTCATACGAGGCGCTGCCGTATCCGGGCTGCAACTGCGACGGCCTTTGATTCCGGCCGCCGGACGGCGAGAATCACGGCACAGGGAGCGCGAACAGGATGGATTCCATGGGACGCACAGCTCGCACGTTCATTCTCGCCCTGGCGGCGGTTCTCGCATTTCCGGGCTCCGTGGCCGCGGACGAGCCATTCGATATCGTCCTCAAGGGCGGCCGGGTCATCGACCCGGAGACCGGCCTCGACGCGGTCCGCGACGTCGGCATCCACGGCGACACGATCGTTCGCGTGTCGGCCGAGCCGCTTCGCGGCAAGCGGGTCCTCGACGTGCGCGGCCTGGTCGTCGCGCCGGGGTTCATCGAGCTGCACCAGCATGATTTCCTTCCCGGCACCGACCGCGTGCTGGCACTCGACGGCCTGACGACGGCGCTCGAGCTCGAGGTCGGCGTGCCGGACGTCGGGCGCTTCATCGCCGCGCATCGCGGCAAGTCGCTTGTCCATTTCGGGGCCAGCGCCTCTTATTACATCGCGCGCCTGCAAGCCTGGGACCAGCCGGTAGCGGCCAGCAAGATGGGCGCAGAAGCCGCTGTCGTGCCGCAGTCCGGTCCGGCGACCAACGACGCCGCGACACACGGGCAGCTCGAGCGGGTGCTCGCGCGCCTGCGAAGCGAAGTCGGGGCCGGCGCGCTCGGCATCGGCGTCGGCCTCGAATATTCGCCGGGCACCACGCGCCACGAGCTCATCGAGGTCTTCAGGCTGGCGAAGTTGCTCGGCGTGCCGATCTTCGTTCACGCGCGCAGCAGCGGGCTCCTCGAGCCCGGCACCGGCATCGCATCCGTCGAGGAGCTCATCGGCGCCTCCGCGATCACCGGGGCATCGGTGCACGTCCATCACGTGAACAGCACCTGCATGCGGGACGCGCTCGAGTGCATCGCGATGATGGCCGGCGCGCGTGAGCGCGGCCTTGACGTCACCACCGAAGCCTACCCGTATACGGTCGCAATGACGGAAATCAACTCCGCATACTTCAATCCGGGATGGCGCGAGAAGCTAGGCATCGACTACGGCGACCTCGAGATTCCGGAGACCGGCGAGCGCCTGACGCAGGAGAAGTTCGAGCAGCTCCATGCGTCGTCCGGGGGCCAGTTCATCCTGATCCACCTCAATCCGCAGAGCCTGGTGGATTCGATCATGGTCGAGCCGAGCGTCATCGTGGCGAGCGACGGGATCTCGCTCCATCCCCGTGGGGCCGGCACCCGCGCCCGCGTGCTCTCACGTTATGTGCGCGAGCAGAAGTCGCTGAGCCTCATGGACGCGATCCGGAAGATGACGCTGATGCCCGCGCAGCGCCTCGAGCAGCTCACGCCGGAAGCCCGGCGGATCGGCCGCATCCAGGAAGGCGCCCGGGCCGACGTCGCCGTGTTCGACCTCGCGACCGTGCAGGACCGCGCTACCTTCCGGACACCGGCGGCGCCGAGCGTCGGCATGCGCTACGTGCTCGTCGCCGGCACGCCGGTCGTGGACGGCGGGAAGATCGTGGAGGGCGTCGCTCCGGGGCAGCCCTTGCTGCGCAGCGCAGGGACTGCCATGACTGACGTGCCCAATCAAATGAAACGGTTCGCGGTGAGGTACACGGCGGCCTGGTGCAGCCAGGACCCCGCCCAGGTCGCGGCGTTCTTTGCCGAGATCGGCACGCTGACCATCAACGGCGGCACACCCTACGTCGGCCGTGCGGGACTGACCGAGGCCGCGCGCTCCTTCATGAGCGCTTACCCGGACTTGGTCCTCGAGATGGAGGGGCTCGACCGCCGGGGCGACGGCTACCGTTACCGCTGGAGATTCTCGGGCACGAATACCGGCCCCGGCGGGACGGGCCGCCCGGTCAGGATCAGCGGCTACGAGGAATGGACCATGGACACGGACGGCCGGGTCGCGCAGTCACTCGGGCATTACGACGCCGCGGATTGGGATCGGCAGCTCGGCAAGACCGTCCCGCCCTGACCGGCGTGGGTCACCCCGCGCCGACGTCCTGCCGCAACATGCGCAGAAGCGAGGCCGCGAGCAGCACGCCCACGGCAATGAGCGGAAGCGATACCACGATCGTCGCCGACAACAGCACCTTGATCCCGCCTTCGACGAACATCAGCGTCACCGGCACGAGCCCGAGTGCGCAGGCCCAGAAGAGGCGATTCCATCGCGCCGGGTTGCGGCCGGCCTCGAGTCTCCGCGTCGATACCGAGGCCAGCGTGTAGGAGGCCGAGTCATAGGTCGTCGCGAGCAGGACGACGGAGACCAGCACGAACGCGGATAGCGCCAGCTGACTGAGCGGGAGGCTGGCGATCACGGATGCGATCGCCTTGGCTTCGCCTTGCACGGCCATGATGCCCGTGACGTCGAGGATGCCCGCCAGGTCAAGATGCATGGCGTAGTTACCGAGCACCATGAAGAAGATGCCGGCGCCCAGGGTGCCGAAGCTCAGCATCCCGACAATGATCTCGCGCAGGCTCCGGCCCCGCGAGATGCGCGTCACGAAGAGACCGACGAACGGCCCGTAGGCAATCCACCACGCCCAGTAGAAGACCGTCCAGTTCTCGACGAAGCCGCTGTTGCGCACCGGGTCGGTCCAGGTGTTCATGCGCAGGAAGTTCTGCAACACGATGCCGATGCTGTTGGTGGACATCTTCAGGATGAACAGCGTCGGGCCGACGATGAGCACGAACAGGAGAAAGAGCAACGCGAGCACCATCGTGCCGTCCGCCATGCGCTTGAACCCGCGTTCGAGGCCGAGGTACGCGCTGGTGCCGTAAATCGCGATGCAGGCGACGACCACCGCGACATCGAGGGAAAAACTGCGGTCGAGCCCCGCGAATTCGGCAAAGGCCGCCGAAATCATCGGCGTCGTCAGGCCGAGCGAAGTGCCGGCGCCGCCGATGATGCTCAGCATGTACAGGAAATCGAGCGCGCGGCCGCGCGCGCCGGTGACGCCCTCGGGCAGAAACGCGCTGCAGCCCGTGCTGAGACGCAGGTACGGCACCTTGCGGATGTAATACGCATAAGCGATCGCCAGCGAGGGCAGGCATTGAATCGCCCAGCCCGTGGGGCCCCAGTGGAACAGGCCGTAGCTCGCCGCCCACTCGATCGCGTCCACGCTGCGCGGCGCGAAGCCGTACGGCGGCTTGCCGATGTAGTAGCCCCACTCGATGATCGACCAGTACAGGAGCCCGGCACCGACGCCCGCGCAGAACATCATCGCGAGCCAGCTCGCAGTCCGGAACTCGGGCCGGCTGTTGGCATCGCCTAGCCGCACGCGCCCATAGCGGCTCGCCGCCAGCCAGCCGAGGAAGATGAGGGCGCCGAAGCCGTACCACTGGTACAGGACGCCGAAGCGTTCGGTGAGTGCATCGTAAGTCGCAGTGATCACGCCCGCGGCGCCGTGACCCAGCCCGAAAATGGGGATGCAGGCCAACAGGACGACCGCCAGGGTCAACCCGAACATCGGCCAGTCCGTCGCCAGCCGCTCTTCTGGTTTCGTGTTCACGGAAGGGCTCCGTTCATTCCATAAAGAGCGTCGGCCTGTTGCAGGCACAGCGCATGATCCGGCGCGGGCAGCGCGCCGACGCGGTCGCCGAGCTCGATGACTCGCGCATCGGCTTGCACGTATGCCGGCCATTCCGGCAGGCCGGCCCCGTTCGGGTTGCCGCTTCGCGCGAAGTTCACCCAGTAGCCCTGGATCACGTCCGTGAGGCGTCGATCGACGGCATCCGTCGCCAGCCAGTCATCGTGGGTGTCGAACACGTAGGGGATCTCGGCGCCGTGATAGGCCCGCAGCCGCTCGCCGCCCGCCCCGGGGCGCAGGCGCGTGAAGCGGTAGACCCAAGCCCGCGCGCCTGCGCGATGCATAGCGCCCGCCATCACGTATCCGGCGCAGACCATGTTGGCGAACGTGACCGCCCGGTCGTGTCCCCGGCGGACCGTCGGCCCGGCCATGGCGAGACGGCGCAGCGCCGGACGCACCGAGGCCGGGAAGGTATTGAGCTCGGCCGAGACTGCCGCGACGTCGTCATCGACGTACATGTACCACTCGTCCTGGTTGGTCCCGATCAGGAGATCGACTGGGGGGCCTTGCGCACCGAACCGGTCGGCGGTTGGCGCCGGTATCACGGCGCCGTCCACGGCCGGGCCAAAGTCGACACCCTTCAAGGCCTTGCCCGCTGCCGCAAAGATCGTGGCGCTGTCGAGACGACGGAGTGCCGCGAGATCCGGCTGACCGGGCAGTGCCGCGCTCAGGCTCCGGCCCCAGGACTCGACTTCGGCCAGCGTTCGCCGCTCGAGCAGCTGGTAGCCACCGCTCTCGCTGATGGCGCGCCGGAAAAGCCCACGCGCCATCGGGGACGTCATCAGGTAGCCGATGTCCGCGGCACCCGCCGATTCGCCGAAGACCGTGACATTCTGCGCATCGCCGCCGAACACGGCGATGTGCTCGTGCACCCAGCGCAGGGCCGCGACCTGGTCAAGCAAGCCGAAGTTCGTCTGGCCTTGCAGCTCCGGATGCCCGAAGAACCCGAAGATCCCGACGCGATAGGCGATGCTGACCACCACGACCTCGCCGCGTGCCGCGAGCCGCTCACCGAGGTAATTCGGCTCAAACGACCAGCCGGAGCGGTTGGCGCCGCCGTAAATCCAGACCATCACCGGCAGGTGGGCGCCAGGGCCCGGGCGCGGCGTCCAGACATTGAGGTATAGGCAATCTTCGCTGACCGGCGGGTCCTTGAAGACGCCCGGGTCCGCGCCGAATGCCGCGCCGACCTTGCGGTACCAGTCCGTGTTGTAGCTGTCCTGGTAGCAGGCCGGCGCAAACGATGTCGCGTCGAATGTCCCCGGTTGGCGACCCAGTGGTTGCGGCGCCTGCCACCGCAGCGACCCGACCGGTGGCTCGGCGTACGGAATGCCTCGGAAATTGGCGACGCGCGGAATTCCGTTGCCATTGAGCCCGATGTATACCCGCTCCCCCGCCTGGACTCGCGGCGTGTCCGGCGCGGCGCCCCGCACCGGGACCGTGGATGTTGCCAGCAGCATGAACAAGCCGATGACCCGGATGCCGCGTGATGCGAAGGGCATTACCCTCAATCCGGGATATCGACGACGACGCAGCCGCGCAGATGACCGTGTTCGACGAGCTCGTTCGCCTCCGCGAGCTGCTCGAGCGGCAAGCGGCGGGCGATGCGGTGCCTGAGCCGCCCTACCGTGAGATCGCGATGGATGTCCGCGATCGCGGCCTGCTTGGCGGATTCGGGCATGGTGTAAACGAGGACCATGCGCACGGTCAGGTCCATGAACATCATGCGGTAAAAAGGCAGCTTGGGCTCGGTCACCTGCGTCGAAGAATACGTCGCGATGGTGCCGCCGACGCGGATGCACTGCAGCACCTCGGCCAGGTTGGCGCCGAATTCGACGTCCACCACGCGGTCCACGGGCCGTCCGCCGTTCGCGGACTTCACGCGCTCTCCCCAGCCGGCTTCATGATGGTTGACGATTGCATCGGCACCGGCTTCACGGCAGGCCTGCTCGTCCGCGGTCTTGCTGGCTGTCGCAACGACCCGCGCGCGCGCCGCCTTGGCCCACTGGATCGCGTAGTAACCGACCCGGCCCGCACCGCCCGTCACGAGCAGGCTCTGTCCCTCGACCGGACCGTCCGCGAAAACACAGCGGTGCGCAGTCATGACCGGAATGCCGAGACAGGCACCGACCTCGAAACCGGCGCGGTCCGGCAGCAACGCCGCCCGCGACGAATCGATGGCGACGTATTGCGCCGCGGTGCCGAAACGGCGGCCATGCTGCGCCTGGTAGACCCAGACCCGCTCGCCGACCCGCGACGTCGCGACCCCGTCGCCGACCGCCTCGATGACACCGGCGCCGTCGCTGTTGGGGATCACCAGCCCCTGGTCGAGCAGCGCCGGCGACGAGCCGGCGCGCTTCTTGACGTCCGAGGGATTCACGCCGCTCGTCTTGAGGCGCACCAGCACCTCGCCGGGCCCCGGCGCCGGAACCGGCTGCTCGCCGACGACAATGACCTTTTGCGCCGGTCCGAAGGATTCGAACCACGCTGCCTTCATCTTGCCCTGCAGTTGCCCCATCTCAGTCCAGCCAGTTGGAAAGGGATTCCGTGTGCCCGTCGACGCCGATCGCCTGCCCGGAAATCATCGCCCCCTCCGCAGACGCCAGGAAGAAGGTCGTGTTCGCGATATCTTCGGCCGACACGAAAGAACGCAGCGACGACTGACGCTCATAGAGGCGGCGAATCTCCGCAGCGCTGCGGCCGCGCTTTGCGGCATCCCGCTCGATCACGCCGTCGATCCGCGGGCCGCGGACGCTCCCCGGGCACAGGGCGTTGACGCGAATGCGGTGCGGGCCGAGCTCCATCGCCAGCGTCTTGGCGAGGCCGATCAACGCCCACTTGCAGGCCGTGTAAGGCGTCCGCAGCGGGTACCCGAAAAAGGCCGCGCTCGAGGAGATGAATATGATCGACCCGCGACCGGCCGCCTTCAGCAGCGGCACCGCCCTGCGCGTGCAGTAGAACTGCCCGTTAAGATCGACGGCGATCGTGCGGTCCCAGTCGGCAGGCGCAATCTCCTCGACCGGGGCTGTGGGACCGGAAACGCCCGCATTGTTGACGAGCACGTCCAGACGCCCGTAGTGCTGACCAATCTCGTCGAACAGGGCGTCCACCTCGGCGACCTGGGCCACGTTCGCGACGCTCGCCGTCGCGGAGGGCAATTCGGCGCGAAAACGGCTCACGGCCTCGCGATCCGAATCGCAGACGTGCACGCGCAGGCCTTCAGCGGCGAACTTCTCCGCAATCGCGCGACCGATCCCCGTGGCGCCGCCCGTGATCAGCGCGACTGGCCCATCGCTCATCCGCAATCACTCCTGGGCGTGGCGGCGTGAAAATGCCGCCGTGAAATTGACCGGGAACATTGCATGTCTCTGTCCGCCTGTCAAAATCGTGGCGGAGGCCACACCATGAACCCCACCGACCGCAAGCTCGGCTTGTCGCGCCCCATCACGCGGCGCGATTTCATTCACGACGTCGGCATCACGGCGCTCGGCGTGACGCTGCCGCTGCCCGCATTCACGGCGCAGCAATCCGATGGCGCAGTCTACTACCCGCCGACGCTCACGGGCCTGCGCGGCTCGCACCCGGGCTCTTTCGAGGTCGCGCACGCGCTCGCACGCCTAGGCAAGCATTTCGAGAACCCGAGGGTGCTCGACGAGCGCTACGATCTCGTCGTGGTCGGTGCCGGCATGAGCGGCCTGGCGGCGGCCTGGTTCCATCGCAAGCTGCACGGCGCGCAATCGCGAATCCTGATCCTCGACAACCACGACGACTTCGGCGGCCACGCCAAGCGCAACGAGTTCCACCAGCGCGGGCCGATGCGCCTCGCCTGGGGCGGCACCGTGAACATGGAGTATCCGAAGTACAGCGACGTGGCGATCGGGCTGATCCGCGAGCTCGGCATCGACATCCCGCGCCTGCGCAAGAACTTCGACTTCAACTGGCTCGGGACGCAGCATGGCCTCGCGCCGGCTCTTCTCTTCGACAGCGCGACTTACGGCCGCGACGTGATGCTGCGCGGGCTGACGCTGAACAGCCTCGAGCCCGCCGATCTCGCCAGTCACGTCGACGCCTTCCCGCTGCCGGCGGATGCGCGCGCAAAACTCAAGGCCTTCCTGCTCGCGGACCGCGACGTGCTTCAGGGCAAATCGCCGGCCGAGCGCGAGGCGTGGATGCATCGCACGCGCTACTCGGACTTCCTGCGCGTGCACTTCGGCCTGCCGGACGCAGCGATCCAGATCTTCAGCAATGCGCCGGCCGGGTACTGGGGAGTGCCGGCCGAGGATCTGTCTGTCGCGGAATGTGTCTGGTCCGGCCTGCCGGGCGCGCACGTGATCGGCGGCCTGAACGGCCCGGGCGAGGACGACGTGGACCGGAATGTCGCAATGTTTCCCGACGGCAACAGCTCCATCGCGCGCCTGTTCGTGCGCTCGCTGGTCCCGGTCAGCTTCCCGGACATGCCGGCCGACGCGGATCCGCACAGCATCGTCACGGCGCGACTTGACTACTCCGCGCTCGATCAGCCCGCTTCCCCCGTGCGCCTGCGGCTCAACTCGACGGTGGTGCACGCCGCGAATGTCGCGGACAGCGCGGGGGTCACGATCGACTACGTGCAGGCCGGGCAGCTGATGCGCGTTCGCGCGAAGCAGTCCGTGCTTGCCTGCTACAACATGATGATTCCTTACGTCGTGCCGGACCTGCCGCAGGCGCAGAAGGCTGCGCTCGCGCAGTGCGTGAAGCGGCCGATGCTGGTGGTCAATACGGTGCTGCGCGACGGGCAGGCGCTGAAGAATCTCGGCATCAAGGGCGCACAGCTGCCGGGCAGCTTCCTGCAGGACCTGTTCCTCGTGACCGGCATCAACGTCGGTGACTATCGCCCTGTCTGGCGGCCCGAAGACGCCTGCGTCATGCAGTCCTTCGCCGCTTTCACGGCGCCGTTCGCGGAGCTCAGCGTGGCCGACCAGAGCCGGGCCGCACGGGCGCGCATGCTCGGGTTGTCGTTCGAGGACTACGAGCGCGAAGTGCGCCGCGTGCTGAATAGCCTGCTCAGCCCCGGCGGATTCGATGCCGCGCGCGATGTTCTCGCCATCACCGTGAACCGCTGGCCGCACGGTTACGCGCGCGACCACCTCGACCTTGAGGACGCGGACTGGAACGTCGAGCCAGGTCCCGAGGTTATCGGTCGGCAACGATTCGGCCGCATCGCAATCGCGAACTCCGACGCCGGCGCGGACGCCTACACGCACATCGCGTTCGACCAGGCGTGGCGGGCGGTCAACGAGCTGGCGCAGGCGGGATGATCATTGCCTGATCCACTTTCCCTGAGCTGCCCTTACTGCGGCGAGACCGTGGAACTGTCAGTCGACGAGGGCGGCGGCAGCCCGCAGTCCTACGTCGAGGACTGCCCCGTGTGCTGCCGCCCCTGGCAGGTTCAAGTCGCCTGCGACGGAGAGGACGGTTGGAATGCGACGCTGCGTACGGCCGACGAGTGATTCGCCCCGTATCCGCTGTACGACCGGCGCGACCTTGGCTGGGTCGACCGAAACTGGCGTGCAATGGGCGTCTCGTTCTGGCTGAGCTTCGCCTTCTGGCAGTGGCTCGCCGTCGCATTCCTGTGGCTCGGTCTCGGGCACCTGTTGTGGCTGAGCAGGCATATGGAAAGTTCGATGAGCGCGCCTGAGAATGTTCCATAGTGCCTTGTTGAGCATCGTTATTAATTCTTTGCCAGGCTGTCATGGCGGCCCGGGCAAGCTGCCTCTTCGGCCCGGACCGGGTTGCGCTCAATCCCGATTCAACCACTCCCCATAGAGTTCAGGCCGCCGATGCCTCAGGAATAATCGGCGAGCATGTGATGTTGTGGTCGACGCAAGGTCGATGTCGGCGTACAGGATCTCTTCGGTTCCCCGTCCGGCGCGGGCGGTGATGGCGCCGTCGGGCGCGCACACGAATGACTCACCCGAAAACTCGAGCCGGTCTTCCTGACCGACGCGATTGCACAGAGCCACGGAATACCCGTTCTGAAACGCTGCCACGCGCATCTCGGCCTCATACAGGCCTTCGGGCCACTCGCCGACGGCGCCCGCCTGTGGAACGAGCACGAGATCGGCGCCGGCGAGCGCCAGGGCGCGCATGTACTCGGGGAAATGGCGGTCGTAGCAGATGGCGACACCGATGTTGCCGGCGCGCGTGCGATACACCGGCGCCCCCGTGTCGCCTGGCGTGTAGTAGCCCTGCTCGTGAAAGCACGCATATTCGGTGATGTGCACCATGCGAGTGACGCCCAGAAGGGCGCCATCCGCGTCGATCACTGGCGACGAATCGTAGGTTGCAGCGTCCAGGCGCTCGAACAGGTTCAGCACGACGACAATGCCGAGCTCCCGCGCTTTATCACGGAAAGCCCCGACCAGCGGGCCGTCCAGCGGCTCGGCAAGGCTGCGAACGTCCCCGGCCGCGGGGTGCTGTGGATGAAACCATTCGAAGGCGAGCTCCGCGTAACAGGCGAGCTTCGCTCCGTTGCGGGCAGCCGTCTCCAGGTTCGTGAGTCCACGAACGATATTCTCTTGCTTGTTTCGCGTCGCGCGCTGCTGGATGAGGGCGATTTTCACGTCGCGTCAGTTTGCCGGGCAGGGCAATTCGAGGACACCCGCGCCGCTAGGCAATTTCCTGCACCGCTCGCAATGCGGCTTCGACCTCGCGCTCGTCGTTGACGAGGCTCGGCGCGAGTCTCGCTTTCGAGACCTTGTACGGTGAGGTCGACGCCACGACCTTGCGCGCATGCAGCTTGTGCGCGGTCTCCTCGGCGCTCTGCCCTTCCACCTCGAAGGCGATGATGCCGGCGGACAATACAGGATCCATCGGCGTCAGCACCTTCACCTTCGGAATCTTCGCCAGCCCCTCTTTGCACTGGGTATTGAGGGCGGCAATGCGGTCTGCGATGCGCTTGCGACCGATGCGCTGGTGGAACCCGAACGCCTCGGCCATCGCCCATTGGTGCTCGTAGGCCTTGAACCCGCCGGGCGAGATCCACGAAATGTTCGTCGGGGCATTCGGCGGACGCTGGTCTTCCCAGGCGGCAAATGGCTCGAGCGCGTAGAACGTCGGGATCGTCGGGCGAATCAGTCCCCAGTTCTTTTGCGGCACCCACAGGATGCCCGTGCCGCGCGGCGCGAAGATCCACTTGTGCGTGCCGGCTGATGCGAAGTCGACGCCCAGTTGCGCGAGCTGCTCCTCCTGGTTGCCGAAGCCGTGCACGGCATCGAGAACGACCAGGATCCGGCTGGCTTCCCCGCGGCCGGCATTGACCTCTGCCACGGCCTGCGCCAGCGCGCGCGCCGGGATCTTGACGCCGCTGCTCGAGTGCACCCAGGTGATGCCGACGACGCACGTCTTCGGGCTGATGGCGCGCTTAAGGCGCGCGACCATTTCGTCGGCGGATGCCGCCGTCGGGTCGTCGTAGAGCGGGACGCGTCGCCAGGTTGCGCCCGAGCGCTCTGCCGCCAGGCGGATGGCTTCGTGATGCACGTAGTGATCGTGGGTCGTGCAAAGGATCTCGTCACCTGGCTTGAGGGTCAGTCCATGATAGATAAGGGCGAGCCCCTGGGTCGTGCTGTCCGTGAGCGCGATCTCTTCGGGACGGCCGCCGATGTACGACGCAGCTGCCCGCTGCACTCGGACCGGGAATGGCTCTTCGTGTGTCTCTTGCCCAAGGAAGATGTCGAAGCCCATGCCCTGCTCGACGGTCGTGAACGGCTGAGCATCGAGCATGCGGCGAAAGCGCTCGATGGCTTCGCGCACTAGCTTAGGGTGCGAGACGATGTAGAACTGCGAGAAGTGCATCCAGTCCGGCGCGAGGTCGAACTGCGCCCGCACCGCAGCCCAGTCGGAGTTGCTGTCGACGTCGGGGATGGCAACTGGCTCATTGGCAGCCGTGGCGCGCGCCGTTCCGCCGCCGACCAGCGTGAGGCCAACGCTTGCAACGAAGTCCCGGCGGTTCAAAGTCATGGTGCGATCTCCTCGGTGAAACTGCCTGCGACGGGCTCCGATACTACCCGCGTCGTGAAAAAACCGGGAAGTTAGCTTCGCGGCCATGACCTGTCGAAAGACTCAGATCGAGCGCCAGCCCTCGAAGGCAGTGTAAGCCGCAGTCGCCTGCAGAAGTACGCCGAAACTGCGCGTTAGCCAGACATTGACCGAGGGGCGGATAAGCTGCGACTGAAGTGCTGACTTTTCCGAAAGGCGAAGCCTCGGCGGCCGGAGTAAAGTCCAGGTCCATGGAAAAACTCGTCCTCGGACTCGTGATCTTCTTCGGCGTCCACTGCGTTTCCCTGGTGGCACTGGATTGGCGGAATCGCATCTCCGAGCGCCTGGGCAAAGGCAGATGGCGGGGCCTTTACTCGACCATCTCCCTGATCGGTTTTTATTTACTTGTCAGCGGCTACGTTGCGGTCCGTGCCGCCGCAAGCATCGTTTATGTCTCCCCGCCATCGTTTCGCTACTTCGCCGCGATCCTGATGCTGCCGGCATTCACTCTCGTGGTCGCCTCCGTATTGCCCGGACGCATCCGCGCGCGTGCGCAACATCCCCTGCTCCTCGCCACCCTATTGTGGTCCGCGGCGCATCTCCTGACCAACGGCAGCGTTGCCGACCTGTTGTTGTTCGGCAGCTTCCTCCTGTGGTCCGTCGTCGTCCGGATTTCGCTCGAGCGTCGTCCGGTACGTGCGCCGTTTGCCTTGCGTGCTTCGACACTGAATGACGCCGTCGCCCTCGTCGGGGGACTGGCGCTGTATGCTATTTTCGTTTTCTGGCTGCACGCCCGGTTGTTCGGGGTGTCGCCGCTCGGCGTCAGCTATTCTTTTTCTTCTTGATCTCGACTTTGAGGCCGTGGTTCGCGTGAAAGGCGTAGCCATAACCGGAACGACTACGCCATCGACCCCATGCAATCGCAGCGATTCGAGCGTCTTGGCCGCATCGACTGTGTCTGGCAGCAGCGCAATCTCGAATTCGGGGTGTAGGTTGAGTTCACATGGTGCTGCAGGACGAGCGGCCGGGCTTCCCGGCATGATGGCAGCCGCGCTACTCGCTGCGGGCTGCGCGGGCACACCGGTCAAGGACCAGGCGCCGGACGCCGCGCGGGACGCGATCGCACAGCTCGCGCGGTCGATGGTCGGCGTACGGTACCGTTACGGCGGCTCCGATCCGCGTGAAGGCTTCGACTGCAGCGGCCTCGTCTACTACGCGTACACGACGAACGGCCAGGCCGTGCCGCGCACCTCACGGTCGCAGTACGACGCCGCGCGCAAGATCACGCTCGCCCAAGCTTTAGAAAGCGATCTCCTGTTCTTTCGGGACCAGGAGAAGCTCTCGCACGTCGGGATCTACCTGGGCGATGGACGGTTTGTCCACGCCCCGTCAACCGGCGGCTCCGTGCGCATCGACAAGATCGACCAACCCTACTACCAGCGTCACCTGGTCGCGGTCGGGCGACTGCTCCCCTAAGGCCGGCGCCGCCGGAGGAAATTCAGCTCGCGGCCTCGCTGACCTTGCGCCTCGGCAGCGTCCAGTCCGGGCGCACGAAATGGCAGGTATAGCCGAACGGATTCCGGGCCAGATAGTCCTGATGCTCCGGCTCGGCTTCCCAGAAGTCCCCCGCCTGCTCGACCTCCGTCACGGCCTCGCCGGGCCACAGGCCGGACGCGTTGACATCCGCGATCGTGTCCTCGGCGACGCGGCGCTGCTCATCGGTCGTGTAGAAGATGGCCGACCGGTAGCTGGTGCCGGTGTCGTTGCCCTGGCGATTGCGTGTCGTGGGGTCATGAATCTGGAAGAAGAACTCAAGGATTTTCCGAAAGCTGATCTTCGCGGGGTCGAACAGGATCTCGACCGCCTCGGCATGGTTGCCGTGATTCCGGTACGTCGCGTTGGGCGTCTTGCCGCCCGAGTACCCGACCCGGGTCGAAATCACGCCGGGATACTTTCGGAAGAGGTCCTGCACGCCCCAGAAGCATCCGCCTGCGAGCACCGCACGCTCTGAGGTCATGACTTTTCTCCCACCTGGTTCAAGTAGGCCCCGTAGCCCTCTGCTTCCATCCTGTCCCGATGAATGAATCGCAGGGAAGCCGAATTGATGCAATAACGCAGGCCGCCGCGGTCGCGGGGCCCGTCGGTGAAGACGTGGCCCAGGTGACTGTCAGCATTTGCCGAACGCACTTCCGTGCGGACCATGCCGAGCGACTCATCCGTCAGTTCCTTGACGTTGGCGGGCTCAATCGGCTTGGTGAAGCTCGGCCAGCCGGATCCGGAGTCGAACTTGTCGGTCGAGGCGAAGAGCGGCTCGCCCGAAACGACGTCGACGTAGATACCCGGCTCCTTGTTCTTCAGCAGTGCTCCCGTTCCGGGCATCTCGGTGCCGCAGAGCTGCGTCACGCGGTGCTGCTCGGGGGTGAGCTTGGCGATCGCTGCGGGATCCCTGGTGAACTTGTCCATGGGTAAGACCTCGTGCCGGGTTGGCTATCGGATGATCAGACCGGGGAATGGGTGCGCATATTGCAACATGGTGTCGATTGGGGATTTCGCAAGCGCAGGCAGACCCGGGTTCAGTCGTCGGCGTCGGCGAGCGGGGCGTTGAGCAGCGACATCTGGCGCTCTCGGCCGGCGGCCCGCCGCAACTTGTCGACCTCGGCCAGATAGTCGGCAATGTCCCAATTCGGCACGACGCGTTCCGCCCCGAGCCGCACTTCCGGACCGAGATTCACGTAGTTGACGTCGCTGTCATCGACTCCGATCGCGACGATCCACGCGATGGCACCGATCACGAGCGTCGCGGCGCCGGCCAGCGCCAACGAAATGCGACGCCCATAATAAGTGGCCTCGCGCAGATGCAGGTACAACGCGACCAGCGCCACCGCACCCATGACGGCAATGCCTATCTGGTCGAGCACCGACCACTGCGCGGCGAACGCCACCAGGCCGGCCAGCCAATAACCCCAGGCGCAAAACGCCGCGCCGATTGAGGCAATCGTCACGTGCACTCGAACATGCCAGTTTCCATGGTTCAGCTTCGTAATCAGTGCCCAGAGGCCGGTCCACAACGCGATTGCCCCGAGTGCAACGAGCGCTGCCGTCAAGCCGCTGCTGAGCATCGACGATGGCGCATCGAGCCACTGCAGGAAGACGCCATAGGCGATGCATGCCGACACGCCGACGGCCGCGAGCAGCGTGCGGTGTCGCAGCACGAAGTCGCGCCGGGAGACGCGTTCCGGTCCGATCGGTGTGTGCCGAGTTCGGATACGCAGCCGCGTGCGTCCGACGATGACCTCGCCCTGCTCGACGATTGCGCTGGCATCCGCCGGAACCTGATCGCCATCGACGCGCGTACCGTTGCGTGTGCCCAGGTCCCGAACGCTGACACGGCCGTCCTCCAGCAGCGTCAACAGCGCATGCTGCGGAGCCGCCTGTTCGTCATCCAAAACGATGTCGCAGCCCAGGTCACGGCCGATTCGGCATTCGGTGCCGGCGCCCTCGAAGCGTTGCCGCAGGATCGGGTGCCCATGCGGACCGATCTGCTCAATCAGCATCACGGCGTCCACTGCAGGGCTCCCAGGTAGCGCTCCATGGTTCGCTTGCCGGATTCGAACGCGACGCCCGTGAGCGCGAGCCTGCTCACCAGTGCCTGGCTGGTGTCGTCGATGCCGACGACAGTCACGTCGAAATCATAGAGACCGGTGAACAGCCGGTATTGGCGCACGCAGGTCGAGATTCGCGCATCGAATCCATCCAGTGAAACCAGCGCGTCGCGGCAGGCGAACGGTGCCACCTGGGTCGATGCGCCCGAACGCCGCGGAGCCGCGGCGACACGATTCACCTGCCGTTCGAATTGCAGGGGATGCAAGCCCACCGACTGCAGGATTCGGTGCTGCATGGACAGCCCGGCCACGTAGACGCCGGGCTGCACCAGTATGCGGGACGGCATCCGGCAACTGACGGTTTCCACGCGCACGCGCACGTGCGGGCTGGGTTCGTCGACCGTGTTGCATTCGACGTATCGGGAGATCTGCGTCGGCAACGCGTAGCCTTGCACGCTTTGCGTGCTGGCCGTGTCCGGCTGGGCTTCCAGCACCTCGGCCTCGTAGGCGAGCACCTGCGCCGTGACGCGCTGGCGCAGCTGTTGCGCGCTCAGCGATCGGTCCAGCGGCACCTTCGCGCGCGCCAGCAGCGCCGGAATGTGCTTTGCCGGCACGACGAAGCCGACGAGCTGCCGGCCGGTGATCACGGAGACGTTGACTCCGTACACGCGGCCCCTCCGGTCCAGCGCGGGTCCACCCGACATGCCGCCGTTGATCGCGCCGGTGTAGTGGATGCGCTGTTCAATGCTGTTCTCGACCAAGCCATTCGCCACACCCTCGGTGATGGTCAGGCCGAGGTTCAGCGGAAACCCAATCGACCAGGCGCGTTCGCCCTGCGCGGGAATCTCGCTGCGCAGCTTCAGGGGCGGCAATTCGAGATCGTCAGCCGCGACAACGGCGAGATCATTGCGTACGTCAATGGCGAGAACATGCAGGGGCCCGGTGCGCCCGTCGCTCGCGAGGTATTCCAGCCGGTACTGTCGCGGGTACAGCACGGCCTGCGCCACGACGTGATAGTTCGTCACGATCCGGCGCCCGTCGTCGACGGCGAAACCGCTGCCGTGGAATGCGCTTGATACGGACTGATTGAAGAAACCGCGAATTTGAACCACGGCGTCGCGTGCCGCGTCGAGCCGGACTTGCGCTTCGCCCGAGAGCTCCTGGTTCGCGATGTCGGCTTCGACCGTGGCGGCGTCGACCGTATCCGCGTCGGGCGCCTGCTCTTCGGGCGGCTGCTCTTCGGGCGGGTGCGCGGCCGGCGCTTCGGCGGGCACCGGAGGGTCTTCCGCCGGTGCGGCGACGACCGTCGAGAATCCGCACAGCCAGAGGGCAGCGACGAGGCGCGCGATTTTCAAGACGGGCTTCCGTGTGACTGTCGAATCGGTGGGCGCAGTGTATGCCAGCACATGGGATCTCATTTTGCACCACGCTGCCCAGGATCTGGCAGCCATTGGCGCCGGACGCTGCCCTCGGGCGGGCGCTCAATTCGTCGATTTGTGAGCCGGGTCCAACCTTTTCATACCGCTCGGGATCACAGTAATCGACGGCGACCCGAAAAGAGGACGGACCCATGTACAGCAGGAAATTCGGGGTTCATGGATTGATCAGCGCCATCGTCGCAGTCGCGATCCTCGGGATCAGCGCACTGGTGGTCGATCGCGAATATCTATTCTCGGCGCCCAGCGGCGTCATCGAGGTCGACCGGGTCACCCCGATCCAGGCGCTCGACGAAATAGTCGTCAGCGCCAATCGCTAGGACTGGCATACAGCCCAATTCGACACCCGCCGACGTAGCGCGTTCGCGCTCCAAAGTGACGCCATTCCCCGACGTCAGACGTCACATGCTGGCAATGCTCCTGCGTTATGCTGTGCCGGCAGCAGTCTGGAGCAACGCCCATGCAATTGAACGAACTCACTGAGCAGGTCCGGCAAGGCACACGACTGCCCGACATGGATCGGGCGTTCAATGACACGCGCACGGCTCGCGAAGCCCGCGTGGAACGGCGAGGCGCCGCCGAGTTGCGCCGCACCGGCCCCCAGCAGCCGGAAGACATGCGCATGCCGCCTCGTTTTGGCGCCGGCTTCTGACAGGAGCGCCCGCGACTGCACCTAGCGGGTTTCATTCCGGGCGGCAGCACGCTGCTGCGCGAGACCATCGTAAAGCGCAAGACAGTTCAACAAAAGCTGGACCTGCACCAGGCGACCAGCCTGTTCCTCGCGAACACTTACATTAGATGCGCGGACTACCGCAGTAACTGACGTCGCCGCCGGCGCCGGAACGCCCACGCCGCCGGAACGCAGCCCAGCAGCAGCAACGCACCCGCGGGATGGCGAATGCCCGCGACCAGCGGCGTCAGCGCCGCCCGGGCAACGGCACGGCGCGCGGGGCTCTCTGCGATGAACGCGGCCAGGGGTGGCGAGACGCGGTAGTACCAGCGCACGAATGCCCGACCGGGCGCGTTGCCGATGAGAAAACGATCGCGGAAGCGCCGCAGGGTGCGCACATTGTCGTCCCAAGGTTCTCCCCACGCCGCCGTGGCGATGAAACACCCCCCGCCTCCGATCGTGCCGCCCGGGACGTCGCAGGGCGGGGTCACGGTGCGCGGTACCGTGGCTGGCCGGGAACGACCGTTGTTCGCGGAAACGTAATCCACGTCGCTGGTCGTCGCCGTCATCGTGAGCGTCACCGTGTAGGCCGCATTGTTGTGGAACTGGTTCGATTCCAGGTCCAGCACACGAAGAGTGCCCGGCGCGAGGTTCCCCAGCTCACAGCGCAGCGCTTCGGACCCGCAACTCGCGCTCTTAAAGTGAAGGCCGGGAATCTTCGCGGGTGACTGATCCACGGTGACGACGACGTTGCGGGCTTCGTGGGGTCCGTGATTGCGCATGAAGACGCTCAGGCGGGCGGAGGTCTTGTTCGAGCAGAACGGCTCGGGAACGTCAAAAAGCGAATCCGTCACCTCGAGGTCCACGCAGCGGTCGACACCGTTGCGCACCGCCGCTGCTGAAGTTTCACGCGTACGCCCCGGATCGATCGTGTTCGGCTCGATGGCCGCCTCATTGACCAGGCACGGCGGTTGCGGATCGACATTGACCAGCGCGGGCAGCGCCATCACGGCACCGTTGCCCGCCGCAAGATCCCCCAGCGCCCAGTCACCTGTCGCGGCGTCGTAGGACCCCTGGCTCACGAAGGGCGCCAGTCCCATGGGGATGACGAGCCTGTTCGGTAGCAGCTCGGTTACATGGATGTCCGCCGCGGCATCGGGTCCGGCATTGCTGACTGTGATGTTGAACTCAACCGGCTCACCCGCAGAGGGGGTCTCCGGCGTCACGGACTTGGACACCGAAAGCTCCGCATTCGCGTGTCCCTGTGCGCAGAAAAGGGCCAGCATGACCAGGTGAGCGCAGCGACGCGCCGCGTGCATTGCAATTCACCCGCCGGAGCCTCGGCGTCGAGCGCATCTTGGACCCGCCGCGTGGGGCCGGCAACGGGCTTAGGCTTGGCGCCCGCTAGTTAAACGCTCTAGGGCAGGTCGAAGACCAGCACTTCCGCGCCGCGGCCCTGCCGCAGCGTCAACTGACCGGCATCCGTGAGCTTCAGCGCATCGCCCGCCTGGAACGCAACACCGTTCACCGTGATCGCGCCGCGCGCGACGTGCACGTACGCGCGCCGCCCCGGACTGATCGCAAGCTCCGCGCTCTCGTCGCCGTCAAACAGGCCAGCGTAGACGCGCGCATCCTGCTGGATGAACACCGAGCCTTCCGCCCGGTCCGGCGAGGCGATGAGTCGCAGCCGGCCGCGCTTCTCCGCCTCGGAAAATCGTTTCTCCTCGTAGCTCGGCGCGCTGCCGAGCACGTTCGGCTGGATCCAGATCTGCAGGAAGTGCACGCCGTTGCTCACGGAGGGGTTGAACTCACTGTGCTGCACGCCGCTCCCGGCGCTCATGCGCTGCACGTCGCCCGGCCGGATCGTCGACGAGGTCCCGGTCGAGTCCTTGTGCGCGAGCTCGCCCTCCAGCACGTAGCTGATGATTTCCATGTCGCGATGGCCGTGTGTGCCGAATCCCTGGCCCGGCGTCACGCGATCCTCGTTGATTACGCGCAGCGGCCCGAACTCGACGTGCTCGGGGTCGTAGTAGTCGGCAAACGAAAAGCTGTGGAAGGACTTCAGCCAACCATGGTCAGCGTAGCCCCGGTCCCCTGCGCGTCGCATTTCCAGCATGCGGCCCTCCTGGCGTGACTTTTGCAGCATGGGGCCTGATTCGGCCCGTGCAAGGACGTTAAAGTAGGCGCCCATGATTTCCGACGCCCCGGCCCGCGACGGCCGCCCCCTCGACCGCGCCTTCCTCGGCCATCCGCGCGGGCTCGCGTATCTCGCCTTCACCGAATGCTGGGAGCGGTTCAGCTACTACGGCATGACGTCGCTCCTGACACTGTACATGCTGCAGCAGCTGTTCCTTCCCGGCCATGTCGAGCACGTGTGGGGGCTCGCGGCGCTCCGCGACGCCCTCGCCTGGCGCGGCCCGATCAGCAACCTCGCATTCGCCTCGATGATCTATGGCTGGTACGGCGGACTCGTTTACTTCACGCCGCTCCTCGGCGGCTGGATCGCCGATCGCTGGCTGGGAACGAAGGCGACGGTCATCGTCGGCGCGCTTCTGATGTTCGGCGGGCACCTGGCGATGGCGTTCGACGCGAGCTTCCTGGTCGCGCTGCTGCTGCTGATCCTCGGCTCGGGCTGCCTCAAGGGCAATATCTCGGCGCAGGTCGGCGAGCTCTATCCGCAGGCCGCGGAATCGCTCAGGACGCGGGGCTACACCATCTTCTCGGCCGGGATCAACGTCGGCGCCGTGCTCGGCCCGCTGGCCTGCGGTGCGCTCGCGGCACTCTACGGCTGGCATGCCGGTTTCGGGGCGGCGGCGGCACTGATGATGCTCGCACTCCTGGTCTATCTCGCCGGGCAACGTCATCTTCCGGCGCGGCGCACGCGGGCGGCGACGGCCGCGCTGCCGCCGATGACCGCGGCGGAACGCAGGCGGACCCTGCTTCTCATTCTCGTCGTGCTCATGACTGTCCTTCCCAACATCGCCTATCCGATGATCTGGAACATCGGCCTGGTGTGGATCAACGAGCACGCCAGCCTCGCGACGCCCTTCGGCACGGTCCCGGCGGCGTGGTTCAACTCGGTCGATGCCTTCGCCTCGATCGTGGTCGTTCCGCCGCTCGTCGCGCTCTGGTCCTGGCAGTCGAAACGCGGGCGCGAGCCGTCGGACGTGGTCAAGGTCGGCATCGGGTCGCTGCTGACCGGTGTCTCGGCTTTGGTACTCGTCGCCGGCGCGCTGTTGCCCGGCGCCGATGGCAAGACCAGCGTCGGCTGGGCGCTGGCCGGATTTTTCGGGATGGGTATCGCGTTCCTCTGGTTCTGGCCGGTGCTGCTCGCGCTGATCAGCCAGGACGCGCCGAAGCAGGTCACCGCGCGGCTGATGGGCGTCGCGTTCATGTCCCTGTTCCTGGGGGTCGTGCTCATGGGCTGGGTCGGCAGTTTCTACGACCAGATGTCCCCGGCGGCATTCTGGTCGCTCGACGCCGCCATCGGGTTCATCGGCGGGATCGCGGTGCTGGCGATCGCGCGGCCGGTGGTGCGGGCGCTGGCGAGCTGAAAAGGCCTCGAGCGACTTCAGCCTTGCCCGGCTGGGCTGCATTCGACTCCGAATATCTGCCTGATCTCGATGACGTCGCCTTCTTCCGCGGGGCAACGCTGCGCCCACTTCACGAGCTGTTCCTTGGAATCCGCCTCCACCATCCAGTAGCCGCCCAGGACTTCCTTGGTCTCGATGAAAGGACCGTCCGTCACCGTGGCCTTGCCCTTCCTGAAGGACACCCGCGCGCCGGCGGACAAGGGGTGCAGGCCATTGAGGGAAAGGATCTTGACCGCCATTCCGAGCTCCTCGTTGAACCTGGTCATTTCCTCGATGGCTTTCGGATCCGGGGCCCAGCCGGCATCCAGCTTCCGGTTGTCGCGGTAGACGTTGGGAATCATCAACATCATGAATTGCATGGGGATCTCCTGTAGGGTTCCCACTCTAGTCGCTTGACGCACCCCGGTATCGACATTCGCAGGCTCACCCGAGGAGCCACCCCGCCTCGCCACAATCCTTCGATGACCCCGGACGCCGCCGCACATCCTGGTCACGACCCCCGAGTCGCTTTTCATCCTGCCGACTCCGGAATCCAGCCACACGCTGGCCTGCGCCTGATCAGTCGCAGAGGATCCGACCTTTCTCCGTGAGTGCCTTTCCGTCCAGCAGGACTCGGGGCTGGAGCACGGTCCAATCCCAGTGAACCGTGGACTTGTTGAGAATCGCGGGTGAAATTCCGGACTGCAGGCCTCCGAGCAGACTGAAGTCGCCCATGCCGCACGTCACTGATCCGTAGACGCGTTCCCACTCCTGGCTTTGCGTCTGTTGCGCGTTCGGATTGTTGCCGATGTTCAGGTGCACCGGGCCGTAGTAGGCCCCCGGATCGCCGAGTTTCTCCAGCCACTGCTCGAGACGCGATGCCAAGAGCGTATCTCCACCGATCCGTGTCAGGCGCCCTTTCTCGAAAGTAAGCCGCAGCGCTGAGTCCGGCTTCTCGTGGTACACCGGGTGATAGAGAAGCGTTCCATCCACGTTGACTGATCCGGTACCGCGGCCCTTGGGAACAAGAATTCCCGGCTGAGCAGGCGGGAGAAACGTCCAGTTCGACTTCCACTCCTTGCGGTCCGGATCCCACAGGAAGCCGCAACCAGATTCACCCTCGACATCCTCGAGATCGATGAACAGTTCGTCATCGCCCGTGACGACTGTGCAGGTCTTTGCTTCGGTGAAGCGCTGCGCGATGCGATCCGCATGCCGCCTCACTGCGTGGATGTCCGTGTGCAGCATCGTTCGGATCAGCACATCGTCCATGAACGGGCCCCCGATGCCGTCACCCGGGCAAAGGACTCGGGCGCCTGCATTGACGGCGTCGACGACGAAGGCGGCGTAGCCGACCGCCATGTCGATGATGAGATCAGCTTCGAGGGCGGCGGCGGCCAGCATCGCCGGCCATTTTGAGCCCGGCTGGTACGTCGCCCCGCCTTGCGGAATCCTGCACTCGACGGTCATCGCCTCCGCGCCCATCGCGAGTGCCATTCCCTGAAAAACGGCGACAATATCTCCCGGAGTACGCGCATCGCTGATGATCAGCACGTTTTCTCCGGCCTGCAGGTTGCACACCTGCTCGTAGATCAGTTTGACGACAGGGATCGTGTCGGGCTTCAGTCGAGTCGCCACGTCCGGAGTCAGTGCCGCCATGCGATGTCTCCGATGCCCAATTCCGCCTAGATTACCGTCCGGGTGTGGACCACGGGCATTTCAATCTTTGAATGTTCCCTTTACGGTAACTGGACATGGAATGAGGGGTGACTTAGCGTACGGAGCCCGGATTGAGGGTCAGCCGGATTCGCCAGCGAATGCTCGGGAAGCTTTCAGACAGCGATATCAAGCTCCTCCGGATCTTCTACGTGATCGCGCAGTGCGGCGGATTCTCCGCAGCTCAAGCGCAGCTGAACCTCAGCCAGTCTGCTATCAGTACCAGGATGGCGCAGCTGGAAGCGCGACTGGGCAGTCGGCTATGCGAGCGCGGCCGCGGGACATTCAAGCTGACGAGCGAAGGCCATGCCGTCATCCTCGCATCCCGAAAGCTATTCGCTGCCCTCGAGGACTTTCGAACTGATGTTGCGGAAGCCCAGGGAAGCCTGACAGGCGAGCTGCGCCTCGGAATCATCGACAATAGCGTGACCCACGAAGACGAGCGAATCCGCAAGGCGATTGCGACCTTTGCGACGGCGGCGCCGGAGGCGAGGCTCAGCATATTTGTTGGCGGTGCGGTCGAACTCGAACAGCAGGTGCTCGACAATCGGCTGCACCTGGCCATCGGCCTGTTTCACCATAAACTCGAGAGCCTGGAGTACACGGAGCTCTTCAGCGAAGAGCACATGCTGTACTGCGCAACGGAGCACCCGCTTTTCGACGTTCCTGATCGCGATATCACCGCGGATCGAATGCGCGAGGCGCGATACGTCAGCTGGGGCTACGGGGAAGGCTTGCCTGGATGGCAGCCCCCCTACACCTTCAAGGAAGTGGCGTCGTCTCCGTACATTGAAGGTGTCGCTTACCTGATCCTGTCCGGCGCGTACATCGGCTACCTGCCGTCGCACTACGCGCGATTCTGGCTCGCGGAGCGCAGGATTCGCCCGATCCTCGCGAATGAGACCTGGCGATCGGTCAAGTTCGGCCTGGTCAGGAAGCGTTCGCAGCGGGAGTCCCGGCTTGCCAGGGTTTTTCTCGACAGTCTGGGCATCGCGCCCGAAAAGCCGGCCTAGGCGACAGGCACGCCCCGCTCCGCCAACACGCGGCGCAAGGGTGCGAGTTCTTTTTCGACCCTGCGCCAGCTTCCGACTGAAGTGTCGTAGACCGGTCTTCGCACCTGCGATGCGCTGCCCGTCATCGATGGGTTGCGATTATCCTGAAACGCCTCGCAACGAGAATCCCACGGCAGCTGCAGGTGGGCTATCAGCCTGCGGGCCTCGGCTGGAAGGTCGGCGACGATGTTCTCATAGCGGATGTCATGGATTCGTCCCGGGGGAAGGACCGATCGCCAGTGTTCCATCAAGTTGTAGTACTCGGCGTAATAGGCGCCCAATTCCTCCAGGTCATACGTGAACGGATACCCGTTTCTGAAAAGGTACTTGAACATCGCGTAGCACGCATCCAGCGGATCACGGACCACGTGCACGATCGCGGCATTCGGCATCGCCATGTGGATCAGTCCGATATTCAAGGAGTTGAGCGGAAGCTTGTCGACGAACCGTGACCGTCCATCGCGAAGCGGCGCCACGCTCTGCAGGTAGTTCTCGGCCAGCGTGCGCATGGGCAATGACGCGGCCAGCTGCGGCAACGCTACTCGGTCGAGCTTGGCGCCGCCAAGCTCCTGCTCAACGAGCCGTACCATCTCGAGAGAAAGCGTGTTCAATTCACCGAGGCTCTGCACTTCGCCGTGCGAGGAAATGACCCGCTCGACTAGCGTCGATCCGGTCCTCGGCATTCCAACTACGAAGATCGGCGCCGCGTTTTCATGTCCAGTGCCGCTATTGGAAAACCTGGAGGCGGAAAACGCATCCCGGATCGCCGGGAAAATCCTGAGGTCGTCCTGGAGGTCGTATCTCGTATGGCGTCGTTTTACGGCTGCGCCCTGCTGGAGGCGAGCGAAGGACTCGGCGTACGCCCCGAGGTCCTCGAATTCTTTCGCGAGAGCATACGCAACTTGTACCTGGCCGCGCCACGCCCGAATGCCGCATGCCAGCAACGCGCGAAGCTCGCCAACGTGGTTGTCATTCTCCCGCGCCGCGCGAAGGGATGACCGCAAGCCGATCGTCTCGTAGTCCTCCGGATCGAGGCGGATCGTCGCGTTGCAGGCGGCCTCCGCCTTTGCTGTGTCCCCCAGGAATCGGTAAACAGAGGCAAGCCCACGGTGGACGTCGGCATTGCTCGGTGCCGCCGACTCCGCCTTGAGATAGACATCGAGCGCCTGCCGCTGCTCGCCGCACCGAACCAGCACGCCGCCGAGGACCAGCAAATGATCCAGCCTGCCGATGTCGAACCGCAGCGCCGACATCGCCGCATCCTTGGCGCCGGCGGTATCCCCTGCGATGACGAGGCATCGAGCTCTTTGAACGTGCCGCTCGGGTAGGATCGGCTCCAGTTCGGCGGCGCGGTTGACGGCTACAAGGGCTTCCGCGATTCGCCCCTGTCGTATCGCGATCTCGCCCTCGAGCGCCCACACGTCGCCGGATTCCCCGTGAGTGGTCTTGAGCGACTCCATAGACTGCCGGGCCGCTACCAGGTCGCCGCGCTGGAGAAGCGTTACGACTTTACGAAGCTGGGCGGTGAAATCCGGATTGGGCGTCATGGGCCATTGCGGCCGGCGCCAAACCGGCTGCGCGTCCATGCTAGCGCCCGCCGGTGGATGCGGGCTAGTCGTGGCCGTAAGTGAAGCGGATGCCGAACGTCCGCGGCCGAATGACACCCCAACCCTGGTCACGATCGCCATAAAAGCTGGCGGTCGTGACGGACGACTCGCCCCGCTCGTCGCCCAGGTTATCGCCGAACAAGGAGACCTTGTATTTGCCCGTATCCCAGGTGATCGAAGCATTCCATAGCGTGAATGCGTCGAACCTGGCGAAGCTCATCGCCGGCACCGACGGTATGTCGCGGAAGTTACTGAGCACATCGCTCCGGTACGAGGCATCCGCGTGCAGGACCAGCTCCGAGCCGCCGAATGGCACGCGATAGTTCGCCGATGCGAATGCCTGGTTCTCCGCACCTCCCGGTAGGCGATTGCCGTCCGGGATGACCGTGGTTGGATCGCCCTGCACGAACTCGAACGCCTGGGTTACGCTTGCGTCGACGTAGCTGTAGCCGACCATGAAGTCAAAACGGTCAGATACGTATCCCGAAAATTCGAGTTCGATGCCTTTCGACTCTGCGGACGGCACATTGTCGACAAAGAGGATACCGAACGGCGATACCAGGTTCGCCTGGAAGTTCTTCCAGTCCACCAGGAAAGCCGTCGCGGCATAACTGTACTTCCTGGAGAAGTTGCCCTTGATGCCGACTTCATAGCTTTCGACGTCGTCGGGCTCATACAGGAGGAACGGCCGGTTGTCATTCCCGAACGGGTCCGTTTCCGGCAACTGGTTCGCGCCGCCGGGCCGGAAGCCCTGCGCGAACGTGAAATAGACCATCGTGTCTTCGCTGAGGTCGACCGACGTATTCAGCTTGAAGATGCTGTCGTCAGCCTTGTATTTCGTGGGATTGATGCCGCCCAGCAGGAAGTCGTTGGTCGCCGTGCCATAGTAATAGTATTCCAGCGTGCGCGACGCATACGGCAGCGGAATTCCCGCTGATCCGCTGAGTTCCTGCGAAAACACCCTGACGCCACCCGTCACTTGCCAGGCATCCGTGATATGCCAGGTTACCTCCCCGAATCCCGCCAGGTCGGTGAACCGCTGGTTGGCCCCGCCCGTGGCAAGCACGTCAGTGAAATCGACCGGCGCCGGCGTACCAAAGTAGGCATTGGTGTAGTCATTCGCGCCGGATGCGATCTGCAAGAGGTCAAAACTCAGGTCGCGTTCCTGGTAAAAGACGCCCGCGACCCAGTCAACCGCATGGCTGCCTTCCGAGACCAGCCGAAGTTCCTGCGTGAAAGTATCCACGTTCTGGCGGCGATCGATCGGGGCATAAAGCCGCGGGTTGCCGAAATAGTACTGCGGGATGTTCGTCCTCAGGAAGCCTGACGAATCCGAAACGCTGTGCACGTCGACGTTGGCATAAGCGGTCGATGACGTCAGGCGCGCGAAGCCGAGATCTGCCTCGATATCGAGATCCCACATCGATAGCTGCGCATCCTGAGGATCCGTAAACGCCTTGTAGGTTACGTAGTCCTTGCCGGAGCCGAAAAACGGATTGTCCTCGTACCGGTTGTTCGCGGAGATGTCCTGGTAGTTGAAGTTGAGTCCTACTTGCCATGCATCGCCCGGCACGAACAGGAAGCTGACGCGTGCGTAGGTTTGCTCCGAGTCGTTCGAGTCCTTGATGGGCGGCGCCGTCACGGTGCCGCTTCCCAGGATGTCGTTGGGGTCCGCCAGCACGATCTCACCGGGGTGACGCGGCGTTCCCGTCTGCTCGATCAGGCCAATCGCGTCGATAAAGCCGGAGAGGTATTCACGGCCGACCGATGCGCGGAAGGCGGCGACGTCCGACAGCGGGATGTTGATGGTCAGCCCGGCGTCATGAGAAAGATCGCCGGAGTGGTTCGTCGTCGACATCTCGGCCCATACGTCGAGATCGAAAGCGTCGACCGAAGGCGCATTGGGGATAAACCGAATGGTTCCACCGACTGAGCCCGCCCCGTACAGAGTGCCCTGCGGCCCGCGCAGTACTTCAACGCGCTGCAGGTCCACGAGTTTCAACGGGAAATAGACCGGGACTTCCCCGAGGTACGTGGAAACCGTGGACTGACTGATCCCGGGGTTGTCATCGTTGTTGTTGCGCGCGTCGACGTTCATGCCGCGCAACGCATAAGTGCTGCGGTTGCCCGAGACACGAGGACCTTCGTCGACGATCGTCATACCCGGAACCAGCCGCACAAGGCTGCTTGCGTCCGAAACCCCGGTCTCGGCCAGCAGGTCCGACGAGACGACGCTGATGTTGTAAGGAACGTCCTGGACGGCCTGCGCTCGGCGCGTCGCCGTGACGAGCACTTCGTCGATCCGCGTAACCTGTGGCTGGCTTTGCTGTGCCGTGGCCAACTGCGACTGCAGTGCGATCGCGATCCCGATGGCCAGAGGAGTCCGGCACGCTGAAACGATTTTCCTGCCCACGGCTTGTTCCCCCTCCTGCCCGGACAAGTGCAAGTTACTTCAGCAGCTTACGAACGATAAATCTATTTTTTGCCAAGCGAACATTGGAGAATCCGAATAGCCTCATCGCCCCAGACATTGGCACCCTGCTGGCGTCAGCATTTTCGCCTGGAGCTCAACGATGGCCGAATACTCGGATGTCAGCGTCAATCTCCGACCTGAGCTCCTGAAGGCGATCCATTTCATCTTCAAGGAGCAGTGCAACCTGCAGTCCGGCTGGCGCGTGCTGCTGATCTGCGACTCGCACACACCTCAGCACATTTCCACGGCATTCGTGGGAACCGCCATGCAGTTCGGGGCGGAAATCGTGGAGATGCGCGTCCCGATGGGGCCGCACCCCGCCTACCAGCCGGGCTTCACCTGGGATCCCCTGATCTCGAAGATGGTGCTGGCGGCCGCCGAACAAGCAGACCTGATAGTCGACATGGCAATCGGATACGCGGATTTCATGGTCGAGATCGTGCGCCGAGGTAAGACGCGAATCATTGGCCCCGGGGACGCAACCGGCGCCCCGCATATCGATGACTCGCTGATCCGCTGCCTGCTGCTGGACGATCCGCACCAGATTCGCCGTGAAGCCATCCAGGTCGCGGACGCGATGACTTCGGGCAAGAAGCTCAGGATCACGTCAAAGGAAGGTACCGACTACACGGTCGACATCAGCGACCTCAAGGGCGACACCTTCGATGGATTTCTATGGGACCGCGACAGCAAGCGGTGGGTCTCCAATTACCAGTTCACACCGGGCGCCACGCCCGGCGTCGTGATTCCGAAGGGCCGCGGCGATGGTGTCCTCGCTCTCGACGGACTGCTGCTCTACGAGAATGTCCATCACATTCCCAGGGTACCCGTCGTCCTGAAGATCAAGCGCGGGACGATCACGGACATCAGCGGCGATCCCTACATCTGCAATCGGCTCTGCGATTGGCTCGCGAATCTCGACGATGCCGGTTGCCGCAACGGGCCGATTCACGCCAACGTCGGCCTCAGCCGTCACGCGAGGTTGACGGAACACCTGGAATGGGAGCGCGTGCGGGGCGGCATGGTGTTCGGCATTGGCGACAACAGCTTGCTTGCGCCATTCGTCGGCGCCGAGTTTGAGACGTCGAGGTCCGGCGTGCATTGGGACGTGCAGGTCCTGCGCCCGACGGTTGCAATCGACGATTGTGTCCTCGTCGATACCGGGATCGTCAAGCTCGGCGCCAGCCCCCGGCAGTTGCCGGCTCCTGACCGTAAACGATGAATCCGTCCTTGCAGACCAGGGTTTGGTCGAGATGAAGCGTCGGCCGCATCAGCAGGATGTCCCAGTGCATGTGGGACACGTTCGGCTCGAGGCCCGCGCCGTGCCACATGCGCGTGAGCAGGCTGCTGTCGCCGATGCCGCAACACACGGTACCGCGCAATTTCTCGAACTCCGGGTGCTGGGTCAGCATGGCGCGCGCGTTTAGGCCCAGGTTGAGATGCACGGGTCCATAGGCCGCTGAGTCATCGGGCTGTGCCGTCAGCCAGTGCTCGAGCCGCCCCGAGAAAAGCCGCTCGCCCGAGATATCCACGATCTTGCCGTTCCTGAACGTGAGGAAGACTGGCCCCGTCGGACGCTCGTGGTCGTAGGCTGGTTCATAGAGTAGGAACCCATCGACCGCCATCACCCCGTCGCCCCGGCCTTTCGGGATGACCACGCCCGGAGCCGCGGGCGGCAGCGCAGCCCAGGTGCCCGTGTGCTTCTTCTTGTCCGGATCCCACAGAAACTCGTCGGACGAGATTCCCTCGAGACCGGCGAGGTCGAGCTCGAATTCCGTGCCTTCGTCCGAAGTCATGTGCAGGGTCTTCGCCTCCGTGAACAGGTTGGCGATGGCGATGGCTTCCTGTCGCAAGGCATGAATGTCCGCCGCCAGCATCGTTCGAATGAGCGTGTCTTCGATGTGATGTCCGCCTGTTCCGTCGCCCGGGCTCATGATGCGTGCGCCGCGCTCGACGGCCTCGGCCATGAAATCTGCATAGCCGACGGCGAGGTCGAGAATCAGGTCGGCCTCGTGGGCAGCCGCTTTCAGCATCGGGTTCCACTCGTAACCTGGCTGCATGGTCGGCGGCGGCGGCATCGGGTTCTCGGAGACCGATACCTGCGCTCCCATCGCCAGTGCCATGCCCATGAAGACGGAAACGACGTGCCGCGGCGTGCGGGAGTCGGAAATGATCAGGACCTTCGTGCCGGGCTGCAGATTGCACATGTCGCGATAGATCTTGTCCACGACGACCAGGAATTCCGGCTTCAGCGACGTGCTGACGTCTGTGCTCTCCGACATGGATCTAGGTCCTCACAAAACACTGCGACTTCAGGCGATCGAAGCCGGGCGTCCGGCCCAGCTTGCGCACGAACAGGACGAACAGGACCAGGACCACGAAGAAACCGGCCGTCGTGACCAGAATCGCCGGCGTGAAGGTTCCACCTGAAATCAGGAAGGAAATCAGGAATGGCCCCGTCGAGAAGCCCGCGATCGTGGCGACGTTTGCTGACGTCACGCCGAGTCCAGACGGAATCAACAGCGCGAGAATCGCGACCATGTAGGGCGTCACGAAGGTGATGCTCGCGTTGAACACGGCCGTTGCGACGCCGAAGATCAGTTCCGACGAGGAACCAAGCAATGCGAGCGTCGAGGCGATGATCGCCGCAATGCCCAGGTAGATCGGCCGAATGTAGCCCCATCGATCGCCGAGGAGCGACGCCGCGATCATGCCAACGATTGCTGCTGCCATGCTGGGCCCGAGGATCGCGCCTGCTGTCTCTGCCGACATCCCGGCGCTGACACCGAGGCGTTCGAAGTATGCCCAGATGCCCGAGTTGAATACGTAGTGCAGCAGGAGTCCGGCCAGCGCCACGACCGCAAGCCAGCGGGCACCGGCCACGACGGTGCCGGTCGCCACACCCGGCTGTACATCGGCGCGCTCGACGATTTTCGGAAAATAAGGCAACAGGAAGAGGCCGAGAATATTGATGACGCCCATGCCGTAAAAGGCGCCCTCGATGCCGACTGAACGGTAGACCATCGGCAGGAGGGCGAGCCCGACGCCGCTGATCAGGAACGGCGAGCCGTAGAGGACGGCGTAAGTACGTTCGATGCGCGGCGTACCGATGACGGCGACGCAGGCCACCGTGAATCCCAGTCCGGACCCCATGCCATTGATGAAGCGCACCGTGACGAGTGCGGGGATATTACCGGCGAGCCAGACCGACGCCCCGCTCGTCGTGATCACCAGCAACAGGCAAGCCAGCGCCGTCGCCCGCAGGTTCCAGCCCGGCCGGTGCAGCAGGAAGATGGCGAGCACGCTTGCCACGGTCGCACCCCAGAAGTCGTACGACGTGAGTCGTCCGGCCACATCCATTGTCACGCCCTGGTAGTCCACCCACGCGCCGAGGATCGAAGGCGCGATGGGGATGTAGATATTGACTGCCATCCCAATGACGACAATCGCAATGATTCTCATGGTCACAGTGGAATGCTCGCGATCATGAAGGACGCTTTACGAACTGGCCGTCCCGAATCAAGTAACGGATGCGTTTTCCCTGATCCTGCAGAACGTTCAAGTCGGCAAGCGGATCCCCATCCACGACGAGAATGTCGGCGAACGCCCCCGGGCGGATGCAGCCGAGCTGTCCCTGCATGCCGAGAAGCTCCGCGTTGACCGACGTCGCGGAGCGCAGCACATCCGCGCGCGAGTCCACCTCCGCGCGGATCAGCAGTTCCCGCGATTGCTCGGAATGCAGCGCACCGAACAGGTCAGTGCCGAATCCGGTGCGGGTCCCCGACGTCTTCAGGTGTTCCAGGCTCTGCAAACCCGCGTCGCGCACGTCACGCAGCTTGTCGATGCTGAACTGCGGCAGGCCGATCTCGGCGCCGCGTTCGTGCATCGCCGCGTAGGTCACGAGCGTCGGGACGACGTATGCGCCCTTGGCGGTCGCCAGCTCGGCCGTCTGCCGGTCAATCAGGTTCGCGTGTTCGATGGAGCGGACTCCGTATTCCAGGCAGCGCCGGATGGCCGCGGCCGTATACGCATGCGCCATGACGTACTTGCCCTGGAAAGATGCCTCCTCGACGATCGCCCTGACCTCGGCCTCCGAGAACTGCAGGTTGGCGATCGGGTCGGCCGGCGATGCGACCCCGCCGGACGCCATGATCTTGATCGCGTGCGCTCCTTTGCGAAGCTCATTGCGGGCCGCCTGCCGGCAGGCAGATTCCCCGTCCGCGATGACGCTGAGACCCCGATCGGCGCATCCACATGCATCCGTATCGTCGCCACGCACGCGGAAATCGCCGTGGCCACCCGTTGCGCTCAACGCCCTGCCGACGTAGTACAGCCGCGGCGCTTCGATGAGTCCCTGAACCACGGCCGCGGCGAGGCCGAAGTCCGCGCCGCAGGCATCCCGAACCGTCGTGAAGCCGCGGTTTAACATTCGCTTCAGATTGTTGGCCGCCCGAAGGGCCGTGTAGCTTGCTGGCTGGTGCGTGAGCTCGGCCGGTGAGGCGCCCCAGTCCGTGACATGTACGTGGGCATCGATCAGCCCGGGCATCACGAACCCGCCCTTGAGGTCGATCACGTCAGCGCTCCGGGAGACGATCGGAGAATCCGATACCTCGCGAATCGTGCCGCCCTCGATCAGAATATCCTGACCTTCGGCGGGCTCCGCGCGGCTACCGTCAAAGACTCGCGCGTTCCGGAGTACCGTTTGTCCCATATGCGGTCAGTGCTTTCTCTCGACCCGCATTCCAGGCGCGAAGGGCTTTCTCAGGCTGATAATCAATCCGAGCAGGCTGATGATCAGCCAGAAGACCTCCACGAGCACCGCGGACAGGTTGAATTCATAGTAGAGGGAGACGAGGATCAGCGCTGCCCCGATTGCATTGACGAGCGAATAGGTGCGGGATTGCCCGCTCGTGCGCCCGATCTGCAGCCAGAAGTACGAGCCGATGATGCAGAGGAACCCGGCATTGCCGAGCAGGTCGTGCCATTCGTACTGGGGCATCATCAGGTTACTCTAGCCGACGATCATTCCGGGCAGGATTAGAAAGAGCGCAAGTCGACTTCGCAAAGGCGGGATCGTCGGCTGCGATTTCGAGACCTAATATTCACGATCCATGAGATTCCCACCCACTGCGGTCCTGTGCCTGCTCGCCCTCTTCGGTGCCCAAGCCGGCGCGGCGCCCGACGTCACCCTGACCTGGGTGGAAAAGTACCTGACGTACACCCAGGATCACGAGGACCGACTCTCACTCACAGACGCGCATTTCCTGGCTGAAGTCGTATTCGACGGCGATCGCGATTTCGACGCGATCCACGCCTCCATTCGCGAGAGCGAATCCCCGGAGCCGCTGGCCCGTTATGGCGGCCAGGACAAGCGGGCATTCACGAATGGCTACTTCTACACGCGCAAGACCCGCTCGTTCGACTCGCTCGAAGATCTGGAGCGGCTGCACCCGGCCGAAAGCAAGTTCGTCTGGCACGTCTCCGGGCCCGGTGGCGATCTTGAGCTCGACCCGATTCGCATTGGCGGGCCCGAGGCTCGCACGCAGGTTCCAAAGCCGAGCACGATTCGCCTGAGCCAGGGCGATGTCGCGATCAAGAACTACGACTCGCTCGATTCTCAGCAGGCCATGAGGATTAGCTGGGACCCGTTTGTGGGTGGTGGACCGCTGGAAGGCACCCGGTGGAGCGATCTCGTGTTCGTATTGGTATCAGACTGCCACGGCGAGGTGGTCTATACCGGAGGCGCGCCGGGTACTGACGAAGTTTTCGTCGACTACAACGATACGTCGGCAACAGTCCCTGCGGGCCGACTGAAACCCGGGGAACCCTATGTCGTGTTCATTTCCCAGGTCAATTTCGTCGACTTCAACGAGAGCCATGGCATCGGTCAACTTGCGGCGAATTCTTTTGCGACCGAGATTCCCGTCCGAACCCGCGGCATCGCGGCGGCGGATGCCTGTACCCACAATATCCGGCCCGCCCAGTATCTATGGACGCGCAAGACGCGGGGCGACGCGATGGAAAGCTGGCCGACCCTGGCCGACCACTGGTAGAGCCGGCGACTATTCCCCGGCAATGATCTCGCTCACGACAAACCTGTAGTCGCCCAGTTTCTTGAGATTTTCCTTCAGGTCGGCCTGCGCCTGATCGTTGTAGAAGGCGCGCTCGAATGTTTCGCGGTCCGGCCATTCCACCGTGGACTGGAAGGTGTAGTTAACCGGCGCGTGGCTCGACCACTGTTCCAGTATCCGGCCAAAGCTGGCACGAAGGACGCCCGGCATCTGCCGGATGTAGTCGGCGTGAGACGACACGCGCCACGCGACGTAGGCCTCCGGGTCGTTCCCTCCAGCCAGGTCATAAAGCACTGTCAGGCGAATCATTGCGTGGCCTCAGGCAACTGGAAGCCCCAACTATGCCTTGCTCAGCCGGCACGGGCTCATCCCCTGAGCCTGACCCACGTGCCACAATCCGCCAATGCCCACAAAGGTCCTACAAAGCTTCCACCCCGCCGTCGCCGGGTGGTTCCGCGGCCGTTTCCCTGACGGGCCCACCGAGGCCCAGTCCCGCGCCTGGGCGGTCACGTCCCAGCATCGCAATGCCCTGATCGCCGCGCCGACCGGATCCGGCAAGACGCTCGCCGCTTTTCTCTCGGCGATCAACGACCTGGTGGTCGAGGGCCTCTCGAAGGGCCTCTCGGACGAGGTGCACGTCCTCTATGTGTCGCCGCTGAAGGCGCTCTCGAACGACATCCAGAAGAACCTCCAGGAGCCGCTCGCCGGCATCCGCGACCAGCTGCTCGAACTCGGCCACGACGACGTCGTGATCCGCGACGCCGTGCGGACGGGCGACACCTCCACGTTCGAGCGCAATCGCATGCGCAAGACGCCGCCGCACATCCTGGTCACGACGCCGGAGTCGCTCTACATCCTGCTGACCTCCGAGTCCGGCCGCGCGATGCTGAAGAGCGTCAAGAGCGTGATCGTGGACGAGCTGCACTCGGTCGCGGGCAGCAAGCGCGGCTCGCACCTCGCGCTCTCGCTCGAGCGGCTGGAGGCGCTCTGCGCCAGGCCGCCCGTGCGCGTCGGGCTCTCCGCGACGGTGAAGCCACTCGAGGCCATGGCGCACTTCCTGGTCGGGAACCGCGATGCCGCCGTCGAGATCGTGGACACGGGCCACGTGCGCGAGCGCGACCTGGCGCTCGAGCTCCCGCGCTCGCCTTTAGAGGCGATCATGGCGAACGAGGTCTGGGACGAGCTCTACGACCGGCTCGCCGAGCTGATCCTCGCGCACCGGACGACGCTCATCTTCGTCAACAACCGGCGCCTCGCCGAGCGCGCGACGCGCTTCCTCGCCGAGCGCATCGGCGCCGAGCACGTCGCCTGCCACCACGGGAGCCTCTCGAAGGAACACCGGCTGGATGCGGAGACGCGGCTGAAGGCCGGCGAGCTGAAAGCGCTGATCGCGACCTCGTCCCTGGAACTCGGCATCGACATCGGCGACATCGACCTCGTCTGCCAGATGGGCTCCCCCCGGCTGATCTCGGCCCTCCTCCAGCGCGTCGGCCGCGCGGGCCACGCGATCGGCGCGATCCCGAAGGGGCGGCTGTTCCCGCTCTCGCTCGACGACCTCGTCGAGTGCACGGCGCTATTAGATAGCGTGCGGCGCGGCGAGCTCGACCGGATCCGCGTGCCGAAGAAGCCGCTCGACGTGCTCTCGCAGCAGATCGTCGGGGAGGTCGCCTGCCGCGAATGGGGCGTGGAGGAGCTCTTCGACGCTTTCCGGCGTGCGCAGCCCTACGCGGAGCTCACCGCAGCCGAATTCGAGCAGGTGCTCCAGATGCTCGCCGAGGGTTACTCGACCCGGCGCGGCCGGCGCTCGGCCTACCTGCACTACGACACGGTCAACCGGCGGCTGCGCCCACGCAAGGGCGCGCGGCTCACGGCCGTGACCAACGCCGGCGTGATCCCGGACCAGTTCGACTACGACGTCGTGCTCAATCCGGAGGGATACCGCATTGGCTCCGTAGGCGAGGACTTCGCGTTCGAGAGCATGCCCGGCGACATCTTCCAGCTCGGCAATACCTCGTACCGCGTGCAGAAAGTCGAGGTGAACAAGATTTTCGTCGAGGATGCGCGCGGCATGGCACCTACGCTGCCGTTCTGGATCGGCGAGGCGCCGGCGCGCAGCGATGAGCTCTCCGCAGCGGTGTCACGCCTGCGCGCGGACGCGCTCGGGCAGCTCGCCGACGGCGGGCCGGAGGGCCTCGAAGCGTGGCTGCGCGACGCGCAGCAGCTCGACGCGGTCGCGGCTTCGCAGCTCGCCCAGTACCTCGCCACCGGCCAGGCGGCGCTCGGCACGCTCCCGACGCTCGACACGATCGTGTTCGAGCGCTTCTTCGACGACGTGGGCGACACCCACCTCGTCGTCCACTCGACCTTCGGCTCGCGCATCAACCGGGCCTGGGGACTGGCGCTGCGCAAGCGCTTCTGCCGCCAGTTCAACTTCGAGCTCCAGGCCTCCGCGCTCGAGGACAGCATCGTCCTCTCGCTCGGGCCGACGCACAGCTTCCCGCTCGAGGACGTGAAGGGGTTCCTGAAGTCCGCGACCGCGGAAGACGTCCTCGTGCAAGCTTTGCTCGACGCGCCCGTGTTCGCCACGCGCTGGCGCTGGGACGCCGCCATCGCGCTCGCCCTCGTGCGGAACCGCAACGGCAAGCGCCTGCCCGCACCGTTCCAGCGCGCGGACTCCGAGGACCTCCTGACCGTCGTGTTCCCCGACCAGGTCGCCTGCGCGGAGAACCTCTCCGGCCCGCGCGAGATTCCCGATCACCCGCTCGTGAAGCAGGCGATCGACGATTGCCTGCGCGAGTTCATGGACGTGGACGGCTTCCTCGCGCTGCTGAAGCGGCTCGAGGACGGCTCGCTCAATTTGCATTGCGTTGATCTCTCCGCACCCTCGCCGCTCTCGCACGCCGTGCTCGGCGCGCGGCCCTACGCCTTCCTCGACGACGGCGATGCCGAGGGGCGGCGCACGCGATCCGTCTCGACCGTCCGCCTGCTCGACCCGAAGGACGCCGCCGACCTCGGGCGCCTCGATCCCGCCGCGATCGCGAAGGTGAAGGCCGAGGCCTGGCCGGAGGTCGGCTCGCACGATGAGCTGCACGACGCGCTCGTGGTATATGGGTACCTGACCGCGCCCGAGATCGAGCCGTGGAAGGCGCAGCTCGCGCAGCTGCGCGACGAGCGGCGCGTGATGTACCACGACGATCTCTGGGTCGCCGTCGAGCGCTCCGCCGAGTTCGAACGCGCGAAGGACGGGAACACCGAGGCGCTCGCGGAGATCCTGCGCAGCCGCCTCGAGCTGGTCGGGCCGATGACGGAGACGTCGCTCCGCGTTTCGATCGACGTGCCGGAGGGGCCGGTCCGCGCCGCGCTCCTGCTGCTCGAAACGCAGGGCTCGATCATGCGCGGCCGGTTCAGCGGCGGGCGCGAGGAAGAATGGTGCGAGCGGCGGCTCCTGATCCGCATCCACCGCCTCACGCGCGACCGCAAGCGGACCGAAGTCCAGGCCGTGCCACCCGCGCAGTTCATGCGCTTCCTGTTCCGCTGGCAGCGCGTGGCGATGGAAGGTCGCGACGACCGGCAGGAGGGCGAAGCCGGCCTGCTCGCCGTACTCCAACAGCTCGAGGGTTTCGCGATCCCGGCCGGCGCCTGGGAGCGGGACATCCTGCCGCTCAGGGTCAAGAACTACCTGCCTTCGGACCTCGACAAGCTCTGCGCGGCCGGGCGTATCGCGTGGTATCGGCCGTTCGAGGCGAGCGGCAGCGACATTGCGCCGGCGGCGGGACCCGTGCGGTCGACGCCGATCATGTTGATCGGGCGGGAGGCGTTGGCGCACTGGCAGCGGAACGACGAGGCGTCGGAGTCTGTCGAGAACCTATCGCCGCGCGGCGCGAAAATAGTAGAGAGTCTCCGGCAGCACGGCGCATCGTTCTTCGACGACCTCGTGCACGACACGGGCCTGCTTCGTAGCGACGTAGAAACAGGTCTCGGTGAACTGGTCAACCGCGGGCGCGTGACTTCTGATTCTTTTGTGGGCGTTCGGGCTCTGATCACATCGAAGAAGCGGCGCGAGCGGTTGCGGCAGTATCGGCGACCGTTTCTGAGCCTGGAGGATGCCGGGCGCTGGAGCCTGCCGCGACGCATGCCAGCGCCGGGCAACGTCGAATCACTAGGTGCACCCGCGGTGGATCACATCGCACGCGTGCTTTTGCGTCGCTATGGGCTCGTGTTCCGGAAGCTTCTGGAGCGAGAGAGCGGCTTGCCGCCGTGGCGGGAGCTGTTCTATGTGTATCGGCGCATGGAGGCGCGAGGAGAAATTCGAGGCGGGAGGTTCGTCAGCGGATATGCCGGAGAGCAGTTTGCGCTGCCGGAGGCGGCCGATTTTCTCAACGGCGTTTCACGCGACGATTCGGTGGACCAAGTGTCAATTTCAGCGACCGATCCGCTGAATCTGGCGGGGATCGTCACGTGTGGCGAACGTGTCCCGGCGATTTCGAGGAATCGTGTTCTGTTTGACCAGGGCGTCCCGATCGCCGCGCAGGCTGGAGGCGAGGTTCAGTTCCTGAGAGAAGTACCTGATCGTACGCAGTGGCAGATTCGCAATCTGCTTGTTCGACGCCAAAGATCGTTGGTGTCCTTGCCTGCATCCGAGACAGCTCACTAAATTGAGCTAGCGCCGTCATCCAAAACTATTGGTAGCTTGGCCCGCTTACGGGGTATATATACAAGGTAGGACTTGGGCCTGGCTGATTTTTCGGCCCACGCATCCAGCTTTGATCACAGCCGCTGAGTGAGTCTCAGATCGCGCGACACGCCCCTGCCTCATCCAGAGACAGAGACCCCGGCGTGAGGCCGGGGTTCTTGAAAGTGGTAGCGGGGGTAAGATCGAACCTGTATCACGCGTGTGCATGCCGATTAGAAATTCAGCCGCTTGATCGCAGGACAGAGAGGCCCCGATGCGAAAGTCTAGTTGGTGAAGATTCACTTGACCGGGAGCCCTACCTTTTGATCGTAAGTATTGTCTCCTGTTCTAAGCCGGGACGTTTGGTATTGACCATCAGTTACAGGAAATCGAGCTGTCAGAACTAACTGACGCCTGATCACCAGGAGCGGTGAAGCCTCTCTCGAAATTTCACCCTCATGGTAAAGGTGCGCTCTGAAAGTGGATCGGTCTGTACGGCAACGCGCATATTTGGGAATGGATACATTCCATAGCTCCAGTACTTGCCTACGGGCAGTACGCACTAACCGTAGTACTTGAACGTCTGGCTCCGGCAGTTGTGGGAACTCAAGATCGAGATGTAAGAAGTGCGGATCGCTACGGCGAGTGGCAAATGCGCCCGGCGATACAAGCCTGCCGGCGTGCGATCTAGATGCAGTAAAAGTAACCTCGGCGTGGGGCCGGGGATCTGCAATAAACTTGGTAGCGGGGGTCTGCTACCGGATTTCAGATCGCAAACGTTTTTAAGGTTCAATGGGCTTGCGCCGGCAACTAGACTAGACGCTCATGCCTTGGCCAACGCCCGATCCAGCCCCTCAAGCAGCATCCGCGCATTTTCCGGCGTGAACACCAACGGCGGCCGTATCTTGAGGACGTTATCGAATGCCCCCGTGCGCCCGAGCAGGAACCCATCCTCGCGCAACAAATTCATGATCCGGTCGGCCTCTTCGACGGCCGGCGCGCGAGTCTCATGGTCGCGCACGATTTCCAAGCCCCAGAAGAGTCCCTTGCCGCGCACGTCTGCAACCATTGAATGCTTTTTCGCGAGCTGAGCCAGACCCGCCTTCAGGACCTTCCCCGCTGCAATCACGTTCTCCTGGATGCCTTCGCGCTCGAACACATCCAGCACGGCCATGCCGATGGCGGCGGAGACCGGGTTGCCGCCGAAGGTGTTGAAGTAGGAAAACTTCGCCGCGAACTTCGCTGCGATCGCGGGCGACGTGATCACCGCGCCGATCGGGTGGCCGTCGCCGATCGGCTTGCCGAGGCAGACGATGTCGGGCACGGTCCTCGAATAATTGAATGCCCACATCTCCTCGCCCGTGCGGTAGAACCCCGACTGCACCTCGTCGGCGATGAAGAGCCCGCCGGCGGCGCGGATCGCCGCGGCGGTGTACTCGAGATATCCGGGCGGCGAGAGAATGGTGCCGTTGGAATCAAAGATGATGTCGCAGACCCACGCCGCGGCGCCTTGATTGCGCTCCTTGAGCTTCGCGATCGCGGTGTCGATGTAGGCCGCGTACTTCCGCCCAAGATCCGGCGTCCCGTAGCGGTACTCGCCGCGGTAGCCGTTGGGCGGCGGAACCGTCGCGAGCCACGCCGGCTGCTCCTCCTTCGGGTACATGCTGGTCGAGGCCGTGCCGACCACGTTCGAGTTGCCGTGGTAGGAGTCGTCGGAAACGATCACGCCTTCGTTCCGGCTGACGATCCGCGCGATGCGGATGGCAAGGTCAATGGCTTCGGTGCCGGTGCAGACGAAGTAGCAGACCTGGAGCGGGTCCGGCATCGTCGCCGTGAGCCGCTCCGCGTAACGGACGACGTGGTCGTGCAGGTAGCGCGTGTGCGTGTTCAGCGTCGCCGCCTGGCGCGACAGCGCCGCGACCACGTGCGGATGGCAATGCCCGACCGAGGGCACGTTGTTGTAGCAGTCGAGGTAGCGCCGGCCGTCCGCGTCGAACAGCCAGGTGCCCTCGCCGCGCACCAGGTGCACGGGACGGTCGTAGAAAAGCCGGTAGCTCGGCCCGAGCGCGCGCTGGCGCCGTTCGATCAGGCTCGCGATGTCGACATTGACCGGCGCGCGCCCCACCCGCCCGCAGGCGGCGCGGTAGCGCTCGTGTACCTCCGCGCGGTCGAGCGAGAGGAACTTCATCAGCGCGCGCACGATGTCGGGCCGTTCGGCCGTCAGCCAAGCCGGCGGCTGGTCGGTCGCACGGATCCGGACGTCGTACAGGCAGAGCGCGGTCGCGATCCGGAGCAGCGTCAGGTCGTGCAGGACCTCGAGTTCCGCGTCCTCGAGCGGCAGCACGGCGTTCCACGACTCGACCTGCGCCGCCGCGTTCTCGAGCGACATCTCGCCGTGGCGGGCGAAGCTCGCGAGGGTCGTCGCGAGGTCCTGCACCAGCGGCGCGTGCACCATGTCGCCGAAATCGATGATGCCGACGATTTCGTCGCTGCCGTCGGCGCGCAGCAGGTTGTCGGCGTGGCCGTCGCTGTGCACGACCTGCGCGCGCAAGGCCGGCAGGCGCGGCAGCACCTCGCGCTGGAAGCGCGCCATGTAGTCCGTGCAGAGCGCCTTGGCGTCGTCCGCCACCCAGGCCTGGATGCCGGGCTCGAGCAGGAGCGCGCGCTGGATGTCCCAGGCCACGAAGTGGCGCGCGTGCGGGTGGAAGAATCCCTGCAGGCCGCGCGCGAGCCGCGCCTGGAACGCGGCGGCCTTGCGCAGCGCCGTCATCCCGAGCGGCTTGCTCTGCGACAGCGGCGTCCCCGGCAGCCAGCTCAGCAGCCGGATCATGTGACGCGTGCCGTCCGCGGCGGCGATCCACTCGCGGTCGTTGCCTCGGGTCGTGGCGATGACGCGCGGCACCGGCAGGTCCGGGGCGGTCCGCTCGAGGTGGCGCAGCGCCGCCACCTGGAAATCCACCGCGCCCTCGGTCTCGCCGGCGGCGGAGACCTTGAGGACGTAGCGCGCGCCGTCCGCCGCCGTGATCCGGTGATTCTGGTCGCGCTCGCCGTCGAGCGGCGTGAACTCCCCGGTCAGGCCCCAGCATTCGCGCGCGCAGTCCTGCAACTGCGCCAGCGGGAACGCCGGCGGATTGAAGTTGAGGTCCACGGCGCTGAGGACGCTCTTGAGGGCGACATTCATTCGTGCGGGCTCCATCGCGGACGTCGAAGTATAGGGGTTAAGATCCAGAATAGCGTTCCTGGTCCGGGACACGGAGGACTCATGATTCGACTCACCCTGATGATCGCGCTATTGGCTTGTTCCATCGGCACGGCCTTCGCCGGCAGCTTCGCCGCCAGCTCGGCGGGCAGTTCTTCCGCCGGTACGTCGGCTTCGTCCAACAGCACGTCCGGCAAGGACAACAAGGTGGTGCTGCAGGCCCGCGACGACGCCGCCAGCTTCGTGGCCAGCGACGGGCGCATCCGCGGCGCCCAGCTGGAGGCGGCGCTGCGGCACCTGCGCGAGCACGATGCGGGCGCGCGGCACGCGAGCGACATGCAACTGGCGCAGGCGATCCTGGCGTTGTGAGCCGGCAGCGCCGGCTGCGCACGGCGTGGCTGTGCCTCATCGCCTGCGTCGGAACGGCGCAGGCGGCGCCGCAGCTGGAGCTGGTCGACGATTCGCTGACGCCGACCCAGGTTGCGGCCACGCAGCAACTGCTGGCTGACGCCGTCCAGCGCCTCCCCGTCGCCTGGGCGGATGCGCTCAATCAGCGCATCGAGGTGGAGTGGCGCGACGACCTGCCGGCCCGCGTTCACGGCCGCGCGCAGGCGCGGCGGATGCTGCTCCGCCGTACACTGCTCGACGGCTGGATGGCGCGCCCGCCCGAAGCCGGCCTCGAGGATCCGGCGACGCGCGCGGCACTGGCGGCCGTCATCCACGAACTCGCGCACTTCTACGACCGCACGCCGCAGGGCCGGCTGTCGCGCGCCCCGCGCCTGCTCGATTTGGCCGGCTGGCAGGTGAGCCCGATGCGGTTGGGCCTGCGCACGTCGAAGAACGCTTTCAGCGATCGCAGCCCCGACCTCTACGAGCTCGCGAGCCCGGTCGAGTTCGTCGCCGTGAATCTCGAATACTTCCTGCTGGATCCCACGTACGCCTGCCGCCGGCCGGCGCTGTACAGCTATTTCGCTGCGCACTTCGGCAGCGCACCGCCGCAGGCCGACTGTGCGCCGGACTTCGTGTACCTGCAGGCCGATGCCGAGGCTGGCCCGTCGCCGTTGCTCGAGCTCGATCCCGACCGCGTCTACGCGGTCGAGTACCTGCTTGCCGAGGGCAACGAGCAGCCGATGAGCCGCTGGGGCCACAGCATGCTGCGGCTGGTCATCTGCGCGCCGGGACGCGCGCGCGGGCCCGACTGCCGGTTGGACCTGCAGTACCACCAGGTGCTGTCGTTTCGCGCGTTTGTCGGCGACGTGCAGATCTCGAGCTGGCGCGGCCTGACGGGCTCCTACCCCTCACGCCTGTTCCTGCTGCCGCTCGCGCAGGTGATCGACGAGTACACCAAGGTCGAGCTGCGCGGCCTGCAGTCGATTCCCTTGCGATTGGACCGGGCTGAGATTGCCGCCTTGCTGGAGCGCACCGCGCGGCTGCACTGGAGCTACGACGGCCGCTACTACTTCCTCAGCAACAACTGCGCCGTGGAAACTTTCAAGCTGCTGCACGACGGCGTGCCGCGACTGGCCGGCGATCACCTGGCCAGCATCACGCCGACCGGCCTGCTGCGCCGGCTGGAGCGCGCCGGCATCGCCGATGGCACGGTGCTGGACGATCGCGACGAAGCCCTGCGGCTCGGCTACCGCTTCGACGCGTTGAGCGCGCGCTACCAGGCGATGTTCGACGTGGCCCGGCAGGCGTTGCAGCTGCCCCAAGCGAAGGCGCAGGACTGGCTGGACCTGCCCGCGGGTGAACGCGCGCCCTGGCTCGAGCGCGCCGACCTGCGTGCGAGCGCCGCGTTGTTGCTGCTGGAAGAGGCCGCACTGCGCCGCCAGGAACTGCTCTCGCGCGATGAGCTCAAGCGACATTTCCTCGGCCGCGGTGCGGACGGCGCGGATGCCCTCGCAGCCGTGCAGGGCATGCTGCAACTGGAGGGCTTCTTCAGCCGCCCGGCGGTGCTGCTGCCCGACTCTGGCTACGGCCTGCCGCAATCCGAAGAGCGCGAGGCGCTCGCGCAGGAAGGCAACCGGCAGGCCGTGCAGTGGCGGCAGCAGAGTGATTGGTTGCGCCACGAGGCCCGTCGATGGCTGCCGCCGCAACGGCAGGCCGCGCTCGCGGCAACCGAAGTCAATGTCGATGCGCTGGGCGAGCAGTTGCGTCGCCTGCATCGGGAACAAGGGGGCCTGGAACTGCGATGAGGTGCCTGTGATGAATGCCAAGTTGCAAATGCTCCTCGCCGTGTTCACATGCGCGCTCATGACCGCGAACCCGCCTCCCGCAACGGCCGCGAGCGCGGCGGAAGAGCAGCAAGCGATCCTGGCGCTCGTCAGCCGCATGGAAGCGGCGTGGAATCGCGGCGATTTCCGGGGCTACATGGACGGGTTCGCGAATCCGGACGTGATCTTCGTGTCGCGCGGCCAGATCCAGAAGGACTGGCAGGGCACGCTCGAGCACTATATCCGCGACTATGGAGCGTCCGAAAACACGCGTGGCAGGCTCCACTTCTCCGGGATCCAGATCGAGATGCTGGCGCCGGACGCAGCGCTGCTCAATAGCCGTTTTCGGCTCGATCGTCCACGGGATCCGCTGGAAGGAATCAGCACGCGCGTACTGCGAAAGCGCGGCGGCAAATGGGTCATTGCCCTGAATCACGTTTCCGCTCTTGAAGTGCCGTGCGCGGACGATGCCCGGCCTCGACAGAAATAGCTAAGGACCGGGAAGCTCTGCGCCCCGGCCGCCGGCTGCTGCTGCGTGATGCAGCGAACGCCGCCAGGTTCATCTGACCGACGAAGTGATGCGGGTCAGTCGGGTCGGGATGAACCTCGTACGGCATGCGGCTCGATCATTGACCATAACGCAAACGAAACCTCGAAATGCGCGGTATCGCGCATGAGATCCTTGCCAATCCCGAACGGCGCGATGTCTACTGCGAGCAGGATTTCCGGCTCCGGCCTGGCGGCATGCGTCGCCCGGCGGGCCGCGGCGAGGGAGCGCCATGTCGAAGTCCAGCCTCCAACCCGGAGCCGGCCAGCAGCGGGCGATGACGCCGCAGCTGCACCAGGCATTGCGGCTGCTGCAACTGCCCGCACTCGAACTCCAGGCCGAGCTCCAGCGGGCGCTCGAAACCAATGTCATGCTGGAAACGGACGAGGAGTTCGACGCGACCTGGGCACTCGACAGCAAGCCGGACGCGGAGTGCGACGCGCCGGTCATGGAGCTGTCCCACGAGACGCGCTGCACCTTGCACGATCACCTCGCATGGCAGCTCGAGGTGGCGCCCCTGCCCAACGGTCCGCGCACGATCGGCCGCGCCCTGATTGACGCCATCAACGACGACGGTTACCTGACCGAAACGCCGCAGGCGATCGCCGCGGCGGTCGCGGGCGAGGTTCGCGCCGACGCCGACGTCGTCGAGAGCGTGCTCGCGATCATCCAGCAGTTCGATCCGGCCGGTGTCGGTGCCCGCTCCGTCTCCGAATGCATCGAACTGCAGCTCGCACAGCTCGAGCCGGCGACGCCCGGCCTCGATGCGGCGCGGAAAATTGCCCGCCATCACCTCGACCTGGCGCGAAGCCAGCAGTTCCGCGACCTGCAGCGGCTGACCGGCAGCACCAGTCCCGAGCTCGAGGCCGCGCTCGCGCTCGTCCGCAGCTGCCATCAGCGGCCAGGAGCCGTCTTCAGGTCGCTGCGCACCGAGTACGCGATCCCCGACGTATTCGCGCGGCGCACGCCTGAGGGCTGGTCGGTGGAACTGAATCCGGCAGCTGCACCGCGCCTGCGCCTGAACGAGAGATACGCCGCCATGCTCACCGGCTCGGCGGACCACGCGATGCTGCGAACCCAGTTGCACGAGGCCCGCTGGTTGGCGCGAAGCCTCGAGATTCGCAACGAGGCGGTGCTCAAGCTCGCCCAGACGATCGTCGATCGGCAGAAAGCCTTCCTGGACCGGAGCGAGGAGTCGATGCGGCCGCTCTTCCTGCGCGACGTAGCGGAGCAGGTGGACATGCGCGAATCGACCGTCTCGCGCGTGACGACCGGCAAGTACCTGCACACGCCGCGCGGCGTATTCGAATTCCGGTTCTTTTTCTCGAACGCGATTCCGGTGCCGGGCCGTGGCCGGTCGATGTCGGCGGCGGCCTTCAATCAGTAGGCGTTTTGGTCGGTCAGGACGATGCGCACTGTCTTGACCAGGATCCGGATGTCGAGCCCGAGCGACCAGTGCTTGAGGTATTCGAGGTCGTAGCGGATGCGCTGGCTCATCTTCTCGAGGTCCCGCGTTTCGCCGCGCAGCCCGTTGACCTGGGCGAGCCCCGTAATCCCCGGCCGCACCTTGTGGCGAAGCATGTAGCCGACGACGAGCCTGCGGTAGTGCTCGTTGTGCGCGACCGCATGCGGCCTCGGGCCGACCAGGCTCATGCTGCCGGCAAATACGTTGAGAAGCTGCGGCAGCTCATCGAGCGACGTTCGCCGCAGCATGCGCCCGATGCGCGTGACGCGTGGGTCGTCGCGCGTCGCCTGGAGGACTTCGCGGTTCTCGCGGTCCTCGCACAGGGCCATCGTGCGGAACTTGTAGACGGTGAACTCGCGGCCGTCGAGCCCGTAGCGGCGCTGCCGAAACAGCACCGGCCCCGGCGATGAATGCCGGACCAGGATGGCGATGGCGACCGAAAGCGGCAGGACCAGCGGCAGGGCCGCCGCCGCGATCAGGAGATCGCTCGCGCGCTTCAGGACGCCCGCCATGCCGCAGAACGGCGTCTCCCGCACGGCAACGAAGGGCATGCCGTGGATCTCCCCGAAGCGCGCCTGCATGAGGTCGAACGCCGACAGGTCGGGCACGAAATAGATCGAAGCCGTGGAATCACCAAGCGCGTCGATCAACCCGCGGATGCGGGGATGGCGCGAGATGGGCAGGCAGACATAGATGACATGGACCGTATTCTGCCGCACGTAGTCCGGCAGATCCGCGAAGCGGCCCAGCAGCCTCGATCGGCACTCGCGCGGCAGCCGCTCCGGACGGCGGTCATCGAAGAACCCCGCGAGCCCGCCGTGCCAGGGCTCCTCCGCCAGGCGCGCGGCCAACTCGCAGCCGATGCGGTTGGCGCCGACAATGACCTGCCGGCGCCTGGCGGCCACGCGCCGCACGAGCCCGCTCGCCGCCTTGCGCGCCGCGACATGGGCGCCGGCGAGCGTGAACGGCGTGGCGATGAACCAGGCGATGATTGCCCCTCGCGGGAAGGCGCCAACGACCCGCAGCAGGTAGCCCGCCAGCAACAGCAGGCCCGCCAGGCTGGCCCACTCGATCGCCCGGTGGCGCAAGATGCGGCCCCAATCGATCCCGTTGTCGTCGCGGTCGAGGCGAGGTTTCGTCATGAACCGCCGTGCCATGGCGTACGCGATTGCGGCGAGTGCGAGCAGCGGCCCGTCGATGCGATGACGGAAGATCAGCGCGGCCAGCAGCAGCGTCCCCGCGACCACGGCGGAATTGAGATGGTCCTTCGTGAGCGCGATGGCCGGCGGTTGGCCGGCGCCGTGGCGTGCCCAGTCGCCCTCGAGCGACGGTTGCGCGCGCAGCCCGGCGTGCGCCTCGGGCTGCGGCGAACTGCGAGTCGCCTGCAGTGTGGACATCCTTATCCTCAGTGCCAGTGCGACACGCGGGTCGAAGAGCGCGCGCGGGCGGCATCTGGCAATTTATCGAATGCATCACACTTTGCGCGCCGTATTGACATAAGCGCGCGCAGAATTTTTTTGCTCGCGACAATTCGGCGGCGCCCGGGATTCGCGCCTGGCGTGAAGGACTTGTCCTGCGTTGGAATGTCCTACGCGGGAATCGTCCTCGCGGCCGGGCCTCAGCGGTCGCTGCATCGTGCGGCGCTACACTTTTAGGATGAATACGCCGCTGCGGGCGCTGGTTCTTGCAGCATTCTTGTCCGGAAGCGCCCTGGCGCAGGACCGCGCCGCCGGGCAGTCCCCCGGATACAGCGTCCGCGCCGAGACGAACATCATGGTGCGAATGCGCGACGGCGTCCGGCTCTCCACCGACCTGTTCTTTCCGGTCGGTGCAGAAGGCAATCTGCCGGTGGTCCTGTGGCGTTCGGTCTACGGCAAGGAAGGGGCGTTCGAGCACGAATCGCTCTTCCCCGCGCTCGTCCAGCGCGGCTACGTCGTGGCGACCCAATCCACGCGCGGCGCGGTGGATCTGAGGGCAACTTCATCCCGTCGGTCGGCGACCGCAATGACGGCTACGACACGGTCGCCTGGCTCGCCAGCCAACCGTGGTCGAACGGCAAAGTGGCCACGTCCGGCTGTTCCTCGCTGGGCGAGGCACAGCTCCTGACCGCCGTCACGAAGCCGCCGCATCTGGTGACGATCGAGCCGATAACGTCGGCCTCCGGGTACAACGTCCACGGCCGGCCGTGGATGTCCTTTGACGGCGGCGCCTTCGAGCTTGCCCAGACGGCCGGCTGGTTCGCCGCCGCCGACGCGAACCGCGTGGACTACGCGACGCTCCCGGTCGTCAACGTCCTGAAGAAAGCGGGCCTGACCGGGACGGAATACGAAAAGTTCGCCTCCAGCAGCCCGGAAGGCGAGTACTACCAGAAGCTCGAGTGGTTGCGGTCCGGCGAACGGATCGACGTGCCGGCGCTGTTCTTCGATTCCTGGTACGACTACGGTCCCGCCGAGACGCTGGAGTTCGTCAGCGACTTGCGCCCCGCGCCGCTCCTGGTGCAGCACCTGGCGCGGGGCCAGAACCACCCGAAGATCGCGGCGTACTACGCGGCCCGCGGGAAATAGCAACAGGACAAACCGGGAAGCGGGCTGACTGGCCCGCGGGCTGCAGGAGCGCGGGGCCCGGGGCGGTGCGAGGGGACAAGAGCCAGGCGATCAGTCCAGCTTCTTGAGGTACTCCGCCGCCGTGGTCGCCTCGACGAACGTGTCCGTGTGCTCGGCAATGAGCTTGCGGAAGTTCACGAAGAACTTCGCACCCTGCGGGATGCCAAGTTTCTTGTAGGCGGCGTCGAGCTTCGCATCCTGTTCGTCCGTGGTATGGGCGGGCTGGAGCAGCACGAAATCCCAGGACGCGCCGTCCTGGTGGACGAAGAGCTGGCGCGGCGGCAGGCCGGCCTCGGCATTCGCCTGGTCGAGCAGTGCGAGGTGGCGGAGGAATTCCTCGTGCTTGCCGGGGACGATCCGGTAGATCTCGATCAGCATGTCCTGCGAGTCGGCGAACACGGGGGCAGCGGCAAGCAGCCCCGCGGCGAGGACGGGGGCGAGGAAGCGCAGGTTCATGCGGGTACTCCGGGTCAGTTTGAAGCTGCGCCGAGCACGACGTCGGCGCGGACGGTGCCGGCGCGGTCGTGGCTCGCCTTCACGGCGAACCTCGTGCCGGCCGGCGCCGCGACGATCCAGTCCGCGAACGCGCGGTCCGGCGTGCCGGGCGTGTAGCCCCACCAGCTGGCGGTGGAGCGCTGGATGTTGCGGCCCGCGAGCTGGCCGAGCTCGCGCGCTGCCGCGCCCTCGACGAGCTTCGCACCGGCCGGGAGCGTGAGCTCCGCGGTGACGGGTCCGACGATCTTCATGTCGAGCGCCTGCTGCGACCCGTTGGTCGGCAGCCAGCCCGTGTTCTCGACGACGAGGCGGAGCCGCCAGAGTTCGCTGCCGGCGGGCTCGGCCGTGAATGAGCGCACGGCGAGCCTCGGCGTCGCGAGCCCGAGCTGCACGAGCCACTCGCTGTGCGGCGCGATCTCCTTCTCCAGCCGGTCGAAAGGCATGTTGTACCAGTAGCGGATCACGTCGAATCCGCCGACCTCGACCGCGCCGAGCTGCGGGTGCGTGAACGGCTTCCAGGCGACGAAGCCGTCGCCGGCGAGTTCCTTGTCGCTCCAGCGCAGGACCTTCAGCTCGTCCTCGACCGGGTGGTAGCCCCAGAGCCAGGTGGACTCGAGCGTGTTGGAGAGGTCGACGCCGGCGGCTTTCAGCGGGTTCCAGAATTCCGTGATGAACGAGTAGATGCCGCGCCGGTTGTAGAGCCAGCCGAAGGCGCTCGGGCGATAGCCTTCCTTGTCGTCGCCGCTCCGGAGGTCGAGGAACGAGATGGCGCGATAGCCGGTGAGTTCGGCCGCCCGCCCGGCGAGCGCGTCGAATGCGGCGCGGTCCGCCGTGGGCAGCTTCTCACCGATGTTGACCGGCGGCGTGATCACGAGGCCGCCGAAGGTGTGGCAGGTGACGTGCGCGACGATGTTCGGGTGCCGCGCGATCGCGCCGATGTAGGCGGCGACCTCCGGCTCCGAGGTCGGGTACAGGCCCGCGGTCTGGCTCGCCGTCGTCCCCATGTCGGCAGGGAAGTTGGCGCCGAAGTCGAGCGCTTCGTGTTCGGGCTCGTCCGGGATCGTGACGCCGTCGTAGTCCTCGATCATCCCTTCCGGTAGCACGCGCCAGTACTCGCCGCCCGTCTCGTCAGGCGCGCGCGGCACCATGAGGCGCTTGTCGCCCGCGTAGGCTTTCCACGGGCCATTCGGGTCGCGAAAGCGCATGAACACCGCGCGGCCGTCGCCGTCGACGTCTTGCGGGATGATCCCGGCCGGCGACGAGGTCGGGTACGGGCGCCCGACGGAGCGGATGAAACGCCCCTGGTCGAGGGTTTCCTCGACGCCGTCGGGCGTCATGCGCGGCAGGACGTAGACCGTGCGCGTGTCGAGGAGGCGCGTGACGCGCGCGTCCTTCCCGTAGGCGTCGAGCAGCTTGTGCACAAAGTCGAGCGCCGCAATGCCGCCGCCCCACTCGGTCGCGTGCATGTTGCCGTCGACGACGAGGGCCGGCTTCTCGCCGGCGGCCCCGGTCGCGCGGTTCGTGATCGTCAGGAACCACATGTCGCGCCCCTGCGGGGACTTGCCGAGGCTCTCGAGCTGCACGAGGTCGGGCTTCGCGCCCGCCCAGCCCTGCAGGAGCTTCGTCATCTCGTCGAAGCGCATGACGTGGTCGTACGGGAGCGGCGCGACGGGCTCTGCGGCCGCGAGGCCGCAGAACCCGAATGCGAGCACGAGAACGGTCGCCTGCGCCGCCCGCTTCACGGCGGCGGTCAGAACTTGCGCGTGACGGTGCCCGTGACCAGCCGACGCGTCCCGTAGAAGCAGTTCGACGTGCTGCTGCATCGATCGACGAAGATCTCGTCCGTGAAGTTGCTGCCGTTCAGCGCGAAGCGCCACTTCTCCGTATCGTAATGCAGAATCAGGTCGTACACGGTCACCGCGTCGCTCTTGAACTGGTTGGCGGGGTCGCCGTACAGCGTGCCGCGGTAGCGCAGGCCGACACCGAAGCCGAACCCTGCCATCAGGCCGTCCTGCCAGGTGTAGTCGACCAGGCCCGAGGCCAGCACGTCCGGCACGGCCACGAGCTCGTTGTGCAGGTCGGTCCCGCTCGTCTTCGTGACCTCGGAATCGATGCTGGTGAGCGCCACGTTGAAGGTCAGGCGCTCGCGGATGCGGGCGGCGACTTCAAGCTCGAAGCCCTTTACCTCGACCTCGCCCGCCTGGATGCTGAAGAAGAGGTGATCCGGGTCCGGCGTCAGTACGTTCTTCTGCTTGATCTGGTAGCCCGCGAGCGAGCCGAACACGCGCACGCCGGGGCCGAGGGTGCGGCCGTCGTACTTGAGGCCCGCCTCCACCTGGTCGCCTTTGGTCGGCTGGAAGGCCACGCCGTCGAACGTCGCGCCCGACACCGGCTGGAACGACGTCGCCGTCTGGACGTACGGCGCGAAGCCGTTGTCGAAGACGTAGTTGGCGCCGACGCGGTAGGTGAACTCCTCGTCGCTCTGGCTGGCGCCGGCCTTCGGGTTCCGGTCCGCCCAGTCGTTGCGGCCGTTCAGCGTCAGCACGAACTTGCCGAACTTGATCTGATCCTGCAGGTAGACGCCCGTCTGCGTCCGGTTCTCGTCGATGAACGGGAAGATCGGGCCGGGCGGGATGACAGCGTTGTACACGGGGTCGAACAGGTCGATCGACGGCGCCGCGTTGAAGCCGAACTCCGAGTAGCCGTCGTAGTCGCGGTAGTCGACGCCGAAGAGCAGCGACTGGCCGACCTCGCCCGTGCTGAGGTCGAGGTAGGCGCGCGTGTCCACGCCGTACGAGGTGACCCGCTCATTGAACGGGAAGTCGGAGCGCGTGACCGTCCGGTAGTCGTCCGGCACGCCGTCGAAGTTCGCGTCGAGCAGCCCGGTGCCGTACACGGCCTCCGAGTCCGTCTTCATGTCGAAGTACTTGAAGTTCTGCTGGATCGAGAACCGGTCGTTGAACCGGTGCGAGAAGTCCCAGCCCGCGCTCCACTGCTCGCGCTTGAAAAAGTTGACGCCCGTTTCGCCGAGGTTCCGGCCGACCGGCACCTTGCCGAGCGGGTTCGGCAGCATCGTGCCGTAGATCGGCAGGAAGCCCGTCGTCTGGTTCTTGATGTCGTCGTCCTGGTAGTTCGCGAGCAGCGTCAGGTGGGTATCGTCGCCGAAATCGAACTTGATCGACGGCGAGATGAAGGTGCGCTTCGAATTCAGGAAATCGACCTGCGTGTCGCGGTCGTGGTACAGCGCCGTGATGCGGCCGCTGATCGTGTCCGTCAACGGGCCGGTCACGTCGCCGGAGACCTGCCAGCGGCTGTATTCGCCGCCCTGGAACTCGAGCTCGCCGCCGAACTCGCTCTGCGGGCGGCGGCTGATCATGTTGACGATGCCGCCCGGCGGGGACGAGCCGTAGAGCACCGCGGCCGGGCCTTTCAGGATTTCCACCGACTCGGAGCCGTAGAGGTCCGTGCCCGTGTTGTTGACGGAGGCGATCGGCGCCTGCACGCCGTCGATGAACTGCACCGGGTCGAAGCCGCGCACCTGCAGCCAGTCGTAGCGCTCGTCGGGGCCGAAGGCCTCGCCGGTCGCGCCGGCCGAGTAGCGCACGGACTCGTTGAGGCTGGTCCAGTTGAGCAGGTCGATCATGTCGCGCGAGACGACGCTGACCGACTGCGGCATCTCGACGAGCGGGATGTCCGCCTTGGAGGCGCTCTGGCCGTCGGTCGATACGTAACGCTTCGCCGTGACGACGACGGCGCCGATCTCGTCCGTGGAAGCTGTGTCCTGCGCGGAAGCGGCCGTTGCCAGTGCAGCCCCGATCAGGAAGGCCAACGTGTGCCTGGAGTTCATGGCGAAATCCCCCTTTCTATTCAATCTAGACCTCGCCGCAACGCGCGCATTCGCGGCAGGGTCGCAAACCGTCGCGTTCAGGCCAAGCCCTGGCCGGAAGCCCCCGGATTGGCGTGAGCGAAAACCTGCCCGAGCCATCCGGCGGCGTCCGACAGGGCCTGGTTGCTGACCGCGGCGATCGACATGGCCTCGATGAAGCTGTGCGAGGCGCCGGGGTAGACGACGCTGCGCGCCGGCACGCCCGAGGCCTCCATTCGTCGGGCCAACTCGAGATTCTGCTCGGCCAAGATGTCGCATTCGGCGATGGCGAAGAATGCGGGTGGCAGCCCGCCGAGCGAGGCACGAAGCGGGCAGGCCAACGAGTCTGCCGCATCCGCGTCGCTTCGCAGGTAGTTACGCCAATATCCGGTCATTTCCTCGCAGCCGAGCATGTATTCCGGGCCGCCGTAGCGCCGGCATGCGCCCGCGGAATACTGCGGGGTGAAGGCGCCGTAGTTGATCAGCATCGCGCGCAGCGGCGGGACGTCGGCCTGATCGCGCCGTAGGAGGCAGGTCGCGACGCTCAGGTTGCCGCCGGCCGAGTCGCCGCCGATCGCGAGCTGTCCGGCGTCGATGCCGAACGTCGGGCCCTGCTGTGCCAGCCAGTGCACGACGTCGACGATTTGCTCGAGCGGCACCGGGAACTTCCGCTCCGGCGCAAGCGCGTAGTCGACGCCGATCACGCAGCAAGCCGCGCGCACGGCATACTCGCGCATCACGCGATCGTGCGTATCGATGCTGAACAGCATCCAGCCACCACCATGAAGGTAGACGAGGCCGGGAAGGATGCCCTCGCACGGACGGTGAATTCGTATTCGCACCGGCCCGTGCCGTGTCGGCACGCTGAGGTCGCGCGTCTCGTGCATGACGGGGCCGCCCTGGCGCCAGGGCGCGCGCGCTTCCTCGGCCCGGCGGCGCTCCAGCGAAATCGGCAGTTCGCCGGCCCCGCTTGGATCCGCACTCGCCGCGGCGATGCTGCGGATGAAACGCCGGATGTCGGGATCCAGGTCGCTCCCGTGGGCGGACGCCGCCTCCCCGCGCGCGTGGTTCATGTCCGCATCCTCGGATCGGCCGCGCCCTGGCGCCGTCGCAGGCCGATCGATTGTCATCGTGAGCGGGCCAGACTAGGCTAGTCCATGGGCCGCAGCACCCGTGGCGCAGACTACCAGGACATCCCGCGTCCGATCGCCGCGCTGTCCGACGAATACGCGCCGGGCCATCATGACCCCCATCATCATCACAAGCGCGCCCAGCTGATTTACGCCTGCGCGGGCGTGACTGTCGTCATCACGGACCAGGCAAGCTTCGTCGTCCCGCCGCAGCGTGCGGTGTGGGTTCCCGCCGGCGTCGAGCACGAGGCGCACATGCGCGGCCACGTCTCGTTGCGCACACTTTACATCGACTTCGCCGTGTACCCCGGCTTACCGACGACCTGCCGCGTCATCGAAGTCTCAAGCCTGCTTCGCGAGCTCATCGTCGAAGCCTGCCGCATTCCGGTCGAGTACGACATCGATGGCCGCGACGGCCGCGTGATGAACCTGCTCATGACCGAGCTCGCGGCGATGCCGGCGACGCCGCTGGACGTGCCGATGCCGCAGGACGCCCGGCTGGTCAAGGTCTGCACGGCGATCCTGCGCGATCCCGGTCAGCACGAGCCGCTCGACGGCTGGGCGGACATCGCCGGCATGGGTCGACGCACTTTCACGCGCACTTTTCGCCGCGAAACCGGCGTCAGCTTCGCCACCTGGCGCCAGAACGTGCGCCTGATGGAGGCGCTGTCGCGGCTCGCAGTCGGCCAGCCCGTCACGACGGTCGCCTATGATGTCGGCTACAACAGCCCGAGCGCCTTCACGGCGATGTTCCGCCGCGCCTTTGGCCATGCGCCGACGCAGTACCTCGCCTCGATTCCGGGCGCCAAGCCGCCGGAACCGCATCACTGACCGCCGCGCTCAGCGTTTCGGATTGAGTTCCCGCATCCAGGCGAGCAGCGGCTCCGGGCCGGATCGTCCGAGGGCCGCGGAGATTTCGCCGAAGACCGCGTCGCTCTCGTCCTGCCCCAACTTGAACCGGGCCAGCTGCCCCGTGACTTTCGCCACGAACGGGACGATCCGGCGCTTCAGCGTCTCATAGCGGGCGCCCATCTCGGCCCGGCGCCACGCGCGTGGCCGGCCCTGCTCCATTGCTCCCACCAGGTCGTCCAGATGTGCGTCGAGCCGCGCCGGATCTTCGTCGAAATCGACCGTCACGTGAAACTGCACGACGGCGTAGTTCCAGGTCGGTGCCCAGGTCCGGTTGCTGACCCAGGATGGCGAGATGTAGCCCTGGGGACCGGTAAACAGGATGAGCGCACGCCCGTCGCGCTTAAGGGCCGCGCAATGTGCGTGCGTGCGCGGAAGATGCCCCTCGAGCGCATCGATGCGCCCGCCCGTGACGACGCGCGGCCTCAGCGGCAACGGCGTCGCGCGGAATTCGCCCGCATCCAGCGACGCGATCCAGGCGAGCGGGTGTTCGAGCACGAGGCGCAGGACCTGTTCGTCGCACGCCGGCGCGAAGAGGTTCGGCTGCGCGGTCACGGCGACCCGACGCCGCGCGCAAGGACTGAGTTCCGCCGACCGTATACGGCGTATATCACCGCGCCGGCCGCGACATACACGGCGAGAAAGATGGCCATCAGCGGCTTGCCCGAGGCGGCCTGTAATCCGACGTCGATCAGCACCGGAAGGATCATGGCCATGCAAAACACGAGCGCAATGGCCGGAATGTAACCGATCCAGGCGCGGCCCACCCAAAAGCCGCCGAGCGGCACGCGGAATGGCCGTACCAGATCGGGCCGCTTTGAACGCAACCACATGGTCGAGAAACAAACGGTCGCGAACGCCAGCCCCGCACCGATGCTCACGAGGTCTGCAAGCACCTGGATTGGAAAGAGCGCGGCACAGCCCGCGGAGACGAGACCCAGCACGATGATCCCGCGATAAGGCGTGCGGAACTGCTCGTGCACGTGGCTGAAGAGTGCCGGCAACATCCCGTCGCGAGCCATCTGGAAAGTGATGCGCGACTGGCCGTAGGCGTTGACCAACAGCACGGATGAGAGCCCCATCAGCGCGCCGACCTTCACGAAAATTGCGACCCCCGGATGGCCCATCCGGTCCACCGCCAAAGCGACCGGATCGGCGACACCGAGTTCGCGATAGGGCACGACGCCCGTGAGGATCGCGGCGACCGCAAAGTACAGGACGGTGCACACCAGCAGTGCGCCCAGAATCCCGATTGGCAGGTCGCGCTGTGGGTTGCGGGCCTCCGAAGCCGCCGTCGAGACTGTCTCGAATCCGAGGTAGGCAAAGAACAGGATCGATGCGGCGCGCATGATGCCGGGCCAGCCAAAGGCAAATCCCCCTTCGTGCGGCGGCACGAACGGCGTCCAGTTGGCGGGATCGATGGCGCCGGCGCCGAACGCAATCACGACGAGGATCACCGCAACCTTCACCACCACCAGGAACGCGTTGACGCCCGCGGACTGGCGCACGCCGGCGCATAGCACGGCCGTAACCGCGGCAATGGCGAGTACGGCAACCACATTCAGCGAGAATCCGCCGTCGGAGCCGGCAAGCGGCGTTGCCAGGTAGGACGGTACGACGATGCCGAAGCTGCGCAGCAGGCTCGCCAGATAACTCGAGAATCCGACGGCCAGGGTCGAGGAGGCCAGCGTGTACTCGAGCATCAGGATCCACCCGAGGCCCCAGGCGAATACTTCGCCGAGCGCGGCGTAGCAGTAGCTGTACGAGGAGCCGGACACCGGCATCGTGGAGGCGAGCTCTGCGTAGCACAACGCCGTAAGCGCACAGGCCGTTCCCGCGAGCACGAAGGAAATCATGACCGCCGGGCCCGCGAAGTTCGCCGCGGCAGTCCCGGGCAGCACGTAGATGCCGGCGCCCAGGATGCAGCCGATGCCGAACAGCATGAGGTGCACAGGACCCAGCGCCCTTCGCAGCCCGTGCGACGCGGCGTCTGCTTGCAGGTCCTCGATGGCCTTGCGCGCGAATGGACCGGCTGGCTTGGGGGCGGCTTTGGCCAGGACTGCGACCTCGCCGTAAAGGATGCTTCATAGCAGACGGTTGGGCGAGCCGGTGATTTGCGCGGGTCCGAAATCGTCGCGTGCGGGCCACGCGCAACTTTATTGTTCCGGCCCCTACACGCGCCCGTCAGCGTCTGTTATGAAGCTGCCATCCAATCAGTCCGAGGAATCGAGTCATGCGACGCGAGTACGGGATAACGGCGTTGGCTTTCGCAGCATTGGCGATCGGGTCCGCGCAGGTCGCGGGAGCGACCGGACTCGCCACATGCGATTCGGGCTCGCCCGATACGTGGCAATCGCAGGAGAAGCTGACCGAAATGCTCAAGGAAAAGGGCTGGGAGATACGCAAGATCAAGGTCGACGGCGGATGCTACGAAGTGTACGCGCTCGACGACAAGCACGAGCGCGTCGAGGCCTACTTCCATCCGGTCACGCTGGAGCGCATACCGATCGCTGACGAGTGAGTGACATCGGCTCGCACCGCATGCGACCCGTGTGGGACGTGCCGGTTCGCATCCTGCACTGGTCGCTCGTGCTGAGCGTCGCGACGGCCTGGCTGACGCGACACAGTCCGGGCCATTGTCACGAGCGGCTCGGCTATGCTGCGCTCGGAGTCGTGGTGATGCGCCTCGCGTGGGGATTCATCGGCTCGACCCACGCGCGCTTTGCCAACTTCATCCGGCCGGCGGCCGCAACTATCGCGTATGCGCGCGATCTCCTCGCGGCACGGGAATCACGCTTCATCGGGCACAATCCGCTCGGCGGCTGGATGATCATCACCCTCCTCACACTGGTGGCTCTGGTGGGCCTGACCGGTTGGCTCTACACGACGGACCGCTTCTGGGGCGTCGAATGGGTCGAGGAGCTGCATGAGACGCTCTCCGACTCGCTCTTCGTTTTCGTCGCGCTGCACATCCTGGGCGTCGTTTTCACCGCCGTGCGGCACCGGGAAAATCTGGTCGCTTCGATGCTGCACGGGCGCAAGCGCGACGGCCACTAGTCGCCGCGCCAACCATGTATCCTCGCGCAAGGTTCCGTGCGCGCACGCGGGAATCGAGGAGGACGGGGGATGAACGGACGCGTGGCATTGGTCACAGGTGGCGGCCGCGGGATCGGGCGCGAGGCGGCCCTGCTCCTGTCGGCAGCAGGGGCGCGCGTGATGATTACGTCGCGCAGTGAGAAGGAACTGGCGGCTGTCGGCCTTGACTACCTCGTGGCCGACCTGGGCACTGCCGAGGGGTGCGCGCTCGCCGTCACCCAGACCGAACAGCGGCTGGGGCCGATCGACGTCCTGGTCGTCAACCACGGCATCGGGTCGGCGCACGAGAAACTCATATGGGAGCAGGACCCGGCGGTCTGGCGAGAAACAATGCGCATCAACCTGGATGCCCCGTTCGAGCTCGCGCGGCTGACGGTGGGCGGCATGTGCGAGCGCGGATACGGGCGGCTCGTATTCACGAGTTCGACCGCTGGCGAGAAGTCGGAGCGCTCCGGCAGCGCATATACCGCATCCAAGCACGGCGTCATCGGGCTCGCGCGTGCCGTCGCACAAGATGCCGGGCCGTTCGGCGTGACATCCAACGCCGTGCTGCCGGGTTGGGTGAAAACAGCCATGGCCGAGCGCTCGGCGAAAACGGAAGCGGAGCGGCGCAGCATCCCTGTCGAAGAAGTGTGGCGCGAGCGTGCTGCCATTTACCCACGGAACCGCGTTCTGGAGCCCCGCGAGGTCGCAGAGGTGATCGCATTCCTCTGCAGCGACGCCGCCGAGGGCGTGAATGGCGAGGCGATTACCGTGGCGCTCGGCGGATTGTGGTAGCCGTTCGAAGGCACGCGCTATCATTCCGGGCGTCCGTGCCCCACAAAGGATACGCGAGGAGTTCCCATGCCCAAGCTGGCCCTGAGCTATTTTGACTTCGACGGCGGCCGCGGCGAGGTCGCGCGCCTGGCCATGCAACTTGGCGGCATCTCGTTCGAGGACAAGCGCATCGCCGGCAAGGACTGGCCCGCACTGCGCGACACGATGCCGTTCCAGGCCCTGCCGGCGCTGGAAGTGGATGGCAAGGTGATCACGCAGTCCAACACCATCAACCGCTACGTCGGCAAGCTGGCCGGTCTGTACCCGAAGGACGACTGGCAGGCGGCGCTGGTGGACGAGGTAATGGACGCGGTCGAAGACATCTCCACCAAGATCAGCAATACCATGCCGCTCGAGGGCGAGGCCAAGAAGAACGCGCGCGAAACACTGGCGATGGGTGCCATTCCGCGCTTCCTGCGGCAGATCGAGGCCCGGCTCAAGGCAGGCGGAGGCGAGTGGTTCGTCGAAAAGCGCCTGACCGTCGCCGACCTCAAGTGCTTCATGTGGGTGCGCTGGCTCAAGTCCGGGGCACTGGACCATATCCCCACCGACATTGTGGACAGGCACGCGCCGCTGCTGGCGAAGCACCTGGAGCGGGTCAAGAACCACTCCAAGATCACGGCGTATTACGCGGCGCGCGGGAAGTGAGCCCGATGGAGGTCGTCCCGACTCGGGACAACCAGGACCTCAGCGAGGTTTCCGCGCCCTCGTGTAACCCTGGCGAAGCTCGCCCTTCTCGCAGACGATGACCATGGAACGCCAGTCCTCGATCATGTGATCGGCCTCGGCCTCGCCGATCAGCTCGACCACCTGCCGCCTGCCTACTCCCCGCATCCGCTCGTACTCGCGTCTCGATTCACGACGGTACCAGTCGGAGGCGTCCTCCGTCGTGACGTCCTCGAAGCCGCCCTCGACGAGGTGGCGACCAAGCTCAGCCAGGGTGATCAGGTTGTAGGTCAGCCCCTCCATCCGGATGAAATAGCGCATGTCGTCGCTGAGCTCGGCTGCGTTCTTCAGCCAGTCGTAGCAGGTCAGGACGCCGCCCGGTTTCAGCACCCGGAAGCACTCGGCGACGATACCTGCCTTGTCATCGGTCTGGGTCAGCGCACCCGACGTGAACACGACGTCGAAGCTTTCATCCGGGAAGTTGAGCGGTCCGAGCGTGACGTTCCGGAATTCCGTCTGCTGGGCAAGCCTGAGGTCCGCCGCGCGCCGCGTGGCGCGCTCGATGAGTTGCGGCTCGAGGTCGATGCCAGTGACCTGCGCGCCGTACTTGCGCGCCAGCACGAAGGCCGGCCCGCCAATGCCGCAGCCGATGTCCAGCACCCGCTTGCCGGCGAGCTCGATCCCTTCGACCAGCTTGTCGACATTGCCCTCGCCGCCGGGCGCCATGAAATCCCGGCCCCAGATCCACTCGAGCAGGGCGACCATCGAATCATGGTATTCGCTGACGTGAGGTTGCTGCGTCATCGCGATATCCGGAAGGCCGTCAACGGGCTCAGCTTTTAGCCGCCTTTTCTAAGCCGCCGGAGCTTTTCGATTGCCCTCAACTGCGTCGCCGCCCTCGCCAGCTCCGCCTGCGCCTCGGCGATTTCCATCGCCCCGACCTTGTCGCGCAGCGCCTCTTCCGCCCGTTGCTTGGCGGCGAGGGCCGCCGCCTCGTCCAGGTCCTTCGCCCGCGCCGCGGTGTCTGCGAGCACGGTGACCTTGTGAGGCTGCACCTCGAGCGCGCCCCCGCCGACCCAGAACAGCTGTTCCTCCCCGTTCAGGTCCTGCACCCGCACTTCACCCGTCTTCAGGGTGGTAAGGAGCGGCGCGTGCCGCGGCGCGATGCCGATCTCGCCGCCGGAGGCCGGGGCGAACACCATCTTCGCCTCGCCGGCGTAGATCTCGCCCTCGGCAGAGACGATATCGACGTGGATCGTGTGGGTTTCGTTGGTGGCCATGATCAGGTGAGCGTCTTCGCCTTCTCCGCCGCTTCCTCGATGCCGCCGACCATGTAGAAGGCCTGCTCGGGCAGGTTGTCGTACTCGCCGGCGATGATGGCCTTGAAGCCGCGGATCGTGTCCTTGAGCGGCACGTACTTGCCGGGGCTGCCGGTGAAGACCTCCGCGACGTGGAACGGCTGCGACAGGAAGCGCTGGATCTTGCGCGCGCGGAATACGGTGAGCTTGTCCTCTTCCGAGAGTTCGTCCATTCCGAGGATCGCGATGATGTCCTGTAGCTCCTTGTAGCGCTGCAGGATCGCCTGCACGCCGCGCGCCGTGTTGTAGTGCTCCTCGCCGATCACGAGCGGGTCGAGCTGGCGGCTGGTCGAGTCGAGCGGGTCCACTGCCGGATAGATGCCGAGCGAGGCAATCTGGCGGGAGAGCACGACGGTCGCGTCCAGGTGCGCGAAGGTCGTCGCCGGCGAGGGATCGGTCAGGTCATCCGCGGGCACGTAAATCGCCTGCACCGAGGTGATGGAGCCCGTCTTGGTCGAGGTGATGCGCTCCTGCAGTACGCCCATCTCTTCCGCCAGCGTCGGCTGGTAGCCCACCGCGCTCGGCATGCGGCCGAGCAGCGCGGACACTTCCGTACCGGCGAGCGTGTAGCGGTAGATGTTGTCGATGAAGAGCAGCACGTCGCGGCCCTTGCCGCCGGCCTGCTTCTGGTCGCGGAAGAACTCCGCCATGGTGAGGCCGGTGAGGCCGACGCGCAGGCGGTTGCCCGGCGGCTCGTTCATCTGGCCGTACACCATCGCGACCTTGGAGTTGGTCAGGTCCTCCTTGTCGATGACGCCCGACTCCATCATCTCGTGATAGAAGTCGTTGCCCTCGCGGGTGCGCTCACCGACACCGGCGAACACGGAAAGGCCGCTGTGCGCCTTGGCGATGTTGTTGATGAGCTCGAGCATGTTGACGGTCTTGCCGACGCCGGCGCCGCCGAACAGGCCGATCTTGCCGCCCTTCGCGAACGGCACCAGCAGGTCGATGACCTTGATGCCGGTCTCGAGCAGGTCCTGGCCGCCGGTCTGCTCGTCGTAGGACGGCGCCGGGCGGTGGATCGGCAGGAAATCCTGGCTCTTGATCGGGCCGCCCTCGTCCTGGGGATTGCCGAGCACGTCCATGATGCGGCCGAGCGTGCCGACGCCGACCGGCACCGTGATCGGCGCACCGGTGGACTTCACGGCGAGACCGCGCTTGAGCCCCTCGGAGGAGCCCATCGCGATGGTGCGCACGATGCCGTCGCCGAGCTGCTGCTGCACCTCGAGGGTCAGGTCATGGTCGGTGAGCTTCAGCGCCTCGTAGATCGCCGGGATGCCCTCGCGCGGGAATTCCACGTCGATCACCGAGCCGATGATCTGCACGATCCTGCCGTCCATCGTGTTCGTTGCTTTGTCCATATTCACCCCGATCCTTAAACCGCTGCCGCGCCGCCGACGATCTCCGAAATCTCCTTGGTGATCGCGGCCTGGCGGGCCTTGTTATAAATGAGTTGCAGCTCGTCGATGATCTTGCCGGCATTGTCGGTCGCGCTCTTCATCGCGACCATGCGTGCCGCCATCTCGCAGGCGAGGTTCTCGACCACCGAGCGGTACACCGTCGATTCAATGTAGCGCATCATGTACTGCGAGATCAGCTCGTCGGCCTCGGGCTCGTAGATGTAATCCCAGCGCTCCTGGAGGTCGTCCGCGTCCACCGTCTCCGCCGGCAGCAGCTGCAGCATCGTCGGCTTCTGCGTCATCGTGTTGACGAAGCGGTTGCTGACGACATGCAGCCGGTCGATCTTGCCTTCCTCGTACAGGTCCAGCATCGCCTTGACCGCGCCGAGCAGGTCCGCGAGGTGGGGCTTGTCGCCGAGTTGCGTGATGGAAGCCTCGACCGGGAGCTTCAGGCGGCGGAAGAACTGCATCGCCTTGCTGCCGATCAGGCACATGTGCAGGTCGATGCCCTTTTCCTGCCACTCGCGCGCGCACGCCAGCACCTGCTTGAACACGTTGATGTTCAGCGAACCGCACAGGCCGCGATCGGAGCTGACGATGATGAGCCCGACTCCCTTCATCTCGCGCTCGACCAGGTAGGGGTGGTGGTGATTCGGGTTGGCGATGCGCAGGTGTCCGATGACGCTGCGGATCTTGTCGGCGTAGGGGCGTGCGGCTTTCATGCGCTCCTGCGCGCGCCGCATCTTGCTCGCAGCGACCATTTCCATGGCCTTGGTGATCTTCTGCGTGCTCTTGATGCTCGCGATCTTGACCCGGATTTCCTTGGTGCCGGCCATCGGTTCACCAGGCTCCGGTCGAAGCGAAGTCTTCGCAGATTTTCTTGTAGCCTGCCTCGACTTCCTTGCTGAGCTCAGGCTTCTCGTTCACCTGCTTCAGGAAGTCGGCATGGGTGGTCTTCGCGTAAGCCTGCAGCGCCTCCTCGAAGGCGACGATCTTCTTCCTGTCCACCTTGTCCATGTAACCGTTGTTGACCGCGTAGATGGAAAGCGCCTGTTCCGCAACGCTCATCGGGGCGTATTGCTTTTGTTTCATCAATTCCGTCACGCGCTGGCCGCGCTCGAGCTGGCGGCGGGTGGCTTCGTCGAGGTCCGACGCGAACTGCGAGAAGGCAGCCAGCTCGCGGTACTGGGCGAGTGCGAGACGGATGCCGCCGCCGAGCTTCTTGATGATGCCGGTCTGGGCCGCGCCGCCGACACGCGACACCGAGACGCCGGCGTTCATCGCCGGCCGGATGCCGGCGTTGAAAAGGTCGGTCTCGAGGAAGATCTGGCCGTCGGTAATCGAGATGACGTTGGTCGGCACGAACGCGGTCACGTCGCCGGCCTGAGTCTCGATGATCGGCAGGCCCGTGAGCGACCCGGTCTTGCCCTTGATTTTCCCGTGGCTGATCTTCTCGATGTACTCGGCCGAGACTCGGGCGGAGCGCTCGAGCAGGCGTGAGTGCAGGTAGAACACGTCGCCCGGATAGGCTTCGCGGCCCGGCGGACGGCGCAGCAGCAGCGAGATCTGGCGGTAAGCCCAGGCCTGCTTGGTCAAATCGTCATAGACGATCAGCGCGTCTTCGCCATTGTCCATGAAGTATTCGCCCATCGCGCAGCCCGAATAGGGCGCGATGAACTGCATGGAGGCCGGCGTGGAGGCGCTCGCCGACACGATGATCGTGTGTGCCATCGCGCCGTGCTCTTCGAGCTTGCGCACCACGTTCGCGATCGAGCTCTGCTTCTGGCCAACCGCCACATAAATGCACTTAACCCCGGTCCCCTTCTGGTTGATGATCGTGTCGATCGCGACTGCGGTCTTGCCGGTCTGGCGGTCGCCGATGATCAGCTCGCGCTGGCCGCGGCCGATCGGCACCATCGCGTCGATCGCCTTGAGTCCGGTCTGCACCGGCTGGGAGACGCTCTTCCTCCAGATCACGCCCGGCGCGACGCGCTCGATCGGGGACTTCTTCGAAGCCTTGATCGGGCCCTTGCCGTCGAGGGGATTGCCGAGCGCGTCCACCACGCGGCCGAGCATCTCGGGGCCGACCGGCACTTCGAGGATGCGGCCGGTGGTCTTCACCGTCGCGCCCTCGCCGATGTGGCGGTATTCGCCTAGTACTACGCAACCGACGGAATCCTGTTCCAGGTTCAGCGCGAGGCCGAACGTGCTCTCCGGGAACTCGACCATTTCGCCATAAGCGACGTCGGCCAGGCCGTGCACGCGGCAGATGCCGTCGGTCACCGAGACCACGGTGCCGACATTCCGCTCTTCCGTTGCGGCGTCGAAGTTCTTGATCCGCTCCTGGATCAGGTCGGTAATTTCAGAGGCCTTGATGGACATATCCGCTTTCCTTGACTAATTCTGTAGCGCCGAGCCGAGCCGCTCGAGCCGGCCCTTCAGCGATCCGTCGATGACGAGGTCGCCGGCGCGCACGATAGCGCCGCCGAGCAGGCTCTCGTCGATCTGCGTATGCATGCGCACATCGCGGCCGAGGCGCTTCGCCAGCGCCGCCTGCAATTTCTTCTGCTGCGGCGCCGCAATCTCGCGGGCCGCAATCACTTCCACGTCCACGACATGCTCGGCGTCCGCCCTCAGTTTCTCGAACTGCGCCGCGATCTCGGGCAGCAACGCGAGGCGTCGATTCTCCGCCAGCACCTTGAGGAAATTGCGGCCGCCCTCGCCCGCAGCCTGTTTCGAAAACCCGCCCAGGAGATCCACGAGTTCTTCGCCCGTGACTTGCGGGCTGCCGATCAGGCGCGCAACGCGGGAGTCCGCGGCCGCAATGGCGGCGGCGCCCAGCAGCTTCGACCAGGCGGCCACGTCTTTCGCGCCTTGCGCATAGGCGAAGGCCGCCCGCGCATAGGGCCTGGCGATGGTCGCGCGATCAGCCATCTTGTGGCGCCTGCCTTTCCAGTTCCGCGGCGAGCTCGTCGAGGAGCGCCGCGTGAGCCTTCGCATCGACTTCGCGGCCGAGCACTTTCTGCGCGCCGGCGAGCGCGAGCGACGAGACTTCCTTGCGCAGCTGATCCCGCGCTCGCGTCTTCTCGTTCGCTGCTTCGGCGTGGGCGGCCGTGACGATGCGCTCGCTTTCCTGGACCGCGAGGTTCTTGGCCTCGCCCAACAGTTCGTTCGAACGCTTGTGCGCGATGTCCACGACCTGCACCGCCTTTTGCCGCGCATCGACCATGATGGCTTCGGAGCCATGCCGCGCCTCGGCCAGTTCCTTCTGGCCCTTCTCGCCCGCGGCGATGCCGTCGGCGATCTCCTTGCGGCGCTGCTCGATCGCCTTCATGACCGGCGGCCAGATGAAGTGCATGCAGAACCAGACGAAGACGATCATCGCGATCGTCTGTCCGATCAATGTCAGGTTGAAGTCCATCGAAGCTCTCCCGCGATCAGCCGCCCGCGCCGGTCGCCTGCTGCAATTGCCCGATGAACGGGTTGGCGAAGGCGAAGAAGAGCGCGACGCCGACGCCGATCATCGCGACGGCGTCCAAGAGCGCCACCACGATGAACATTTTCGTCTGCAGCATCGGGGCGAGCTCCGGCTGGCGCGCCGCGCCTTCCAGGAAGCGGCCGCCCAGCAGGCCCATGCCGATGCCGACACCGAGGGCGCCGAGGCCGATGAGGATCGCGACGGCAATCGCGGTAAATCCAATCACAGTTTCCATCTCAATCTCCTGGTCAAAAACCGTTAGTGATGCTCGTGCGCCTGGGAGAGGTACACGATCGTCAACATCATGAAAATGAACGCCTGCAGCAGCACGATCAACAGGTGGAACACCGCCCACATGAAGTGCAACGGCAGCTGCCAGATGCCGAGCAGCGCGATCAGCATGAAGATGAGCTCGCCGGCGTAGAGGTTGCCGAAGAGCCGAAGCGACAGCGAGACTGGCTTCGCAATGAGCGAAACACCCTCGAGTGCGAAGTTGAACGGGATCGCGGCCCAGTGGTTGAAGGGCTGCAGGATCAGTTCCTTGGTGAAGCCCCAGCCGCCCTTGATCTTGACGCTGTAGTAGATCGTCAGCAGGAAAACGGAGATCGCCATTGCGAACGTGACGTTGACGTCCGTCGTCGGGACGACGCGCAGGTGCTCGACGCCCGCGTACCTGGCCGCCCACGGCAGCCAGTCCACCGGGATGAGGTCCATGGAGTTCATCAGGAAGATCCAGACGAACAGCGTCATCGCGAGCGGCGCGATCACGAGGCTCTCGGGAGGGTGGCTGAAGGTATCGCGGACGCTCTGGTCGACAAAGCCGACCACGATCTCGATGGTGGTCTGGAGCTTGCCCGGTACGCCGGTCGTCGCTTTCTTCGCGACGCGGCTGAACAGCAAGACGAGAATGAAGCCGAGCAGGATCGCGAAGAACATCGAATCGACGTTCAGCGCATAGAAATTGCCGTGGCATTCGTTCCAGACCCAGGCGTCGTCCTTCTTGCAGACGGTCAGGTTCTGGAGGTGGTGACTGATGTACTCGCCAGCCGAATGACCTGCTTCCGCCATGATCTCCTAGCGTCTCCCCTCGAACAGCAATCCCACCGGCAGGGCCAGCAGTGTCGCGATGTACCCGCCGAACAGGAACCCCGGGTGCAGCGGCTTCAAGGTCACGAATACCGCGATAAACATGGCCGCGGTAATCGCGAGCTTTCCGATCTCGCCCAGCCATCCGGCCGCCAGCAGGCTGTTCGCGCTGTTGCCGGCTCGCGGCGACATCACCCTCGCCGCCAGAAATGCATTCGGCACGACGCCGATCAGTCCACCCAGCAGGGTGGGGATGGCCTGGTCCGGTCCCAACCAGAGCCCGACGATGCCGCCGAGCACCACGGCGACTCCGAGCTGTGCGAGCAGGATGTTGCGGACGGTCTTCATTTACCTGTCCCGGACAACAAAAAAGCCACGCGGCCCTCCGGGCAGTCCGTGGCGTTTTCACGCGCAGCAAGCAAGCCGCAGAGGCGGCCAAAACCGGGCGGCATTATAGAGGGGCGGGCCCCTCCGGCACAACCGCGAACAGCGTCAAAAACCGCTGTTTTTACCGGATGTTAGGCGCCTTCGGCCGGGCGTCTTCGGGCGGGCACTCGTCCGGGCGCGAGGCTCGTTACACCCGGCAATCAGGCGATGTGGTCGGTCTCGGCGGGGGCTTCGCCGGCTTCGCCAGCGAGCTGGTCGAGTTTCGCGGGGTCGAGGATCCGGATCGTCTTGCGATCGACTTCGATCACGCCGAGCTCGGCGAGGCGCGTGAACAGGCGGCTCACGGTCTCGATTACAAGCCCGAGGTAATTGGAGAGATCCTTGCGCGACATCGGCAGCACGAACAAGTGGGGATCGCGGTGGGCGCGTCGAAGCCGTGCTGACAGCGAATGCAGGAAGATCGCGAGCCGATGAAGCGCGACTCGCCGCCCGATCATCACCAGATGCCGCTGGTCGTAATGCACCTCTCGGCTGATGACGCGCATCAATTCATGCTGCAACCCGGGCAGTTCGCGTGCCACCTGCTCGAGGCGTTCAAGCGGGACCTCGCATGCACTCGATTTCTCGAGCGCTTCGGCGGTACACTGGTGGCTCTCGCCCGCGATCGCGTCGAGGCCCATGATCTCGCTCGGCAGGTGGAAGCCGAGCACCTGGGTCTCGCCGTGCTTGTCGATTGCGTAGGTCTTGAAGGCGCCCGAGCGGACGACATACAGCGCGCGAAAAGGCTGGCCGGCGACAAACAATCTCTGTTCGCGCTCCACCAGGCGCTTGACCTGCACTACGCGGTCAAGCTGCCGCAAGTCGTCCCCACCGATCGATGCCGGCAGGCACAGCCGGCTCAGACTGCAATCCGAGCAGCTCTGGCGCAGCCGCTGCACGTCGAGGCTGGATCGCGCGACCTGCGGAAGCGGGGATTCCTCGCTTGACACCGACAAAGTATAGCCCCCCGGTTGCACCCGGCCGGGGTCAGCGGGTCAGTCGATAAACGAAACAGGATTCGTCGCCGAAGCGGCGGCCAATGACGAATTCAAATCCCAGGCGCTCGTAAAAGCGATGGGCGGGGCGATTGCGGGCGAGGGGATCGACCAGCACGGCAGTCACTGTCGGGTCCGCAAAGCTGCGTGCGATGGCCTGCTGCATCATCTGCGTGCCGCAGCCCCGGCCAAGGTCCGCATGCTCGCCGATCCAGAGGTCGATGGCGCGGTGGCCGGGGGCGATGCAGCCCCAGTACTTCGAGTCTTCCATCGCCGGGTCGATGATCTGCACGAAACCGACGGGCCGGCCGTCCACCTCGGCGATCAGCTGCTCACGCCAGGCGGGCGAGCGGCGCAGTTCGGTTTCCCAGCTCCAGTCGTTGTTGTCGCCGACGGCGGCGAAGACGTGCGGCTGGCATTGCCAGCGCCGGAGCAGCGAGAGGTCACTGGGCGTCGCGGGCCGGAGGGTCACCATTCCCGGCTCTGCCCGACGCCTGATCGGGTCAATTTTGGGATTCAAACTCACGGTCGGTCCGGCCGCGGCCATTCTCATGGCCGATCCCGCCGCCACTGCCGGCGCCCTGACGACGCTGGGCGGGCTGGGTTGACGGCCAGAGTTCCCGCGGCGATGTGTCGAACGCGAGCTGGTCCGAGTCCAGGTAGCGCTCAAGGATCTGGTGGAAGATGTGGCGCATGGTCAGGCCCTCCCCGGCCGGTCGGCCATCGCCAGGTGAGGGGCGCTGACGATGACCGCCGGCAGGGCCGCGACCCGCGGCAGGACGTCCGCAGGGGTGAGCTGAGTGAGCGGGCCGACCTCGATGACGCCGGCGGGAGCCGCCCCGGCATGTCCCTTCTCGAAGGCGAGGCCGCTCGTGCCGACGATGGCCGCGGCAAGGACCGCCGAAACGGCGCCGCGGGCGTTAAAGCTGTTGCTGATGTTCATGACCCTGTCCTCTCGTTCCGTTTTCCCATCGATTTCCGATGGGGCTACTTTGGAGAGGCGGGGTCCCGCGAACAAACCGGCTTTCTGAAGCCCGGTTAAGCCGGACTTAAAGGGGACGCTCCCCTCTAGAGGGGAGCGACCCCTCTGATTACGGGGCTTGGCCCTTGAGGTCCTTCATCATGGCGCCTTCGGGCCAGATGCCATACGGGCCGCGCCAGCGCTGCTGAAAGATACGGCTGGCCTTGTCGACGTAGTCCTTGACGGCCTCGAGCGCATCCGCCGAGGTCCCCGTCGAACGACCGGCCAGGGCGAGCGCCTGGTTGCTTCGCGCCGCGAATGCTGCCTTGGCCGGCAATTCCTTCTGGACGTAGTGGTCCTTGTAGCGCTTGAGCCAGGCCGTGTACTGTCCGGTCGGCCCGAACCACTGCGGGCAGATCGTTCCAGTGTAGATACCGTTCTTTTCCTTCAAGATCACCGCCCATTCCGCCATCGCCCAAGCCGGGACATCGGAGCCCTCGCCACCACCGAATGAGCCGCCCTGGCTTTCGACCTTTTTTACCAGCGCGTCGAATTTGGCGTCGTTGGGCGCCAGCGCCTTTGCGGTTGCGGCCTTGTAGCGCTCGTGGAGCGTATCCAGCTCCTGCCCCATCGCCTCCCGCTCCGTCGCGTACTGGTTCATCGTCTCGACATCCTGGTGGACGGCACCCGGCGCGCTGGCCTTCATCATTGCCTGGGCCTTCGCGGGATCGCTCGCCATCGCGTTCTGCATCGCCTCGGCCATCTTGAAGGGATCCGTCTCCTGGTTCTCGGATTCCTCCTGCTGCGTGTTGGAGTTTGCGTCCGACACTTGCCGGATTTCATCTTCCAGCGCGTGGAAGGTGGCGTTCGACTTTTCCTGGTACGTGTCCTGGGTGTAATAGCAGGCCGTCGGCGCGGCCGGCACGCGGGCCCAGGGGTCCGCGGGCGCGTTAGCCGACGATGCGATCACCGGGAACAGCAAAGCCGGGAGCGCGGCCAGCGAGTGCCGCACCCCAATTGAATGCGATGTCATCGGAATCCCCCTCTTCTTGTCTGGCCCGACTATTGCGGGTTGTCGCAGCCTCCGAGCTTCTTGCCGGAGAGCTTCATCGTCATGCTCATGTCGTCTTCGCCGGTCATCAGGACCTGGCCTTCATAGGCGTCCGTGCCGTTGAAATGGATTTCGCCTTCGCCCGTCATCGGCGGGGACTCGCACACCATGGTCCACGTCACCGATGTCGCGGTCTGGTTCATGTTCGTGGACGTGCAGTTCTGCGACGGGTCGTTGGAGACCGGCGGCTGGGTCCATTGCGCCTTCGCACAGAATTTCAGCTTGATCGGCGGTGGCGAGAACGGCATTCCGGGCATGATCATCTGGGTGGTCGATTCCCAGAGCACGCCGGGCGGGTCGTCGGCGCGGGCGGGCGCCAGGGTCAGGAATGCGATCGACGCGGCCGCCAGCAGGCCGCCGGACCGGTGCCATGGTTTGGTCATGAAGGTCCCCTTCCTTTCTATGAATTGAATCTTGCCGGGGTGGGGCGTGATATGCGCCTCATCAGGAACGCGTGTCAAGTGGTGCGCCGGTCGAAGTCATCAATTGATGTGCGCGAGGATCCCGTCCAGCTCGTCGAGGCTGTGATAGCTGATCACGAGCCTGCCCTTGCCGGATGTCGCGTGCTGCAGCTCCACCGTGGCGCCCAGCTTGTCGGCCAGGTCGTTCTCGAGCCGCAGGATGTCCGGGTCCTTCGAACGTGATTTTCCGGACTTATTCTTACCCAGGCCCGCATGCGCGAGCAGCCGCCGCACGAGCGCCTCGGTCTCGCGGACAGACAGGCCTTTCTTGGCGACCAGCGAGCCGACTTCGGCCTGCTGGCGAGCGGCCGGCAGCGCCAATAGCGCGCGGGCGTGCCCCATTTCCAGTTCCCGCTTCTCGATGAGCGGGCGGATGGCCTGCGGCAGTTCGAGCAGGCGCAGCAGGTTGGATACCGCCGCACGGGAACGGCCCACGGCCTCCGCGGCCTGCTGGTGGGTCAGCTCAAATTCGGTGATGAGGCGCGAGAGCGCGAGCGCCTCTTCGAGCGGATTCAGGTCTTCGCGCTGGATGTTCTCGATGAGGGCGAGCGCGACGGCGTGTTCGTCGTCGATATGCCGGAGCACGGCCGGGATCTCGTGCAGGCCTGCCAGTTGCGCCGCGCGCCAGCGGCGCTCGCCGGCGACGATCTCGTAACGCTGGGGCTCGCCGGGCTTTGCGGCCCCGACCGGGCGTACCACGATCGGCTGGACCACGCCCTGGGCCTTGATCGAATCGGCCAGTTCGGCGAGCGAGTCCTCCCGCATGTCCACGCGCGGCTGGTAGCGGCCACGGGACAGGAGGTCCACCGGCAGATGCATGAGTTGTTCGCGCGCGGGCGGCGTGCCGGGCGCCAGTCGCGGCTTGGCCTCGCCGAGCAACGCCTCGAGTCCGCGCCCCAAGCCGCGTTTCTTGTCGCTCATGGCCGCCATCCTAACTCACGGATCGAAGGGGACGCGCCCCTTCATATTCGTGAAGGGGCGCGTCCCCTTCGTGAATATGAAGGGGTGCGTCCCCTTCAGGTTGGGATGATGAGGCGGGCGATGCAGCCGGAGGCGCCGTCGCGGTTCTTGAGCGAGAGCGTGCCGCCGTGGGCCTCGGCGACCTGGCGGGCGAGCACGAGGCCGATACCACTGCCGCCCGGCTTGGTCGTGAAGAACGGCACGAACAGGTTGTCGGGATTGGCGACACCGGGGCCATTATCCTCGACCTCGAACACCACGCTGTCCTTGCCGCGAATCGCGCGCAGCTCGATCGGCGCGGCGCCGGGCGACGTCGCCTCGACGGCATTGCGTACCAGGTTGATGAGCGCCTGCTGTATCTGGTCTGCGTCGCCCCGCAGCCTCAGGCCGTCTGCGGCCGCGAATTGCACCCGCCCGGGCGGCTGGACCGCCGCCACCTGGCGCAATAACGCCGCGGGGTCGCAGTCGGAGATCGTCGGCTCCGGCATGCGGGCGAGCTCGCTATAACGGGAAAGAAACCGCCGCAGCGACTCGGCGCGCTCCGCGACCAGCGCCAGATTATGTGCAAGCTCCTCCCGCTCGGCCTTGTCCGGCGACCCGGCGGCGAGCGCGTCGCGGCTCGTCTCGATCACCGACTTGATCGGCGCCAGAGAATTGTTGAGCTCGTGCCAGATCACCCGGATCAGCCGGCGCCAGGCCCGGCGTTCCTCGTCACGCAACGCCTGGCTCAGGTCCGTCACGACCAGCAGCCGAAACGGCCGGCCGCCCTCGTGGAACACCTCCCGCATGATCTGCCAGCGGCCTGCGCGGCCTGGGAAAGTGTGCGACTCGTTCGTCACGGTCGGCCCTTCAAGCAGGCCGTCCAGTTCGATCTCGGCAGCCGACCGGCCCATCAGCGCGTCCGGGTGGCGGCGCATCAGTTCGCCTGCCGCCCGGTTCGCGAGCCGGACCCGGTCCTCGCCGTCAAAGGCAAGCACCGAAACGTCAATCTCTGCGAGCACCTTGTTGAGTAGCGCCGAAGCTTCAAGCGCCTCAAACCGCTGCGAGCGCAAGGTTGCCCCGAGACGGTTCGACTCGAGCACGATGTCGCCCATCGCGTCGCCCTTGCGCGCGTGCCGGCCGCGAATGCCGTAGTCGCCGCCGCGCAGCGCCTCGAGCAGGTTGGCGATCGAGCGCATCGGCTCGACCGTCGCGTTGTGCACGGCAATCGCGAACCCGACCCAGACTCCGATCAGCACGACGCCGATCAGGCGATGCACGGAGTCCGCAAGCGGTGCATCGCGCAGCAGCAGGAAGGCGGTCAGGAGCGCGGGAAACCCTCCCGCCAGCGCCAGCAGCACGATGCGCGTCTGGAACGGCATGGACCTGCGGCGAATTACGGGCCGTGTTCGCAGGGGTTGTCGTGCTTCGGTTTTTTCCGCCACCGCACGGCAGTTTGCGCGTTCGGTACGCGACGCGCCAGTTGCCGCGCTACAGCTCGTCCGCCTTCAAACCCAGCTTTTCGAGCCGCCGGTACATCGCGCTGCGCGACAACCCGAGCGCTTCCGCCGCGGCCGGCACGCTGTTGCCATTGCGCTTGATGGCCGAGCGGATCAGCGCGCGCTCGGCGTCTTCCAGGCTCATCTCCTCGAGCGTCGGCGGCGCTTTCGACGCCGACAACCTCAGGTCGGCGGAGCCGATCTCCGCCCCCTCCGCGAGCAGCAGGCTCCTCTCCACGACACTGTTGAGCTCGCGCACGTTGCCGGGCCAGGCATATTGCTGAAGCGCGGCGAGCGCACCGGCGTCGAAGCCCTTCACCGCGCGCGCGTATTGCGCGGTCTTCCGTTCGAGCTGCGCCGTCGCGAGCTCGACGATTTCCTCGCGTCGCTCGCGCAGCGGCGGCAGCCGGATCTCGACCGTGTTGATGCGAAACAGCAGGTCCTCGCGGAAGCGGCCGTCGCGGATCATTGCGGCCAGGTCCGCATTCGTCGCCGAAATGACGCGCACGTCCGCGCGCTGGGTGCGTGACGAGCCGACCCGCTCGTACTCGCCGGTCTCGAGTGCGCGCAGGAGCCTCGCCTGCTGAGCCGGCGGCACGTTGCCGATTTCGTCGAGGAACAGCGTGCCGCCGTCGGCGAGCTCGAACCGCCCCGCACGGTCGGCCTTGGCATCCGTGAAGGCGCCCTTCACGTGGCCGAACATCTCGCTCTCGAACACCGATTCCGGCAGGGCGCCGGCATTCACCGAGATGAAGGATTTCTCCGCCCGGTCGGACCAGTCGTGGATCAGCTTGGCGAGCAGGCTTTTGCCGGTACCCGGCTCGCCGGTGATAAGGACACTCGCATCCGAAGGCGCGACCTGCCGCGCGAGGCGCATGACGTCCTGCATCGGGCGGGAGCTGGCGACGAAGCTGGTGCCGTCGCTGGCGCGCAGGAGCGCGTTCTCGTCGGCGAGCCGCCGGCCGCGCTGCTGGGCCTGCGCGAGCGCAACCTGGTTCTTCAGCACGCTGAGCAGGCGCTGGTTGTTCCAGGGCTTCTCGAGGAAATCGTTGGCGCCGTTTCGCATTGCGCTGACGGCCACCTCGACCGAGGCCCAGGCCGTCATGACGATGATCGGCAGCTCCGGGTGCAGCTGGTGGAGCTGCTCGACCAGCGCGACGCCCTCCTCGCCGGAGGTCGTGTCGCGCGAGTAGTTGAGGTCCACCAGCGCGACGTCCACGTGCTCGCGCCCGGCGACGTCCAGGACGCCGGCCGGCGAGGTCGCGGTCGCGACCTCGAAGCCCTCGCGCCGAAGCAGCAGCTTCAGCGCCGAGAGGATATCCGCCTGGTCATCCGCAACGAGTATGCGCGGCTGCATCAGGCGGATCGTGCACGGGCCTCACTCGTAGCGCAATGCGGCCGCCGGGTCCACCTTGAGCGCGCGCCGGGTCGGCGTCAGCGTGGCCGCGATCGCGACGACGATCATCAGCGCGACGACCATGCCGTAGATGCCCGGGTCGTAAGGGCTGACCTCGCCCAGGATGTCGCCGAGGCCGCGGCCCATCAGCGGCAGCAGCGCCATGCCGATCGCGACCCCGACCAGGATCTGCAGGCCGCTCGCGCGCATCACCATGCGCAGGATGCGGCCGTCGTCCGCGCCAAGCGCACGGCGCACGCCGATCTCGCGCGTGCGCTGGCCGACGTGGAAGGCGAGCACGCCAAAGAGGCCGGCCGCGGCGAGCACCAGCGCGACGCCGGCGAACACGGCGAACATCGTGCCGATGATGCGGAAGCCAGCGGTGCGGATCACCCGCGACTCGTCAAAGGTGCGCAGCCAGTAGAGCGCCATGTCGGGGTCGGTCTGAGCGAGAGCGGTGCGCACGGGTGCGATCAACGAGCGCGGGTCGCCCGGGCCGCGTACTGCGATGCTGAGGAAACGCCCCGGCTCCTGGAGTGTCGAGAAATAGACCAATGGCTTGTCCTTGCCGCTTTCATCCTGGATCACGTCCGGCACGACGCCGATGATGGTGTACCAGGTCTTGTCCTCGTCGAGGTCAAACCTGACGCGTTTGCCGATCGGCGCATCGCCCTTGAACATCTCGCGCGCCATCTTTTCGTTGATGACGGCGGCCGGCAGCGAGTCCTCGCGGTCCCGGCCGTCGAACACGCGGCCCTGGGCCGCCGCGAGGCGGAAAGTGTCGAAGTATGACGGGCTGACGACCACGTGGTTCACGAACGGCTTGGTCGAGGTGTCGCCGTAGTCACGGCCCTCGATGGAGACCGGGCCGTCGCTGCTGCCGTGGCCCGGCATCGAATCCATGACCGCCGCCGACTGGATCCCCGGCTGGGCCTGGATGCGGGTCAGCAGCGTGTCCCAGAAGCGGATCTGGTCCGACTTTTCCGGATACGTGCCGGCGGTCATGCCGACGCGCGCGGTCATGACGTCGTCGGTCTCGACGCCGACGTCCGACAGTGTCGCGTTGACCACGCTCTTGGTCATCAGGGCCGAGACGCCGAGCAGCAGGCAGGCGAGCGCCACCTCGACGACCACGAGGCCCCAGGCGATCTTGCCGATCGCAAGGCCGGTGCCGGTGCGGCCGCCGTCGCGCAGCAACGAGTCGAGCGAGGGCCGCGAGGCCCGGATCGCCGCGGGCAGGCCGGCGACCAGTGTCGAGAGCAGCGCCGCACCCACGGCCACGGACGCGGCCCGGTAGTCCACCTCGAAGTGCCACCAGCTCGGGCTGTCCTGCATCAGGCGCGTCATTGCGAGCTGCATGCCGTCGAGCGCGATGGAGGCGAGCAGCAGGCCAATCACCGTCGCGATCGCGCTGATAACGAAGCCCTCCGCCAGCATGTGCACGACGAGGCGGCCGCGCGAGGCGCCGAGCGCGGAGCGCACGGTGGTCTCGCGCACGCGGTAGGCCGAGCGCGCCAGCAGCAGGTTCGAGACATTCGCGCAGGCGATCAGGAGCACGAAACCGACGGCGACCAGCAGCGTCATGATGAGGGTCGAGCCATCGTCGCCGATGTAGCCCGCGGCGATCGGCACGACTTCGAAGTGGCCGTTGAAAGCCTGTTGGCCGACCTCCGCCTTGATGGCGGCGGCCGCCGGCGCGAGTTCCTGTTGCGCGAGATCGGGGTTGCTGGCCGCACGCAGGCGCCCGAATACCTGGAAGTCGACACCATCCATGCGCGGGGTGCGCAGGGGATCCTGCTGGTTCGCGACCCAGAGCTGGGCGTTCGACGGGAATGAGTAGCCTTTGGGCATGACGCCGATGATCTCGGACGATTTGCCGTTCACGCGCACCGTGCGGCCGATGACCTTCGGGTCCGTATCGAAGCGTTCGGTCCAGAGCTGGTGGGAAAGGACGACCACCGGCGCCGCGCTCTCGATCGTGTCGCGCGGGAGGATGCTGCGCCCGAGTTCGGGCGCGACGCCGGCGACGTCGAAAATGTTCCCGTCGGCAAAGGCGCCGTCGTAGCGCTCCGCCTGGCCGTCGCCGGTCAGGTAGGCGGTGCCGACGTAAACGCCGCCGAGGGCCTCGAACTGCTTCGCCGCCTCGCGGACCTTCAGGTAGTCCTTCGGTAGCATGGACTGGTCGTAATCGCCAGCGGTCTGGCCATCGATGGTGACGATGGTGTAGAGGCGGTCGGCGTTCGGGTACGGCGGCGGCTTCATCATCAACGTGTCCGCGACGCCATACATGAAGATCACGGCGCCTAGGCCGAGGCCCAGCACACCGGACGCGAGCGCCGTGAACGCCGGCGCGCGGCCGAGACCTGTCACGGCCGCCTTCAGTTCCTCGAGAAATGCTCGCATCGGACTCTCCTCAGGCCTTGGCGGCGCGGCGCTGCGACAGGTCGATCAGGGTGTTCTCGTCCATGACACGCCCGTCGAAGAGCTGGATCTTGCGGTCGGCGTAATCGGCGTAGCGCGGGTCATGGGTAACCATACAGATGGTCGAGCCCTCGCGATGCAGCTCGCGCAGCAGGCTCATGACCGCCTCGCCGTTGCGCGAGTCGAGGTTGCCCGTCGGCTCGTCGGCCAGCAGGATCGAGGGACGCCCGGCGAGCGCGCGGGCAACGGCGACGCGCTGCTGCTGGCCGCCGGAGAGCTGGGCCGGGTGGTGGTTCACGCGATGCGACATGCCGACACGCTCGAGCGCGTGCATGGCGGCGTTGCGACGCTCATCGCCGCTCATGCCGCTGCGGTAGGTGAGCGGCAGTTCCACGTTCTGGATCACAGTCAGGTCGCCGATCAGGTTGAAGGCCTGGAAGATGAAGCCGATTCGCTCGTTTCGGACTTTCGCGCGCGCTGCCGGCACGAGGGCCGTGACGTCCTGGCCATCGAGCGTGTACTTGCCGCCGGTCGGCGTGTCGAGGAGACCGAGGAGCGCAAGCAGCGTGGACTTGCCGCAACCGGACGGACCGGAGATCGAAAGGAACTCGCCCTTGGCGACGTCGAGGTGGATGCCGTCGAGTGCGTGCGTCTCGAGGTCGTCCGTATAGAAGACCTTGGTGACGCCGTCGAGGCGGATCATGGATTGTTCCTGCATCGCTTTCTCCGTTGTTGCCTTAGTCGATGACCAGTCGGTCCTTGCCCGACCATTGCGTCGTGTCCGCGAGCGCCACGATGTCGCCGGGTTCGAGCCCGTCGAGGACGACGATCTGGTTCACGGACGCTTTCCCGAACTTCACCGGCACGCGCTGGGCGACGCGCTCGCCGGGCTTCGCGCGGAATACCGTGGTCGCGGAATTGGACTGCGCGCCGACCGGGCGGCCGACGTAGCGCACGTTCTTCAGGGTCTCGATCGCGACCGTGCCGTCGACCGAGAGATCGGCGCGCGCCTGCATGGGCAGCGCCTCCTCGAATTCGACCTCGACGCGTACGGCGCCGGCGACCACCGCCGGGTCCACGCGTACGACGTGGCCGCGGACGAGGCGGTCGCGCATGTCGATCACCGCGGGCAGCCCGGCGGCGAGGTCACGCGCGTCCAGCTCCGGGATGCGAAGCTCCGCGTATAGCGTGCCGGGCTTGGCGACGCGGGCCACGTTCGCGCCCGGCGCGAGCTGCTGGCCTTCCTGCACGGGAACGCTCTGGACCACGCCCTCGAGGCCGGCGCGGACCTGCAGCGAATCCGCGGCAAGACGGCTCTCCTCGGCGGCGCGCTCGAGCTGGCGCAGGCGGGCCTGGCGCGCCTCGAGCTGGGCGCCCACGGCGGAATCAAGCGCGGCGAGGCGCTGCTCCTCGATCTTGGCGCGCTCGCCGAGCTGCTCGGAGAGGATTTTCGAGCGGGAATACTGCAGCTCGGAAACCGCCTGCATCTCGAAGGCGCGCCCCTCGGCCACGGCCTGGAGGCGGGCGGACTCGGCGTTCGCACGGGCTTCGGCGAGGGAGGAACGACGGTCCAGGCGCTGGCTTTCGAGTTCGAGTCGCGCGGCGGCGAACTCGGCGCGGGCGGCCGCGACTTCGAGCGCGGCAGCGTCGGCCGCGCGCTCGACTTCGGGATTGGACAGCTGGACGACGACGGTGTCGGGCGCAACCGTTTCGCCCGCGCGCACCAGCACGCGGTCGACCCGCGCATCGACCCGGGTCGAAAGCCACCGGGCTTCGCGCGGCTGTAGCACGCCGGGGCCGCGCACCTTTCTTTCGAGCGTGCCCTCCTTCACTTCGTCGAGGTAGAGCTGCTCGCGCGCAACCGAGGGCGCGCCGGGTTCGAGCTTCGCGATGCCGAAAGCGACGCCCGAGAGCGCGATGAAGAGGCCGGCCGCCAGGGCCAGCTTCTTGTGCTTGATCGGGAACTTGTCCTTGATGCGGGGGCGGTCCATCAGATCACCAGGGTCTGGATGCCGGCGAGCGCGCGCAACTCAGGGAGCCTCGTGCGGACGTCGGGGCTGGTGCAGGCCGGACGCAGCACCCAGAGCGCGATCAGGAGGCCGAGTGCCACCGCGATGAAGGCGCGCGTCAACTGCGCTTCCGTCGGCGAATCGTCGCGGCCCATGGCCGCGACCGGTTCAGCCCTGAGGTTCGGCATGGACCTTGACGTCCGCCAGCTGCACTTCGCGCCGGCCGATCACTTCGACCGCCGGCAGCGAGGCGATGGCCAGGCCGCCGACCGCGAGCGTCGTCGGATTGCCGACTTCGATCATGCCGCGCGGCAGCGCGCCTTCATGGCCGCGGTCCAGCGTCAGGCCCGTGAGCCCGACGATGACGACCGCCGCGAACGCTGCAATTGCGGTGTTGCGATTGAACAAGGTCTTCATGGTTCTCTCCTCATCCCGGTTTCGATGCGGCACTCGCCGCTTGCTGATATAGATAGAGCAAGGACCGTGCCAAAAAGGTTTGAATTCTTATAAGCGATTGATATTGCTGATATTTTAATTAATCCGGGGATCGGTCGGCCGATGCCCGGCATCGCCTGTCGGACGCGGACATCCCGCTCGTGGGACACCAGATTCACACGCAATCCCGGAACCGGGACTCTCGAAGGGGACGCGCCCCTTCATATTCACGAAGGGGACGCACCCCTTCACGAATATGAAGGGGCGCGTCCCCTTCAGAAGTGATTGTTTCGGCTAGTTGTCGGAGATGAGGTAGGGGACGGAGGACGGGGTTTCGTCCGAGGGCGGTTCGGACTCGGACTCGGGTTCCGGCTCCTGCTCGGGCTCCGGTTCGGGTGCTGAAGCTTCGGGCGCTGGTTGAGGCTCCGGTTCCGGCTCTGGTTCCGGTTCAGGCTCCGCCGCGGCTGCAGCGAGTTCCTGGTAGTAGCCTTCGGGATCTTCGACGCGGCGGATCAACTCACCCGCGAGCGCGAGGTAGGCGAGCGCGCCGCGCGAGTCCTTGTCATGCAGCATCGCCGGGACGCCGAAGGACGGTGCCTCCGCCAGGCGGACATTGCGCGGAATAATCGTGCGAAACACGCGGTCACCGAAATGCTCGATGAGCTGCGCCGCCACGTCGTTCGAAAGGTTGTTCCGCGGATCGAACATCGTGCGGAGGATCCCCTCGATCGCGAGCTTCGCGTTCACGGAGTCGCGGATCTGCTCGATCGTGCTGATCAGCCCGGAAAGCCCTTCGAGCGCGTAATACTCGCACTGCATCGGAATCAGCACGGAATCCGCGGCCGTCAGCGCGTTGACCGTGAGGATATTGAGCGCCGGCGGGCAGTCGATGACCACGATTTCGTAGCGATCCTGGACCGGTTGCAGGGCGCGCTCGAGACGGTGCTCCCGGCCCGCGAGCATTGTGAGGAGCCTCACTTCGGCGGCCGTCAGGTCCTGGTTCGCCGGCAGCAGGTCGAAACCCGCGCTTTCGATCGTGACGATCGCGTCCACGATGTTGCAATCGCCGAGCAGGACGTCCGTCGCCGAACGCTCGAGCGAGCGCTTGTCCACCCCGCAGCCCATGGTCGCGTTGCCCTGGGGGTCGAGGTCGATCAGCAGCACGCGCCGCTGCATCGCCGCGAGCGAGGCAGCGAGGTTCACGGCGGTGGTCGTCTTGCCGACCCCGCCCTTCTGGTTCGCGACCGCGATAATTCGTTTCATCACTAGGAACCTAAACCCTAGCAAGTTCGACAAGACAACGCTCGGCATCGAGGCCCGGGACCCGGATCCGGTGCACCGCGAGGGCCTTCCAGCCTGTCGGAATGGCCTTAAGCTCCGCTTCCGGCGGCTTGCCTTTCATGGCCAGCAGCCGGCCGCCCTGCCCGGCCAGGTGCCCGGCCACCCGCACGAAATCCGCGAGTGAGCCGAGCGCACGGGCGACGACGCTCTCGAATGGGGCTCGCGGCGTGTAGGCCTCCGCGCGCCCCTGCACGACTTCGACGTTGGGCAGGCGCAGTTTCCCGACCGCATGACGCAGGAAACCGGCCTTTTTCCCGGTCGATTCAATCAGCGTATAGCGCCGGTCGAGATCCGCGACCGCGAGCGGCAGTCCCGGAAACCCCGCGCCCGCGCCGACGTCCGCCACGCGCAGGCCCTTCAGGAAGGGCAACACCGCGAGCGAATCGAGCAGGTGCTTGTCCACGACCTCCAGGGGCTCGGTGATCGCCGTCAGGTTGAAGCGGGCGTTCCAGTCCGCAAGCTCAGCGACGAGGCAGAGCAGCGCCGCCACCTGGGCCGGTTCGAGCGCCAGGCCGAGTGCCTCGACACCTGCGACCAGCCGCGACTCGACCGCGCTTTCCACGTCAGGCAATCTTTACGACCGTGCGTCCCACGATGCGGCTCTTGACGTAATCATCGAACGCCGACGGCAGCTCGTCGAAACCGATTGTGCGCGTCACCAGCCGGTCGAAGTGCCGCGGCTTGAGGTCGGTCGCGAGTCGCTTCCAGATCTCGACCCGCACCTCGCGCGGCATGGACGAGGAGTTGACGCCCAGCAGGCTCACCCCGCGCAGGATGAATGGCATCACGGTCGTCTCGAGCTTGTGGCTCGCGGCAAGCCCGATGCTGACGATGTTGCCCCAGTTATCCACGGTGCGCGTGAGCCAGGTCAAGAGCTCGCCGCCCACGTTGTCGATCGCGCCGCCCCACAGCGCTTTCTCGAGCGGCCGCTTACCGAGGTCGATCTCCTGGCGGCGCAGGATCCTCGATGCGCCGAGTGCCTTGAGGTGCGCGTCGGCCTCCGGCTTGCCGCTCACCGCGACGACTTCGTAGCCGAGCTTCGCCATGAGATCCACGGCGACCGAGCCGACGCCGCCGGAAGCGCCGGTCACCACGATCGGTCCCATCGCGGGTTTCTGCCCGTTCTGTTCCATGCGGCGGATCGCGAGTCCGGCGGTGAAGCCGGCCGTGCCGAGCGCCATCGCCTCGAACAGGCTCAAGCCTTCGGGCAGGGGGATCACGGAATCGCCCGCGGCGCGCGCGTACTCGGCATAGCCGCCGTCCAGCGTCTCGGAATGGCCGCAGCCGGTGACCAGCACCGGCTGCCCGGCCTTGTAGCGCGCATCGGAAGAGCTCACGACTTCGCCGGAGAAATCGATGCCGCCGTTCAGCGGGTACTTGCGCAGGATCTTCCCCGCGCCGGTCGCCGCCAGCGCGTCCTTGTAGTTGATGCTCGAATACTTCACGCGGATGACGACGTCGCCCGGCGTGAGCGCATCCACCGCCATCTGCTCGAAGCCCGCGGCGATCCTGCCCTCGCGCTCGTGAATCCGGAATGCCTTGAATGCGTTCATGTCACTTCCTGTCCAGCCAAACCTCGATGCCCTGGCAATTGAGCTCGACGTCGCCGTCGAGCAGCCGGTGGCGCTCGCCATCGTCCCGCGGAAAGCCGTGCGCGTCGAGCCAAGCCGACATCATGGCGAACATCCCGTGGCGAAGCTTGTCCGCGCGGTCGAGCGCATCGCGGTAGCGCAGACCGAGGTCGGCAAAGGCGACTACCCGCTCCTTCATCTCCCGCGCGAGGCGCTCGAGGTCGCGGACTTCCGCGTAGTGCGTGAGGAATATGGAGCGGGGCGCGTAGGACATCAGCCGGTCGACCGAGCGGCAGAGCGCCTCGGGGTCGAAGTGCACCGGTGTCGTCGTGGGGAAGATAAACTCGCGGCCGTCCACATCGAAGTCGCGGTAGGAAATGCCGAAGGTGTCGCCGGAAAAGATGAGCTCGTGCCCGCGGTCCACGATGCAGTAGTGGTGCAGGGCATGGCCCGGCGTATGGATCAGCTCGAACTCGCGCCGGCCGAGGGTGATCCTGGCGCCGTCGTCGGGCACGAATATCCGCGACGGGTCGATGGGAACGATCTCGCCATAGAGCGCGCGATACTGCTCCTCCCCATACACCGCGATCGAGCCCGCGACCAGCCTGGAGGGCTTGACCAGGTGCGGCGCGCCGCGCGGATGCACGGCGCAGCGCGCATTCGGCAGCGCCTGCATGAGCGCCCCCGCGCCGCCCGCGTGATCGAGGTGTACGTGCGTCGCGAGCACCCAGTCTACGTCGGCCGGGTCGATGTCCTTCTCCTCGAGCGCGCCGAGGAGGTTCGGCAGCGAATGCGTCGTGCCAGTGTCGACGAACGCCGCGCGGCCGTCGTCCACCACCAGGTGCGAGGCGGCGAGCCGCGGGCGCATGTAATCCGCGTCGATCGCGGTGATCCCGGCACGAAAGTCGGTCAGCTTTGAGGCGATGCTAGGCACGGCACGACCATCGACAGGAATGCGTGGAATTCTTTCATGTAGGTCCCGAGGAATTCCCGGGTCGACTCGTCGCTGACATGGCCATCGTCATCGATGAGTCCTTTGGTGAACTGGATATAGGCCTCGGGCGAGTTCATCTGCGGCGAATTGCAGTATCCCAGCACGCTGCGCAGTTGCTGCTGGGCGATCGCCGTGCCGATCTTTCCGGGAGAGGTCCCGATCACCGCAGTGGGCTTTCGCCTGAACGAGTTCTTGCCGGACGGCCGGCTCGCCCAGTCGATCGCGTTCTTGAGGCCACCCGGGATCGAGCGATTATATTCCGGCGACACGAACAACACGCCGTCCATGCGCTCGATGGCGCTCTTGAATGCCCGGGCAACCTCCGGATAGTCCGCGTCGTAATCGTAGCTGTAGAGCGGCAAGTCGCGGATCGGGATTTCCTCGAGCGCGAGCCCTGCGGGGGCCAGGCGCGCGAGCGCCATCGCAAGCTTGCGATTGATGGACGCCTTCGCGAGGCTGCCGACGATGTAGCCCACCCGGTAGTTCGTCATGATTCCTCCGCGCACATGATCGCACGGCCAGCGGTTAGAATTCGCGCATGAAAAAACTCCTCTTTCTCCTCGTACTGCTCTCCTTCAATTTCGGCGCGACCGCCGTCGAGCGCGTCAGCCGCGGCAACCTCGCGATCGAGGGTATTCCGGAGATTCCGCAGGACCTCGTGCAGCGGATGCGCCGCTACCAGTACGCACGCAGCGCACTGTTCGCGGGCTGGACGCCGGACGGCCGGCTCGCGGTCAGCACGCGCTTCGGCAACACCAACCAGGTCCACGTCATCGACAATCCCCTGGGCGCGCGGCGCCAGATCACGTTCTTCGACGAACCGGTCACCGGCGGCGACTGGTCACCGACCGGCGCGCGCAAGGGCATGGTCTACACGCGTGATTCGGGCGGCGACGAGAACTACCAGCTCGAGTACCTCGACCCGGCGAACGACATTCCGGTGCGGCTTACGGACGGGCGCGGGCGCGCGGACACGGGCGTGTGGTCGGCAGACGGCACGAAATATGCATTCCAGTGGACGGCCAGAAACGGCGTCGCCTCCGACGTTTACGTCGACGATCCGCTCGATGGCCGCGCTCCCGAGTTGGTATTCGAGGCGCCGGATGTCGGCTGGAATGCAGTTGACTGGTCGCCGGATGGAAGATCGCTGCTGCTCATCCATTGGATCTCGGTCAACGAGAGCTACCTCTGGGTGTACAACCTGACGACGCATGAGAAACGGGAGATCGAGCCGGCGAAGGTGAAGGCCGCGCGCGGCGGCACTTTCTCGCGTGACGGCAAAGGCGTCTACATCACGTCCGACCTCGGCAGCGAGTTCCGGACACTGCGCTACGTGGACCTGGCGAGCGGCAAGGTCACGCCGCTCACCGATCACATCCTGTGGGACGTGGATGATCTCGCCCTGTCGCGGGACGGGCGCTACCTCGCTTACGTCGTGAACGAGGACGGCGCGAGCCGGCTCGGCGTCATGGACCTCGTGCAGCACGCGGACCTGATTCCACCGCAGCTGCCGTTCGGCGTCATCGGCTCAATGGGATTCGACCCGGCGGGCAAGCGGCTCGCGTTCAGTCTGCAGACCCCAGCGTCTCCGTCCGACGTCTGGGCCTGGACGCTCGCTGATGGCGGTTTCGAGCGGTGGACGGAAAGCGAGATCGGCCCGGTGGACGCGAAACAGTTCGTCGCGCCGAAGCTGGTGCACTTCCCGAGCTTCGACAAGGTGGAAGGAAAGCCGCGGCAGATCCCGGCCTGGGTGTACAGGCCGGCAGGCGCGGGCCCGCATCCAGTGCTCATCAGTATCCACGGCGGGCCGGAAGGGCAGGCTCAGCCGGCGTTCAGCACTTCGATCCAGCAATGGGTCGCGGAACTCGGCTACGCCGTCATCCAGCCGAATGTGCGCGGCTCTTCCGGTTACGGCAAGACATACCTCGCGCTCGACAACGGCATGCAGCGCGAGGACTCGGTGCGCGACATCGGCGCGCTCCTCGACTGGATCGGGACGCAACCTGACCTCGACGCGAAACGCGTGGTCGTGATCGGCGGGTCGTATGGCGGGTACATGTCACTCGCGACGATGACGCACTACAACGATCGCCTGCGTGGCGGGATCGACATCGTCGGCATCAGTAACTTCGTCACCTTCCTCGAGAGCACGGCGGAGTACCGGCGCGACCTGCGCCGCCCCGAATACGGCGACGAGCGCGACCCGAAGATGCGGGAGTTCTTCGAGAAGATCTCTCCGCTCAACAACGCGGACAAGATCACGAAGCCGATGCTGGTGGTGCAGGGCCAGAACGACCCGCGCGTGCCGGTGACGGAATCGGAGCAGTTGGTCACGAAGATCCGCGCGAACGGCAGCGAAGTCTGGTACCTACTCGGGCTCAACGAAGGCCACGGCTTCCAGAAGCGCGACAACATCGACTACTACCAGTGGGCCGTCGCCATGTTCCTGGAGAAGCTCAAATGAAGGGGACGCACCCCTTCATATTCCAAAAAGTGGACGATCCCCTTTGCTGGATCAGCCGACGGCCTTGCTGACTGTCGCCGACCGCCTGCTTTCGCGTCCGCGGAAGTTCACGGACGTCATTGCAAAATACCACCGCGCCGGCGGCAAGTCCTCGACGACGTAGCGGGTCAGCCCCGGATTGTTCAGGGCGATGACCTGGTTCAGCGCATCGGCACGCCGGCCGGCGTAAATCCTGTATCCCGCGAGGTCGCGAAGGACCGTCCCGTTGTCGTTCTCCGTCGGCGGCAGCCATGACAGCGTCACGGATCCCGACCCGGACTGGGTGACCGAAATTGTGAACGCCGGCAGCCAAGCGGTACTGCGGCCGTCGGACACCGAGATCCTGATATTCGAGTACGCGCCGACGTTTCCGGCACGAGGCGTGCCTGACAAGCGGCCGGTTCTCCGGTCAAAGGCTGCCCAGCCAGGCTTGTGTGCGATCCTGAACGCGAGCGGGTCACCGTCCGGGTCCGAGGCGGACGGCCTAAACGCGTAGTTCATGTTCTGGACAATTGAAGTCGCGGGCGAACCCGATATTCGCGGAACCTGGTTGCTTGCCGGCGCTTGCGGTGCGGCAGGCATCGCACCATCGCCGCCGCCCGATCCAGAACAGCCGCCGGTCACCATCAACGAACCGCCCAGCATCCATGCCAGCAGAGTTCTCCGCATCATGCGCCCCTCGTACTCAAAGTGAGGGCGCAATCTAGCGAGGCTTTGGCGAACTAATTAGACAGCGCTGTCTGTGGCAGGCGACTTCTTGTCGGCGTTCACCGACGTCGGAGACTCGACCGCACCACGGCTGTACGGTCCAGGTGCATGATGCGGGTGACGAAGGGGACGCGCCCCTTCACGAATATGAAGGGGTGCGTCCCCTTCGTTGTGGCAGTGGCCATACATTCTACGGGGCGCGGAGGTCCGACCATTCGGGATGACGATCGAACTGCGCCTCGACGAATGAGCACAGCGGCACAATCCTGAATTTCTCGCGGCGTGCGTCGGCGACGAGCCGCGCAACCAGCGTCGTCGCCACGCCCTGGCCGCGCATGGCGACCGGCGTGCCGGTATGGCTCGCGATCACGATCGAGGGATGGGCGCGCGAATAATTGAGCTCGGCCTCGCCGGAAAAGCCTTCGACCCTGGCGACGTAACGGCCTTTGCCGGGCTCCTGCTCACGCGTTACTGCGACCTTTGTCATGACTGCGCGAGGCGCCCGCGCTCAATCGTGCCGGGGCGTTTCAAGCCCGGCCTGTTCCGAGAAGAATTTCGCGAGCGCGTGGACGTCGTCCTGGGAAAGCTGCTGCGCGAACGGCTGCATGATCGGGCTCTTGCGCTTGCCGAGACGGTAGTCGTTCAGCGCCTGAGCCAGGTAGTCGGCGTGCTGGCCGCCGAGATTCGGGTAATCATCCGTCGTGCCCTGGCCATTCTGGCCGTGGCAGGCCGCGCAGGCTTCCGCTTTCGCGGGCGGCGTGCCGACGATCTTTGCGCCCGATTCGGGCGGCACGAGCGAATGGAAATAGGCCGCGAGATCCGCGCGGTCCTGATCGGAGAGCGAGCTTGCAAATCCGTGCATCGTCGGATGCCAGCGGTTGCCGGCGTCGTACTGCCCGAGCGCCGCGACAATGTACGCCGCGTGCTGGCCGCCAAGCTTCGGGACCGAATATTTCGGGTAGGCGTTCTTGTAATTCTCGATTCCGTGACAGCCGAGGCAGGTGTATGCCAGCTTGTCGCCGCGGGCGGCATCACCGTCGGCCTGCGCAGCCAGGGCCGCGAGCGCGAGCAAAGTGGCGGTAATCAGGGATTTGGCGCAGCGGTTCATCGGTGTCGAACTCTTCGAGGGCGCCCGGCATGTTAAGGGGCGCGGGCCTGAATTGCCACCCGCCCTTCGGGGCGTATAGTCGGGCCAAGTCCCGTTCAAGAGTTGTCCCCGCTTCGCCAGCAGCGAACGGGCCGCAAGACTTCAGTCAGCAGGAGTCAAAATTGGCAACCAGGACGACGCACCAAAGCAGCACCGGCACGAAACTCTACGCCGTGCGCGACAAGAAAAGCCGGTTCAAGGATATCCAGACGTACAAGCGCGCGCACGGCCAGGACATTCGCCGGAAGTCGAAGAAGGAAAAGTGACCTTGGCATCCGCGGCCGCGCTCACAAGACCGCCGCGATGTCGTTCATCAGGCCGTTGTCGCGCGGCTTGACTGTCGGCGCGTAACGGTTCAGTAGCCGGCCGTCGCGGCCGATCAGGAATTTCTCGAAGTTCCACTGGATGTCGCCGGCGTGGCCGTTGGCCGGGTCGGTGAGCCAGGCATAGAGCGGATGGCGGTGCGGCCCGTTCACTTCGAGCTTCGCGCTCATCGGGAACGTGACGCCGTAGTTCGTCGAGCAGAAGGCCTGGATTTCTTCCTCGCTGCCCGGCTCCTGCGCGCCGAACTGGTTGCAGGGAAAGCCGACGACGGCGAAGTTCTCGCCCGCGAGTTCCTCGTGCAAGCCCTCGAGGTCGGTGTATTGCGGCGTGAGCCCGCACTGGCTCGCGACGTTCACGGCAAGTGCGACCTTGCCCTGCAGGCCCGCAAGCAGGTCGGGCGTACCGTCGATGGCCGCCATCTTGAAATCGTAGAAGTTCTTCATCGCCACATTATGAAGGGGTGCGTCCCCTTCAGGTTCGGGCCTGCAGGGCGAGGTCGCCGGCGCGGCCGGGCACTGAGCCGGTAATGATGCCGCAGCGGGGAAGCCCGGCGGCATTCAAGGTGTCGAACAGCGCGCTCAACGACAGAAAAGCGTAACCCTGCCCGCGCCACCGGCGAAGCAGCGTCTCGAAATCCGCCAGGTAGGCGCCGCCCTCGAGCTCCGCGTGCAGCGTAAAGACATGCGGTCCGGGCGGCTCGGCGGCGGTCAACCCGGCCAGGTGGTCAATGACGCCGCCGATCGCGTTGCCAACGCGTCCGAGCAGCTCGTCGAGCGTCGGCAGCGTTGTTGGAAGCTGCGGAATCCCTCCCGCCACGGGAACGAACGGGCAGCGCCCGCGCGTGTCTGAGGCGAAACGGAAACCGAACTCGGACTCGAGGCCGGGTACCGCGGCATTCATCTGCCAGCCGGCCGCGCCGTGCACGGCAGGCATGCTTTCGAACACGTCGTTGTACGCTTCGCAGGCGAGCCGCAGCTGCTCGCGCGTCCAGGCGATCGAGGCGTCGGCTACCCCGTCCTGCCACTTGACGTGATCGTAGGTATGAACGCCGACGTCAAAGCCCTGGCGCATCACCTCGCGCATCTCCTCGCGGCAGCGCCGGCCGATCCGCGGCCCCGGCAGCAAGGTCCCGTACAACAGGGTCTTCAGCCCGTAGTTGGACGCTACTGAGGTGCGCCGCAGCTTGCCGATGAAGCCGCGGCGAAAGATGCGGCGCAGGGCCCGGCCCGTGTGATCGGGCCCGACGCTGAAGAGAAATGTCGCCGGAATATCTAGCCGGGTGAGCAGCGCCACCAGGCGCGGCACGCCCTGCTGCGTCCCGCGCAGGGTGTCCACGTCTATCTTCAGCGACATCGTGCGCATGCGCGCCTCAGGACCAGAGTTCTACCGGCGCGCGCGCGAGCCGTGCCGCCAGCGAGGCAAGGTCGACCGGCCCGTGGGCGGTCACCGCGGCGAGCAGCAGCAGCTGCCCTCCGTCCGCGCAGTCCACGATGCAGCGTCCGCCCACGCCCGCGAGCCGCGGCCGTCGGCCAGGCGCGGACGCGGCGCGCGGCAGCACACGAGTGCGCAGGATTGTCCAGTGCTCGCCGAGTATCTCGGTGAACGCGCCGGGAAACGGCGGGGCGACGGCCCGCACGAGATCGTGGATCTCCTGCGCCGGCCGGGACCAGTCGATGCGCCCGTCTTCCGGGTGGCGACGCCCGAAATACTCGCCTTCGACGATCGGCTGCGGCGTCGAGCGGGCCGATCCGTCGATCAAGCGCGGCAGGCTGCGCGCGAGCACGACCTCCGCCGCGACCGTCACCTTTCGAAAGACGGCCAGGGCGTCGTCGTCCTGGAGAATCGGCACCGCCGTCTGGTCGACAATATCGCCAGCGTCGGCGCGCGCCACCATGTAGTGCAGCGTGGCGCCCGTCTCCCGGGCGCCGCGGAGTATCGCCCAGTTGACCGGCGCGCGGCCCCGGAACTTCGGCAGCAGCGAACCGTGCATGTTCAGCGCGCCGCGCCGCGCAGCGGCGAGCAGGTCCGGCCCGAGCATCGAGCGATAGTAAAAGGAGAAGATGAAATCCGGAGCCAGCGCTTTGATCCGATTGACGAGACCCGGATCGCCGGCCGTCTCCGGCGCAACGCAGGGCAGGTCGTAGTCGGCGGCGAGCGCTGCGACGCTGTCGTACCAGCGCGTCTCGGCGGGGTCGTCCTCGTGCGTGACGACAAGACGCACATTCACGGCTGCCGACAACAGGACGCGCAGGCAGCGGACGCCGACATCGCCATAGCCGAATACGACCGCCGTCGGGTTCACGAAGCCTTGGCGCGGGCAGCCGATGCACCCGGCAGGGCGGGCGCGGCGGTCACCGGGTCGCTGCCGCCGAGGAACTCCGCGACGACGTAGCGCGGGCGGCTGCGCACCTGCTCGAAGATCCGCCCGACATATTCGCCGACAACGCCTAGCCCCAGCAGGACGCAACCCATCAGGAAAAACGCGATGCCGAACAAGGTGAACAGGCCCTGCGCTTCGGGACCGACGACGAGCCGCCGGATCGCCAGGTAGATCACGAACACCAGCGAGCCCGCCGCGATCACGATTCCGGACAGCGAGAACAACTGCAACGGTATCAGCGAGTAGCCCGTCATCAGGTCGAAATTGAGGCGCGCGAGCCGGTAGACCGAGTACTTCGAGGCGCCCGCGAGCCGTTCCGCGTGCTTCACCGGGATCTCGACCGCATGGCGCGCAAACGTGTAGGCCAGAGCCGGAACGTAGGGCGTCACTTCGTTGCAGCGGTTGACGGCGTCAATAATGCGCCGGTCGTAGCCGCGCAGCATGCAGCCCTGGTCCGTGATGCGAATGCGAGTCGTGCGCTCCCGGATGCGGTTCATCCAACGCGAAGCAACCCTGCGCCACCAGACATCCTCGCGCTGCTGGCGAATCGTGCCGACGTAGTCCGCGCCGTCCTCCAGGGCCTGCACTACCGCGCCAATCTCTTCCGGTGGATTCTGCAGATCGGCATCCAGCGTGACGACCCGCGTACCGCGCGCGCGCTCGAAGGCGGCGAGGATGGCCAGGTGCTGGCCGACATTGCGCGCGAGGAGCAGGGCGCGCGCATGCTCCGGCCGGGACGCCACGGTGGCGCGGAGCTGGTCGACCGAGCCGTCGCTGCTGCCGTCGTCGACGTAGATGACTTCGTAACTTCGCCCGAGCGCGTCGAGTGCAGGATACAGGCGGTCGAACAGGAGCGGCAGGCTTTCCTGCTCGTTGAACACCGGTATGACGACTGAAACCTCGGGCGTCACCGGCGCGCAACTCCCAGGATATCGTTGACGGCATCGACGACGCGGTCCACGTCCGCGATGCGCATCGCCGGGAACAGCGGCAGCGTGACCGTCTCGCGCCCGACCCGCTCTGCATTCGGGAATTGCCCCTCGTGCCAGCCGAGCTTGCGGTACGCAGTCATCAGGTGGATCGCCGGATAGTGAACCCCGACGCCAATCCCCCGCTGGTCCATCCTCTCGATGAACTCCCTGCGCGTCATGCCGGCGCGTTCGAGCGGCAGCAACGGGGCGAACATGTGCCAGCTGTGCCCGGCGTCGCCGCGTGCCGGCAGCCGCAACGGGCAGTCGGCGCCCCAGCGCCTGAAGTAATGCGCGACCAGCTCGCGGCGGCGCGCGTTGAACTCCTCGAGGCGGGCGAGCTGGCCGATCCCGATGCAGGCGCCGATGTCGGTCAGGTTCGCCTTGATGCCGGGTACCGGCACGTCGATCTCGTTCGGTGCCGGCTTCACCACGCCGTGGAAACGCAGGTTCTCGATCTGCCGCAGCTCGTCCGGCGAATCGGCGACCAGCGCCCCGCCCTCGCCGGTCGTCATGTTCTTGTTCGGGTGGAAGCTGAAGCTCACGAGATCGCCGAAGCTGCCGATCCGCCGGCCGCCCCAGGCCGAGCCGATGGCATGGGCGGCGTCCTCGACCACGCGCAGGCCGTGCCGGTCCGCCAGGCCGTAGAGCCGGTCCATGTCGACCGGAAGTCCGGAGAAGTGAACGGGCAGGATGGCGCGGGTGCGCGGCCCGATCTTCGATTCGACCTGGTCGAGGAGCAGGTTGCGCGAGTCGAGATCGACGTCGACGAAGACCGGCTTCGCACCGAGCCGCAGAATCACGTTCGAGGTTGAGCACCAGCTCATCGGCGTCGTGATGACTTCATCGCCCGGGCCGACCTTGCAGATCACGAGCGCGATTTCCATCGCTGCGGTCGCGGACGTCATGACACGGGCCGGCCGGCCGCCGAGATAGGCGGACAGGGCGGCCTCCAGTTCCTGGACCTTTGGTCCGCTCGCGAGCCACCCGGAGCGAAGCACCTCGGCGACGCTCTCGATCGTGGCTTCGTCGATGCTTGGCCGCGTGAAAGGCAGCCTTTCGACGGTCTTCGTCAATTCAGGTGCGCGTGACAAGCCATACCCCCGCAATGATGACGCCGATGCCCAGCAGGCGCAGCCCCGATACGGGCTCTCCCAGCAGGGGCCACGCCAGTACCGCCGTCAGCACGTAGCCCAGCGACAGCACCGGGTACGCCTGGCTGACGGGCACCCGCGACAACCCGACGATCCACACCAGCACCGAGATGCCATAGGCCAGCAGCGCGAACCAGAATACGGGCACGGTCGCGATCTGCTGCCCGGAATTCCAGAATCCTTCGGCGCTCGCCTCGATCCGCCCGGTCACGCGGGTCGCCGCTTTGAGACCGAGTTGCGCGCCCGCATTCAGGGCGACCCCGAGCAGCAGCCACGTCAGGTCACTCCATTTCATCGCCGGCTCACGGCGACCGTCCGCCCATCGTCCGCCAGCAACCGGCCGGGCAGTCCCGCCGCGGCGAGTTCCCGATAAAGCTTCGGCTCGACGAACGCGACGGCATTGACCGCAGGATCCCAGCGTTCGCGGAATTGCCGCAAGTCCAGCATGGCCCCGTCCCCGGCATGGTCGAGCCCGAATTCAAGTTCACCCGTGTACTCGACCAGCTGGAGCGTGTGCCCGAGATAGAACGGCAGGGATCGCCGGAACTGCCCGACGGAGTACAGCTGCGTCTCGTCGCCGATGCGGGGCTTCACCGCGATCGCAATCGACCTGGCCGAGAGTACCGGGGGCAATTCGCCGTACGCCATGATCAACGCCTGGTACCCGACGATCGTGGCTGCGGCAAGCGAAACCCATCCCGTGACCTGCGACGGCGTGGCGTTCCGGCGAAAGCAGAAGAGCATCGGCAGGAGCGCCGCCGCCCCGCCGATCGCCACCCAGCCTCCGAGGCCGGTATCGATTGCGCCGATTCGCTGCCGGCACAATACCACCAGCCCGATTCCCACCACCACCGCCAGCGTGCCGAGCGCCACCGCGGCACGCCCCTGGGCGCCACGGTGCTCCCGTACGGCCTGCGCCATCAGCAGGGCGAGCGGCGGCATCATCGGCATGATGTACGGCGCCAGCTTCGACTGCGAAACCGAAAAGAAAAGCAGCACGACCACGCACCAGATCGAAAGGAATCGCGCAACCGGGAATTCGCCCGCGGCGGCTGGCCGCCGCGCCAGCCTGACCGCCGGCCTGATGCTCCACAGCACCGGCGTCAGCGCGACCAGCAGGATCAACGGAAAGTACCACCACGGCTCGGTTCGGCGATGGACCGTCGTCAGGAAGCGGGCAAAATGCTCGTGGACGAAGAAAAAACCCGCGAACTCCGGGTTCCTCGCCTGCACCAGCCAGAACCACGGCGCCGCGATGGCGACGAACAGTGCCAGCCCTGCCAGCAAGTGCATGCGCCGCAAGGCCGAGAAGTCACGAGTCCACAGCAGGTGGATCGCCAGCGTGGCCCCAGTCAACACGATGGCGGCGATGCCCTTGCTGAGGACCGCGAGGGCGAGGGCTGCCCAGGCGAGGAGCATCCACGTCCGCTCCCGGCTGCTCGCCGGGCTCTCACGCTGCGCCAGCACGAAGGAGAATACCGACGCGACCAGGAAGAAACTGAACGCCTGGTCGAGCAGGTTGATCTGACCCGTGATCGCGAAATAGGGATTGGCCGCGAGCACCAGCGCCGCGATAAGCGCGGTTTCGCGCGACTGTCCCGTTCTCCGTGCGAAGCCGTATACCAGCGGAATGCACAGGAACGCCAGCGTCGCGGCCCACAGGCGGGAGGTCCATTCGCGCGGTCCGAATGCCGTGTAGGCGAGCGCCGTTGCCCAGTACTGCAGCGCCGGCTTCTCGAAGTACTTCAGGTCGTCGAGGCGCGGCGTGACCCAGTCGCCGGAAACCCACATCTCGCGCGGAATCTCGGCGTAACGGCCTTCATCCGGTTCTAACAGCGGCCGCCACGGCATGGTCGCAAACCACAGCGCGCCGAGAAACAGCCATAGCGGCCAGGTCGTCGCGCCGGTCGAATGATCAGCCGTGGCCATGCCCGTGGGTGAACGCCCGGGCGGCGATCAGAGGTCCGTCGCGGTGCGCGCGCGCCCCCGTTCCAGGTGCATGTAGTACTCGATCGTGCGCTTCACCGCCGTCTCCAGGTCGGTCACGGGTTCCCAGCCCAGATCCTTGCGCGCGGCCTCGATGGCCGGGACGCGGTTCTGGATGTCCTGGTAGTACTTTCCATAGTAGTCGCCGGACGTGACCGACGTGATCTCCGCGGCGGCGGCGCGCTCGCGCAGTTCCGGAAACTCGCCCGCCACGCGCACCATCAGCCGCGCGAGCTCGCCGATCGAGACGCCGTTCGACGGATTCCCGATATTGAATATCCGCTGTGAAGCCACGCCGTCCTTGTTGTCGATGATCCGCATCAGGCAATCGATCGCATCGTCGATGTAAGTGAATGAGCGTCTCTGCTCCCCGCCGTCAACCAGCCTGATCGGGCGCCGATAGAAGATATTCGACAGGAACTGCGTGAAGACGCGCGAACTGCCCTCTTTCGGCTCGTCGATGTTGTCGAGGTTCGGGCCGATGAAGTTGAACGGGCGGAACAGCGTGTAATCGAAGCCGTCCCGGACGCCGTAGGCAAATATCACGCGGTCCAGCAGCTGCTTGGAGGCGGCGTAGATCCAGCGCTGCTTGTTGACGGGCCCGTAGACCAGGGAGCTCTTCTCCTCGTCGAGCACCTTGTCGGGCGACATGCCGTAGATCTCGGAAGTCGAGGGAAAGATGAGCCGCTTGCGGTACTTGACGCAGTAGCGAACGACCGTGAGGTTTGCCTCGAAATCCAGCTCGAAGACGCGCAGCGGATCGGTGACGTACTGGGCCGGGTTCGCGATCGCGACCAGCGGCACGACGGCGTCGGCCTTCTTGATATGGTATTCCACCCACTCGCGATTGATCGTGATGTCGCCCTCGACGAACCGGAAGCGGGGAGACGCGGTCAGCTCGCCGAGCTTGTGGTCGGAGAGATCGATGCCGAAGACGTTCCAGTCGCGGTCGCGAAGGATGCCTGCCGTCAGCGCGCTGCCGATGAAGCCGTTGGCACCGAGTATCACCACGTTGTAGGGCATATGGCCTTTGTGCGATCCGGGTAGCCGCGCGAACCGCTGCGGCCTGGGGGCGCTGGGACGCCGCCCAATCATAAATCATTCCCCACCGGCCGCAATTCATGAAGGGAATGCTCCTTTCTAAAGGGGAGCGTCCCCTTTGGGAGGATGCGGGAGCCAGACGGTGACGACGGCGCCGCCGCCTTCGCGATTGGCGATGGAAAGCCGCCCGCCGTGAGCGTCCACGATCTCGCGGCAGAGCGTGAGGCCGAGGCCCGTGCCCTTGGGCTTGGTCGAATAGAACGGCAGCAGGGCATCGCGCAGGACTTCGTCCGAGAGCCCGCTTCCGCGGTCCTGGACTTCGATCGCAACGCCGCTGTTGCGCTCCGTCACCGCGAGCATCACCTCGTCTTCCGGCGAGCCCGACTCGATCGCGTTCTTGATGAGGTTGATGAGCACCTGCTCGATCTGCGGCGTGTCGAGCCAGCCCTCCTGGCGCGGCAGCGGCTCCTGCACCCGGAACGTGAGGCTGTCCCTCAGGCCCGCGAGCAGCGTTCCCCAGTGCACGGCGGCCGGCCGCGGCCGCGGCAGCTTCGCGAAGCTTGCGTAGCCGTCGATGAACATCGCGAGATGCGCGGCGCGCTCCTCGATCGTGGAAAAGACCCTCGTGAGCCGCTCCCTGTCAGGCGACCGTGCGAGCACGCGGCCGGAATGCGCAAGCGAGGTGATCGGCGCCAGAGAATTGTTGAGTTCGTGCGCGATCACGCGGATCACCTTCTTCCAGATCGCGACTTCCTGCGCGGCCATCTCGCGCGTGAGCTGCTTGAAAAGCAGCAAGCGGTGCGGCTGGCTGTTCAGCGTGAACGGGCGGTGGCTCAGGTGGAAGATCTCGGCATCCGTGCCCTCGGAAACCGTGAACAGCGTATCCACGCCGCTCGCGACCGCTTCGCGCATCGGCTGCGGCGCGCCCTTGAGCAGGGCCCCGAACTTCAGCCCCTCGAGCTTGCGCCCGGCGTGAAAAAGCTGCCTGGCTGCGATGTTGCCGAAGACGATCGCGTCATTGGCGTTGGTCAGCACGAGGGCGAGCGGCGTGGTCTGGACGACGGTGTCGAGCAGGAGCTCGCGCTGGTACAGGTCGAGGCGTTCGCGGCGCAGGCTGTCGCCGAGCAAGTTGTACTCGGCGGTGAGGTCGCCGATCTCGTCCGGCCCCGTCGCGGTCACGCTCACGCTGAAGTCGCGGTCGCGCAGGCTCCCGATTCCGTCGGCAACGGCACGGATGCTACGGCTCCAGCGATTGAAGAGCCGTGAGGTGATCCAGATCGACGGCGGCAGCGTGATGAGCAGGGCCGTGGCGCCCGCGGCCCAGGGCGAGACCAGGTACTGGTGCATGAGCAGGGCGACGACCACGACGGCGATCGCTACCGTGCAAAGCACGAGGACGATCCGGCCGGCCAGCGACCAGCTGGCGCGCGGCTTTCTTGCCATAGGGCCCTAGCCGTTAGTGGCGGATGTCCGGCCCGGGTCGACGGGGGTCTTGAGGCCGAGCTTCTCCATGCGGCGATAGAGTGCCTGACGGGACAGGCCGAGGTCACGCGCCGCATGCGCAACGACCCCATCCGCCACGAGAAGCGCCTGTTCGATCGCCCCACGGTCGATGTTGGAGCCGTCGGAGGGCTCAGGCGAAACCGGCAGCGCGAGCACCTTGGCCGTCACGACGTTGTCCACCGAAAGCAGGCAGGCGCGATGGATCGCGTTCCTGAGCTCGCGCACGTTGCCCGGCCACTGGTAGCGCGCCAGTGCCCGCAACGCGTCCTGGGAGAGCGCGAAGTCCGGCTCGAGGAAGTGCCGCGCGAGCGGCAGGATGTCCTCCTGCCGGGCGGCGAGCGGTGGCACTTCGAGCTCGATGACGTTGAGCCGATAGAAAAGATCCTCGCGGAATTTTCCTTCCTTGATCAGCTGGGGCAGGCTCGCATTGGTCGCGGCGATAACGCGGGCGTGGGTGCGGCGCGTCGTACTGGAGCCGAGCCGTTCGTATTCTCCGGTCTGTAGCACGCGCAGCAGCTTCGCCTGGCCTTGGGCGGAAAGATTCCCGAGCTCGTCGAGGAAGATGGTGCCGCCGTCGGCGGCCTCGAAGCGGCCGGTACGCGCTTTCGCGCCGGTGAACGCGCCCGCCTCGGTGCCGAAGAGCTCCGCCTCCATCAGCGTCTCGGGCAGCGCGCCGACATTGACCTTGACGTACGCGCCCTTCCGGACGGCCGAGTTCGCCTGCACGATGTCTGCGATCACTTCCTTGCCGGCGCCATTCGGCCCGCTGATCAGGACCGGCACGTCGGCATGCGCGATGCGCGCCGCGGTCGAGGCGAGCGCGTGCATCGCCTCGCTCTCGTAAATGAGTCCGCTCAGCACGAAGCGCGCCGACAGCTCGGCGCGCGCTGCGGCGCGGCGGCGGCGGATCGCGCGGTTCTCCGCGCGCGCCGTCTGGAGGTCGAGCAGGTTGCGGACCGTGGTCAGGAGCCGCGCGTTGTCCCAGGGTTTTGCCACGTAATCCGAGGCCCCCGCCTTCACCAGCTCGACAGCGGTTTCGAGGTGGGTCCAGGCCGTCAGCAGGATGACCGGCAGGTCCGGATGCTGCGAGCGGATCTGGTGGAAGAGCGCAACGCCTTCCTCGCCGGAAGTCGCCTCGCGACGGAAGTTCATGTCCTGCACCACGAGGTCCACGGGCTCGCGCGCGAGCACTTCGATGCCGGACGCAGCGGAATCGGCGCCAAGCACCCTCGCGCCGTGCATGGACAGCAGGACGTCGAGCGCCGTGCGCACGGCCTCGCTGTCGTCGATCACGAGTACGGTGCGCTCTCCCAAGCTGTCCTGAAGTCCCTGATCCTGCTTGTCCTTCATCGGATTGGATGCCGGGAGCGCGTAAAGGGTTGTAAGGCCTCCACAGTCTAGACTGTCCGGCTCGCGACGGCGGGCGAGATGGCCGAGGCGCGGCGCGCCGGCTGCAGGGCCGCAAACAGGCCGATGAGCCAGATGCACAGCACCCCGCCGACCAGGTAATAAAGGTCGAGCCGCGGCAGTTCGTACTTGACCGAGATCCAGTAACCGATACCGAGCGCGAACCCGCAACCGACCACGACGCCGGCCGTGGTGACCATCCAGTTCTCGACCAGGAAGTGCCGAACGATGTCGAGGCGCCTCGCCCCGACCGCGCGCCGCGTGCCGATCTGCCGGATGCGCGACGAGACATTGAAGGTCGCGAGGCCGAAGATGCCGAGCGCCGTGATGGCAAGGAGTGCGCTCGTCACGCTGACGAGGAAAATCGCCATGTTGCGGTCGCTCAGGTACGACTGGTTGATGAAATAATCGAACGGCCGCACCCAGCGCAGCAGGCGCCCGGGGTTCGAGTTGCCGAGCTTCGCCTCGATGTCGCGCATCACGGCATCCCGGCGGCCCGGCTCAGTCCTGACGACGTAAACCGCCGATGGTCCGCGTTTGATGCGCGGGAACAGCACCACGTGGTCGAGCTTGTCCCATTCGACCCAGGCCCCGTGCATGTGCTCGATGAGGCCGACGATCGTGATCGGCTTGCTGAGGGCGTCGTAAAAAGTCTTGCCGAGCGGGTTCGGATCGTTCGGGAACAGGTCCTTGGCAAAGGCCTTCGTGACAATGGCCTGCGACGCCGTATCGAAGGTATCCGTGGGCGGCAGGATCTCATGCGCTTCGAATGCGCGACCCGCGCTCAGCTTGATACCGAGCGCTTCGACGCCCTGCTCGTCAATGTCATAGGTGTTGCCGCCGATCGATTCCTCGGGCGTGGCTTCGCCCGGCTTCGCCTGGAAGCCGCTCGAACTTCCGCCGCCGGAGAGCGGGATGTTACTGATGACGCTCGCCGCCTTGACGCCCGGCAGGCCCCGGAGCGTGGCGATGTCCTCGCGCCAACTCGCGTTGTAGTCGAAGTTCTGCGCAAAGCCCGCGCTCGCCACCCAGATCATGTTCGCCGTGTCCATGCCGGTCGGGCGATTGATCTTGTCCACGCGCTGCTTGACGACATAGACCGCGTTGACGAGCACCGCGAGACCGATCGCGATCTGGATGGCGACCAGGATCGCGCCGGTGCGGTTGCGCCAGAGGGCGGAGGCGATCGGACGGATGTTCCAGGCGGTCATGTCATTGCGCCTTCAGGTAGGAAGCCGGCGGGATGCGGCCGATGCGCCAGGCGGGATAGAGCCCAGCGGCAATGGTGGCAAAGAATGCGAGGGAAAGCGCCGTCACGACGCTCGTGACGTCCACGTGCGCAAGCGCCTGCGTACCGCCGGCATCGGTCGGATCCACGGTGTAGAGCGCGCGCAGGCCCATCAGCAGGAGGCCGCCGAGCACAAGCCCGAGCAAGGCGCCGATCGAGGAGATCACGCCGACCTCGACCAGGTGCTGCATGAACACCTGCCTGCGGCTCGCGCCCAGTGCGCGGCGTACGCCGGTGATCGGGGCATTGTTCAGGAACTTGGCAAGCAGGAGGCCCACGGTGTTCAGCAGGCACACCGCGAGGAAGGCGAATGCGAGGCCGACCAGCACGCGGTTGTCATTCGAAACCACGTCGTTGTCAATGAGCCACTGGTCCGGCTTCGTCAGGCGGTTGTTGAGCGGCCGCGGATAGCGGCCGCCCTGCTTCTGCCGGGTCGCGTAATTGTCGAGGAAGGCCTTGAAGCGATCGCGCGCCGCAGCGTCCGGCAGCTCGACCCACATCTGGATCCAGATATTCTCGGAGTTCAGGAAATCCTGGTAGTTCTTGAGGTCTTCCGGTTTCCAGCCGTTGGTGTTGCCGGCGCTATAGAGCTCGAGCGCGGCATTCCAGCCGAAGGGGATGTAGACGTCTTCGGGTTCCTCGAGGTTGCCGTTGTTGACGTCGTAGAAGGTCGGCAGCGGCATCCAGTTGTCGCGCACGCCGACGATGCGGAACTCGTGGTCGTTCCAGCGCACGCGCCGACCAATGCTATTCGCGCCGCCGAACAGCTTCTCATTCATCCGGCGCGAGATCACCATCAACGGTTCCGGCGCCTCGTCGGCCCCCGGCGTCCATCCACCGCCGTACTGGAACGGCACGTCGAAAATGGCGAAGAAGTCCGACGTCGTCACGCGGGTCAGCGCCCGCTCGGGCTTCACTTGCTGGCCGTCGACCGACAGGATGCCGATCGCCTTGTGCATGATGACCTTGCGCTTCGGGATGTCCGATTTCATCACCGCCACCGCGTCGCGGTAGGTCAGCTGCGACGGGGGCAGCCAGGGCTTGTCCTCGTTGTCCGGCTGCTGCGGGTCCCAGAAGTCCATCGTCACCGCGTAGAGCACGTCGTTCTTCCACCAGATCGGGTTGCCGGACATCGCGCGATACAGCGTCAGCGTCATGACGCAGACGGCGATGCCGAGCGCGACGGCTCCGATCATGAGCGCCGTGAGCCCCGGGTTGCGGCGGAGATTGCGGAGCGCAAGCTGCAGGTAGTAGCCGAACATGCGTGCCCCCTCAGGCCGGTGACATCGCCGCGGTGGCGGCGGGGCCGGTTTTCACGAACCCATCCTCGCGGGTCTCGTACGGCTTGAAGTCGGAAATCTGGCCATCGACGATGTGCACGTTGCGGTGCGCGCGGCGGGCGAGCTCCGGGTCGTGCGTGACCATGATGATGGTCGTGCCCATCTCGTTGATCTGCTCGAGCAGGTCCATGACCTGGCGGGCCATCAGCGAATCCACGTTGCCGGTCGGCTCGTCCGCCAGCAGGAAGCGCGGGTCGCCGGCGAGTGCGCGCGCGATCGCCGCGCGCTGCTGCTGGCCACCGGAGAGCTGCGAAGGCATGTGATGCATGCGCGAGGACAGCCCGACGACGTCGAGCGCGCTCTTGATGCGCTGCTCGCGGTCCTTTTTGGTGAGGCCGCGGTAACGCAGCGGCACGTCCACGTTGTCGAAGATGTCGAGGTCCGGGATCAGGTTGAAGCTCTGGAAGATGAAGCCGATCTTTTCGTTGCGCAGCCTCGAGCGCGCCTCGTCCGAAAGCCGGCTCACGTCCTCGCCGTCCAGTTTGTAGGCGCCGGTGTCGAAAGTCTCGAGCAGGCCCGCGACATTCATGAACGTCGTCTTGCCAGAGCCCGAGGGGCCGGTGACCGCGACGAACTCGCCGTCGCCCACCTTCAGCGAGAAGTCGCGCAGGGCGTGCGTCTCGATCAGGTCGGTGCGGTAGATCTTGCTGATTCCGTGCATTTCGAGCATTGGCTTGTCGCTCCAGGGTCGTGAATGGGTTCCGGCGCTCAGCCGCCGATGTGAAATTCAGGGATGTCCTTGAGGTCGCCGAAGCCGGAAATGACGACTTGCTGCCCCGGCTGCAGCCCCTTCAACACCTCGATCTCGCCGACCGATGCGGCGCCGAGCTCGACCGGGGTCAGGACTGCCTGGCTGCCGTCGACGACGTACACGGCGCTCGTGCCGCTCGCAATGTCGGCGCTGCGTTCGAACCACAGCGCCTTCGCGCGCTGCTCGATCACGATGCGCACCGAGCCGCGCTGGCTCTGGCGCAGGCCGGGCGGCTGCTCGCCCGCAAACTTCACGCGCCCGGTCACCTGGCCTGAGCGCACTTCCGGCGAGATGCCCGTGACCAGGCCCTTGTATTCGCGGCCGTCGAGCGAGATCTCCGACTCCATGCCGGCCTTGATATCGCGCGCGTAAACGTCGGCAACCTGGAACTCGATCTCGAAGGCCGAGAGATCGACGACGGTCAGGAGCGGCGCGTTCTCCGCCACGCTCGATTTCTCGGCGGCCGCGAGGTTCGCGACCATACCGTCCACCGGCGAGCGCACGGTGAGCTCGTCGACGCGGCGCTTCAGGTTCGACACCACAAAGCCCTGGCGCTCGCGCTCGAGGCGGCGGGCGCGCAGGTCAAGATCAAGGCTCTCCTGCTCGAGACCCGCGGTCTCCATCGCGTGGTCGTAGGCGAGTTTGGCCGATTCGCGCTCGTCCTCGGCACGGCGCAAATCCCGCTCGGCGATCGCGCCCTTGTCCCAGGCCCACTGCGCGCGCTGCAGTTCGCGGTCAGCGGCACGGATCTGCACGTTCGCGAGGTCGGCCGCTTCCTTCGTTGCCAGTTTCTGGCGGCGGATCTCGATGCTCTGGCGCTGCAAGGAAGTGTCGAGGCTCTGAAGCGTCGCGTTCTCGCGCTGGTACTCGCTCTCGAGCGAGGGGCTCACGAGCGTCGCGAGCGCCTGGTCCGTCTTCACGGTGTCACCCGCGCGGACCAGGTAGCTGATGTTGCCGGGCGCGACTGCGAACAGCGTCGGGCTCACGGCCGCGACCACCGTGCCCTCGGCAGAGACGTCGCGCACGAAGGGACCTTCCGTCACCGTGGCGATGCGCAGGCGCTCGCGCGAGATGGTGTGTTCGGTCGAGCTCCAGCCCCGGATCAGCAGGCCGAACACGAGGACGAGGAGAAGCGCGCCGCCCGCGATACCGATCATTTTCTGGCGCCTGCGGTCGGGCTTCGCCGTGACGGAAATGTCCTGCGCCTCCGTGCCCCGGATCAATTCATCGCCGGCGGGCGTCGTATCCCGCCCGCCGGCACTCAACGGTCTCAAGTTTGTGATCTTCATGGACGTAAGCTCACGGTCTTGGATGTTGCATGCGCCGTGCCAAGTTGGAACATCGCGTAACGCTTTGTTTCAGTAAACGTTTTTGGATTACGCGATCCGTCTGGCGTGTCCGCGGACAAGGACCGGACACGGGTGCGGACGCCCGCAGGCCGCGCGCCGCTCACGGCTTTGCGAGTGACAGGTCTTTGCTGTAGGTGACGTTCATGACGTTGTCGTACCAGCCCTGAACCCGAGGTGCGACCAAGTGCTTCGAAACATAGAAATACAACGGGATCAACGGGACATCGGAGAGTAGCTGGCGCTCGGCCGTGGCGAGCCAGGTCGCGCGCGGGTCGCCGGCCGAGACGGCGGCCATTGCGAGCGCGACGTCATAGGGTTCGCTCGCGTAGCGCGGCAGGTTGATGCCGAAGCCGCCTTTCAGCACCTGGAGGAAGGAATAGGCGTCGTTGTAGTCGCTGATCCAGCTGCCGCGGAAAAGCGGCGCCTCGCGCGCGTCGATCGCCGACTTCAGCACGCGAAAGTCCTCGGAGCGCAGGCTGACCTCGGCGCCCAGCTGCTCCTTCCACATCGCAGTCACGGCGAGCGCGATCCGATCGTGCAGCGGGCTCTTGCTGGTGCGCAGCTCGACCTGCAGCGGGTGTTTGGCCGAATAGCCCGCCTGCGCATAAAGTGTCTTCGCCCGGGCGATGCGCTCCGCAGTATCGAGCCCCGCCCAGTCGAACTGCTGCGGCGAGTAGCCGGCGACTCCCGGGGGCACCCAGCCAAAGGCCGGCCGCTCGCCGTCGCCGAGCACCTGCCGCGTCAGCCGCCCGCGATCCACCGCCATTGCAAGCGCCTGCCGCAGTTTCGGGGCATCCTTGAAGGGCGGCAGGTCGAGCGCGAATCCATAGTAGTAGACGCCCAGGTTCGGCGCGATCCGCAGTTGCCCGGGCAATTCCTGCTCGAGGCGCGCGACTTCGCCAGGCGGAACCGTGTAGGTCACGTCGAGGTCGCCTGCACGAAAGCGCGTCAACTCGGTCGTCGGGTCCGCGACATGGACGTAGCGCACCGCGTCGAGATGAGTCGCGGCATCGTTCCAGTAGTACCGATTCCGCACGGCCAGGATGTGGGAGCCAATCACCCAGGCCGCCGGCGTAAAGGCACCATTCGTGACCGCAATCCCGGGCCGCGCGAATTCCTTCGGCCGCGCGGCAAGCGTCGGGCGGTGGACCGGAAAGGTGCTCGGGTGCGAGAGCATCGCGATGAAATACGGCGAGGGTTCGCCGAGGTGGACGACGAGCGTCGCCTCGTCCGGCGCCTCGACGCCGAGCGACTCCGACGGCTTGTGCCCCGCCACGATTTCCGCCGCGTTGGCGACCGGCTCGAGCATGAGCGCGTACTGGGAGGCGGTCGCCGGGTTCACCAGCCGGCGGAAGGCCTGGACGAAATCCTCGGCGACCAGCCGGTCGCCGTTGGACCAGCGCGCCGATGCGCGCAGACTGAACGTATAGACGCGGCCGTCATCCGAGACGCTCCAGCTTTCGGCCGCACCGGGTATGGGGCTCCCGTCTGGCGCCATCGAAACAAGGCCTTCGTAGCAATCGCGCAGGATCGTCATCGCGGCTTCCATGCGTGCGAGCTGCGGATCGATGGAATCCGGTTCGCTGCCATTGCCACGGCGAAGCTCGCGCGCCGCATGACCGTCGGTCGCCGGCCCACAGCCGGCAACCGGCAGCAGCGCTGCGCAAAGCGCCGCCAGCGCGAGCACGGCGCGCCGCCTCATGCCGCGCGCGCACGCTTCTTGAGGTGCACGAGGAGGATCGAAATCGTGGCCGCCGTGATGCCGGGCAGGCGCGAAGCCTGGCCGAGCGTGCCCGGGCGCGATTCGACCAGCCGCTGGCGTGCCTCGTTCGATAGCCCCGCGACGGTCGCGTAGTCGATTCCCGCCGGCAGGCGCGTCTCTTCATTGCGGCGCTGGCGCTCGACCTCGGCCCGCTGGCGCTCGATGTAGCCTGCGTACTTCTCGCGCGCCTCGAGGCCGCTCGCCACCTGCGCGGCGAGCCGCTCATCGGCCCCGGCGGGCACGCCGCCGGCCGCGATCGCATCCCGCTTCGCGCAGAAAAAATCCCAGCGCGCGCCGTCCACGAGCCCGAGGTTGCGCGCGACGGGCGTCAGGCGCTCGTCGGCATTGTCCTCGCGCAGCAGCAGGCGATGCTCGGCGCGGCTCGTGAACATCCGGTAGGGCTCCATCGCGCCGCGCGTGATGAGGTCGTCCACCATGACGCCGAGATAGGCCTCGTCCCTGCGGGGTGACCAGGACTCGAGTCCCGCGACGAGACGCGCCGCGTTGATGCCCGCGAGCAGGCCCTGGGCCGCCGCCTCTTCATAGCCGGTCGTGCCGTTGATCTGGCCGGCGAAGAAGAGCGCGGCGAGCGGCTTCGTCTCGAGTGAGTCGCGCAAGCCGCGCGGGCAGAAATAGTCGTACTCGATCGCGTAACCAGGCCGGGTCATCTCTGCGCGCTCGAAGCCCGCGATCGTCCGCACGAAGGCGAGCTGCACCTCGGCCGGCAAGCTGGTCGAAATTCCGTTCGGGTAGACGACGTGCGTGTCGAGGCCTTCAGGCTCGACGAAAATCTGGTGTGAGGCCCTGGCAGCGAAGCGGACGACCTTGTCCTCGACCGAGGGGCAGTAACGCGGGCCGACACCTTCGATGGCACCGGTGAACATCGGCGAGCGGTCGGTCGCGCCGAGGATGATCTCGTGCGTTTGCGCGTTGGTCGTGGTGATGTGGCACTCGACCTGTTGCGGGTGATCCTCGCGGCGGCCGAGGAAGGAGAAGACGGGCCGCGGCTGGTCGCCGGGCTGGGGCCGCATGAGGGAATAGTCGAGCGTGCGTCCGTCCAGGCGCGGCGGCGTGCCGGTCTTGAGGCGGCCGACCGCGAAGGGTAGTTCGCGCAGGCGCGCAGCCAGGCGGTTCGACGCTGGGTCCCCGATGCGGCCTCCCTCCGAACTCTCGAGTCCGACGTGGATGCGCCCGCCGAGGAAGGTGCCGACGGTCAGCACGACGGACTGCGCATGGATTGCCGATCCGTCGGCCGTCACGACCCCGCGGACGCGGCCGCCGTCGACGACGAGGTCGGCGACTTCGGCCTCGCGCAGCGTGAGCCCCGGCTGCGACTCGAGCATCGCGCGGACTACATTCTTATAGAGGCTGCGGTCGGCCTGGGCGCGGGTCGCGCGCACGGCCGGGCCCTTGCTGGCATTCAGGGTGCGGAACTGGATGCCGGCGCGATCGGCAGCCCGCGCCATCGCGCCACCCATGGCGTCGATCTCGCGTACGAGATGGCCCTTGCCGATGCCCCCGATCGCGGGATTGCAACTCATCTGGCCGACGGTCGCGAGGCTCTGGGTCACGAGCAGCGTGCGCGCCCCCATCCGGGCTGCCGCCAGAGCAGCCTCCGTCCCTGCGTGTCCGCCGCCGATGACGATTACGTCGAAAATGCCCACGACTCATCATAGCCAAAAGGGGACGCTCCCCTTTAGAGGGGAGCGTCCACTTTTATAAGGTGAACGTCCTCTGCTGGGGGGCGATAATCCGGAACCCCGCCGTCCACGGAGCGTCCAAGCCATCATGAAGCGCAGATACGCAGCCTTCGCCGCGCTGCTGCTACTCGCCGCGCTGCCATCGGCCGCGCAAATCACGACCGTACCGATGAAAGGCGTCGGGAACGAATGGGTCAAGGAACTCGACCTGCGCGGCCGCATGGACTGGGAATGGATCGAGACCTATCCCGAGCAGGTTTATTTCGCGACACGCCATGACGCGCAGCGCAATGGCGACATCGTCACGATGTGGACACGCGTCGAATACAAGTACGCGCAGAGCCCGCTCGACCACAAGAGCACGGTCAGCCGGGACGATTGGGACTGCAAGAACAAGCAGCGCTCGACCGCCGGGCTCGTGTTCTACAAGTGGAACAATCTGCAGGACGACAAACCCGAGCGCTCGACCAATCCGCTGCGCTATTGGGAAAAGATCCAGCCCGGGACGATCGGCGAAACGCTGCTCAACTTTGCCTGCGGCATCCGCCAGTTCACGCCTGTCATCAAGGACGAGCCCTGATTGGGGGACGAGGTCCCCAAAGAAGTCGCCATGTTGCGTCCCGTCATGCTTACATCGTTGCTGCTCGCGGTCGCGCTGCGTCCGGCTTCGCCGTCGGCTATATCGATCTTCCGTTGATCGACCTGTTCGCGAAAGCCGGAGTCACAAACTGGCAGGTCGACGCCCGGGCGCCGGTATCCAGGCGCGCCTGGGAAGCCTTGGCGCAGGCCTCGAATACGAGAACTTCTCGACGATCAAGGGCGAAGAGCTCGGGACGGCCTCGCTCTCCTTTAGCTACACGTTTTTCTAGGCCTTACGCCCACTCGGTCAGTCCCTCGCGCTCGTAGAGGACCTTGAACGAGGGCCGCGCCTTCATGCGCTTGACGTAGCCGGCGATCGCGGGCCACTCCGTCGCCGGCTTCGGCATGTTGCGCGACCAACGCATCAGCATCGTCGTGAAGAAGTCGACGGCGCCCACGCGATCGCCCAGCATGTACGGCCCGCCGCCCGCGATCCGGGCGTTGATGCGCTCGAGACAGGCCTCGATTCGGCGGCGAGCCCCCGCCTGGACCGCTTCTACCGCCGCCTGCCCTGCCGGCTGGTCGGGATAGAACCAGTCACGGTAAGCAACCTGCACAGTGTTGGAGAGGTAGACCATCCAGCTGATGTAAGCGTCGCGCTGCGCGTGGCCCGGCGGCGGCGCGAATCCCGCCTGCGGGTGGCGCTCGGCGAGGATCATGAGCAGCGCCGCGCTTTCCGAGAGCGGCGTGCCTTCCGCCACCAGCGTCGGAACCAGGCCGCTCGGGTTGAGACGCAGGTATTCGGGTTTGCGGTGTTCACCAGCCTCGATGTCGATCTTCACGAGCTCGTGCGGCGCGCCGAGCTCGATGAGCATCCAGTGCACGCAGAGGCTCGCGGTGCCGGGCGACCAATAAAGCGTGTACATGCGATCAGGCCCTCCCGTAAGGTATCCATTATGAACCGGGGCAGCTGTCTGTGCGGAGCGGTCCAGTTCGAGACCGGCCTGCTGTCCACGATGGTGCACTGCCACTGCTCCATGTGCCGCAAGCACCACGGGGCGATGTTCGCCACCTTCCTCACGGCCCCGATGGACGGTTTCCGATGGCTTTCCGGCGACGACCGGATCGTGACCTATCGCTCCTCGGAGCGCGGACTCCGCCCGTTTTGCGGGACCTGCGGCTCGGCCGTCCCCGCGCCGCTTCCGCACATGTCCGTCGTGTTCGTTCCGGCCGGCAGCGTGGAGGGCGATCCCGGCGCGCGCCCGATGCTTCACATGTTCGCCGGTTCGCGGGCAAGCTGGTATCCGATCGCCGACGCGTTGCCGCAATACGAGGCCTTTCCGCCGGAGTTCGGCGCCGGCGCATCGGTCGACAACCCGCCGCCCGCGACGAGGGCCGGCGTCATCCAGGGCCGCTGCCTCTGCGGCGACATCGCCTGGACGTTTGCGGGGGAACCCGAGCGTGCCTGGAACTGCCACTGCTCCCGCTGCCGGCGCGCGCGCAGCACCGCGCACGCGACCAACGCTTTCCTCAGGCGGGAGCAGCTCAGCTGGACGCGCGGCGAGAACAACGTGGTGAGTTATGCACTGCCCGGCGCGAAGCGGTTCGGGCAGGATTTCTGCGGCCACTGCGGCAGCGCCGTGCCGCGAGTCGTCGCCTCAACCGGATACGTCGTCGTTCCCTGCGGCAGCCTCGACAGTCCGCTTCCGAAAGGACCGCTCGGCCACATCTTTGTTGCGAGCAAGGCGCCCTGGTTCGAGATCAGCGATGGCCTTCCGCAATGGGAGACGCTTCCTGCGTAGGCCCGGCATCACGCTGGCCCTGTTCCTTGCCGCCGCGGGCTGCGGCCCGACCGGCACGCCCGAAGACGCGATCCGCGCCCTGGTCAATGAAGCGGAAAGGGCCGCCGAAACGCGGGATGCCTCGGCACTTCGAGGACTCGTGGCCGACGACTACCGCGATTCGCGCGGGCGCGACGCTTCCGACATCCGCAATTTTCTGCATGCCTGGCTCATGGCCCACCCTTCGGTGAACCTCATCACGCGCATCGACTCGATCGAACTCGAGGGCACGGAGCTTGCCCGGGTCCGGGTGACGGTTGGCCTGCTGGGCCGCGAGGCAAACGCCGATTCGGGCTGGGACCTCGCGGCCGATATCGATCGGCTCGACATCCGGCTCGCACTCGAGGACGGGGACTGGCGCGTGATTGGCGCCGCCCGGCAGGAACGGGACTAGTCCGTCCCTTCGGGCTCAACCGCATTCCAGCGCTCGCGAAAGTCGCGGATGGCCTCGTCGCGGATCGCCGAATGCCGGCGCGACAGCAGCAGTGACGAAGGCGGACAAACGCGCGCCCGGATGACGCCGAGATCGGCGGCAGCATCGAAGAGGCTGGGATACCAGCGCTCCCATTCAGGCAGGATCGCCTCGACGTAGTCGCGGAGGCTCATGGGCCGATCATACCCGCGAGCGGGCAGCCGTCATCAACCGGATTTGCGGATCCGTGCCAGGGTCAGGCCGTCTCCCACCGGCAGGAGGGCGAGGTCGACGCGTGGATCCTCGTGCAACACGTCGTTGAACTCGCGAAGCGCCATGGTGTCGGCATCGCGATTCGCCGGGTTTGCGACTTCGCCGCCCCAGAGCGTGTTATCCACGGCGATCAGGCCGCCCGGCCGCAGCAGTTTCAGCAGGCGCTCGTAATAGGCAAGATAGCCGGTCTTGTCCGCGTCGATGAATGCGAAGTCGTAGCTTCCCGCCTCGCCCGCGACGAGCCGCGCGTCCAGCGTCTCCCTGGCGGGCGCGATCACGAGCTCGATGCGGTCGGCAACGCCGGCCGCCCGCCAGTGGCGGCGCGCGATCCCGGTGTATTCCTCGCTGATATCGCAAGCGAGCAGGCGCCCGTCCGACGGCATGGCGAGCATGACGGCGAGGCTCGAATAGCCGGTGAAGACGCCGATCTCGATCGCGCGGCGCGCGCCGGTGAGGCGCACGAGCATTTGCATGAACTGGCCCTGCTCGGGCGCGATCTGCATATTGACCTTCGGGTGCGAGGCAGTCTCGGCGCGGAGCTTCGCGAGCGCCGGCGCTTCACGCAGCGAATGCGCGAGCAGGTACGCATAGCTGCGATCGTCCAGTGGCAGCGTGCGGTTCGACACGGCTCAGTACCCGCGGCCGGGGTCCACTTCGGACAGCAGTTTCCCGCCCGCCACGTAACGGCGCAGGTTCTCGCGAGCGACCAGCCAGCGCGGTTCCTCGCCGAGGTCGGTCACCGCCGCGACATGCGGCGTGATCAGCACGTTCGGCGCCTTCCACAAGGGGTGCTCCGGCGGCAGTGGCTCGGGATCCGTCACGTCGAGGCCGGCGCCCCCGACCTGGCCAGTCTCGAGTGCCGCGATGAGATCCGCCGTGACGACGGTGCCGCCGCGGCCTACGTTGATGAATAGCGCGCCTCGCTTCGCCGCACCGAAAATCTTCGCGTCGAACACACCCTTTGTCTCCGGCGTGAGCGGCAGGCAGTCGACGATCGCGTCCGCGCGGGCGACAAAGGCGGGCAAGTCGCCGGCAAGGCCTTGCTCGCTCACCCAGGCCGGCCTTTCATGAGGCGTATTGCGCGTCGCGATCACGTTCATGCCAAGCGCGTGCGCGCGGCGCGCGACCTCGCTGCCGATGCCGCCGAGCCCCGCGACCAGCAGGGTCTTGCCCTCGAGCGACCACATGCGGCCCTCGGGCACGGCCTCGTCCGCCCAATCTCCACGGGCCTGGGCGGGAATGTAAGTCGCAAACCCGCGTGCCAGCGCGAGCACGAAGGCGAGCACGTGCTCGGACATCACCGGACCGGCGACTTTCTGCATGTTCGTGAGGATGATGCCGCGGCCGGCGAAACCCGGCGTTCCGACGCAGCGCTCGACGCCCGCGTAAATGTGCTGGATCCAGCGCAGCCGGGGACCGGCCTGGACGATGTCCGGCACGCAGACCCCGATCAAGGCGTCGGCATCCGCGACCTCACGGACCGCGGCCGCACGATCGGCCGCGCCGATGAGGACGACGCCGGGCGCTGCGGCCTGCAGCCAGGCGAGGCGCTGTGCGTCCGCACCCATCACGACGATCCTGCGCGGCGCCTGCCAGCCCGGACGCTCCGAGACGGCGGTCGCCGATTCCTGCAGGCCGAGATCGGCAACCAGCCGCGCGATGCCGGCGTCATCCCCATCCGCCGACGAAGCTCCCGCGGGAAGCCACAGCAGCAGCGAAAGCGCGACCATGAGCATGAAGTGTTTCATGGAGCCACGTTGACCTCGCACAGCGTGAGCGAAAAGCGTGCCCGTGCATCTTCCCAGAAGTCGCACGCCTTGAATCCGGCGTCCTCGATCATGCGGATGACGTCGGCAGGGCCGTACTTGTACGAACTCTCGGTCCAGATGGTCTCAGACGGCTGCAGCTCGAGCTCGATCCCCGAGGCAGGAATCCGCACGGTCTGCCGGCGTGTGCTGACCAGGTGCATCTCGACGCGCGCGTCGCGGGCGTTCCAGACTGCCCGATGAGCAAAGCCGGCCGGATCGAAGTCGGCGCCGAGTTCGCGATTGACATGCATCAGCAGGTTGAGGTTGAACGCCCCGGTGACGCCCAGCGGATCATCGTAGGCAAGCATCAGGTCGCGTTCAGGCTTGACGAGGTCGACACCGAGCAGGAGCGCATCGCCCGGGCGAAGGCATCGCCGGATGCGGCGAAGGAATGCGTCCCTGGACGGCAGATCGAAGTTGCCGATATTGGAGCCGAGGAACAGCACGAGCGCCCTGCCGCGCGCCATCGCCCCGGAAGCCTGCTCGATGCCGGCTTCGTACGTTGCCCGGTGACGGACGACCTGCGTGCCTTCCATCCCGGCCAGCGTGCGCGTGGCCGAATCGAGCGCCGCCGCCGAGATGTCGACCAGATCGACCCGCAGGCGGGGCAGTCCTCGCGGCCGGCTCGCCAGCAGTGCGGCGAGCTTGCGGCCATCACCCGCGCCGAGCTCGATGATGCGCTCGAGCGGCGACATGGCCGCCCACACTTTCGGTCCGTGCTCGACCAGCAGGCGCGTCTCTGCCCGGGTGATGCGGTACCACGGCAGCTCGCAGATGGCGTCGAAGAGCGCGGAGCCTAGCGCATCGTACAGGTACCGTGACGGCAGCTGCCGCGGCGTTTGCGTAAGGTAATGGCGGACGTCATCCGCAAACTGCACCACGGCGACAGCATCGCTGCCGCCAGCGGCCACTGGCCTGGCGGCCTGGCGGTTCACGAGGACACCGTGTCCCGTGCACAGCGGAACGTTGCGTACACGTAAGGGTAGCGCGGCCGGAACCAGTTCCGGAACGAAGAACGAAGAAGCTCGCCCGCGGTGGCGGGTGAAGCGCCCTTCAGGACGAAATGCTCGCCGTCGAAGAAATCCGCCGAGTACTCCGGGTAAGAGGGCAGCGCCGAGAAACCCGGAAACGGAGCGAATACGCTCGCCGTCCAGTTCCAGCCGTTACCGACCAGGTCGTCGACGCCCCAGGCGCTGCGGCCGGCCGGATGGCTGCCGGCGGGCTCCGGATCCCAGGAATTGAAATCGAAGACGCCTCGTTCGGCCGTCGGCGGTTCGTTGCCCCAGGGGTACTGCCGGACTGCCTGGGAATCGGATCCAAAGGCCGCGCGCTGGTACTCGCCTTCGGTCGGCAACCGCGTGCCGCGCCAACTGGCGTAGGCGTTCGCTTCCGCCCAGGTGACGTACACGGGCCACGCGGGCGGAAGCGGCGGCGTTTCGAACATCGCGCGCCAGTGCCACTCACCGCCCGACCGCAGCCAGAACGACGGATGCTCGACGTGCTCGCGCTGGATCCACGCCCAATCGGCCGGGCGCCACCAACGCGCTTCGCGATATCCGCCGGCCTCGACAAACGCCAGGTAGGCCGCATTGGTCGTGACGTGGCGCTCGATAGCGAATGGCGCCACGTCCATTTCGGATGCGGGCCGCTCATTGTCCCAGGCGAACGGGATGTCGCCGGGAGCGATGCCCAGCGTCGCCCGGCCGCCGGGAATCGCGATCCACTCCTGCGCCGGCGGCGCACCGCGGGTAACCGGGCGATAGCCAGGCGGCCGCCGCAACTGGTCCCGCGGCAAACGGTGGCACATGTAACGCAGGGTTTCCTGGTGCATGACCTCGTGCTCGAATATCGCGAACACGGCCTCGGCGCGATCCAGCAGCGGATGCCCAGGCTGCTCGATGTCCGACCGCTCCAGGGCCGCGATCACGCGTCGGTCGGCTTCCGCCGCAAATGCCTTCACCGTGTCACGGGCGGGCCAGGCGTGCCGGTCGCCATGGTCTTGCGCTTCGGATTCGTCGGGATCGATACCGCGCGCGAACAACCTTTCGAGTCGGAAGTCGATGCTCGGTCCGCCAAGTGCGCGCTTGACGAGCGTGTTGAAACTGAATCCCGGGAGGTGGCCCTCGTAGAAGACGAACGGATGCCGGAACGTGATCGGGCGTGAGTAATACGCCTCGTCGTCAATCAGGTCGAAGAGCGCCGCCGAACGCGCACGATTGCGCCGGTACCACCGGACGAGCGCGTCGCGGTCGTCAGATGCCATCGCATTCGGCGCGATTTCCGCGCCCCGCGCAATCCTTGCCTGGCCATGCCGTATTCCCACCGACCTATTGTGAACCATGTGAGCACGATCGGGCGCCACGGGCCGCAGTTTTCAGGCTCCGGCTGACAAGATTCGATCATCCAGCGTCATTCGACCCGTAAATCAGCCGTCCGCCGCGTATCGTGCAGCGGACCTTCGCGAAGTTCGCCACATCCTCGGCCGGGTCCGCCTCGAGCACGACGAGGTCGGCATCCATCCCGGTCGCGACGCGGCCGCGTCGCGCTGATTCCTTCCAGCGCGCGGCCGGCGCCGTCGTGAGCGCGGCCAGGATCTGCATCGGCGTGAGCGCGCGCGCCATCAGTTGGTACTCCTCGGTCGGGTCGTAATCGGTCATGTAGCCGACGTCGGTGCCGAACAGCACCTGGCCGCCGGCCTTCGAGAAGATGCGGAGCTGTTCCACCGCATCGTCCGTGGCGAGCTCCACGATTCGTTGCCCGAGCCCCATACGCTTCAGTTCATAAGGCCAGAGTTGCAGTGTCGGCACCACAGCGATGTTCTGCCCCAGCATCTGCTCGACGAGTGCCGCGTCCCAGACCGTCCTGCCCTCGCCAAACGTCGTGTGCATGAGGACATCGACGCCCGCCTCGATCGCGAGGTTGATTCCCTCGATGTCGGTGGGATGCGCAAGCACGAGCTTGTCGCGCCGGTGGGTTTCGTCCGCGGCCGCGAGCGCGATGTCCGGCTGCATGAATGCATAGCGGCCGCCTCCCAGCGGCGTCATCAGGAAGAGCTTGGTCGCGTCCGCGCCGCCATCGAGGTTCGCCTGCACGTCTTCCAGGGCTTCCTCCACCGTGGCCGGCTGCGAAAGACCGGACAGGAATTCCGGCGGCATGTCCCTCAGGTAGACCGGGATGCCGTCCTTCGGAAAGAGGGCGTTGCCCGCCGTCAGGATTCGCGGCCCCGCGACCTCGCCGCTCTCGACGCGCGCCCGCAGCGCCACGGTGTTTGCGAGCCGGGACGCGGCATCGACGACGGTCGTGAAGCCGTATCGATTCAGCATTCCGGTCATCGCGGCCGCGAGGTCGGCCGCCGGCCGGTCTTTCGCATCCGCGAACTTCGATTCCATGAAATGCACGTGGCTGTTCTGGAAGCCGGCGGTTACTGTACCGGCATCGCAGTGACCGAGATTTTTCGCGCCGCGCGTCGCAACATCGGAGGCGGGGCCGAAGGCGACGATTTTCCCGTTTACGATCAGGATGGCCGCGTCGTCGATGGCAGGCCGGTCCGGCGCGGCGTACAGGCGCGCCGCGCGCAGCACGACGGCGCCCTCGGGCGCGCGTTCGCCGCAAGCCTGCAGAAGCAGGATGGTGCCGAAAACCAGGTACTGGACCCCGCGCCACATGCCTCGACGATACCTCAGCCGCCGAGCGTTGCCGACCACCGGGACCCAGGGCAGGCCATCAATCCTCCTGTTCATGCTCCGAACCGTCGGCGTGGACATGGCTGTGCGCGTGCTCGTGGTGCTCGTCTTCCGTATCGGCGCCCCCATGGGTGTGCCCTTCGCTCGATTCCACGAGTTCGTCATAGCGCTCATCCGTCATGCCGGGCAGCCGCCGGATGAAAGCCACCATGCCCCAGATCGATTCGTCGTCGACGCTCCTGCCCCAGGCCGGCATGGCGGTCATCTTGATGCCGTGCTTGATGACCCAGAATGCCTCCGCCGCATCCACGGCGGGCTCGCGGGCAAGGTTTGGCGGGGCGGGATTCAGGCCGACGCTCATTTCCGAGTGGTCCTCGCCGGGATGCAGGTGGCAACCGCTGCACATCGCGTCGTAATTTCCGGCGCCCGCGTGAATCAGCGCATCCCGATCGAGATCCGGCACGACGACAGACTCCGCCCTCGATTCGATCGAGCGGTCGCGGGCTGTTTCCAGCACCCATGCCGTAAGCGCCCAGTGCGGTTCGTCCGCCGCAACATCGTAGGCACCGGAGGCGACGAACGCGGCCAGAGCCGCGGCGACGAGCGCCACCATTCCAGCCAGCCAGCCAATCGGTTTCATGGATCGCTCCCCGGGTTTCGAAACAGCCAATGTGCTTGCACGAGAGTATCGCGCCGACGTGCGCAGAATTCATGTCAGTCGCCTCCGACGGCCCGGTTTGAGACAATAGGGGAATGCCCTCCGAACGCGACTTCGTGCTGCACAGCTGGTGCGTGCCGGGCGACTGGAACGCCCCCACGGTGGTCGGCGGCCGTGGTGCGCGGCTCGTCCTCGAGGACGGGCGAGAGCTTCTCGACATGTCGAGCCTGGTCGAATGCAGCAACCTCGGGCACCAGCACCCGAAGCTCATCGCGGCGATCCGGGCGCAGGCGGAAAAGCTCGCCTTCGTCACCAGCGCGTGGGGTGCCGAACCCCGCAAGGCGCTGGCCGAGCGCCTGCTCGAGCGCTCGGGCTACGAGGGCGGGCTCGTCTTCTTCACGCTGGGCGGAGCTGATGCCAACGAGAATGCGGTCCGCATCGCGCGCCAGGTTTCGCGCAAGCCGCGCGGGCTCATCGTCACCCGCGACCGCTCCTACCACGGTGCGAGCTACCTGGACATGGCGCTCTCGGGCGACTCCCGCACGGCCCACCAGGTGGATGCCGACGCCTGGGGCGTGCGGCACGTGCCGCCGCCCTATTCCTATCGCTGCCCGTTCGGCAGCGCGAATGTGCACGATTGCGGCTTGCGGGCGGCCCAGGCCGTCGCGGAGTGCATCGACGCGGAAGGCGCGGCGCGTGTCGCCGCCGTGCTGATGGAGAGCGACGCGGGCAGCAATGGCATCGTCCCGCCGGACAGCTACTGGCCGGCGTTGCGTGAGCACAGCCGCGAACGCGCGGTGCTGCTCATCGCCGACGAGGTGATGAGCGCCTTCGGCCGTTGCGGCGAGTGGTTTGCATGGCAACGCCATGGAGAAGCCGGCCGGCCGGATCTCATGACACTCGCCAAGGGGCTTACCGGCGCCACCGTCCCGCTCGGCGCCGTGGTGATGAGCGCCTCCGTCGCGCGAAGGCTCGAGCGCGAGATGTTCTACGGCGGTCTCACCTACTGCGGCCACCCGCTGGCCTGTGCGGCGGGCGTCGCCGCGATCGACGCCTATGCGGACGAAAAGCTGGTCGAGCGATCGCGCTCGCTCGGCTCCGCGATGTACGCGGAACTGCAAAAGATCGCCGTCCGCCATCCCGTGATCGGCGAGGTGCGCGGCGGCCGCGGGCTGTTCGCGGTCGTCGAGCTCGTCGCCGACCGCGCAACCCGCGCCCCGATCGCGCCCTGGCCCGCCCAGCCGGAGGCCATGAAGTCGTTGCTCGCCGCGGCGCGGGACGAAGGCGTGTCCTTCGGCTCCCGCGGCAACCTCCTGATCCTGGCGCCCCCGCTGGTGATCGAGGAGGCCGAACTTGCCTCGGCGCTGGGCCTGCTCGACCGCCTGCTCTCACGATTCTTCCCCGCCGCGATGGAGCGCGCCTCATGAGCTTTCGCCTGACTTACGCCACGATGTTCAATCCGCCGGAAGAGATGCACGAGCGCTTCGAAAAGGCGCTCGCGACGATGAAAGGCCGCCTCGGCGCCACGTACCCATTCTTCATCGGCGGCAAGGACGTGCAGGCCGCGAACACGGAAGAGCGCGCGAGCCCGATCGACCGCCAGGTAAAGATCGGGCGCTTCCCGCTCGCCACGCACGCCGAAGTCGATTCCGCGCTCGCCGCGGCGCAGCGCGCCTTCCCGGGCTGGCGCGACGCGGGACTCGCTGAACGCGTGCGCCTCATGCGCAAGGTCGCCGACATCCTTGAGGAGCGTGTCTACGAGATCGCCGCCGCACTCGTGCTCGAGGTCGGCAAGAACCGCCTGGAGGCGCTTGGGGAAGCACAGGAGGCCGTGGACTTCTTCCGCGTCTACGCCGACGACTTCGAATCGCACCGGGGATACGAATTCGAACTGCCGAACGACCCGCTCACAGGCTTCACTTCGCGCAACAGGAGCGTCATGCGTCCCTACGGCGCCTGGGTCGTGATCGCGCCGTTCAATTTCCCGATCGCGCTTTCGGCGGGACCGACCGCCGCGGCGCTCGTGACGGGCAACACCGTCATCGTGAAATGCGCCTCCGACACGCCCTGGGCCGGGCGGCTTCTCGCCGACTGCATCCGCGACGCAGGCCTGCCGCCGGGCGTCTTCAACTACGTGAACGGTGCCGGCGCGGCGGTCGGCGAGCAGCTGGTGCGCGATGCGCGCACGGCTGGCGTGACTTTCACAGGTTCCGTCGCCGTCGGCCGCGCAATCATGGCGGAGATGGCGGGTGGCCGGTATCCGCGTCCGTGCATCACGGAAATGGGCGGCAAGAACCCGACGATCGTGACCGAAAACGCCGACCTCGACCGTGCGGCCGCGGGCATCGCGCGCTCCGCCTACGGCATGGGGGGGCAGAAATGCTCGGCGCTCTCGCGCCTCTACGTGCACGAGAAGGTGGCCGATGACCTGCTCGCGCGCGTCGAGAAGGAAATCGACAAGATCCGCATCGGCGACCCGACGCTGCGCCCGATTCAGCTGGGCCCGGTCGTGAACCGGCGCGCCTACGAAAGCTACGCACGCTATGTGTCGGAGCTGAAGGACCGCGGCGCCAGGTTCCGGCGCGGCGGACGGCAGCCGGACGAGGGCCCGCTCGCGCGCGGGTTCTATGTCGAGCCCGTTCTCGCGGAGGCCGCGCTTTCGGACCCGCTCTGGAAGTACGAGATGTTCCTGCCGATCCTGATGGCGCAGCGCTACCGCGACCGTGACGAGGCGATGCGCCTCGCGAACGACACGGACATGGGGCTTACCGCAGGCTTCTATGGTGCGCCGGACGAAGTGCGCTGGTTCCAGGACGGCATCGAGGCGGGGGTCACCTATGCTAACCGCGCGCAGGGCGCGACCACCGGGGCCTGGCCCGGCTACCAGCCCTTCGGCGGCTGGAAAGGCTCGGGTTCCTCGGGCAAGGCGATCGCGTCTGCGTACTACCTGCCGCTCTACCTGCGCGAGCAGTCGCGGACCGTGGTGGAGTGAATGACGCAGTTCCTGCCGCTCGCTGAGGCGATAGCGACCCACGTCGGCGATGGTGCCTGCCTTGCGCTGGAAGGCTTTACTCACCTCATACCCTTCGCGGCCGGCCATGAACTGATCCGGCAGGGCCGGCGCGACCTCCACCTGGTCCGAATGACGCCGGACCTTGTCTACGACCAGCTGATCGGGACGGGCAGCGTACGCAGGCTCACTTTCTCCTGGGGCGGCAATCCGGGCGTCGGCTCATTGCACCGGCTGCGCGACGCGGTCGAAAACTCCTGGCCGCGCGCGCTGGAAATCGACGAGCACAGCCATGCCGCGATGGCGGTTGCCTATCGCGCGGGCGCGGCGCGCCTGCCGTTCGGAATGCTGCGCGGCTATATCGGCACGGATCTCGTCAGCAAGAACCCGCGTATCCGGCACGTCGCCTGCCCTTACACCGGCGAACGGATCGCGACCGTGCCCGCCATCCACCCCGACGTCACGATCCTGCACGCACAGCGCGCCGACCGGCGCGGGAACGTCGCCATCGACGGCATCGTCGGCGCCGCGCGCGAGGCCGGGCTTGCCGCCACGAAACTCCTCGTGACCGTCGAGAAGATCGTCGACGAGCTGCCGCCCGCGATGAACAACGTGGTGATCCCGCACTTCACGGTCACGGCCGTCTCGCATTGCCCGGGCGGGGCCTGGCCGTCCTACGCCCAGGGCCACTACGCACGCGACAACGATTTCTACCTGCGCTGGGACGCCATCTCGCGGGACCGCGCGCAATTCGCCGCCTGGATCGACCGCCACGTGCGCGGCACGCGCGATCACCGCGAGTTCCTCGCGAGCCTGAAGCGGCAGGCCGCATGAGCGATTACACGCGCGACGAGATGATGACCGTCGTCGCCGCCCGGCTCCTCAGGGACGGCCAGGTCTGCTTCGTCGGTATCGGCCTGCCGAGCGCCGCCTGCAACCTCGCGCGACTGACGCATGCTCCCGATCTCGTGCTCATCTACGAATCCGGCACGATCGGCACACGGCCGACCGTGCTGCCGCTCTCGATCGGCGACGGCGAGCTTGCGGAGACCGCGACCTGCGTCATTCCGCTGCCCGACGTCTTCAGCGACTACCTCCAGGCCGGCCGCATCGACGTCGGCTTCCTGGGCGCGGCGCAGGTCGACCGCTACGGCAACCTGAACAGCACGGTCATCGGTTCCTACGAGAAACCGAAAACGCGCCTGCCCGGCGCGGGCGGTGCGACCGAGATCGCCGCCCACGCGAAACAGGTCTTTATCGTCATGAAGGCCACGCCGCGCAGTTTCGTCAAGGCGCTCGATTTCCAGACCAGCGGCGGCCACTTCGCCGGGCGCGCAGAGAGCGGGGCGCGCGGCGCGGGGCCGGCCGTGATCGTGACTGACATCGGCATCCTGAAACCGCTGCCCGAAAGCGGAGAATTCGCGCTTTCGGCGACCTATCCCGGAATCCCGGCAGACGAATCGCGTGCCTCCATCGGATGGCCGCTCGTGGCCGTGCCGGAACCGGAAACCTGTGCGGCGCCCTCCGGACCCGAGCTCAGTGCGTTGCGCGCACTCGAGGCCCGGACAGCGGCCGCCCATCGAGAACCTGTGAGGCTGCCCTTATGAACGCATCGCCCAGCGCCGCCGGCGCATTCAAGAACCCGCACATCAAGACGGAGCTGCCGGGCCCGAAGTCGCGCGCCTTGATCGAGCGCGACGCGAAAGTTGCCTCGCCCTCCTACCCGCGCGACTACCCCTTCGTGATTTCGCACGGCAGGGGCACGGAGGCCTGGGACGCCGACGGCAACCGTTTCCTCGACTTTGCGGCGGGCATCGCGGTCTGCGCAACCGGCCACGCCCATCCGCGCGTCGTCAAGGCCGTCCAGGACGCGGCGGCGAAGTTCCTGCACATCTCGAGTGATTACTGGCACGAGGAAATGACAGCGCTTGCTGAGCGCCTCGCGGCGATCGTACCGCTCGGCGAGCCCGGCATGTGCTTCTTCTGCCAGTCCGGCACCGAGTCGGTCGAGGGCGCGCTGAAGCTCGCGCGCTACGTCACGAAGCGCCAGCGCATCATCGCCTTCCTCGGCGGCTTCCATGGCCGCACAATGGGCTCGCTGTCGCTCACCTCCAGCAAGTACACGCAGCAGGCAGGCTTCTTCCCGACCATGCCGGGCGTCACCCATGTGCCTTATCCCAATCCGTATCGCCCGCTGTTTGCGGGCAGCGACCAGGGCAAGGCGGTGCTCGACTACATCCGCATGCTGTTCGACCGGAACCTTCCGCCGAACGAGGTCGCCGCGATCGTCGTCGAGCCGCTGCAGGGCGAGGGCGGTTATCTCGTGCCGCCGGACGGCTTCCTCGCCGGGCTTCGCCAGGTCTGCGACGAGCACGGCATCCTGCTCGTGTTCGACGAGGTGCAGTCCGGCATCGGCCGCACGGGGAAGATGTTCTGCGCCCAGTACACGGGCGTCACGCCCGACATCATGACGCTCGCCAAGGGCCTCGGGTCCGGGCTGCCGATCGGCGCCGTGGTGGCGAAGGCAAGCCTCATGAAGCAGTGGAAGAAAGGCGCGCACGGCAATACCTTCGGCGGTAACCCCGTCTGCTGCGCCGCGGCCAACGCGACCATCGACCTCGTGCGCGAGCAGTACGTGCAGAACGCCGCGAAGGTCGGCGCGCATTTCATGAAGCGTCTCGAGGCGCTTCGTCCCGACTACCCCTGCATCGGCGACATCCGCGGACGCGGCCTCATGATCGGCGTCGAGATGATCGAGGAGGATGGTTCGCCCGCCCGTGCGATGGTGGACCGGTTGCTGCACCGCGCCTATCGCAACGGGCTCCTGCTGCTGTCCTGCGGCGTCTCGACACTGCGTTTCATGCCGCCGCTGTGCGTGTCCGAAGCGGAGGTGGACGAGGCGATGGTCTACCTGCGGCAGAGCCTGGACGAGGCGCTGGCGGGAAAGGCGTGAATCGCGCGACCCGCGCGCTGCTTGCGCTCGTCCCGCTCCTGCTCGCGGCGCCTGCGGAGGCGGCGCGGGAGCCGGTCCTCTCGCAGGTCCAGCTTCCGCACGGCTATTACTGGCGCGAGCTCTATATCCCGCAGCTAACGAGCGGTCCGTCGTCCGTCGCCTTCATGCCCGCGGGCAACGAGCTCATCTACAGCATGGATGGCTCGCTCTGGCGCCAGAAGATCGCGGCCAACCCGTCCCCCGAGCGCTTCGAACTGACGCACGCGGAAGGCGCCTACGACTACCAGCCTGACGTCGCGCGCGACGGCAGGACTCTCGTGTTCACGCGCTATGACGGCCGCGGGTTCGAGCTGTGGCGGCTCGATCTCGACAGCGGCGCTTCACAGGCGCTCACGGCGAACGCGGGCGTGAACCTCGAACCGCGCATTTCGCCGGACGGCCGGCAGCTCGTCTTCGTCTCGACCGCCGGAACCGGGCACTTCAACCTGAAGATCGCCGACCTGACGCAAGCGGGACTTGTGAACGAGCGCTACCTGGTCGCGCCGCGCGAGAGCAGGATCGACCGCTATTATTATTCGACGCACGACCACGCGATCAACCCGTCCTGGTCGCCGGACGGGAAACGCGTCTGGTACGTCTCGAATGCCGAGGTCCCCTGGGGTACGGGCTGGATCTGTTCAGTGTCCGTGGACGACGGCAAGTCCACATGCCTGGACAAGCACCAGATGGAATCCTCCTGGGCCGCGCGGCCGGAGGTCGCGCCGGACGGCAAGCGAATCCTGTTCTCCAGCTACCGCGGGGGCCAGTGGCACCAGCTCTGGCTGACGACGACGGACGACGCCGCACCGCTGCCTTTAACCTACGGTGAATTCGACCGCCGCAACGCGCGCTGGTCGCCGGATGGGCGACGCATCGCCTATATCAGCAACGAACGCGGAAATACAACGCTCTTCGTGCGGGAGGTCGCGGGCGGCGCACGCATCGCCCTGGACTCGGGCCTGATCCACCGGCTGGCAATACCGGCGTTCATCCGGATTTTCCCGAAGGACGCCACGGGTCGCCCGATTTCAGCGCGCGTCTCGGTGCTAGGCGGCGATCGCCGCTGGCATGGCCCGACGCAGGCGTGGATGCGCGGCGACGAAGCCTATGACCGCGCGCAGTTCCCGAGCGAAGTGCACTACTTCGATTGCCCGGGGTCGTGCAGCGTGGGAGTTCCCGCAGGCAAGGCCGTGATCCGCGTGCAGAACGGGTTCCGCCGGCTGCCTGCGACGATCGAACGTGAGTTTTCGCCCGGCGAGTCCGTCGAGTTGCCCGTCCGCCTCGAGGACAACGACCTCCCGGCCGGCTTCGGCAGGTTCGTAAGTGCGGACCTGCACGTGCACATGAATTACGGCGGGCATTACCGCAGCACGCCGGAAACCCTGCTCGCGCAGGCGGAAGCCGAGGACCTCGACGTCGTACAGAACCTGATCGTGAACAAGGAGGAGCGGATCCCCGACGTCGCATACTTCCGGCCTGACCCCGATCCCGCGAGCGGCAAGCGGATGCTGCTGCACGCGCAGGAATACCACACGAGCTTCTGGGGCCACCTCGGCCTGCTGCACCTCTCCGACCACCTGTTGCTACCGGATTACACGAGCTACCGCCACACCGCGTTCGAGAGTCCCTGGCCCTACAACGGCGCCGTCGCGGACCTCGCGCACGCCCAGGGAGCGCTGGTCGGTTACGTGCATCCGTTCGACGCGCCCATCGACCCGCCGAACGAGAAATCGCTTTCGTACGAGCTGCCGGCGGACGTCGCACACGGCAAGGTGGATTACATCGAGGTCATGGGTTTTTCGGATCACCGCATCACTGCCGGGATCTGGTACCGGCTGCTGAACCTCGGCTTCCGCCTCCCGGCAGGCGCCGGCACGGACGCAATGTCGAACTACGCCTCGCTGCGAGGTCCTATCGGACTCGTGCGCGTATTCCTGGAGACCGGCGGCGAACGCACGCCGGCGGCGCAGCGCGACGCGCTGAAGTCTGGGCGGAGTTTCGTGAGCAACGGGCCCCTACTCGGCTTCACGATCGACGGCCATCGCCCGGGCGACACGCTCGCGGGCGCCGGGAAGCATTCCGCGGCGCTTGCGCTGCGCTCGCCCATTCCCATGGACCATCTCGAGCTGGTGCAGAACGGCCACGTGATCAAGGCCTTCAGGCTCACGGGTGAGCGCACCCGCTTCGACTGGAGCGGCGATCTCACGTTCAAGGACGGCGGTTGGGTCGTGCTGCGCGCCTTCAACGACCAGCCGCACCCCTGGGTGCTAGACCTGTATCCCTATGCGACGACGGGCCCCGTCTACATCGATGCGCCGGCCCCTGCGGCGCCCGCGGACGCCGCGTACTTCGTCGCCTGGATGGACCGCGTGATCGAGGCGGCCGAGGCGCGGGGCGGGTGGAACGAGGACAGCGAGCGTCTCGAGACGCTCGATTACCTGAATGCCGCGCGCGAGAAATTCCAGCGGCTCGCGACGGCCAAGGAGCCACACTGACATGAGTGGATGGACGGGATTGATCTGCCTGCTGCTTTGCGCCCCGGCGGCTTTCGCCGCCAACGGGCCCGCCACCGGAAAGGCCCGCTTCAGCATCGACGATCTCGTCCGCGTCGCGAACCTCACCGACCTTGACCTCTCGCCCGATGGAAAATACGTGGTGTACAGCGTCGGCGAGCCCGACTTCAAGGCCGACGAGCCGCGCTACGACGTCTGGCGGGCGCGCTGGGATGGCAGCGACCGGCGCCCGCTCACCCACACGCCGGACGCCGACGAATGGCAGCCGACATTCAGCCCGGACGGAAAGCGCATTGCCTTCCTGTCGGATCGCGGCGATGACGATGCCGAGACCCAGGTCTGGGTGATACCCGCAGGCGCAGGCGAGGCCGGGCAGCTCACGGACTTCCCGGGCGGCGTCGTGGACTTCGAATGGTCTCCGGACGGCAAGACGCTCGCCATCATCGCGAACGATCCCGAGCGGCCCGCCGGTGAGAAGGAGCCTCCGCAGCCATCCCCGATCGTGATCGACCGCTATTATTTCAAGCAGGACTTCGTCGGCCTCCTCGGGGCCAAGCGGCAGCACCTCTATCTCTTCGACGTCGCACGCCGCAAGGCGACGCAGCTGACTTCGGGACAGCATGACGAGTACCTGCCCGCCTGGTCGCCCGACGGCAAGCGCATCGCCTACGTGACCAAGCGCGGACCCGACCCGGACCGCCACCTCAACTGGGACATCTACATCGTCGAGGTGCGCGTGGGCTCCGAGGAAAAGCGGGTCACCCGCTTCGAAGGCGCCGACAACGACCCGGACCTCGAATCGCGCCCGGCCTGGAGCCCGGATGGCCGGCGAATCGCCTACCTCCAGAGCGGTGAGGACCAGTGGATCTACTACAAACCCTGGTCACTCGCGATCGTCGACGTCGAAAGCGGCGAGGTGGTACGCCCCGCGGGCGTCGAGCTCGATCATACAAAGCCCGTCTTCAGCCCCGACGGGAAGTCCGTCCTTGCGCTGGTCGAGGAAAGCCGCGTGACGCACCTGTCGCGCATCGACCTCGCCTCGGGCCAGGTGACCGCGCTCACCACGGGGCCGCGCTTCGATTTCGACTTCGATACCGCGGCCAACGGCCGGATCGCGGTGCTGGGCGGAGATGACCTCCACCCGTACCGCATCGAGGCGGTCGAGCCCACCGGCCTTCGCGTCGTCGCCGACCACAACGAGTGGCTGAAGGACCGGCTGCTCGCGCCGGTCGAGGAGATCACTTTCCGCAGCGCCGACGGCACTTCGATTGACGGCTTTCTCATGAAGCCCGTGGACTACGAGCCCGGCAAGCGCTATCCGACGATCCTGCGCGTCCACGGCGGCCCGGTCTACCAGTTCAGCCACGAATTCATGGAGGACTGGCAGGTCTACGCGGCCAACGGATATGCCGTGGTCGCGGCCAACCCGCGCGGCAGCAGCGGCCGCGGCTTCGAGTTCGCAAAGGCAATCTACGCGGACTGGGGCAGCAAGGACACGGCCGACCTGCTGGCGGCCGTCGACCACGTCGTGAACATGGGCGTCGCGGATCCTGATCGCCTCGGCGTCGGCGGCCACAGCTATGGCGGGATCCTCACCGACCAGGTCATTGCGCGCGACAACCGATTCAAGGCGGCGATCTCGAGCGCCGGCGCCGCGAACTTCTACGGCATGTACGGCTTCGACATGTACATCCGCGAGTACGAGCAGGAGCTCGGCCTGCCCTGGCGCGACCGCGAGGCCTGGGACCGCGTGAGCTATCCTTTCTTCCACGTGGACCGGATCACGACGGCGACGCTCTTCCTCTGCGAGGAGCTCGACGCCAACGTGCCCTGCCTCGGCGGCATGCAGATGTACCAGGCGCTCAAGTCGCTCGGGGTGCCGACGCAGCTCGTGATCTACCCCGGCGAGTACCACCCGCTGACGATCCCGAGCTACCTGCACGACCGGATGCAGCGGTCGCTCGACTGGTACGGGCTCTACCTCGGCGTGTTGAGCCGGCCGTAGCGTTCGAGCAGCTTTACGAGCTCGGCGTGCGGCAGCGCGATGGCATCGTGCCCGTTCTCGCCGGTCATGTCCTTCGCGGCGACCATGGCATTGACGATTGCTTCTTCGGTTGCCTGTACGGTCGCCTCGAAGACGGGATCCAGGCGCCCGTTCTCGATGAACTCGGCGCTCGCGAAGCTGTTGCCGGACAGCGCGGCCGCGTTCGCCGTCGAGAACGCGATGAAGATGTCACCCGACCCGTCGCCCGAGTAGGAGCCCATGCGCGCGAGCCCCATGCCGGCGCGCCGCGCGAGGCGCTTGAGCTGGTGCGGCAGCAGCGGGGCATCCGTCGCGATGACGATGATGATCGAGCCAGTGTCCCCGGTCTCGTCCTGGTATGCGCGATGTTCGCGCAGGTGCTGGCCGATCGGGACGCCGGCGATCCGGAGCGTCTCGCGCAGCCCGTAATTCGCCTGCACCAGCGCGCCGATCGTCAGCGTGCGGCCGTCGATCGAGACCCGGCGCGATGAAGTGCCGATACCGCACTTGAATTCATGGCAGATCATGCCGGTGCCGCCGCCGACATTGCCCTCGGCCACCGGCCCGTTGGAAGCCGCATCGAGCGCGGCCGCGGCGTCCGCCGCCGTCACGTGGAATCCGTTGATGTCGTTCAGGTGGCCGTCCCAGGTCTCGGCCACCACCGGCAGCGACCACCAGTAACCATCCTTGTCCGGTCCATCCTGGCGTATTCGCCACGCGATCACGGCATCGCGGACGACGCCGACGCTGTGCGTATTGGTCAGCATCACCGGCCCGTCGAGCAACCCGGATTCCTCGAGCCAGGTCGTGCCGGTCATTTCGCCGTTGCCGTTCAGCGAGAACCAGCCGCCGAACGCCGGGGTCTTCACGTCGGCGCGTCCGCGCGGAAGGATCGCCGTGACGCCCGTGCGCACCTTGTGGCCGTTCGCGAGGTCCTCGATCAACGTGGTCTGGCCGACCGTCACGCCCGCGACGTCCGTGATCGCATTCAGCGGACCCGGCGTTCCGTCGAACGGCACCCCCAGGTCGCGCGCCCGGGGCCCGGCCAGGGTGGCCGTGGCGGCAAGTGCCATAATGATTGCGGGGATGATCCGCATAGGCGAAAGACCTGGCGTCAAGTTGAAAAACCTCGCTGGCATCACAGCCTGCACTGATTATTGCGGCCGACATGCTACCAGCAATTATGATGTCGGCCGCAACCAGACGGAGTCCGCTGCATGAAACCAGTTCGCGCCGCGTTTCTCACCTTCCTGTCCTGCGCCTGCGTAACGCTCGCGATGCCGGCACTCCCGGAGACCGTGGTCGTGCGCGCCGGGCGCATGCTGGACGTCGAACACGGCAAGTACCTGCCGGATCGCGCAATCTTCATCGAGGACGGGCGTGTTGCCTCCGTCACGCCGTGGACCCCGACCTCGCGCAGCGGCGGCCGGCTGATCGACTGGTCCGCGTACACGGTACTGCCGGGACTCATCGACCTGCACACGCACCTTGTCGGCGACATCAGTTCCGCGGACGTCGCCGCGCCGCTTTCGAGTTCCGCGGCGCGCGATGCGCTGATGGGCGCGGCGCACGCGCGGGCGACACTCGAAGCAGGCTTTACGACGGTGCGGGACGTCGGCACCTACCGTGCGTTCGTGGACGTCGCGCTGCGAAACGCGATCAACGCGGGCCAGGTCGAGGGTCCGCGAATGTTCGTCGCGGGCGCCTACGTCACGGTCACGAATGGCGGCGGCGAAGTCACGGGCCTGCCGGAGGGCACGGTGGTGCCGGACGAAATGCGCCGCGGCGTCGCGGACAACGCTGACGAAGTGCGCCAGCGCGTGCGCGAGCTGCTCGCGGGAGGCGCCGATTTCATCAAGGTGATCGCGACCGGCGCCGTATTCACTTCGGGCACCACGCCTTCCATGCCGGAGTACACGGAAGAAGAGATCCGTGCCGCGGTCGACGAGGCTGACAAGGCGGGCACCTTCGTCGCCGCGCACGCCCACGGCGCCGAGGGCATCAAGAACGCAATCCGCGCCGGCGTGCGCACCGTCGAGCACGGCTCCTACCTCGACGACGAGGGCATCCGGCTGATGCTCGAGCACGGCACCTGGCTGGTCGCGGACGTCTACAACGGCGACTATACGGAGGAGGTCGGCACGCGCGACGGCTGGCCGGAGGAAATCCTGCGCAAGAACCGCGAGACCACGGATATCCAGCGTGCAAATTTTGCCAGGGCGGTCAAGGCGGGCGTCCGCATCGGGTTCGGGACCGACGCCGGCATCTATCCGCACGGCGACAATGCACGTCAGTTCGCCTACATGGTCAAATACGGCATGACCCCGCTCGACGCCATCCGCTCGGCGACCCTCAACGCGGCGGCCTCGCTCGGCCGCTCCCAGGAGCTCGGCTCCATCTCGCCGGGCAAGTTCGCCGACCTGATCGCCGTCGACGGCGACCCGCTCGAGGACATCGACCGGCTGCGGCACATCGCCGGCGTCATCAAGCAGGGCGCACCGATCCACCTGGGGGATGACCGATGAACACGCGCCAGCTCGGCCTCATGATGTGCACGGCGCTCGTGGTCGGAAACATGATCGGCATGGGCATCTTCATGCAGCCGGCTGCGCTCGCGCCCTTCGGCCTCAATGCGCTGACCGGCTGGCTCGCCGTAATCGTCGGCTGCGCCTGCCTTGCAATCGTTTTTGCGGCGCTCGCACGGCGTCTGCCGGAGGCGGACGGTCCGTTCGGCTACGTGCGCGCAACGCTCGGCGAGCCGGTCGCCTTCCCGGCGATCTGGTGCTACTGGGTCTCCGTCTGGGTCACCAACGCGGCGCTCGCGGTCGCGGTCGTCGGATATTTCGACACCATCTTCCCGGACGCCCGGGTCATTCCTCCCGCGCTGCTGGCGATGGCATTCATGTGGCTGTTCGTCGGCGTCAACCTGCTCGGCGTGAAGAGCGGGGGGCGGGTACAGGTCATCACGTCGCTGCTGAAACTGGTCCCGCTCGTGCTCGTCATCGTCATGGGCGGTTATGCGATCCTGACCGAACCGTCAGCCTACACGCCCAATCTGCCGACCACCCCGATCGAACTGCATTCATCCATGGGCGCGGCGACGATCGCGCTGTACGCCATGCTCGGCTTCGAGTCCGCGGCGATCGCGGCGGGCCGGGTCAAGGACCCGCAGCGGACCATACCGCGCGCGACGCTGATCGGCACCCTGTTCGTAGGCGTAGTCTACGTCGCGATCGTCGCGATCGGCATGCTGCTGGTCCCGCAGGCAACGCTGGCCACTTCCGACGCGCCCTTCGTCACGATCCTCGACAGCCTGCTCGGCCAGGGAAATTCGCGCTGGCTCGCGCTGTTCGTCGTCGTCAGCGGCCTCGGCTGCCTGAACGGCTGGACACTACTCAGCGGCGAGCTGACCCGTACGCTCGCGATCCACCGCCTGCTGCCGGACGTGTTTGCGCGCAGCAACCGGTTCGGCGCGCCCTGGGCGGGACTGCTGCTTGCCGGCTCGCTCGCGACTTTCATCGGTCTCATGAACTACAGCGCCTCGCTCGTCGCAGGCTTCACCTTCCTGTCGATCGTCGTGACGGCGGCGAACATGCCTCTTTACGCCTGTTGCGTGGTCGCTTTCTTCTATCTCTGGCGGCGCGACCCGTCGCAGCACTCGCCGATGATGTGGATCGCCGGCCTCGGCGGCCTTGCGTTCACGGTGTTCGCCTTCATGGGCGTCGGTATGGAGGCCTTCCTCTGGGCGCTCGCGCTCGCGGCCGCCGGGATTCCGGTCTATTTCTGGATGCGCTGGCGGCACCCGTCGCCGCCCGTCGCCGCGACCGGGATCCCCTCGAACTGACCCGCGCCGCATGAAGACCCCCAAGCTCACCTCGCTCGAAGTCGCACAGCTCGCCCAGGTCTCGCAGGCCACGGTCTCGCGCGCGTTGCGCGACAGTCCGCTCGTCAAGCCCGAGACCCGCGCCCGTATCCAGGAGATCGCGCGCGAGCTGCATTACCGCACGGATCGCAGCGCCGCGGGCCTGCGCACGCGCCGCAGCCGCACGCTGGCCCTGCTCCTGTTCGAGGAGTCCCCGGACGAAGCGCAGATCAACCCGTTCTTCCTGTCCATGCTCGGCCACATCGCGCGGGCGGCGGCGCGCCGCAGCTTCGACCTCCTGATGTCGTTCCAGCAGCTCTCAGACGACTGGCATACGGATTACGAGCTGTCGAACCGCGCCGACGGAATGATCCTGCTCGGCTACGGCGACTACCTGAAGTACGCGGAGCGGCTGCGCCACCTCGCCGAGACGGACTCGCACTTCGTCATCTGGGGGCCCGTAATCGAGAAGCTGCCCGGACATTATCTCTGCTGCGACAATGCGTGGGGAGCACGGCTCGCGACGGAACACCTGCTCCGGCAGGGCCGGAGCCGCGTCGCTTTCGTCGGCGGAGTCTCTGACGGTTCGCCCGAATTCCAGCTCCGCCACCGGGGCTTCGCCGAAGTGCTCGGCGGCGCCGGGCTCGGCCCGGACCCGCAGCTGCATGCCGAGGCCCAGAGCCTCGAGGCCGACGGCTATCGGTCCTGCCGGATGCTGCTCGAATCCGGCGTGCCGTTCGACGCCGTGTTTGCCGCCAGCGACCTGATCGCCATGGGGGTCATCCATGCGCTGCAGGACCGCGGGCTTTCCGTGCCGCGGGACGTCGCGGTCGTTGGCTTCGACGACATCGCCTCCGCGGCTGACTTCAATCCGCCGCTCACTACGGTCCGCCAGGACACGCGGCTTGCCGGCGAACTGCTGGTCGAGAATCTCATCCGCCTGATTGACGGACAGGCCGTCGAACCGACCCTGATCGCGCCGGAACTGGTCGTCCGTGCTTCCTGCGGGGCACGCTGAGGATCCTCAGCCACCCGCACCGCCGGCCAGCGCCGCCATCGCCCGCTGCATCTGTGCCAGTAACGCGGGGTCGTCATTCCGCCCGTCGTGAAGCAGGACGCGCACGCCGTGCGCGGGCACCTCGACCGCGAGCGGCGCACCGCCAGTCACCATGAATGCATCCTCGCCTGCCGCGTCGCGCCAGGTGCCGTCACTCAGCCAGCGATCGATGGCAAATCGCGTGGGCGCATCACCCTTGTTAAGTAGCACGAGCGCGGTTTGCGCAACCTCGCCCCGCTCGTAGACGCGCAGGAAAGCGGCCCGGTCACCGGCGAGTTCGAGGTCGAGCTGTAACCCCCGCTGCAGGGCCGGCGTGTCCCGGCGGATGGCGGCGACCGCCGACAACGCCGCCCGGATCCGGCTTCCGCGGGCACGCGCGATGTTTTCCGGCCCGAAATAATTGCGGTTCCCCTCGTGCTCTTTCGTGCCCGCCATGAACGCCATTTCCGAGCCGTAGTACACCACCGGGATGCCGCGCGCCGTGAACAGCCAGTTGTGCGCATCGATGAAGCCGTTTTCACCGGCGTTCAGCCGCGCCATGTCGTGGTTGTCGTAGAAGGTCATCAGCTCGTAAGGGTTGCGGTAGACGCCGTCCTCCAGGTGCAGCGCTCCGGCGAGGTGCCTGTAATCCCCGCCCTGCCCCTCGAAGACCTCCGCGATCGCGGCCTTCAGCGGAAAGTCGAGCACGCTCACGCCGCCGTTTTCGGGGCGAGTGTGCTCGGCAATCTTGCGGGCGTCGTAATCGAAGCTTTCACCGAACATGAAGAAGCCCGGGTGCCGCGCGCGGATCCGCGCGGCGAACTCGCGCCAGAACGGGTGCGGGACATGGCGGATCGTGTCGATGCGAAACGCGCTGGCGCCCTGGTCGATCCATTGCTGGTAGGCACCGGTGAGGTAATCGATCACCTCGGGATTCGTGTCGTCGAGGTTCGACAGTTCCGCGAGATCCGGCTCCCGGTGAAACCAGCGGTGCAGCGGGTTCGCCGGGTCGAGCTGCTCCGGTCTCAGGTTCTGGTGGTCGGCACGAAGGCGCCCGGCGGCATCATAGATCTCCCCGAACTTCGGCTGGTCCACCGGCATCGTGTACGAGGGCGAGCCGTGGTTGCAGACGATGTCGAGTACGATCTTGAGGCCGTGCTCGTCACGCATGCGGCGCGTGAAATCGGCGAAGCGCAGGCCCTCCGACTCGAGGTGCTCGTCGACCCGGTAGAAGTTCACGCCCCAGTAGCCGTGATACCCGGTCTTGCCGCGGTCCGCGAAGAAGCCCTCGCCGATCCGGTTGCCGCCGGTGAAAGCCTCGTCCGGATTGTCGACGATCGGCGTGATCCAGACCGCCGTGAATCCCATCTCGCGGATGTAGTCCGCATGGTCGAGCAGCCCGCGGAAATCGCCGCCCAGGTAGCCGATGTTGGCGATAACGCCGGTCGGCGCCACCAGCGGCCGGTCGAACGTGCGATTGGCGCCTCCCTGTTCGCGATGATCGTTTGACGGATCGCCGTTCACGAAGCGGTCCGTCAGGACGAAATAAACGGCTTCGGAAGCGAAGGGCTCGGCCGTTCCGTAGTAGTCCGGTTGCGCGGCCTGGGCGCTGGCGGCCCAAGCGAGGCCGCCGAGGACCGCCGTCCATGCGAGCCGCCAGGCGCGGCTCATCGCCGTGGCGCCTCCCGGTCGTCCACGCGCAGGGTCGCGAAGCCGGCAAGAATCATCAGCGTGCCGCCCGTCGCCAGCGCGTAGATGCTCTGACCATGGAACAGCACGCGCACCAGCACGCCGAGCACGCTCGCCGCCAGGATCTGCGGGATGACGACGAAGAAGTTGAAGATGCCCATGTAGATGCCCATCTTCGACGGCGGCACCGCACCCGACAGCATCGCGTAAGGCAGCGAGAGGATCGAAGCCCAGGCGATTCCCACCCCGATCATCGAGACCAGCAGCATGCGCGGGTCATCGATCACCAGGAAAGCGATCAGCCCGGTCCCGCCCAGTGTCAGGTTGAGCAGGTGCGCGTGCCGGCGCCCGATCTTGGCGACGACGAGCGGGATGAGCATCGCGGCCAGCGCCGCAAAGCCATTGTAGGCCGCAAACAGGACGCCGACCCAGTTTGCGCCCTCGTTGAAGGCCGCGGACGAGGCATCGGTTGCATGGAAATGCCGGCTCGTCACTGCGGAGGTCGTGTAGATCCACATCGCGAACAGGCCGAACCAGGACAGGAACTGGACCAGCGCGAGTTGGCGCATGGTGCGCGGCATCTGGAACAGGTCATTCATGATGCAGTAGAGCGCATCGGCGGTCCGGCCCCAGGACTGCAGCCAGGCGGCGACGAGCTGCAGCAGACCGAAGGCGGCGGCGCCAACACCGAGCACGTGCAGCTGAAGGTCCCAGTCGAATACCGCGACCGCGACGCTGAAGAAGCTTCCGCACAGGAGCCAGGCCGTGCCTGACGCGCGGTACTGCCGGGCGCTTCTGCTTTCGACGGGCTGTTGCGTGCCTTCTGCCGCCTTCGATTCGCTGAACGCGGCAAGTTCCCCGGGCGAATACTCCCGGGTGCGGAGGACCGTCCAGGTCACCGCGGTGATGAAGACGACGGCTCCGAGGTAGAACGCCCACTTCACCGAATCGGGAAGCGCGCCTTCCGCGGCGACGTTGCTGACGCCGCCCCAGTTCGCGAGTATCCAGGGCAGGGCCGACGCGACGACCGCTCCGACGCCGATGAACAGGCTTTGCAGCGCAAAGCCGAAGGCGCGCTGGCGGTCCGGCAGCATGTCGCCCACCAGCGCGCGAAACGGTTCCATCGTGATGTTGATCGATGCATCGAGGATCCACAGCGTTCCCGCGGCTACCCACAACCAGGGGCTGTTCGGCATCACGAGCAGCATCAGCGTCGAGAGGACCGCGCCGTAGAGGAAGTATGGCCGGCGCCGTCCGAGGCGCCCCCAGGTCCGGTCACTCATGTAGCCGATGACGGGCTGCACGAGGAGCCCTGTCACGGGTGCCGCCAGCCACAGGACCGGCAGGTCATCAATGGTCGCGCCGAGCGACTGGAAGATGCGGCTGACGTTCGCATTCTGCAGGGCGAAGCCGAACTGGATTCCGAGAAATCCGAAACACATGTTCCAGACCTGCCAGAAACCGAGCGCCGGCTTTTCCCGCATGTTCCCCCCCGCTTTTCGAGTCTCAGGCCGTGCGGCGGGCCGCACAATGCGATGCAATCGTATTCACTCACGCCGGCAACGGCCAATCGAAAAGAATTGGTCATGCTGCACACGCAGGAACCGAGCGACGTTCAGCGGCAGGCATCGGCGGCGCCCCAGGCCGCGGGCGACGCCGACTGGTGGCGCGGCGCCGTGATCTATCAGGTATACCCGCGCAGCTTCGCCGACACGAACGCCGACGGCATCGGCGACCTGCCCGGCGTAATCACGAAGCTCGACTACATCGCGAGCCTTGGCGTCGACGCGATCTGGCTCTCGCCCTTCTTCAAGTCGCCCATGAAGGACTTCGGCTACGACGTCAGCGCCTACCGCCAGGTGGATCCAATCTTCGGGACGCTCGAGGATTTTGACCGGCTGGTTTCGGAAGCACACGCGCGCGGGCTGCGAATCATCATCGACCAGGTGCTCAATCACACGTCCGACCAGCACGCCTGGTTCCAGGCCAGCCGGCAGGACCGCGGCAACGAGAAGTCCGACTGGTACGTGTGGGCCGACCCGAAGCCGGATGGCACGCCACCCAATAACTGGCTCTCGATCTTCGGCGGTTCGGCCTGGCAGTGGGAGCCGCGCCGCGGCCAGTACTACCTGCACAACTTCTTGGTGAGCCAGCCGGACCTCAACTACCACAATTCCGCGGTCGCCAAGCAGATGCTCGAGGAAGCGGAGTTCTGGCTCGCGCGCGGCGTGGACGGATTCCGGCTCGACGCCATCAACTTCTGTTTCCACGACCCGCTCCTGCGCGACAACCCGCCAAAGCCCATGGCCGAGCGCAAGGGCCGCGGCTTCCGGACTGACAACCCGTATGCCTACCAGGTCCACCAGTACGACAACACGCAGCCGCAAAACCATGCTTTCCTCGAATCCCTGCGCCGGCTGATGGACAAATACACGCCGTCCGTCGCGCTCGGTGAGGTGTCCGCGGAAGACCCGGTCGAGGCCATCGTCCAGTACACGGCGGGCGCCAAGCGCCTGCACATGGCCTATAACTTCGAGCTGCTCGTCGACGAGTTCTCGGCTACCCATGTTCGCGAAGTCGTCGAGACGCTCGCGGCACGCTGCGAGGACTGCTGGCCCTGCTGGGCGATCGGCAACCACGACGTGGCGCGCGTCGCGTCGCGCTGGTCGGACGGCGCCTGGTCCGCGTCGAGGGCGAAACTCTTCAATGCCCTGCTGCTGTCGCTGCGGGGCAGTGCCTGCTGCTATCAGGGCGAGGAACTCGGTCTCACGCAGGCGGAGCTTCCCGATGCGATACTCCAGGATCCTTACGGCCTCGCCTTCTGGCCCTCGTTCAAGGGTCGGGACGGTTGCCGCACGCCGATGCCCTGGAACGACCGGGAGGCGGGGTTCGGCTTCACCAGTGGACAGCCGTGGCTGCCGATACCGCCGGAGCATCGCGTGCTCGCGGTCAGCCGCCAGGAAGAGTCCCCGGACTCAGTGTTGAATGCTTACCGCAGATTCGTGCGCTGGCGGCGCAGCGTGCCCGCGCTCCGGGACGGCAGCATCCGGCTATTCGACTCGCCGCGCGACACCCTGTGTTTCCTGCGCGAGCATGCGGGCAAGTCAGTCGTCGCCTGCTTCAACTTCTGCGCAACCGCGACCGAGATCCGCATTCCGGCGCCCGGGACGCTGGAACCGCTTGCGGGCCATGGTTTCCCAGCCAGCGCGCCGGGGCGCGGCAGAGTGACGGTACCGGCCCACGGCGCGTTCTTCGCGAGTCTCGGCAGCCGGAACGGCGGCTAGCCGGCCCGCGATGTTCCGTTGGCTGCTGTCGGTCCTGCTCGTTCTCTGCTCGGCGGCCGCCGTCGCCGCCGGATACCGGATCGAGCGCGTGGAGCCCGCCTCCTGGTGGGTGGGCATGAAGAACAGCCGGTTACAGTTGCTCGTCCATGGCGAGGGCATCGCCGCACTCGAGCCGGTCGTCCACGATCCGCGCCTCTCCATCGTGCGCGTCACCCGTACCACGAACCCAAACTACCTCTTCATCGATTTCACGATCTCTCCCACCGCCAGTCCCGGCGTCTTCGACATCGAGTTTCGCCACGGGCCCCGCACCGTCCTGCATCGCGGCTATGAGCTGCGGGCGCGCGAGGCCGGCTCGGGAGAGCGCAAGGGCTTCGGCCAGGCCGATGCGATCTATCTTGCGATGCCGGACCGTTTCGCCGATGGCGACCCAGGGAACGACGAAATCGCGGGCTACCACGAGAAACCGAATCGCGGCGATCCCAACGGGCGCCACGGTGGAGACCTTGCGGGACTCATCGCGCATCTCGACTACATCACGGGCATGGGTTTCACGCAATTGTGGCTCAACCCCGTGCAGCAGAACGACTCGCTGCAAGGCTCCTATCACGGCTACGCGATCACCGACTTCTACCGGATCGACGATCGCCTTGGGGACAACGGCCTTTATCGTTCGCTCGTATCCGAAGCCCGCGGCAAGGGCCTCGGCGTGATCATGGATCTCGTCCTCAACCACTGCGGCTCCGGGCACTGGTGGATGAAAGACCTGCCGGATCCAGACTGGATCAATCACGATGGCCGCTTCGTCGGCACGACGCATCGCCGCGAGACGCTGCGCGATCCCCACGCGGCACGCGCCGACCAGCAGGCGTTTACCGACGGCTGGTTCGTCCCCGGCATGCCGGACCTCAACCAGCGGCATCCGCTGCTTTCAACCTACCTGATCCAGAACACGATCTGGTGGATCGAATACGCGGGTCTTTCGGGCCTGCGAGTGGACACGCTGCCCTACGCGGACCACGATTTCCTAGGACGCTGGTACAGGCGCGTGCTGGAGGAATATCCCGCGCTCACGATCGTGGGCGAGGACTGGAGCCTCGATCCTGCGATCGTCTCGCGCTGGCAGGCGGAAGTCCAACAGCCCGGCGACGCGGGGGCACGTTTGCCCGTACCGGGCCTCATGGATTTTCCGTTGCAAAGCGCCGTCGTGCGCGGGCTCACCGAACCCGAAGGCCGCGAAACGGGCCTGCTGAGGATTTACCAGGCGCTCGCCGATGATTTCCTCTACGCGGACCCCGGCCGCCTCGTCGTCTTCCCCGATAACCACGACATGAGCCGGATCTACACGCAGCTCGGCGGCCGGCTCGATCTCTACCGGATGGCGATCACCTTCGTGGCGACGACTCGGGGTATCCCGCAATTCACCTATGGCTCGGAAATCCTGATGACGAATCCCCTCCCAAAGTCCGACGGCCTCGTGCGCAAGGATTTTCCCGGCGGTTGGCCGGGCGATGCGCGGGACGGATTCACGGGTCGCGGATTGACGGTCAATGAGCGCGGGGCGCAGGACTTCACGCGCCGGCTACTCAACTGGCGCAAGGCCGCGCCGGCAGTCGGGGACGGCGCGCTCACACAGTACGCACCCCAGGACGGCGTCTATGTGTACTTCAGGCGCGACGCGCGCCAGACGGTGATGATTGCGCTTAACAGGAACGACACCGCGCGACACCTCGATACCGCGCGCTTCGCAGAATCCATCGCGGGCAACCTGCGCGCACGTGAGATCTTCGGTGGGCAGGAAACCTCGCTCGCCGACGGCCTCGTCCTGCCGCCCGAAAGCGCGATGGTGTACGAACTCGAGGGGGCCCCGGCGCTTCCGCCCGGCGTTACCGGCACGATAAAAACCCGCGAGCGCGTGACGTCGCGCTATGTGGACCCGCGGCGCGTCGACGTCTGGCTGCCGCCGTCCTACGGGCACGATCCCACGCGCCGTTATCCCGTCCTCTACATGCAGGACGGCCAGAATCTCTTCGATCCCGCGCTCTCCTACATCGGCGTGGACTGGGGCATCGACGAGACCCTCACCCGGCTTGCCGCGGACGGCAAGGTCCGCGAGGCCATCGTCGTCGGCATCTGGAACACGCCGAAGCGCGCCGCCGAGTACGTCCCGGAAAGGCCGATTGCCGAATTGAAACTGGCCGACGACTGGCCGGATGTCGACTGGCTCAGGCGGTACGACGCCACCTCGGACAACTACTTACGCTTTCTCGTCGAGGAGCTCAAACCCTACGTCGATGCGACTTATCGGACGCTGCCGGCTCGCGATGACACGTTCATCATGGGATCGAGCGCCGGCGCGCTCATCTCGCTCTACGCGTGGCTCGAATATCCCGACGTGTTCGGCGGCGCGGGCTGCGTTTCGACCCACTGGCCGGCCGGCGACGGATTCATGATCGACTACCTGGCCCGGCACTTGCCGGCGCCCGGTACACACCGCATCTACTTCGACTTCGGGACGGAGACGCTCGACGCGGCCTACGAGCCCTACCAGCGCCGCGTCGATGCGCTTCTACGCGCCGCGGGCTGGCGCGAGGGACGCGATTTCCTCACGCGGAAATACCCGGGCGCCGAGCATTCCGAGCGCGCCTGGCGCGCTCGCGTCGACGTGCCGCTCGTCTTCCTGCTCGGCCCGCCTGCCGCTCAGAAGCGGTAGTTGGCTCCCAACAGGTACTGCGTGCCGTACTCCTGGTAATCCAGGAGCCGGGACCTGTCCACCGAGTAGGCGATGTACGGCGCGTTTGTCAGGTTGTTGACCTGGAACAGGAGCTGCAGGCCCTTGAGAGCGCCGTCGCCGAATGTATAGCTGAGCTGCGCGTCGGTGATCATGTCGGAGTCCACGTAGCGCAGGCCGCGCTCGTTCGCAAAGTTCGTCACCTCGCCGATGTACTCAGAGCGGTAGCGGGTCGCGATGCGGGCGCCGAAGCCGTAGTTCTCGTAGTACAGCGTCGCGTTCCAGACGTCCTCTGACAGGCCCGGCAGCGGGATATGGTCGTTGGCGACCGAGCTGATCGAGCCGGGAATCGCGATGTCGCTGTTGGTGTACGAATAGCTGACGATCGCGCCGAAGCCCTCGAGCGCATCCGAGAACATCTCGAAGGGCAACGAGGCAGCGACCTCGAGCCCCCACAGGTAACCGCCATTGCCATTCACCGGCAGCGAGAAGTTACCGGTCGTCTGAGGCACGACGCCGGGCGCGAAATAGCCGGGCGGCGTCACCGCCAGCAGGTCCGAGTAGTCGTGGTTCGGGTCCACCTGCGTGTAGATGTAGGTGTCGAGGTCCTTGTAGAACCCGGCGATCGAGACATAGCCGCCGCGGTCCGCGAAGTACCGTTCGTACGACACGTCGAAAGCCCAGGCGCGCCAGGGATCAAGCCGCGGGTTGCCGCCACTGCCGCCCGGGATGCCGGTCGCGCCGTCGTAACCGCTCTCCTCGGTCGCCTTCAACTGGTCCATGCGCGGGCGTGCCTGCTCCTCGGCGAGGCCTACCCGAATCGCTTGGTTGGCATCCAGCAAGAAGGCGAAGTTGAGCTGTGGCAGGACGTCTGTGTACGACTTGCCGTCGCCATCGCGAAAGACCGCGCCATTCGCGATGAAGAAACCGGAGGAACTCTGGTCGGTCTCGATGACCTGCACGCCGACATTGCCCTTCAGGGTCACGCCATTGGACAGATCGTGATTGAGGTCGCCCCGAAGGTAGCCGGTCCAAACCTCCTCGTCCACGTTCCAGAACTTGCCCGCGAGATAAGTCAGTGTCGTCGGGTCGCCGTAGGTGATCGGGTCGAAATACTGGTCGAGGACGCCGTACACGTTGAGCGCGAGCGCCCGGCCTGCGTCCGCATAGTTCAGGTTCGTCGGGTTCAGCAGGAACTCGTCGGCGATCTGGTAGGCGCCGCCGCCGATGGTGCTGAGGCCCGACTCGGGCGAGGTCTTGTCCTTGCCGCGGTCGCTGTAGTTGACGCCGAAAGCCGTGCCCGCGAACCAGCCGATATCGGCGTCCCGCGTCGCGTCGATCCGGAAGGAGGTCAGTTCGTCCTGGATGTGCGGCTTCTTCGTGTAGCCGGACCCGTAAATCGTGGGCCCGACGAGGACCTGTGTCGGATCCGTGTAATCGAGGTCGAACGAGAGCGACGGCATGCCGTGATTACCGCGCAGCCGGAACGTGCCCGTGTCGAACGCGAGGTTTGGACCGTACTGCGCATTGATTTCCGGCTGGAGCTGGCTGCGTGTCGCCTTCGAATAGCTGGCATCGGCCACCAGCGACCAGACATCGCTCAGCCGGAACTCGTTACGCCAGCCGCCCGCCAGGATCTCGTCCTTGGTCGTGAAAAGGAAATTCCGCGCCAGCGGCACCACATTGTTCAGGGTGCCGGCGACGACCGTGTCGTTCTTGATTGTCGTGTCGGAGTAGCCAAAGATCGTGCCGTCCGGAAATGGCCCGCCGACGCAGCAGGGCGCAGGATAGCCCGTGAGATTGACCTCGAGGCTGCGCGCGTTGTCCGTCTCGTCCATCGTCGAGTAATACACGTCGAGAATGGACGAGTAGCTGTCGCTCGGCGCGAACTCGAATGTCGCCATGAAGCCGTCGCGCACGGTCGAGCCCATGTCCGCGCGAACCTTGATTCCGCCGGTCGTGAAGTCGCCAGCCGCCACGCCCGGATTGTTGAAGCAGCCACCCGCCGTCCCGCCCGGGCAGTCGGTTGCGCCGCCGCCGCCCGACGGATTCCAGGGCTCATAGGTGCCATAGCCCCGCGTCGCCAGCGGCGTATCGAGGTGCGCATAGCCGAACGCGACGCCGAACCGCCCGTCCATGAACTGGTCGATGAAGGAAAAGCTCGCGCGATAACCCTGGTCATCCGAGTTGGCGCCGAGGTTGCCATTCGAGTTCTGCTCGCCGCGCAGGTTCAGTGCCACTGCGCTCTGTCCGTAAGCCAGCGGCCGGATCGTGTGCAGGTCGATCGTGCCCGCGAGGCCCTGGGCCGCGAGCTGCGAATCCGGCGTCTTGTAGACGAGCACGGAACTCAGGAGCTCGGAGGGATACTGGTCGAACTCCACGCTGCGGTTGTCGCCGGTGCTCACCTGCTCGCGCCCGTTCAGCAGGGCAGTCGTGAATCCGGGATCGGTGCCGCGCAGGCTGATGGCGGAAGCACGCCCCTCCGCGCGTTGCGACGTCAGCCCTGGAAGGCGCGAGATCGATTCGGCGATGCTGGTGTCGGGGAGCTTGCCGATGTCTTCGGCGGAAACCGCTTCGACGATACTCGTCGATTCGCGCTTGGTCTCGATCGCGTTCTGGATGCCGACGCGGATGCCGGTGACGTAGACGTCCCCGAGCTCCGCCGGCTGCTCCTGCGCCGCTGCGGGCAGGGCCGCGGTCGCGGGCAGCACCGCGGCGATCGCCATCCGCAGAAGGCTTCGAGAAAGTCCCTTAATTTCCATGATCTTCGTCCCCCCAATGAACCAATGGCGCCGACCCCGATCGACTCGATGATCCTAGAGGGCGCCCGCCGCCACCCGCAATGAATGCATACGATTGCAAGGCATGAAAACGTTTGCAGACGGAGGCGGCTTTGCGGGTACCTGCTAGCCTCCAGCGGCGCGCAACGCCGCGATCGGGGGGGCCGGCATGAGAAGAAACGCCCTATTCGCAGTCCTGGTACTGCTCCTGGCGCCGGCCGCGGGCCTGGCCCGCGCCGATGCCGTCGCGACCGTCGACTCGCCTGACGGCAAGCTCGCGGTCACCGTCACGCTCGATCCCGACGGGCGGCCTGGCTACGCGATCTCCCGCCAGGGCGCGCCCGTGATCGCCGATTCGCGCCTCGGCTTCATCCTTGCCAATGCACCAAAGCTCGAGCGCGGATTCCGTCTCGCGGGCACCGAACGGCACAGTGCGGATTCAACCTGGGAGCAACCCTGGGGTGAGCGGCGCTTCGTGCGTGACTGCTACAACGAGTTGCGGGTCCGGCTGGTCGAGAAATCTCGCGCCCGCCGCCAGCTCGACGTCGTCTTTCGCGTTCACGATGACGGCGTCGGTTTCCGCTACGAATTCCCGGAGCAGGCAGCGCTGCAGGACGTCGCGATCACTGACGAGCTGACCGAGTTCGCGGTCGCCGAGCCCGCGACCGCCTGGTGGATACCGGCCGGCGAGTGGAATCGCTACGAGTACCTGTACCGGAAGACGCCGCTCGCAGAGGTCGGCCAGGCCCACACGCCGTTGACGGTCCGGACGGCGAGCGGCCTGCACATCGCCTTCCACGAGGCGGCACTCGTTGACTACGCGGCGATGTGGCTGCGGCGCGTGGACGGACAGCGCCTCAAGGCAACGCTGGCGCCGTCGGCGGAGGGCCCGCGGGTTCGGCGCCGCGCGCCATTCGCGACACCGTGGCGCACGCTCCAGATTGCGACGGACGCGGCGGGCCTCGTCATGTCCGACCTCATCCTAAACCTCAACGAGCCGAACCGGCTTGGCGACGTCTCCTGGTTCAAGCCTTTCAAGTACGTCGGTATCTGGTGGTCGCTGCACCTGGACATCGAGACCTGGGCCTCGGGCCCACGGCACGGCGCGACGACGGAAAACGCAAAGCGCTATATCGACTTCGCGGCTGCCAACGGTTTTCGCGGCCTGCTCATAGAGGGCTGGAATCGCGGCTGGGACGGCGACTGGTTCGGCGACGGCAGCGAGTTCAGCTTCACGGAGCCATACCCCGACTTCGACCTCGAGGCCGTCGCCGCCTACGCGCGCGAACACGGCGTGCACCTGATCGGGCATCACGAAACCGCCGGCAATGTCGCCCGCTATGAAGAACAGCTCGGAGCCGCGCTCGATCTCTACGCGCGACTCGGCATCGACGGCGTCAAGACCGGCTACGTCGCGGACGCGGGTGGCATCCGAGCGCGGGGAGAAGACGGCCGCATTCATTACGAGTGGCATGACGGGCAGTTCATGTCGCGCCATCACCTGAAAGTCGTGACGGAAGCGGCGAAACGCCACATTGCCGTCGATCCCCACGAGCCGATCAAGGACACGGGACTTCGGCGCACGTACCCCAACTGGGTTTCGCGCGAGGGCGCACGCGGCATGGAATACAACGCCTGGGGCGACCCTCCGAATCCGCCGGAGCACGAGGCGAACCTCGTCTTCACGCGCATGCTGGCCGGGCCGATGGATTTCACGCCCGGCGTGCTGTCTCTCACCGGCCGTGGCGGTCAGAAGATCCAGTCCACGATCGCAAAGCAGCTCGCGCTCTACGTCGTGATCTACAGCCCGATCCAGATGGCGGCGGACCTCCCGGAGAACTACGCGAAATACCCGGGGCCGTTCCAGTTCATCAAGGACGTGCCCACCGACTGGGCCGATACCCGGGCCCTGGCCGGCGAAGTCGGTGATTTCGTCACGATCGCACGCAAGGACCGCGGGAGTGAGGACTGGTATCTCGGAGCCGTCACCGACGAAAACCCGCGGATGATCCGAATTCCGCTCGACTTCCTCGACGCGGGCAGGACATACACGGCCGAAATTTATCGCGACGGGAACGACGCCGACTGGAACGCGAATCCGCAGTCGATTGCGATCGAGAAACGCCCGGCCCGCAAGGAGGATGCCTGGTCGATCCGGCTCGCGGCCGGCGGCGGCCTCGCCATCCGCTTCAAGGCGCCCGAACCGGCGGCGCCGCCCTAGGCGATTACCAGCCCTTGCCCGCCTCCGCGAGCAGCGCCGCGTAGAACCCGATTCCGCGCCTGAACTCCCGCATGCGCAGGTTTTCGTTCGGGGCGTGCTGGTTGTTGTCGGCGTTGACGATCGGCGCAATGACGAACGGCGCGCCGAGCACCTCGCCGATCGGGGCGATCGGCAGGCTTCCGCCGAGGAGAGGTACGACGCGTACCTCGCCGTTGGTCGCCGCGCGCGCGACCGCAATGACGCGGGCGACGCCCGGAAGATCGGGAGTTGACATCGCCGCCGGGTAGCCGTCGCCGCCCCAGTCGAACCGGGCGAGACGCGGATGCGCGAGTCGTTCCGCCGCCGTCGGCGGCGCATCGAGCAACCGGTATCCCTGAGCGCGTAGGTGCGCCTCGATCGCCGCCCGCGCACCGTCCACCGTCATGCCGGGCACGAGCCGCAGGTCGAACCCGGCGGTGGCCTCCGCATCGATGGCGTTGCGCTGTCCGCCCGAACCGCCGTACAGGAGCTGAGTCACATTGAGCGCCGGCCGCAGGATCGACTCGCCGTAATCGAGCCCGCTCTCCGTCACGCCAATGCCCGCCGCCGCGAGCATGCCGGGTGTATCGAAAGCTTCCCTCGCGAGAGCGAGCGTCGCGGGCGCGGGTGGGGGCGCCGCCAGGCCCGCGATCGCAATGCGTCCGTCCGGCGCTCGCATCGACGCGATGATTGCCGCGAGCCTCGCTCCCGGGTTCGGGGCGACGTTGCCATAATGGCCGGAATGCAGGCTGGTTGCCGCGCCGTAGACCGTCAGGCGAAATCCCATGACGCCACGCGCGCCGAGCGCGATCCGCGGCAAGCCGCGCGGGTCGATCGGACCGTCGCCGAAGATCCAGAGATCGGCGTGTAGCCGTTCGCGATGCGCCTCGAGCGTACGCGCGAGATGCGGCGAACCGGCCTCTTCCTCGCCCTCGAGGAAGAACTTGAGGTTTGCGGACAGGGGGATCTTCGCCGCGTCGAGCGCGTCGATCGCCGCCAGCATCGCGACGATGGGTCCCTTGTCGTCGCTCGAGGAGCGCGCATAAATGCGCGCCTGGTCGCCAAGCGGGTAGCCTGCGTCCGCCCATGCGACCACCGGGGCGCCGTCCTCCATCCGCCCGGCGCGCAGGACCGGCTCGAAGGGAGGCGTCTTCCAGTCCGCTTCCGGCCCGACGGGCTGCCCGTCGAAGTGCGCGTAGAAAAGAAGGGTCCGCTTTGCACCGGATGTCCTGCGCTCCCCGTACACGGAGACCGGAGCGCCCGGTTCCTCGAACAGCTCGGCCGCGATCCCGCGCTTGCCGAGCATCTTCACGAGAAGCGCCGCATTCGACCGGATGTCCGCGTCGCGGGTTGCGCCATTCGGCAGCTCGAGCAACTGGCGCAGTTCGCTGACGATAGCCTGTTCGTTAACGGCGACATGCGCGTCGGCCGCAGCCAGCGCTTCGTCCGCGACGGCAGGTGTAACGGCGAAGACCGGGCAGGCGATGGCGAGAAATCGAGGGATCCAGGGCGTCAAATGTCACCCGCGGGAAAAGGCCGGGGATTTCGCCGGCGATCATACCGAATGCCGCCATGGCGCTGTCTCAGCCGTGAGCCTGGTTCCAATGCCGGACGACGTTACCGACTTGTTACCGGCGCGCGACTGACCGGCAAACCGCGCGGGCACTAGCCTTTGCCGGTTAGCCCGCGCCGGGCAAGCGGACTCGCCTCATGTCCATCGCACTCGACCAGGTCACCAAACGGTATCAGTCGCAGCCAGTCGTCAACGACGTCTCGATCGAGATCCCGCAGGGCGAGTTCCTCGTGCTGCTCGGCCCTTCCGGCAGCGGCAAGAGCACGCTGCTGCGCGCCATCGCCGGCCTCATCGAGATCGACCACGGGCGCGTCTCGCTGCACGGCCGGGACGTCACCCGAATCGCGGCCCGCGACCGCGGCGTGGGATTCGTCTTCCAGCACTACGCGCTCTTTCGCCACATGAGCGTGGCCGACAATGTCGAGTTCGCGCTTCGCGTGCGGCGCGTGCGGCGCGCCGAGCGGCGGGCGCGTCGGGCGGAGCTGCTGAAGCTAGTCTCGCTCGAGGGCCTGGACGAACGCCTGCCGACGCAGCTTTCCGGCGGCCAGCAGCAGCGCGTCGCCGTTGCCCGCGCGCTCGCACACCGGCCCGAAGTGCTGCTGCTCGATGAGCCCTTCGGTGCGCTCGACGCAAAAATCCGCGAGGAACTCCGCCGCACGATACGCCAGATCCAGCAGGAACTCGGCGTTACCACCATTCTCGTCACGCACGACCAGGACGAGGCTTTCGCAATGGCGGACCGGATCGGCGTCATGCACCAGGGCCGCCTCCTCGAAGTCGGCAGCCCCGATGAGCTCTATTCGCGTCCGCGCACCCGCTTCGTCGCGACCTTCCTCGGCGCGGCGAACCTGCTGCTCGGTTACCGCAAGGGCAAGCGGCTTCGCTTCGAGCGGCCCGGCGCGCAGGCCGTGACGCCTCGCGAGATCGTCGCCGTCATCCGCCCGGAGGAGATCGGCCTTACGACCGGAAACGTCGCGGCGGGGCTCACGCATGTCGGCAGCGGCATCGTGCACGAGCTACAGTTCGCGGGCGCCACCGAGCGCCTGCGCGTGCGCATGTCGTTCGACGGCCCGATTCCCGCGACGCCGGACCGCGAGGGGGCGGACGGTCGCGGCTGGCTGCTCGATGCCTCGCGGGGCTTTCCGGAACAGCGTGCAAACCCGCTCACGGTCGGCCAGAGCGTGACCGTGGGCGCGCGCCGCATCCATACGCTGCCGACGCCGATCACGAGCTTCACCGTCACCGCGCGCGAGCCGGAGGTGGCCGCGGCACTCCGGGATTCGCCACTGCTCGAGTCGCTCGCGGCGCGGATGCAGACGCGGATCACGACGCAGGTCGCCCGCGCCGGCAGCGCACCGCCCGGCATGCCGGTGCTGGCCGCCGGCCCCGGCAGCACGGCGACCGCGCTGTGGAACCTGTCGCACGGGGCGAATCAGGTGTTCGTGCTTCCGGCCGGGGCGACGCTGCCCTCCCGGGTCGTGATCCTCTCTGCCGGCGAGGCCGGCTCGGGCTTGCTCGGCGTCGCCGCGAGCCTGCTGCGGCACCTCCCCGCGGAATCGGTCCTGCTCGCCATTCACGAAGGCAGCACACCGGAGCGGGAACGGGCCTCGCGCCTCAGGCTGCTGCTTGACGCGCGGTCCGCCGCGCGGGCCGACCACGGGCTCGACCTTCGAACCGAGCTGCGCTTCGGCGACCTCGACGTCGAACTCGAGCGGGAGCTCGCGGTCGACCCGAACTCGATGCTCGTGCTCGAGCTCGACGCGGTCGCGGACAACGACCGGGCGCGTCTGCAATCGCTACTCGAAGGGCCCCAGCCGAGGCCGGTCCTGATCGTGCGCGCCGCGGCCGAGGTCGATTGAGCATGGCCGGCGGTCGCATCAAATCCTCAAGCCCGCTGCCCGGCTTTGGGCTGACATTCGGCTTCACGACCTTCTTCCTGAGCGCCGTGATCCTGCTGCCGCTGGCCGCGCTCGTGATCCGCGCGCTCGGCATTCCGCCATCCGCGCTCATGGGGCTCCTGCTCGACGAACGCGCGGTCGCGTCCTACCGCCTTTCTTTCGGAGCCGCCGCGCTGGCAGCGGCTATCAACGCGGTCTTCGGCTTCATCGTCGCCTGGTCGCTCGTGCGCTACGATTTCCCCGGACGCCGCCTGCTCGACACGATGATCGACCTGCCATTCGCCCTGCCGACCGCCGTCTCCGGCATCGCGCTCGCGACCGTGTTCTCGCCCGCCGGCTGGCTTGGGCAAAAGCTCGCTTTGGCGGGCGTGCAGGTCGCCTACACCTGGCAGGGCGTCGTGGTCGCGCTGGTGCTGATCGGCCTGCCATTCGTCGTGCGTTCGATACAGCCCGCATTGATCGAGGTGCGCAAGGACCTCGAGGACGCCGCGGAATCGCTCGGCGCCGGCGGTTTCCAAGTGTTCCGCCGGATCATCCTGCCGACCGTGCTGCCGGCGCTCGCGACCGGATTTACGCTTGCCTTCGCGCGCGGTATAGGCGAATACGGCTCGGTCGTGTTCATCTCGGGCAACCTGCCGTTCAAGACAGAGATCACCCCGCTCCTCATCGTGATCAAGCTCGAGCAGTACGACTACGACGGCGCGGCCGCCCTCGGCTTCTTCATGCTCGCGATATCCTTCATGATGCTTTTCGCGATCAACCTCGTGCAGGGCTGGGGCCAGCGGCGACTCGGGCTGGGCGGAAACCGCTGATGGCCGGCGCCGACCGGACCGGGGAGGAGCGGCGCATGACGCGGGGCCAGCGGTTCGCGCGCGCCGTGCTGCTGGTCATCTCCTTCGGTTTCCTGGGCCTGCTGCTGCTCGCGCCGCTCGGCGCCGTGCTTGCGCAGGCGCTGGCCAGGGGCTTCGGGGCCTGGCTGGGCGCTTTCGCGGACCCGGACACGATTGCCTCGATCAAGCTGACGTTGCTGACCGCGGCGATCGTCGTCCCCGTCAATACGCTCTTCGGTATCTCGGCCGCCTGGGCCATCGCCCGCTTCGAGTTCCGGGGCAAGAGCCTGCTCGTGACGCTCATCGACCTCCCGTTTGCCGTGTCCCCGGTCATCGCGGGCCTGGTGCTGGTATTCCTGTTCGGCGTGAACGGCTGGATCGGGCAATGGCTGCTCGACCACGACATCCCCGTCATCTTCGCCGTGCCGGGCATCGTGATCGCCACCATCTTCATCTCCTTTCCTTATGTCGCGCGCGAATTGATCCCGCTCATGCAGCAACAGGGCAGCGAGGAGGAGGTCGCGGCGCTCTCGCTCGGCGCCGGCCCGTGGCTCACGTTCATCCGGATCACGCTACCCAAGATCCGCTGGGGACTGCTGTACGGCGTCATCCTCTGCAACGCCCGCGTAATGGGCGAGTTCGGCGCCGTCTCCGTGGTCTCGGGCCATATCCGCGGCTTGACGAACACGATGCCGCTCCAGGTCGAGATCCTCTACAACGAGTTCAACTTCGTCGCGGCCTTCGCGGTCGCCTCGTTGCTCGCGATGCTTGCGATCCTCACCCTGGTGGCCAAGACTCTGGTGGAATGGCGCTCCGGGACCGGGAGTCACTGAGCTTGCACCCGCTGTTCGTGAAGTGGAAAGCCGCCTTGCCGCGGCTCGCGGAGCAGTGGAAGTCGGGTTTCCGCGGGCTCGTCGCGCGGCCGCGCTCGCTCGAGCGCCTCTTGCTTTTCACGGTCGTGGGCGTCGTGCTCTTCTCCATCGTCGCGATTGCGCTCGTCTCGCTCGGGCTGCTGCGCGAGCAGGCGTCGGCGCAGGCGCTGTCGCGCGTGCGCGAGGCGGCGCAAGCCGCGCGCTACGAGATCCGCCGCGCCGGCGAGGACACGGTCACGGCCGCCCGCCTGCTGGCGTCGCGCCCGACGCTGGCGCGCCTTGCCCGGGAATCGAATGCCCTGCAACTACAGCTCGTGTTGCGCCGATTCTGCGAAACCGCCGGGCTCGATGGCTGCGCGCTTTTCTACGAAACACGGCTCGTCGCCTCGGTGGGCGAAACCATCCCCTGGCTGCAGGCCTTCGACGCGGCCGCCGAACAGGGCGATGGCTTCATGATCGCAAGCCGCGAGCGCGGACCGCTCGGTGCGCTGGTGGACATTCCGGGCCTGCCGGGCGGGCGCATCCTGACACTGCGCAAGCTCGACGACCGCCTTGCGGCCGAGCTTTCCAGGCAGGCCGGCGTCGAGATCCACCTCCTGCCTGTGACCGACTGGCTGGAAGCCGTCGATCCGCCTTACCGCGACATGCACTCGGAAGCGCTCGCGACCGGCGACATCGCGGTGGCGCCGATCCCGACCCGCCGCCAGTTCGCGGCCAGCCTGCCCCTCGTCGCCTCTACCGGCGAGGCGATCCTGCTCATCGAGGCGCGGCTGCCGGCCGAGGAAGTGGCGGGCGCGGTCTCGAGCTTCGTCCGCCGGCTCGTGTTCATCGTCCTCCTGCTCGCAGCCGTCGCACTCGCCGCGTCGCTCCTGCTTGCGCGGCGGATCGGTGCGCCGCTGCAGGCGCTCGCGGGTTCCGCCGAGCGGCTCGGCCAGGGCGATTTCTCCTCCTCGATCCCGGTGCAGGGCACGCAGGAGGTCGAGGCGCTCGCGCGCACCATGGAAGACATGCGGCGGAACCTCCTCGACCTCACGACGACGCTGCGCCACCGTGAAGCGGACGCGCAGGCCGTCCTGCAGGGCGTGGTCGAGGGCGTGTACGCGGTCGACAACGGACGCCGCATCCGCTACCTCAATCCGCAGGCCGCCCGCATGCTCGGCGCGCCCGCTGACCAGCTGATCGGCCGATTCTGCGGCGACGTTCTGAAGCCCCGGGACGTGAATGGCCGGCGTCCCTGCGACACCAGCTGCCCGATCTACACGGCGCGCGACGAGGGCAAGGCGCGGTCCACCGAATACCTGGAGGCGGCCGGCGCGGCGCGCACGGTCGTGATCACGAGCGCGGCCCCGGTCGGAGGCCTCCAGGTGCAGGTGATGCGCGACGAGACCGAGCTCGAGGCCGTGCGCCGCGCGCGCGACTCGGTACTGGCAAACATCTCGCACGAGTTTCGCACACCGCTCTCGGCGCAGCTCGCCTCGGTCGAGCTGATGCTCGACGGCCTCGAAGCCATGCCGCGCGAGCGACTCGGGGAATTGCTCCAATCGCTGCAGCGCGGGACATTGCGGCTCACGCGCCTCATCGACAACCTGCTCGAAAGCGTACGCATCGAATCCGGCCAGCTCGGCATCCGCCGCCAACCCGTCGCCCTCGCCCAGGTCGTCGAGGATGCGGAGGACCTGATGGCGGGTCTCCTGACCCAGCGGCGCCAGTTGCTCCGCGTCGAGCTGCCCGAGGACCTGCCGGCGATCACCGGCGACGCGCAGCGCCTCACGCAGGTCGTCACCAACCTGCTCGCCAATGCGAGCAAGTTCGGCCCGGAGGACAGCGAGATCGCGGTCGGTGCCGCGCGCAAGGGCGAGTCGGTCGAATTCTATGTCGAGGATTCCGGGCCCGGAGCGCCGGAACTCGAGGGCGCCTCGATCTTCGAGCGCTTCTACCGCGCCGCCGACCAGGAGCCGGAACCGCGCGGGCTCGGGCTTGGACTGTGGATCGTGAAATCGATCGCCGAGCGCCACGGCGGCAGCGTGAGGGCGGAGCGGACGTCATCGGGACACACGCGCTTTACCGTGACGTTGCCGCTGGCCGCGGAGGCCGCATGAAACTCCTGGTCGTCGACGACGATGCGGATCTCCTCGCCCTCGTTGCCTTTGCGCTGACGAATGCCGGCTATGCCGTCGTCAAGGCGACGGACACCCACGATGCGCTCAGGGTGTTTGACGGCGAACTGCCCAACCTGGTGATCCTCGATATCAACCTTCCCTCCGGCAGCGGCTTCGACGTCTGCCGGAGCATACGCCAGCGCTCGGATGTGCCGATCATGATGCTGACGGCGCGAGGCGAGGAAGAGGATCTCGTGCGCGCGCTGGAGCTCGGTGCGGACGACTACCTGACCAAGCCATTCAGCCCGCGCACGCTGCTCGCGCGCGTGAAGGCCCTGCTGCGCCGCGCGGGCATCGAGGCGGGTGACGCGGTCGAGGCCGGACGCGTCGTGCTCGACCTCGAATCCCATACCATCGCGATCGCCGGCGGCACGCCCATGCGGCTCACGCGGCTCGAGACGCGCCTGCTGCAGATCCTGGTCGCCCAGGCCGGCCACGTCATTTCAGCGGAGCGCCTCCTGGCACACGTCTGGGGCCACCGCGGCAGTGGCGACCGGCAACTCCTGAAGCAGCTTGTCCACCGTCTGCGGCAGAAGCTCGAGCGCGATCCCGGTGGCGCCGACCTGCTGCACACCGAGCCGGGCGTCGGTTACCGCCTGAAGGCCTGAGCCGTCACTTCTTCGCGTAAATGCGGTCGAACAGGCCGCCGTCGGCGAAGTGCTTCGCCTGGGCTTCGTTCCAGCCTCCGAGGTCCGCGATGGTCACCGTCTTAACGCCGGGAAAGTCCGAGGCGTGCCGTTCCAGCACCGCCTCGTCCCGCGGGCGGTAATCATGTTTCGCGATGATTTCCTGTGCCTCGGGCGAGTACAGGTACTCGAGGTAGGCGCGGGCGACATCCGTCGTCTTGCGCCTGAGGGTCACGCGGTCGACGACCGCCACCGGCGGCTCGGCGAGAATGCTGAGCGACGGCACGACGACCTGGAACTTCTCCGGGCCGAGCTGCTTCATGGCGAGGTGCGCCTCGTTTTCCCAGGCGATCATGACCTCGCCGATGCCGCGCTGGGCAAACGTCGTGAGCGATCCGCGCGCGCCCGTGTCCAGCACGGGCACGTTCCTGTAAAGCTTCGTGAGGAATTCCTCGGCTGACTTCTCGCTGCCGCCCGGCTGGCGCAGCGCCCAGGCCCAGGCCGCCATGTAGTTCCAGCGCGCGCCGCCCGAAGTCTTGGGGTTCGGCGTGATGACCGAGACGCCCGGTTTCGCGAGGTCGCCCCAGTCCCTGATCTTCCCGGGATTGCCCTTGCGCACCAGGAACACGATCGTGGACGTGTAGGGCGAGCTGTTATCCGGCAGCCGCGCCTGCCAGTTCGCCGGCAAGAGCTTGCCCTGCTTCGCGAGCGCATCGATGTCCCACGCGAGCGCAAGCGTCACGACGTCGGCCTGCAGGCCGTCGATGACGGTTCGCGCCTGCTTGCCGGAGCCGCCGTGCGACTGGCGGATCGAGACGCTCTGCCCAGTCTTCTTCTTCCAGTGCGCGACGAAGGCGGCGTTGTATTCAGTGTACAGCTCGCGCGTTGGGTCATAGGACACGTTCAGCAGCACGGTTTCGGCCGCGCCGGCGTTCGCGACGAACGCCATGACGCCCGCGGCGACGCCGAGGATCCGGGTCCATGGATTCCGGTGCTTCATGATTCCTTCCTTTGCTTCAGAAACTGAGAGCGAAGCGCAACTGCCACGCGTCTTCGTCCCGCCGATCGCCGTCGAGGGCACCACCTTCGAAGCTCGTGTGCTCGTAGTCGAGCATCCACTTGATGTTCTCGTTCAGGTACCAGTTTAGCCCTACGCCGTGCGCGTTCGCCTCGCGCACGGATGTGTCCGGGTCCGCGAACGATTCGGCTCCGCCTGCGAATGCGGAATCGTCCACGTCGAGCGAATGCACCCGGGCAACCAGCTCGAAAGCGCCCCATGTGCCATCGGACAGCGAGAAGATTGTCTTCGGCTTGAATCCGCGGAACGAGGCTTCCTCGCCCGTCAGGAACCAGGAGCCCGCGAGCTGCCAGGCCCTGCTGTCGACCGTGCCCGCGCGCACCCCGGCCCCCGCGACGCGCGAGACGTCCTGCGACACTTCCGTGTACTCGCCGATGAGGCCCAGGCTGCCGGCGTAGTAATAGAACTGCGGCGCGAGGCGCCTACGCACGCCGTCCGCGATCGTCGGCGTGGCGCCGGTGCGGTAGACAAAAATCGTCGACTGGCCCGTCGAGCGTATCGCCGGCAGCAAGGGCTGATTCGCGTCGCCGGTCTGGTCGGTCCAGGTGCCCGCAACGCCGACGCCGAGCCCGCGCAGCGCAGGGTTACCGCTTTCCACGAACGGCTGGGCAAAAAAGCGCAGCGCAAACTCCTTGTGGCCGTTGATGTCCACGTCGCCGAAGGTTTCGCTGCTGCCGCCGTCGTTCGCCCCGTTCAGCCAGGCGACGGCGTAGCTGAGCCGCCGGCCGAGCAGGTTGCCTCCGACCTGGAGGCCGACGTCGCGGTTCGGCGCGAGGCCGGTCGGCAGGCCGCGCGCGACGAAGCGGGTGTCGTTCGCGGATTGCAGGCGCTCGAGGCCGACGGGCGACTTGAACTTTCCGGCCGTCAGCTGAAAGGCGGGCCTGAACCGCGCAGTGACGTAGGCATCCTGCAGCACCGCGCGTCCCCGGCCGAAGTCCGGCATCAGCTTGAAATCGTAGATCTCATGAAGGGTGCCCTCGATGATCGGCCGGATTCGAGTCGCCTGCCAGCCATCGGTCGGCGCACCCGCGTCGGCACCGTCGAGGTACTGGCCGTCGATGTGCAGCGTGCCGCGCAGGCGCAGCTGGTTCCTGCCGTCCGCCGACGTCAAACTGAAGCCCCCCGGGCCCGCGTCCACGACGGGCGCCGATGCCTTCGTGGTGGCGGCCGCCTCGTCCTGGATTTCGAGCTTGCGCTCGAGCACCCGGATTTTCTGCTCCTGCTCTTCGAGCCGCCGCAGCAATTCCTCGTTCGTCACTTGCGATGAAGCGGCCAGCGGCGCCGCCGCCAGTACCGCAAACATGGCACCGCGCCGTATTCCGTGGTTGCCCATGAGGTTCCCGAACACCCGCTTCTGTTGCGGGGTCGGGAGCCATGCTAGGCAGCGGCGGTTATCGCGTCAGTCGGCAGCGGGTGACGAACCGGTATGAATTGGCGTCAATACGGTCACTTGCCGATGCAGAAGGTCGCAAAGACCGCGCCGAGCAGCGCATCGCTCGTGACTTCGCCCGTGATTTCCCCGAGCGCCTGGTGCGCCTGGCGAAGCTCCTCCGCCACCAGCTCGAAGGAGGCGCGCTCGCCGAGCCGGGCTTCGGCAAGCTCGAACAGGCTCTGCGCGCGGCCGAGGGCGTCCAGATGCCGTCGCCGCGCCGACCAGGCGCCGCTGTCCGACTGGTAGCCGGCGGCCGCCTTCAGCTGCTCCCTCAGCGCCGGGAGGCCCTCGCCCGTCAATGCAGAAACCGCGACCACGGGCCGGCTCCCGGATGCAGGCACAGGCTGCGCTTCCGGCAGGTCGGTCTTGTTCCACACGACGAGCGTCGCAGCACCAGTCGGCAGCGCTGCAGCCTCTCCCGCCACCAAACCCCGCGTCGCGTCGACGACGTAAAGCACGAGGTCCGCGCGGCTCATCTCCATGCGCGCGCGACGCAGGCCCTCGATTTCGATGACGTCCTCCGTGTCGCGAAGGCCCGCCGTGTCCACCACGTGGATCGGCAGTCCGTCCACGTGGATGCGCTCGCGCAGGAGGTCGCGCGTCGTGCCCGGGATCTCGGTGACGATCGCCGCGTCGAAGCCTGCAAGCGCATTCAGCAGTCTCGACTTGCCGGCATTGGGCCGGCCCGCGATAACCACGTGCAGTCCGTCACGCAGGGCTCGCCCCTGGCGGACCGTTTCCCCGATGGCCGCAAAGCGCGCATCTATTTCCGCGAGCCGCTCCTGGACCTCCGCCGACGCGAGAAACTCCGCGTCTTCGTCCGGAAAATCGATTGCCGCCTCGACATAGGCGCGCAACTCCGTGACGCGCGACGCGAGTTCAACAATCTCGCGTGAGAAATCACCTGCGAGCGAGCGCAGCGCAGCGCGCGCCGCTTCCGCCGAGCCCGCTGCGATCAGGTCGGCGATCGCCTCGGCCTGCACCAGGTCCAGCTTGTTGTTGAGGAAAGCGCGCTCGGAGAATTCCCCCGGGCGCGCCGGGCGTGCGCCGAGCTCGGTGGCGCGAGCGACGAGCAGGTCCATGACGACCGGCCCGCCGTGGCCGTGCAGCTCCAGCACGTCCTCGCCGGTGAAAGAGTTCGGTGCCGGAAAGTACAGGGCGAGTCCCGCGTCGATCGTCTGCCCGTCGCCGCCCGCGAATGCCGCGACGGTTGCGTGCCGCGGCTCCGGCAGTCCACCCAGCATCGCCATTGCGATCCCGCGCGCGGCGGGACCCGAGATCCGCACGATGCCGATGCCGCCGCGGCCCGGGGGCGTCGCGTTGGCGACGATCGTCTCTGCCGTCGCGCTCACGTCGCCGCGGCGGCGAGGACCGCGAGTCCGAGCAGGCCTGGCTGCGGATGCATGACGATGTAGGTGGGAATTTCGCGCAACCAGCGCCCGTGGGGAGCCTTGTCCTCGAAAGCCGCGCGAAACAGCGCCTTGTCGAACAGCGGCCCCAGCCGAGGCAGGATTCCGCCCGCCAGGAAGACACCGCCGTTGGCCCCCGCGATCAACGCGAGATTGCCGGCGACGCTGCCAAGCCAGCGCGTGAACACGGAGAGTGTGCGAACTGCCGGCGGCTCGCCATGTGCGGCCGCCTCCGCGATTTCCGCCGCCGCCCGGCGCTCACCGTCCGCGAGCAGCCCGTACAGACGCTCGAGTCCGGGCCCGCTGAGCACCGACTCGGCCGATACGCGTGGCAGCATTGCCAGCAGCTTCTGCCAGATTTCGAGTTCCTCGTCGTCGACCGGCGCGAGGTCCGCATGGCCGCCATCGCCGGTAATCGTGATCCAGCCGCCCGCGGAAGGGGTCGCGATCGCGACGCCGAGCCCGGTGCCGGGCCCCATCACGATCACCGGTGCGGCCGAAACCGGCGAGCCACCGCCACACTGCACCAGTGACGATGCCGGCACGTGGGGAATCGCTTCCGCGATCGCCGTGAAATCGTTGATCAGGATCGCCCGCGGCAGGCGCGCCGCTCGCGCGAGCGCCGCGGGCACCAGCAGCACGTTGGTGTTTGTCAACCGGATGCTGCCGTCCAGGGAAACCGGCCCTGCGCCGCAGAAAGCGGCCGCTTCAATCGTCTTCGCGCCCTTGTCCGCGAGGTAGCGCGCGATCACCTTGAGCATGTCGGTGCCGGTCGGCCGCTCCTCGAGGTCCATCAGGCGCCAGCCATCCGGGCCCTTCTCCGCCATCGCGAGCCGTGTGCGCGTGCCGCCGATGTCGCCCACCAGGATCATGTCGCTTGCCTCGGCGGGCGCCAGGCCGGCGCATCCGCGAGCGTCGCGACGAATTCCGAACGCCAGCGCACGACGTCATAGGCACGCAGGCCCTTCATCAGCGATTCATGGCGGCGTCTCCGCTCCTGCAGGCTCATCTCGCGGGCTACGTGCATGGCATCGGATATTTCCTCCCCATCGTAGGGATTGACGTGAAGTGCCGCATCCATCTGCAGGGCTGCGCCCGCAAAGCGCGACAGGATGAGCACGCCGGGATCGGCAGGGTCCTGGGCCGCCACATATTCCTTGGCCACCAGATTCATGCCGTCCCGCATCGGCGTGACGACGCCGATCCGGCTCGCCCGGTAGAGACCGGCGAGTGTCCGTCTTGGCAACGCGCGATTGAGATAGTGAACCGGCGTCCAGTCGAACTGCGAAAAGCGGCCGTTGACGCGCGCTGCTTCCTGGTCGAGTTCCAGCCTGAAATCGCGGTAGGAGGCAAGCTGGCCGCGGCTGACCGGCGCGACCTGCAGCAGGATCACCTTGCCGTGCACGCCGGGGTGCTTCTCGAGATAGCGCCCAAATGCATCCATGCGCCGCAACAACCCCTTGCTGTAGTCGAGCCGGTCCACGCCGATGAACTGGTCGAGGCCATGCAGCCTTTGGCGCATCCGGATGAAGTCGCGCTTGCCGGGCGACGTGAACGCGTATTGGTGAAACGGCTCGACGTCGATTCCGATCGGGAAAGCCCCCACCTGCAGCCTGCGCCCGAAAGCGGAAACGGCGTTGCCGCGAGCCTTTCCGCCGTACGCCCGGCGCACATGGTCCTGGAAGCGCTTCAGGTCTTCGATGGTCTGGAAGCCGAGCAGGTCATAGGCAAACAGCAGCCGCATGAGCTCTTCGTGGGCCGGCAGGGTGCTCAAAATCTCGGTCGGCGGGAACGACGTGTGCAGGAAGAACCCGATCCGGTGCCGGACGCCGCGGCGGCGCAGTTCCTCGGCCAGCGGAAACAGGTGAAAATCATGCGCCCAGACCAGGTCACTGGGTCGAAGGAGTTTTGCCAGCGCCTGCGCGAAACGCCAGTTGACGCGACGGTAGATGGCGAGCTGGCCGCGCTCGAATTTGGTCAGGTCGATGCGGAAATGCAGGAGCGGCCACAGGCAATTGTTGCAGAACCCGTTGTAGTAGCCGTCGAGTTCGCCCTGCGTCAGGTCCGTGGTCGCGAGGGTCATGCCTTCGATTTTTTCCCTGCGCAGGCGTGCCTTCCCGGGCGCCACCGTGCGGCCGCTCCAGCCGAACCAGAGCCCCCCGCGCTCGCGCAGTGCTTCCACCAGGCCGACGGCGAGGCCGCCCGCTGCGGCTGCACCCTTGACGGGACCGACGCGATTCGAAACCGCGACCAGGCGGCGCTGGCGCCTCACACCAGATCCTCCCAGCCGCGCGAGAGCCGCGTCGCGGCATTGATGATGCCGACGAGCGAATACGTCTGTGGGTAATTGCCCCAGTGCTCCCCGTCTTCCGGCCGGATGTCCTCCGAGAGCAGCCCGACGTGGTTGCGGCTGGCAAGCATGTAGGCAAAGAGGTCCCGGGCCTCGTCGACGCGCCCGAGCCGCGCGAGTGCGTCGATGTACCAGAACGTGCAGATGTTGAAAGCGGTCGTCGGCAGCCCGAAATCGTCGGCCGCGGCGTAACGGAAAAGATGGCGCCCGCGGCGCAGCCGCTTCTCGATCTGCACGACCGTGCCCGCGAAGCGCGGGTCATCGGCCGGCAGGAAACCCACTTCCGCCATCAGCAGGAGGCCCGCCTCCACGTCCGTCCCGCCGAAACTATCCATGAAACTGCCGCGCGCCCGATCGAATGCGCGCTCCTCGATCACCCGGCGGATCTCTGACGCGCGGTCCTGCCACAGGCTTGCGCGTTCCGGCAGCTCGCGCTGCGCGGCGATACGCGCGAGCCGGTCGCAGGCCGCCCAGCACATGAGCGCCGACGACGTGTGCACGCGTTCGCGCGTCCTGAGTTCCCACATGCTCGCGTCCGGCGTCGCGTACACCTTGAACGCCTGCTCTCCCACGCGCTCGAGGCGCACGAAGTCCTGCGCCGTGGCCGGCTTCAGCAGGCGACGGTCGAAAAAGGACTGCGCCGTCGCAAGCACGACGTTGCCGTAAACGTCATGCTGCAGGTGCTCGAAGGCCTGGTTGCCGATTCGCACCGGCTTCATGCCGCGGTAACCGGCGAGCGTCGTAATCTCGGTTTCCGCCAGCCGGCGCTCGAGCGCGATGCCGTAGACCGGCTGCAGGTGGCCGTCGGGCGCCTGGCCGACAATATTCGTCAGGTAGCGCAGGTAGTGCTCCATGGTGTCGACTTCGGCGAGGGAATTCAGCGCGCGCACGACGAAGAAGGCGTCGCGCAGCCAGCAGTAGCGGTAGTCCCAGTTGCGCCCGCTGTCCGCGGCTTCCGGAATGCTCGTCGTCATCGCCGCCACGATGGCGCCGGTCTCTTCGAAGGTGCACAGCTTCAGCGTGATGGCCGCCCGCATCACCGCTTCCTGCCATTCGGGAGGAATCGCGAGCCGGCGGGTCCACTGGCGCCAGTACGATTCGGTCTCCTCCCGGAATGTGCGCGCCATCGACCTGACGCTTTCGCTGAGCGTTTCGTCGGCGCCAAGCATGAAATTGACTGGCGTATCGAGCAGGAACTGCGTTTCCGCGAGCACATAGCTCACCGGCGCGTCGGTCGTCAGGCGGAGGACCCGGTCCGGGCTCACATACCGGATATGGTTGCTGCCGTGCGTGACCTCCGGACGCTGGGCGCCGTAGCCGAAGGATGGACGGAGCCTGACGCAGATTCGCGGCGTGCCGGCGAGCGCGCGCACGCTGCGCACGAGTGTCTGCGGTCGGAACATTCGCCCATGCCGTTCGAAGCGTGGGCAGAAGTCGACCACTTCGACCGCCGAGCCGTTCGAGCTGAACAGCCGCGTGGCAAGCACCGCCGTGTTGCCGAGATATTCCTGCTCGCTGCGCTCGAAGCCGGCGAGCTCAATGGACCAGAATCCCCGCGCGTCGGCGACACTCTGTCCGTCGATCAGCGCATGAAAGACCGGGTCGCCGTCGAGTCGTGGCAGGCAGCCCCACACGATGCGCGCCTCGCGGTCGACGAGCGCCGAAATGATGCAGTTGCCGATGACGCCGAGGTCCAGCGAGGCGGGCCCGCTCATGTCGCCGTTTCCTTTTCCAGCGCCGCGAGGCTAGCGGCGAGCCAGTCGTGCACGGCGTCGACCGCCGCGACGCGGTAGCGCGCCGCCGTCGGCCCCGCCCCGACCTTCACACCATACCCCCCGAACTCCAGTGCCGCGCGAAAGCCGTCCTCATCCGTCACGTCGTCGCCGACAAAGACCGGTATGCGCCCCGCAAATGGCACGTGCGACGCCAGGGCGCGAAGTGCGGCGCCCTTGTCGGCTCCTCGTGGGCGGGCCTCGACCACGGCATGGCCGCGCAGGATGTCGAAGTCCGGGGACGACGCGATCTCCTCCAGGGCGGCGATGCACTCCGCCGCCCGTTCCGGCGCCCGTCGGTAATGCAGCGCGACGGCGGCGCCCTTGTCCTCGATGAGGATGCGCGGGTCCGCGCCGAAGCGCTCCTGCAGCGCGCGCGCAATATCGCCCGCTCCGGCGGGTTTCCCGGACGACGTTGTCTCGCCGGACTCGAGGCGCCATTCGTGCCCGTGAAGTCCGGCCGCGGCGTAGCGCGGCGGGCCCACGATCGCATCGAGCGTGGCGAGCGGGCGCCCGGTTACGAGCGCGACCGCGCCGGACAGGCGCTCTCTCAGGCCCGCGAGCAGCGCGGGCAGGGAATCATTGACCGTCACGCCGTCCGGATGCAGAGCGTGGGCCGCGAGCGTCCCGTCGAAATCGAGGTACAGCGCGGCGTTGGCTCGCAACAACGGCGGCCGGGCATCCGAGCCGGTATCCGCCATGAGGGCATTAAACCACAGGCGTGCCGGCGGCCGGCGCGCGAAGCGGATTCACTCGTGGCGCAGCGCTTCGATGGGATCGAGCATCGACGCGCGGCGCGCCGGCCAAAGCCCGAACAGCAAACCGACGCCGACGCTGAATCCGAAGGCGAGCGCGAGCGAATCCGCCGTCACCGCCGTCTGCCAGCCCGCGAAGCGCGAGAGCGCCGTGGCCACTGCAATGCCGAGAAGGACTCCCGCCGCGCCGCCCAGCAGGCAGAGGATCACCGACTCCACCAGGAACTGCCGCAGGATATTGCCGCGCGTCGCACCGATCGCCTTGCGGATGCCGATCTCGCGCGTTCGCTCCGTGACCGTGACCAGCATGATGTTCATGATCCCGATGCCGCCGACCACGAGGCTGACGCCCGCAATACCGGCCAGCAGAAACCCGAGTATCTGCGTGGTCTCCTGCTGGGTCGCCAGGAATTGCCGCCGGTCCAGCAGGGCGAAATCGTTGTCGCGTCCGGGCAGCAGGCCATGCTCACGACGCAGGACGCGCTCGATCTCGACCATCGCCGAGCCGAGATCCGCCCCCGGGGCCACCTGCGCCGAGATCGTCTGCACCTGGTCCTCGCCCGTGACACGATAGCGCGACGTGCCGAGCGGGATGTAGACGTCGTCGTCCGGGTTGCCGTAGCCGAATGCCCCCTTGCGACGATAGATGCCCACGACTTCGAACGGCATGTTCTTCACGATCACCGTGGCGCCGACCAGGCTCGCGGCCGGCACCTGCAGGAGCTCGGGCAGCTCGCCGCCCAGTACCGCGACGCGGCGGCGCGACGCCTCGTCCGAGGCGCTGAACATCCGGCCATATTCGACCTGGTAGCCGTTCACGCGCGCGTGTTCCGGCACTGTGCCGATGACCTGCAGGTTGAGGTTCCGTGCGCCGAGCCGTACCTGCTGTCGGCCGCTCTGCTCTGGCACGACCGCCACGACGTGTCGCGCATCGCGCGCAAGCGCCGCCGCGTCGTCGATCGTGAGCGTCTGCTGGTCGCGCGCGACACCCTGCAGCCAGCGCATGCCGGTCGTCACCGTCAGGACGTCGGCGCCGAGCGTCGCGAGCTGTTCGTCGACCGCCGCCTTCGCTCCCCGGCCGAGCGCCAGCATCGCGATCACCGCGGCGACTCCGATCACGACGCCGAGCATCGTGAGCGCGGAACGGAAAGCGTTGCCGCGCATGGAGTCGAGTGCGAGACGCAACGTCTCGAGAAATGGCATTACCGACCCCGCGCGGGCGCGCCCTGAGTTGTGCCCGTGGGCGCGGGTTTCGGCGTGAGTCCGGGAATGCCGCCGCGGCGGCTCGTGAATTGCTGGATCTGCTGCTGTATTTCGACCAGGCTCGCCGTCGGCAGCAGCAGGACCTGGTCGCCTTCGGCAAGGCCGCCCGTGATCTCGACTCGATCGAGATCGGTGACGCCCGTTTCCACACGCCTCGGCATCTCGCGGCCGTCCTCCAGCTGAACCACCCACAGCCCGCGGCCGACTTCCAGCGCACCTTTCGGGTCCGTCGTGCCCCGTGCGCGCCCGCGTTCGCCCGCGGCCCCCGGCGCAGACACTTCAGCGCGCAACTGCACGGGATCGAGGCCGAGTATCCCGGCCGTCGCATCGATGTCGCGCGCCGCCCTCAGCGCCATCATCGGCAGCAGCAGTACCGCCTTACGGTCGGCGACATCGAACACCGCGTCCACGTTCATACCGGGGCGCAAGAGTCCCTCCTCGTTCCCGATGTCGATCAGCACGGTGAACAGCGTGACGTTCTGGTCGACGACGGCCTGGGGCTCGATCTTCTCGACTGCGCCGCGGAATTCACGCCCGGGGAATGCGGCGACGTGGATGCGCGTCGGCACGCCCGCAGAGAGCTTGCCGATGTCGGTCTCGTCCACGCGAACACGCGCGCGCACCTGCGTGAGGTCCGCCAGGGTGAGGAGCAGCGTGCCGCCGCCGACATCCTGGGTCGGTGAGGAGATCACCTGCCCCCGCTCGACCAGCCGGGTCAGGATCGTGCCCGGCGAGCGGGCCCGGACCTCGGTATCCTCAAGCGCAATGCGCGCGTTCTCGAGCTCGACGCGGGCGGCGACCAATTGGGCCCGCGTGTTCGCGACCTCGAGTTCCAGCGCTTCGAGCTCCGACTGGGTGATCCAGGCGTTTGTGCGGAGCTTCTCGCCCCTCGCCAGCTGGGTCGCGGCCGTCGCCTGGCGCTGGGCCGCGGCATTCACTTCTGCCTGCGCCTGGTCGACGCGGTTTTGCGGCGTGCGCGGATCGATGCGAACCAGCAGCTGTCCGGCCTCGACGCGATCGCCGGTGTCGGCGCCGAGCTCGAGGATCTCGCCGGAAGCCTTGGACTTGACCTCCACCGTCGAGACCGGTTCGATCGTGCCCGACGCCTCGACCGTCACGGACAGGTCTCCCCGGGTCACTGTCGCAACGTCGAAGTGCGGCGCGGCCACGCCGCTTCCGCCGCAGGCAAGCAGAAGAGTCGCGATGGCTGCGGGGGCGCTCCTCGTCAGGGCGATCCTAAGCCGCCGCATCGGTTCCCCCGGAATCCCGCGTATCACTGACGACCAGACCGTCCCGCAACTGGATCGTTCGGCCGGCGCGATCCGCAACCATTCGTTCGTGGGTCACCAGCACGATCGTATTGCCCGAGCGGTGCAGCGTGTCGAAAAGCGCGAGGATTTCCGTGCCCGTCGCGCTGTCGAGGTTGCCGGTCGGCTCGTCCGCGAGCAGGAGCGCGGGATTCATGACCAGCGCGCGGGCAATCGCAACACGCTGGCGCTGTCCGCCGGACAGCTCGGCCGGCCGGTGGCCCGCGCGATCCGAAAGTCCCACCCGCTCCAGCGCCTCGCGCGCGCGGCGCCTGCGCTCCGGGGCCCGCTCACCGGCGTACACCAGCGGCATCTCGACGTTTACGAGCGCAGTTTGCCGCGGCAGCAAGGCAAAGGTCTGGAAGACGAATCCGATCTCGCGGTTGCGCACGTGGGCGAGCGCCTCGTCGGAGAACTCGGATACCAGCCGGCCGCCGAGCCAGTACCGGCCGGAATCCGGCGTATCGAGGCAACCGAGCAGGTTCATCAGGGTGGACTTGCCGCAGCCGGACGGGCCCATGATTGCGACGTATTCGCCCCGGCCGACGACGAGGTCCACGCCGCGAAGGGCGTGGATAATCGCCTGGCCCATCGAATAGTGGCGCGTCAGCGCCTCGGCGCGGATCGTTTCCATGGCGCGGGGCGATCAGCCCGTCCGCTGTTTCTTCGCCTCGGCCTCGACCACGCGATTGATCCTCCACTGCTGGGCGATCGACAGCAACGTGTTCGTCAGCCAGTAGAGCACCAGGCCCGCGGGGAACCACATGAACATGAATGTCATCACCACCGGCATGAATGCAAAGACCTTCGCTTGGACCGGATCCGGGGGCGTCGGGTTCAGCCGGTATTGAAGGAACATGGCCCCGCCCATCAGGATCGGCAGGATGAAATAGGGATCGCGCGAAGACAGGTCCTGGATCCAGCCAAAGAACGGCGCCTGGCGCATCTCGACGCTCTCCAGCAGTACCCAGTAGAACGCCAGGAAGAACGGGATCTGCACGAGCACCGGCAGGCAGCCCGCGACCGGGTTGATCTTCTCGCGCTTGTACAGCTCCATCATCGCGCGCGCCTGCTCTTCGCGATTGTCCTTGTAGCGCTCCTGCGCCGCCTTGAGCCTCGGCGCGACCGTTTTCATCTTCGCCATCGAGCGGCCGCTGGTCTCCGCAAGCTTGTAGAACACGAGCTTGATGAGCAGCGTCGTCAGGATGATCGTGACGCCCCAGTTGCCGACGAATTCGTAGATCTTCGACAGGATCCAGAACAGCGGCTGGGCGAGGATCGTGAGCTTCCCGTAATCCGCCGTCCGCTCGAGCTGGGGGCCCGTTGACTTCAGCTGGTCCTGAAGCTTCGGCCCGACAAAGAGCGTTTCCGACAGGTCGAGCGTGCCGCCCGCCGGAATGGCGTGCGCGGGACCGACGGCGCGCAGCAGGAAGTCCATGTCCTTGACGCGAAGCTCGACCTGGTAGGGCTGGCCTGCGGCCGGGACGACCGCCGCGACGAAGTGGTGCTGCATCGCGGCGATCCAGCCGTTCGTTACGCTCTTCGACAGCGCCTGGTCGTCCGAATCGCCGATGTTGAGTTTCTGGTACTTCTCGCCGTCGTAATACGCCGGGCCACGGAACGCGTAGGTCTCCGGGTCCCACATCGAACGCTTGTTGCCGAGCGAGTGCCGCAGCAGCTGCGTGTATGACGCGAGCTTGGCCGGCGCCGCGCCAGTATTCTCGACGTGATAGCGCAATTCCACGCGGTAGGAACCGCGGTGGAACACGAAGATCTTCGTCACCGAAAGCCCAGCGCCATCCGACCAGGTCAACGGCACTTCGAGCGTGTCGGCACCCGGGACCAGCCGGTATTCCGACGTGGCACTCTTGAACGGGGCCTTGTGATTCGGTTCGTCGCGGCCCGCCTCCCCGCTCGTCAGGCCCGACTGGAACAGGAACAGCGTGTTCGGCGAGTCGGTGTTGAAAAGCCGGACCGGTATGGAGGGGTCATCCTTGTGCAGCGGATAGCGGATCAGGTCCGCACGGATCAGCTCGCCGCCGGCGAGGCTGAGGTCGATGTCGAGAACATCCGTGACGACATGCAGCGTACCGGACTGATTGACTGCTTCGGACATCGGTCCGGGCGCGGCGGCGGAAGCGGCCGGCGCCGCCGCGGGCGGGGCTTCGCCCGATACCAACGGCAGTTCGGCAGACAGGCCGTCCGCGGGGTTTGCGATCTGCGCCGCCGGCTCCGATGCCGCGGCTGGTGTTTCCCGCGTGACCGCCCCGTAGTCCTTCATCCAGGCATTGAAGTTCAGCCAGGCAAGGAGCAGCAGCCCGGCCCAAAGCATGATGCGAGGCTGGTTCATCCCCGGCGCGCCTCCGGCACCGGGTCATAGCCCGCCCCACCCCAGGGATGGCAGCGGCAGACCCGCTTAAAAGCCAGCGCATAGCCCCGGCGAGACCCGTGTTTGTCGACCGCCTCGAGCGCATAGGCCGAGCAAGTCGGGTGGAAGCGGCAGTGACGGCCGAGAAAAGGGCTCAGGAACCACCGGTAAAGCAGGATCGGCAGCCGTGCGAGCCAGGACATCATTTCGTCGCCCCGATCGCCCGCCAAAGCCGCGCCAGGCTGTCGAACACTTCGCCGTTTCCAGCCTTCCCGGCCGCCGCACGCGCGGTCACGAGTACATCCACCGCGCGTATTTCGTGTCGGTGCATGCGGAAGGATTCGCGAATCAGGCGCCGCAGGCGGTTGCGGTTGACCGCATTGCCCGCCACGCGCGCGCCAACCGCCATGCCGAGACGCGCCTCATGAGCTTCATGCCCCGCACATTGAACGACGAACAAGGCATCCGCATGACGTTCGCGCCCCTTTCGCGCGCGCTCGAAATCGGCGGCGGTGTGGAGTTTCTGGCCAGCCCGCAGTCCGTGACGCCGGGACGTAGATCACTCGTCAGCGACGTTCAGTGACGGCGAGGCGCTTCCTGCCCTTCGCGCGGCGGCGCTTCAGGATCTGGCGGCCTTTCTTCGTGGCCATGCGTGCGCGAAAACCATGCGTGCGCCTACGCTTGATCTTGCTCGGCTGGTAAGTGCGCTTCGTGGCCATGATCCCAAACCTTTGAAATTAAAGGGGCAATAGACGTTGTGAAGGGCGGCAAGGTTACGGAGCCGGCCCGGTCCTGTCAACCGCGCGAGCTTGTGGATAACTCTGGCGCGGTCGCCGAACGCGCCTTAGACTCATTGCCCATTCCGGGGTTTTGATTTTCGCGAGAGTGCTCGTGCGGGACTCGCTTTGGCATCGCTGTCTGCTGCATCTCGAAAGCGAAGTACCCGAGCAGCAATTCAACACCTGGGTCCGTCCCCTGCAGGCGGTCGAACGCGACGGCGAACTGCAGCTCCTCGCGCCCAACCGCTTTGTCGTTTCCTGGATCGAGAAAAATCTCTTCGGCCGTATCGAGGAGCTCGTCGCCGTTGCGGGCAACGGCGGCAGCCCGCGGGTTCGAATCGGCGTCGGGTCGCGCCTCGACGGGCCGCCGGCGCCTGACGCAACCCCCGCCGGCGTTTCCGCGGAAAAGCCGCGCGAACCGCGACAGATCGGCGGTCGTTTCAACCCCGAGTTCATCTTCACGACTTTCGTCGAGGGCAAGAGCAATCAGCTTGCCCGTGCCGCGGCGGTACAAGTCGGCGAAAACCCGGGCCGCGCCTACAACCCGCTGTTCATCTACGGCGGGGTCGGTCTTGGCAAGACCCACCTCATGCACGCGGTCGGCAACCTGATGCGGGAGCGCAATCCCTCGGCGCGCATCGCCTACGTGCACAGCGAGCGTTTCGTGAGCGAGATGGTGCGGGCGCTGCAACACAATGCGATCGCCGAATTCAAGCAGACGTACCGGACGCTCGACGCACTGCTCATCGACGACATCCAGTTCTTCGCCGGCAAGGACCGCTCCCAGGAAGAATTTTTTCACACTTTCAACACCCTGCTTGAGGGACAGCAGCAAATCATCCTGTCCTGTGACCGTTATCCGAAGGAGGTTGCGGGCCTCGAGGAACGGCTGAAGTCCCGTTTCGGTTGGGGCCTGACGGTCGCGATCGAGCCGCCGGAGCTTGAAACCTGCGTCGCCATCCTGATGGCCAAAGCCCAAGCCGCGGGTGGCGATTTACCCGAGGAAGTGGCCTTTTTCATCGCAAAACGAATCCGTTCCAATGTTCGCGAGCTTGAGGGCGCCCTGCGCCGCGTGCTCGCGACTTCGCGCTTCACCGGCCGTCCGGTCACGCCGGAACTCGCGCGCGAGGCACTCAAGGACCTGTTGGCAGCCCAGGAACGCCTCGTCACGATCGACAACATCCAGAAAACCGTAGCTGAGTATTACAAGATTCGTATGGCCGACCTGCTGTCAAAGCGCCGCAGCCGCTCGATCGCCCGGCCGCGCCAAGTGGCCATGGCGCTCGCGCGCGAACTCACCAATCACAGCCTGCCGGAAATCGGCGACGCCTTCGGCGGCCGCGATCACACCACCGTCATGCACGCCTGTGACCGCATCAAAGACTTGCGCAAGATTGAACGCCGTGCCGGCGAGGATTATCTCAACCTCTTGCGAATCCTGACCGGCTGATTGTGGATAATGTGTGTGTTGTTGGGGGGTGTTTTTCGCTCCACAGCACGCCCACAGGGGTAGCATAGGAACGCGGCGGTCAACTCACCGGGTTGTGCTTCGCGCAAGCCGTTCTTCGCTGTCGCTTTTCCGTGCTTTTCCACGGAGAATGCGCTGCCCTGCAGCTACTACAGTCATAAGAAAAGATGATTCCTGCAAGATCCGAACAACAGCCAGTTACTTCAGGTGCACAGATGAAATTCAGTGCCGAACGCGAAAGCCTGCTTACGGCCCTCCAGTCGGTCATCGGTGTCGTTGAACGCCGGCAGACGATGCCAATCCTCGCGAACCTCCTGCTGTCAGCGGAGCAAGGAAAGCTGTCCATTACGGCGACCGATCTGGAGGTAGAGCTCGTTGCCAGCGCTGAAATCACGTCGGGCGCTGATGGTCGCGTCACGGTGCCGGGCCGCAAGATTCTCGATATTTGCCGCTCCCTTCCGCAGGGCGTGACCCTGGCCATGACCTTGGATGGTGACAAGTTGACCGTAAAAGCCGGCAGAAGCCGCTTCGTTCTTGCCACCCTCCCAGCCGCTGATTTTCCTGCGATTGATGAACTCGCACAGCAGCAAAGCCTCCATGTGGCGCAATCGGATTTGCGCCGACTTTTGGAGAAAACGCACTTTTCCATGGCGCAACAGGATGTGCGCTATTACTTGAATGGCATGTTGCTCGAAACGGACGGGAAAATGCTTCGAACGGTCGCGACTGACGGCCATCGTCTGGCATTGTGCGAGATGGATCTGCCCACGAAAATGACGGGCCAGCAGGTCATTATTCCGCGCAAGGGCGTCCTGGAATTGCAGCGCCTGTTGGGCACAGAGGGCGACGTACAGATCACTATCGGAAGTAATCACATTCGTGCCGAGATCGGCGACGTTCGCTTCACATCGAAGCTTATTGACGGAAGATTTCCGGAATATAGCCGGGTGATTCCTGCCGCGCCGCCGAAGGCGGTGGTTGCCGATCGTGAAACGCTCCGCTCTGCCTTGCAGCGAACCGCGATTCTGGCCAACGAGAAATACCGCGGGATTCGACTGGCGCTGAAAAAAAATTCACTGACGCTTCAGGCGCACAATCCCGAGCAGGAAGAAGCCGAAGAGCAGGTGGAAGTAACCTACAAGGGCGATGAGCTCGAGGTGGGTTTCAATGTCGGTTATCTGCTGGACGCGTTGGCGGCGGTCGATGGCAATGAGGTCGAAATTGGCGTGACGGACGGCAATTCGAGCTGCCTGGTGCGCGCACCAGGCGCGACGAGCGCGCGCTACGTCGTGATGCCAATGCGCCTGTAAGACGCGAATGCCACTCGGCAGATTCCGCGCCGAGCGGTTCCGATGTCTTGCTTCGGTCGAGCTGGAACTTGACCCCAGCGCCAATCTTTTTGTCGGCCCGAATGCCTCGGGCAAGACCAGCCTGCTTGAGGCCGCGTTCTTCCTGAGCCGCGGACGCTCTTTCCGCTGTCGGCGGCGCGATCTGTTGATCTCCCAAGGCGAGGACTCTTTTCTTCTGGCGGGCCAGGCTTTGAGCTCGGCGGGCGGCGTGCCGCTTGGCGTGCGCGCAACTCGCACGGAGACGGAATGGCATATCGGGGGCGCAGTCGCTGCGGGTATCGCGGACATGGCGGAGCAATTCCCAGCGCAAGTCATCGACCCCGAGGTTCACAAGTTGTTGGAAGAAGGACCCGGCCGGCGGCGGCGGTTTCTGGACTGGGGCGTGTTCCACGTGGAACACGACTTTTCTGCCGAACTGGCGCCGATACCACCAGGCGCTTCGGCAGCGCAATGCGGCGCTGAAACAGGAGGCTGGCGATGATGACTTGAGCGCCTGGGAACGGGAACTGGCAGCCAGCGGGGAATCACTTGTCGCACAAAGAAACGCGTATTTGGCCCGACTCGCACAGCCACTCGAGATCATTGGTGGCGCCTTGCTCGACCAGGCGATCGCTCTCCATCACCAGCCCGGCTGGAATACGGATCGCTCGCTACTGGAAACGCTCAGCGGCGATCGATCGCGCGATCGGCGCTACAAAGCCACACAAGCTGGTCCACATCGGGGTGACGTCATGGTCCAGGTTGGGGGGCGCATGGCGAAGGACCGCGTTTCACGGGGGCAGCAGAAGCTTGTGGCGGCTGCATTGATGCTTGCCCAGATCGAGATCCAGGAGCAGGACAGGCCTGGCCGCTCGGTTCTTCTGATCGATGACCCCGCCGCCGAACTGGATGGCGAAAACCTGACCCGGCTTATGGGGGTTGTTCAGCGCATGCCCGCCCAGCTCTGGGTGACCGCGCTTCGACCCGAGATCGCTGGGCTGATGTCTCGGGCGCGGCTGTTCCACGTGGAACACGGAAGGATTGTCACCGCCTGATGGTGTTGCATGTTATAGACATGATCGAAGACGATGGCGACACGATAGGAGATGTTAGCGCATGATCGACACAATAACGTCGGTCGACCATCAATGCGTGCCACTAAAGGAGGTCATGGCCATGAGTGAGCGCACTCTCCGCAAAGAGATCCTTGAGGCTGGGGAGTATCGAAATGGAAAGCCCCGATGGAGCCTCGGCGCATTTCGGCCGGAAAACAAAGCTTTTTCAAGTGGCCCCCAACTAACGGCAAGCAACTGAAAAACAAGAAAAAAGCCGGATTTTTCTGGTAGAATTTCCGGCTTATGCAAGACGGTCCTGAGACCCCCCGGAACGACCCCTACGACTCCACCAAAATCAAGGTGTTGAAGGGCCTGGAGGCGGTGCGTAAGCGGCCCGGCATGTACATCGGCGATACCGATGACGGCACTGGCCTGCACCACATGGTTTTTGAGGTTGTCGACAACTCGATCGACGAAGCGTTGGGTGGCTACTGCGACCGGATCGTCGTGACCATCCATGCGGACGAATCGGTCACGGTGACCGACAACGGCCGTGGCATCCCGACCGACATCCACGCGGAAGAAAACCGTTCGGCGGCCGAGGTCATCATGACCGTGCTGCATGCCGGCGGGAAATTCGACGACAACTCCTACAAGGTCGCCGGCGGTCTGCACGGCGTGGGCGTGTCTGTCGTCAATGCCCTGTCGGGCGCATTGACCCTCACCATCGCGCGCGACGGCAAGCTGCATCGACAGCAGTACAAGATGGGCGAGCCGCTCGGGCCGCTCACGGTCGTCGGCACGACGGCGGAGCGGGGCACGACTATCCGCTTCAAGCCCAGCAACACGATCTTCACCAATACGACCTTTTCCTACGATTGGTTGGCCAAGCGCCTGCGGGAGCTGTCCTTCTTGAACTCGGGCGTGCGCATCGAGTTGATCGACGAGCGCGAAGACAAGAGCGATGTGTTCGAACACCAGGGCGGCGTATCCGCTTTCGTTCACTACCTGAACCGCAGCCGCACGGCGATTCACCCGAATATCTTCTATTTCCAGCACCAGGAAGGGCTGATTGCGGTCGAAGTCGCGGCGCAGTGGAACGATTCCTACCAGGAATCGATGTACTGCTACACCAACAACATCCCGCAGAAAGACGGCGGGACGCACCTCGCGGGTTTCCGCGCGGCGCTGACCCGGAAAATCAACGAATTCATCGAGAAAGAGGGTCTCGCCAAGCGCGAGAACGTCTCGCTCACGGGTGACGACGCGCGCGAGGGCATGACGGCCATCCTCTCGATCAAGATGCCGGACCCGAAGTTTTCCTCGCAGACCAAGGACAAGCTGGTCTCGTCCGAGGTCAAGGGCGCGGTGGAATCCGTCGTTGCCCAGAAGCTCGGGGAATTCCTGCTCGAGCGCCCGACCGACGCCAAGGCGATCTGCCTGAAGATCATCGATGCGGCCCGCGCGCGCGAGGCGGCGCGAAAGGCCCGCGAGATGACGCGCCGCAAAGGCGCGCTCGATTCATCCGGGCTCCCCGGCAAGCTGGCGGACTGCCAGGAAAAGGATCCGGCGAAGTCCGAGATCTTTCTCGTCGAGGGCGAATCCGCGGGCGGTTCCGCCAAGCAGGGCCGGGACCGGCGCACCCAGGCCGTCCTGCCGCTCAAGGGCAAGATCCTGAACGTCGAAAAGGCGCGCTTCGACAAGATGCTGTCGTCCCAGGAAGTCGTGACGCTGATCAGCGCGCTCGGCACCGGCATCGGGCGCGATGATTTTGACGTCGCGAACCTGCGGTATCACCGCGTGATTATCATGAGCGTGGACGGCGATGACCATGTATTCGTGCGAGAAAGTGCCGGTATGGCGCGCATGGTGCGGATTGGAGAATTCATCGACGCGACGCTCGAAGCACATCGCGAAAATGGCGGGGTCGAATCGGACAGCCAGGTCGAGAAGTTGCGTGGCCGGGACATCGGCGAAGTACTTTGCTTCGGCCTCGAAAGGCGCGATGTCCGCTTCCGTCCCAATCAAAGCGGTCATCCGCCATCCGTTGGACGAAAAGCTATACGAAGTGCGGTCGGCCTATGGCCGCTCCGTCCGCGTGACGTCGAGTCACAGCGTATTCGTGCACGAAAACGGTGCGATTCGCCTCAAGAAAGGGGATGAATTACGCAAGGGCGACAGTCTGGTCGCACCACGGAAACTGCGCCTGCCCGAAAACGCGCCAGCCCGAATCGACTTGCTGTGCGAACTGCATGCGGACGAGCTTGCGGCGGGACAGGTCTGGGTACGCGGGACAGCGGTGGAGGCCTGGTGCAGGCAGCGTGTCATGCGCAGGCACGCCGGTAATCGCGGCCTGACATCGCCGCGTGTCGAAATTCCCGCACAAGTGCGCGCGGTATTGGGCGCGCGGCGTCGCGCCAGCGGAATTTCCAATCGGGCGCTTTGCGGTGCCGTCGGAATCTCCCAGCCCGAGACGTTCTACGCTTGGGAGCGGGGCACGCGGCGACCCAGCACGGACCATTTTGAGGCATACCTGAATGCGGTCGGTGCGGACGTGCCCGCCGTGTTGGCACAGGTTGCGGTCGGGCCCAGTCGCCTGGAACGCATCTGGGAAACGCAATACCGGGCGTCTGGTCGCAATGAAGTTCGCGACCGAGTGCGCCTGTCGGAACTCACACAGGATGACCTGGAGTGGTTCGGCGACCGCGACGATCTCGAACTGACTCCGGAGCACCGCCGCAGTCATGGGATTTCGCGCTACATCGGCGTGAACGAAGACCTGCTGTGCTTGCTTGGTTTCTACCTGGCCGAAGGCTCTGCCTCCGATCGTGGCGGCGTTCGATTTGCGATAGGGGCTGGGAATGCGTCGCTGGTGCCAGAAATGCAGGAGCGGATAGCGCGGGTCTTTGGCCGAAGTTCCACGATCTATTCGAATCGAAGCGGCGCAGCCGATCTAAAGCTCGTCAATCGAGTCGCCTCGCTGGCCTGGCAACGGGTGTTTGGATTTCGCGGCGCGGAATCGGCAAGCAGGCGGATTCCGGACCTTGTCTTCAATGTCCCGGAAACACTGCGGCTGGCGTTTCTTCGCGGCTACCTGCTCGGTAATGGCACGGTTTCAGGCACGCGGATCGCGTTCTCGACATCGTCGTACGACCTGGCCAGCGGCCTCATGTACCTGCTCTCGTCCCTGGGCGTCATCGGTTCGCTCAGTGAACTGGAACCCGATGACGTCCTGCAGGAGATTCGCGGCGCGCCATGTGTTACGAAGAACCGCCACTGGATCGTATCGGTTTGTGCTGCCGAGGATTTGCATAAGCTGGCCGGTGTTTGGGAAGAACACAAAAATGGTCCCGCGCTGGCGAGTCGACTTGGCCAACCGGGATCAGGAATAACCCGGCGACTCATGGTCTTGGGCGGCGACCTGATGGCTTTACCCATCGTCTCAATCGAAGAAGTCCAGGCGAGCAATGGCTATGTTTACGACTTTTCGGTCGATTCGGACGAAAATTTTGTGGCGGGAATGGGTGGCATTTGCTGTCACAACACCGACGCAGACGTCGATGGCAGCCATATCCGTACGCTCCTCCTCACGTTCTTCTATCGCCAGATGCCCGCGCTGATCGAGCGCGGGCACGTGTATATCGCCCAGCCGCCGCTGTTCAAGATCAAGCGCGGCAAGCAGGAGATGTACGTGAAGGACGAGGCGGAGCTCGACCAGCTCTTGCTCACGAGCGCACTCGACAATGCCGCGCTCTACGTGAATCCCGAAGCCCCGCCCCTGTCCGGCTCCGCGCTCGAGATGCTGGCGCGGCAGTACATGGAAGTGAAGGCGATCATCGGCCGCTGGTCACGTCGCTATGACCGCCGACTGCTGGAACAGCTCCTCGCCATGCGGCCGGTGGGCGAGCAGCAGTTTTCGGATATCGCCTGGCTCGAGGGCTGGGCGAAGGAACTCGAAGCCAGGCTCAATACCGATGGCAGCCTCGTGCACAGTTACAAGCTGGTCGTGCGCCGAAATGAGGGTGGCGAACCGGACCGGGTGGATGTCGCCCGCACCGAGCACGGGGTCACGACCGAGAAACACCTGCAGCCGGAATTTTTCGAGTCAGCCGAATATGGCCGTATCGCGGAGCTCGGCACGACGCTGACCGATTTCATCGGAGCCGGCGCCTACGTGACACGGGATGGCGAGCGCCAGGACATCGCCGGCTTCCCCGAGGCGATCGGCTGGCTCCTCGACCAGGCGCGCAAGGGTCAGACGATCCAGCGCTACAAGGGCCTCGGCGAGATGAATCCGGGACAGCTCTGGGACACGACCATCAATCCCGAGGTGCGCCGGCTCCTGCAGGTGCGGATCGAAGACGCGGTTGCGGCGGACGACATCTTCACCACCCTGATGGGCGATGCGGTCGAGCCGCGGCGCGAGTTCATCGAGCGCAATGCGCTGTACGTCACGAATCTGGACGTCTGAACGCCCAAGACTGCGTGCATCCAAGGTTTTTTGACGATCCCACAATGGATTGACCAGAGACCGGATGTCAATGAACATCTGGAAGTTCGAAGATTCACGCGCGGCCCGGGCGTGGCGATGGCTCGCCATCGGGCTTGCAATCGCGTATCCGCTGTTTGCGCACGCCGCCAGTCTCCTGCACGACCCGAGACTTTCCATTGCGAGCGTCGCCATACTCGCCGCGGCGGTCCTCATCCGCCCGCTAGCCGCCCGGAGGCGATGGGCCTTGTTTGCGGTACCGGCGGCGGTCGCCCTGATGATCGGGCTGTGGAAGCTGAATGCGGCGGCGCTCGTGATATTCCTGCCGCCGGTATTCCTCTGCATGTTCCTTGCCTGGCTGTTCGGCCATACGCTGCGGCGCGGGAGTCAGCCGCTGATCGAGCGTCTCGTGCGCCTGCTGGAGCCGCCGGGCGGAACGCCTGAGCCCGCCGTGATCCGCTATGCGGGTGTGCTGACACGGGTCTGGACCGCCCTGTTCGGCGGGCTCGCGTTCCTGAATTTTGGCCTTGCGGCGATCGTGACGCCGGGTGGTCTGCTGGAAGCCGCCGGGCTTCGCGCCCCGCTGACCGTCACACGCGAGACCTGGTCGCTGTTTGCAAACGTACTCAATTACGTGATCGTTGCAGCCTTCTTTGTCTTGGAATATGCGTATCGCAGGCGAAGGTTTCCCGACCGGCCGTACCGCAATATCGTGGATTTTCTGCGTCGAGTCGCGACCGCCGCGCCCGCTCTCGCGGCCACGCTCGAAATCGGGCGGACCGGCGCGTCGCCGGGCTGGCGAGCGGTTGAAACCGAAATTCACGTGCCGACCGCCCACCCGGCATTTTCCGGGCCGGCCGCTGCTGCCCGGCGTCATGCTGCTGGAACGCGTGATCGAGGCGGCGGAAGAACTTTCGGGCCGGCCGCTCGCCATCGTCGGGATACCACAGGTCAAGTTTCGCGCACCGCTCGCGCCGGGTGACCGCGCCTGCATTCGCTTGAGGCGCGAACAGGAAACGCTTCATTTCGAGGTGCGTCGCGATCGCTATCGCGCCAGCCGGTTGCGTCGCGGGTGTCGATATCGAGAGTATGCGACCGCGGAACGTCAATCGTCTCGCGGAATTCGCCTTTGCGCCCGCCGAGGCACGAAGCATCGCGTCGCTCGCCTCGCCGGGGGCAATCACCCGGTTCTACATTCTGTGGACCCTCAAGGAAGCTTTCGCCAAAGCACTCGGCCTGACGTTGCCGACCGCCTTGCGCGAGTGCTCATTCGCGTGCGAAGACGGCCGCTGGAGTGCCCGGGTGCCCACGATCTTGCCGTGGCGTGCCGTCGTATTCACACCACGGCCGGAGTTCATGCTGGCAGCCGCGATCGTCGGCCCGCGTGCCGCGGCCGAGAACGGATGGGTCTGGCGTGAATGGCCCGCATCCCGCACTCATTGGACGTGCCAGGCAGTCATTTCCGGCGATCACGATACGGCGGAGCTGCCAGCGGCAACAATGCCGGGCATGGTTCCTTCTATCCAGGTCTGAACCTCCGTATTGAGCTGCCTCGGATCCCGCCCGGCCGCCTCGATCGGCGGCCCGATCACGGCGCGTACCGTTCCCGGTTTCTTGAAGAGCCCGCGCCGCGGCCAGAAGAGGCCGGCATTGTGCGCGACGGGCACGAGCTTCACGCCCGCCTGCGATGCGAGTAACGCACCGGACATGCCGTACTTGCGCGTCTCACCCGGCGCCATGCGCGTGCCTTCCGGAAAGATGAGAACCCAGATGCCGGCGGCGAGCCGCTCACGCCCAAGGTCGAGCACCTGGTTGACCGCGCGGTGTCCGGCAGCGCGGTCGATGGCGATGCACTTAAGGAGCCAGGATGCCCAGCCCACGAGCGGGATCCAGAGGATCTCGCGCTTCAGCACCCAGGCTTGCGGCGGGAACACGATCATCTGCGCCATCGTTTCCCAGGTCGACGTGTGCTTCCACATCGTGACGTGCGCGCCCTCGCGTGGAATGTGCTCGCGTCCCTCGACACCCCAGTCAAGGCCGCAGAGCACTTTCAGGAGCCAGAGATTCGTGTGCGCCCAGGCCCGCGCAAATCCGTAAAGCGCGCGGAACGGCAACCAGCCGAAGAGCACGATGACGAATCCGAAGGCCAGGGAGTCGACGAACAGGACCGCCGTATAGAGCAGGGAGCAGAACCACTGCAGGAGGGCGAACTTGCGCCATTTCGGGATGCTTGAAGACATCCGTAAAAGACGTCTTTTCAGCCCGGCAAACGGGACAGGTTGGCCATGTGGAGAAAGAGCCTTTGAAGCGCCGCGAGCAGCGCAAGCCGGTTCGCCCGCACGCGAACGTCGTCCGCCATCACGAGCACGTGAACGAAGAATGCGTCGACGGGACCGCGCAGCGACGCGAGCCGTGTGAGCGCATCCGCATAACGGCGTGCAGTGACGAGCCGTTCGACATCCTGGCGCAACGCTTCGACCTCGGACGCGAGCTGGCGCTCTTCCGTGTCGGTCAGGAGCCCAGGATCGACGCGCGGGCTCGGTTGCTCTCCGGCCTTTCGCAGGATGTTTGCGATGCGCTTGTTTGCCGCCGTGAGGCCGGCCGCTTCGGGCAATTTCAGGAAGCCGGCGAGCGCGCGGAGCCGGTCGTCGAAATCAAGCGGCGAAGCTGGCCGGGTGTCGAGCACGGCGTCGAACATTTCCGTCGTGACACCGCCCGATCCTTCGAGGTACCAGGCGCGCAGGCGTTCCATCATGTAATCGTAGATCTCCTCGGCGAGCGTTTCCGCGGGGGCGACACCCTGGGTCAGGCGGGCGACGTCGGCGCGCACCGATTCGAGGGCCGACCGGATGAGCTCGCGCAGGTCAAGGCCGATACCGGTTTCAATGAGGATGCGCAGGATCCCGAGCGCGGCGCGGCGAAGGCCATACGGGTCCTTTGTGCCGGTCGGTTTCTGGCCGATCGCGAAGATGCCGACCAGCGTGTCGAGCTTGTCGGCGACCGCGAGCGAGAGGCCGGCTCCGGTCGCGGGCAGGGCATCGCCGGCAAACCGAGGCAGGTACTGCTCGGCGATGGCGGCGGCGACTTCCGCGGGTTCGCCGTCGTTGAGGGCGTAGTAGCGGCCCATAACGCCCTGCAATTCCGGGAACTCCCCGACCATGTCGGTCAGCAGGTCGCATTTGGCGAGTTCGGCGGCCCGCTGCGCTGTCGCCGGGTCCTGGCCGGCGACCTGCGCAATCTGGGCGGCAAGCGCCGTGATGCGCGCGCTCTTGTCTGCGAGCGAACCGAGCTGAGCCTGGAAGGTGACGCTCCCGAGCGCCTCCCTGCGCGAGTCGAGGGTCGTCTTGTGATCAGCCGCATAGAAGAACGCCGCATCCGCGAGCCGCGGCCGGACGACGCGTTCATTGCCGGCGCGAACTTGTGCGGGATCGCGGCTCTCGATGTTGGCAACGGCGATGAATCGCGGCATGAGCCGGCCGTCCTCGGCCCGCACCGGGAAATAACGCTGGTGGTCCTGGAGGGTCGCGACCAGCACTTCCGGAGGCAGTTCCAGGAAGCGCGGCTCGAAGCCGCCAAGGAGCGGCACCGGCCATTCCGTCAGCGACGTCACCTCGTCGAGCACCGCCGGATCAATGATCGCCGCGCCGCCCTCCGCTGCGGCCGCCTCGAGCGCACCCGCGCGGATCCGCTCTCGTCGCACCTCGAAATCGGCCCGCACATGGCCCTTCTCCAGCGCCGCTAGATAGACGCCGGGCGAGCGCAGCGCGATCGGCTTGCGGGCGTGGAAACGGTGGCCTCGGGTCATGCGCCCGGCCTGCAAACCAAGGATTTCGCCCGGTACGACCTGGTCGCCGTGGAGCATGACGATCCAGTGGACCGGCCTGACGAACTGCACGGTTCCGTTGCCCCAGCGCATGCGACGCGCGATTGGCAGTGCATCGAGTGCTGCCTGCACGATGCTCGGCAGCAGTCGCGCGGCCGTCTGGCCGGCCCGGGTCGTCCGGCAGAACAGGAACTCACCCTTGTTGTCCTTGATGCGCGTCAGCTCGTCCGTCCGGACGCCGCAGGATTCCGCGAAGGCAGTCGCGGCACGAGTCGGCTTGCCGGCGGCATCGAAGGCGACCGTGACCGGCGGGCCACGGCGCTCGATGCGCTGCTCCGGCTGTCGTTCGATGAGCTTTTTCACCTGCACCGCGAGGCGTCGCGGCGTGAAATATGCGAGCGCCGCGCCGTGGGACAGTCCGGCGTCATCGAGTCCGGCGACGATGCCCTCGCGAAACGCCAGGCCCAGGTCCGTGAGGCTCTTCGGCGGCATTTCCTCGACGCCGATCTCGACCAGAAAGTCGTGGCGTGTCATCAGGAGTCCGTCCCCTTCGCGCCGCCCTTTCGGTCCAGACGGACGGTCGAGGCGAAGGGGACGGACCCCCCTGGGAGCAGCGGGAATCCCTGCGCTTCTCGGCTGGAGTAATAAGCACCCGCGACCGCGCGAGCCAGCGCACGTACGCGCAGGATGTAACGCTGCCGCTCGGTGACGGAGATCGCCTTGCGCGCGTCGAGCAGGTTGAAGACGTGCGAGGCCTTCAGTGTCTGTTCGTAGGCGGGCAGCGGAAGCGAGGCGTCCAGCAGGGCCTTGCAGTTCTTCTCGCGTTGGTCGAACTCGGCGAAGAGCGCGGCGGTGTCCGCCTGCTCGAAGTTGAAGGCGGACTGCTCGACCTCGTTCTGGCGGAAGACATCGCCGTAAGTGACACGCCCGGAAAGGCCCTCGGTCCACAGCAGGTCGTAGACGCTCTCGACGCCCTGGAGGTACATCGCAAGGCGCTCGAGTCCGTAAGTGATCTCGCCCATGACAGGCCGGCAATCGAGGCCGCCGGCTTGCTGGAAATACGTGAACTGCGTGATCTCCATGCCATTCAGCCAGATTTCCCAGCCGAGGCCCCAGGCGCCCAGGGTCGGCGACTCCCAGTTGTCCTCGACCAGGCGGATATCGTGCACAAGTGGATCGATGCCGAGCACGGCAAGCGAGCCGAGATAGCGCTCGATGAAGTCGTCTGGCGAGGGTTTCATCACGACCTGGAACTGGTAGTAGTGCTGGAGCCGGAACGGGTTGTCGCCGTAACGGCCGTCGGTGGGTCGGCGGCTCGGCTGCACGTAGGCCGCGTTCCAGGGTTCCGGGCCGAGGGAGCGCAGGAAGGTCGCCGCGTGGAAAGTGCCGGCGCCCACTTCCATGTCGTAAGGCTGGAGCAGCACGCAGCCCTGCTCCGCCCAATAGCGTTGCAGCGCCAGGATCAGGTCCTGGAACGAGCGCGGCTGGATTTTCATGATTTTTGTCATGCGGGACGGGTGCGGCAAAAGGCCGCCAAGTATAGCGGTCGGCCGCTATTTCCGAGGTTTCGCGCGCTTTCCTTCGGCGGCGAGGAGCGGGCGGATTTCGGTCTCGGTCAGGTCGCGCCAGCGGCCGCTTTCGAGCGTGCCGAGATGAATGTGCATGATGCGCAGGCGCAGGAGTCGCTTCACGCGCCAGCCGAGCGCCGAACACATGCGGCGGACCTGGCGATTGAGGCCCTGAGTGAGCACGATGCGAAACTGGTCGCGGCCGGCGCGCATGACCGTGCAGGGCCGGGTCGTTTCGCCGCCGATTCGTACGCCCGCGGCCATCATCGAGAGAAAGCTGTCGGTGACCGGGGGATCAACGGTTACGAGGTATTCCTTTTCGTGGCCGTGCTCGACGCGCAGGATCTCGTTGACGATGTCGCCGTCGTTGGTGAGCAGGATCAACCCTTCCGATTCCTTGTCGAGGCGTCCAATCGGGAAGATCCGCTCGTGGTGGCCGACGAAGTCCACGATATTCCCGGCCACCCCGCGCTCCGTGGTGCAGGTGACGCCACGCGGCTTGTTGAGTGCGATGTAGATGGCACGGCGACGCGCGGGCAGCGGCTTTCCGTCGACACGCACGTCGTCGCCCGACCGTACTTGCGTACCGAGGACGCCCGGCGCGCCGTTGACCGTCACGCGGCCCGCAGCAATCCAGGCGTCCGCCTCGCGGCGGGAACAGATGCCGCTCTCGCTGATGTGCTTGTTGAGCCGCATCGGGTCGCGATTGTGCCGAGCCGAGGCCGGAAAGTCGTCGCACCGCATCAGTGCATACGGTATAGTTTATGCACCATGGTGGTGCACTTGGGGTGCCGGCGAATGCGTCAAAGAGCATAGTGCAATGATTAGCAAGCTATTTATGAAGAATCATGGATGGCATGGTCTTTGCACCATGGCGGGGATCGCAATCGATCGAGCAAGAACAGGGAGAGGGACATGACCCCGGCCGAAGTCGTGAAACTGATCAAGGAGAAGGAAGCCACGTACTGCGATCTGCGCTTCACGGACACGCGAGGCAAGGAACAGCACGTCACGATCCCGACGCGCATGGTCGACGAAGATTTTTTCGTCGACGGCAAGATGTTCGACGGCTCGTCGATCTCCGGATGGAAGGGCATCAACGAGTCCGACATGATCCTGATGCCGGATCCGTCGACCGCAATGATCGATCCGTTCTACGAAGAGACGACACTGCTGCTGCGCTGCGACGTGGTCGAGCCGACGACGATGCAAGGCTACAATCGCGACCCCCGTTCACTTGCCAAGCGCGCCGAGGCCCATCTCAAGTCCACCGGCATCGCCGACTCCTGCCTCTTCGGCCCCGAAAACGAGTTCTTCATCTTCGACAGCGTGCGCTGGACCAATGAGCTGCACGGCTGCAGCTACCACATCGACTCAGTGCAGGGTGCCTGGAATTCCGGCACCCACTACGACGGCGGCAACATGGGCCATCGCCCCGGCGTGAAGGGCGGGTACTTTCCGGTGCCGCCGGTAGATCGTTTCCAGGACCTGCGCACGGCCATGTCCCAGGCCTGCGAGGAACTGGGGCTCAGGGTCGAAGTGCATCACCACGAGGTCGCGACGGGCGGGCAGGGCGAGATCAACGTCGCCGCAAACACGTTGACCCGAAAGGGCGACGAGGTGCTGCTGCTCAAATACGCGCTCTGGAACGTCGCGCACGGCTACGGCAAGACGCTGACCTTCATGCCGAAACCGCTCGTGGGCGATAACGGCAACGGCATGCACGTGCACCAGTCGCTGCAGAAGGACGGCAAGAACATCTTTGCCGGCGAGCGCTACGCGGGCCTTTCCGACATCGCGCTTTACTACATCGGCGGCATCATCAAGCATGCGAGGGCGCTGAACGCCTTCACGAACCCGGGCACGAACAGCTACAAGCGCCTGGTGCCGGGTTTCGAGGCACCGGTCATGCTCGCGTACAGCGCGCGCAACCGCTCCGCTTCGATCCGTATTCCCTGGGTCTCGAACCCGAAGGGTCGGCGCATCGAGGTACGCTTCCCCGATTCGCTCGCGAACCCGTATTTTGCGTTCGCGTCGATGCTGATGGCCGGTCTCGACGGCATCCAGAACAAGATCCACCCGGGCGAGGCCTCGGACAAGGACCTCTATGACCTGCCGCCCGAAGAAGCGAAGAACATCCCGGAGGTCTGTCACTCGCTCGACATGGCGCTCGAGCACCTGGATCGCGACCGCGAGTTCCTGAAGCGCGGCGGCGTGTTCAGCGATGACCTGATCGACGCTTACATCGGCCTGAAGGAAGGCGAGATGACGCGCTTCCGGATGTCGACGCATCCAGTGGAGCTCGACATGTACTACAGCCTCTGAGACGCAGTTCACACTTTGTCAGCGCGGCCGGACAGGGGATATGCTGTCGCCATGCGAATCTTCCTCATCCTCGCCGGACTGACGCTGTCCCTGGCTGCCGCTTCCCAGGAGATCTACCGGTGGGTGGACAAGGACGGCATCGTCCACTATGCGGACCAGCCCGGCGCCTCGAACGCCGAGCTCGTCAACGTGATCGAGCCGAATGCCTACGATGGCGCGGCGGCGACGCCGGATTCGGCTACTTACGGTTCCGGGGACTCCGGCGGGGAGGATTCGGAGCCGGCGGTTTCGCCCTACAGTTCGCTTTCGATCGTGCAACCGGCACAGGACCAGGTATTCTTCGGCGCGGATGCGGTGGTGACGGTGACTGCCGACCTGCAGGGAACGCTCCGGCCCGACCACTCCGTGGTCTTTTTCCTGAATGGCAATCGCCGCCCGGCTTCGGGGCTTTCGATGGAGCTCAGCGGCCTCGCGCGCGGCACCTATTTCCTGCGCGCCAGCATCCTCGACCAGAACGGCCAGCCGGTGATCACGAGCCAGCAGACGGCGTTTCACGTGCGCCAGCCCTCGATCAATTCACCGCAGAGCCCGCAAGCGAAGCCGGGGCCAAAGCCCACGCCGAAACCGGCCGGCGGCTGACCCGCAATCACCCGGGGCAGGAGTCGCGCCATGGTGCGTGACTCTGCCGCGCACGCGGCGCCCGATGCTACCGACATACTCGACCTGCTGACGACGGCCGTCATCATCGTCGACGCGCGTTCGACGCTCATCTCCCTCAATCACGCCGCGGCGGACCTGCTCGCCGTCAGCCCGGCCGCGGCACGCGGTCGCCCGCTCGCATCGCTCGTCTTGGACAGCGGGGCGATCGAGCCGCTGCTTGCCCGATGCCGTGCCAGCCAGGAGCCGCTCGCGCTGCGCGGGTTCGGACTGGCACCAGCGGCGCGTGGCGATGCGCACTACCAGGTCGACATGTCGCTGACGCCACTTCTGAACGCGCTGGCCGGCTGCGTGCTGGTCGAGATCGCCGACACGACACAACCGGCGCGCATGACGCGCGACAGTGCGCTCCTCGTCCAGCAGGGCGGCAGCCGCGTGATGGCCCGCCAGCTCGCCCATGAGATCAAGAATCCGCTCGGCGGCCTGCGCGGCGCAGCGCAGCTGCTGGAGCGCGAGCTACCCACGGAAGAGCTCAAGGAATACACGCGCGTGATCATCGGCGAGGCTGACCGCCTGTGCGCCCTGGTCGACAGCCTGCTCGGCCCCGCCCGGGCGATCCGGCGCGAGCCGGCCAACGTGCACGAGCTGATCGATCGCGTGTACCGGCTCGCGCGAGCCGAGGCGCCCGAGGGCGTCGCGATCGAGCGCGACTACGACCCGGGCCTGCCCTTGCTCGCCCTCGACCGGGACCTCCTGGTGCAGGCGATGCTGAACCTCGCGCGCAACGCGGTGCAGGCCCTCGGCGGCCGCGGCCGGCTGACGCTCAGGAGCCGTGCGCTCACGAACGCGACGATCGGGACCGAGCGGCATCGCATCGTGGCATCGCTGCAGTTCGAGGACGACGGCCCGGGCGTGCCGCCGGAGCTTGGCGAGACGATTTTCTATCCGCTCGTGACCGCGCGCGCGGGCGGCACCGGGCTGGGCCTCGCCGTCGCCCAGGACATCGCGACGCGCCATGGCGGCATCGTCGAATTCGACAGCCGACCCGGGCATACCGTGTTTTCGCTGCTCTTGCCGATGGAGAACGGGCATGACGAAGCCGCTTGAAGTCTGGGTCGTAGACGACGATGCGTCGATCCGCTGGGTGCTGGAGCGCGCGCTGCGCCGGGGCGGCACGGAGCCGCGCACCTTTGACCACGCCGACGCAGTGCTCGCCGCGCTGGCGACGCGGCAGCCCGACGTGCTCTTGACGGACGTGCGCATGCCCGGCACGGAAGGACTGCGGCTGCTCGAGATCGCCCGGCGCGACTATCCGGGGATGCCCGTCATCGTGATGACCGCGCACGCGGACCTCGACCACGCGGTTGCGGCTTACCGCGGGGGCGCTTTCGAATACCTGCCCAAGCCCTTCGACATCGACGAGGCCGTCGCGCTCGTGCGGCGCGCATCGGCGCCGGGCGCGGCACGCGGCGCGGAGGGTGGGGCTGCGCCGATCCCGGGCATCCTCGGACAGGCGCCTGCCATACAGGAAGTCTTTCGCGCGATCGGGCGCCTGTCGCGCTCCAGCCTTTCGGTGCTGGTGACCGGCGAGTCCGGCACGGGCAAGGAACTGGTCGCGCGCGCGCTGCACCGGCACAGCCCGCGCGCCAACGCGCCATTCATCGCGCTCAATACCTCCGCGATCGCTTCCGAGCTGCTGGAATCCGAGCTCTTCGGCCACGAGAAGGGTGCGTTCACCGGCGCGGACACGATGCGCCGCGGACGCTTCGAGCAGGCGGACGGCGGAACGCTGTTCCTCGACGAAATCGGCGACATGAGCGCCGCGCTGCAAGTGAGGCTGTTGCGCGTGCTGGCCGAGGGCGAGTTTTACCGGGTCGGCGGCAGCACGCCGGTCCGGGTCGACGTGCGCGTGATCGCGGCGACGCACCAGGATCTCGATTCGCTCGTGAGGCAGGGCCTTTTCCGCGAGGACCTGTTGCACCGGCTCAACGTGATACGGATCCGCGTGCCCAACCTCCGCGAACGGCCGGCCGACATTCCGGAGCTGCTCACGCACTACCTGGCCACCGCCGCGCGCGAACTCAGTGTCGAGCCGAAGACGCTGACGCCCGAGGCGCGCAGCCGCCTGGTCGCCTTTACCTGGCCTGGTAACGTCCGTCAGCTCGTCAACGCCACGCGGCGGCTCACCGTTTCTGCGCCGGGCCGCGAAATTCGCGACGAGGATATCCCGCCGGATCTCGGCGGCGAGGGCGCCGCGCTGCCGACGGCCGAGGGCTGGTGTCGTGAACTCGAGGCCTGGGCGGCGCGGCATCTCGCCGGCGGCGGGCCGCCGCTGCTCGCCGTGGCCACGGCGCGCTTCGAGCGCACGCTGGCCCTGGCCGCGCTCGAGCGCGTGCAGGGACGCCGCCAGGAAGCGGCGAAATTGATCGGTTGGGGCCGGAATACGCTGACGCGGAAGCTACGCGAGCTCGGACTCGAATAAAATATCGAGATGAACCTCGAAAGCATCAAGGACCTCGCACACACCACGTACTACGGCAATGAGCTGGTCGCATGGGTCGAGGCACTCGCGCAGTTCGCCGTATGGTTCACGGTGCTGCCGCTGACCCGCGCGTTCATCGCGCGCCGCCTCAAAAAACGTACGATCGATCACCCGGTGGCACCGCTGCTGCTGTTCCGGGCGCTGATCGATGCGACCAACCGTTTCTTCATGCTGGCCGTCGCGGTGTACCTGGCCATGCGGTGGCTCGCGGTTCCAGAGCGGCTCGAATACATCATCGGCACGACGATCCTGGTCGTCGTCTGGTTCCAGGTCGCGCTGTGGTCCACCGCCACCGTCCGCCACCTGATCGAGGTAAGGCGGGGCCACGAGCTCGCGAGTACCGAGGGTGCGGCGAGCCTCACCATTCTCCGGTTCGTGAGCCTTGTGGTTGTCTGGACCGTCGCTTTCCTGATGCTGCTTACAAACCTGGGCGTGAAGATCATGCCGCTGGTGGCCGGCCTCGGCGTCGGCGGCGTGGCAATCGCCCTCGCCGTGCAGAACGTGCTGGGGGACCTGTTCGCCTCACTCTCGATCGCCCTCGACAAGCCGTTCAAGGTCGGCGATTTCCTGGTGATAGGCGATGAGAAGGGCACGGTCGAGCGAATCGGCATCAAGAGCACGCGCCTGCGCTCGTTGTCAGGCGAACAAATCGTGATGTCGAATGGCGACCTGCTGCAAAGCCGCGTGCGCAATTACGGCCTGCTCTACGAGCGCCGGGCCGTCTTCTCGATCGGGATCGTCTACGAAACGCCGCGGGAGCAGATTCCGCGGGTACCGGAGATCATCGAAGCGGCGATCCGCGCCCAGCCAAAGACACGCTTCGACCGCGCCCATTTCGCGAGCTTCGGCGATTTCGCGCTGGTCTACGAGGCGGTCTATTTCGTGCTGGACCCGCAGTACAACACGTACATGAACATCCAGCAGGGCATCAACCTGCGCCTGGTCGAGGAATTCGCGCGCCAGGGCATCGAGTTCGCCTACCCGACGAACAAGCAGTTCTCGGTGATGCTGCCGCCGCCCGCGAAATCCGGCTGATTAGCCGCAGTCTTCCGCCGGGTCCGCGATGAGCGAGCCGGTGAGTTCAGCAACCGAGGCCATGCCGGCGCCGCGCAGGTACTCCGCGATGCCGTCGTTGACCTTGGGGCAGAGCAGCGGATCGTAGAACAGCGCCGTGCCGAGCCCAACCGCGCTCGCACCCGCAATCAGGAACTCGATGGCATCGGTCGCATTCGCGATGCCGCCTTGGCCGATGATCGGCACGCGCTTCGGCCCGGCGACCTCGTACACCTGCCGGACCTTCAGCAGCGCGATCGGCTTGATCGCGGGTCCGGATACGCCGCCCTGCACGTTGCCGATCATGGGGCGTCGTGTGGCGGGATCGATCGACATGCCGGAAATCGTGTTGATGACCGCGAGTCCGTCGCTGCCCGCATCGATGCAAAGCCGCGCGTTCTCGCGGATGTCGGTCTGGTTCGGCGAGAGCTTGGTGATGAGCGGCTTTTTCGTGGCCCGGCGGCAGGCCGCCACGACACGCGCGCTCATTTCCGGGTGGTTGCCGAACTGCACGCCCCCTTCCTTGACGTTCGGGCAGGAGATGTTGATCTCCATCGCATCGATCGGAGAATCGTCGAATCGCCGTGTGACCTCGGCGTATTCGTCGATGGTCGAGCCGCAGACGTTCGCGATGAAGCGCGTCTCGGTGAAATCGAGCGTCGGCAGGATGTTCCTGACGACATGGTCCACGCCCGGATTCTGCAGGCCGATGGCATTGATCATGCCGCCAGGCGTTTCGGTCACGCGGTGCGGCGGGTTGCCGAGACGCGGCTTTTCGGTCGTTCCCTTGAGGACAATGGCGCCGGCATCGCAGTTCGAGAAACCCGCCACGCGCGTGTACTCCTCGCCGAAGCCGACGCAGCCGGACAGGAGCACGACGGGAGAGGCGAACTTCAGGCCGCAGAAGTCGATGGCGAGCACGGCATAATTATAGGGGCATGTTCCACGTCATCCTCTTCGAGCCCGAAATCCCCCCGAATGCGGGCAACGTCATCCGGCTCTGCGCCAACACCGGATCGACGCTGCACCTCGTGCGTCCGCTGGGGTTCAGCCTGGATGACGCGCGCGTGAAGAGGGCCGGGCTGGACTATCACGAGATGACGCGTGTCAGGGAGCACGACAGCCTCGAGGCCTGTCTCGACGCACTCCGCGGCAGACGCGTGTTCGCGGTCGAGACAACGGGCGGCCCGCGACATGACGAGACGCGCTACCGGGAAGGCGATGCGTTCCTGTTCGGGCGCGAAACCATCGGGCTTCCTGCCGGAGCCCTGAGGGACTGGCCACGGGAGCGGGTCATCCGCCTGCCGATGGTCCCTGGCAACCGCAGCCTGAATCTCTCGAACGCGGTGGCGGTCGTCGTCTTTGAGGCGTGGCGGCAACTCGGCTTTGCGGGCGGCCGATAGTCGATTCCTCGGAATTGCGTCTCCGGTCCGGAAGACCCGGAGCGGGTCTAGTCTTCCGGCGTGACCTCGCGCTCGAGCATCGTCTTGACGACCCGCTCGAGCGGTACGCCCTGGTGCAGCACTTCGTAGACGTGCCGGCAGATCGGCATGTCGACGCCGTACTTCTCCGCGACCCGGTGCACCGCCTTCGCCGCATGATAGCCCTCGACCACCTGGCCGATTTCCGCGATCGCCGAGTCCACCGGCTTGCCCGCCGCCAGCGCGCGGCCGAAGCGGCGGTTACGCGACTGGTCATCCGTGCAGGTGAGCACGAGGTCGCCCAGGCCGGCGAGGCCCATCAGCGTCTCCCGCTTTGCGCCGAGCGCGACGCCGAGCCGCATGAGCTCGGCGAGCCCACGCGTAATCAGGAATACGCGGCTGTTCGACCCGAAGCCGAGGCCGTCGGAACAGCCGGTCGCGATCGCGAGCACGTTCTTGACCGCACCGCCGAGCTCGACGCCCACGATGTCGGACTGGGTATAAGCGCGGAACCCGCGCGAGGAGATTCGCTCGGCGAGCCCGTGCGCAAAATCCCCGTCGGGGGAGGCGATCGCGATGGCGGTCGGCAGGCCCTGGCCGACTTCTTTCGCGAATGTCGGGCCGGAAAGCACGGCGATCGGGACTGCCGGGCCCAGCACTTCGCGAGCCACCTGGTGCGGAAGCTTGCCGGTCTCGAGTTCGAAGCCCTTGCTGGCCCAGGCGATGCGCGCATTCGGTCCGAGCATCGGCTTGATCTGCTGGAGGACAGTGCGCAGCACGCTGGACGGCACCACGAGCACGACATCGTCGCCGCCCGCGATCGCCTTCGTCAGGTCCGGCTCAATGGCGAGTGCGGACGGGAATTTCGCGCCGGGCAGGTAGTGCAGGTTCTCGCGATTGCGCGCGAGCTCTTCGGGCTTGTCCTCCGCGCGGCCCCATAAGATCGTCGGGCCACCCCCGCGCGCGAACTGGATCGCGAGCGCCGTGCCCCAGGACCCGGCGCCCAGCACGACGATTGGCCGCATCCGCGTGCTCAGTTGGCCTGTTCGGGTGCCGGCTGTCCCTGGCGAGCCGCCTGTTCCTGCATCGAGCGTTCGAACAGGGCGTCGAAGTTCACGTGCGGCAGCAGGAAAGGCGGGAAGCCGCCCTTGATCACGACGTCCGACACGGTCTGGCGGATGTACGGGAACAGGATGTTCGGCGCGAATGACCCCAGGATGCGGCGCGTCTCGTCGACGCCGAAGCCGCGCACGAGGAAGACGCCCGCCTGCTTGACCTCGGCGAGATAGACGGCGACGTCGCCATTCTTCGCTTCCAGGGTCACGGTCAGGACGACTTCGTGGGCGTCCTGGCCGACGTTGTTCGATATCGTGCTGAGGTTCAGCGAAATCTTCGGGTCCTGCACCTGGGCGGGCAGGAATGGCCCTTTCGGCGCCTCGAAGGAGAGGTCCTTGATGTAGACCGTCTGCAGCGCAACCGCCGGACCCTGGCCGTTGGTTGCGGGATCCCCCGCGCCAGCCGGCGTCGTATCTTGATCAGCCATCGTCATTCCTCGCTTGAAAAAGCCTCGTAAACCTGCGGCAGCCTGCGCCGTCCGCTACTAGCCGGCAACCCCCGTCTATCCCTTGACGACGGGCAGATTTTCCTGCTTCCAGGCGGCAAGGCCGCCGCGCAGGCTAAAGACGTTCTTGGCGCCGGCGCGGGTGAGCGTCCGCTGCGCGGCGCCGGTCGTCGCGCCATCGTCGCAATAGAGCACGACAGTCCTGGCAGCGAGCTTTTCGAGCGATTTCGGGTCGGTCCCGATCTGGTCACCCGGCAGGTTGCGCGCACCCGCGATGTGTCCGTCCTTGAACTGGTTGGCCGGGCGCAGGTCCACGAGCGTCGCGCCCGAATTCATCAGCCGGATTGCCTCGCTGGGCGCGACCGCGAAAGCCAGTGCGCCACGCTGGCGGACTTCGTAACCCAGGACCACGAAGGCCATGAGCGCGAGGCCGCCGGCAAGTAACGGATGATTGATGGAATAATCGAGCAGTCGGTTCATGGGGCCGCGCATTATATATCAGTGGGGTATTCCCTGATAAATCAGATACTTGATCCTGCGCGCCGCGCCGCCGCCATCCTCACCGCGAGCCTGGTCGTCGCCTTTGCGGCGCTTGCCGCGACGGGCGAGACCGATGCCGAGAAGGAATTGCGCGAGGTGCGCGATCGAATCGCGGAGCTGCAGCGCTCGATGCGGCGCGATACCGACCGCCGCGATGCCCTCTCCGGGCAGCTTCGCGATGCGGAAGAAAACGCGCGCTCGGCGCGCGACCGCCTGGGCGATGTCCGCAAGCGCCTGGCAGAAAGTGACGCGCGCCTCAAGACGCTTGCCGCCGATCGTGAGGAGAGCGAAAGCGCGCTCCGTGAGCAGACGGACGTACTGGCGGCGGAACTGCGCACGGCCTATGTCGGCGGGCGCCAGGAGCAATTCAAGCTGCTGCTCTCCCAGGAAGATCCCGCGGCGCTCGGGCGCATGCTTGTCTATTACTCGTACTTCGGCCGCGCACGCTCGGCGAAGATCGCCGAGATCCAGGCCCTCGTCGCGAAGCTGGAAGAGGATGCCCGGGCAGAGAGCGCGGAGCGCGAGCGCCTTGCCGCGCTCGAGGCACAAAGCCGGCAGGAACTCTCGTCCGTGGATGCCGCACGCGATGAGCGCAACCGGGCGCTCAAGGCCATGAACGCCCAGATCCGCACGCGCAACGACTCAATCACGAAGCTGAAGCGCGAGGCGGCCTCCCTCGAAAAGCTGATCGCGGACCTGCGCAAGGCCATGAGCGACCTGCCGCCGACCGGCGGCCAGGCATTCGAGAAAGTCCGCGGCCGGCTCGCCTGGCCCGTCCCGGGTAAGATCACGGCGCGATTCGGTCAGGCGCGCGGAGGCGGGCTGAAATGGAACGGGGTGATGATCGAGGCTGCACGCGGAACGGCGGTGCATGCACTTTATGACGGGCGCGTCGCCTATGCGGACTGGCTGCCGGGCATGGGCCTCCTGGTCATCGTGGACCATGGCGGATACATGAGCCTCTATGCCCACAATGAGCAGATTTACAAGTCCGTGGGAGACCGGGTCGAGGGCGGGGAATCCATCGCCACGGTGGGCGATACCGGCGGACGCAGCCAGCCCGGGCTCTACCTCGAAATTCGTCGCGGGGCCAAGGCCATAGACCCAGTCCCCTGGTTCCGCCGGTCGTCCCCCTAGAACGGACCTTCCAGCCCTACAAACTGCGGATTACGTCAAAGACGCCCCGGGGCCCTTGGGCGAGGCTGCGACATGGCTTCGATCGCCCCTGTCGAGCTTCCGATGCACCTGGCAAACATGAAGCCCAACCTCGATCCATACGGGCAACTCCTGCGGATGCTGATGCCGCGCGCCCTCGGTATCGGCTTCTACGATGCCAGGGGCAACCCGCTCTGGATAGCAGACGGCTATGACGGCCCCGATCCGGCGCCGCTGGTGATGGAAGCGCTCGCACGCGTGCCGCCCGCCACCACCGGGCGCATCGACGGCTTCAGCCAAGACCACCAAGGCGCGCCCGCCTACGTCTTCAGGCTCCGCAACAATGAGGGCGACGTCATCGCGGTCGCGATACTCCTGACCCGCGACGGGGAGAACCGCCCCCACTCCTTCGTGCAATCGCTGGTGCAGCCGGCGCTCGAGTGCCTGCAGCGCGAGCTCGAGGTGAGGGCCAGCGTCGACGACCTTACGCGCGACTTGCGCTCACGCGACGACGATCTGGAGCTTCTCCTCAAGATGGCGCCGGATGACCCGGATAGTCCGTTGCAGGGTGACGAGTCCGGCGTGCTGGTCCAGACCTGTGTGGACCACCTCGGCTGCCTCCTCGGCGCACTGGTCGTTCCCGAGCGCAATATCGCGATCTGCAAGGCGCCGAGAGGCGAGCGGCCGCAGGTCGAGATCCTCACCAAGATCCACCGTCACCTGCTCAACTGGGCGCAGTTGCAGCGGCGCAACCTCGTGATCAACAAGATCAAGGTGCGCCCGATCGAGCTGCCGCCGTACAAGATCCTCTGTACGCCAGTACGCCATGCATCCGGCCGGGTCGTCGGCTTCCTCGCGATGTTCCGCGAGGAGAATGCCCCGAATTTCGAGCCGCGAACGGAGCGGTTGGTCGAACTGCTGGCGCGGAAGACGACGACCACGCTGCAGAACAACTTCGACGCGCTGACGGCACTGCTGACTCGCCCCGCTTTCGAGACTCAGGTGCGGGCCGTGCTCGCCTCGCGGCGTCGGCCGGTCCCCGAATGCGTGCTGTACCTCGACCTCGACCGCATGCACGTCGTCAACGACAACTTCGGCATGCACGTCGGGGACGAGCTGATTGTCAAGGCGGCCGAGGTGTTGCGCAAGAAATCGCGCCCGGGCGCACTTTCGGCACGCATCGCGGGCGACCGGTTCGCCGTGTTCCTGCCGGACTGCACGCTGGAATTCGCGCAGCAGATCGGGGAAATGCTGCGGCGCCAGTGCGCGGAACTCACCTATGCGCGTGCCGACGGCACGGTGCAGGTGTCCGTCAGCGTCGGCGCGGCGGAGCTCCCCGAGGAGTCGCAGCATCGCCTGGCCCACGGGCTCGCCAACGCCGAGATCGCCTGCAAGGCCGCCAAGGACCGCGGCCGGGACCGCGTCGAGATCTTCCAGGAGGCCGACCAGAGCATCATCCGCCGCAGCACTGACGTGCTCGTCGTACAGGCCCTGCACGAGGCCCTCGCCGCCGACCGCTTCGCCCTGTTCGCGCAACCGATCCTGCCGCTCAACGGGGAACGCTCCGAGCCGCACTTTGAATTCCTGTTGCGCATGGTCAATGAGAACAGCGAACTGCTGCCGCCGGAGAAGTTCCTCTCGGCGGCCGAGCGCTACCAGTTGCTGCCGGCCATCGACCGCTGGGTGATCAAGAATGCGCTCGCGGCGCTCGCCGGGCACTCGAACACGCTGCGCGGCCGCGGGATGCGCTTCTCGATCAATATTTCCGGGGCCTCGATCGCCTCGGAAGGATTCCTGGAGTACCTCGAGGGGACGATCCGGGACTCGGGCGTCCCGCCCGACACGCTCTGCTTCGAGCTGACGGAAACGTCGGCTGTCTCCAACCTGACGCGCGCCGACGCCCTGATGCAGCGGATTCGCACGCTCGGCTGCACCTTTGCGCTCGATGACTTCGGCACCGGACTCTCGTCACTCGTCTACCTGAAGTCGCTGCCGGTGTCCGTGCTCAAGATCGACGGCGCCTTCGTGCGCGACACCGGGACCAACCCGCGCACCGAATCGATGGTGCGCGCGATCGCCCAGCTCGCCCACACGATGGGCATGGAGACCGTCGCCGAGTACGTCGAGACGGACGACCTGCGCACGCGCATGACGGCCCTTGGCGTGGATTACGGTCAGGGTTTCGCGATCGGCCGTCCCGTGCCGATCGACCAGGTGCTCGGGGACCTCGCCCTTTACGAGGCGATGGCCCAGCAGGAATCCGCGGCCGACTGAACGGGCCCGGGATGCCGCGCCCCGCGGCGCGCGGGTACCATTATCGTATGAGCCAGCCCAGACGCACCGTGCTCGCCGCCCTGCTGGGTTGCCTGGCGGGTGTCGGGATCGCGGCCGCGACCCTCTGGCTGACGCGGCATGGCCACGAACAGCCTGGAATCCCGGCGAGGGACGAACGACTGCTGGCCGAGGTGATCGGCCTGATCCATGACGATTACGTGGACAAGACCGACAGTCACGAGTTGATGTCGGGCGCGATCCGCGGGATGGTCGGCGAGCTCGACCCGCACTCCGCCTTCATGGATGCGGACGAGTTCGAGGACCTGCGCATCGCAACCGAGGGCAACTACACTGGCATCGGTGTCGAGGTGACCATCGAGAACGACGTGCTGACGGTCATCGCGCCGCTCGACGGCTCGCCCGCCGCGCGCGCGGGCATCCGCGCGGGCGACGCAATCCTTTCGATCGACGGGCGTCTCCTCAGGAAAGAACCGCTTGCCGAGGCGATCGCGAGCATCCGCGGCGAGCCGGGTACGGTCGTGAAGCTCGGCATCGGGCGCGAGCCCCTGCCTGCTCCAATCGAGTTCGCAATCGAGCGCGCGCTGGTGTCCGTGCATACAGTGCGCTTCGAGATGCTGGAGCCGGGCTACGGCTACCTTCGCATCTCGCAGTTCAGCGAGACGACCGGACCGGATACGAATGCCGCGATCCGCGCGCTCGAGAAAGAGGCCGGCGGGCGGCTCCGCGGCCTCGTGCTCGACCTGCGCAACAATCCGGGCGGCGTCCTCGACGCCGCAGTGGAAGTCTCGGACGCCTTCCTCGATAAGGGTACGATCGTGTCGGCGGAAGGCCGATCGAAGGAATCCCGCTTCCGCATGGAGGCAATGAGCGGCGACCTCACCCGCGGCGCGCCCGTCGCGGTGCTGGTCAACGAAGGCTCGGCCTCGGCGGCGGAAATCGTCGCCGGCGCGCTGCACGACAATGGCCGCGCGAAGCTGCTCGGGCAGAAGACCTTCGGCAAGGGCTCGGTCCAGACGGTCATGCCGCTCGAAGATGGGCAGGCGCTGAAGCTGACGACCTCGCTCTATTTCACGCCATCCGGCGTCTCGATCCACAAGCGCGGCCTTGAGCCGGACCTGCCGCTGCCCATGCCTGCCGCCGCGGCACCCGGCGCGGAGCCGACCGGTGAGCGCGACCCGGAAATCCGGGCGGCCGTCGACTGGCTCAAGACCGGCAAGACGCAGCTCGTGTCTGCGCAATGAAGCGCGTGCTCGTCCCGCTCGCCGAGGGCTTCGAGGAACTCGAGGCGATTACCATCATCGACGTCCTGCGCCGCGCCGGGCTGGAAGTCGTGGTCGCATCGCTCGGCACCAGCCCGGTAACGGGTTCGCACGGCATCCGGGTCTCGGCTGACACGCCGCTTGGTGCGCTGGCGGAACAGGATTTCGACATGGTCGCGCTGCCCGGCGGCATGCCGGGCGCAGAGCACCTGAAGAAGGATTCGCGCGTAGCGGAGATCATCCGCCGCCTGCACGGCAAAGGCCGTCCGGTTGCAGCGATCTGCGCGGCGCCCATGGTGCTCGCAGCCGCGGGCGTGCTCGAAGGCCGGCGCGCCACGAGTTTCCCCGGTTTCCTGGAGGACGTCGGGAAGACCACCGTCGTCGGCGATGCGGTGGTGATCGATCGCGGCGTCATCACCTCGCGCGGCCCCGGCACGGCGCTCGATTTCGCGCTGACACTCGTCGAGGAGCTTTCCGGGCCTGCGGTGCGGCGGTCGGTCGAATCGCGCCTCGAGCGCGAAGGGACGGCCCCGGAGTGACGGCGGCGGTCGAAAAGACGCGCCCGGAGATCGTGCGGGCTGACGAGCACGCAAGCATCGTGCAAAGCCTCGCGCGCATCGATTGGCTCGCCCTGCTCGTCGTGGCCCTCTATGCGCTGGCGCTGCGCGCGCCGCCGCAATTTCCGCGGGTCTTGTACGCGGCGATCGCCGTCTACGCGCTGTTCGTCGTTGCATTCCGCTGGCGCGGGTTCCCGGTGCGGGAGACGGGCGCGCGCATCGCGCTTGGCGCCGCCGCGATGATCGCTTTCATCACGGTGGTCGCGATCCAGACCGGGGGACCGGAAAGCCCGATGGTGAACCTCTACCTGCTGCCGATCGTGGTAGTCGCCATGACGCTCGGACGGCGCGGCGCATTCGTTATCTTCGCTGCGGTTGCGCTCGCCTGGCTTTCGCTGGTGGCAGGCGGGGGGCCGGCGCCGCCGGCAGGCGAGCTGCTGACGCGCCTTTTCGGCGAGCTCGGTCCGTACGCCCTTGTCGCCTACCTGACCCAGGCGCTCGCAGGCACGATCCTGACGGCACGGCGGCGCATCGAGGAAATGGCCGAGCGCGACAGCCTGACGGGCATGCTGAACCTGCGCACCTTCAAGGCGATGCTCGGCCGGGAGCATGGGCTGCGCGCGCGGGACGGCCGGCGCGGCTACGGAATACTGCTGGTCGATATGGACGACCTCAAGGCGCTGAACGACGAGCACGGGCACCAGGCCGGTAACCGCGCCATCGGTGCGGTCGCGGCCGCGATCCAGCGCGCCATCCGCAACACCGACATGGCCGCGCGCTATGGCGGCGACGAGTTCGTGATCTTCCTGCCGGAGGCGACGCCCGAGATCGCGGAGACGGTCGCGAAGCGCGTGCGCAACCATGTCTATCGCAGCCTTTTCCCGGTCGGCGAGCGGCTCCAGCGCATGACCGTCAGTGTCGGCACCGCGAGCTATCCGCGCGACGGCTCGGAGCCGGAGGACGTCGTGTCCGCCGCCGTGGTGCGCACGCGGCGGGACCGCGAGCTGCGTCAGCAGGCCGGCGAGCAGGCCGAATGAGGCGCCAGGCCCGCGGCTACATGCAGGGATTCGAGACCCCCGCGAGTGCGGCGACGCTGTGGCGCGCGCTCACCGAACCCGGTGTGCTGCGCGCCTGGCTGGCCTCCGAGGCGATCGTGGAGCCGCGGGTGGGTGGGCGCTACGCTACGGTATCGCGGCTGTTCGGCCGGCGCGATGCGCATATCGAACGCCTCGATTCCGGCGCGCGGCTGCAGCTTCTCTACGAGCCGAACGCCGACTGGCCGCCGTTACCCAACAGCGCGCTGGTCGAGGATTTCATCATCGACGAACGCAAGGGCCAGCGCATGCTGCGCGTGTTAGGTTCGGGAATTCCGCCGGAAGAAGAATGGGCCAAGACCCTGGTCCGGCTGCGAACCGGATGGGCGCTGGCATTCGCACAGCTGCAATTGCGGCTTCGCGAGGGCACGATCGGGGAGGCGGCGCCATGAAGCGGCCGCTCGCAGCAGTTTTCGCGCTCGTCCCGGCGGCCGCAGCGCAGGCCGCCGCCCTGGTGCTGGCGGGCGGCACGGTCATTGACGGCTATGGCAATGCGCCAATCCAGGACGGCATCATCGTTATCGAAGGCGACCGCATCCTGGCGGTCGGCGGTGCCGGGCAGGTCGTCATACCCGAGGGCGCCGAGATCATCTCGACCGAGGGCATGACCGTCCTGCCGGGGCTCTGGGACATGCAGGTCGAACTGATGCGGCTCGGGCACGGCGATTCATCGCGCTGGAACGAGACCTACGGTCCTCTCGCCGAGCGCGTGGTCATGCCGATTGCCGCGCGCCAGCTCCTGCAGGCCGGTGTGACGAGCGCGCGCGACACGGCCTCGCCGCTCGAGGCCGCAATCCATGTGCGTGGCCGCGTGCGCGAACGCTTGATCGACGGCCCGACGCTATACGTCTCGGGGCCGGCGCTGCGCAAGCTTGCGCCTGCGGGTACGGAGGCCTGGCAATGGGAAGTGAACGGCGCGCCGGACGTGCGCGCAAAGGTGCAACGCCTCGCAGATGCCGGCGTCGACTACCTGCTGCTGGCAGATGTCGAGCTGTGGACGTCCGAGGAGCTGGAGGCGGTCGTTTCCGAAGCGAGGGTCCGCGGGCTGCCAGTCCATGCTTATGCCGAGCGCCCGGCAGACGTCATCCGGGGGGCCGCCGCGCAATTCGACGGCTTCCTCGGCACGAACATGGGCACGACGCCTTTCCCGCCGGAGGTGATGCAGGCCATCACGGGGCGGCTTACCCAGGCGGGAGCACGTCCGCTGGCCTGGACACCCGCGATTTCCGCGCTGCTCAATCTCGAATCGCTCAAGGTGAACGACGAGCCTCTCGACGATCCGCGCGTCATGGAACAGTTGCCGGAACTTGTCGCCGCCGATATCAAGGGCTCGCTCGCGAACCTCGACCGTGTGTCGGCGACGGAGATGCCGGCAGCCAAGGTGCCGACGCTCTGCGACAAGCTGCACCAGCTCGACGACGCAAAGGTCCTCTTGCTGCTCGGTTCCGGTGCCGGCGAACCCGGCCACCTGCACTCACGGGCGACCTGGCAGGAAATCGACTTCTGGGTGCGCCAGTGCGGATTGCCGGTCGTGCGCGCAATCCGCGCGGCGACTCACGATGCCGCGACTGCGATGGGCGTGGGGCATGAATCGGGTGCAATCTCGCCAGGCAAGATCGCGGACATCATCGCCGTGCGGGGCGACGTGCTTCGCGACCCGGGACTGCTTCAATCCGTGGATGTTGTCATCAAGCGGGGTCGTCGCGTACGCTGAGGCCATGGCCTTCTTCATCCTGCGCGTGATGATCGCCGCGCTCGGGCTCTGGCTCGCCACGGAGTGGGTCCCCGGCATTAACGTCTCGAGTCCCGGCACGCTGATTCTCGCGGCCCTCCTGCTGGGTGTGATCAACGCGATCGTGAAGCCCATCGTCGTGATCCTGACGCTGCCCGTGACGATCCTGACGCTCGGCCTGTTCCTGCTCGTCATCAATGCCGCAATGCTCGGCCTCGTGGCCGCGTTCCTTCCCGGCATGGGCATCGCCGGCTTCTGGCCCGCGCTTTTCGCCGCCTTCATCGTGAGCGTCGTGAGCTGGATCGGGTCCGCGCTCTTCAAGAAAGACTAATCCGATAAAAACCCGCGTTTTATGAGCATCCGGTTCCGCCTCACGGTGATGAACTTCATGCAGTTCTTCGTCTGGGGCGCGTGGCTCATCTCGTTCGGCGCCTACATGATCGTGAACCTGGGCTTCAGTGGCGGGCAGGTCGGCAGCATCTACGCCACCATGGGCGTCGCGGCGCTTTTCATGCCGGGCCTCATGGGCATCGTGGCGGACCGCTGGCTCAATGCGGAGCGGCTCTACGGCATCCTGCATCTGGCCGGCGCCGGTCTCTTGCTGTGGGCCTCGACCGTCCGTGACTTCGACACCCTGTACGTCATCATGCTGCTGAACGCGATGGTCTACATGCCGACCATCGCGCTCAACAACGCGATTTCCTACAGGGTCCTGGAGCAGCGCGGACTCAGCGTCATCCGGACCTTTCCGCCGATCCGCGTGTGGGGAACCGTCGGGTTCATCATCGCGATGTGGATGGTGGACCTCGCGGGCTGGACCAAGAGCGAGCTTCAGCTGTACATCAGCGCAGGTGCCGCCCTGTTCCTCGGCCTCTACGGCTTCACGATGCCCGCCTGCCCCCCCGTCCGTGAACTGGCGAAAAGGAGCCTGGCCGCGGCGCTGGGCCTCGACGCGTTCGTCCTGTTCCGGCGAACCCAGATGCTGGTGTTTTTCATTTTCTCGATGATGCTGGGCGCGGCGTTACAGATCACCAACGCCTTCGGCGGCGCCTTCCTGGCGGACTTCGGCACGACATACCCCGATTCATTCGGCGTGCTGCACCCGAACATCCTGATCTCAATCTCGCAGATTTCCGAGACACTGTTCATCCTGACGATCCCGTTCTTCCTGCAGCGTTTCGGCATCAAGATCGTGATGCTGATCAGCATCCTGGCCTGGGTGTTCCGGTTCGGGCTGTTTGCGGTGGGCGATCCGGGCGCAGGGCTGTGGATGCTGGTGCTGTCCATGGTCATCTATGGCATGGCTTTCGATTTCTTCAATATTTCCGGGTCGCTGTTCGTGGATCGCGAGGCGGAGCCTGGCATCCGCGCGAGCGCCCAGGGCCTGTTCATGGTGATGACCAACGGGCTCGGCGCTTTCTTCGGGAGCATGGCGGCCGGGTTCGTGGTTGATCACTTCACGGTGGACGGCGTGAAGCACTGGCCGAGCATCTGGTTCACGTTCGCGGGCTACGCGCTCGCGCTCGGGGTCCTGTTCCCCTTCCTCTTCAGGTATCGGCACGATCCCGTAAGCGACGTTTCTCCGCCACGATCTCCAGCACCATCGGCGTGATGAGCAGCGTCGCGGCCCGCTGTTCCGCGGCGGCGAATTCCGCGCGCACTGCGTCGGACCAGGACTGCTCGATGCGGCCCTGCTCGAGCTGGTGCCGCAGATTGATGTCGATGAAGGTCGCCGGCCACTGCCACACCGTATCCCCGGGCCGGACGCAGAAGACTCGCGGAATGGCGTCGCGGACTGAGAAGCCGCGCTCCTGCAGGAGACGGACGACAACTGGCGCGATGTTCGGCTCGCCGCCCGTATCACGCCAGCCCTGTTCCACCTGGCGGACGAACTCCCTCATTCGCGGGCCGGCGGTGGTGATGCGCAGGCTGTCGTACTGGATGTACTCGTGGAAGATCGCGACGCCGCCGGGGTGGACAGCCGCGGCGATCTTGTCGAGCAGGAGCGCAGGGGACGACACGAAGCAGGCGACCCAACGGCACCAGCTTGCGTCCATGCCGCCGGCCGGGAGGGGATCCGCCATCAGGTCGAGCTCGTGGTAATGCACGTTGCCGATCCCATGGCTCGCGAGCATGGCGCGTCCGGCCTCGACAAAGCGCGCCGAGCGCTCGACGGCAACGACGGAGCCCGTCGGTCCCACGATGTCAGCGAGGTCTGCCGCCGCAAAACCGGGTCCGGCGCCGACGTCGAGAACCTTCGAGCCGGGACCGACGCCGGCGCGGCGCCAGCAGTCGAGCACGGTCGGACGCCAGACGCGGTGCTGCAAGCCGAGGCGCTCGAGCTCCTCGTCGTGAGTGCCGAGGAAGTAGGTTCTTTCGGCTGCGGTCATTCCGCCAGCAGCGTGCCCGAACCTCCCAGCTCCGCAGGCACGTCCTTCTGCTTTGGCAGCCCGTCATGGAGACGCAGTACGGTCTCCTGGTAGTGGACGTGCAGGCCGGGCTTGAACGCGAGCTTCGGCAGGATGGCCGCGTAGACGTCCGTCAGTCCCATGCCCGGATGTTCGGTGAGGATGTGACCGCCGCAGGTCTTGCACCACTTGCGGATGCTATTCGGCGTTTTCGCGTAGCTGCCGACGTTTCCGGCGCCCTGGGTGATCTTCACGGCTTCCAGCGGCCACAGGGTAAATGCATTGACCGGCCCCGCCGACCAGTGACGGCAGGATTCACAGTGGCAATAGCCCATCGCGGCCGGCTCGCCACTCGCCGTGACTTCCACGGCCCCGCAGAAACAGGTTCCCTTGTAGTCGGTCATCTTCGTTCCTCAGCTGGTGTTGCGAAGCGCGGCGCCGTGCTTCAGGTAATGATTCAGCCGCGATTCCCATTCGCGCATGAACTGCACGTAGTACTCCGCGGTGAAGGAGGCGATGTAGACGTCGCCTTCCGGTCCGAGGCTCGTATGGCTGTAGGTGACTTCCGCCTCGCAACCTGGCTTGGCGGGGCGGACCCGGATCGTCAGCTTGCAGGCCGTGACCCCCGGCGTGACCTTGATCATCTCGACGAAGCCGCGCGCGGGGTCGTGGCGCGTGATGAACCAGATGGAGTCGTGCACTTTCGCGTCGGTGACGAACACGCAGTCCTGCTCGGCAAAGCCTGACTGCGTCAGTACGAGGACCGGATTCCAGCCGTCGATCCATTCCGACTCGCGTACCGGGCACAGCAGCGGAAACACCTTGGAAACGGAGCCGTTGAGGCGCTGCTTGTAGGTGTGCGTGACCCGATTGGGTGCCCGGACGTTCATTGCCTTGGACGTCGATTTCAAGTTCCGGAGCGCCATATTCTACAAATTCGCAGCATACTCCGTTCCTGGCGACGTCAGGAGACCGACCTTGGACCAACAGCAGGCACAGCCCGCGCGCGGCCGGCGGCCGAGCGCCCGCGATGCGAAGCGCGTCGCGCGAGCCGCGCAGGCGGCCCATTCGATCCCGTACATCACACGCAGGATTCCCTGCTACGAAGTGCTCGGCGAGGAGGGGCTCGCGCTGATCGAGCGCAATGCCGACACGATCCTCGAGGAAATCGGAATCGAATTCCGCGAGGATGCGGAGGCGCTGTCGATATGGAAGGCCGCGGGCGCGAATGTGCAGGGCGAGCGCGTGCGCATGCCCCGCGGGATGTGCCGACAGCTGATCCGGGCTTCGGCGCCGCGCGAATTCACGCAGTACGCCAGGAACCCCGCCCGCAACGTACAGATCGGCGGGACGAATACCGTGTTTGCCCCGGCTTACGGTTCGCCCTTCATCTACAACCAGGACGAAGGGCGGCGCTACGCGCGTATCGAGGACTTCCGCAATTTCGTGAAGCTGGCCTACCAGTCGACGTCGCTGCACCACTCCGGCGGCACCATCTGTGAGCCCGTGGACCTGCCGGTCAACAAGCGCCACTTCGACATGGTTTACAGCCACATGAAGTACAGCGACAAGGCCTTCATGGGCTCGGTGACCCACCCGGAGCGGGCGAACGACACCGTCGAGATGGCAAAGATCCTCTTCGGCAGCGACTACCTCGACGCCGCCACCGGCCGGCCGAAGACCGTGGTCGTGAGCCTCATCAACGTCAACTCTCCGATGACCTACGACATGACGATGCTGGGCGCACTCAAGGTCTACGCACGAGCGAACCAGGCCTGCATCGTCACGCCCTTCATCCTCGCGGGCGCGATGTCGCCGGTGACGATTACCGGCACCGCCACGCAGACGCTCGCCGAGGCGCTCGCCGGCATGGCGTTCATCCAGCTCCTGAACCCCGGCGCGCCGATGGTCTTCGGCAGCTTCGCCTCGTCGCTCTCGATGCAATCCGGCGCGCCGACATTCGGCACCCCAGAGCCCGCGCTCGTGCTCTATGTCATGGCCGCACTGGCGCGCAGGCTAGGCGTGCCGTTCCGCTCCGGTGGGAGCCTCTGCGCATCGAAGATCCCGGATGCCCAGGCCGCTTTCGAGTCGGCGCAGACGCTGCTCCCGACCTGCCTCGCCGGCGTCAACTTCGTGCTGCACACTGCCGGCTGGCTCGAGGGCGGGCTCGCCATGGGTTACGAGAAGTTCGTGATGGATGCCGACCAGGCCGGGATGATGCACACGCTGCTCGAGGGCGTGGATCTCTCGGACAACGGCCAGGCGCTGGACGCGATCCGGGAAGTCGGGCCGGGCAAGCATTTCCTCGGCTGCGCGCACACGCTCGCGAACTTCGAGACCGCGTTCTACCGCTCGCCGCTCGCCGACAACAACAGCTTCGAGCAGTGGGAGGCGGAGGGCAGGAAGGACATGACGACGCGCGCCAACGAACGCTGGAAGAAACTGCTCGAGGAATACGTGGCGCCGCCGCTCGACGCCGCGGTCGACGAGGCGCTGCTCGACTACATAAACCGGCGCAAGGCGTCGTTCCCCGATTCGAACGTGTAAAAAAAGAGGGCGCCGCAAGGCGCCCTCTTTCCTGCGCGAAGCCCGGGCCTCAGAACTCCTGCGAGAACCGGATGCCGATCGTACGCGGACGGCTCTGCACGCCGTATGTCTGGCCGCCGCAGACCTGCGGGGTGCACTCGCTCGTCACGTAGAGCGGGGAATCTTCATCCGTGACATTGGACATGAAGAGTTCGATCGCGTACTTCGCGTTCTGGATGCCGAAGGCGAGGTCGAGGAAGGTGCTCGACGGGATGTCGCCGTAGAGGTTGTTGTCCGCGATGGACAGGGTCGATGCGCGGCTCGTCTGGTAGGCCAGAGCCCCCTGCAGGTGCGCATCGTAGCCGCCGAGCGGGAACGAGTAACGCGCGATCAGGTTGCCCTTCAAGTCGGGTGTGACCGGCAGGGCCGTGCCCTTGGGCGCATTGAGGTTGATGCAGTTTCCAAGGGCGTCGAAGTCGCAATAATCGTCCTTGAGTTCGCTGTCGTAGTAGGCGAGCGCCGCGCCGATACGCAGATTGTCGGTGGGCAGCCAGTCGACCTGTGTCTCGATACCCTTGACCTCGGCTTTCGGGCCGTTGGCCACTTGCGTGATGCCATTGCCGCCCTGGAAGGAAATCTGGATGTCGTCCCACTGCTCGAGGAAGACGGCGCCGTTGAACTGCAACCGGTCGTCCGCCATGCGGGTCTTCCAGCCCAGCTCGTAGTTCGTCAGGAAGTCGGAAACATACTCGCCGGCGAAGGGGTTGCGGTTGATGCCGCCCGGCCGGTATCCCTCGGACCAAGTCGCGTAGAGCATCGAAGTATCGGTTGCCTTCCAGCTCACGTTCGCGCGGAAAACGTGGTTGCTCTCCGACTTGGTCTTGTCCACGTTCTGGCAGGGCGCATCCTTACGATCCTGCTGTGAGGCACAGCGCCATTCGCCGTTCCGCGACCAGAACTGGCCGACGGGCGAGAACGCACCGTCACCGCCGTTCGCCGGATCGCCGGGCTCGCCCACCGCGCCATCCGAGCCGGGCGCGAAGCTGGGGCTGAAGCCGAGTCCGAAGCCGAAGAAGCCCTTGACGTGTACCTTGGGTTCGAAATAACGCGCCCCGACCGATAACTCGACCTTGTCCGTGAGGTCGAACGCGACATTGGTGAACACGGCCTGGTCCGTGTCGGTGCGGTCCATGCTGTTGAGATAGACGACGCCGGGGAATTCCTGGGCGCCGGGCTGCTCGAGCGCGTTCATCAGCATGGCGTCCGCGAGGCCATTGAGCCGGCCGAATTCCTGGTAAAAGTCGTGGTACTGCTTCTGGTAGAAGAACCCGAGCAGGCCGCGCATCCGCTTGTCCTGGGGCGTGCTGATCCTGAGTTCGTGGCTCGCCTTCGTGTAGTGGTCGTCGTTGCTGAAGCTGGCGTCCGGGTTCAGCTGGTTGCCGTTGTTGTCGAGAAACAGGTGCGCGAAGTAGCCGCTCGTGTAGAGATTGTCATAGTAGAACGAGTAGTCCGAGTAGTCGAACTCGCCGTTCACGTCACGATTGAGGTAGTTGCCGGAGTACACCACGTCGAGCCCTCCGACCGAGCCCTCGATCGTGAGGCCGGCCTGGTACCACTCGTCGTCCGTGTACTCGCTGCGGAAGTGCCCGACCGCGTGCTTGCCGGTCGCCATGACGTTGTTGAGGTCGTCGCCCCAGGAGCCATTCTGGTCCATCCTCTGGTACATGACGCCCGGCGTGATCGACCAGTTATCGCCCAGGTTGATGCGCAGCGCCGCCCGCGCACCGACGGTGTCGATCGTGTTGTAGTTTTTCTTGACATACCGGTCATTCGTGGAGACGAAGTCGTCGGCGGTAGTCGACTGGTCGATGGAATAGGTGCGCGTGGCGGGCTTGTTGTCGATCCAGCCCGCGTCCGTGAGTGACCAACCGACCAGGCGCAGCGCGGCGTTGTCGCCGATCGGGAGATTCACGAAGCCTTCCGCGACGTAGCCGGTATCGTCGCCGTCGACCATGTTGCCTTCCAGCGAGTAGCCGGCGGCGAAGGCGGCGGGGTCCGGCTTGTTCGTGATGATGCGGATCGTGCCGGCCTGGGAACTCGCGCCGTACAGCGTGCCCTGCGGACCGGCCAGTGCCTCGACGCGCGCGATGTCGTAGAGGTGGACGTCGAGGTTGCCCTGCACCGTCGTGATCGGCTGTTCGTCGAGGTACATGCCGACGCTCGGCTGCGAGGTCGTCGCCTGGCCGTCGCCGCCGGTCGCGATGCCGCGCATGTATACGAGACTGAAGCCTGACCCCGAGCCAATGGAGGGCTGTGCGGTGACGCTCGGGAGGAACTGGACGTAGTCCTTGAAGTTCTGGACGTTCAGTTCCTTCATCTTCTCCGCGCCGAGGGCGTCTATGCTGATCGGCACGTTCTGCAGGCTTTCCGTGCGCTTCTGGGCGGTGACCACGACCTCGCCGAGCGCCGTGCTCTGCTGCGCCATAAGCGAGGGACTCGAAAGCGCCAGCAGGACCGCGGATGCGACGGGCGTGCGGGCAAGGAGCGACTGCGGACGCTTCGGATCGACAACCGGCATTGCCATTCTCCAGTGGGGGGTCCAGTGGCGGTAAAGACTACGACCAATGCCCTGATAACGCAAAAGGAAGCGTTTGCGGCGTTGTGTGATTGCAACGGGCGCGACATTCATGAGTTGGGGACCGCCGGGTAAGCGTCCAGCACTGGCCCGAGTGCGGCCTTCAACGGACCGAGCCAGCATTCATAGTGCCGCCACTGCTCCATTCCGTCCCGGTAGATGGGCTGGCGGACTTGCTCGGAGCTCGCCGTACGGACCGGCCGCTCGTTTTCGAAGAAGCGCAGGCATTCCGGCTCGAAGGGCAGGCCGCAGTAGTCCAGCAGGCGGCGAACTTCCCCCTCGGTGTCCTCGATGATCTGCTCGTAGAGCACGCGGTGGACGCGGCCCGGCAAGACCGCGTCGAAGTGCGACATCAAGAGGACGTAGTCGCGGTAGTAGCGGCCCAGGTCCGTGAGGTCATAGCTGAAGCGCTGGCCGCGGGCGTAATGCTGCTTGAAGTTCGAGAAGCCGCAGGCCACGGGGTGGCGGCGTGCGTCGATGATCTTCGCGTTCGGCAGCGCCAGCTGGATGATCGCGACGTGCAGGAAGTTGTTAGGCATCTTGTCGATGAAGTACGGGCGGTCCGTCTTGCGGTGGACGCGGGTGCGCTCCATGTAGCGCTCGCCGACTTCCCGCAGCGCCTGCGGGCTCATGGTCGCCAGAACCTCCGCGTAGGTGCCGATGTCGTCGGAATCCGACTGTGCGCGCAGCTCCCGGGCCAGGGTGATGATCTCCGGCAGCTCGGTCGTTCCCTCGATCGCCGAATGGCTGGAGAGGATCTGTTCGAGCAGCGTCGAGCCCGCACGCGGCATGCCGACGATGAAGATCGGGTTCCCGGCCTGGCAGCCGCTGCCCGCGCGAGCGGCAAAGAGCTCGCGGGTGAAGACGGTTTTCAATTGCTCGACACGCCTGGTATTGACATTCGCGTCATAGCGGTTGTGCTCGCGATGCAGCGCATTGCCCTTCGCGTAGTGCTCGAAGGATGCTGCGTATTCGCCCGCGTCCTCGTGGGCCTTGCCGAGCGCAAAGTGCAGGTGTACCCGGTTCACGTCGTCAACCGCGGGGTTCTCGAGGCCGGACCGCATCGCCGCGAGGTCCGCCTCGGTGAAGCGGAAGGTCTTCAGGTTCGCGAGACTCCAGTACGCCTCTCCGAATGCGGGATCGAGCGTGATGGAGCGGCGGTATGCATCAATGCTTTCGTCCTGGCGGCCCTCCGTCTTCAGCACGTGACCGTAGCTGAGCCAGACCTTGGTGTTCGCCGGGTGCTCCTTCAGGAGCCCCGCGTAGATTCGGCTCGAGCGCTCGTATTCGCCGACTCGGCTCAGGATCACGGCCGCGAGGTTGCGGTAGCCGGGATTGCGCGGGTCCGCGGCGAGCAGCCGTTCGACCTCGGCGAGGGCGCCTGAGGGTTCGTTCTGCCGGTGCATGAGCACGGCAAGCTGGTAGCGCGCCGGCATGAAGCCGGGCGCGAGCTCGAGGGCGCGCTCGAGGAGCTTCCTGGCGTCGTCGTCACGGCCGATGCGCATGGCGACTTCGGCGAGCATGCGGATCGCGGGTACGTCGGTCGGGGCCTCGTGCAGGTGCGCCTTGAGCAGCTGCTCCGCCTGCGGAATGTCGTTGCGGTTCATTGCGATCGCGGCCAGCCGCAGCCGCGGGTTGTCCAGCGACGACTGGATCGGCTTCATCGGACGAAGGCGCGCCTGAGGCGCGCGATGCCCTCGTGAATCTCGGGCACCGAGTAGTGCGCGAAGGACAGGCGCAGGCAGTTTGCGAGTCCCCCGGCCGTGGAGCACGCGGCCCCGGGCAGGAAACCGGTACCGGCAGAGCGTGCCGCTGCCTCGAGTGCGCCGGCATCGGCGCCCTCGGGCAGTTCGAGCCAGAAGAAATAACCGCCGCCCGGCTTTTGCCAGCGCGCGATGCCGCCGAGGTGCTTGCGGAGCGCCGCATCCATCGCTTGCGCGCGCTCGGCGTAGCTCGTGCGCAGCCGGGTGACCAGGGGCGCGAGCTCGCCGCTCTCCAGGAGCTGTCGCACGATGTGCGAGGTGAAGTGGTTGAAGTTGCCGCCGCTCACGAGCACGCCGCTCCCGAGCAGCGTCTTCATGATCGCGGGCGCCGCCTGGATCCAGCCGAGGCGCAGGCCCGGCGCGAGGATTTTCGAGAATGACCCGAGCGAAAGCACGTTGCCGTTCGCGGAAAGCGCCCCGAACGAAACTGGCGGGGGCGCGCCGTGGTACAGGAGCTGGTACACCTCATCGGCGAAGATCACGAAGCCGTGCTCGCGGGAAAGCTCGATGAGCCGCTCGCGGCGCGCGCGGTCGAGCACCTGGCCGGTCGGGTTGTGGAAGGCGGGTATGGTGTACACGAGTTTCGGGCGGCGCGTCGCGAGCTCGCGTTCGAGCCGGGCGACGTCCATGCCGGCGCCGTCGACCGGGATGCCCACGATCTCGAGGCCGTGATCACGGAAAATCTGGAACGAATACGGATAGCTAGGTTCCTCGACGAACACGGTATCGCCGGGGCGCGTGAAGCGGCCGCAGGCGAAGTCGAGTGCCTGCGAGATTCCGCCGGTCAGCATCAACGAGTCCGGGTCCACGGAAACGCCGGCCGTGTCTCCGAGGAAAGCCGCAAGTGCCGCGCGGAAGCGCGTATCGCCCTGGCGCTGGCCGTAATTCAGCTCCAGCGGTTCGGCGCCGGCGAAAAAGCGCGCGCCGGCCGTGCCGAGGAGCGCGAGCGGCAGCAAGTCTGCCGAGGGCTGCCCGACGCTGAAATTGATCGTGCCGTGTTCCGGCGCGCCGTCGAAGGTGACCTGGCCGCTCATACCGCAGGTTCCACGAGCCGGAAGACCTTCTCCGGCCGTCCCTCCAGGAATTCGCGGATGTTCGAGGCCGAGATCCGGCGCAGGTCTTCCAATGACGACTCCGAATAGAACGCGACGTGCGGCGTCAGCAAGACGTCCGGACGCCCGACGAGCGGATGATGCCCGAGGTCCGGCGATTCCTCAGCCAGTACGTCGAGCGCCGCGCCGGAGACGAGTCCGCGATCGAGCGCATCCACGAGGTCGGCCTCGACGACGAGCGCGCCCCGCGCGACGTTGACGAGGAGCGGCTTGCGCCCCATCTTTTCGAAAGCCTGGCGGTCGAGGAGACCCCGGCTCCCGCTGTCCAGGTTGCTGTGCAGGCTGATGATGTCCGCACGCGCCAGGAGTTCGGCGAAGTCGACCGCCCGGGCGCCGTGCCTGGCCGCTGTCGCGGCGTCGATGCGCGGATCGCAGGCGAGGACCGCGAGGCCGAATCCGAGCGCGCGGCGGCAGACTGCCTGCCCGATGCGCCCGAAACCCACCAGCCCGAGCGCCTGGCCGGCGAGCCGCCGCAGGCCCCGGACCTCGTTCCAGCGCCAGCTGCGGTCGACCTGTACCTGGCGGTGGTAGTCAAGCAGGCGGCGGTTGATCGTGAGCAGGAGCGCGAGCGTGTGGTCCGCGACTTCATCGGTGCAGTATTCCCCGACCGAACTCACGCGAATGCCGCGCTCCGCTGCGGCCTGGACGTCGATGCAATCCCAGCCTGTGGCAGCGACCGAGATGATGCGGCACCGTTTCAACTTGGCGAGCACCGTGCGGTCGAAGGGAACATAGTCCGTCAGGATCGCATCCGCCTCGCGGCAGGCGTCGGCCAGGGCGTCCGGCTCGCCACGGTGGGTGAAATACTCGATGTGGGCATTGCCCGGCAGATGCCGGCGCTCGACCGACAAGTCCCGGCCCTCCGCCTCCGGCATCTCGGCGAATACGACCTTCACGGGCGCGGCGTTCAGCCGGCCGCCCTCGCCACGCGCCGCGAACCCGAGGCCGTCATGACCCCCAGCACCAGCACGGATACCGCCAGGCCCGGCCACAATGGGTCGATCGCGAACGGCCCGCCCAGCTGGGCATCGCCGGCCATGCGCCAGCCGATCACGGTCGCGAGCGAGGCGCTGATGCTCCAGAATGCGGCGCCCGCGGGCACGCGGTCCCAGTAAATCGCGAGAATCGTCGGCAGGAACAGCGCCGCCGAGTTGATCGTGAAACCGAGCTGCAGGATGTCGATGATGTCGCGCATTTTCCAGGCCAGCAGCATGGCGGCGAGGCCAGCGACCAGGGATGCGAGCGTGCCGAGCCGCAGCATGGCGCGCGGGGCGATGCCCGGTTCGATGTAGCGCTGATGGATGTCACGCGTGTAGTTGGCCGATGCCGTGAGAATGCAGATGTCCGCGGTTGACATGATGGCCGACAGGATGCCGATCAACATCAGGCCCTTGAGGCCGGGGGGGAAGGCATCGAGCACGAAGGTGGTGAGGACGCTGCCGCTGCCGGCGTGGTCCGGGTAAAGCACGGCGCAGGCGAGGCCGAGCCAGGTCGAGGCGACCGCAAGCGGCAGGATCATGACGATCGCGAGCAGGGTGCCATTGCGCGCGGCCGCCGCATCGCGGGCGGCGAAACAGCGTGAAAAGCTGTCCATACCCACGAAAAAGCTGAGCACCATCGAAACCACGAGCGCCGCGATCCGGTCCCATCCCTGGGCGCCCAGGTCGTAGTAGCTGGCCGGCAGCGCGGCCTGCATGGCCTGCCAGCCGCCGGCGCTCGAGATCGCGACCGGGATTCCGACCACGACGACGCCGAGCAGCAGCAGCGCGACCTGCACCCAGTCGGTGTAGGTCACGGCCAGGTAACCGCCGATCGCGGTGTAGAGGATCACGATGGTTCCGGCCAGCAGCAGCGAAACGCCATAGTCCCAGCCGAGCAGCACCTGCAGGATGGTGGCCGCGGCGGCGAACTGGCCCGCGGAGTAGGCCGTGAACGCAAGGACGGTGGTGACGGTCGCCACCAGCCGCGTGCGGCTATCGTAATGCTGTTCAATAAAATCCGGGTAGGTCAGGTGCCGGTGGCGGTCACCGAGCTGCTTCACTCGGCTCGCCATGAAAAGGCCGAACAGCAGGCAGCCGATGACCTGGGCAAGCACATACCAGATGCCGGTCACGCCGAATTCGTAAACACGGGAGGACGTTCCCACGACCGCGGCCCCGCCGATCCATGCCGCGAGCCACAGGCAGGCAATAGTGACCGGGCCCATGCGCCGGCCCGCCAGGAAATAATCCTCGATGTCCTTTTGGCGGCGCTGCGCATACAGGCCGAGGGCGACCAGCAGGGCCAGGTAGACGATCAGGATGCCGTAATCGAGGACGCCCACCTGGAACCCCGCACATTCTAGGATGCCGGCAGCTTGCGCCCCCGACGGCCACGGGCCGCGCCCTGCGCGGCGGATTGCCGGACAGCCGGCAGCGTAACGGCCTTGCGCAACGCCGGATAGTCCGCCTTGCGGTGCGGAATCGCCATCGCGTCGATGAAGTGCGCCTGGAATTGCGGCTCGATCGCGGTCTCGATCTTCTCGACGCGCCGCACGAGTTCCTCGATCGCAGCGCGCGCGGTCGAATCGAGGAGCGCGATGCGGGCACCGGCGCCGGCGGCGTTGCCGACCGAAGCGACGGCGCCGAGCTCGCAGTCGGGGATCATGCCGAGGACCATCGCGTATTTCGGGTCAATGTGGCTGCCGAATGCGCCGGCAAGGCGGATGCGGTCGACCCGCTCAACCGACAGCCTGTCCATCAGCAGGCGGATGCCCGCGTGCAGCGCCGCCTTGGCGAGCTGGATTGCGCGCACGTCGTTCTGCGTAATCTTCATCGACACGGCGCCGCGGTGCAGGATGTAGGAAAAGGTCCGGCCTTCGGCGACGACGCGGTCGCTGCGCGCGGCCAGCGCTCCGTCGATGACGCCGTCCTGGTTGATGATACCCGCGAGGAACATCTCGGCGACCACCTCGATGATGCCCGAGCCGCAGACGCCCGTGACGCCAGCCCCGGGCGTGGCCGAGTCGAAGGCCGGGTCGCCCGACCACAGGTCGCTGCCGATCACCTTGAAGCGCGGCTCGAGCGTCGTGGGATCGATGCGCACGCGCTCGATCGCGCCCGGCGCGGCGCGCTGGCCGCAGCTGATCTGCGCGCCTTCGAATGCGGGCCCGGTGGGGCTTGAACAGGCGAGCAGCCGCTCGCGGTTGCCGAGCACGATCTCGGCGTTGGTACCGACATCCACCAGGAGCGTGATGTCGGCGCCCCGGTCCGGGCGTTCGGCAAGGATCATGCCGGCCGCGTCGGCGCCGACGTGACCGGCGATGCACGGCAGCGTATAGACACGCGCACCCGGATTGACTGCGAGCCCGAGACTGGATGCAGGGAGCGTCAGCGAGCCGTCCACGGCGAGCGCGAACGGGGCACCGCCCAGCTCCACCGGATCGAGGCCAAGCACGAGGTGATGCATGATCGGGTTGCCGACGAGCGTCAGCTCAAGGATGTCCGTGGCCGCGATTCCCGCCTCGCGCGCAAGATCGCCGGCCAACGTACCCAGGACGCCGCGGATGGCCTCCGTCATCAGGGCCGCGCCCCCGGGATTCATCATCGCGTAGGACACGCGGCTCATCAGGTCTTCGCCAAAGCGAATCTGCGGGTTCATCACGCCGGCGGCCGCGACCAGCTCGCCGCTCTCGAGGTCGCAGAGGTGCGCGGCCACCGTCGTCGAGCCGATGTCCACGGCCATGCCGAAGGCCTGGTCGTGAAAGCCCGGCCACGCCGCAATGATCTGTGACCCGTCGTGCACCGCCACGGTCACTTTCCATGCGCCCCTGCGAAGTGTCGATTGCAGCCCGCGCAGCACGTCGAAGTCGCAGCCGAGCCCGGTGAGCTTCCACTCGCGCTCGAGTGCGTCGAACAGCCGGCGCAGGTCGCCGGACGGATCCTGCATGTCGGGCTCGCGCACCTCGACGTAGTGCAGGCGGACGACGGGATTGAGCTCGATCTCGCGCGCATCGGCATCCTTGCGCACGACCTGGCGATGGACCTGGCTGCCCGGCGGCACGTCCACGACCACGTCGCCCAGTACAAGCGTCGAGCAGGAGAGCCGATGCGCGGCCGCGAGGCCGCGGCGGTTCGCGTAGCGCAGCTCGACTTCGCCGATGGCCGAGACACTGGCCGGGCCCGAGCGAATGCCATGCTTTGCAAATTCGCCCTCGGCAATCATCACCTGGCAACGGCCGCAGATTCCGCGCCCGCCGCAGACGGAATCGACGTCGACACCGAGCGTGCGGGCCGCCGAGAGGAGTGCCGTGCCGGCCGCGAAATACCCGCGCTTGCCGGAAGGCATGAACACGACGAGCGGGTCCTTTCCGGTCATGGATTGGCGCTCTGGCGCGGATCCTGCTACGCGCGGGGCCTGCGGCCCCTCTCGCGCCGGCCACGGGACGCCTCGCCGTCCGCGCCCGGCGGCGGCGGTTCGCGGAAGCGGCTGATCCAACGCGCACAGTCCGGATCGTGCCCCATCATGACATCCGCGCCCATGCAGGCGCGCACGGTCTCGACATGCAGCGGATTCGTGATCGCCGACGTCAGGCCCGAGGCGATCGCCATGGTCAGGAATGCGCTGTTGATGCCGTCGCGATTCGGCAGGCCGAAACTGATGTTGGAAGCGCCACAGGTCGTGTTCACCTTCAGCTCGTCGCGCAGGCGCCTGACGAGCCGCATCACCTGTACGCCACCCTGGTTGATGGCGCCGATGGGCATCACGAGCGGATCGACCACGATGTCGCTTCGTGGGATACCGTGGTCTGCGGCTCGCTCGACGATTCGCTTCGCGACCGCGAAGCGCACGTCCGGGTCCTCCGAGATGCCTGTTTCGTCATTTGAGATCGCGACGACGGCCGCACCGTACTTCCTGATGAGGGGGAGCACCGCCTCGAGCCGCTCCTCCTCGCCGGTGACTGAATTGACCAGTGCCTTCCCCTGGTATACCGAGAGCCCCGCCTCGAGTGCCGCGACGATAGAGGAGTCGATCGACAGCGGCAGGTCGGTGATTGACTGCACGAGCTGGATGGACTTCGCGAGGATGGCCGGCTCGTCGGCGAGCGGGATGCCGGCATTGACGTCCAGCATGTGGGCACCGGCTTCGACCTGCGCTCGCGCATCCGCTTCGACGCGGCTGAAATCGCCTGCTGCCATCTCGGCGGCCAGCCGCTTGCGCCCGGTCGGGTTGATGCGCTCGCCGATGATGACGAAGGGACTGTCGAAGCCGATGACAACCTCGCGGGTGGCGGAGCTGACGATGGTTTCGGTCATGAAGCGGCCTTGTTTTCCTCGATCCCATGCGCGCGCACGAGCCGCTCGAGGTCCTCGTCGGTATAGCGAGCCTCGATTCGGCCCGCTTCCGCGGCGGCTTCGCGCTCGATGTCGTCGCTACAGGGCGTTGCCGCGGAACGCCGCCATTCGGCGAGGTAGAGATCGGAGCTGCCCTTGCCCGCGCGCATCGCGGCGCGGTCGACGGCTTCCTGGAAACGCGGCGAGAGCTTCACCTTTGCGGTGTCGCGCCCGCGCCTGGCGACGACCTGCGCAGGGATGTCGCGCCAGAGAATCAGCGTCAGGCTGGCCACGTCGTTGCCCAGGGGCGACCAGCGAACGCGGCAAGGCTCGCGCCCAGCCCGCCGTAGCCGGTGACCCGGATCTCGAATTCCAGCCCGAGCCGCGCCGCGATTGACCGGGCCTGCGCCTGGGAATCCGCCCTCGGCGCCTGCGCGAGATAGACGAGGCGGCGGTAATTGCCGAAGTAGGCTTCCAGCAACTCCGGGTGGCGGTCGATGCCGAGCGTGCCGATCACGAGGCGCTCGAAGTGCCGCAGCAGGAAGTCCGTCAGGTAGAAGCTGCCCGGCTCCGCCTGCGCGAGCTGCGCGAAGGTTGCCGGCGTCGCGAAGAATTCATAGCAGTGCGCTCCCGGGATTCGTTCGACGCCCTCTTCACGCAGCACGGCGTCGAGTGCGCCGCGCGTGCCGCATTCCCCGTAGGCGACGAAGATCTCCTGATAGTCCGCCCGATTCGCACGGATCTTCTCCCGCACCGCGCCGGCGATGCGTTCCGGGCGGTTGTGCAGTTCGGCCGGCAGGCAGATCACGTCGAGCGTGGTCCAGCCATTGGCGCGGCGCAAGGCCGCGATTTCGCGCGCGAGCGCGGCGCAGGCGATGACGAGGATCCTAGGCTGCATGGACAGCCGCGCGGCGCTCGGCGAGCAGCCGCTTGGCGGTCTCCACGGCGATCGCCGCGTCGCGGCAATATGCATCGGCGCCGACGGCCTTCCCGAATTCCTCATTGAGCGGCGCCCCGCCGACCAGCACGATGTACCTGTCGCGCAGGTTCTTGTCCTTCAGCGTGTCGATCACGACCTTCATGTAGGGCATCGTCGTGGTCAGCAGTGCCGACATGCCGAGGAAGTCAGGCTGGTGTTTTTCGAGGGCGGCGAGGTATTTCTCGACCGGGTTGTTGATGCCGATGTCGATCACCTCGAATCCCGCGCCCTCGAGCATCATCGACACCAGGTTCTTCCCGATGTCGTGGATGTCCCCCTTGACCGTGCCGATCACGATCTTGCCGATCGGCTCCACGCCGGTTTCGGCGAGGAGCGGCCGCAGGATTTCCATGCCGCCTTTCATCGCGTTCGCCGCCAGCAGGACTTCGGGCACGAACAGGATGCCGTCGCGGAAGTCGATGCCGACGATGCGCATGCCTTCGACCAGGGCCTCGTTCAGCACCCGCTCCGGTGCCCAGCCGCGTTCGAGAAAGATATGCGTGGCTTGCCCGACCTCGGCCTTCAGGCCGTTGTACATGTCGTCGTGGACCTGCTCGGCGAGCTCGGCGTCGTCCAGCGACCGCAAGTCAAACTCACCCTCGGCTTCAGGCATGGGCCCCTCGGGGTCCGGCAATTGGAGCGGATCTTAAGCACGGGCCCCGCGAGTCACTGGCCGCTTCGCGACAGGGGCTTGCCCGGAAACGACAGGCCTACTTGCGAATGCGACGCTCCGCACTCGGCGGGTAGCCGAACTGGCTGCGGTAACAGCGGGAGAAATGGGGCGGCGACTTGAATCCGCAGGTGGTGGTGACGTCCATGATCGGCATGGCGGTCTGCAGCAGGAGCTCGCGCGCGCGGCGTAGCCGCATCTCGAGGTAGTAGCGTTTCGGCACGCAATCGAGGTGGCGCCTGAAGAGCCGCTCGATTTGCCGTCGCGAAAGGCCGGTCGTTCGCGCGATCTCCTCGAGTGACAACGGCTTTTCGATGTTTCCCTCCATGAGTGCGGCCACCTGGATCATGTTGCGGTGCGAGTTGCCGACCTGCGCGCGCAGCGGCACGTACTGGCGGTCGCGGTCGCTGCGCACGCGCTCGAGGACGAACTGTTCGGACACCAGCTGCGAGATTCGCAGCCCATGCCTGGACTGAATCAGGTTCAGCATCAGGTCCAGCGGCGCCGTGCCGCCCGAAGCCGTGTAGCGGTCCCGGTCGATGCTGAACAGCTGGTCGTTGATCTGCACCCGTGGGAATTGCTCGCGTAACGCGGGCAGGTTCTCCCAGTGGATGGTGGCGCGGTAATTATCGAGCAGGCCTGCCCGCGCCAGTGCATAGCCGCCGGTGCAGAGCGCGCCGAGGGCGATGCGGCGCTCGGCCAGGCGCCGGAGCGCCGTCAGGAGCGGCGGTGAAACCGCGTCACGGACATTGATGCCGCCGCAAACGAACAGGATATCGGGCTTGCCCGCCCGGTCGAGTGTGATCGTCGGCGCGAGGTCGAGGCCACTGCTCGCGAGCACCGGGCGACCGTCCAGGCTCACGATCGACCACTCGTAAATCTCCTGGCCGGCGACCCGGTTGGCCATGCGCAGGGGTTCGACCGCGTTCGCGACCGCGATCAACGAGTAGTTCGGCAGGGTCAGGAAGGCGTACCGGCTTTTGGGCAGGGCGACGACTGGTTTCAGGCTGCCACCAGGGTTCGGCATACGCGCCGGCAGTATGCCACCCGCGTCGGCCGGGATGTCTGTTTCCGACATAAGACCGTCGCTTTTGGGGCTGACGCGGATTGGCCAACGGCTACACTGCCGGCCATGAAAACTCACGCACGGGTGGTCGTGATCGGCGGCGGGACCGTCGGCGTCAGCACCCTTTACCACCTGGCGCACAAGGGCTGGTCCGACGTCGTGCTGGTGGAACGCGCGGAACTGACGGCCGGCTCGACCTGGCACGCGGCGGGCCTCCTGCCGCTGTTCAACATGAGCTACACGGTCGGCCAGCTGCACAAGTATTCGGTCGACCTCTACAAGCGCCTTCCGGCCGAGACCGGCCAGGACGTGAGCTTGCACGTGACGGGCAACCTGCGCCTCGCGACCTGCCGCGAGCGCATGGACGAGTACTACAAGTACTGCGGCACGGCGAACACGATCGGCGTGCCCTTCGAAGTCATCAGTCCCCAGCGCGTGAAGGAACTGTGGCCGCTGGTCGAGCTGGGCGGCGGCGTGGACATTGCCGCGATCATCGGCGCGCTCTTCCATCCTCACGACGGCCACATCGCGCCGGCGGACCTGACGATGGCGCTGCGCAAGGGCGCGCGCACGAAAGGTGCCGAGATCTACGAGCAGACGGAAGTCACGGCGGTTACGCGGACCCGTTCCGGCGAATGGCAATTGAAGACCACGAAGGGCGAGATCGTCGCCGAGCACGTCGTCTGCGCCACCGGCAATTACGCCCGCCAGACCGGGCAGATGTTTGGTCTGTCCGTGCCGGCCATCCCGGTGGAACATCAGTACATCGTCTATGGGGAATCGCCCGAACTGAAGGCCTATCGCCAGGGCGGTGGCCGCGAGCTCGCGGTGCTGCGCGAATCCGACCAGTCGTATTACCTGCGCGAAGAGCGCATGGGCTGGATCCTCGGTCCCTACGAAGCCGGCGCACCGGCGCGGTTTGCGGATGGAGTCCCGGAGTGGTTCGGCAAGAGCCTGTTCGAAGGCGACATCGAGCGCCTGCTGCCGCACGTCGAGGCCGCGCAGCGCCGCGTGCCGGCGCTCGCGAATTGCGGCATCAAGGACATCGTTAACGGACCGATCTCCTACACGCCGGACGGCAGCCCGCTGGTCGGTCCCGCCTGGGGCCTTCCGAATGTCTGGCTCAACGAGGGCCACAGCTTCGGCATCACCGCGGCCGGCGGCGCGGGCTGGCAGCTCGCTGAGTGGATCGTCGAGGGCGAGCCGGGCATTGACCTGCTGGCGGTCGATCCGCGCCGCTTCGGCCCGTACACCGGCAAGCGCTACGTGGTGCAGAAGAACGAGGAGACCTACCGCAACGTCTTCACGATCCATTTCCCGGACGAGGAGCGCCCGGATGCCAGGCCGGCGAAGACGAGCCCTGTCTACGACAGGCTGAAGCACATGGGCGCCGTGTTCGGCCAGCGCTATGGCTGGGAACGCGCCAACTGGTTCGCACCCTCGGGTGTCGAGCCCCGGGATGAGTGGAGTTTCCGGCGCACGAACTATTTCGACCACGTCGGTGCGGAGTGCAGGCGGGTCCGGGAACGGGTGGGCGTCATCGACCTCACACCCTTCACCAAACACCTCGTGCGCGGTCCGGGCGCCGAGGCCTGGCTCGACGGTCTGGTCGCGAACAAGGTGCCGGTGAAGCCGGGCCGCATGGCGCTCTCCCACGCGCTGACGAAGCGCGGCGGCATCCGTTCGGAATTCACGATCACCCGACTTGCCGAAGGGAAGTTCTACCTCGTGAGTGCGGGTGCGGCTGAGCGTTACGACACCGATTTCCTGGCGAAACGCCTGCCGGCCGACGGTTCGGTCGAGCTCCAGAACGTCACCATGAGCCGCGGCTGCTTCGTCGTCGCAGGGCCCCGCTCGCGGGAAGTGCTCGCAAAGCTGACGGAGACAAAGCTCGGCAATGAGTCCTTTCCCTGGCTCATGGGCCAGGTCGTGGAAGTCGGGCTGGCGCCAGATGTCTATCTGCTGCGCGTCAACTTCGTCGGCGCGCTCGGCTGGGAGCTGCACTTCCCGATCGAGTACGCACATCACCTGTTCGATGCCATCTTCGCGGCGGGGGAGGAGTTCGGGATCGGGATGGCCGGCATGCGCGCGATGGAATCGCTGCGCATGGAGAAGTCCTACCGCATGTGGGGCAGCGACCTCACGCGCGAGAACTCGCCCCTCGAGGCGGGGCTCGACCGTTTCGTGCGCATGAAGAAAGGCGGATTCACCGGCAAGGACGCCCTCGAGCGGCAACTCGCAAAGGGCGTGCCGAACCGTTTCGTCACGCTCGAAGTACATGGAGTCACCGACGCCGACCCGCTCGGCAACGAGCCGTTGTTCGATTCGAAGGGCGAGATGGTCGGCCGGGCGACGTCCGGCTGCTACGGTCACGTGCTCAGGAAAAGCCTCGCAATCGGTTACGTGAAGCCGGAATTCGCCGCCGTCGGCACCAAGCTCGGGATCGAGGTCCTGGGCGAACGCAGGGAAGCGACGGTGCTGGTGGACTCGCCGTACGACCCCGAAAACGCCGACCTGAAGGCCTGAGGACCCGGCCCGGCGTGAAGCGTCAATCCTGGTCGGGGCTGTCACTGTTGTGGAACAGCCTGTCGCACCACCGCGGCTGGCGCGAGCAGTGGCGGAAGGCGGAACCCAGAGAAGCATACGATGTCGTCATCGTCGGCGGCGGCGGTCACGGCCTCGGGACCGCCTATCACCTTGCCGCGGAGCACGGGCTCACGAATGTCGCGGTGCTCGAAAAAGGCTGGATCGGCGGCGGCAACACCGGCCGCAACACGACGATCATCCGTTCCAATTACCTTTTCGACGAGAGCATCGCGCTCTACGACCACGCGCTGAAGCTGTGGGAGGGCCTGTCGCAGGTCCTTAACTACAACGTGATGTTCTCGCCCCGCGGCGTGATGATGCTGGCACACACGGTCCACGACGTGCAGGTGTTGAAGCGCCACTTGCATGCCAACCGTTGCAATGGCGTGGACAACGAGTGGCTGACGCCGGCTAAAGCAAAGGCATTCTGCCCGCCGCTGAACATCGGCCCGGATATCCGGTATCCGGTGATGGGCGCCGCGTTGCAGCGGCGTGGCGGCACGGCCCGGCACGATGCCGTTGCCTGGGGTTATGCGCGAGCCGCCGACGCGCTGGGCGTCGACATCATTGAGAACTGCGAGGTCACCGGCATCCGGCGTGGCGCCGGCGGCGCGGTCGAGGCGGTCGAGACCACGCGCGGCCTCATCCGCGCCGGCCGCGTCGGTGTCGTCGCGGCCGGTCACAGCAGCGTCGTGATGCGGATGGCGGGCGTCGCGCTCCCGCTCGAGAGCTACCCGCTGCAGGCGCTCGTATCCGAACCGGTCAAGCCCGCATTTCCCTGTGTCGTGATGTCGAACAGCATCCACGCCTACATCAGCCAGTCGGACAAGGGCGAGCTCGTGATTGGCGCGGGCACGGATGCCTACACTTCTTATACGCAGCGTGGGGCCCTGCATGTCAACATGCACACGCTTGAGGCGATCTGCGAGCTGTTTCCCGGCTTCCGGCGCCTGCGGATGCTGCGCAACTGGGGCGGCATCGTGGACGTCACGCCGGACCGCTCGCCGATCATCGGCAGGACGCCAGTGGCGGGCCTGTTCGTGAACTGCGGCTGGGGCACGGGTGGCTTCAAGGCGACGCCGGGATCCGCGCAGGTATTCGCCTGGACCATCGCCAAGGACGAGCCACACCCGATCGCTGCGCCGTTCGCACTCGAGCGATTCTGCGAAGGGGCGCTGATCGACGAGGCGGCCGCCGCCGCGGTCGCCCACTGAGCGGGCGATGCTGCTCATCCACTGTCCGTACTGCGGCGAGCGGCCCGAGCTGGAATTCAGCTATGGCGGACAGGCGCACCTCGCGCGGCCTTCGAAACCTGCTGAGCTCTCCGACGAGCAGTGGGCGGCCTACCTCTACGTGCGCTACAACCCGCGGGGCCTGCATGCCGAGCGCTGGCGCCACCTGCGCGGTTGCGGTCGTTTCTTCAATGCGCTGCGCGACACGACCACCGACCAGTTCACCGCCACTTACCGGCTCGAGGACGAGCCGCCGTGAGCGCGTTTCGCACGACGGACGGCGGACGAATCGACCGGTCGCGAACGCTGCGGTTCGCGTTCGATGGTCGGGCATTCGAGGGCCTGCAGGGCGACACGCTTGCCTCCGCGCTGCTGGCCAACGGCGTGCACCGGGTCGGCCGGTCGTTCAAGTACCATCGGCCGCGCGGCATCCTGACGGCGGGTGCGGAGGAACCCAACGCGCTCGTGACCGTGTGTCGCGACGCGGCGCGCGAAACGCCGAACCTGCGCGCAACCCAGGTCGAGCTGTACGAGGGCCTGAACGCCCATTCCCAGAACCGCTGGCCGAGCCTCGGATTCGACCTCGGCCGCGCGAACGATTTCCTGTCGCCGGTCTTTCCTGCCGGCTTCTATTACAAGACCTTCATGTGGCCGCGATCGGCCTGGGCCGCGCTCTACGAGCCGCTGATCCGCGCCGCGGCGGGACTCGGCCGCGCGTCCGCGCTGCCCGATCCCGATGGCTATGCGCAGTGCTTCGCGCATTGCGACGTACTCGTCGTCGGCGCGGGCCCCGCCGGGCTCGCCGCTGCGCAGGCAGCAGCGGAGGGCGGCGCGCGGGTGATCCTCTGCGACGAGCAGGCGGAACCTGGCGGATCGCTGCTCGACGGATCGACCGCGCGCATCGATGGCGAGCCCGCGTCCGCCTGGCTCGAACAAATGGTCAAGACGCTTGCCGTCCACCCGCGCATCAGGCTCCTTGCACGCACGACGGCCTTCGGCTACTTCCCGCACAATCACGTGGCGCTGGTCGAGAGAATCACGGACCACCGGGCGACGCCGCCGCCCGGCATGGCGCGCGAACGTCTCTGGCAGCTGCGCGCCCGGGAGGTCGTGCTCGCAACCGGCGCGATCGAGCAGCCGCTCGTCTTTCCCGGCAACGACCGGCCGGGAATCATGCTGGCGGGCGCCGCGCGGAGCTATCTCAACCGATATGGCGTGCGCGCCGGTTCCCGCGCCGTCGTTGTCACGGCGGCTGACGACGCCTACCGGGCGGCGCTCGACCTGCAGGCTGCGGGTATCGAGGTCGCTGTCATCGCCGACCTGCGCGCGCATGCGGATGACGCCCTGGCGGAGTCGGCGCGGCGTGCCGGCATCGAGGTGCGGACCGGCGCCACGGTGACCGGCGCACGAGGAAACCAGCGGGTTCGCGGCATTGAACTCGACGGCCGGTCGCTGTCATGCGATCTGGTGCTGATGTCCGGCGGTTACGCGCCTTCCGTTCACCTCTTTTCTCAGTCACGCGGAAAGCTTGCGTGGAGCGAAACGGCACGCGCGTTCGTGCCGGCAACAGCGGCCGAGCGCAGCCATTCGGCGGGCGCCTGCCATGGCGTCTTCGGCCTGGCGGCCGCGCTGGCCGACGGCGCAGCGGCCGGCGCAAATGCGGCCCGGGCCTGCGGGCACGAGTCCCGGCCGCCTCATTTCGACGTGACTGGCGACGACACGACGATGGGCGCCGCGCCGCCCGCACCGATGCAGGCGCCGGCGGGCCGGGGCCCCAAGTCGTTCGTGGACTTCCAGAACGACGTGACGGCCCGTGATCTCGCGCTTGCGATGCAGGAGGGCTTCCGCTCCATCGAGCACGTCAAGCGCTATACCACTGCCGGCATGGCGACCGACCAGGGCAAGACGTCGAATCTCAATACGCTCGGCCTGGTCGCCGCGCGCCTCGGCAAGCAGGTTCCCGACGTGGGCCACACGACGTTTCGCATGCCATACACGCCCGTGACTTTTGGCAGCCTTGCGGGCATTGCGCGCGGCGAGCTGTTCGAGCCGGTGCGCAAGACGCCGATGCACGAGGCGGCCGTCGTGGGCGGGGCCGTGTTCGAGGACGTGGGCCAGTGGAAGCGGGCGCGCTATTTCCCGCGCGCGGGCGAGGACATGCAGGCCGCGGTTGCGCGCGAATGCCTTGCCGTGCGCCGGGCCTGCGGCATCTTCGATGCCTCGACACTCGGGAAGATCGCAGTGGTCGGGCCCGACGCGGCGGAATTCCTGAACCGCCTCTACGTCAACGATTTCTCGGACCTTGCGGCTGGCCGCGCGCGCTACGGGATCCTGCTGCGCGAGGACGGGTTCATCTACGACGACGGCGTCGTGGCGCGGCTCGCTCCCGACCGTTATCACGTGACGACGACGACCGGCGGGGCGGCGCGCGTTCTCGCCATGATGGAGGACTACCGCCAGACAGAGTGGCCCCGGCTCGCAGTCTGGCTGACCTCGGTCACCGAACAATGGGCGGTCATCGCCGTGCAGGGCCCCCTCGCGCGGCAAGTCCTCGCGCCCCTCGTCGAGAACATCGACCTGTCGCCCGGCGCGCTGCCGCACATGGGTTTGGTACAGGGGAAGGTTTGCGGCGTGACGGCCCTGATTTTCCGAGTGAGTTTCACCGGCGAGCTGGGCTACGAGATCAACGTGCCGGCAGGCTCAGGTCCCGCTGTGTGGGACGCTGTTTGCCGCGCCGGCCGCCGGCAAGGCATCACGCCCTATGGCACGGAGACCATGCACGTATTGCGCGCGGAGAAGGGTTACGTCATCGTCGGCCAGGATACGGACGGCACGGTGACGCCGGACGACGCCGGACTCACCTGGGCCATCGGCCGCAAGAAACCGGACTTTGTCGGCAAGCGCTCGCTCGAACGACCGGCGATGAAGTCGCCCGGCCGAAAGCAGCTCGTCGGCCTTCGCACGCTGGATCCCGCAGCCGTGCTCGAAGAAGGCGCACAGCTCGTGGAAACGACAGGCCAGAAACCGCCGATGAAGCTCATCGGCCACGTGACCTCCTCCTATTTCAGCGCGGCGCTCGGGCATTCCATTGCGCTTGCGATGGTCGCGGGCGGCCGCGCGCGCGTGGGACGGACGCTGTATGTGCCCATGCCCGCAGGGGACGTCGCGGTCACCGTGACGCGCCCGGGGTTCTACGACGCGGAAGGAATCCGGCTGAATGCCTGAATCTGCCAAAGTTGTGCGGATTCTCGCGCCGGCTGCCCGTTTCATCCTGCAAGGCGGCCCGGTCGCCCGGCAGGCGGCGGGCGAGGCCTTCGGGGTCACGCTGCCCGAAGCCGCCTGCCAGGCAAATTCGGTGGAAAGCCGCGCTGCGCTGTGGCTCGGTCCTGACGAGTGCCTGCTCCTGGCGCCCGCTGCGGAGGCTCGGGCAATCGCCGTGGCACTCGCAGTGGCGCTGACAAGGGCGGCGCACTCGCTGGTCGAGGTCAGCGACCGCCAGGTTGCGGTTCTGGTCGGCGGACCCGGCGCCGGCGAAATTCTCAACACTGGATGCCCGCTCGACCTCGATCTGTCGAGATTTCCTCCGGGCATGTGCACGCGCACGCTGCTCGGCAAGGCCGAGATCATTCTTTGGCGGCAGTCTGCCGATGATTACCGGCTCGAGGTCGGACGTTCTTTCTCGCGCTACGTCCTGGAATGGTTGCGGGAAGCTGCGCGCGGGGTACAGTTCGGCGAAACCCATCCATGAAACTTCCACGTCCCTTTTACCGGCTTCCGCTCCGCTTCGACATCGCGCGGCTGCAGGCCGAGGTCGAGGCCCTGCCGACCGGTGCCTGGTCGAGCCATCCTCAGGAGCACGAGGGCAACACGGCGGCCCGCCTCATCACCGCCGGCGGCGGTCCTAACGACGCCGTCAGCGGGGAGATGAAGCCGACTCCGGCACTTGCAGCCTGCCCATACATCCAGCAGGTGCTGGCATCCTTCGGCACCGTCTGGTCGCGCTCGCGGCTGATGCGAATCGCCGGCGGCGGCTCGGTGCCGCAGCATAGCGACATGAACTACCACTGGTTCCATCGTGTGCGCGTGCACATCCCGGTGGTGACGCATCCCGAGGTCCGTTTTTTCTGCGCCGACCAGCATGTGCACATGGCAGCGGGGGAATCCTGGGTCTTCGACAACTGGCGCGAGCACCGGGTCGTCAATCCGGCGAGCGAAGCGCGCGTTCACCTCGTCGCCGATACGGCGGGCACGTCGGCGTTCTGGCACCTGATCATGCGGGGACAGTTGGAGAACTTCGGGCAGCCGGTCGCCGATGCGCGCTTGATCCGCTTCGATCCCGATGCGCAGCCGAAACTCCTGTTCGAGCGCTTCAATGCTGCGCCGGTCATGCCTCCCGCGGAGGTCGAGCAGCTCGCGTTCGACCTGCTGGCCGACCTTGCTCCGGCGGACGAACGGCCGGAATCGGCCGCGGCAGTCGGCCAGATGGTCAGCCTGATGATCGATTTCTGCCATGACTGGCGCTCGCTGTGGTCGCTGTTCGGAGATGCGCCGGAGGGCAGGCGCCAGTACGAGCAACTCATTGGCGCCGCGCGCCCGCAGATCGGCGAGCTGCTGCCGGTGCGCGTGGCGAGCACCGGTTACAGCGCGCAAGCCGTGCTGAACGCCCGGCTATTCGCTCACTTGCTCGGCACCGCGGGCGGAATGCAGCGCGAAGCCGCCGAATTCAATGCCACTCCCGGTCTACGCGACCGCGCCGTCAAAGCGGCGAGCGAACGCGTTGTCGCTCGTCCCGCCGCGCCCGGCGAGCTGCCGGTCATCGAGCGCCCGGTCATTATCCTGAGCGCCCCGCGGGCCGGGAGCACCTTGCTGTTCGAGACGCTCGCCCAGGCGGCAGGCATTTACACCATTGGCGGCGAGAGCCACCAGTTGATCGAAAGCATCGCCGCGTTGCGCCCGGGTCGCGGCGTCGTGACTTCCAACCGGTTGACCCGAAAGGACGCGACGACCGCGATCGTTGCTGAACTGCGGCGGCGTTTTGCCGGAAGGCTCCTGGATCGCGACGGGCAGCCGCCGGCGGCTGGAGCAAGCGTGCGGCTGCTCGAAAAAACCCCGAAGAACGCGCTGCGCGTGCCTTTCCTGCTGGAAGTGTTCCCAGACGCGCAGTTCGTCTTCCTGTACCGTGAACCGCGCGCGAACCTCGGAAGCATGATGGAAGCCTGGCGCGCGAAGGGCTGGATCACGTACCGCCAGTTGCCGGGGTGGCCAGGTCCCTGGTCGCTGCTGCTGCCGCCCGGTTACGAGCGCTTCCAGGGCCGGCCACTCGAGGAAATCGTGGCATTCCAGTGGCAGGCGGCGAATGAGACGATACTCGGCGATCTCGCCAACCTTCCCCGCGAGCGCTGGACCACTTTGCGCTACGAAGACTTGATCCGGGACCCCAAGCCGGAGATTGCGAAGTTGCTGGAGTTCGCGGGACTTTCGATGGATCAGCGGTTCATCGAATACCTTTCGAAACCGCTGCCGCTTTCCCGCCATACGAAGACCGTGCCCCACCCGGACAAGTGGAAGCGGGACGCGGCCGCAATCGAGCGGGTGATGCCGGCGGTTGCGGCAGTCAGCGCGAGGATCGGGTCCTAGCGCTGCAAGCCGCCGGCGTACGCCGGGGCAGGTGATGGCCGGCGAGCCACGGTGATTGATGTATCAGCGTGATTCGTGGGCCGCTGCTCGTTCATTCAGGCCGCGCGTCAGCGCCGTGCTGTGACAGCTGCGCCCCAAACCATCGATGAACCGCTGTCAGCAGATGAAGATCCGTGGTCTCAAATCTGAGTTCCGCGCCGTCACTGAGCGCGGAATATGAAACCTGGATGCGGGAGGCTCCTTCCTGGAGTTCGTTGAGGCCGGGCATATCCGCCCCATGGAGCTGTGCAGGATCCGAGAAATTTCCCTTCTGAAACCGTTCCGCCTCCTGCTTCAAATGCTGTTGAATCAGGGCGACTTCTTCGCTTGCGCCCGGCTCCCTGACGATGACCCGCTCCACTCCTCCCTGCTCGGTCATCTTGAAGATATGCACGGTCTTCGACATGTCGAAAGGCATGACGGTATGCGACATCTGGTGCACATGTTCCTGCCGGGTCTCCTGCGCAGAGACGGGCATGACCATACTGGTCGCGACCACGACCGCAAAGGCCCGGTACTTGTTCATGAGTGATCCCGCGATCGCGGCTCGTATGGCGCGGTGACCCGACGCATGGTCAGGCGGCAACTCATCGCATATGCCAGGCGAGGGCGGCCGCATAAACCAGTGCATTCCCCACCACAATGGAAATGCCGGCGACGAGCTCCAGGTGGCGCGGCATTCCGCGTGGGTAAACCGCGCGTCCGATGTAGTGCTGTATAAAGCCGCCGGCGTAGCCGGTTTGACCGGCGCGAAGGCGCAAGCTCTTTTCGATTGGCGTCAGCGGGCAGGTCCAGCTCATGAGATTGACGATCGACGACCACAGCACGGTTGGAACATGTACCCACGCCCATGAGGCATCGAAGAAAACCAGTATGCCGCCAAATACCGCAAAAGCCGCGAAAAGGAAATGAATCAACAGCACCCCGTCGGCGGCCGCGCGGTAAAGCATGCCGGGAGGCTACCTGCCGCCCGATGAGCGCTGCATCGCATTGTCAGTTCGCATGGACACGAATGGACTGCGTCATGCGCTCAAGGGCAGGAGCGCTTGATGCACCGAGTCGGTCATACGAGTATTCAATCAATACATGGCCCCCATTCAGCACCGCCGCGAGTCGTCGCTCATAAGTCCCGTCTATCGAGAATTGGCACTCGTGCCATGTCACATTGGCCTGGATCGTCTCGGTGATCTCGGGGCAGTCCGGCCAATCCGGCAATTGCGATCCTTCCACCCTCTCAACCGTCAGGACATCCATAGTTTGCCAAAGTGATGACTGGACCCGGAGCTTGCGGCCCTGGCGGTTCACTCCGACGAGGAACCCAGGTTCAACGACAATCGAAAAGTAGGGGGTGGACACCTCCTGGCTCGTGGCCATGCGACAGAATTGCGGATCTTCCGCGCCGCCTTCAATCGGCCCTGCACAGAATTCAGCGGTGGAGAGGACCGCAAGCGCCAATAGCTGAACGCCGAGCTCCATGCGATCTAAAACCGGAGCGGCGATGTGTCAGGCGGCGCCACAGCACTCATTCGTTGCGCATTTTCCATCTGCCAATTGTCATTTTACGGTCCGCTGGATCCCCCAGTGTTTGACTCGCCCAAAAACGCCCTTCCGAGGAATCGCGACTCGAGGAAAAATAGCAGCGCAATTCAAACATGCCGGGCAACGATTTAGACAGATCGGGTGTCTTGCCCGGATCGTCGATTGCGGTATGCATGAATAGCCCGGGCAAACTCTTCATCAGCCACACGTTCATCTGCCCCATGGCATTTTTGCACCCCTCCGCCATCTGGGCCTCTGTGGGCTCGCTGTCCATGACGGAGAAATAGACGTAAATCTTGTCATCGTCCGGTTCGTACTCCGGGCTGATCTCCGCACGAAACCGTTTCATCTTTCCATTGTCCGTCCAATGCAGGTCGACTCGCTCCCGGAATTCTGCCGTGAGTGTTTCCAGTCGCATCATCCCGATATCCAGGAGGGAAGCTCGCTCATTGATCAGGTATTGGGTGGCGGGCCCAGGTTCGGCATGACCCAGCATGGGTAACAGCAGAAGTAAGACGATTCTCTTCATCTGAGCACCTCCGAGGATTCCGATCGCATGAGAAGTGCCGTATGGCCGGCATCTGGAGCGACCGGATAACGTTGCCAATCAACCTGCTGCAGCAATTGCACGAGCCAGGCCAGCCGGATTGTCCTGTGCCATGCCGTGGCCTGCGCGCGGTACGATGCCGACGCGAATCCCGACGGCCGGCCGCTGTAGCCTGAGCCGAGCAGAAGAGGTCCTGGTAGTAAAGCTCCGCGCCAGCTGCCCGGGATTTGGATTTCGACATCCGCGGTCTCCTCAAAAAGAGTGCGGCACGCGCCTGACGTGCGGCATGAGCTGCGGGTCGCGACGCGAACCGTCAGTTTCATGCCTTTGTCAGGCAACAAACCTCCAAGATCGGGATGCATTTGCGTCGCCATTCTGGGGACGGATCCTCATTCTCCGATCCTGCCGACGACCTCAAGCTGAACGGAATTCTTTCCTGTCGCCTTTGCCCGATACATTTGGGCATCCGCTCGATGAACCATTTGTTCCACGCTCTCAGGAACAGCGAAGAAGGTAACGCCGCCGATACTGACCGTGACACGGCCCTCGTCTTTGGTGTCCATGCCGGCGAACGACGACCGCAGTCGCTCCAAAATCACTGCCGCGTCATCCGGGCCGACCTCGGGTAGCAACAGCGCAAACTCGTCTCCTCCGAGTCGCGCGGAAAGGTCGCCTGGCCGAATGGCCGCGCGGAGGTGTTCGGCTACGCCACGGAGGAGATCATCGCCAGCTTCGTGCCCGAGTCTGTCGTTGACCGTCTTGAAGTCGTCCAGATCTACGTAGGCCACGGTAATCGGACGTCCAGAATGCCGGCATCGTGCAAGTATCCGGCCTGCGTCTGCATAGAAGCCGCGGCTGTTCGCCAGCGCCGTCAGGGAGTCAGTGCGGCTTAAGCCGCGTTCACGCATCAGCCCGGCTCTTAGCCTGGCCATGAGAAGCCCAATGATCGCAAACGACAAGCCCTGCACCAGCGTATTCGCGACCCAGATGCCCGAGCTGGAAAAATGCAAACCAGCCAGAAAGTTGGAGCCAAGCCAGGCCAAAGCGCACAATGCGGCGGCAACCAGCGCACCCGATCGACCGCCGTACCATGCGGCGAAACTGATCGGCGCATAGTACAAAGGGAAGATTCGTATTTCTGTTCCGGTGACGTAATCAATACTGCCGATCGCGACGATCCCAAGAGCGACCAGGCCCCACTCCCGCGACGACTGCCTAACTATTCTTGATGGAAATCGCATCGAGCCTTCCGCGGTCGATTGTTCACCGACGCCTCCCGAGTTTTCCGGGCAGACTCACTGCAATTGAACATCATGAATGACGTGATGTCTTGCATCATTCAGGCCGGCCAGGTGCCCACCCGCGTCGTAAGGGATTGAACCGACACGAGGCGTTAGCGCTGTAACGACTGCCAACCAGGTGCGACGTAGCGCGGCGTCGCGGTTGACGACAATGGCGGCCTGCCGCGGATGTGATCGGCCAGTTTCTCGGCGAGCATGATCGTGGGTGCATTGAGATTGCCGGTCGTTATCGACGGCATGATGGACGAATCCACCACCCGCAGGCCGTCGATGCCGATCACGCGGGCGTCGGCGTCCACGACCGCATTGGCATCGTTACGTCGCCCCATCCGGCAGGTACAGGACGGGTGATAGGCGCTCTCGACCTTGTCGCGGACAAAAGCGTCGATGCGCTCGTTCGTCGTGACATCGGCGCCCGGCTGGATCTCGCGCCCGCGGTAACAATCGAAGGCCTTCTGCGCGAAGATCTCGCGCGTGAGCCGCACGCAGGCGCGCATCTCGACGAGATCGCCCGGGTGGCTCAGGTAATTGAAACGGATGCGCGGGTTGTCGCGCGCGTCGCCGGAGGCGAGTCGTACCCATCCGTGGCTCCTGGAGCGCATCGGCCCCACATGCGCCTGGAAGCCGTGCTCCTTGGCCAGTGAGGAGCCGTCGTAGGTCACGGCAAGCGGCAGGAAATGAAACTGGATGTCGGGATAGGGCATGCCGGCGCGACTGCGGATGAAACCGCCGGTCTCGAAATGATTTGTCGCGCCGAGCCCGTCCTTGAACAGCAACCAGCGGGCGCCGATCAACGCGCGAGACAGGAGGCCCATGGATGAATAGAGCGTGACCGGCTGCGTGCAGGCGACCTGGAAATAAAATTCGAGGTGATCCTGCAGATTTTCTCCGACGCCCGGCAAGTCTTGAACGACAGCGATTCCGTGCTCGCCGAGTTCAGCCGCCGGCCCCAGGCCGGAAAGTTTCAGGAGCTTAGGCGAATTGATCGAGCCGGCGCTGACAATGACTTCGCGCCGCGCACGCGCCGCGCGGGTCGCATCGCCCAGTCGGTACTCCACGCCCGTCGTACGCTTGCCGTCGAACAGGATGCGGGTTGCAAGCGCGTGCGTCTGCACGGCGAGATTCGCCCGTTTCATCGCCGGGCGCAGGTAAGCATTCGCCGCGCTGCAGCGGCGCCCGCCGCCGACCGTCATGTCAAGGCGGCCGAATCCTTCCTGCTGGTAGCCGTTGATGTCAGGCGTGTACGGGTAACCGGCCTCACGTCCCGCCGCGAGCCAGGCTGCATGCAGGGGATTTGCAAGCGTGCCATAGCACGTCTGGAGGGGACCCGAATCGCCGCGATAGGCATCACCGCCTTCTGCACGCGTCTCGGCGCGCCGGAAGTACGGCAGCACGGCCGCGTAATTCCAGCCGGCAGCACCTTCAGTTTCCCAGCGATCGAAGTCCTGGGAATTGCCGCGCACGTACACGAGGCCGTTGATCGAGGAGGAACCACCCAAGACTTTGCCGCGCGGCGTGTGCAGGCGACGCCCGTTGAGGCCGGGCTCCGGCTCGGTGTAGTAGCGCCAGTCGTACTTTTCCATGCCCATCGGGATCGAGAGCGCCGAGGGCATTTGCACGAAGATCGAGCGATCGGAACCGCCGGCCTCGAGCACAAGCACCGAATTGCGGCCGTCCTGGGTCAGCCGGTCCGAGAGCACGCAGCCCGCGGAGCCCGCCCCGACGATGACGTAGTCGAATTCCTCAGTAGGGCGCATCGATGTCGCCCTTGGCGACATACACGCTCTTGAGCTGCGTGTAGTACTCCATCGCGGCGCGGCCATTCTCGCGCCCGATGCCGGACAGCTTGACACCGCCGAAGGGCAGCTCGATCGGGGTCACGTTGTAGTGGTTGATCCAGCAGGTGCCGGCCTCGAGCCGCGCGATCACGCGGTGCGCGCGGTTGAGGTCGTTGGTGAAGACGCCGGCGGAGAGGCCGAATTCGGTCGCGTTGGCGCGCGCGATGACCTCCTCCTCGTCCGTGAATTCGAGCACTGACATCACGGGCCCGAAAATCTCCTCGCGCACGATGGCCATGTCGTCGCGGCAGCCGTCGAAGACGGTCGGCTCGACGAAGAAGCCTTTCGCAAGGGCGCCCTCGGTGCGGCGGTTGCCGCCGACCAGCACGCGCGCGCCTTCTGCCTTGCCGCGGGCGATGTAGCCAAGGACGCCCCGCATGTGTTCTTCGGAGATGAGTGAACCTACCTGGGTCTCGGGATCCATCGGATCGCCGATGCGCATGGCGGAAACCCGCGCCACGAGGCGGCGCAGGAAATCCGGCCGGATGCTCTTGTGCACGAAGACTCGCGTGCCGTTGGAGCACACCTCGCCCGCGGAGTAAAAGTTGCCGAGCAGTGCGCCGGAAACAGCCTGGTCTAGCTTCGCGTCCTCGAATACGAGGATCGGCGACTTGCCGCCGAGCTCGAGCGTGACGGCCTTGAGCGTGCTCGCAGCGTCGTTCATCACGGCCTTGCCGGTGCCGACCGAGCCGGTCAGCGAGACCTTACGGATTGCCGGGTGGCGCGTGAGTAAACGACCGGTTTCTGACCGGCCCTGCACCACCTGGAAGATGCCTTGCGGCAGGCCGGCCTCGCGGTAAGCCGTCGCGAGCTCGGGAGCGGTGAGCGGCGTCAGGCTCGCCGGCTTGAATATCATTGCGTTGCCGAATGCGAGCGCCGGTGCCGACTTCCAGCAGGCAATCTGCAGCGGGTAGTTCCAGGCGCCGATGCCGGCCACGACGCCGAGCGACTCTCGCCGCGTGTAGCCGAAAGCCTGCGGGCCGAGGTCGATGTGCTCGCCGGCCGCGCTCTGGGCGAGCGCGGCGAAATACTCGAGGCACTCGGCGCCGGAGACCACGTCAACGGCGCGCGTCTCCTGGATCGGCTTGCCGGTGTCGCGGGTTTCGAGCGCCGCCAGTTCATCGTTCCGTTCGCGCAGGATTTCGGCCGCGCGGCGCAGGATGCGGGCGCGCTCGGCCCCGGCGAGCGCGGCCCAGCCCGGCTGTGCGGCACGCGCGGCATGAACCGCCGCGTCAACCTCGCCGGGCCCCGCAACCGGCAGCTCGGCGAGCTTCTCGCCGGTCGCGGGATTGATTGTCACGAGATGTTCGTCAGCCATGTCCAGTTCTGCGAGACTACGGCGGGTTTCGGGGGGACAGGAACGTGCGTAGCGAACGCCCTGCTGAACGATCATTCGATAGGCCGCCGATGAGGTCAAGGGCGGCACGCGCCGCCCTCGTCATCGGCCTCGCGCTTGTCACCACGCTCCTGGTCTGCCCCGGGGCCGCGCACGCGGATGTGCAGCCCGAGCCCGCATCCTGCCGGGTCGTGCGCTTTTCCGACATCGGCTGGACCGACGTCACGGCCACCACCGGCCTTGCGAGCCGCCTGGTGCGCATGCTGGGCTACGAGCCGCGGGTGACCGTGCTCTCGGTCCCGGTCACCTACGCCTCGCTCAAGAACCGGGACATCGACGTTTTCCTCGGCAACTGGATGCCGGCCATGGCCGCGGACCTCCGGCCGTATGTCGCCGACGGATCGGTCGAGGTCGTGGGCGCGAATCTCAACGGCGCCAAGTACACGCTCGCCGTGCCGGCTTACTTGCACGATGCGGGGCTGCGCGATTTCGACGATATCCAGCGATTTGCCGGCGAGCTGAAACATGAGATCTACGGCATCGAGCCCGGCAACGACGGCAATCGCCTGGTGCTCGGGCTCATCAGGAAGAACGAGTTCGGCCTCGGTGACTTCAAGCTCGTGGAGTCGAGCGAGCAGGGCATGCTGGCACAGGTCGAGCGCGCTTTCGCGGCGAAGCGGCCGATCGTGTTCTTCGGCTGGGAACCCCACCCGATGAACACGCGTTTCGACATGCGCTACCTCACCGGCGGCGACACCAGTTTCGGGCCCAATTACGGCGGCGCGACGGTCTACACCAACATCCGCGCGGGCTACCTCGACGAATGCCCGAATGTCGGCCGGCTGCTGAAAAACCTGAAGTTCACGCTGCGTGGCGAAAGCGAGATGATGGCGGGCATCCTGGACCGCAAGCTCGGCCCTGAGGACGCGGCAGCGGAATGGCTGGAGGCCAATCCCGAGGCGCTCGCGGGCTGGTTCGACGGCGTGCTGACGTTCGACGGCCAGCCCGCCCCGCTCGGTAGTGCGACGACTCAAAAATCGGGGGACGCGCGCGGTTTCGAAGCCTGGGTGACGAGCCACAAGATTCCGCTCGGCCGCGCAGTCGAGTCGTCGATCGACTTCATCAAGGCGAACGGCAAGGCGTTCTTCGCCGGGATCTCGACCGTGATCCAGGGCTCGGTCGATGCCGTGAACCGCCTGCTTTCGTCGACGCCGGGCCTCGTGCTGATACTCGTGGTGGCGGCGATCTCCTGGGCACTTCATCGCTCGATCGGGCTCGTGATCTTCATCGTCGCGGGCCTGCTGTTCATCATGAACCAGGGCTACTGGGCAGCGACGCTGGAAACACTGGCGCTGGTCATCGTCTCCGCCTTGTTCTCGACCCTGATCGGGGTGCCGATCGGCATCGCCGCGGCGCACCGGCCGCGGCTCTATGCGGCGCTGCGCCCGGTGCTGGATCTCATGCAGACCCTGCCGACCTTCGTCTACCTGATCCCGACGCTCGTTCTTTTTGGCCTTGGGGTGGTGCCCGGACTCATCTCGACCGTGATCTTCGCGGTGCCTGCCCCGATCCGGCTGACGCACCTCGGAATTTCCTCGGTGCCGCGCACGCTGCTCGAGGCAGGCGACGCATTCGGCGCGACGCCGATGCAACGCCTGTGGAAGATCGAGTTACCGAGCGCGCGGCCGACGATCCTCGCCGGCATCACCCAGTGCATCATGCTTTCGCTCTCGATGGTCGTGATCGCGGCGCTGGTCGGGGCAGGCGGGCTGGGCGTGCCGGTCGTGCGCGCGCTCAACAGCGTGCAGATTGACGTCGGCTTCGAGGCGGGCATCGCCATCGTCCTGCTCGCGATCATCCTGGATCGCATCAGCCGGCCGGAACCGGGCGAAACTCACGAGTGAACGCGGCGCTGGAGTTCCGGGGTGTCGACATCCTGTTTTCGCGTGAAACTGGGCGCAAGGGCGCGCGGGGGCTCGCCGATGCGCTTACGCGGCTCGATCGAGGCGAGAGCCGCGAGGAAATTGCCGCGGCCTGCGGCGTCGTCGTGGGCGTCGCGGGTGCGAGTCTCGCAATCGCGCCGGACGAGATCTGCGTGATGATGGGGCTCTCCGGGTCGGGCAAGTCGACCCTGATGCGGGCGGCGAACGGGCTTACGGCCGTGACGCGCGGGCAGGTGCTGATCAACGACGCCAACGCGCCGATCGACGTCGGCCGCTGCAGCGCGGAATACCTTCGGCGCCTCCGCCGTGAGCGCATCGCGATGGTGTTCCAGCAGTTCGGCCTCCTGCCCTGGCGCACCGTTGCAGAGAACGTCGGACTGGGCCTGGAGCTGCGCGGCGAGGGGCCCGCCGTGCGGCAGAAAATCGTCGCCGAGCAGCTGCAGCTGGTCGGCCTGTCGCAATGGGCGGACCGGAGCGTCGGCGAGCTCTCCGGCGGCATGCAGCAACGGGTCGGGCTCGCGCGTGCGTTTGCGACCAACGCCGACATCCTCCTGATGGACGAGCCGTTCTCCGCCCTCGATCCCCTGATCCGCGACAAGCTCCAGGACGAGCTGCTGGCGCTGCAGGCGCGCGTGAAGAAGACGATCCTGTTCGTGAGCCACGACCTCGACGAGGCGTTGCGCCTCGGGGACCGCATCTCGATCATGCGCCACGGCCGCATCGTGCAGACGGGTTCCGCGCAGGACATCGTGCTGCGACCGGCCGACGACTACGTCGCCGAGTTCGTGCGGCGCATGAATCCACTGAAGGTGCTCACGGGCGAAATGGTCATGCGTTCGCGGGACGCGATGGGCCGCGCCGATGGCGTCCTGTTCCTGGACGAGGCGCGGCGCTACCAGCTGCGGCTCGATGCCGGCCATGCGCCGCTCGAGTTGCACGTCGATGGTCAACGGCTTGCACTGCGCGCCATCGAAGACGAGGCGGGCTGCGCGGAAGACGAGCGCTCGGTCGTCATTGCACCGGCAACGATCTCGTTGCAATCGCTCATTCAATTGCGCCGCAAAACGGGTCACCCGGTGCTGCTGGCCGAGGCCGGGCGCGTCCTGGGCGTGGCTGGGGATACAGAGATCATCGGCGCACTGGCGGCGCGCAACCGGGGAGCGTCAGCATCATGAGTAGAATCCACGCGAGTCTTGCGGCGGGCGCCCTGGCGCTGGCCGCGTTTCATGGGCCCGCGCCTGCGGCGGGAGCGGAGGCAAAGCCCGCCGTGACATTCGACCTGCAGGGACACCGCGGAGCGCGGGGACTGCGCCCCGAGAATACGCTCGCGGGCTTTGCGTATGCGCTCGGGCTCGGCGTCACGACGCTCGAGCTGGATTGCGGCGTGACGAAAGACGGTGTCGTCGTCGTGAGCCACGACCGTGTGCTCAACCCGGAGCATACGCGCGATGCCGCCGGGAATTTCCTCGCGTCGGCGGGGCCGGCAATCGTCGACCTGACCTACCAGGAACTGCTCCAGTATGACGTCGGCCGCATCAGGCCCGGCAGCGATTATGCGGCCCGCCTGCCGGATCAGCAGCCGGCGGACGGTGAGCGCATCCCGCGCCTCGCGGACGTATTCGCACTGGTGGAGAGAAGCGGAAACCGCACGGTGCGGTTCAACGTGGAAACGAAGCTCGACCCTGCGCACCCGGAGCAGACGATATCCCCGCTTGCTTTCGCCCGCGCGCTGATCGCCGTGATCGAGGGCGCCGGCATGGCCTCGCGCACGACGATCCAGTCCTTCGACTGGCGCACGCTCCGGCTGATCCGGGAGCTCGCGCCGGAGATCGACCTGGTCGCGCTCACCGACCAGCAGCCGGACGAGGACACGATCGAGGCTGGCAAACCGGGCGCATCGCCCTGGCTCGGCGAACTCGACGTGGACGACTACGGGGGCTCGGTGCCGAGGCTGGTGCAGGGGCTCGGCGCAAAAGTCTGGTCGCCGCACGCACTCGATCTCACGCCCGCCGCGGTCGCCGAGGCTCACGCGCTCGGACTCTCCGTCATTCCCTGGACGGTCAACGACCCGAAAGACATGGAGCGCGCGCTTACTGCGGGCGTGGACGGACTGATCACGGACTACCCGGACCGGTTGCGCTCGCTGCTGGAGTCGAAGGACATCGCCGTGCCGGCGCCGACGCCGGTGAAATGATCGGGTTCCTGAAGCCGGCTGCGGTTGCCGCCGACCTGCCCGCCGACCGGGTGGACCCCGAATACCGGCGGCTGCGCCGGCGCGTGTTCGTCGGCATCTACATCGGTTACGCAGGCTACTACCTCGTCCGCAACAACCTGGCGCTCGCGATCCCGGACCTGCTTGCCGAGCATCCGGAGTACAGCAAGGCCGAACTCGGCACGGCATTGACGGCGCTCTCCGTCGCTTACGGCCTGTCGAAGTTCCTCATGGGCTCGGTCTCCGATCGCAGCAACCCGAGGTATTTCCTGCCGCTCGGCCTGCTGCTGTCGAGCGCGATCATGGCGACGTTCGGGCTGGTGGACGCGCTCTACACCTCGCTCGCCGCCATCATCGCGATCATGGCGGTCAACGGCTGGGTACAGGGCATGGGCTGGCCGCCCTGCGGCAAGACCATGGTCCACTGGTTCAGCACCAAGGAGCGCGGTCTTACTGTCTCGGTCTGGAATACGGCGCACAACATCGGCGGCGCGCTGGTCGCGAACCTCGCCCTCGCCGGCGTGCTGCTCTTCCATGACTGGGGCGCGAAGTTCTATTTCAATGCGCTCATCGCCGCAGCCATCGCGATCGCGGCCCACTTCCTGATCGAGGACACGCCTCAATCGCGCGGCCTGCCGGCCGTCGAGCAATACCGGAATGACTATCCGCCAGGCTACAGCGAGGCCGACGAGCGTACGCTCGCTTTCCGGGAAATATTCTTCAAGTACGTACTGCCGAACCGATACCTGTGGGCGATCGCAATTGCGAACGCGTTCGCCTATTTCGTGCGCTACGGCGTGGTGAACTGGATCCCGACCTATCTCGAGACCGCGAAGGGATTCTCCTTCCAGGAGTCGAGCATCGCCTGGTCGCTGTACGAATACGCGGCCATCCCGGGCACGATCGCTTGCGGCTGGCTGTCGGACCGTTGGTTCAAGGGCCGCCGCGCTCCCATGACCATCCTGTTCATGGCGCTGACCCTGGTCGCCGTGGTCGTGTACTGGTTCAATCTGCATGGGCCGCTCTGGATCGACTATGCGGCGCTGATCGCGATCGGGTTCCTCATCTACGGGCCGATCATGATGATCGGCCTGCACTCGCTCGATCTCGTGCCCAAGAAAGCGGCCGGAACCGCCGCGGGTTTCACCGGTTTCTTCGGCTACGTGTTCGGCTCGGCGATCGCGGGAACCGGTGTCGGCTGGATCGCGGACCACTGGGACTGGAGCGGCGTCTTCACGACTATGGTCGCCTGCTGCGTGCTGACGATGTTCTTCATCGCGCTGACGCTCGGGCACCGTTCCGAAAGCGCAGGGCGGGACGCGGGGTAGTCGCGACGACCGGCATGCCGCGCCTCAGGTGATCAGCGCTCTCTGAAGGGCGGCCTTCCAGCCGGCAGCGCGTTGGGCGCGATGCTCCGGTGTCATGGCCGGTGCAAAAGCGGCGCCCGTCGCGCAGGCGCTTGCCACGGCCTTGAGGTCAGCCCAGACGCCCGTCGCAATCCCGGCCAGGAACGCCGCTCCCAGTGCCGTGGTCTCGACCTGGACCGGCCGCTCGACGGTGGCATTGACCATGTCTGACAGGAACTGGCAAAACCAGTCGTTGGCAGCCATGCCGCCATCCACGCGGATCGACGCGGCTCGCTGCGCGCCGTCCGCGGCCATCGCCGCCAGCAGGTCCAAAGTCTGGAAGGCCACGGACTCTAGCGCGGCGCGCGCGAGATGGGCGCCCGTCGCGTCCAGTGTCAGTCCGCAGATCAAGCCACGCGCATCGGGCACCCAGTGCGGCGCACCGAGGCCGACGAATGCCGGCACCATGTAGACGCCGTGGCTGTCGGGCACCTGCCGCGAGAGCGCGGCGCTTTCAGCAACATCGTCGATCAAGTGCAGCCTATCGCGCAGCCACTTGATCGCGGCGCCGGCGACGAAGATCGAGCCCTCCATGGCATAGGTCGTGCGCCCGTCGATGCGATAGGCTGGCGTTGTCAGCAACCGGTTCTGCGACATGACCGGCGTATCGCCGGTATTGAGCAGCAGGAAGCAGCCGGTGCCATAGGTGGACTTGGCCATTCCGGGCTCGAAACAGGCCTGACCGATCAGCGCCGCGTGCTGGTCGCCGGCCATGCCGCCGATCGGAATCGTGCGGTCGAAAAGGCCCGGCGCAGTTTCGCCATACACGGCGTTGCTGTCCTTCACTTCGGGCAGCAGCGCCCGCGGCACGCGGAAGACCCGCAGCAGTTCCTCGTCCCATTGCCCGCGATGAATGTCAAAGAGCAGCGTTCGGGAAGCATTGGTCATGTCGGTCGCGTGCACGCCCCCGCCGGTCAGCCGCCACAGCAGGAAGGAATCGACGGTGCCGAAGGCGAGCTCGCCGCGCTCCGCCCGCGCCCGCGCGCCTTGAATCCGGTCGAGGAGCCAGCCGATCTTGGTGGCCGAGAAGTACGGATCGAGCAGCAGCCCGGTGCGTTGCCGGACCAGGTCTTCGGCCCCGTCGCGCCTCAGGCGGGCGCAGGCCTCTGCAGTGCGACGGTCCTGCCAGACGATGGCACGATGGATCGGCCGGCCGGTGCTCCGCTCCCAGATGACCGTTGTCTCGCGCTGGTTGGCGATGGCAAACGCAGCGATGCCGCGCATGCCGAGACCCGACTGGTCGATGGCCTCCCGCGCCGTGGCGAGCGCATCGCGCCAGATATCCTCGGCATCATGTTCCACCCAGCCCAGGGCCGGGTAATGCTGCGGCAGTTCGCGACGGACGACGGACGCCGTGCGGCCCTGGTCGTCGAACACGATGCTGCGCGTCGAGGTCGTGCCCTGGTCAATCGCGAGCACATGCCGGGGCGACCTAGACGCCACGTCGTCGCTCGAACCGGGCGAGCAGACCGGTGGCGATGGTCGTCACCAATACGATGACCACCAGCAGCAGGAACACGGCGTCCACGCCGTGGGTCTGCTTCAGCCAGCCGATCACCGGCTCCTGGAGTATCGGCCCGATCGAACCGAAGCCGTTGATCACGCCGGCAGCGAGCGCGGCCTGCCGGCGGCTGCCGACATCCATCGCGCAGGCCCCGGAGAGCAGGGAGTCCGGTCCCATGGCCGTGAAACCGATCAGTCCAAGCAAGGCAACGAACAGGACCGGCGAGGACAGGCCGACCAGCCACATGGTGCCGGTGAATACGAGGCAGCCGGCTGTCATCCAGAAAATCACCGGCGTTCGCCGCGAACCGGGCAAACGGTCGGACCAGTAGCCGGCGACGACGACACCGAGGAATCCGATCCAGTCGTAGGCCGTGGACCAGTAGGCGGCCACCGTCGTCGTCATGTTGAATTGCTCGCTGAGGATCAGCGTGGACCAGCTATCGAGCGCGTAACGCACGAACCGCAAGCCGATGTAGATCAGGCCCATCGCGACGATCGATGCGACGAATCCCGCTGGCAACGGCGGCTCGCTGGCTGCGCCCGTTGCACGCAAATCGGGTGGGGCGACATCGGGTTCCGCATCGTCTTCCAGCGACAGGCCGACCGACTGCGGCCGTTCGCGCGCGTACAGGACGAAGTACAGGGTGAACGCGAGCAGCACGATGCTGGAACCGAAGAACGACCAGGCCATCCCCAGCCAGCCGAGCATGAATCCCGCCAGGGCCTTGCCGGCGATCGAGCCGATCTGGTAGCAGCTGCCCCAGATGCCGAACAGCGTTCCGCGCTCGGAGCGGCGCGTCCAGTTGGCGAACAAGGCGACGTTGTGGGGCCAGCCGGTCGCCTGGGCGAGGCCGTGGATGCCCATGGTCACGCACATCCACAGGAAGACGCTCGCGACCTGCGAGTCGACGAGCCATCCCAGAAAGATATTGCAGGCGGCGGCCCCGCACATGCCCCATGCAAGGACGCGCCGGCTCTCCATGCGCCGGCCGAGCCACACGGCGACGAATTGTCCCAGCATGTAAGTGATGAGATAGATGGTCCAGGGCCAGGCGACCTGGACGTCGTCGAAGCCGAACTGGTCCTTCAGCGGGTGCTTGACGACCGCGTAGACTTTTCGCGCGAAGTAGAAACCGGCATAGGAAAGCCAGGTCGCGGTGAAGAGCTGCGCGCGATAGCGGCGAAGCAGTTCCGTGTTCGACGCATTCATGGATAGGATCGGCCGGCGAGATCAAGATGGCCGTCCGCGAGCTCGTCCCAGAAGCCGGGCGGCAGGGCCTGGTAATTCGTGCAACTCGCCGTCGCGAGCCGCATGTTCCCCGGGATGTCCGAGGCGCAGCAGGTGATGAACAGGGACCTCATTCCCGCGGCCCGCGCCGCGAGCAGGCCCGCCTGGCTGTCCTCGCAGACCAGCGCCTCGGCCGGATCGACGCCAAGCGCCTTGGTGGCGAGCAGGAATCCCTCCGGATCGGGCTTACCGCGGTGTACCGCATCGCCGCCGATCCTCGCACGCGGCTCGACGCAAGCCGAGGCTTCAAGCCTTTCGAGGAATGTGTCGATCACCGCGCGGGGGCTCGAAGAGACAACGCCCAGCAACATGCGGCGCGCGGCGGCGCGAAGCGCATCCGGCGCGCCGGGAATCGGGACTGCATCCTCGGTGAGGCGCTTCCAGTAATCCAGCAATTCGGCCGCGAGGTCCGGCATCGCGACATCGATACCGGTGCGGTCCAGGATGGTCTGTGCAGCATGCGCCCAGGTGCGGCCGCGTGTCTCGGAATCCGGCAGCACGAAGCCTGCGACGCCATGGCATGCGACCACGGCGGCGATGGCTTCATCCGACTGCGTCTCGCTGTCGACCAGCGTGCCATCGAGGTCGAAGAGCACCGCTCGCACGGGCCTCGCCGCGCTCACGCGGTGAGGCTCGCAAGGGCGACGTCCCGGGTCATTCGAGTCTTGCCGCCGGCGTCGACGATGCCGAGCGTGAGACGGGTCGCCGGCCCTTGCCAGTCGATGTCGACGAAGCCGAAGTTGGCGTCGGCTACGACCTCGCTCGCGCGGTTCGCGTTCGGGGTCGGCACGCGCCACTCCTCGGTGAGGCCGCTGGAGGTCAGGTCCCACAGCGTATAGGGCACGTTGACGTCCAGCTTCGACAATTCCGCGTAGTGAATGTCGCCGCTCAGGAACAGGACGCCGTCCGCGCGCTTGCGGCGAATGAGGTCGAAGAGGCGTTCGCGATCGTGCGCGAAATTGGACCAGGATTCCCAGCCGGTGAAATCGGCGAGCACCTGCACGCTCGAGCCAAAGAGCCGGAGATCCGCCGGCACTTCGAGCTGGCGCCCGAGCCATTGCCACTGGCGCTCTCCGAGCATCGTTGCCTTCGGGTCGGGATTGCGCATGTACGGCCCCGGCAGCGGCAGCCGGCCGGCCGCGATTCTGTCACGCGCCCAGGTTTCGTAGTCGGCGCCGCCGAGCTCGAGCGGCGTGAGCGCGGTCCGGTTGTAGCGCAGGTCAGGCAGGATGACCTGGACTCGCTGACCCGGCGGCCCGAACACATAGGACGCGTAGACGCCGTCGCGGTCGCGGCGCGGGGAATCCCCGGGCTCGTTCCAGAAATCGAGGAAGATCCGGCGGGACTCCTCCTTCATCGGATATTCGCCGCCCGCGTCGTTCTCCCCGAAGTCGTGGTCGTCCCAGATCGCGACGACCGGCGTCGTCGCGAGCAGGCGGGCCACGCCTGGAATCCCGGCGAACTTCCGGTATTTCGCCCGCAGCACCGACATGTCGCGCGTGTCGCCGTAGATGTTGTCGCCAAGAAAGATGAAGAGGTCATTGTGGCGGGCGAGTACCGGGTCCCAGACGGGCTGGGGCTTGGACACCTCCGCGCAGGACCCGAACGCGACGCGCTTCAGGATGCGCCCGAGCGCGGGATGCGGGTCGGAAACCGGCTTCGCCGCCGCGTTGACGGCAGTCGCAGCGGATGCTGCCAGGCCGGGCTGGCTGCCGAATGTCGCCGCGCCGGCGAGCCCCAGCGACTGGCGCAGCAGCTGGCGCCTCGCAGGATCATGATCGGGTCGTCGTCTGTCGCGCATGAAGACCTCCGGCCGCTGCTGGTATGTTTGCCCGCGATGCCTGAGCCAGCCACTCGCATGCTGTCCCTGTGGATCATGGTGGGTCCAGTGCAGGATTCCACCCTTATCGTTCCATTCGTACTCGCCGCAGAACGACAAACCGTTGGTGTCGGTCGCCGAGGATGTCGTCGCCGGAAACCTGGGCCCCGCTCTGCCATGTTGCGGATTGCCCGACGGGTGCCGGGGGAGCGTCCGCAGGTTGCCGGTTGAGATAGAGGGCGACCGCAGCAACGAAAGCGAGCAGGAGCAGCTTCTTCACGGCCTCGCCCCCGTTTCAGCTGGCCGGTCGGCCCCGATCCAGGTCAGTGTTTTGCCTGCCGCGTGGAGACGGTGTACATCCACCAGCCGATCAAGGCGAGTGCCGCGAGGCCCGCCCATTGCCCGGGCTGCATGCTGGCCGGGACCGCGAGCACGTCGGCATTCTTGGTCGCCGCGATCGGGATAGCGATCAGGACGCCGATCAGCGCCTCGCCCGCGATCAGGCCTGCGGAGAAGAGTAGCCCCATCTGCTTCAGGAGTTCCGGGTCGCCGCCCGGGTTGCGGCGCTTGTGCCAGCGCGTCGCGAGTTCCGCAATCAGGCCGCCGACGAAGATCGGCGTGGAGAGTTCGAGCGGCAGGTAGATGCCGACCGCCACGGCGAGCACCGGCGAGCGCCAGCTCGCGCCGCGTGCCCTCAGCCATTCGTCGAGCATGATCGTGAGTGCACCGACCACGGCGCCGATCGCGATCATGTTCCATGGTAGGCCGCCGCCGAAGATGCCGCTCGCAACGGACGCCATGAGCGTCGCCTGCGGCGCGGCGAGCGGTGTCGCGCCCGGGAAGGCCGGCGTGCCGATGCCGTTGGCCTCGAGCAGCAAGTTGAGCACGGGCGCCATCACGGCCGCGGAGGCGATGGCACCGATGCCGAGCATCACCTGCTGCCGCCAGGGCGTCGCGCCGATGAGCTGGCCCGCCTTCAGGTCCTGGAGGTTGTCGCCGGCCACTGCTGCCGCGCAGCAGGTGACCGCGCCGATCATGATCGCGGCAACCGGCCCGACCGTCGATCCGGGACCCATGATCGCGAGCAGGATCAGTGCGGCGAACAGGATCGTCGAGATCGTGATGCCCGACACGGGATTGTTGGACGAGCCGACGAGCCCGGCCATATAGCCGCTCACCGACGAGAATACGAACCCGGCGACCACCATGATGACTGCCATCGTGAAGGCGATGCCGAGGCTATCGACGACGGCGTAATAGAGTGCGAACAGCGGCAGCACGAACAGCGCAATCCCAATCATGATGGCCTTCATCGGCAGGTCGCGCTCGGTGTGCGGGACGCCGGCGCTGGAGCCGCCCTTCATCGACATGCCGGTGCGGATTCCGGACAGCAGCGACTTGCGCAGGGACCAGAGCGACCACAGCCCGCCGATCAGCATCGCGCCGACGCCGATATAGCGGATTTCCTTGCTCCAGATGAGGTTCGCCGCATCCGCCGCCGAAAGGCCGACGAGCTGCGCGGCCAGGTCCGGGTTCTGGTCGACCATGAAGTTGTTGTAGAAGGGGATGAAGACCCACCAGGACAGCGCGCCACCCGAGAGCATCAGGGTGCCTATGTTGAATCCGACGATGAAGCCGACGCCGAGCAGCGCCGGCGAGAGGTTGATGCCGAAAAAGCCGATGGTGCGCTCGCCAAAATAGCGGGCGACCGTGAAGGATTCCGGGGAGAAGCGGAAGCCGGACAGCATCAGCTTGAATATCGCGCCGGCGCCGGCTGCGAAAGAGAGTGCCTGGATGCCGCGGCCCGGATCCTCGCCGACCTTCAGCACTTCGGCCGTTGCGACGCCCTCCGGGAACTGCAGCTTTTGGTCGAGGATCAGCGTGCGCCGCAGCGGCACGGAGAACAGCACGCCGAGCAGGCCGCCAAGGCCCGCGATCGCGAGCACCCACCAGTAATCGAACCGCGTCCAGTGCCCCATGATCACGAGCGCGGGGACCGTGAAGATCGTGCCGGCCGCGATTGAGGAGGCGGCGGAGGCGCCGGTTGCGACGATGTTGTTCTCGAGGATGCTCGAGCGGCCCATGAGGCGCAGCACGCCCATCGAGACCACGGCTGCGGGAATGGCGGTTGCTACCGTGAGGCCGGCGAACAGGCCGAGGTAGGCATTCGCCGCCGCTAGCAGCACGGCGAGGATCAGCGACAGGATGATGGCGCGTGCGGTCAATTGCGCCGGGTCGTGGGCGTTCGCATTCATGAGCAATCCCCTGTGCAGTCCGTTCTGATTATTACCAGCCGCACTGGCGGCCGCGATTCTGTTCCTCGAGCCACTCCATCAGCGGCTGGAAATACTCCACGATCGCGCTCGCATCCATCTGGCGCGTCCCGGTCAGCCTCTCGAGTGCGTCCTGCCAGGGCTGGCTGCGCCCGAGCGCCAGCATGTCCTGGTAGGCGCGGCCCGCTTCCTTGCTGCCGAAGATAGAGCACTCGTGCAGCGGGCCCTTGAAGCCCGCCTTCTGGCACAGCGCACGCTGGAACTGGAACTGCAGGACGAAAGACAGGAAATAGCGCGTGTACGGCGTGTTGCCGGGGACGTGGAACTTCGCGCCCGGGTCGAAATCCGATTCGCTGCGCGGCACCGGCGAATCCACGCCCTGGTACTTGCGCTTGAGGTCCCACCACGCTTCGTTGTACTTCTCCGGTGGGATCGCGCCTGAGAACACGCCCCAGCGCCACTGGTCGACGAGCTTGCCGAAGGGCAGGAAAGCGATCTTCTCGCTCGCGACCTTCATCTGGCGGTTGATCAACGCCTCGTGTCTCGACTTCGCGCCTTTTGGCAGGAGCCCGATGCCAGCGAGATAGTCCTCGGTCATCGACAGGTTGATGGTGTCGCCGATCGCCTCGTGAAAGCCGTCATGCGCGCCCGACTGGTAGATATACGGCTGCTTCAGGTAGCTCAGGAAGTAATAGACGTGCCCGAGCTCGTGGTACAGCGTGTAGAGGTCTTCCTCGGTCGTCTGGGTGCAAAGCTTGATGCGCACATCGCCGTTCGAGTCGATGTTCCAGGCGCTTGCATAGCAGTCCACTTCACGGTCTCTCGGCCGCGTCAGCATCGAACGTTCCCAGAATGTTTCCGGCAAAGCGGGGAATCCGAGCGATTGGTAGAAGGATTCCGCCGAGCGCGTCATTCGCGTCGCGTCATAGCCCTGCTTCTTGAGCTCGGCCGTCACGTTCAAGTCGGAGACGCCGGGATAAGGTTCGAGCAGGTCGTAGATGTTGTTCCACTGCTGGGCCCACATGTTGCCGAACAGGTGCGCTGGGACCGGCTTTCCGTCCGGCACGAGTTCCCTGCCGTACTTCTGCTGAAGCCGGCCGCGCGCGTAGCAGTGCAGGCCGTCGTAGAGCGGCTTCACCTGCGTCCACAGGCGCTCGGTCTCCGCCTCGAACTCGGCTGGGCTCATGTCGTAGCCGGAGCGCCAGAGCTCGCCGACGTCACCGAATCCAAGTCCCTTCGCGCCCTCGTTGGCGAGTTCGACAAAGCGCTGGTAGTCCTTGCGTATTGGCTGCGCGATCGCATGCCAGCCGCGCCAGGCCTCGAGCAGCTTGTCCGGGTCGCGGCTCTTCGCGAGGGTTTCCGCCAGTTGCTCGAAATTGCGGCAACTCTCGGGACCGTTCGGACAGTACTTGCCCTTGCTATAGGTCGAGATCATGCGGGTTTCTAGGTCGGCGAGTTCCGCCCGCTTTGCCGGGTCGTCGGGAGCCGGCGCATCGAGGCCCAGTCTCAGGAGCCTGATCGTGCGCGCCGCGTTCGGCGAGATGTCCTTGCCCTTGAAGACATCCGACTCCTTGATCAGGCGCGCATACGCTTCCTGCTCGCGCGTGCTGGCATTGGCCGCAAGCGCCTCGGTATCGGGCGTGATGTAGGTCAGCTGGACCCAGCCGGCCATCGCGCTCTCGTGGCCGACCTTCCCGAGTTCCGCGTTGGCGCGTGCGACGAAATCGTCGGCGGTTTCCACGGGCTTCCCGGCGCCGCCGCAGCCGACGAGGAGCCCGGCCAGGCAGAAGGGGATTGCAGTTCGAACCATGATGACCCTCAACTCGTGACTTTTTCCGCGCCATGCATCCAGTGGACGACGCGCCCGGAGATGGCCCACAGGACGAGGCTGAATGCGAGCAGCACGACTGCCAGCCCGCCGAAGACACCGAGCAGGCCTGCCTGATCCGTGCGCACGCCGAGTTCGGCGGCGAGGCTCACCATCCAGGGATACTGGCCCATGTTCTCGGTGAATGCGCCGATGTAGCCGGCGAGCGTATTGCCGACGAAATTGACCAGGAACCAGACGCCCATCATCAATGAGGCGAGCCGCAGCGGCGCGAGCTTGGTCACCATCGACAGGCCCACCGGGCTGATGCAGAGCTCACCCGTGGTGTGGAAAAGATAGGCGAGGACCAGCCAGATCATGCCGGCCTTCATGTCGGCCGTGCGCTGCATCTCGAACACGGCGACCACAAGGAACACGAATCCGAGCGCGACCTGGGCGAGGCCGATGTACATCTTGACGGGCGTCGGTGGATTGCGGCCGCCCGCCCCGAGCCGGCTCCACAGCATGGAGAACGGGATGCCGAGCAGCACGATAAACAGCGGATTCAGCGACTGGAACCAGCCGGTCGGTACCAGGAAGGACCCCACCTGCCGGTCCGTGTACTTCTCGGCGAACAGGTTCATGAGACCGCCGGCCTGCTCGAACGTCGCCCAGAAGATGACGACAAAGGTGAAGATCACGAAGATCACGCGCAGGCGGTCGCGTTCTACCTGGGTGAGCGGCTCCTTTTTCCCGCCCGCCAGCCTGAGCGAGCGGCGGGCGGCGGGCTCGCGCCCGACATTGCCGATATAACGCTGCGCAAACGCGAGCTGGATGACTACAGATAGCAGCATGCCGATACCCGCGGCCATGAATCCGACACGCCAGCCGTAGGCGGGGTCTTCGCCAAGCGTCGAGCAGACGAGCGGTGCGAGGAAGGCGCCGCTGTTGATACCCATGTAGAAAATCGTGAAGGCGCCGTCGCGGCGGGCGTCGCCCTGCGGATAGAGGTCGCCGACCATCGTCGAAATGTTCGGCTTGAAGAATCCGTTGCCGACGACCAGGAGCAGGAGTCCGACGTAGAAAGTGGTCGCCGTTTCAGGGAACGCGATGCCGAGCGCGCCGAGAGAGAAAGCGCCTGTCGTGCCCATGGCATCGAGCGGTGCCGCGAGCGCAAATTGTCCGGCGGCCATGACGAGGCCGCCGATGATCACGGACTTGCGCTGGCCGAGGAAGTTGTCGGCGAGCCAGCCGCCAAAGAGGGGCGTCAGGTAGACGAAGCCCGTATACCAGGCATATAGCTTGAGCGCCTGCGGTTCCGCCCAGCCGAGTCCCGGATTCGCCGCGTGGGTGGCTGCCGCTGCGTACAGTACGAGCAGCGCGCGCATCCCGTAGTAGCTGAAGCGCTCCCACATCTCCGTGACGAACAGGAGGAACAGTCCCTTCGGATGGCCGAGGAGATTCCCTGACGGGATGTTGAGGTCGTTGCTCATGCGGCTTTACTCCGAGGTCGGGGGAGTCTCCGACATCTTGCGGTGCAACATCAAGCCGGATCGTGCTCCGCATCGGGCGCCTTGTCGCGCACGAGCAGACGCGACATCAGGACTCCCGCCTCGTAGAGCGCGTACATGGGCAGCGCCATCATGGTCTGCGACACGGGATCCGGCGGCGTCAGGAATGCCGCGATGATGAAGATGGCAAGCAAGACATAGCCGCGGTTCTTCGAGAGCGTCTCGCGCTTCACGAGTCCCGTGCGCACCAGCAGCACCGTCGCGACCGGGATCTCGAACGCGAGCCCGAAGGCGAAGAACAGCAGCACGGCAAAGTCCAGGTACTGCGTGATGTCCGTCATCATCTCGACGCCCGCCGGCGTCGTCATGACGAAGAACTGGAAAATGGCGGGAAAGACGACGAAATATGAGAAGACGGAGCCGGCGTAGAAGAGTAGCACGCTTGACACGAACAGGGGCAGCGCGAAGCGTCGCTCGTGGCGATAGAGACCGGGTGCGATGAAAGCCCATGCCTGGTAGAGAATCACCGGCATTGCGAAATAGATCGCGGCGAGCAGCGCGAGTTTGAACGGCGTCATGAAGGGAGCGACGACGGAGGTCGCGATCAGGCGTGAGCCCACGGGCAGCTGGGCCCTCAGCGGGGCCGAGAGCCACGTGAAAAGGTCGTTTGCAAAGTAGAGGCAGGGCATCGCGATCACCAGGGTCGCGATGAGCGCGCGCAGAAGCCGGTCGCGCAGTTCGAGCAGGTGCGAGAGCAACGAGCTTTCGGCGAGCTGTTCTTCGCGCTCGTCCGCGTCGCTCATGACGGGCGCTGCGTCTCGTCGGGCTTTGCGGCCTGCGGCTCAGGCGGAACCGGCGGTACCGGTGGGGGCGTGCCGGCGGCCGGCGTACCCGGCGGACGCCGCGGCCCCGTATCGAGGTCTTCCTTGGAGATGACCGTGACCTCCTCGTCGAGCTGCTGCCGGAGCTGGCGCGCCATTGCCCGCGCGCGGCCGACCCAGCGGCCGACCTGGTTAGCAAGCTTCGGGAGCTTCTCCGGGCCCAGCACCAACAATGCGATGCCGAGGATCACGATGATCTCGGTGAAGCCGACCTCGAACATCGAACGTCAGGAATTCTTCGACGAATCGGCGCCGTCGCGCTCGCCCTTGCCCGAGCTGAAGTCCGCGTCCTGGCGGACTTCCTGCGAAATCTTCTTGTCGGATTCCTCGTCGTCGCCCTCGTTCATGGATTTCTTGAAGCCGCGTACTGCGGCGCCGAGATCCGAGCCGATGTTGCGCAGCTTCTTCGCCCCGAATATCAGGAGCGCGATCGCGAGGATGACCAGCAGTTCGCGAAAACCAATTCCCATGTCGATGACTCCGGGCCGCGCACTTGGCGGTATCGGATCATGATACGCCAATCGCCCCGGGGCCTTCGTGAGGCGGCACCCGGATCCAGAACGTCACCGGCCCGTCGTTCACGAGAGACACCCGCATATGGGCACCGAACCGGCCCGATTGGGCGCCCGGAAGGCGTGTTTCGGCGCGCTTTGCCATATATCCGAACAGGCGCTCGGCATCGGCGGGCGGCGCCGCCCGGCTGAAACCTGGCCGGAGCCCCTTCGCCGTGTCGGCCGCGAGCGTGAACTGCGGGATGAGGAGGAGTCCCGCGCCCGCATCCAGCGCGGACAGGTTCATGCGACCTTCCGAGTCCGCGAACACGCGATAGTTCACCAGCCGTTCGAGCAGGCGTTCGGCGCTCGCCTCGTCGTCGCCGCGCTCGACGCCGACGAGTACGACGAGGCCCTTCGCGACCCGCGCGATCTCGCTCCCGTCCACCGTGACGGACGCACCGTCGACTCGCTGCAGGAGGCCGATCATCGGCTGCGCGCCTCAGTCCTCGTCCGGGTGGAAGCGGTGCACGACGCGATGGACCACGGGCGCGAGCACGAGCGCGACCGAGCTCAGCAGCAGCACGCACGCGATGGCGACGTGGGCGAGCAGTCGGCGCAGGAAATCCGCGGGGTGCAGCTGCGGCTGCTTGCGGGTCTCGTACATGGCGTCAACCGATCCAGCTCACCATGATCAGGTCGCGCTGACTGTCCTCGCCCGGCATGAAGGAGTGTTCTCCGGCGATCTCGAACCCGAACTTCCGGTAGAAGGCGATCGCTTTCGAATTGTGCTCCCAAACGCCGAGCCAGAGGAGATCGCAACCGCCGGCCCTGGCCGTATCGAGGGCGTCCTGCATCAGTGCTTGCGCGTCGCAGCGCGACCTGAATCGCCTAGCGCGCCCCGCGCAGGCGCTTCAGGAAGACCTCCATCTCCTTCGCCGCTTGGACGTCGCCGGCCTCCCGGGCCGCGGCGATACCGCGCTCATAGACCTCCGCCGCCCGTTCCGTGGAGCCCGCGCGCGCATGGGCCTCTCCGAGCGCCTTCCAGGCCGCGGAGTAACGCGGGTTCTGGTCCAGCGCCTGGCGAAGATGGTCGATCGCGGTCACCAGGTCGCCGGACTTGAGACATTCCTGGCCGAGTGCGAAGCGCAGGAGCGGGGAATCCTGGCCGCGCTCGAGCATTAGTTCGAGGTTCTGGCGCAGCGCCAACTCAGCGCTCCCAGAATGCGGGCGTCAGCAGGATCACGAAAGTGAAGATCTCGAGCCGGCCAGCCAGCATGGCGATGATGCAGACCCACTTTGCAGAATCCGGCACGTCACGGAAGTGCGAGACCACATCGCCGAGGCCCGGACCCGTGTTGTTGATCGTCGTCGCGATCGCCGTCCAGGCCGACACCTGGTCCATGCCGAACATCATCAGGAGGAACATGAGCGCCGCGAACACCAGGAAGTAAATCGCGAAGAAGCCCGCGATCCCGTTGATGACCCGCTGGGGCACCGGCCGGCCAGCGAGCTTGACCGGAATCTCGGCGCTCGGATGGACGAGCTGCTTCAGTTCCGCGACACCCTGGCGGAATACGATCAGCCAGCGGATCACTTTCATGCCGCCTGCCGTGGACCCGGCGCAGCCGCAGACCAGCGTCAGCGCCATCAGGAGCACCGGCAATGCGCCGGGCCAGTGGGCGAAACCGGTCGTGAGCAGGCCCGTGCTGGTCTGCATCGACACGACCTGCAGGCTCGCGTTGCGAAGCGACATGGCAAAGGTCGGGTACTCTCCAGAGAGCCACAGGTAGACGGTGGTAAACGCGATGACGCTGGCCACGATCCAGAAATAGGCTTGGAATTCCGTGTCCCGCCAGTAGACGCTGAGCTCGCGTCGGCGCAAGGCGGAGAAATGGAGCGCGAAATTCGCGCCGCCCATGAACATGAAAATCGTGGCGATGACCTCGATCCTGGGATTGTTGAAGTACCCGAGGCTCGCATCGTGCGTTGAGAACCCGCCGGTGGACAATGCGCTGAATGCATGCGCAATCGCGTCGAAACCGTCCATGCCGGCGAGCCAGAAACTCACCGCACAGGCGGCAGTCAGCAGCGCGTAGATCGTCCACAGCGCCTTCGCGGTCTGCGTGATGCGCGGAGTCAGCTTCTGGTCCTTCATCGGCCCCGGCGTCTCGGCCTTGTAGAGCGACATGCCCCCGATACCGAGGATCGGCAGCACCGCGACGGCCAGCACGATGATCCCCATGCCGCCGAGCCATTGGATCTGCTGGCGGTAGTAGAGGATGGACTTCGGCAAGTCGTCGAGGCCCACGATCACGGTCGCACCGGACGTGGTGAAGCCGGAAACCGATTCGAATACGGACTCCGTGAACGAGAGCGTGGGCACGTCGCTGAGCAGGAAAGGCGTCGCACCCGCAAAACCGAGGAAGATCCAGAACACGGCGGCAATCAGGAACCCGTCGCGCAGTCGCAGGTCGCGCCGGACCTTGCGCACCGGCAGCCACAGGAGCAGGCCGGCTGCGGCAACGATGAGCAGTGCGTCGAGGAAGGGCCGCCAGTGGCCGTCGGCCCAGGCGAGAGAGACGGCCAATGGCACTAGCAGCGTCAGGCTGAACAGCATGAGCATCAGCCCGAGGATCCGCTGCACCATCGGGAGGTTCATGCGGGTGCGCCGGCCTGGAACAGCCGGCCGACTTTCTCCACGTGACGACGGTCATTCAGGAACAGGATGACATGGTCCTCAGGCTCGATGACCGTGTCGTGATGGGCCATGATCACTTCCTGGCCGCGCACGATGGCGCCGATCGTCGTGCCTTCCGGAAGGTCGACCTGCTCGATGCGCTTGCCGGCGACGGGAGACTCGCGGCCGTCTGCGTGGACGATCGCCTCGATGGCCTCCGCCGCGCCCCGGCGCAGCGAGTGGACGCGCACGACGTCGCCGCGTCGCACATGCTCGAGCAGGCCGCCGATGGTAATGGTCTGCGGCGAGATCGCGATGTCGATGGGGCCGCCCTCCATGAGTTCCGCATAGGACGGCTTGTTGATGAGTGCCATGACACGCCGCGCGCCGAGGCGTTTCGCGAGCATGGCCGAGAGGATGTTTGCTTCTTCGGCGTTCGTCACGGCGACGAACACGTCGGCGTCGTCGATGTTTTCCTCGAGCAGCAGGTTCTCGTCGGCCGCGTTGCCGGTGAGCACGAGCGTGTTGTGCAGCCGCTCCGCCGCGCGCCGCGCGCGCTCCGGGCTGCGCTCGATCAGCTTGACCTGGACCCGGTCCTCCAGAGCCTGCGCAAGGCGGAAGCCGATGTTGCCGGCGCCGGCGATCACGACGCGCCGGACCGTGGCCTCCTCCGTGCTGAGCTCCTTCATCATCGGGCGCATGTCCTCGCGCGCGGCAATGAAGAACACGTCGTCGTGCTCCTCGATGGTGGTTCCGCCTTCGGGCTTTATGTTGCGGCCGTCGCGGTAGATGGCGGCGACACGGACTTCTCGATCCGGAATGTGCGCGCGCAGGTCCTGCAACTGGTGGCCCACGAGCTTGCCGCCCTTCAGCGCACGCATGGCGACAAGCCGGACCCGCCCATCGGCGAATTCGAGCACCTGCAGCGCGCCCGGGTACCGGATGAGGCGCTCGACGTATTCGGTGACGAGCTGCTCCGGGCTGATCGCGAGGTCGACCGGAATCGCGTTCTCGCCGAAGAGCTCGGGCCGCCCGTAGTAGTCGCCGGAGCGGATTCGTGCGATCTTCGTCGGCGTGCGGAACAGGGTCCAGGCGATCTGGCAGGCAACCATGTTGACCTCGTCGCTCGAGGTCAGCGCGACGAGCAGGTCGGCGCCCTGACCGCCCGCGGCCAGCAGTGTTGCCGGCTGCGCAGCGTTGCCGGAGACGGTGCGGATGTCGAGGCGGTCCTGCAGCTCGCGCAGGACCTCGTCGCGCGTGTCGACGACGGTCACTTCGTTTGCCTGCTCGCGCGCGAGCTGCTGAGCCGCCGTGCTCCCGACCTGGCCCGCACCCAGTATGATGATCTTCAAGTGACCTCCCTCATCGCGTCGCGGATTCTAGCGCACAGCAGGTCACGCGGACTGCGCTGGCCGGGACGCCGCCGGTTCGCTCCGCCGGAACTTTAGTCGCTCACTCGCGGGTCCCGGCCGAGTTCGCGAGCAAGAACCCTGCCGGACCCCACGCGCCCGTCACGAGATCTGCTCGAGGCGCGCCAGTTCGTACATGAGGATCTTCTGGCCGACGTCCTCGAAGTTGACATGGACCTGGCGGCTCTCGCCCTGGCCTTCGAACCGGAGGATCGTGCCCTCGCCGAATTTCGGGTGGCGAACGCGCGCACCGAGGCGCATCGGAAAGTCCTCGCCCGCAATCGGCATCGCTCGTGACCGGCGGCGAGCTGCCCCGCCGGGCGCAGTCGCAGCCAGCGCAATTCGCTCGGAGACGTACAGAGGCCGGCTCACGGAGATACGCGGCCGCACGTCTTCGAGCGCCTCCGGCGGAAGCTCGGAGAGGAACCGCGATGGGTCGCGGTATGAAGTGCGGCCAAAGATGCGCCGGCTCTCCGCATGGGTGAGGTAAAGACGCTGCATGGCGCGCGTGAGCCCGACATAGCAGAGGCGGCGCTCTTCAGGCAGACGATCCGCGTCGAATGCGGAATGTTCGGACGGAAACAGGCCCTCCTCGAGGCCGACGACGAACACGGTCGGGAACTCGAGCCCCTTGGCCGCGTGAAGCGTCATGAGCTGTACGCAGTCGAGCCCCGTCGCGGCCTGAGTCTCGCCCGACTCGAGCGTGGCGTGCGCTAGGAAGGAAGCCAGCGGCGAGAGGCCGTCGTCGTTCTCCGGTGCGAAGCCCTCGGCGGCATTGATGAGCTCGTCGAGGTTCTCGACCCGCGCTTCGCCCTTGTTGTCCTTTTCGCGCGCGTGGTGGTCGCGAAGGCCGGAATGCTGGATTACGTGCTGCACCTGTTCGTGCAGCGGCAGCTCGGCGATCGCGGCTGCGAGCCGGTCAATCAGCGCGAAGAATCCTCGCAGCGCACCGGCGGCGCGCGCGGGCAGGGCCAATGCCAGCTCCTGGCCCGCCTTCCAGAGGCTCCTGCCATGGTCACGCGCGTCGTTGCGAAGGAGATCGAGCGTCGCGCCGCCGATGCCGCGCGTGGGCAGGTTGACGATGCGCTCGAAGGCGATGTCGTCGTCGCGCGACTGCGTGAGCCGCAGGTACGCCAGCGCATCCTTGATTTCCGCCCGCTCAAAGAACCGGAGGCCGCCATATACGCGGTACGGGATGCGCGCAGCCATGAGCGCTTCCTCGAAGGCGCGTGACTGTGCATTCGAGCGGTACAGCACGGCGGCGGCAGCGAGCGGAAGCCCGCGGTGCACATGCTCCCGGATGCGATCGATGACGAAGTCGGCCTCGTCGCGCTCGTTGAACGCCGCGTAGACGCGGATGGGCTCGCCGCCCTTGGCCGCGGTCCAGAGCTCCTTACCCATGCGGTCGGTGTTCTTCGCGATCACGGCGTTGGCTGCGCCCAGGATCACGGCGGTCGATCGATAGTTCTGCTGGAGGCGATAGACCGTTGCGCCATATTCACGGCGGAAATGCTGCATGTTCTCGACCCGCGCGCCACGCCAGCGGTAGATCGACTGGTCGTCGTCGCCGACGACGAACGGCGCGCCGCCCTTGCCGGCCAACTGCCTCAGCCAGTCGTACTGGATGCCATTGGTGTCCTGAAACTCGTCGACGAGGATGTGCCGGAAGCGGTCCCGGTAATAGTCGCCCAGATCGGGGACGTCACGCAGGAGCTCGAAACTCTTCAGCAGCAGTTCGGCGAAGTCGACGACCCCCGCCTGTTCGCAGCGCGCCTCGTAGTGAGCGTAGAGTCGAATGAGCTGCTTGCGGGTCGGGTCGTTGCGGTCTGCGAGGTTCTTCGAGCGGCGGCCCTCATCCTTGCTGGAGTTGATGAATCCCTGGACTTCGCGCGGGACCCAGCGTTGCTCGTCGAGCTTCTGCTCGCGGATGATCTTTCGCACCAGGCGCTGCTGGTCGTCTTCATCTAGGATCTGGAAGGACTGCGGCAGGCGCGCTTCCCGCCAGTGGCGGCGCAACATGCGGTGCGAAAGGCCGTGAAAGGTGCCGATCCAGAGCGCGGCGGCGGGCATACCGAGCAGCGACTCAATGCGGCCGCGCATCTCGGAGGCGGCCTTGTTGGTGAAAGTGACCGCCATCAGGCCGTGCGGGGAGACGCCGCGCTCGAGGATCAGCCAGGCGGCGCGATGCGTCAGCACGCGCGTCTTTCCGCTGCCGGCGCCAGCCAGCACGAGGACAGGCCCGACGGGCGCCGTCACGGCATCGCGCTGTTCCTCGTTCAGCGACTGCAGCAGGTCATGGGTCGGCATGGGAGGGCGGATTCTAAACGAAGCGGAAACGAAGGGGACGCACCCCTTCATATTCGCGAAAAAGACGCGGCTGCAACCAATATGAAGGGGTGCGTCCCCTTCGTTTCCGCTTCAGTCAGCCCTTGTTTTCCTTCGCGAACTCGATCAGCGCGAGCACGAGCGCGATGACGACGGGCCCGAGGAAGAGCCCTATCAGGCCGAAGGCCGCGAGGCCGCCCAGCACGCCGATGAAAACAGCGAGCGTCGGCAGCACCGTGCGACCGGAGATCAAGAGTGGTTTCACGAAGTTGTCGACGCTACTCACGATCACCCCGAAGGCGAGCAGGATGCCGGCCTGCATGTAGGCGCCCTGGAACATCAGCATGCCCACGGCCGGCGCCCAGACCAGCGCGGTGCCGCCGAATGGCACGACCGACAGGACTGCGCCGAGCACGCCAAACACGACGGGCGCTGGCAGGCCGACGACGCCGAAGGCGATGCCGAGCAGGAGGCCCTGGATCATGGCGGTGAGCACCGTGCCGCGCACCACTGCGTGCGTCACCGATGAGAGCCGTTCGGCCAGTTCGTCGCGCCGGTGCGGCTCGAGCGGAACGAGTGCGGCCCCGAGCCGGGCGATGGGTATCCCGTCCCGAATGACGAAAAAAAGCACGAACAGCATCACCGTGAAAGAGAGCACCGTTCCGACCGCGCCGAGGAATGCGACCCCACCGAAAGTGGCGAGCTGCTCGAACAGGTGCCTGCTGCCCTCCACGAGCCAGGCCTGCACGTGGCTCGCGCTGATCTCGAGATTCCGGTCCAGCCAGTCCATCAGACCGCCGACGACGGGCAGTTGGGTCAGCTCCTGGAAGTTGTGCGTCTGTTGCTGGCCGACCCAGTTCTGGAGCCGTCCCGCGAGGTCCGCGGCCTGCCTCGCAAACGCAAGCGCGAGCGCCGTCAGTGGGCCGAGGAAGAGGACCAGGACGAGCACCGTCAGGATGAAGGCCGAAATCGAAGCGCGTCCGCGCAACCACCATGCAAGCCGCGCCTGTGCCGGCTGCAGCAGGAAGCCGAGGAAAAGCGCCCAGGTAATCGGCCCGAGGAAGGGATCGATGATCCGGTACACGAGATACGCGACGAGCGCGAGGCAGGAGACTGCAAGCAGGCGCTGGTAGAACCTGACGTTTTCGGCGGAGGCGTCCATGATCAGGCTGTCACAGCGCCGCGCGGATCCGCGCGGCATGCGCTGCGAGCACGGCGGAGTCGACCGGGTCGGCGGCGTGGATGCCAAGGTCCTTGCCCGTGTAGCGCGGGATTACGTGGAAATGCAGGTGAAATACGCTCTGGCCGGCGGCCGGCCCGTTCAGTTGCGCGATCATCACGCCGGGCGGCGAGAACGCCTTCTTGACCGCGCGCGCGACTTTCTGCGCCGTGCGGATCGCAGCCGCGACCGATTCGGGCGGCGTCGTGAAGACATCCTCGCCAGCCGCTTTCGGCACGACGAGGGTATGGCCCTCGGCCTGCGGCATGATGTCCATGAACGCGATCGTGTCGGCGTCCTCGTAGACCTTGTGGCAGGGAATCTCGCCCCGGGCGATGCGTGCGAAGATGTTGTCCTTGTCGTAAGCCATTTCAGTTTTCCAGTTCGATCGAGATCACGCAGTGATCCGGCCAACGGCCGCCCGCCGGATAGTCCCAGGCCCGGTAAGATCCCGGCACCAGCCGTTGGGCCAACCGCTCGCCAAGAATAAGGTAGTCGATCGGCATGCGCTTGCCGTGGCCGTTGCCGCAACCCACGGCTTCCTGCCCGGCGCCGGGATCGAGGAGATCAGCGCCCGCCGGGTCGCCGTCGTCGATTTCGGGCCAGAGCGCCACAACGGCGCCTTTTGCGTCCCGCGGGGACTTGCCCTCGCGATCGAAACGGCGATTGAAATCGCCCATGACGCCGAAGGCTTCTCCGGCCTGCGCCCGGCGGTCGATCCAGTCCTCGAGCACCGGCACCTGCCGCTGAAGTGTCCGGCAATCGGGGCGGTCTTCCGTCAGGGGATCGCGGTTGCAGGCGGACTTCAGGTGCACCGCAAGCAGCCGCATCTCGCGGGGCGTCCCGGGCTCGATCGTGAGGTCCGCGCCCCAGCGCACGTCGTTTTCGGGCAGGCCCAGCGCCTGCAGATCGCGATTGCAGCGGAACGGCAAGCCGCGCCGGATGGCGAAGCCGACATTCTGCACGTGACGGCGCTTCGTGAAGCAGAAGGCGCGGCCCGGGAAAATTTCCCGGGCGACGTCCTCGCCGTCGATTTCCTGGAGCGCGATCACGTCTGTGGGCAGGCCGTCGGCGAAGCCGCGGATCCGCCGCAAGTCGTCCTCGCTCCAGCGCGCTTTCGGGACGAGATCACAGGGAATCGAGCGCTCGTCGCCCCGGGCGCGATGGCCGGGCTGGTTGCAGGACGCCGCCAGCGCGTCGAAGGTGGATGGCAGCATCATCCATTCGAGATTCCAGGTCGCGAGCGTCAGCCGTTCGGCGGCCGGCGACGCGGTGGTGAACGAAAGGGCGAGGCAGGCGGCGATGAGCCGCATCACTTCGTGGACTGGCGGCGATTGGCGACCAGGTCGGCGACGACCGCGGGATCGGCGAGAGTCGAGGTGTCGCCCAGGTGTTCGTGCTCGTCTCCCGCAATCTTTCGCAGGATGCGGCGCATGATCTTCCCCGAGCGCGTCTTTGGAAGGCCGGGCGCCCACTGGATGAAATCCGGGGTTGCGATCGGTCCGATTTCCTTGCGCACCCACTGCGCGAGCTCGGTGCGCAATGGTTCGGTCGGGCTCTCGCCTGTCTTCAAGGTAACGTAGGCGTAGATTCCCTGGCCCTTGACCTCGTGCGGGCAGCCGACGACCGCGGCTTCGGCGACCTTCGGGTGGGCGACCAGCGCACTTTCGACCTCGGCGGTGCCGATGCGATGACCGGAGACGTTCATGACGTCGTCCACGCGGCCCGTGATCCACCAGTAGCCGTCCTCGTCGCGGCGGGCACCGTCGCCTGTGAAGTACTTGCCGCGGAAAGTCGTGAAGTAGGTGCTGATAAAGCGTTCGTGATCGCCGTAGACCGTGCGCATCTGCCCGGGCCAGCTGTCGAGCAGCACGAGATTGCCCTCGGCGGCGCCCTCGAGCAGTCGACCTTCGTTGTCGACGAGCGCGGGCCGCACGCCGGGCAGCGGCAGCGTCGCAGAGCCGGCCTTCAGCATCGTCGCGCCGGGCAGTGGCGATATCAGGATGCCGCCGGTCTCGGTCTGCCACCAGGTGTCGACGACCGGGCAGCGGCCGTCGCCGACGACACGGTAATACCATTCCCAGGCTTCCGGATTGATCGGCTCTCCGACCGTGCCGAGCAGCCTGAGGCTCGCGCGCGAAGCGGCCTTGACCGGCATGTCCCCGTCGCGCATCAATGCGCGGATCGCGGTCGGAGCCGTGTAAAAGATCGTGACCTTATGCTTGTCGACGACGCGCCAGAAACGCGAGCTGTCCGGATGATTGGGCACGCCCTCGAACATCAGGCTGGTCGCACCGTTGCTGAGCGGCCCATAGACAATGTAACTGTGCCCGGTGACCCAGCCGACGTCCGCCGTGCACCAGTAAATGTCGTCCTCGCGATAGTCGAAAACGCAGGCGAAGGTGAAATTGACGTAGACCAGGTAGCCGCCGCAGCTGTGCAGCACACCCTTTGGCTTGCCGGTCGAGCCCGAGGTGTAGAGGATGAAGAGCGGGTCTTCGGCATTCATCCGTTCGGGCTCGCAGACCGGGGGCTCGGCGGCCAGCAGTTCCTCATATCGATGGTCGCGCCCGGCGACCCATTCCCCGCCCTGGCCCGCGCGGCGTACGACGACGACGCTCTCGACCGGGAGCCGGTGCGAGGCAATCGCCGCGTCCACGTTCGCCTTGAGCGGAATTCGCTTGCCGCCCCGCACGCCCTCGTCGGCCGTGATCACGACCGTGGAGGCGCAGTCCTCGATGCGCCCGGCGAGCGACTCTGGGGAAAAGCCGCCGAACACGACCGAGTGGATCGCGCCGATCCGCGCGCAGGCAAGCATCGCGACCGCAGCCTCCGGAATCATGGGCATGTAGATGGTGACGCGGTCGCCCTTGTTCACGCCCAGTCGCCGCAGTGCATTGCCGAAGCGGCAGACTTCGTCGTGGAGTTCCTGGTAGGTGACGCGTCGAGAGACGGAGGGATCGTCGCCCTCGAACAGGAGGGCCGTCTTGCCGGCGCGTTTCGCGAGCTGGCGATCGAGGCAGTTGACGGTGACGTTGAGCTCGCCGTCCTCGTACCAGCGGATCCGGAAGTCCGCCGGATCGTAGGAGACGTTCTTGATGCGCGTGGGCGTGCGCATCCAGTCGATGCGCTTGGCGATCCCGGCCCAGAACCCTTCGGGGTCGCGGACCGACGCCTCGTACATCGCCCGGTAGTCCGCGTCCTTGACGACCGCGCCCGCCGCGAAGGCGCCGGGCACCGGATGCTTGTGGACGATCACAGGTCGGCGGCCCCAAACGTGTCGCAGGCGTCGACCGAACCCGTCCTGAAGCCCGCGGCGAACCAGCGCATGCGTTGCTCGGAACTACCGTGCGTGAACGAATCCGGCACGACCGTGCGACCGGCGCTGCGCTGCAGGTTGTCGTCGCCCACGGCGCTGGCGGCGCCCAGGGCCTCTTCCGCGTCGCCCGCCTCCAGGATGCCCGCGTACTTGTCCGCGTGCTGCGCCCAGATGCCGGCGTAACAGTCGGCCTGCAGCTCGAGCCGCACCGAAAGCTGGTTTGCCTCGATCCCGTCCACGCGCTGCTGCAGGTCGCTGACGCGGTCGGAGATGCCCATCAGTTTCTGCACGTGGTGGCCCACTTCGTGCGCGATGACGTACGCGCGCGCGAAATCGCCGCGGGCCCCGAGCTGGGCCTGCAGCTGGTCGAAGAAGCCAAGGTCGATATAAAGCTTCTCGTCAGCCGGGCAGTAGAAGGGGCCGACTGCGGACTGCGCGAGGCCGCACCCGGATTCCACCGCGCCGTTGAAGAGGACAAGAGTCGGCTCGCGATACTCCCCGCCGAGGTTCCTGAAGATCGCGTTCCAGGCGTCCTCGGTCTCGGCGAGCACGACGGCCGTCTGCTGCCGCCACTCGGCCTCGTTCGGCGATTCCGTGTAAGGCTCGTCCGTCGATTCGATCGGCGCATTGCCAACGTCCTGGAGGATTGCCGTCGGGTCGCCACCCAGGAACATGATGAGGAGCACGACGACGACCGTGCCGATGCCGCCGCCGACGAGGCCTCCGCGGCTGATTCGCATGCCGCGCCGGTCTTCGATGTTCTCGCTCTGTCTGCGACCCTGCCAACGCATGATGGTGTCCCTCTCCGCTAGATCAGCGCGTATTCCCTGGCAAGCAGCCAGGTGAGCGTGATCCACATCAGGATCGCAAGCGGGAGGCCGGCCCGCACGAAATCCTTGAATCGATAGCCGCCGGCAGACATGACGAGAAGATTAGTCTGGTATCCCATCGGGGTCGCATAACTGATGTTGCAACCGAATAGTACAGCCAGCACGAATGGCCTTGGGTCCGCGCCAAGCGCGGTAGCCATGGCGATCGCCACTGGCGTGCCGATGATCGCGGCTGCGTTATTTGAAACGAAGTTCGTGACTATTGCCATTAGCAGCATCAAAGCTGTAATCATGGCGGCCGGCGGTATGAAATCGCCCAAGGCCGCCAGCCCATAGCCGGCACCCGCAATAAGGCCCGTCACCGTCAGGGCCTCGCCGAGCGCGAGACTCGCGACGACAATCATGACGACCTTGGACGACAGTGCATCCGTCGCCTCCTGCCAGCGCAAGCAGCCGGTCAGCATCATTGCCGCGACACCGACGGCCGAAGACAGCACCATGGGCAGCAGCTTGAGCGCTGCCATCGCAATGACACCACCGAGGATCGCGAGAGCGAGCGGGGCTCGACGGGTATGCGGTAATTCCAGCATGGCGTCGAGGATCAGCACCCCGGGAACGGCGCGCAGGCGTTCGATGCCCGCCTTGGGGCCGCGCAACAGCAAGACGTCGCCCGGGCGCAGCATGGCGGTTCCCGGATCCAGCGCAAAAACATTGCCCGGGCGATGAAGGCCGATGACCACGAGGCCGTGTTCGTCCCCGAAACGGCCTGCCGCATGCGTGGTTCCGCCGAGATCGGAGTCGGAGGCGATCAGGGCCTGCGCCAGGGTCTGGCCCGCGGGCGTGGGAATGCCCGGGTCTTCGTCCGGATCGAGCAAGGCCCCGAGGACCGCGGCGTACTCGCGAAGGTCCTCCGGCGAGCCGTCGACGAGCAAGCGGTCGCCGGCTTTCAGGGCCAGCGTCGGCAGCCGCGCCATTTCGATTCCGTCGCGCAGGATGGCGCGGGGCTTCAGGCTCGGCAGCTTGCCGAGTGCTTCGCGCAGCTCGCGGCCTGCCGCGAACCCGGGTTCGCGCAAAACGAGCGCCGCGCTGAAAACCAGCGGCTCGCCGCGCGGCTTGCCGCCGGTATCCTGGGGCAGCAACCGCGGCGCGACCAACCACAGGTACGGCAAGGCGACGACCGCGGCGGTCGCGACGATCGGCGCGAAATCGAACAGGCCAAACGCCGGCACGCCGTTCTTTTCGGCAATGCCGACGACCAGGAGGTTGGTCGAGGTGCCGATCGTCGTCGCCATGCCCCCGATCAGCACCGCGTAATTCATGGGCAGCAGCGTGCGGGTCGCGCTGGTGCCGGTGCGCGAGGCGACCGCGACCAGCACCGGCATCATCAGAACGACGATCGGCGTGTCGTTCATGACGCCGCTCGCCAGCATGCAGAAAACCAGCATCAGCAGGAATGCCAACGACGGCGCAAACGTCCAGATACGCGCGAGACGGCGCACGATCGGCTCGAGTGCCCCGGTGGCAACCAGACCGCGCCCGAGCACCATCAGGAAACAGATCGTCACGAGCGCCGTGTTGCCGAATCCGGCGAGGAACTGCTCCGGCCCGAGCGGCCGTTCGCCGCGGCCGTACGGGAAGATGCCGAACAGGAGCATCAGCGCGAGCAGAGCGAGCAATGCGGTGCTCTGCACCGGCAGCTGCTCCTTTGCGAACAGGTAGAAGGTGCCGAACGTAATGGCGAGCACCGCGCCGGCGTGCCAGTCGATCAGCTCGACGAACCCGAGATCCATCGATTCCAGTCTACTTCATGTGAATGTCGCGCTGCGGATACGGGATGGTGATGCCGGACTCGCTGAACAGGTCCCAGATGGCAAGGTGCAGGTCCGAGCGCACGTTGTTGATGCCGTCTTCCGGGTCTCGGATCCAGTAGCGCAATTCGAGCGCAATGCCGTTGTCGCCGAATTCCATGATGCGGCTGGCCGGCGCCGGATCCTTCAGCACGCGCGGATGCTCGGACGCCGCCTCGACGAGCAGACTGAGCGCTTCGCGCGGGTTGTCCTGGTAGCTGATCTGCACCGGCAGTTTCAGGCGGATTGCGCGGTCGCTGTAGCTCCAGTTCACGACTTCCGCACTGATGACATTTTCGTTCGGAATCAGGGTGTCGACGCCGTCGCGATCGCGCACGACGATATAACGGGCGCGCAGCTCCTTGACGATGCCGAAGCGGTCCCCGATGGTGATGACATCGCCCTGTCGAATCGACCTGTCACCGACAAGAATAAATCCGCTGACGAAATTGGCGGCAATGCGCTGCAGGCCGAATCCGAGCCCGATGCCGAGGGCGCCGCTGAATACGGCGAGCGCGGCGAGGTCGATGCCGACGGCGTTGAGGCCGAGCAGGGCCGCGATGACCAGCAGGAACAGCCGGACGAACTTGGCGATGCCGACCCGCAGCCCGATGGAAATGTCCGACTTCGACATCAGGGCGCGTGTCGCGATCGTACCGAGGTAGGCGCCCGCCATCAGGAACACGACCATCGTCACGATGGCCTTGAGGGCGTCGAGCACCGAAAAGCCATGGCGCCCGATCGGGATTGCGATGCGGTCGAGCGCCAGTGCGACGGGTTCGATCCAGCCCAGCAGGTACATGGCGATCAGCACCCAGGCCGTCCAGGTGATCAGCTGCTCGGAAGCGGCGAGCAGCGGCCCCGGGCGCAGCGCGCGCTTCAATACGGCGATCAGCAACCGGATTGCCGCCAGGGCGAAGGCGAGGATCGCAAAAACTGACGCAATGCCATCCGGCAAACCGACCTTCTGGAGGATGGCTGCCGTCGCGAATCCCGCCAGGCCAAAAAGCACCAGGAACGAGATGCGGTCGACCAGTGGAGTGACGATCCTGAGCGTCGAACCCGGATCCGTCTGCCCGGACTGGACGATGTACCTGCGCAGGCGGCGCGCAGCCATCCACGAAACGCCGGCCGCGAGCATGAGCAAACCGATCTGCCACCAATAGTCGGGCTGCTGCAGCTGCGTCAGCACCCCGCTCCAGTATGCGTAGGCAAGACCCCAGGGATCGTTCATTGTTTCCCGCTTGTTGGCGAACCATACCGCGCCGCATCACAAAGGCCAATGCGCCCGGGCGGCAGCTGGCGTATCCGCAGCCCCCAACGCATCATGTGCGCGGGGCATAACCGGACATCCGTCATGAGCGGCGTTTCAGTGATGTTGCTGTTGATCGCGGGCATATTCCTGGTCGGCGCGCTCGGCGAGGTCGTCTTCGCCAGGACCCGCATTCCGGACGTCGTCTGGCTGATCATCTGCGGCTGGATCCTGGGTCCCGTCTTCGGCGTCCTGGACAAGACGCTGCTGCTCGGCATCGCGCCGTATTTTGCGGCATTCGCGCTGATCGTCATCCTCTTCAACGGCGGCACCAGCCTCAAGCTCGACAGCGTGATGCGAGCCGCGCCGCGCGCCCTGCTGCTCGCGTTGCTCGGTTTCGCGCTCGCGGCCGCGGCAGTCGCGGCGGTCAGCATGGGTGCGCGTGAGATCGGCATCCTGGCACCGGAATGGACCTGGCTGCACGGCGCCATGCTCGGCTGCATCCTCGGCGGCGCCAGCTCGATCATCATCATGCCGGCGATGGCGATCGTGAACGTGCAACCGAAGGTCGCAGACCTCGTCAATCTGGAATCGGCATTCACGGATGCCCTGTGCGTCGTGGGGGCCAGCGCCTGCGTCGCCATGCTGCTGCACCAGACCGACACGGATTCAGGCCCCGCGCTGGCGTTGGCAAGGTCGTTTGGAGTTGCATTCGCCGTGGGTGCGCTGGCGGGCCTGCTATGGCTGTTCCTGCTGCATCTGCTGCGCGATGCGGAGCACGCTTACCCGGTCACGCTGGCCGGGCTGCTGCTGCTCTACGTGGGAATCGAATGGGCCGGCGCAAGCGCCGCGATGGGGATCCTGACGTTCGCCGTGATCGTCGGGAATGCGAGGCTTTTCAGCCGGCGGCTCGGCATGGTCACCGACATCGACCTGGGAATCGGGGTGCGGGGTTTCCACAGCCAGATGGCGTTCATCGTGAAATCCTTCTTCTTCGTGATGATCGGCGCGCTGCTGACGCCGCCGTGGAGCGGCATTGCGCTCGGGGTCCTCTTGGCCGCGGTGCTCTACGGGGTGCGGTTGCCGGCCGTGCGTGTCGCCACGATGGGTTCTGGATTCGCACGCGAGGATCGCGCACTGATCAATGCCTGCATGCCGCGCGGCATGGCGGCGGGCGTACTGGCCACGGTTCCGATGGCCGCAGGCGTCGTCGCCACGGAATCACTCCCGGTCATCGTCTTCTCCTGCATCGTGGCGACCATCGCGGTGTTCACGATTGGCTTGCCGCTCGCCGCACGGCGCGCCGCGCAGCCGGTCAGTGAGCCGTTGCAGACCCGGGCGACCGACGTTTCGGTCGTCACCATGGCCCCGGCCGTGAATACAGATGCCAATGCGGACCCGGGCACGGCGCCGCCGCCCCCGGCCTGATCGTGCCTCAGATGCCTGCCCGTAACGGCAGGTAGTGATCGACCAGGAGGGCCGCGAACAGGAGCGCCAGGTAGTTGATCGAGAACCGGAACGCGCGCATCGGAAGGTCCGAGCGCTCGGACTGGCGCAGCGCCCAGGCCTGGCGCAGGAACAGCCCGTCGAGCACGAGCGCGGAGGCGAGATAGAACCAGCCCGCCATGCCGGTCACGAACGGCAGCGCGGTGACGACCGTGAGAAGCACCGTGTAGTACCAGATGAACCGCTTGGTAAAGGCGATGCCGTGGGTGACCGGCAACATCGGGATGCCGACGCGCGCGTACTCGTCGCGACGCGCAATCGCGAGCGCCCAGAAATGCGGCGGCGTCCACGCGAAGATAATGAGGAACAAGAGGAGGGCATTGGGGTCCACGACGCCCGTCACCGCGGTCCAGCCCAGCACCGGAGGCGCAGCGCCCGCCGCGCCGCCGATCACGATGTTCTGGGGCGTCGCGCGCTTGAGCCAGACCGTGTAGACGATCGCGTAGCCGATGATGGAGAAGAAGGTCAGCACCGCGGTCAGCGCATTGACGAGGAGCGCGAGGATCAGCATCGATCCCGCACCCAGCACGAAGGCAAACGAGAGCGCGTAGGCCTCCGAGACCGCACCGCGCGGCAGGGGCCGCATGCGGGTGCGGGTCATCTCGGCGTCGATGCGCGCATCCAGCACGTGGTTGATCGCGGCCGCGGCCGACGCCGCGAGCGCAATGCCGATGGTTCCCCAGATCAGCCCGGCCGCCGGCGGAATGCCCGGCACGGCCAGGAACATGCCTGCGACGGCCGTGAACATGATGAGGGAGACGACCTTCGGCTTGGTCAGCGCAAAATAATCGCGCGCCCGGGCGGAGACTCTCCCGGCCTTCGCGTCGGAAAGCGCTTCGCGGGCAGTCATGAGGCCGGAAATGCTATCACCTTCATCCAAGGGGACGTTCACTTTTCCGCGGCCAAAGAGATGATCGTCTGCTTCCAGCTGATCAAGGCACCGGCGGCAGGCCCGTGTGGGCGGCCGCGCGCTGCACCACGTACTCGCACAGCCCGCGCAGGAAATCGGAAAAGACCCGCACGCGCGCGAGGCGCTGGGCCGCCTGCGTGTGGACGATCGAAAGCGGCGGTCCTTCGCGCGTGTACTCCATCAGGACGATCGCAAGGCGGCCGTCCACGAGCTGGCGTGCGGCGAGCAGGTCCAGGCTCTGGGTGATGCCGACGCCGCTTGCGGCGGCGAGCATCACGGCTTCCGACTCGTTGACGGTAATGCGAAATCGCGGCTCGAAAGGGGGCAGCGGGTCTTTCGCGAAAGCCCACGGGCGCGGTTGCGTGCCGCCGGCTGGAATCGAGCCGATCAGCACGTGATCGGCCAGATCCGCGATCGACTGTGGACGCCCGTGGCGGGCGAGATACGCGGGCGAGGCGCAGGTGATCCAGCGTGATCCGGCGATCCGGTGCGCCACCAGGTCGGGATCCGTCACGGTGCCGCCGCGCACGGCGAGGTCGACTCCTTCGCGCGCCAGGTCGACGACCCGCTCGTTGATGCGAAGCTCGAGTTCGATGCCCGGATAGCGGGCCAGGAATTCGGGGAGCGCCGGCAGCAGGATGTGCCTGCCGAAGGACCCCGGCACGTCCACGCAGAGATGACCCGTCGGCTGTTCCTTGCCGCGCGTGAGCGTTTCCTCCGCGGCCGCGAGTTCCGCGAACACACGCCGGCAGTGGCCCAGGTAATCCGCGCCGACCGGCGTCACGGCCACCTTGCGGGTCGTCCGGTTGAGGAGCCGGAGTCCAAAGCGCCGCTCGAGACGCTGCACATGGGTCGTGACCATCGCCCGCGAAAGCCCGAGTTCATCGGCTGCACGGGTAAAGGAACCGAGTTCGGCGACCCGGCTGAAAGCGCGCATGGCCTGGAAGTCGTCCAAGCACCTATTAGATCATATTACTGAATAATAAAGTCAATATTGAGAGGTTTATTAGAACAATAGTGGGGGTTACTTTCTCTCTCGCGTTCAGCAGGAGAAGTGTCATGTTCCTTTTCAATCGCTCGAGTCTTTCGGTTTGCCTGGCACTGGTGATCGCCGGCTTGCCGGTCCTGATCCAGTACCTCTGAAAGCCTAGCGAAACGATGGCCGGTAACGGCCGACTTCCGAGCGCGGGCTGAGCGCTCGCAGCAACGCAACCGTCGCGAGCACGAGGACCACGGCGCCGGCGTTATGGGCCGTGCCGAGCCACAATGGCCAGCCCTTCCAGACCAGATTCATCCCGATCGCGATCTGCAGCACGACGGCGAACGCCACGGCGATCGCAGCGACGCGCGCCGCGCCGCTCTGGGCACGTCGCAGCGCGCCGGCCACGACGAACGCGAGCACGATGGCCGTGAGATAGGCGCCGAGGCGATGTGAATAATGAATGGCGATGCGCGCCGGCGCATCGAGCACGCCGCCCTCGTAGTCAATACCCAGGCCGCGCCAGAGGATAAATGCATTTCGGAAGTCCATAGGCGGCCAGAAAGAGCCCTGGCAGGTCGGGAAATCGGGGCAGGCGGCGGCGGCGTAGTTCGTACTGGTCCAGCCGCCGAGCGAGATCTGCACGATCAGCACTCCCAGTCCCACGAACGCGAGGCGGCGCACCGGCCGTTCCGCGGCTTTCAGTTCCCTTCGATGCGGAGGTAACCCGAGCCACCAGAGCAAGGCCAGCGTCGTCAGCCCGCCCAGGAGATGCAGCGTCACGACCAGCGGCTTCAGCAGCAACGTGACCGTCCACATGCCGAGTAGCGCCTGCACGACGAGCAGGCCGACGATTGCCCAGGGCAGGACGCGGGGCTGGGCGGGGTCGCGCCGGTTCACGACGGAAAACACGGCGAGCCCCAGCACGAGAAGCCCGAGCAGCCCGACGATGTAGCGATGGACCATCTCGTTGATGGCTTTCTGGTAGTCGAAAGGTCGTGCCGGATTCGCGGCATTGATCTCGGCGATGCGCTGCGCCGCCCGGGCCGGGTGAATATGGCCGTAGCAGCCCGGCCAGTCCGGGCAACCCAGACCGGCATTGGTGAGGCGAACCCAGGCGCCGACTACGACGACGATTGCGCAGAGCAGGGTGGCGGCGAGCGCCACGCGGCGAAACCACATCATGTTGCGTGTTTCCGGCATGCGATCTCCCGCGCGTTCAGGCGCCGCCCAGGATCAGGATCGAACGCATGCCTACCCGATGTTCGACAATCGAAGCAATCGTTCCAGGTCCTTGAGCAGTCCGTGCGCCGAGCCCGACGCAGGGTAACTCATCATCAGGTTGCCATGCGGGTCCACGACATAAATGCCCTGTCCGTCGCGCGCGGCCGGCGGGAACTGTGCGCGAAATGCGTCTCCGGCAGGACCGCTCGCGGCGAGCACAAGGAGATCCGCGTCACGGGACGGGAACTCGACGGACGCGCACTGGCCCGTGTGCAGCAGCACGCGCTGCACCCGCGGTGCGTCCTGGGCGAGCGCGAGACGGATGCGCGCGAGTTCCTCGAGGATCGCGCGGGTCCGTACGTCGCAGGCCGGGCCGGCCGGGTGGACGAGGGACCAATGGCCGCGGAAAACGTTCACGGGCACGGGCCGGCCGTCCGGCAGCGCGAGGCCGGCCGGCGCGAGCGGCCGCGGCGGGTCCATCAGTTCTCCGTGGGCCTGGACCCCGGGCCGCCAGGCGGTCCAGAAATAGAGAATGAATGCCGTCGCGAGGGGAATGATGAAGAGGGCGGCGACCACCAGCAACTGGCGCCGGCCCAGGCGTCGCGGGTCGTCGGCCGCGGTCACGAGGGTTCGCCCGGATTCCTGAAACTGAGCACGAACCAGATCGCGCCCGCGAGAGTTGCGAATGCGAACCACTGAACGGCATAGCCAAGATGACGATCGGCGGGAGTGCCGGGCACCGTCCAGGCGCGGACATAGCCATCCGGCACCGCCGGATCGAGCAGCACCTGGCGCGGGGCCAGCTCGCGCTCGAGAGCGGCCGACAATTCCTCCATGCGCGGGTATTGGACGAGCCGCGGCCAGCCGGTGGCGGGCGGCGCTTTCAGCCAGATGCCCGGCCGCGGGAGTTCGTCGATGCGACCGACAACCGTACGCCTGTCGCCGTCGACGGCGACGTCAGGCAGGTCCTGGCGCGTGGCGCCGAAGGGCAGCCAGCCGCGGTTGACGATTACGGCGCTGCCATTGTCGAGGACGAAAGGCGTCAGCACTTCGACGCCTGCAACGCTTTCGTGGCTGCGGTTGTCGAGCAGGAACTGGTGCTCCGGGTCGTAATGCCCGCGCAGGGTCACCCGCTGGTAACGGGGCGCATCAAGTGGCAGCAAGCGCCAGTCGAGCGGCGGTCCGGAAGCCGTCATGCCGGCGGCCAGCGCGCGCTTTTCTTCAGCACGCCCGAGCTGCCAGACACCGAGCGCGACGAACAGGAGCACTGCCGCCGCAGTCGCCAGGGACGGCAGCCACCGGGGGGAAAAACGCGATGATCGGGCGCGGTTCAGCACCGGGATATACTCGCCCATCCGAATTGACGGGACCGAACCATGTCTGGCGTGAAGTGGCTGGTACTACTCATCTTTTTCGCGATCGTGCTGAGCCTGGTTTCGGCCATGTTGCACCTGGTGCACGACTACAAAGGGGAATCGCGGCGGATGGTTCGCGCGCTCTCGATCCGCATTGGCCTCTCGATCCTCCTCTTTGTCGTGCTGTGGTGGACCTGGAAGATGGGCTGGATCGAGCCGCACGGCGTCGCCAGCTGATCGCGCGGGTCAGTCCGCGGTCTCCGCGAGCGCGCGTATCGACGGCAGGTTGCGCCAGCTTCCACCGACGTCCATTCCGAAGCCGAATACAAAACGGTCCGGCACCCGGATGCCTGCAAAGTCCGCCTCGACCATTGCGGGTGAGCGCCGATCCTTGACGGCGAATGCCGCCAGCAGCACATCGCGCGCGCCGAGCTCGAAAAGCCGCGCGCGGATCGCCACCAGCGTATGGCCCTCGTCGAGAATGTCATCGAGCAGGAGCACCGTGCGGCCGGTCACCGTCTCGTGCGGCCCGGCGATCCACACGAGTTCGCCGCCGCTCGTTTCGCGCCCGTAGCGGCGCACGTGCACATAGCTGCATTCGAGCGCGAACGGTAGCCGCGGCAGCAGCTGGCCGGCGAACACCAAACCGCCGTTCATCACCGTGATCACGAGCGGCTGGCGGCCGGCGAGCCGCGCGGTGATCTCGATTGCCATGCGGTCGAGCGCCGCCTGCACCTCATCGGCGGAGACGACCTCGTCCGAACGCGGGACATTCTGGGTCATGGGCGAATCCTACGTGTTTTCCGTCGAAGGGACCGTCGAAGGGGACGCACCCCTTCATATTCGCAAAGGGGACGCACCCCTTCACGAATGCATCATCGTGCGACGAAGCGGACGAGGGTCGCGCCGGAGCGTGGCCGGTGGCAACCCGGTGGTCATGCGCCGTTCCTAGAATGGGCCTGGAAAAGGTGCTGCAACCCTTTTCGCCGTCGCCGCATCCATTCCGGTGCAGGGAGGCCCGCGTGAACCTGACCGAAAGATCGCTGAAAAGCCCGATCGGCGTCGCCGTCGGCGTCGGGCTCATTGTCATGCTCGGAATCGTGGCGCTGGTCCGCCTGCCGGTCCAGCTCTTCCCCGACATCGAAGAGCCGGTCATCACGATCTTCACGGGCTGGCGCGCCGCAGCGCCCGCCGAGGTCGAATCCGAACTGCTCGAACCGCAGGAACAGGCGCTGCGGGGGCTGGCGGGTCTCAAGCAGATCCAGTCCTTCGCAGGAGCGGGCGGCGCATTCATCAACCTTGAGTTCGCGATCGGCACCGACATGGGCCGTACGCTCATCGACGTCATCGCGCGCATGAACCAGCTGCCGCCGCCGCCGCGCGACGCCGATGCCCCGCGGATATCCCTCGGCCAGGACGGCGGCAATGGCCCGAACGAGACACTGTCCTGGTTCTTCGTGCAGTTGAAGCCCGGGACGCCGGGACCGGTCGAGAATTACCGCCGCGAAGTGGAGGACCTGCTGCGCGCACACATCGAGTCGATACCAGGCGTCGGCACCGTCAACGTGAACGCTGGTGCGCCGGACGAGCTGCGCATCGAGTTCGACCCGTACCGCGCGGCCGAACTCGGCATACCGATCCCCGACATTGTCGCGGTGGCCGGCAGCGCGAACGACGTTTCCGGCGGCTTCGCCGAGCTGGGCCGCCGGCAATACACGCTGCGCTTCGCCGGGCGTTACAGCCCCGCGGACCTGGGCGAGCTGGTGCTCGACTGGCGCGACGGACGCCCGGTCCGGCTTGCGGACGTCGCGACCATTTCGGTGGAGCGCGGGGACCGCAACTCGCTCGCCGTGCAGAACAACAACCCGGCAATCGCAATCCAGATCATCAAGGAGTCGGGCGCCGACGTGCTGGCGACGCTGAACGCGGTCAAGGCCGAGGTCGCCCGGCTGCGCGAGGGGCCGCTTGCGGATATGGGGCTCGCAATCGAGCAGTCCTTCGATCCGTCCGTCTTCATCAACCGCGCGATCGGCATGGTCACCGGCAACCTGCTGGCCGGCGTGTTGCTGGCCGTCGCCGTGCTGTGGCTGTTCCTGCGGCAGTTCCGGGCCACGCTACTCGTGGGACTCGCAATCCCCGTCTGCCTGCTGACCACAGTCGTCGTTCTCTTCCTCACCGGGCATTCGCTCAACGTCATTTCGATCGCGGGCATCGCGTTCGCGGTCGGCATGACGCTCGACGCGTCCATCGTGGTGCTGGAGAGCATCGTCTCGCGCCGGGAGCAGGGCCTTGCGCCGGGTCAGGCTGCGCTGGCGGGCGCACGGCACGTGTGGCCGGCGCTGGTCGCCTCGACCGCGACCACGGTCATCGTGTTCCTGCCGGTTATCTTCATGAAGAACACAGAGGGCCAGCTGTTCGCCGACCTCGCGCTGACGATCGCGGTGGCGGTCGGTGTGTCACTCGTCATGGCGATGACGGTGCTGCCAGTGGCTGCGTCGCGCTGGCTCGGTCCGGGCGAACGCGGGAGCGAGGGGGGCGCCTGGCGGACACGGATCGGGGACCGCGTTGTCGCAATGACGGACTCGCCCCGGAGGCGCTGGACCCTGATCGGCGTACTGCTGGGGCTGCCGATACTGTTGACCTGGCTGTTGCTCCCGCCGATCGACTACCTGCCGCCGGTCAAGCGCGACGCGATCGACGGATTCTTCCAGTTCCCGCCGGGCATGAACGTCGACGCCATCGACCGCGAGGTCGTGCAGCCGATGGTGCGCCGGCTCGAACCCTACATGGCGGGCAAGAAAGAGCCGGCGCTCAAGAACTACTACATCCTGATCTTCCCGGGCGGCGGAACGATCGGGGTTCGGCCGCTCGATAACTCGAAGATCGGCGAGCTCGACCGCCTGATCAGGGAGGAAATCACTGCAGGATTCCCGGACCTCGAAGTGTTCTCGCAGCAGGGCAACCTGTTCGGCGGTTTCGGCGACGGCCGCAATATCGAGGTTCGCCTGCAGTCCGCCGACTTCAATGGCCTGCTGCAAGCGGCGCGCTCCGCCCAGGACGTGATCACGCAGAAGCTCCCGGGCGCGCAGGTGAGGTCATTCCAGGACCTGGAGCTGTCCGAGCCGGAATTGCGCCTGGTGCCGAATGACCGGCGCATCAGCGAGTCGGGCTGGACGCGCGCGAATGTCGCGGCCGTCGTACGCTCACTCGGCGACGGCATCTGGGTCGGCGAGCATTTCGACGGCGAGCGCCGGCTCGACATGATCCTGCGCGCCAAAGGCTGGGAAAGCACCGACGCGCTCGCGGCCATCCCCGTCGCGACGCCCACCGGCGGCGTCGTCCGGCTCGGCGAGCTGGTCACCGTCGAACCGACGGTCGGGACGACCGGCCTGCGGCGCGTCGACGGGCGGCGCACGATCGGTCTGAACGTCATCGCGCCCCCCGGCATGTCGCTGCAACAGACCATGGACCTGATCGAGCGCGACGTCGGGCCAGCGGTCCAGCCGCTGCTGCCCCCGGACGGCGGCATCCGCTACGCTGGGGACGCCGGCAGCCTCGAGATCGCGCTGTCCGATATGCGCGGCAACATCGGCCTTGCCCTGCTCGTGCTGTTCCTGCTGATGGCGGCGCTGTTCCGCTCCGTAAGGGACAGCGCGCTCGTAATGCTGACGGTCCCTCTCGCCAGCTTCGGCGGTGTGATGGCGATCAGGGCGCTAAACCTGTTCACGCCGCAGACGCTCGACCTGCTGACGATGGTCGGCTTCATCATCCTGATGGGCATCGTCGTGAACAACGCGATCCTGCTCGTCGACCGCACGCGCGGCGGCGAGCGCGAAGGCCTCGACCGGCGCTCCGCCGTGCGTGCGGCGCTCGCGGAGCGCACGCGCCCGATCCTCGCGACGTCCCTGACGACACTCTTCGGCCTGCTGCCGCTCGTCATCGTGCCGGGGCCCGGCGCGGCCCTCTATCGGGGCCTCGCAACGGTCATCGCCGGCGGAATGGTCGTCAACACCGTGTTCATGCTGGTGCTGCTGCCCGCGATGCTGCGCCTCGGCGAGACCGTCGCGCAGGGCGCGGCGGCGTCACGACCGATACAGGAAGGTGCCGGATGATTTCCACAACGCGTTCCATTGCATGGCGCGTGGCGACGGCCGCGCTGGCCGCATCCTCCCTGACGGCCAGCGCGGCCCTGGCGCAGGACCAGGCGCCGCCTCCGGCCCCGGTCACCGTCGCGCCCGTGGTCAAGGGCAGCGTCGCCTCGACCATCACGGCCACCGGAACCGTAGTAAGCCGCAACGACGCGCGCCTGGCGGCAGAGGTGACGGGTCGCCTTGACTGGGTCGCCGAGCCGGGCGCGAAAGTCGCGAAAGGCGCGCCGCTCGCGCGCGTGGATGCCCGCGCGCTCGAGCTGCAGCTGCGTGAAAACGACGCGCAGATCTCACGCCTCGCCGCGAACGCGGCGCTGCTCGACACGCAGCTCGCGCGGCTCAATGCGCTGCCGGAAGGAATCGCCTCGAAAAGCCAGATCGACGAAGCCGCCGCGCGCCTCGCGATGGCGCGTCACGAGCTTGAACAGGCACGCGCGGCGCGCGACAGCACGCAGCACCTGATTTCGCGGGCCGTGATCCGTGCGCCGTTCCCCGGCTACGTGGCTGAACGTATCCACCAGCTCGGCGAATTCGTCGGCGCCGGCACCGAGGTATTGCGGCTGACAGACACCGAGAATGTCGAAGTCGTGGCCCGTGCTCCGGTCGCTGACGCGGGGCACCTCGCGGCTGGCCAGCCTGTCACGGTGCGCGGTGCTTCCCAGCAACTGGAGAGCCGCATCCGCGCGATCGTGCCCGTGGGCGACGAGCGCTCGCGCATGATCGAGGTGCGGGTGGCGATGAACGGCGCCGGCTGGCCCATCGGCTCCGCCGTGCGGGTAGACCTGCCGGCCGCACGGCAGGACGCGGGCCTCATGGTGCCACGCGACGCCGTCATCGTGCGCGCGGACGGCGCGCACGTGTTCCGAGTGGGCAAGGGCGATATCGCCGAACGCATTGCCGTGCGCGTGGGCAACGGCGACGCGGAGCAGGTCGAGGTCACGGGCCCGCTCGCGGCAGGCGACCGGGTCGTCGTGAGGGGTGGTGAGCGCCTGCGCGCTGGACAGCCGGTGAAGGTCGCCGCGGGCGTCGGCACCAAGGCTGCAGCCGCGGCGGCCGTGCCGCGCGGCTGACGAACTGAAGGGGACGCACCCTTTCAGTTTGGATGACCAAAGCGGCTGGGTCGATGGTTGCTGAAGGGGTGCGTCCCCTTCAGTTCAGTCGTCGTCGACGATGTCGACGCGCATCTCGCCGGCGCTGGTGCTATCGCCGTGCCCGAGGTGGACGCTGAAACTCCGGGTCGGTTCAACGGCAGCGTCGTTGATGAGCGGCACGTAGACCGTCCGATTCGCTTCGCCCGGGGCGAAGCGTTCGACGCGCGCGCCGAGGTCGGCGTAGTCGGCGTCGGCACGAGCCGAGCCATCCGTCGTCCACCAGGTAACGGACGCCGGGCCCGACAGGTCGCCGGAGCGTTGAATCACGATGCGCGCCGCCACGTCGCTCTCGCGCACGGTCAGGACCGCTTGCGGGAAGGCAAAGCGTGTCACGCCCGGTATTGCGGATGACGCCACCGTTGCCGGCTCTGCAGTGGCGGGCGCCAGGTCCATAGCAGGTGACGATGCCTCAGGCGTCGCGACGGGCTGCGGCGCGGCTTGCTCCGGGGTCGTTGCCGCTGGCGCATCCCGAGATTCCGTTTCCGCCAGGGGCGCTGCGCCGGGCGCCAGCACCTGGGCGGGCGCCGGATCCGTAACGGCCGCGGCCTGGTTCAGCGGCTCGTCCGCGGGGCCGGATTCAGCCGCGCGATCGGCCGTGGCCGCGCCGCGATTCATTTGTGCGTCGATTTCCGCCAACAGGTCGGTCGCAAAGGTACGGACCGGATCCTGGTAGTACCAGGCCGCGGCGCCGAGGCCGATCACGGCGAGCAGGAGGATCAGGCTGCCGAGGATTCCGCGGCGCTCCGGTTCGACGGGTGTCGCCCGCTCGGCGACGACGGGCCGCGGCAACGGCGCGGCGGGCACTGGTTCCGGCGCGGGCGCCGCATAGGCCCTGCGCGGTTCGTTCGCTGCGGTCACGACCGTCCGCAGCTTTGGCACGCTGGCCACGCCAAGATCGTCGAGGAACTGGGCCACGCTGGGCGTGCGGTCGTCGCGGTGCACGGACAGCGCGCTCGCGAGGGCGCGCCATTGCCGGTCAGACAGCCCCTCGATCGGAGCCGCCTCGAGCCCGGCCCGATAAGCCTCCTGCGCGGTGTTGCCATTGAAGGGATGGCGGCCCGAGAGCATCTCGTAGGCGAGGCAGGCGAGGCCAAGCACGTCGTCGCGCTTGTCCGCCTGGCGGGCCGGCACGCCGAGCGCGTCAGCCGGACTCACCAGCCACCCGTTCGGCACGACGTCGAGCAGCTTGACCTCGTATCCAAAGGTCACGAGCACGTTGTCCGGCCGCAGGTTGCCATGCACCATCGACTTGGCATGCAGGTACTGGAGCGCGTCGCCGACGGCCCGCAGTACGGCCGTCGTCTCCGCGGGTGGCAGTGTGCCGGCGTCGTTGAGGACGAATCGCAGCGAGGCGCTCTCGAGGAGTTCGTTCACCAGGTAGTAGCGGTTGCGATCGCGCCCGTACTCGAGCAGCTTCACGATGTTCGGGTGCGCGATCGATTTCAGCTCGGCCGCGCCGCGCTCGAAGTCTGCGGCGAAGCCCGGCCGCGAAGCGATCTTCTCTTCAATCAGCAGGATCGCGACGAAGTGCTGGCTGCCGGAACTCTGGCTGAGGTCGTCCTGGGCCTCGTAAACGGCGCCGAGCCGCCCGCCGCCGATGCGCGCGCGCAGCCGGTAGCCGCGGTCGGCGAGCCGCTCCGGCGGCGACGTATCGAAGCTAGGCGCCTGGCGATTCGACGGTTCCATGGGGACATCCTCCCACGGCATGGCTTGCCCCTGGTGCATGCGCCAGGACAGGGGCTGTGTCTGGGTCGGGTCGATCATTTCTTCTCGTCGCACAAATATGCCATTGGACACGCAGTCTGTCCCGAGTTTCATCCTGTCATCCGGGGCAAGCCTGGCCGCCCTCGAGACGTCGCCGTTCGGCGACGTCGCCCGCATTCCGCGCACGCATCAGGCTGCGCTCCTGCGCGTGGACAACCGGCTGCGGGAAACCGGAGATTGCACGTTCAATTGACCCGTCGGGCCCACGATCAGCTCGACTGAACGATGCGTGGCGCGGTCAGCGCTGGTGGACCCGGGGCGGATCTCATGCAAGCGTGAGGGCGAAACGCGACGAACCTGCTTGCGCCCTGCGCCGAGCCATACCAGGAGATCGCGGACAGCGCGCACCCTGGCATCCGCAAGTGCAAGCGAGGCCTTGTTCCATGACCGCCGATTGGCATGACCCACCACGCAGAGTCTCCGGGCGCGGTTGCGGGTGAGCCACTGGGCGTATTTGCGCAGCACCGTGAGGCTGCCGCTGGTCGGGGTCGAACTGCCGCGCGAGAAATAGACCCGCGTCGGCAGGCCGTCGATCGTGGTCGGCGATCCCCGGCGCGGCGTGGGGGCGGACCGCATGCGGCCATTCCCGCTGATGATCGTCAACCGTGGCCGGCCGACCGGGTGATTCCTTCGCGCCATCAGGCACTCCTTCCCGGGGTAGACAGCATGGTGACCATGATATGCGTCATGGGATCCGCAATGCCGGAATCAGTCGAGGTAGCGTTCGATCCGGCGGAACAGGTCGACGCGGTCGACCAGGTCCGTCAGCCAGTCGAGCCGGTCGGTTTGCAGCCTCAACACGGGCGAGAGGTCGTAGCGCCTGAACCAGTCCTCGTACAGGCGGTTGAGGCGTCGCAGGTAGCCGACCGGTATTTCCCGCTCCATGGAGCGGCCCCTCAGGAGGATCCTCTTGCGCAGCGTGCGGACCGGGCAGGAGAGCTGGATCATGAGGTCCGGCGGCCGCAGCGCCCGGGTGATCGAGCGGTAGAGTTGCGTGTATGTCCTGTAGTCGCGCGTGTCGATGAAGCGCTGGCGGTGGAGATTTTTCGCGAAGATCTCGGCGTCCTCGTAGATCGTGCGGTCCTGCGCGACCGTGCCGGGCTCATCCTGGAGCTCGAGCTGAAGGCGGAACTTGTGGGCCAGGAAGAAAAGCTGGGAGCGGTAGGCCCAGGTCTTCATGTCCCGGTAGAAGTCGGCGAGGTAGGGGTTTTGGTCGTTCGGCTCGAAGAACGGCTTGATGTCATAGCGCCGGCACAGGAAGCGCGTCAACTCGGTCTTGCCGGCGCCGATGTTGCCGGCGATCGCGATGAAGCGCTTGCCGGCCATGATGCCAGCCCGTCAGAGCCAGTAGACGAAGATGAACAGCCCCAGCCAGACGACGTCGACGAAGTGCCAGTACCAGGCGACGGCTTCGAAGGCAAAGTGCTGGCGCGGCGTGAAATGGCCCCGCAGGCAGCGGAGCCAGATCACGACGAGCATGATTGCGCCGACAAACACGTGCAGGCCGTGAAATCCGGTCAGCATGAAGAAGGTCGATCCGTAGATTCCCGTTCCGAGCTGCAGCCCGAGCTCGTGCCAGGCGTGGCCGTATTCCTTGACCTGCACGCCGAGGAAGGTGAAGCCGAGCAGGAAAGTCAGCGCGAGGAACACCTTCAGGATCCCGCGGTGGGCGCTCTTCATGGCGTGGTGGGCCACCGTGATCGTGAGGCCCGAGGTGAGCAGGAGCGCGGTGTTGAGCGCCGGCAAGCCGAAGGCGGGTATGATCTCGTAGCTGCCGTTGTCACGCGGACCCAGGGCGCCCGGGCCATTGCTCGGCCAGCCCGCATTGAAATCCGGCCACAGGATATTCGTCACCGCCTTCGCCCCTTCGCCGCCGAGCCAGGGCACGGAGAGCTGCCGCGCGTAGAACAGCGCACCGAAGAAGGCCGCGAAAAACATGACCTCCGAGAAGATGAACCACATCATGCCCATTCGGAATGAGCGATCGACTTGCTCGTTGTAGAGGCCCGCCTGGTTTTCACGGATCACCTCGCCGAACCAGAGGAAGAAGAGCGTGAAGAGGAGGACGAAGCCGAGCCCGAGCACCCAGCCGCCGAACGCGGCGCCGTCCAGCGTCGCCGCGGCGCCCGCCATGAGCGTGAAAAGCGACGCGGACCCGAAGAACGGCAGGCGGCTGCCGTGCGGGAAGTAGTACCCCTTCGAATCGGTCGCATCAGCGGCCTGAACCATCGCGTCCTCCCTAGCTCCGGCCTGACGCGCGTCCGACGTCGTAGAACGCATAGGAAAGTGTCATCCGGTCGATTCCCTCCGGAAGTTCCCGGTCGACCAGGAAGCGCACCTTCAACTCGCGCTCCTCGTTGCCGGTGAACTGTTGCGGCGTGAAGCAGAAGCACTCGGTCTTCACGAAATAGCGCGCTGCGCGCAACGGCGCGATGCTCGGCACGGCCTGGCCGGTGGTCGCGTGATCCGACAGGTTCCGGGCCCGGTAGTGCGCTTCGTAGAGCCGTCCGGGCTGAACCTCCATGCTCGCCGCGACGGGCTCGAATTCCCAGCCGCCCGACGGCACCGACGCCGTGAACTCGATCACGACCTTGCGGTCCGTGACCGGCGACTGCCCTTCGATCGTGCCCGCCTGCGTGAGCTGCTCGCGCGTGCCGATTCCGGTGACTTCGCAGAATACGTTGTAGAGCGGCACGAGCGCGAAGCCGAAAGCAAAGCTCCCGGCGACCATCAGCAGGAGCCGCGCGACGAGGCCGCGGTTTTGCCGTTTCACCGGGGCGTTCATGAGGCGCGCGCCATCAGCTGGAGCAGCACATAGGCTACCCAGACGGCGACCGCCACGGCACCGAGCGCGAGGGCGAGCCGCAGGTTCTTCGAATGCAGGGTCATTGGATCTCCGGCGCTTTGTCGAAAGTGTGATACGGCGCCGGGGACGGCACGGTCCACTCGAGGCCGTGCGGCCAGTCCCATACGCCCGCGGTCGCGCGCTCGCCGCCCTTCACGCACCTGACGATCAGCCAGACGAACAGGAGCTGCGACAGCCCGAAGCCGAAGGCGCCGATCGAGGAGACCATGTTCCAGTCGGTGAACTGGGTGGCATAGTCGGGAATGCGCCGCGGCATCCCGGCGAGCCCCAGGAAGTGCTGCGGGAAGAAGAGCACGTTCACGAAGATCGCGGACAACCAGAAGTGCCACTTCGCGAGGCGCATGTCGTACATGTGGCCGGTCCACTTCGGCAGCCAGTAGTAGACGGCCGCCATGATGCCGAATACCGCGCCCGGCACCAGCACGTAGTGGAAGTGCGCGACGACAAAATAGGTGTCGTGGTACTGGAGGTCGGCCGGAACGATGGCGAGCATCAGGCCCGAGAAGCCGCCGATCGTGAACAGGAACAGGAAAGCGAGCGCGAACAGCATCGGGGGCTCGAAGCTGAGCGATCCGCGCCACATTGTCGCGGTCCAGTTGAAGATCTTCACGCCAGTCGGCACCGCGATCAGCATGGTGGACAGCGTGAAGAAGAGCTGCCCGGCGAGCGGCATGCCGACCGTGAACATGTGGTGCGCCCAGACGATGAATGACAGGAACGCGATCGAGGCGATTGCGTACACCATCGCCTCGTAGCCGAAGATCGGCTTGCGCGAAAACGTCGGGATGATCTCGGACACGATCCCGAACGCCGGCAGGATCATGATGTAGACCTCGGGATGTCCGAAGAACCAGAACACGTGCTGGAACAGCACGGGGTCGCCGCCGCCCGCCGCGTTGAAGAAGCTCGTCTTGAAGAAATAGTCCGTGAGCAGCATCGTGACTCCGCCCGCGAACACCGGCATGACTGCGATCAGCAGGTAGGCCGTTATCAGCCAGGCCCAGCAGAACAGCGGCATCTTGAGCAGCGTCATGCCGGGCGCGCGCATGTTCACGATTGTCACGATGACGTTGATCGCACCCATGATCGACGAGGCGCCCATCAGGTGGATCGCAAATACCGCCATCGGAAAGGCTTCGCCGGTCTGCAGCACGAGCGGCGGATAAAGCGTCCAGCCGGATGCCGGTGCGCCGCCCGGCACCAGGAACGTCGACAGCAGCAACAGGAAGGCGAAGGCCAGGAGCCAGAAGCTGAACAGGTTCATGCGCGGCAGCGCCATGTCGGCGGCGCCGATCTGCATCGGGATCATCCAGTTCGCGAGTCCGACCGTCGCCGGCATCACGGCACCGAAGACCATCACCAGGGCGTGCATGGTCGTCATCTGGTTGAAGACCGCGGGATTGACGAGCTGGAGCCCGGGCTGGAAAAGCTCGCTGCGGATCACGAGCGCGAACAAGCCGCCCACGAGGAACATCACAAGCGAGAACACGAGGTACATCGTTCCGATGTCCTTGTGGTTCGTGGTCGTAAGCCAGCGGACGATGCCCTTCGGGGGGCCGTGAGCGTGACTGTCGTGGCTCGCGTGCGCCATCTCGTTCACTCCGTGGCGGCGAGCGCCGTGGCCGCCTCTTTTTTCCGGCTCAGCAGCCAGGCGTCGAATTCAGCCTTCGGCTTGGCCACCACGACGATCGGCATGAAGCCATGGTCGGCGCCGCATAGCTCGGCGCACTGGCCCCGGTACGTGCCGGGCTTGTCGGCGTCGACCGAAATCCACATTTCGTTGATGAAGCCGGGGATCGCGTCGCGCTTCATGCCGAATTCCGGGACCCACCAGGCGTGGATCACGTCATTCGCCGTGAGCAGCATGCGAATCTTGACGCCGGTCGGGACCACGAGCGGCTTGTCGACGTCGAGCAGGTAGTGCTCGACCGTTGCAGGGTCGATACCTGATCCCTTCTGGCGGGCCACGTCGCTGGAACGGGCGAGCCGGCTGTAAAAGGAGACGCCGCTGTCCAGGTATTCGTATTGCCAGTACCACTGATGGCCCGTCACCTTGATTGTGAGTCCGGAACCGGATGTGTCCTCGATCCTGATCAGTTTCTCGACCGAGGGGATCGCCATCGCGACCAGGATCATCACCGGCACGATGGTCCAGGCTGCCTCGAGGCGCGCGTTGTGGAGCATCTTCTGGTCGGCGATCGCGCCCTTCGACTTCCGGAAGCGGATCATTGCGATGATCATTGCGCTGAACGTCACGATCGCGATGACCAGGCAGATCCAGAACATCAGCATGTGCAGTTCGTAAGTCCCGCGCGAGAGTTCGCTCACGCCTTCCGGCATGTTGACGAGGCTCCAGTCCGCGCGCGCGGGCAGGGCCGCGAACATTGCCAGCGCGCCCGCGACGACCGACCGACTCAGGATCCGCTTGGCAACGCCCAATGAAGCTCCCAGGAAGTGGCCCGGGGAACGCGGGCTCACGGCCCGCGCATCCTAAGGGTTGGCCGCAAGGCCCGCAACCCGATTTTCCCCTTTCATTCCAGTGGGATGCACCCGAGACGGGAGGCACCGGAAAGGCTCGCGGCGGCGCTGCCGACGTCCGGTTTCGCCATCCATGGAACGACGCCGAGACAAGGCGCAGGAATGCGCGATTCCAGTGTCGCCAGGTTGGCTTCGGGCCGCGCGAATCGAGGGTCGATGTGATTGCCGATCCAGCCCGTGAGCACGAGGCCGCGTGCGGTGATCGCCTCTGCCGTGAGCAGCGCGTGATTGAGGCAGCCAAGCCGAAGGCCGACCACCAGGACGACATTCATGCCGAGAAGCGACGGCAGGTCGGCGCAACTCCGTCGGGGATCGAGCGGCACGAGAAAGCCGCCGGCACCCTCGGCGAGCACGAACTCGGCCGCGGCGCAGAGATGCTCGTGCGCGGCGACGATGCGCGCGGTGTCGATCTCCCGTCCCGCTTCCGCGGCGGCAATGTGCGGTGCGATCGCCGGTTCGAACAGCCAGGGATTCACGATCACATAGGGATGCCGGACGCTCGACTCGGACTGCAGGAGGAGGGCGTCCTCGTTCGCGGGTCCCTCCGGCCCCGCAACGACACCCGCGGCGATCGGCTTCATGCCGGCCACCGAATGGCCCGCCTCGCGCAGGCGCCTCAGGAGCGCCGCTGTCACGAGCGTCTTGCCGACTCCGGTGTCGGTGCCGGTGACGAAGAAGGATCGCGTCACGACAGCAAGCTGCGACGTCTCAAGGCGTTTCGCGAATCAGTTGCGCCAGGGAAGCGCTGACGCGCTCGGCGACGAGTGCGGCACCCGCTTCCGTGTAATGACAGTCGTCCTTGAGGTACTTCAAATCCTTCGGCATGGCCGCTTCCAGATCGATCAACGGCACATCTTCCGACTTCGCAAGCTCACGCACCGCCCTTACGTATTGCTCCATGCCCCGGCGTGCCGTATCGATGCTCCAAACCTTGTCCGGGCCCGTGCTGTTCTGGACCGGCATGTAGAGGTGATGCTTTTCCTCCTCGGTCATCTGCGGCTTGTATAAATAGGGCTGGGCCATCACGACTGGTCTCGACCCGTCGAGCCGTATCAGCTGGATCAGGCGTTTATAGTAGCCGGTGAACACTGGCAAGCCCTTGAACACATCGGTATCGATGACCTCGCGCCGCTGCCAGAAAAACATGTATCGGGCGACGTCAACGATCAGATCGAGCAGCGGCCGTGTCCGGGCCAGGCGGGTCAGCGGGCCCGTATGGTGGCCGTAGTCCCTCCGGAAAGGACCGTTTACGTAGTAGCTGTGATCCGCATTGACGGTCAAATCGTTGATCGCATGCATTACCACGACGTAGTCTGGTTTCACCTGGCGGACGTTGGTTTCGTAGTTGATCAGGCTGTGCAGCACGGTGTACCACTGACGGCCCTGGTTCAACGTAATCACCCTACGGTCGGGAAACTGCGATTGCAGGATCCTGCCGACTTCCATCGTCCAGTTGGTGAATTCCGTCGTTGAACCGCCCAGGAATGCGATAACCAGCGTGTTGTCAGTCCGATCCGGCAAGTCAATGTCATGTGGGAACAGCTGCAGGTGCGAATGGAAGGGTTGCCTGGGTCCCAGCGATTTCTCGTAAAGATAGGACAGCGGTACGTAGAGCAGCAGCCCGGTGACAAGCGTGACGAGCACACCGGCCGTCACGTGCATCGGCGTCCAGCGCCCGGATCTCAGCATGTAGTAGATGACCGGCAAGCCGGCGAACAGGACAATCAGCAGGCCGGCGACGATCAGGAAGGCAATGATGGTCCAGCGGACGGTATCAAGTTCGCTGTTGACAGGAATGAAGCCCGCGCCCGGATCTCTATCGAGTAGCCGAAAGACAATGAATGCGAGCGACGCAAGATATGCGAGCGCCACGAGGCCGTCCTTGACGGTCAATTTCATGCGTGTTCTGGATTGCATGCCGGAACCTGACAGCCAGAATGGCAACGGATGCTAACAACGTGAACCCGTCGTCGACCGGAACTACTCAGCGATATTGTCAGCCACAATAAGTTCACGGCAGCGTACGTGTAAACACCTGATTCGCCTGGATTTGACGGATTCGTGCCCCGGTGCCCCCAGTGGTACATCTCTAGCGGCGGCCGATGTTACCGATCGGAACGGCGAACTCGCCGTCAGGCGCGTCGCGCTCGATCGCGCCCCAGGCCTGTCCGAAGACGACTTCATGGCTGGCCGGCAGCACGCCCTGGCTGCGGAATCTCTCGTAGGCATCCGTCACGGTGCGCAGGCGCCGCCGGCCCGTGAGGCCGCGCGGACGCGCCGTCGACGCATTTTGCGAACCGATGGCCTTCAGGTCGCGCATCAGCGTTTCGACATCCGGGTAGGTCAGCGTATAGCGGGTCACGTCGAGGACGGGCTCCGAGAGGCCCGCGCGCACCAGCCCGTCGCCTAGGTCGTGCATGTCGGTGAACGGGTGCACGTGGGCTCCGTCGTCGGCCTCTCGCCAGGCGGCGCGAAGCTCCGCGAGCGTGTCCGGTCCGAAGGTCGTAAAGCTGAAATAGCCGCGCGGCCGCAGCACGCGTGCGACCTCCGCGAAGACCGAATCGATGTCCTCGCACCAGGGCAGCATCAGGTTGCTGAAGACGAGGTCGATGCTCTTGTCCGGCAGCGGCAGCGATTCCGCCTGTGCGCAGAACTTACCGATTCGTGACTGTTCGTCGAGCCTGCCGGTTTCACGCAGCATGGCAGGCGACGCATCGAGCGCGATCACCCGCGACTTCGGCCAGCGTGCCGCGAGCGCCTTGGCACCATGGCCGGTGCCGCAGCCGAGGTCGAGGACCGATTGCGGGGTGAAAGCGATCAAGTCGAGGCGCTCGATCATCTGCCGGCGCAGTTGCGCGGCGAGGATGGCGGACCTGTCGTAGCTCGCGCTAGCCTTGCCAAATTGTCGACGGATGGCAGCGCGATCCAGGAATGGCGGTCCCGAATGGACCGGTCGTTGCGCGCCGTTCATTCGGGGCAAAGGACTTCCGCGAGAGAGCCCACCAGATTCTCCACGTCCGCATCGCGATGCGCGGCCGAAAGCGCCACGCGCAGGCGTGAAGTGCCGGCTGGCACCGTCGGCGGGCGGATGGCGGCAACGAAGAGTCCGCGGTCGAGGAGTCTTGCGCTCGCCCGGACGGCCGCATCCGCGGAACCGAGGAGTATCGGCTGGATCGGCGACGGCGAGTCCGCGACCGGCAGGCCCGCCGCGCTGGCGAGCTCACGGAAGCGCCGCGTGAGCGAGAGCACTCGCGTGCGGCGCCAGGACTCCGCGATTGAAACCGCGAGTGCAGCGCGTGCCGCGGCCGCGACTGCGGCCGGCAGCGCCGTCGTATAGATGTAGGTCCGCGCGCGCTGGATGAGCGTCTCGACGAGGTCCGCGTCGCCTGCGACGAACGCGCCGAAGCTGCCGAAGGCCTTGCCGAGCGTGCCGACGAGCGCGGGCACCTCGCGCGCCGAGAGGCCGAAGTGTTCGAGCGAGCCGCGGCCGTTGTCGCCGATCACGCCGAGCCCGTGCGCGTCGTCGACCGCGAGCAGGGCGCCGTGGCGCGAGCAGGCCGTCGCAAGCGCGGGCAAGGGTGCGAGATCCCCGTCCATGCTGAATACGCCGTCGGTCAGCACCAGCGCCGGGCCCACTCCGCGCGCGGCGAGCTGCCGCTCGAGGGCCGCGGCGTCGCCATGCGCATAATGGCCGATCGTGGCCCGGGCGATTCGGCCGGCGTCGATCAGTGAGGCGTGATTGAGGCGGTCGCCGATGACGGCGCCGCCTTTGCGGACGAGGGCAGTGGCGAGCCCCAGGTTCGCCATGTAACCGGTCGAAAACAGCAGCGCGCGCTCGCGGCCGGTGAATGCCGCGAGCTCTTCTTCGAGCGCGCCGTGCTCGCCCTGGTGCCCCGTGATCAGGTGCGAGGCGCGGGCGCCAACGCCTTGGACGCGTGCGGCCCCGACCAGCGCCTCCGTCACGCGCGGATGGGCGGAAATCCCGAGGTAGTCGTTGCTGCAGAAATCGACGCAAGGCCGGCCGTCGAGCTCGATGTCCTGGGTGTCGTGCGATAGGCGGCGCACGGTGCGCCGCTGGCGGCGCAGGCCGCGTCCGTCGAGATCCGCGAGCACGGATTCAAGGGTCCTTGGCGCGACGGCCACGGCGCTCAGCTCCCCGCGGCAGCGGGCTCCGGCCGGATGCCGAGCCGGCCAAAGAGCGCGTGGTCGCTTTCAGTGTCCGGGTTGCCGGTCGTGAGGAGCTTCTCGCCGAAGAAGATCGAATTCGCGCCGGCAAGGAAGCAGAGCGCCTGCAGCTCGTCGCTCATCTGCGCCCGGCCCGCGGACAGACGCACGTGCGAGCGCGGCATCAGGATGCGGGCGAGCGCGATGATCCGCACGAACTCGATCGGGTCGAGCGCGGGCGTGCCCGCCAGCGGCGTACCCTCGACCTGCACGAGGTTGTTGATGGGCACGCTCTCGGGATGCGGGTCCAGCGTCGCCAGCGTGTGCAGGAAAGCGACGCGATCCGCGGCGGTTTCCCCCATCCCGAGGATGCCGCCGCAGCAGACACGGATGCCTGCGTTGCGCACTGCCGCAAGCGTGTCGAGTCGGTCCTGGTAGGTCCGGGTCGTGATCACCTCGCTGTAGAAGGACTCGGACGTGTCGAGATTGTGGTTGTAGTAGTCGAGGCCGGCGTCCTTGAGGCGACTGGCCTGCGCCAACGTCAGCATGCCGAGCGTCGCGCAGGTCTCGAGGCCGAGCCTTGCTACGCCTTCGACCATCTTGACGACCTTGTCGAGGTCACGATCCTTCGGGCTCCTCCAGGCCGCGCCCAAGCAGAAGCGCGTCGCGCCGGCTTCGCGCGCGGCCCTTGCCCGCGCGACGACGTCCGCCGCCTCCATCAGGGCCTCGCGCTCGAGACCCGTGTCGTAGCGGATGCTCTGCGGGCAGTAAGCGCAGTCCTCGGGGCAGGCGCCAGTCTTGATCGAGAGCAGCGTCGAGACCTGGACCGCATTTGGGTCGAAGTGTCGGCGGTGTGTCGTCTGCGCCGCGTGGAGCAGATCGGCGAAGGGAAGGGCGTGCAGCGCGCGCAACTCCCCGAGCTTCCAGTCGCTGCGGATCTCGCCGATGGTGCCGCCGTTGCCGGCCATTGCATTGCTCCCCATTCGAAACCGAAAACCGCCGCATCCCGGGTGCGCTGGCGGCGCACTGTCTCGCCGTGGCGCAGTATTCGAATGCCCTCAAGGCCTGTCAACCAAGCCTGCTCAGGCAGGTTTACGGCGCGTCCAAGACGCTGTTTCACAAGCTATTTCCAGCGACCTGCCGACTCTGCCTGGACCCGGGACAGCCGCCGTCGCTGGACCTCTGCCGGGACTGCGAGGACGACCTGCCGCGAAACGCGCCGGCCTGCGCAGTCTGCGCAATGCCGGTCGCGACTGCGGGACTGCCCTGCGAAGGCTGCGTGAAGAATCACCCCGCCTTTGACCGCGCCTTTGTGCCCTACCGTTACGAATTTCCATTGATCGAACTGATTCACCGCCTGAAGTACGGCAATGAGCTTGCGACCGGACGGATTCTCGGCACCGTGCTCGCGCACCGGCTCGCCGAGCGCGGCCCGCCAGCGGTCGATGCGCTCGTGCCCGTGCCGCTGCATCCCTCGCGCGAGGCGCGGCGCGGCTATAACCAGGCCGGCGAGATCGCGCGCTTCGCCGGTGAGGTGCTCGGTCTGCCGGTCGCGGACCGGGTCGCGATCCGGCTGCGCGCGACCGAGGAGCAAGCGGCGCTGCCGGCGATCGTGCGGCGCGTCAACGTGAGCGGCGCCTTCGCGGTCCGGGCCGGTACCGTGCCGAACGCCGTCGCCATCGTCGATGACGTGCTGACGACGGGCGCGACGGCGGATGCGCTTGCGCAAGCGCTGAAACGCGCGGGTTGCCGGCGGATCGAAGTCTGGGCAGTCGCGCGCGCAACCGGTCAGTGATACAGGTAATCGAGCGCAAGCCCGATGAAGACGACCATCCCGACGTAGTGATTGTTGTTGAAGGCGTGGAAGCAGGCCTCGGGCTTGCGGCGGCGGATCAGCCAGAGCTCGTACAGGAAGAGGATCGCGGCCGCGCCGAGGCCCGCGCGATACCAGGGGCCGCGTCCGGCCTCGTTGCCCGCCAGCCAGAGCGCGAGCAGCGTCATGGCCATCATTACCGCAATGATCGGCCGGTCCGCCTCGCCAAACAGGATCGCGGTCGACTTCACGCCGATGCGCTCGTCGTCCTCGCGATCCACCATCGCGTACATCGTGTCGTAGACCGCGGCCCACAGCACGACCGCGGTGAGCAGCAGCCATCCGATCTTCGGCACTTCGCCGGTCAGGGCTGCGAAGGCCATCGGGATCGACCAGCCAAACGCGACGCCCAGATAGAACTGCGGGATATGCACGACGCGCTTGAGCCAGGGATAGGTCACGGCGAGTAGCGCGCCTGCGACTGCGAAGAGCTGCGCGTACGGATCGAGCTGCAATGCCAGCCAGACGGCGACGAGCCCAAGCGCGACGAAGAGGAACAACGCCTCCGCCGGCGCGACACGTCCGGCGGCAAGCGGCCGGTTCCTGGTGCGCGCGACCCTGGGATCGAAATCACGGTCGGCGTAGTCGTTGATGACGCAGCCCGCCGAGCGGGTCACGACGACGCCCGCGACGAAGATGATCAGCAGCCGCGGGTCAGGCCGGCCCGCGCCCGCAAACCAGAGTCCCCAGAGCGCGGGCCACAGGAGCAGCCAGATGCCGATCGGCTTGTCGAGGCGCATCAGGCGCGCGTATTCGCGCAGCGTCCGGCGGAGCGCGCGGGCCGCGTCGCGCGCGGGATGCGGCTCCCACTCCGGCTTGTAATCGGGGTCGGCCCGGCTCACGTGTGCGCTTCGGGCAGGAACACTTCCTGCACCAGCAGGCGGTCGCGCCCGATCGCGAACCAGGAACGACGCGCCCAGAGGGCGGGCGGCGGATCGCGGCGCTCGCGGAGCGCGCGATGATAGAGCGGGTCACCCGGCGCCAGCCGCGTGAACTCGAGCGGCCCGCGCTCGAGACCGGGTACTGCGGCGAGCCGCTCGCCGAGGGCATCGCGGCCGAGCGAGGCCAGCCAGCGCTGGCGCGCCAGCGTGGCCAGCGGGATCCAGGTCTGGGCAAACACCCAGGGCCGGCCGTCGCAGGTCAGTTCGATTTCGCGAACGAAAGCGGCATTGCCCGCGGCCTGCAGCACGGCGACGTTATGCGCGGGCAGCGGAGCTTCCGCTTCCAGAATCACGGAGAGCCCCGGCTGGCCGCCGCAGCAGGCGCGCAGCCGCTCGGTCAGGAGCCCGGGTTCGCATAGCCAGGCGGATGCCGCGGCCGGTGCGGAGGGCAGCAGTTCATCGAGGCGTTCCGTCCAGCGGGACGCCGGTCGCTCGTCCGGTCTTGCGGCGATTTGTCCTTTCATACCTTGCCGTAACGGGTCCCGGCGCCGATCCAGCGGCGCTTCAGCGGGGCAATGTTATCCGCATGGGAACGCATCATCACATCCGCTGCCGCCTGCACGCGCGGCAACAGGTCGGCGTCCCGCATGAGATCGGCGACCTTGAGCTGCATCAGCCCGGTCTGGCGCGTGCCGAGCAGCTCGCCGGGACCGCGCAATTCCAGGTCGCGGCGAGCGACGGCGAAGCCGTCGTTCGTGCTCCGCAGCACCGCGAGCCGCTCTTTCGCGAGCGCGCCGAGCGGCGCATGCCAGAGCAGGAGGCAGGACGAAGCTTCGCGACCGCGCCCGACCCGGCCCCGAAGCTGGTGCAGCTGGGCAAGCCCCATGCGCTCGGCATTCTCGATCACCATCAGGCTCGCGTTCGGCACGTCGACCCCGACCTCGATCACGGTGGTTGCGACCAGGAGCCCGATTTCGCCGGCCTTGAACTTCGCCATGGTCCTCTCGCGCGCGGCCGGCGGCATGCGCCCGTGGACGATGCCGACCGCGACGTCCGGCAGTGCCGCGGCGAGCGCCGCCGCCGTGTCTTCCGCCGCCTGGGCTTCCAGCAATGCGGATTCCTCGATCAGCGGGCAGACCCAGTAAGCCTGGCGGCCTGCGAGGCAGGCGCTGCGGATCCGTCGCACGACTTCGTCGCGCCGCGAGTCGGGCATCGCGACCGTGAGCACCGGCGAGCGGCCGGGTGGCAGCTCGTCGATCACCGACACGTCGAGGTCCGCATAGGCCGTCATCGCGAGCGTCCGGGGGATCGGCGTCGCCGTCATGATGAGCTGGTGCGGGTAATGGCCTCCCGAACCCTTCTCGCGCAGGCGCATGCGCTGGTGCACGCCGAAGCGGTGCTGCTCGTCCACGATTACGAGCGCGAGCTTCCTGAACTTCACGTCTTCCTGGAACAGCGCGTGCGTGCCGATCGCGATGCCCTGGCTGCCGTCGCCGATCGCGGCCTGCGCTTCCCGACGCGCCCGCGCTGCCAGCCTGCCGGTCAGGAGCAGCGGCTTGAGGCCGAGCGGGGCGAGCCAGCGCGAAAAATTCTGCGCATGCTGTTCGGCGAGCAGCTCGGTCGGCGCCATGAGGGCGGCCTGCAGGCCTGCTTCGACGACATCGGCGGCCGCCAGCGCGGCCACGATGGTCTTGCCGGAACCGACGTCGCCCTGCACGAGCCGCAGCATCGGGTGGGTGATGGCCAGGTCGCGGCGGATCTCGCCGATTACCCGCCGCTGTGCCCCGGTGAGCGCGAAGCCCGTGGCGGCGAGCAGCCGCTCCGCGAGCCTTCCGGGCGCAGCGACGGGCCATGCCGGGTCGCGCCGGATTTCGTTTCGCAGCTGCCGCAGCGACAGTTGATGGGCGAGCAGCTCTTCGAAGGCGAGTCGCCGCTGCGCGGGATGCCGGCCCTCGTCGAGCTCGCGGAGCCTGGCGTCGGGCGGAGGCCGGTGCAGGTACTTCAGCGCCTCGCGAAGACCGGGAAGCTCCAGCTCCGCCTGGATCTCCGGGGGAAGCCAGTCCGGCAGCTCGCCTTCGCTGGCGGCGGCGAGCGCCTGGGCGGTCAAGTTGCGCAGCCGGCCCTGCTGGACGCCTTCGGTGACCGGATAGATCGGCGTGAGGGCGTCCTTGACCGCCTGCGTGTCGGGCGCGTCCGCATTCCGGTATTCAGGATGAACGATTTCGGGCCCATGCTTGCCGCGGCGCACCTCGCCGAAGCAACGCAGGCGCGAACCGCGCACGAGCTGCGCCTGCTGCGCGCCGCTGAAGTGGAAGAACCGCAGCGTCAGGAATCCCGTGCCGTCGGAGAGGCGCACGAGCAGCGAGCGCCTGCCGCGAAACACCACCTCGGCCAGCTCGATCGTGCCCTCGACCGCGGCGCGCGCGCCCGGGCGCAGTGACCCGATCGGCACGATGTGCGTGCGGTCCTCGTAGCGCGTCGGCAGCCAGAAAAGAAGGTCCGCGACCGTCTCGATGCCGAGTTTTGCAAGGCGGCGCGCAAGCGCCGGCCCGACGCCCTTGAGCCCGGTGACGGGGCGGCGCTCGATGGTCACGGATACCTGCGGATCACGGCACCAGTATGCAGTCGACCTCGATCGCGGCGCCGCGCGGCAGCGCCGCCGCACCAATGGTGACGCGTGCCGGATAGGGCTCGCTGAAATATTCCTGCATGACGCGGTTTGCGATGGCGAACTGGCCGAGGTCGGCGAGGTAGATCGTCACCCGCACGACGGCGGCGAGACTCGAGCCCGCGGCCTCGGCAACCGCCGCGAGGTTCGAGAACGCGCGCCGCGCCTCTGCTTCGAGCCCGCCCCCGACCAGCTCGCCGGTCGCAGGATCGAGCCCGATCTGTCCCGAGAAAAACACGATGCCGTTGGCGGCGACCGCCTGCGAATAGGGGCCGATGGCTTTCGGCGCTTGCGGCGTGTCGATTGTCTTGCATGTCATGGCAGCCATCCGCGTCCGGAATGGCCGACATCATAGGGCCTTTCGGGCACGCGGACTTTCTGGCGGCGAGTGTCGCCTGGCTGACAGAGTGGAGTCTCGCGCCGGCCCAACATCACTCCCGGATCAAACATCGATCCGAGGAGAAACGCCATGAAGACCAACCCGTACCGCAGCCACTCCGTCGCCGCTGCCCTGGCCGCGACAATCGTCACGACCGTGCTCATGGCCACGCTGGTGGAGTCGTTCGAACCGGCACAGCTGCTCCGATTCAATGACACCACCGCGAGCGGCCCGAGCGTTTCCACCGATCGCCGCGCGGAAGCCGCCGGCCCCGGCCAGGCCTGAGACATGCGCGCAGCCGGCGCCCGGCCGGTTCGGGCCGGGCGCCGATGCGGCGGGGGAATTCCGTGAATCGGGCGCGCCAGAGTCGTTTCGAACGCTGCATTGCCGTGCTGGCACCCATCCGGCCCGGCGAGGGTCGCTGCCTATCCTTCCTGTGCCTGCAGGCATTCTCACTCATGTTCGCCTACTACTTGATTCGCCCGGTGCGCGAGGCGCTGATCCTTACCGAGGGCGGCGCGGAATTCCGCAGCTACGCCGTTGCGGTGCAGGCGGCACTCCTGATCGCGATCGTTCCGGCGTACAGCGCCTGGGCGCGCCGACTGGACCCGCGGCGCATCCATGTCCTGGTCAACGCCTTCTTCGTCAGCAACCTGCTGTTTTTCGTGCTGGCCGGACAGGCCGGCTGGCGATTCGGGTTCGTGTTCTTCGTCTGGGGCAGCCTGTTCAGCGTGATGGCCGTGACCCAGTTCTGGGCGTTTGCCACGGATCTTTTCAGCGTGAAAGCCGGCGAGCGAATGTTCGGGCTCGTCGCGGTCGGCGTGTCAGGCGGTGCCTGGGCCGGCGCCCAGGCGGCCTCCACGCTGTTCGACGCGGTCGGCCCGCAGGGGCTCATGCTGGGTTCAGCGGCCGCGATTTCAGCTGCCATCGTGCTTGGCCTGCGGGCCCGGGCGGCAGTGCCCGAGTCTGCGCAGTGCAGTGGCAGTCCCGCATGCGGCCCGCCCGCGGGCAGTGGCCACTGGCTCGGCGGATTCGCGGTCGTCGCCCGTAGCCGCTACCTTGCGGGCATCGCGGTGCTCGTGGTGCTGCTCAACTGGATCACTTCCGCCGGGGACTTCGTGTTCACGAGCTGGCTGGCGGACATCGCGCGCCATGAGGCGCCCCTGGCGCAGGCGGACTACATCGGCCACTTCATGGGCGACTACTGCGCGATGATCACGCTGGCCGGATTCCTGATCCAGCTCCTGCTCGTTTCGCGGATCATCCAGTTCGCGGGACTGGCACGCGCCCTGCTGCTGACGCCCGCCCTCTTCGTCGCGGGATACCTGCTGGTCGGCATGGTGCCGGCCTTCCTGTTGCTGCAGTCGGTGCTGGTCGTGCAGAGAAGCTTCGATTACTCGCTGCTCAACACGACGCGCAACGCGCTGCTCCTGCCAATGGGTCGCGACGCGAAATACCAGGCCAAGACTGCCATCGACACGTTCTTTTTCCGTGCCGGCGACCTGCTGGCGAGCGGCTCGATCTTCGCCGGGACGAACCTTTTCGCCGAAGCGCGCTACCGGTTCGTCTGGCTCATCGTTGTACTCAGCCTGACGATGATGCTGGTGGCCTGGCTCGTCGGGCGCGAGTACGCACGGCGCCAGCTGGAAGCCGCGCGGCTAGCGGGCGCTGGCGGCCTCGGCGGCGGCACTGGTGCCGTATTCGCGCAATAGTGCGTCTCGGCGCTTGAGCAGGGCGTCGATCTGGCGGCGATGCAGCCACTGGCCCAGCTCGCGCTGAAGCGTTTCGCGGTCGAGTGCCGCGAGCCGGGCGGCGAACATGGGCGGCAGCTCGAGCTGTTCGAGATACAACAGGCGAGGCGCCTTCTGTCGGACTGTGAACGCGCGCGAATGGTCTATCAGGACGGCGTTCCATTCGCGCGTGATGAGCAGGTTCTCCTGGGTGCGGTCGGTGTTGTTCACGAGCACGTCGAACACGTTCATCAGGTTGTACTGCGGCTCGATCGGGCACCAGCCCTCGGGTTTCAGGCCGGCCTCGATCATCTGCCGCGCATTGATGGCGCCCTCGACCCAGAATTGCACGGCACCCGGCCGCCCGTTGACCGTTCGCGGGACGGTCACGGGAATCATGTCCAGGCCAAGCAGCCGATCGAGCCTGTAGGCGGCGATCTCGTATTCGAATCGATCGCCCTCGTTCAGGGACTGCGTTGATCCGGTCGCCCCGAAGTCGGTCGAGAGCTGTTTGAAGATGGCGTGCAGCTCGACGCCGTCCCGGCGCAGCGTGATGCGCCGCGGCTTCGTGATGCCCGCGGGCAATTCCTCCATGCCCACGATCTCGGCCTGCGCGAGCCAGGATTCCAGGGCGTCGTCGTCGAGGCCAGCCGGGCGGGGACCGATCGCGCGCGGCAGCGGCTCCGGCAGCGAGAGTTCGCCGGGCCGGTCGGCATACGCGACGCTGAGCTTGCCGCCCTCGATGATGAGTGCAGCCGCCGTGCCGCCATAGACCTCGCCCAGCATGCCGGCGTCGAGCAGGATGACGCGGCGGTCGAACCGGCTGATCGCGCGTCGCGTCGGCGTCGGCGTATGCCCGACCACGACGCGGGCGACGCCGAGCTTCGCAAGCGACGACTCGAGGTTGGCGGCTTCCGTGAACGGGTGGCACAGCGCCTGGCCCCGGAACCAGGTCGGGCCGGCCGTCGTGAAGACCGGCGCCTCCTGAAGCGCGCGCAAGGCGTTCGCCTGCTCCGCGCGGCCTGCGGCTGCGAGCGCATCCGGCCGTGCCAGGAAATCATCGGGGGCTTCCGGCAAGACCGCCCCGAGCGTCTGCCAGGCCTTCAGGTAGTCGGACAGCTCGTCGTGCAGCGCGCGGTTCACGCCTTCCAGCCCGAGTTGCGCGACTAGCGGCGACAAGCCGCCGTGCGTGAAGGCGGTTTCGTTGACCACGAGCATGAACGGCTTCGCCAACAGCCAGGCGCCATAGCGCCCGGTGGGGGAAAAGGCTTCGCGCTCGGCGAAATAGCCGGGCGGGAACTGCGCGTCGAACTCCCCGCGCACGGCGCCGGGTTGCCGTTCGAGCCTGCGCTGCCAGGCCGCGTCGCGAAGCGCATCGTCTTCCGTGCCCGCGAAAGCGGCATATTCCGCCGCGGTCACATAGCGCAGGTCGCCGGCGATGTTCATGACCTCGTGGTTGCCGAGCACGACGTGCAGCGCGCCGCCCGCCGCGCGTGCTTCGCCCTCGAGTCGCATCAGCAGCTCGAGCACGCGACGCGAGCCGGGGCCGCGATCGATCAGGTCGCCCAGGCTGACGAGATGCGTGTCGCCCGCGCTCCAGCGCAGCGCAGCGTCAATGACGCCCTGCGCGCGCAGCAGCGACACGAGCTCGTCGTAAGCGCCGTGCACGTCAGCGAACACGACCACGCGATGTACGCCTGCGACGCGATAGGGCGATTCGGCGCCGACGGCAGCCGGGACCCGGCTGACGGCGGCCGCCGCCAGCCACAGGCAGGCCAGGACCCGGAAAATCGAAGTGCGTGTTACCAAGGAGCGCCGGCGCATGAGCGGTATCATGCGCGCGTCACGGCGCGGCGGGCCAGTGGAGGGACCGAATGACGACGTTGGCGGGCCGGATGATGCTGCAGCGCAGCCCCTTGTTCCGCGGTCTCGCGCCCGAAGTGTTCGGGCGAATCGCCGCGCTTGCGATACAGCGAGGATATGGCCGCGGCGAAATGGTCTTCAGCCGCGGCGAGCCCGGCGATGCGCTCTATGCAGTCGTCACGGGAAAGATCCGCATCAGCACCGGCAACGCCACGGGGCGTGAGGTCTTCCTCAACATCATGGAGCCTGGCGACACGTTCGGCGAGATCGCGCTTCTTGACGGTGGGACGCGCACGGCAACTGCGACCGCTATTGTCGCCTCGGAACTGGTGTCGGTTCGCCGGGGCCCGCTCTTCGAACTGCTTGAACGCGAACCGCGGGCACTGCTCGAACTCCTGCGCCTGTGCGGCGAGCGGCTGCGCTGGACGAGCGGGCTGCTCGAGGACGCGGCGCTGCTCGACGCGCCCGCGCGGCTTGCCAAGCGCCTCCTCTCCCTCGGCGAGCTGCACGGCGAACAGCGCGGCGAGCGCTATACTCTGCGTATCTCGCAGGAAGAGCTCGCGAGTTTCCTGGGCGTATCGCGCCAGGCGGTCAACCAGCAGCTGCAGGACTGGAAGGCGCTGGGCTGGGTCGACCTCGGCCGCGGTTCGGTCACCGTCATCGATATGGCGGCCGTCAGGTCGGCCGCGCAGGCGAAGTAAGGCGCGGCGCCAGCGCTGCCGCCGCGCCTTTCTGCCCGGTTATCGGGTTCGAGACGTCAGGCGCTTCGCGACCAAGTAGCCGATGACGGCGCCGATCAGGGCGCCGACAAGCAGCATCGGAATTCCCTCGGGGAAGAAGATCGGCTTCGTGTCGACCGGGGGAACGACTGTCTTGCGCTCGATGATGAGGATCGGGTCTTCCGGCGTGGCGCCGGCGACGGTGGCCGTGTACTTGAACTGCTGTCCGGCGGCATCGTCGCACAGCTTCCATTTCTTCGACGCGCCGGCATTGATGTCGAAAGACTGCTTCTTGTTGTTGCCCTGGCAGACCGGGCTCGTGCCTTCGAAATTTACGTTTGCCGAGGCGCCGGCGTCGTTCTGAAACGTGATCTGCCCTTTCTCGTCGACGGCGAACTTGGATACCGTCTGGTTCGCCTGATTGACGTCGATGTGGATCGTCATCTGGTTAGGCATCGTCGATCTCCCCGGTGATCAGATTGTCGTTCGTAAGTCGCCCAGTTCGGGCGCGGCCCTCATCAGCGTTTCCGGATAGCCAAGTTCCTTCGCGCGCCGCAGATGTGCGAGGGCCTTCTCCCGGTCGCCGAGGCCCAGCTCCGTCAGTGCGACGTAGTAATGGACGTAGGTGTTGCTGTCTCCGTCGGGCAGCGCGCCTGCGATGCCGCGCCGCGCGCGGTCCTTGTCGCCGAGTTCGACGGCATAATACGCCGCCTGTGCCTGGTTGATGGTGTGATTCGGGTTGACGGCCAGCTCGCCATCCGCGAGCTCCAGCGCCCGGCGGTAAGCCTCCCGGGCTTCCTCCGGCCGGCCGGCGAAACGCAGGGTGTCCGCGAGGTTTCCCCACAACCGGTGGTCCGATGGAGCGAGTTCGATCGCCTTCCGGAACAGCTTCTCGGCATCCGCGTAGCGGCCGAGGTAATACTGCACGCTGCCGTAGTTCGAGTAGCCGCCCCTGCGCGGCTCGATTGCGAGCGAGCGTTCGAGCGCACGCCCCGCCCGTTCGAAGTCACCGGCGAGCATGTAGGCGACGCCGAGGTTGTTGAATGCGTCCGGGTTGTCCGGCGCGAGCACCGTGGCCTGCTCGTAGGCGCGGATCGCCTCCGCGCTGAGCCCACGATTGAACAGGAAGCTGCCGAACGCAATATGCGACGCGGCGTAACGCGGCTGCACCGCGATCGCCTGCCTGAAAGTCCGCTCCGCTTCCTCGGTGCGCCCGCCGGCCGCCAGCGCGGAGGCGAGTCCGATCAAGGCATCGGGCGAGTTCGGCACGATGGCGAGCGCCCGGCGGTAGGCCGCTTCCGCTTCCGCCGCGTCGCCAGTCGCGAGGCGGAGCCTGCCGATCGCCTCGTGCACTTCCTGGGCGCCGGAATCGAGCGAACTCGCCTTGTTGCAGGCGTCCTCGGCCGTCGCGACCCGCGCGGGAACGCGCTCGAGCGCATAGCGCTCGACATAGGCTTCGCAGAGACCGGCCTGCGCGCGCGCAAATCCCGGCTGCTCCGCGAGTGCGCGGCCGAAGAGTTCCTCGGCCGCGTCCAGCGTCTTCGCACTACGCGGCTGGCGCAGGTACGACAGGCCCTGCAGGAAGTAGTCGTAGGCCACCACGCTGCCCTGCGACGCCGGCGTGGATGCCGCAACCGCCGGCGACTCGAGCACCAGTTCCAGCGCGGTGAGCACCCGCGTTCCGATGTCGTCTTCAATCGCGAAGAAGTCGCCCGACGACTCGTAGGAATTAGACCAGCGGTTGGCGCCGGTCGCGTGGTCGACGAGCGCGGCATTGACGCGCACGACCTCGCCCTGGCGACGGATGCTGCCCTCGATTACGTAGTTCACGCCAAGCGCCTCTGCGATCTTGCGCACGTCGACGTCCTTGCCCTTGAAGACAAATGCCGACCGTCGGGCGGCCACGCTCAGGCCCGGCACCCGCGACAGCCGGTGCAACAGCTCGTCGGCCAGGCCGTCCCCCAGGTAGTCGTTCGCCGGGTCGCCGGTCATGTTGGCGAAGGGGAGCACGGCGAGCGAATTCGGTGGCGCGTCTACAGGCTGCGGCTGCAGTATCGCGCCGAGGGTCCGGCCGGTCGCCGGCAGCGGTATGTCCCGCCAGAACAGCCCGAGCCCGAGCGCGATGCCGAGTGCCACGCCCGCGGCGATCGCCCTCACCACACGGCGGGAGGCGAGGTGTGCCATCGCACCGACGATTCGCCCGCCGAACCCGGGTGGTGCCGCGGGCTGGACCTCAAAGGTCCTGACCGGCTCGGCAATATTCTTGACGTGGCGTGTGCCCGCACCGAGATAGCGGGCCGCGACCTTGAGGTGCACCTGGTCGTAGACCAGGCCAGAAATCAGCACGCCGCCCGGTTTCGCGAGTGCCTGCAGCCGGGCCGCGACATTGACGGCATCGCCGACCAGGCCGGACTGTTCCTCGATGACGTCGCCGAGGTTGATGCCGATGCGAAGCATCATGTGCCGTGCTGGCGGCAGCGCGGCGTTTTCGGCGGCGACGCGTTCCTGGATTGCGAGGGCCGCCGCCACGGCGTTGACCGCGCTGTGAAACTCGGCCATCAGGCTGTCGCCGACGCTGCCGAACACACGGCCGCCGAACTCCGTGACTTGTTCTTCGAAGATCGCGCGGCGGGCCTTCAGTGCCGCGAGCGTTCCCGGTTCGTCGGCTCCCATGAGGCGGCTGTACCCGACGACGTCGGCCGCGAGGATCGCGGCGATGATGCGGCTGTCTTTCTGCATGGCGCCACGTTCCCCGTGAATGAGTATAACTCGTGCGGGGCGCGGGCTTCGGCGGCGTCAGGTCAGGCTGCGCTCCACCTTCATGACGTCCGGCATGCCGCGGATCGCGCGGATGAGCCGCGCGAGATGCCCCCGGTCGCGGACCTGGACCTCGAACAGGATCGTTGAGTGGTCGCCCTGAGATGAATCGACGTTGACGTGGCTGATGTTGCTCTGCTCCGCGGCGATGCGGGTCGCCACTTCGGCGAGGATGCCCATGCGGTTGGTGGCCTCGACCACGAGACCCGCATTGAATAGGTGCTGCTGGTCTTTCTGCCAGACCGCCGGTATCCACTTGTCCGGCTGCTTTCCGAATGCGGCGACGTTCGAGCAGTTGTCGCGGTGGATCACGACGCCGCGGCCGCTCGAGAGATAGGCGACGATCGCGTCGAACGGAATCGGGAAGCAGCAGCGTGCGTAGCTGACGACCAGACCTTCCGTGCCGGCGATTGCGAGCGGCTGCGACGTCTCGGAATCCGGGCGCGCATCGTCGTCGGGCAGCAGGCGGCGCGCGATCAGGCGGGCAAGCCGTTCGCCGAGGCCGATCTTCTCGAGCAGCTCCCGGCCGTCCTTCAGCGCGATCGAGCGTGCCACCTGGTCGAGCCGGCCGTCCGGCAGTTTCTTGAGCGACAGTTCGAACTCCTCCAGCGCCTGGTTCAGCATGCGCCCGCCGAGTTCGGCGGCCTCGCCGCGCTTGAGGTTCTTGAGGTACAGTCGGATCGACGAGCGTGCCTTCGCCGTCGTGACGAAGCTCGCCCAGGCGGGATTCGGCTGCGCTCCCTTGGCGGTGATGATTTCCACCGTCTGGCCATTTCGCAGCACGGTCCTGAGCGGCACGAGCCGCCGGTCCACCTTCGCCGCGACGCAGCGCTGGCCGACGCCCGTGTGCACCGCGTAGGCGAAGTCGACGCAACTCGCGCCGCGCGGCAGCCGCATGATGTCGCCCTTCGGCGTGAAGACATAGACCTTGTCTGGGAACAGGTCGACCTTGACGCTTTCGACGAGCTCCTCCGCCGAGCCCTCGTGCAGGTCCATGACGCTCTGCAACCACTCGCGCGCGCGCAGCTGCTGGGCCTCGCCATCCTTCTCTCCGGTCTTGTACTGCCAGTGGGCGGCGATCCCGGATTCGGCCATCCGGTGCATTTCCTCGGTGCGGATCTGCACCTCGATCGGCGTGCTGTTCGGACCGAACAGGGAAGTGTGCAGCGACTGGTACCCGTTGACGCGCGGGATCGCGATGTAGTCCTTGAAGCGCCCGGGCATTGGCCGGTACAGGCCGTGCACGAGCCCGAGCGTGCGGTAGCACTCGTCGACGCTGCCGACGACGATGCGCAGTCCGAACATGTCGACGACCTGGGACAGCGAGAGGTGCTTGCGGCGCATCTTCACGTACACGCTGTACAGGTGCTTCTCGCGGGCCTCGACGCGTGCATTAATGTTCGCAGCCGCGAACGTCTTGCGCAGCGACTTGACGATTTTCGGCAGGAATTCACGCTGGTTGCCACGGGCGCGCTTGAGCTCGCGCTCGATGATGCGGTAGCGCTGCGGGTAAAGCGTATGAAAGCCCAGTTCCTCGAGTTCGAGCTTGATCGAGTGGATGCCGAGGCGGTTCGCGATCGGCGCGTAGATATCGAGTGTCTCGCGCGCGACCGAGCGGCGCTTCTCCGGCGGCATGGCCGAGAGCGTGCGCATGTTGTGGGTGCGGTCCGCGAGCTTGACCATGATGACGCGTATGTCGCGCACCATCGCTAGGATCATCTTGCGGAAGCTCTCGGCCTGGGCCTCCTTGCGGCTCTTGAACTGGACCTGGTCGAGCTTGGTCACGCCGTCGACGAGCTCAGCGACCTCCTTGCCGAACTTCTGCTCGACTTCGGCCATCGAGGAAGGCGTGTCCTCGACGACGTCGTGCAGTACGGCGGCCGCGATCGTCGCACCGTCCAGGTGCAGGTCGGCCAGAATGTCGGCGACCGCGATCGGGTGGGTGATGAAGGCTTCGCCGGACTTGCGCTTCTGGCCCTTGTGGGCGGTCTCGGCGTAGTCGAAAGCCTCGCGAACGCGCTCGACCTGGTCGGGCGGCAGGTAGGCCTCGATCTTGGAAACGAGCTGTCCGATCCCGGGAGCGCGTCTTCCGCCCGGCAGCAGTCCGAGGATGGAAGACGCGTAATTCATTGGATCGGCAGTCTCGCGGTCAGTCCCCCAGGCCGAGCTGCGGGGCGCGGAAGTCGACGCCGAGGTCGAGCGGGTTCTCAGGAATCATCTCCTGCTCCGGCTCCGGATCCGGCTCGGAGAGAAGGTCAATCGTGACCTTGCCCTCCGCGATTTCGCGCAGCGCCACCACCGTGGGCTTGTCGTTTTCCCAGTCCACGCGCGCCTCGGCGCCATTGACGAGGCGGCGTGATCGCTTGGCGGCGAGCAGGACCAGGTCGAACAAGTTGTCGACCGTGTGCAGGCAATCTTCGACGGTGATGCGAGCCATGGAAAAGACCGTAATTTCAGGGAATTGGACCGGAAATAATAACAGTTCCCGCCGCCCGCCGCCCGATTTCAGCTCGTTCCGCGGCGGGACTTGCGGGAGCGGCGCTCGTTGGCGACCCGGGGGGCCTGGCTGAAGGCGTCGAGGTCCTCGGCGCGGCGGCTGGTGGCACGGCGGTCATCGTGGTGGTTGTAGGTGCACTGGCAGGCATCCGGCCGGGTGCAGCCCGGAAGGGGCAGCAGGGGAGCCTCGCGCGACAGCCAGCGGCGATTCTTGCCGGAGATGGCGGCGTTGCAGGCCGCCGTGCCCGGCTTGACTGAAACCGCGTGCCAGCGGCGGTCGCTCGATTTGGACGTGTCCTTACCAGCCATGGGCCCTGCCACTCCTTGCAGGCACCATGCTAGCGAATCCGCGCATGAAGGGAACCGGTCCCGGCAGGACTGTGAATCAGTCCCCGAGCAGTCCCCTGGCGAGGTCCTCGAGTCCGGGCCGGTCCCGGCGGCTGGCCTCGCCGCGGCCGTCGAAGACGGCTTCCAGTTCGGCCAGGGCGTGGTCGAAATCGCGGTTGACGATCACGTAGTCGAATTCCCGCCAATGCGACATCTCGAGGACTGATTCTTCGAGGCGGCGTCCGATGACCTGTTCGCTGTCGCTGCCCCGCTTCCTGAGCCGTGCCTCGAGTTCCGCGCGCGAGGGCGGAAGGATGAAGATCTGCAACGCTTCGGGCAGCCGCTCGCGGACCTGCTTCGCGCCCTGCCAGTCGATCTCGAGAATCAGGTCGCGGCCTTCGGCCAGCGCTGACTCGACGACGCTTTGCCGCGTGCCGTACAGGTTGCCGAACACGTTTGCGTGCTCGATGAATTCGCCTGCAGCAACGAGCTTTGCGAATTCGTCGCGACCGATGAAGAGATAGTCGCGCCCATCCTGTTCGCCGGTGCGGGGCGGGCGTGTCGTGCAGGACACGGAGAAGGAAACCCGCGGGCGGCGCCGCATCAGGGCATGCAGAAGGCTCGTCTTGCCGGCGCCCGAAGGCGCCGCGATGACATACAGGTGGCCGCGTTTTGACACGCTGCGATTGTACCGGCCTGAAGGGGTGCGTCCCCTTCAGATCAGCGGTAGCGCCGGCTGAGCCAGTCCTCCGGCTTGGGGAACGCGGCGGCTTCCTCGCCCAGCCACTGCCGGAGCGCGAGGACCATCGGCAGTTCCGCATAGGCCGGCGGGCAGACGAACCAGTAGCTGAACCGTGAAGGCACTATCGTCCTGCTCGCGAGCACGAGGGTTCCGTTCTCAAGATCGTTCGCCGCGATCGACCAGCGTGCCGGCGCATAGCCCAATCCCTCGATCACGGCCGAGATCACGCTTACCGAATCGTCAATGATCGTCGGGCCTGCCGGCCAGGGTGTCGGCGCGGCACTCTTTTCGAAGCGGGCCCAGGGTTCGTCCCGCGCCTGCAGCATCGGGATGCCCTCGAATGTCTCGCGTTCGTCGAGCGAACCGTATTTCTTGAACAGCTTCGGCGAGGCGACTACGACCAGCCACTCGTCCATCAGCTTGTCGTACTCGAGGCCCGGCGTGATGGCTTCGCCGAGGCGCACGGCCGCATGGAAATCGCTGCGCGTGAAATCGACCGCCTCCCGGGACGTGTGCCAGTCCACGCGCAGCTCCGGGAACCTCGCGTGCAGGCGATGCAGCCGCGGCGTCAGCCATTTCTGCATCAGCGAGGACAGCGTGCTGATGTTGATGATGCCGCTCGCGCGCACCATTCGCGTCTCGCGCAATACTGCGACCAGCGAATCGAGACCGGACCGCACGCCCGGCAGCAGCTTCGCGCCTTCGGGCGTCAGCTCGACCTTGCGGCCGCTGCGCCGCAGCACCGGGAGTTGCAGGTATTCCTCGAGTGCCTTGATCTGCTGCGAAACCGCGGCCGGTGTCACGTTAAGCGCCTCGGCGGCCTCCGAAAAAGAAAGGCGCGTGGCCACCGCTTCAAAGACCCGAAGGGCATTCAGGGGCAATCGGCCATAAGCGGAGGCGGGCACAAGTTTCCCTTAACCCGAATTGAGTTATTGCGTTTGTTCGCGATACGCCGGCACTTCAAAGTCTAGCCCGAACAGGGATGAAAGGGCGCGTCGCCCGATCCCCTGAAACCAAGGAGAAAGGAAATGAACGGACGCTTGCAGGGTTTCCTGAGCTTCCTGGACTTGCTGGCCGAGGGCCAGCGGCGCCAGGCCGAAGTCGTCACGGGCCGTCGGTTCGAGTCGGCCCCTGGCCTGCGGCCGGTCCTGTCCGGAAACGCGGTCAAGTTTCCCTTAACCGGGCATCAGAAACCGCATTTGTTCCGGGCCAGCCGGGAGCCCAGAGTTGCCACCAGACACTGAATGTCGATTTGCAGCGACCCGATACGACTACCGATCAAAGGAGCACTGAAATGAATGCCTATTCGACCATCCGCAACACGAGCTTTGCCACGATCATCGTGGCCGCGCTCGCCGGGATCATCAGCAACGCGCTGGCGTTCGACCAGAAGATCGTCTACGACCGCGACGTGCCACACGCAGCGGCCGTGAATGTCCTGCCCGAGGTCGTCGTTACTGCCTCGAGGCTCGACTGGTGAGCGCCGGCGCCCGGTGCCGGGCCACAGGTTCGCAGTCATTGCCACTCCATCGTGCCGCTGCCTTCCTCCCCTCCGGCGTACGAATCAGTGACTGCAAACCTGTGGCCCGGCGCTTCATTACAATGAATGCGTGTTCCCGATCCGGGATGACAATCCGCATTTCCTGACGCCCTGCGCTACCTACGGCCTGATAGGCGCAAACGTACTCGCCTGGATCCTGCTCCAGGGCTTCGGCAGGGAGCCCGCGCGGGAACCCGACGCAGAACTGGAGGCGGGTGCGGCGCTGAACGCGGTCACTCTACGTTCTGGATCTGCTCGCGCGAGTAACAGACAAGCCGTTGATTGTCAGAATATTTCAATCGTTCATACCCACGTTAGCTACACGATTAGCTACAGGGCCCAGTGCGCGGTGGGGCGATTCACGTAGGCCTTCCCGATATGCAGTTTACGTACGGCGCTGAGTACGAATACTCGGTACCCTGAGTAATTTGCGGGCAGAATTCATGGCAGAAAGGTTCGGTTAATTGACCGATGGTGCGGGTGGAGGTTTCGGCGCTTGGGCGGCGCTCCGCCAAGGTGTCCGGACGACCGGAACGGGTCGGGCAAGGCCCCTCGGCGGCCAGTTCAGGCTAGCCTGAGGTCGGTTACGCGCTCAGGACTGCCCCGACATGCGCGATTGAATTTCCTAGCCGCGAACACGGCGAAAGGCGATGGCAGTACACCGAAGTTCGGCACCGGCGCGTTTAGTTGCCACTCCTTCTGTGACCCGCACACCAGTTCCAAGGCCAACTTCAGTGAACCTGACGGTCCCCAAGGCCGATCCTGACAAGCTCGGCCAGCTTGTGGGACACCCAGCGCCGACAGCCCGGGCACGAGCAGCCCGGGCCGTGACCGCCGGCCAGCAGGTCGGCGAAGGCCGTAAAGTCGATGCGCTCCATGGCAGGAGAATGTTTACCAAGCTGCGCCATGACGTGCATCCGACGATGTGCCTCCTTTTGCCTAAACTCGTAGGGTACGTCTGACGGCTCGGTTCGACGGCCGATCAGATTGACTCGGCCGACCGTAAGGCGCATCGTATTTTTTGGGTGGGTCATGTACATCCTTCATCAAAGCCTAGATCGGAGTCTGGATTTAGGCCCGGCCGCAATGAAGCCAGCTGGCCACTCTCTAATACATAAGAAGTTGGTCACGGTCAGGTCGTGCGCGCAGTTCTCGCGACCAAATTAGTCGCAGTAAACAGCGGCGCGTATTCAATTGGCCCACGAATATCAATAGACGCCAATCCAAGTTAGCAACTTCGCAACCAGGGAGTGGCACATGCGCAAGCTTTTCGCGTTGATCACGGTAGTGGCATCTTTCGCGGCTTGGGCTCAGGAGCAATCGGAATCAGTGCCGAGATTGTTGAACGCACGAGATCTGTCATTCACAGTTGATTCAGAAACTCTTGAGCGCCAATACGCAGCGCTGGTCGCCATGTCGCCGCAACAGGTCGAATACTCGGCTCGAGGGCTTGTCGAATCCATTCAAGGAGTGGCAAATCTCACGCTTCCATCCAATGTCCGTGATTTGAAAATTGGAAACGAAGCGGCGACTACTCTTTTCCCCCTTCTCGGAGATGTCTTGCTTGCGCGCGGCAATGAGTCTCTTATAGTGATCACGAACTCACCTATGGGAACTTCCGCTCGCGCTTTGCGGCTATCGCAAAGTATTCGCGGCATCCCTGTTATTCACAGCATGGTTGCGATTGACTACGACGAATCGACCCTGCGCGTGAAGGGGCTGTCCGCTAATTTCGTACCTGATCGTGGCTTGCCACGCGATCCTAAATTATCGGCACAAGAAGCTGAGCGGATCGTGCCCGAATCCCTGAAAAGCATTAAAGACTACCAGCAAGTAGAAATCGAAATCAGGGATGGAACGCATTTGGCCTATTACGCCAATCCTGGCGAGCCGCAACCACCCCAACTTGTATGGGTAGTTGAAACAGCGCTAGGCAGTTCGATTGAGCAATTTTTCGTGGATGCAACTAGCGGAGTCATCGCTGGCCGTCTGCAACTATCGAGTTTTATTACTCCTACCGTTTATAACGCGAACGAACAATATCTGCCGATACCAGGTGGACTTACCAATCAGTATAAATTGTCGCCGGCTCAGATTAATGCCGATCAGCAGGCGAAGGACGCAAATGATCATGTCATACAGGCCAACGACACGCTGTTGAGCAGACTACCGTATGCCGCTGCCCGATTCCCGAACACTGTGAAACTCGTTGTTCGGTACTTACATCATTCTCCGGACCCACCCTACACCTCAAAACACATTTTGACCGGTGGCATTGACTACATATCGTTTTCCGGGGGGCATACACACCAAGGCGGGCGGCGACTGGAACGGTGTTTGGGATAGGTTCTTTGAGGCAAACCCAAACGCCACAAAAGACCAAATACTGGAGCAGTTACAGCGTATGCGTACGGACTTCGGAATCTAGCCCCATGAACTTTGTCAAGCTAGAGATCAGTCGCGGGCGAAAGTTCGTCGAGAGTGCTAGCGACAATGACTGGGAGTCCATCATTTGCGCGAAGGACCCTGGGCACCAGCGCGCGGGTCGGCGATTGACGGATCTATTTCTGGATATTCTCTCCTGGAGTGTCGTCGACTTTTCTCGCACAATGCTCAGCGACATTGTAATCACCGACCACGCGTTCCAGGTCATATCTGAAGCAGCCCTTACCGGATTCGAAGTCCGACCGACAAGAGTCACGTCGCTGCCTACCGGAGTCATCGCTGCAAATGTGCCGAAGCTTTGGGAATTTATTGTCATCGGCAAAGGTGGCTCAGCGCACAGCGCCTCTGGGATTGTTGAACTGCATAGGTGCGAAGTCTGCGGATTCGTTCGATATTCTGCGTTCGAGCACGGCATACTGGTAGACGAGTCTACGTACGACGGCTCCGACTTTTTCACCATTTCGGAGTATCCGAAGTACGTGTTGGCAAGTCATCGTGCCAAAGCGGCCATAGAAAAAGCCCGACTGACAAACGTGAACTTTGTCGATTCGTCCAAACTAGAATGGCCGAAAGGCGTTGCGAAACCGCAGTCCGTGATCGCTTAATTTATTGCCAAAAGCGTAGGCGCGACCGACGTCCCCCGCTTTTCAGACGTGCGTGCGCATCTGCGTCACCTAACACCGCTTCCCAAGGACGAGCTGGTGGCATTCAGGCGGTCGATCGCAGAGCTAGGGGCCATCGGCCGCAATCTCAATCAGATTGCCCACACGATGCAGCGTGGTGGCTCCGCATCCGGTCCGCGGCGTGAGGACGTGGTGGCCATGCTTCGGGTCTGCACTGGGTTGCGCGACCATTTCAAGGCGACGTTGCTTGCGAACTTGCGCAGCTGGCAGGCCGGTCACGATTCGCCGGACCCGTGAATACCAGACGTCTCGGGCCGAAAGAGCGCTCATGCCTACTCGCAATCAGGCGCACGCTCATGCTCTCATTGCAACGGTTACCCACGAGGATCTGACTTGCCGACTCCCCCACGGCCACAGCCTGTGGCATTGCGCGTCGAACTGCTGGACGTGGCGCCGCTCGTCTGGCGGCGCGTGCTGGTTTCCAATCAATGGACGCTCGCGAGTTTGCATTCCTATCTGCAGTGGGTCATGGGATGGACGGATTCGCACGCGCACGAGTTCCAGGTTGGCGCAAGCGTGGTGGCACCGGACTGGTGGATCGATGAAATCGGCCTGGACGCGGATACCAGCCACTATCGTAATGAGCGCCGCGTCTCTGTGGCCGCTGTCGTGTCGGAATTGGGCACCGGCGGCGAGTTCGAGTATCGCTACGACATGGGCGATGGCTGGCGGCATCGGATCGTCGTCGAATCCCCGCCGCTTCCCGGACCGATGAAGGATCGGCCTCTCCCAATGTGCCTCGCCGGCGAGAACGCCTGTCCGCCCGAGGATGTCGGCGGCCCGCCAGGCTATGCGCTGTTTCTGGAGATCCTCGGCGACCGGAAACACGAGCAGCACGAGGACATGGTGCGGTGGATCGGCGGTGTGTTCGACCCGAGAGGATTCGATCTGAATCGGATCAATCGTGAGTTCAAGGGCGCGAAGGGGCGCCGGCGCTGAGTGAATGATGCGGTCCGGCGTGGGCTCGATGAAGGTTACTTGCGATCCAGATCTGCGGTAAATCCGATGGGTCTATGGCGGGTCGCCGGCGGGTTCATCAGTTGCCGGATGGCGGAGAGAATGGCGGCAATGGCTTCATCGTGGTCGGCGAGCTTCTTCTGGAGGCGGGAGTCCAGCTCCTCGAACCGACGTGCGAGTTCCTGGTTGGAGGCTAGCAGCGCCCGCAATTTCACGAAGGCACGAACCACGTAAATGCCCATTTCGACGGCGTTAGGACTGTTCAGGACATTGGCCGCCTGGATGGCGCCGTGCTCGGTGAAGGCATAGGGCAGGTATCGGCGACCGCCGCGGCCAGCGGGTTTCTTTGAGGTCGCAGATTGCGACCTCAAACCCGTGGCCTCTTCAGCAGTCAGTCGAAACACAAAGTCTTCCGGAAACCGTTCGGCATTGCGCCTGACCTGCTCGTTGAGGCGTTTGGTCGTGACCCCGTAGAGCGCGGCGAGACGGCTGTCCAGAAGCACCTTTTGGCCGCGCAGTACCAGAATATCGTGCGCGATCTGCTCGGGTGTGATTGTCAGGTGGCGTGCCATGGCCAGATTCTATTTCGCGACACTTGCGAGGTTGGCAAGATTCGCACGGGATCCACGTTGTATCGAGATTACTTTGTCCTCGCCCCGCTCAGCCTGCACGACCAGTGCCGTCCATTGCTGGAGTGCCACGCGGCGTTCCTTGAAGTAGTCATGGCGATCGTAGGTGCCTTCCACACCGCGCAGCTTGTGACCCAGGCAGCGTTCGGCGACTTCGCGCCGTATGCCAAGCGCCGCGAGGTGCGTACGCGCCGTGCGCCGCAGGTCGTGCAGCGTGAAGTTTGCCAATCCGTGCTTCACGCGCTTCAGGACCACGTTCAGGGTGTCGATGCCGACGTGCGGTACTCGCTCACGAGGATCGCGACGGCGTTTTGGAAAGACATAGTCGCTGCCTGCGCCGAGCGTGTGCAGGGCATTTAGCCACCCGACCACCGCTGGTGCCAATGGGATATTGAGACCCTCACCCGTCTTGGTGCGTGAAGCCGGCAAGTACCAGACCGCGCCGCCCTGGGTCTCGCCGTCGAGATCGAACTCCACCCACCGGGCGCCGAGCAATTCGCCCTTGCGCACGCACAGCGCCAGCAGGAGCCTGATCGCGAGCAAATTGTCCTCACCGAAGTTCGGCGTCTCGCGGATCTTCTCGAACAGTTGGGCGAGCTCGTCAAAGCTGAGCGCCCGGCTGCGCGGTCGCTCGATGCCGCCGGCATCGAGGCGGGGCGAGAAGTCGGCGGCCGGGTTGCTCAGCACGAAGCGGCGACGTACCCCGAAGGCGAAAATGCGCCGCGTGAAGCGCAGCAAATCATTCGCCGCAGTCGGAGCACGCTCCTTGAGCTCGTCCAGCAAGCGAGCGATATCCGACGGAGTAATTTCGCTTGCCGGTAGTCGGCCGAGCTTCGGCAGCAGGTACCTGTCGAGATATCGCCGCGGCACGGCGGGGTACTTGAGCCCGCGCGCCTGGACTTCGGTTCGATACCAGTCCTCGCACAATGCCTTGAACGATCCCTTCTGGCACTCCTCGGCTAGGGCAGCACGCCGAACGCTCAGGGGATTCTGGTGCCTGTCGAGCAGCACGCGGGCCTGGCGCGCTTCGATCCGCGCCTGGGCAAGCGACATGTCGGGAAAGTTGCCGAGCGTGAGCCAGTGCGCCTTGCCGGCGAAGCGGTATCGCAGCGTCCACGAGGCGCCGTCGCGCGTTTGCTTGCGCAGATAGAGCCCATCGCCATCGCTGAGCAACACCGGCGAACCTGCGCGGTGAGCCCGCTCAACAGCGAGTGCCGTCAGCTTTGCGCGTCCCATTTCGTCCCCTTGCTCGTCGAATGCCAGCTACAGATCTAGCTACAAACGAGCTACCCCACTAGCTACAAGAGTAACCCAGACGAGGTTGGACGCCAGTGGACGAATCTGGTGAAAACAGCCAGAAACTCAGGGGGTTAAGACGATCTTGGCGGAAGTCCCCGGAAGCCGCCGGAAGCTACTCGACGTTCTGGATCTGCTCGCGCATTTGATCGATCAGGACCTTCAACTCAACCGCCTTGCGGGTCGTCTCGACGTCCTGCGACTTGGACGACAGCGTGTTCGCCTCGCGGTTGAACTCCTGCATCAGGAAATCGAGCTTGCGGCCAACCGCCTCGCCGGAGACAAGCGTCGAATTCAGTTCCTCGACGTGGCTGTGCAGGCGGTCGAGCTCCTCGGCGACGTCCATCTTCTGGACCACGATGACGATTTCCTGCTCGAGCCGGTCGGGATTGCCCTCGGCGCCCAATGCCGCAAGCCGCTCCTGGAGTTTTGCGCGGATTCGCGACTGGACTTCCGGCAGGCGCGCAGCGACCCCGTCAACGATTTCCGTCATTTGGGCCGCGCGCGACACCAGCATCTGCGCGATGCGTTCGCCCTCGCTGGCGCGGGAGGTCGTGAACGCGATGAGCGTTTCCGCGAGAAGGTCCATGGCGGCCGCCGCCAGCGGCGTGCTGTCCCGTTCGGCTTCGCGCAGGACGCCGGGCCAGCGCAGGAGATCCACGGCATCGATGCGGCCCTCGGACCCGAGCCGTCGCTGCAGCGCGTTGGCCTGCTCGACCAGGCGATCGACCAGGGCTTCATCCAACGTCAGTTCGCGGCCTGCCGCGGCGGCCGGCCGGAAATAGAAGGTCGCATCCACTTTTCCACGGCGCGCGGCCGTGCCAATTGCGCGGCGGTAATCCGCTTCCGAGCCGCGCAACTCCTCGGGCAGACGCAGGCTGACCTCGAGGTAGCGATGATTGACGCTGCGGATTTCCCAGGCGAGGAGCCCCGCGGACATCGCCCGCTCGGCGCGCGCGAATCCCGTCATGCTCCTCAACATCGGATGGGCGTCCCCGGGGTACAAAGAAGGCCGCTGATGTAAGCTTCCCGGCAGTCTAACAGGGGGCGGCGGTTGCGGGACCGCCGGTACACGCGTGGCGATCGAGTTCGCCGAGGCCAGCCTTACCGGCAATCGCGAAGACAACCAGGACCGCGCGGCCGTTGCCGCGGGCGACGGCGCGGCGTTGCTCGTCGTTATGGACGGCATGGGTGGGCATGCTTACGGTGCGCGCGCGGCCGAGACCGGTTGCAAGGTCATGCTCGAGCTGTTCCGTGCCGAACCGAAACCGCTATTCGATCCGCTCGGATTCCTGCATCTTGCGCTTGGGCGCGCGCATGCGGCCGTCGTCGCGATCGGCACCCGGCTCGCGCTCGATCTTCGTCCGCGCGCCACCTGCGCGGTCTGCCTCGTACAGCGGAAGGAAGCCTACTGGGCGCATGTCGGCGACAGCCGCGTCTATCACCTGCGGGGCGGCGCGGTGCTCGCGCGCACGCGCGACCACAGCCACGTGGAACAGCTCCTGCGGGAGGGCACTATCCGTGAGGAGGAGATTCCCGGCCATCCGATGCGCAACTTCGTGGAATGCTGCCTCGGTGGCGAAGCGGCGCTGCCGGAAATGACGATCTCGCGGCGCCAGCCTCTCGAGGACGGAGACGTCCTTCTCGCCTGCACGGACGGGGTCTGGTCGAACCTGAAAGACGCCGAGATCGCGAGCCTGCTGCAGCCCGGCAGTGGCAAGGCCAACGGAAGCTGCAAGTCGACGCTGGAAAAGTTCATCGAGCGGGCGGTAGCCGCGTCCGCCCCGCACAGCGACAATGCCTCGGCCGCCAGCCTCGTCTGGCGCCATTAACCGGTCCACGGAGACACTCATGCGATCAGGCGGCCGCGCGGCCGACCAACTGCGACCGGTGCGCTTTACGCGCCGGTACACTGCGCACGCGGAGGGCTCGGTGCTGTGCGAGTTCGGCGGGACCCGCGTGCTCTGTACCGCAAGCGTGGAGAACGGCGTCCCGGCGTTCCTGCGCAACAGCGGCAAGGGCTGGCTCACGGCGGAGTACGGCATGCTGCCGCGAGCGACGCACACGCGCTCGGCGCGCGAGGCGGCCCGTGGCCGGCAGGGGGGCCGCACGCAGGAGATCCAGCGTCTGATCGGCAGGTCGCTGCGCGCCTGCATCGACCTCGGCGCGATCGGCGAACGCACGATCACGATCGACTGCGACGTGCTGCAGGCGGACGGCGGCACGCGCACGGCGGCGATCACCGGCAGCTTCGTGGCGCTCGCGGACGCGGTTGATACGCTCATCGGGCGGAAAATGCTCGCCGCCAACCCGCTGCACGGCCAGATCGCAGCGGTGTCGGTCGGAATCGTCGGGGGCACGACGGTCCTCGACCTCGACTATGCGGAAGACGCGGATGCCGAGACGGACATGAACGTCGTGATGAATTCCGGCGGCGCCTTTATCGAGGTGCAGGGCACGGCCGAGGGGCACGCGTTCCGCCGCGAAGAGCTCGACGCGATGCTGAACCTTGCGGCGATCGGGACCGCGCAGCTCTTCGGCCTGCAGCTCGAGGCACGGCAGGACTGAACGCGCCCGCCCTGCGCCGCGTCGTGCTCGCGACCGGCAATCCCGGCAAGCTCCGGGAGATACGCGCGATCCTCGCCGGCCACGACCTTGAGATCGTCGCCCAGGCCGAGTTCGGCGTCGCGCCGCCGGTGGAGGATGGCGACACTTTTGTCGCGAATGCACTCCTCAAGGCGCGCCACGCTTCCGCGATCGCGGGACTTCCGGCGATCGCCGACGATTCCGGCATCGAAGTGGACGCACTGGGAGGCGGACCAGGCATCCACACGGCACGCTACTCCGGGCCAAAGGCTCACGAGGGCGCGAACAACGAAAAGCTGCTCATGGAGCTGGCGGGTGTCCCGATGGTGCGACGATCCGCGCGCTATCGCTGCGCCATGGTGTTCCTGCGCCATGCCGGCGACCCTTCGCCGATCATCGCCGAGGCGTCCTGGGAAGGCCGTATCGGGCTCGAACCGCGCGGGTCCGGCGGCTTCGGCTATGACCCGCTGTTCATCGTCGGGGGCGGAACTTTCACGGCGGCGCAGATGCCCGCGGACGATAAGAACCGTGCCAGCCATCGCGGCCGGGCGCTCTCCGCACTCGCCGCGCGCATGCGGAAAGCTGGTTGGTAGAGTCTGGAGGGGACGCACCCCTTCACGAATATGAAGGGGTGCGTCCCCTCCAGATTGTCAGCGAACGGTCTTGATCAGGTCGCCGGCCTTCGGCTCGCCGTCCGGGTAGAGGCTGTTGAAGAGTCGCAGCTGCTGAAGCGGATATTTCTTGATCGGGCTTTCCTTCGCGAGCTCTTCCATGGTCGTGTCCGCAGCCGCGCGCAGCACGTGCAGGCGGTACGGCTCCGCGAGCGCGAACTCGTTGGAGTGCATGCGTCGGAAGGTATTCGCGGTCGAAAGGAAGAACGGGTCGCCCGACGGCGCCGTCGTGCCCGAACGGCTCGCGCCCTTGAAGATCCACATCAGGTTGTCGAAATAGATGACGATGTAGCGGACATTGGTTGACTGGCCGAACGGGGAGGGATCGCCGCGCACGATTCCGGTCCAGCCCTTGAGTCCGTTGATCTCGAGTGTCTCGCTCCGGTCGAGCCGGCGATTCGCGAGCCCGCGCATTGCAAAGTCGCGCGGGTCCGTGATGTCCGATGGCGGCGGCTGGGCCCGGATTTCCAGGTAATGCTCCTTGTTGGGAGCGATCGCCAGGATCTTGTCCGGCTGGTTCACGACCTGCCAGCCCTGCGGGAAGGCAAGTGTGAACTGCATGTCGGCGTGGTAGAAGCGGTTGTCGCGGATCATGCCCTGGCGCCCGCTCGAGCCGACCGGCAGTCCTTCGATCGCCTGCATGAACCCCTCGGTGTTCTGCGTCTTGCCGGTCGCCGCCGCGGAATTCTTGCTCGCTTCGGCGATCGCCTGCTGCAGGCGCGTGTCATTGGACGGGTGCGAAGCGAACGTGCCGTGGTAGATGTGCGGCTCGCGGCCCTCGAGCCGCGCGCGCTCGCGCTCGAAAGTGTCCTGGTCCTTCAGCGTCGAGAGCACGTGGATCATCGCCGCGGGGTCGTAACCCGCCTTCGCAAGATAACGCGCGCCGAGGCGGTCCGCCTCGAGCTCGGCTTCCCGGCCATAGCCGCTGATGATCGCCTGGCCCGCCATGTTGGTGAGGTCGGCCAGTGCCGGCACTCCGGTGAAGATCGCCGTGGCTGCGCTCGCGAGGCCCGAGAGCATGCCCTTGTGCTGCTGCTTCTTCAGGTGCTCGGCGGAGATATGGCCGATTTCGTGGCCGAGCACGGCCGCGAGGTCTGCCTCGCTCTCGAAGTAGGGCAGGATGCCGCGGGAGATGTAGACATAGCCGCCCATGGTCGCGAAGGCGTTAACGTCGTCGGTGTCGACAATCGTGAAATGCCACTCGAGCTCGGGCCGCTCGCTCACCGCCGCGAGCTTCTCGCCGACCCGTTGCACGTATTCCTGCAGCCGGAGGTCCTGGTGGACGCCCATCTGCTGCGTGATCATCACGTGCATCTGCTTGGCGGTGCGGACTTCCTTGCTGTCCTTCTGCGGCTTTTCATCTTTCTCGCTCGCGCCGAAAGACGGCTGGCCCGCAATGAGAGCCATCGCGGCGCAAGCCAGCAGGCGGGCGAATCGGCCGGGCGGTGGACGCATCAGGATCTCCGGACCCGGCCCCCAGGGTACCGGTCCGGGTTTAGATGCGGGGGAAAGCCGAAAGTTGGCGGCCCGACGGCCGTCGCCGGCTTTATTTCAGGCCGTACTTCTTGCGGAAGCGGTCGACACGGCCACCCGAGTCGACGATCTTCTGCTTGCCGGTGTAGAACGGGTGGCAATTCGAGCAGACTTCGACTTCGAGGTTGGTGCCGAGCGTCGAGCGCGTCTGGAAGGTGTTGCCGCAGGTGCAGGTCACCGTGATTTCGGTGTAATTCGGGTGAACGCCTTCTTTCATTGCCGTGTTTCCCATGGCCGTGGTGCGTGGGGGCGCGCAGTCTAGCGATCAAGGCTACGCCATTCAAGGCAGGCCCGGCAGGGGCAGGACCGAGTGGTTAACTTGCAGAATTTATTGGAGTTTTTCTCTTATCCACAAATAATGTGGATAACTCTGTGGACCGCCGACCGTGGCGCGGACCCGTCTCCGACCATTCCCGCATTAATGACGCTTTGATTAAATTTTGAGCAGGCCATATTCCCATTACAACTCAGGGACTTATGGCACGACAGTTAAGGCATCCCACTAACAAAGTGACGAAAGTCCCTATCGGACACGAGCCCGGAGGGCGCTGTGTACAACTCGCCCGGGCCGCCGCACGCAAGGGCGACGCCCGCTCAGGTGACGCAGGTCATGCTCTAGCCGGCAGGAATGCCGACTGGAGATCGTTCAGGAAACGGAATCCAAGCTCGGTCGGGCGCAGGAGCCCGGCGGAGCTGTCGATCAGCCCCTGGCGTTGCAACGCCGCCATGGCCGGCTCGATGACGGCTCGGTCGAGACCCGTCCGCTGCTCGAATTCCCCGTCCGGTATGCCGTCGATCAGGCGCAAGGCATTGAGCATGTACTCAAATGGCAGCTCGCGCGGCGGCACCACGCGTCGCTCGCCGGTCGTGCCGTGGGCGAGCAGGTACTCCCGCGGCGACCGCGGCTTTTCCGTCCGGATGACGGCACCGTCCAGCGTCGCCTTGCCATGCGCGCCGGCGCCGATGCCGAGGTAGTCCCCGAACCGCCAGTAATTGAGGTTGTGCATGCATTGCCGGCCGGGGCGCGCGTAGGCGGACACCTCGTATTGCCCGAAACCCGCCACCGCGAGGCTGCGCTGGCATTCGATCTGCATTTCGAACGCTCGCTCGTCGTCCGGCAAAGATGGCGGGCGATGATAGAACGCCGTGCCCGGTTCCAGGGTCAGCTGGTAGTGAGAGAGATGCGCCGGGCCGAGCGCGATCGCGGAGGCAAGGTCCGAGAGCGCGCCTTCGAGCGTCTGTCCGGGCAGGCCGTACATCAGGTCGAGGTTGAAGTTGTCGAGCCCCGCGGCGACGAGCTCTTCGACGGCCGCGGGGATCTCGGCGGGACCGTGAATACGGCCAAGCGCCTTGAGTGCAGCGGGATCAAAGCTCTGCGCGCCGAGGGAGATGCGATTGATGCCGGCCGCCGCGTAGCCCGCGAAGCGGCCGTGCTCGACCGTGCCGGGATTCGCTTCCATGCTGATTTCGGCGCCGGATGCGAACGGAAGCCGTTCGGCGAGTCCCTCAATCAGCGTCGCGATGGCCTCGACACCGAAAAGCGAGGGCGTCCCGCCGCCGAGAAAGACGCTCGACACCGGGCGCCCCGCGGCAAGGTCCAGGTCGCCTTCGAAATCGGCGAGCAACGCCGCGACATATTCGGACTCCGGGACGCGGTCCGGCCGGACATGCGAATTGAAATCGCAGTAAGGGCACTTGCGTACGCACCAGGGCAGGTGAACATAGATTGAGATCCCACCGCTCATCCGTCGATCCTAATCCGGCGCAGGCCGCCCGCCTTGATTCTTGCGGTGCAGCATGACAGGCTCGCCGGTGGAAAACGAATGGCAAGCAAGAATTTTCAACTGACCAATCCGGCCACCGGCCAGACGAGTGAGCTCAAGGCTCTGAAAGGAACCGCTGGGCCGGACGTGCTGGACATCAGCACGCTGCACAAGGACCAGGGCGTCTTCACTTACGACCCCGGTTTCATGGCGACAGCGGCGACCGCGAGCGCCATCACCTACATCGACGGCGACGCAGGGATACTGCTGTACCGGGGCTACCCGATCGAACAGCTCGCCGAGCACAGCAACTTCCTCGAGGTTTCCTACCTGCTGCAGAAGGGCGAGCTGCCGAGCGCCAGGGAGCTTGCCGCGTTCACGCACTCGATTTCGCGCCACACGATGCTGAACGAGTGGATCCTGCGGCTGTACCGCGGTTTCCACCACGACGCGCACCCGATGGCGATGGTCGCGACCATCGTCGCCTCGCTCGCGGCCTTCTACCACGATTCGACCGACATCACGGACGACCGGCATCGCGAGATCTTCACGCACCGCATGATCGCCAAGCTGCCGACGATTGCAGCCGCGGCCTATAAGCACGCACTCGGCCAGCCCTTCATCTACCCGCGCAACGACCTCGATTACACGGCCAACATGCTGCACATGTTCTTTGCCGTGCCCTGCGAGGAGTACCAGCCCGATGCGCTGCACGCGAAGGCGCTCGACCTGCTGTTCATCCTGCACGCCGACCATGAACAGAATGCCAGCACCTCGACGGTGCGGCTGGCAGGCTCCACCGGCTGCAATCCGTACACCGCGATGTCGGCGGGCGTATCCGCGCTCTGGGGCCCGGCACACGGCGGCGCGAACGAGGCGGTCGTCGACATGCTCGAGAAGATCGGTGACGCAAGCCACGTCCCGGATTTCCTGTCGCGCGTCAAGGACAGCAAGGGCGGCGTGCGGCTGATGGGATTCGGCCACCGGGTGTACAAGAACTTCGACCCGCGCGCGAAGATCATCCGGGAGATGTGCCACCAGGTGCTCGGCAAGCTCGGCCAGAACGAAAATCCGCTGTTCGAACTCGCGCTCAGGCTGGAGGAGATCGCGCTGAAGGACGACTACTTCATCGGCCGCAAGCTCTACCCCAACGTCGACTTCTACTCGGGCATCATCTACCGGGCGCTCGGCATCCCACGGGAGATGTTCACCGTGATGTTCGCGATCGCGCGGACCGCGGGCTGGGTCGCGCACTGGTCCGAGATGATCTCGGACCCGGAGATGAAGATTGCGCGCCCGCGGCAGCTCTATACCGGGCCCACGCGCCGGGACTACGTCCCCGTCAAGAAGCGCTGACTAGCCCGCAATCCCGCCATCGAGCAGGCCCTCGACCTCAGCGAGTGTCGCCCTGCGCATCGGGCGGCCGTCGACCGGTCCCGGCGGCGCCTGGCGGATGCCGTCGAGCGGAAAGATCGTCGCATCCACCTCGTGCATGCCGGCCGTGAACCGCACCGCGGGAAAGGCCTCGACCTCGTCGCGCGAAACGCGCAGGCGCCGCTGTGCGAATTCGTGCGGAATGCCGCGGTCCATGAGCCGCACGGCGACCGTCTCGGCCGTGTCGGCGAACAGGTGCAGGGTGATGTCGTTGTGGGCGGTCGCCGTACCCGAGAGCAGCGGTCCCACGAGCCGCGGCTCGAATTCGGCGAGGAGCCGCATCGCCTCGAGGGCGGTGCTGCGCATCGCGGAAAGCTCGCTCGCGTGCGCTTCCGGCGCGAACAGGCGCTGGTGCTCGGCGAGCGCCGCCTCGATCTCCGTGTTCTTCGGCAGTACCGCGAGATCGGTGACGCCGAAACGTTCCGCGGCCTTGCGCTTCGCGAAGCCGTAGTCCTCGTGGCCGTGCTCTATCATGAGCCGCGCGGCTTCCCGCGCAATGGCCTGGCGCATCATGTCGCCGCGCACGGATCGTTTCGCCATCAGAAGATCGGCTCCTCGTACTTCTGCGGCGGCGAAACGCCTTCGGGCGGGTTTTCACCGGAGGCGCCCGCGGGCAGGTGATCCGCGAGGAAATATTCGAACTCTTCCGGCTCTTCTTCGGAGAATCCTGAAGATTCGGGAGCGACGCGCGCCGTGACGACCCCGTCCGGCATCGGCAAGCGGTGCTGCGGCAGGCCGGCGAGCGCCTCGCGCATGAAGTAGATCCACATCGGCAGCGCCGTGTGCGCGCCTTCCTCGTTGGCGCCCAGCGGCCGTTCCTGGTCGAAGCCGACCCAGGCGGTTGCGACGAGGTCCGGGTTAAAGCCCGAGAACCAGGCGTCACGGCCGTCGTTGGTCGTGCCGGTCTTTCCGGCGATGTCGCCACGCCCGAGCGCGCGGGCCCGCTGGGCAGTGCCGCGGCGGATCACGTCGCGCAGCATGTCGGTCATGATCCAGGCATTCGCCTCGGAGATGACGCGCGGTGCGGTCGCCGCGGGATCCGGCAGGGGCAGGCTGCCTCCGACATCCGCGGCGCGCAGGATGCCGGTCGCGCCGTCGCCCGGCACGAAAGCCGGCGGGGCGCCCGCGAATGCGGGTGTCGCCGTCGCGCAGTCGACGCAGGCTGTCGCCGCATTCGTCTGTTCGACCACGCTGCCGTCCGCCGCGACAATCCGGTCGATCACGTGCGGTTTCACCAGCGAGCCGCCGTTCGCGAACACCGCGAAACCATCCGCCATCTCGAGTGGCGTCAGCTGGGCCGTGCCGAGCGCTGCCGTGAGGTCCGCGGGAATATGCTCCTTCGGCAGGCCGAATCGCTGCACGTAGTCGCGCGTGTAACCGACGCCGATCTGGCGCATGACGCGGATCGTGACTAGGTTGCGCGAACGCGCGAGCGCGTCGCGAAGGCGCGTCGGCCCGTAGAAACGGCGCGAATCGTTGACCGGCCGCCAGTCTTCCTGTTCGGGCTCAGCCCCCTCTACCGCATCCTTGCCTTGTCCGATGCCGACCTCGGCGTCCGGCGCTTCGTAGACGACCGGAGCGTCGAGCATGACGGTCGCGGGCGTCAGTCCCGCCTCGAGCGCGGCGGAATAGATGAAGGGCTTGAAGGAGGATCCGGGCTGGCGGCGGGCCTGCACCACGCGGTTGAACTTCGAGACGTCGTAATCGAAGCCGCCCGACAGCGCGACGATCGCGCCGTCGTGCGGATCGAGCGCGACGATTGCCCCCTGGACCTCGGGCAGCTGCACGAGGAGCGCCTGGCCTTCGCCTGCCGGCAGGACGTAGACGATGTCGCCGATCTTCAGCACGTCGCGCGGCGACTTGGGCGTTACGTCCCCGGTCCGCGCCCAGCGGATGCCCTCCATGCCCAGCCGGTAGCGCATGCCGCTGCGCGCCACGACCGTCGCCTCGTCGGCGCCGGTCCAGATGACGATCGCCGGGATCAGCCCGCCGACCACGGGCCGGTCCTCGATGACGGCGGCGAGCGCGGAGTCGTCCTGCGTCGTGACATTGACGTGGCCGGCCGCGCCTCGCCAGCCATGGCGACGGTCGTACTCGAGAACGGCGCTCCGGAGTGCCACGTCCGCGGCGCGCTGCAGCCGGCTGTCCACGGTCGTGATGACCTGGTAGCCCCCGGAATAGATGTGATCGCCGAACTTTTCGAAGAGGGCCTGGCGCACCATCTCGCCGACATAGGGCGCATCGACCTGAACCCGCGGGCCATGAATCCCCCGCGCCACGGGCTTGTCCATCGCGGCCTGCCAGGCCTTGTCGTCGAGGTAGCCGAGCTCGCGCATGCGGCGGAGCACGTAGGCCCGGCGTTCCGTCGCATGCTCGACGCTCGCGACCGGATTGAGGCGCGACGGCGCCTGGAGGATGCCTGCAAGCAGCGCCGCCTCGCTCGCGTCGACCTCGCCGAGTGGCTTGCCGAAGTAGGTTTCGGACGCAGCGGCGAAGCCGTAGGAACGCTGCCCGAGAAACTGCGTGTTCACGAACAGCGTGAAGATTTCCTGCTTGCTGAGCTCATTCTCGAGCGAGAGCGCCAGGAAGATCTCGCGAAGCTTGCGACGGAGCTGTTTCTCCTTGGTGATCAGTGTTGTCCGGACCAGCTGCTGGGTCAGCGTGCTGCCGCCCTGCGAGACTTGCATGGTCGTCGCGGTGACGATCATCGCGCGCAGGATGCCCTGCCAGTCGACACCCGGGTGCTCGAAGAAGCGGTCATCCTCCGCGGCCAGCACGGCCTGGACGACGACCGGCGGGATCTGGGCCCAGGTCACCGGGACGCGGCGCTGCTCGCCGATCTGCGCGAGCAGCTTGCCGTCGCGACTGAAGACCCGCAGCGGGACCTGCAGGTGCACGTCGCGCAGGACCGCGACATCCGGAAGCGTCGGCTTCAGGTAGTAGTAGGTCGCGAGGAATGCGAGCCCGAACAGGCTCGCGATCAGGACGATGACGGTGGCCGCAATGCGCAGCCGCCTTTCCAGGCGCGTAATCACCGGATCCGATTATGCATAGTAATGTCCGGAACTGCCGGGGGCCGGGTCGCCTCTGTGCGACTCTGGGACCGTGACGGGAGACACGGTGCGGCCATCCGTTCGAGTGCAGCATCGAGCGCGGATCCGGTACCGGAGGCCTGTGGGCGCGAAAGGCCGGATCCAGCGGCCAGGGCCGGGGGCGAACCCCCCGGTTGGGCCCGTTGACCCACGCCTGGGGGGTCTGATTGCGAGTGAATTGCGAGTCGGGTCACGTTCAATTTAACAGTTGCTTGCTATATAGTTGAACGCTAACTTGACCCAGAATGGCGAATGGCCGCGTAATAGCCTGACCTGAAAAGGAAATTTCTGTGCTCAAGCTGCCCAAAATCTCGCTGGGACCGCGGTACACGCCGCTGATCGGGTTGGACATCACAACCTCGTCGATCAAGCTGATCGAGCTCTCGCAGTCGGGCGGGCAATACCGGGTCGAGGCCTACGCTGCCGAGCCGACCCCGCACAATGCCATCAATGAAAAGGCCATCGTCGACGCGGCGGCGGTCGGCGACGCCATCCGCCGGGCGGTCAAGCGCTCGGGCGTCCGCTCCAAGGAGTGTGCGGTCGCGATCTCGGGCGACGCGGCAATCACGAAGGCCGTGCAGATGCCGCGGAACCTCTCGGACGCCGATCTCGAACAGCAGATCGAAATGCAGGCCGACCAGTACATCCCCTTCCCGATGGAGGAAGTCAGCTACGACTTCCAGGTGCTCGGCCCTTCGGAGAAGGACCCGGACATGCGCGAAGTGCTCCTAGTCGCTTCGCGTTCCGAGAACGTCGAGCAGCGTGTCGCGGCGGTCAACGCATCGGGCCTCGTCGCCAAGCTCGTGGACGTCGAGGCATTCGCGCTCGAGAACGCCTGCAAGCTACTCACGCACCAGATGCCCGATGGCGGCATGGACCGCACGATTGCCGTCGTCGACTTTGGCGCCAGCACGACGACCTTCAGCGTGCTCAAGAACCTGGTCGTTGTGTACACCCGCGACTTCGCCTTCGGCGGCCAGCAGCTGACCGAGGAGATCATGCGCACCTACGGCCTCTCGATGGAGGAAGCCGGCCGCGCCAAGAAGGAGGGCGGACTGCCCTCGAACTACCAGCCCGAGGTGCTCGACCCGTTCATCGACGACATGACCCAGCAGGTCAGCCGCTCGCTCCAGTTCTACCTGGCGTCCGGCAGCGGCCGCAGCCAGCCGGAGCAGATCCTGATCTGCGGCGGTTGCGCCAACATCCCGGGAGTCGCCGACGTGATTGCGAGCCGCGTGGGAATCCCGGCCGAGCGCGGGGATCCGCTCGGGCAGATGAAGATTTCCTCGAAGGCCAAGGCATTGGGAGTGACGCGGGACGCAACGGCGTTGCTGCTCGCGTGTGGTCTGGCACTGCGGAGTTTTGACGAAGATGCCAAGTATTAACCTGTTGCCCTGGCGGCAAGAGCTCCGCCAGCGGCGTCGGAAGGAATTCCTCATCGGGCTCGGCGCGGCGGTGGGCCTCGCGGCGCTCATCACGTTGCTCACGCACCTGACGGTGAGCTCGATGATCGATGCGCAGAACCGCCGCAACGAGCTCCTGAAGTCCGAGATCGCCGAGCTCGACAAGTCGATCGAGCAGATCCTCGCGCTCGAGGACCAGAAGGCACGGATGATTTCGCGCATGGAGGTCATTGACAGGCTCCAGGCCAGCCGGCCGGAGGTCGTCAAGCTGTTTGACCAGATCGTCTCGACCTTGCCCGAGGGCGTTTACCTGACTTCGGTCAAGCAGAGCGGCCGAAAGATCGAGTTCAACGGCGTGGCGCAGTCGAGCACCCGCGTTTCGGCGTTCATGCGCAACATTGACGCCTCCGAGTCGCTGACGTCGCCCGAGCTCAAGGTCATCCAGACCGGGTCGAACGCCAGCCCCGGCGCCCAGTTCACTCTGTTCGCGTCGCAGCGCGCGCCGGCCGACGAAGCGGCGACGCCCGAGAAACGCAAGACGCGCGTTTCGGAGGCAGGCCGATGAACTTCATCGAACAGCTGCAGCAGCTCGATTTCAAGGATATCGGCCGCTGGCCGTTCCTGTTCCGCGCCCTCGGCGTGCTGATCGTGCTCGTGATCACGACGGCGCTGCTGGTCTGGTGGTTCGTTTGGAGCGACAACGGCAACCGGCCCGAGTTGCTCAAGGCGCGCGCGGAGCAGCAGAGCCTGTGGGCCACCTTCGACGAGAAGCAGCGCAAGGCCGCGAACCTCGAGGCCTATCGCCAGCAACTCGCCGAGATCGAGCGTACCTTCGGCGCGATGCTCCGGCAGTTGCCGGGCAAGACCGAGGTGCCGTCGCTGCTCGTGGACATTTCGCAGACCGGCCTGGCGGCGGGACTGCAGGAGCGCCTGTTCCAGCCTGGCAGCGAAACCAAGATGGATTTCTACGCGGAGCTCCCGATCAAGATCCAGCTCACGGGCGGCTACCACGAGTTCGGCCAGTTCGTGTCCGGGATCGCGGCGCTCCCGCGCATCGTGACGCTGCACGACATCGAGATCACGCGCGGCAACACGCGCGGCACCTCCTCGCGCCGCGGCGCGCCGGCGCCGACGGACGAGCTGACGCTCAACCTGACCGCCAAGACCTACCGTTACCTCGACGAGGACGAGACCGCGCAGTCTGCCGCCGACGAGAAGGCGACCAAGGGCAAGAAGGGCGGCAAGACCCGGCGCGAGCGTGAACAGGAAAAGAAGACATGAGCCAGGAACCCATGCGCAAGATACTCGCCCTGGCCGGCATTGCCGCGACGCTCGCGCTCGCCGGCTGCGGCGACGGCCTCGACGACATGCGTGCCGACATTGCGAAAGCGAAGGAGCGTCCGGGCGGCCGCATCCAGCCGCTGCCGGAAGTACGACCCTACGTGAGCCACGAGTACGAGATGGCGGACCGCCGCTCGCCGTTCCTGCAGAGCCTCGCCGGCGAGAACCCGACCGGGCCGCGGCCTGACCAGCAGCGCCCGCGCGAATACCTCGAGCAGTTCCCGCTCGACACGCTGAAGATGGTTGGTACGCTCCGTCTCGGCGCAGGGAATTACGGCCTGGTCCAGACCAAGGACGGGCTGATTCACCGCGTGCTGCCGGGCAATCACCTCGGCCAGAATGATGGCCGCGTGATGTCCGTCAGCGACGCGAAGATAACTCTGGTCGAAATCGTTCCTGATGGACTTGGTGGTTACCTCGAGCGCCCCGCGGCGCTGGCCCTTGCCGACTGATTTCTGGGAGAAAGTCTGATGGCTGGCAACAACCGGACAACGGTGTGGAACATGGACACGGCACGCGGCTTCGTGCGGTGGCTTGGCGGCGCAATGGTCGTCCTGGCCGTTGCGTGGGCACAGCTCGCCCAAGCGCAGGGCGCGGCCCGGCTGACCGCGGTCGAGGTGCTGCCGATGCAGGGTTCCACCCTGCAGGTCAGGCTTCGCACGGACGGCACGGCACCCCAGCCGCTGACCTTCACGATCGATCGCCCGGCGCGGCTGTCGATCGACTTGCCAGACGTCGGGCTTGCGCTCGATAACCGGCGCATCGACGTCGGCGCCGGCGGCGTCGACACGATCGTTGCGGCCGAGGCCTCTGGACGCACCCGCGTCGTGTTCAACCTCGATTCGCTCATGCCCTACACAGCGGTCGCCGAGGGCGACAGCGTACTCGTGACGCTCGGCGCCGCCGCAGCGGGCGGGCAGGCAGCTGCCTCCGCAGAGGCACCGGCTTCCGGCGCCGTGGCTTCGGCCGGGCCGCGCGCCATTACGGGCGTGGATTTCCGGCGCTCGCCGGAGGGCGCCGGCCGCGTCGTGGTCCAGCTCTCTGATCCCGCGACGCCCGCGAGCCTGAAGCAGGAAGGCAACCGCGTGATCGTCGACTTCACCGGCGCCACGCTCAGCGATGACCTCATGAAACGTTACGATGTCGTCGATTTCGCGACGCCCGTGACGATGTTCGATGCGACGCGCTTCGGCAATGGTGTACGCCTCGTCGTGACGGCGAGCGGCGACTTCGAGCAGCTGGCCTACCAGGCCGACAACCAGTACGTGGTCGAGGTCCGCCAGCGCCCGCGGGTAACGGCCGCGGTTACAGACAAGGAAAAGGTCTACACGGGCGAGCGCCTGACGCTTAACTTCCAGGACATCGACGTCCGGCCGCTGCTGCAGCTCCTGGCCGATACCAGCGGACAGAACATCGTGGTGTCGGATTCGGTCAAGGGCCGCGTGACGCTCAGGCTCCAGAATGTGCCCTGGGACCAGGCGCTCGACATCGTCCTTAGGACCAAGGGCCTCGACATGCGCCGCAAGGACAACGTGATCCTGGTCGCGCCGCAGGCCGAGCTCGCCGCCCAGGAGAAGGCGCAGCTCGAGGCGCAGAAGGACATCCAGGACCTGGCGCCGTTGCGCACCGAGTTCCTGACGGTCAACTACGCCAAGGCGTCGGAAATCGCCCGCCTCGTGAAATCCACGGGCGGCGGCTCGATGCTGTCCGAGCGCGGCAACGTCACGGTCGACGAGCGCACCAATACGCTGCTCGTCCAGGACACCTCCGACAACCTCTCGGCGATCCGTTCCATGGTCGCGACGCTCGACATCCCGGTCCGCCAAGTGTTGATCGAGTCGCGGATCGTGATCGTGTCGGACGACTTCAGTCGCGACCTCGGCGTCCGCGCGGGCTTCACGCGGGTCTCGGATGACATCAAGGACCTGATGGCGGTCAGCGGCAGCGCGACGGCAACCGACACGATCATGGGTTCGGCAGTCGACAACCTGGCAAGCACCGGCCAGCCGTTCCCGGTCCAGGTGCCGTTCGGCCCGACGTTCGACCGCTATAACGTGAATATGCCGGTCGTGAACCCGGCGGGCCGCATCGCCTTGTCCATCCTCGACTTCGATGACTTCCTCATCGACCTCGAACTGTCGGCCGCCCAGAATGAGGGCCGCGGCGAGATCAAGTCGACGCCGCGGGTCATCACGGCGAACCAGCGCGAGGCGGTCATCGAGCAGGGCGTCGAGATCCCGTACCAGGAGTCGGCCTCCTCGGGCGCTACGACGACCCAGTTCAAGAAGGCGGTGCTGTCGCTCAAGGTCACGCCGCAGATCACGCCGGACGACCGCGTGATCCTCGACCTGTCCGTTACCAAGGACAGCGTCGGCCAGCTCGTGCCGAGTGCGACCGGCGGCTTCGTGCCCTCGATCGATACGCGCAATATCCAGACCCAGGTACTCGTCAAGGACGGCCAGACGGTCGTGCTCGGCGGCATCATGGAGACGGAGCGCCGCGATTCGGTCAAGAAGGTGCCCGGCCTCGGCGATGTGCCGATCCTTGGCCACCTGTTCAAGTCTACGGGCAAGATCAACAATCGCGATGAACTGCTGATCTTCGTGACACCGAAGATCCTGCGCGAGGGTTCCGCGATCGATTGACCGCGGCGGGCCCGGCTTGCGTCCGGTACCGGTTCCAAGCACAGTCACACGGCCGCCTCCGGGCGGCCGTTTTTTTGACGGGGACAGCCACTCTAAAAGGGGACGGTCCCCTTTGGCCGCCAGGGCCAAACGCCAGCCCGAGAAGTTGTAGGCTAAAGGGGACCGTCCCCTTTTAGAGTGGCTGTCCCCTCTTGACGATGCGCAGCGTGTTCCTCGTGGGTCCGATGGGCTCCGGCAAGACCGCGGTCGGGCGGGCGCTCGCCGGCCGCCTGGGTCTGCCGTTCGCGGATAGCGACGCCGAGATCGAGTCGCGCACCGGCGTCGACATCGCCTACATTTTCGAGCGGGAAGGGGAAGAGGGCTTCCGGATCCGCGAGCGCGACGTGATCGACTCACTCACGAAATCCGAGGCCATCGTGCTCGCGACCGGCGGCGGCGCGGTCCTGTTGCCCGAGAACCGGGAACGGCTGGCCGCGCGAGGCACGGTGATTTTCCTGGACACGACCATCGAGCAGCAGCTCGCACGCACGCGGCGCAGCCGCAACCGGCCGCTGCTTGCCGCGCCCGATCGCCGGGCCCGGCTCGAGGAGCTCGCCGCCGCGCGCGAACCGCTTTACCGCGCGATTGCCGCAATCACCATCCGGACCGACGACCGCGCCCCCGCAGCGGTCGCCGGCGCGATCGTGCGCGCGCTCGGGCACGGCTGACGATGCAACGGCTCGACGTCAAGCTCGGCAAGCGCGCCTACCCGATCCTGATCGGGCCCGGATTGCTCGGCCGGCCGGAACTGATCGCGGAACATGCCGGCGCGGCGAAGCTCCTCGTCGTGACCGACGAGGTCGTGGGGCCGCTCTGGATGCCGGCCCTGGAACGGGGGCTCGCCGGCCGCGCGTTCGAGACCTGCATCCTGCCCGGCGGCGAGGCGCAGAAGACGCTCGGCAACGTCGCGATCATCATCGATGCACTGGTTGCCGCGCGGCTCAACCGGGACGGCATGGTGCTCGCGCTGGGCGGCGGCGTGGTCGGCGATATCGCGGGCTTCGCGGCCGCCTCCTACCAGCGCGGCATCGCGATCGTACAGCTGCCGACCACGCTGCTCGCCCAGGTGGATTCTTCGGTCGGCGGAAAGACCGGCGTCAATCACCCGGGCGGCAAGAACCTGATCGGCGCATTCCACCAGCCCGCGGCCGTCATTACGGATACCGACACGCTCTCGACCCTGCCCGACCGGCAGCTGCGCGCCGGGCTGACTGAAATCGTGAAGGCCGCCCTGGTCGGCGATGCGGGGTTTTTCATCTGGCTCGAGGCGAACCTGGCGAGAGTCCTATCGCACGACGCGGCCGCGCTTGAGGAGGCGATTCGCCGCGCCTGCGAAATCAAGGCCGGGATCGTCGCCTCGGATGAGCGCGAGCAGGGCCGGCGCGCGCTCCTGAACCTCGGCCACACTTTCGGCCACGCGATCGAGGCGGGGGCGGGCTTCGGGCAGGTGTTGCACGGCGAAGCAGTCGCCGCGGGTCTCGTGCTCGCGGCCGAGCTTTCGGCGCGCACCGGGCGGCTGCCGGGCGAAGATGCGCGACGGATCCGGGAGTTGCTTGCCGCTGCGGGCCTGCCGGTCGATCCGCCGCGCCTCGGCCGCGCACGCATGCTGGACCTCATGAGCATGGACAAGAAGGTCAAGGGAGGGAAGCTCCGGCTCGTGCTGCTCGACGGCATCGGCATGGCGGTGGTTACCTCCGACTACCCGCGGCAGGCGCTCGAAACGCTGCTGGAAGAACGGGCCGGCGCATGAGAAAAGGCCGCGATCCGGATTCCGCGCTCGCGCCGTACGCTGCCCTCGAGCGGACCTCACGCGGCCGGCGCCATCCCGAGCCGCCCGCCGACTACCGTGGCGAGTTCCAGCGCGACCGCGACCGCATCATCCATTCGAATGCCTTTCGCCGCCTGCTCTACAAGACCCAGGTTTTCATCAACCACGAAGGCGACATGTACCGGACTCGGCTCACCCATTCGATCGAGGTCGCGCAGATCGGCCGTTCGGTTGCGATCGCACTCGCGCTCTCCGAGCCGCTGACCGAGGCGATCTGCCTCGCGCATGACCTCGGACACACGCCCTTCGGCCATGCCGGACAGGACGTGCTGAATGATTGCATGCGCGAGTACGGAGGCTTCGAGCACAACCTGCAGTCGCTGCGCGTCGTGGACGAGCTCGAGGAACGCTACGCCGAATTCCCGGGGCTCAATCTCTGCTTCGAGACGCGCGAGGGAATCCTCAAGCACTGCTCGCTCGCGAACGCGCACACGCTCGGCGAACTCGGGCGCCGCTTCATCGAACGTAGGCAGCCCGGCCTCGAGGCCCAGATCGCGGACCTTGCGGACGCGATCGCCTACAACAACCACGACGTCGACGACGGCCTGCGTTCGGGACTCGTGACGGTGGAAGAACTGCGGGCAGTCGGCCTGTTCGCGCGCCACTATGACGCAGTCCTTGCGCGCTATGGCGAACTGCCTGGCCGAAGGCTGGTGCACGAGGTGATCCGGCGGATGATCAACGAAGTCGTCAGCGACCTGATCGAGGAATCGGCGCGGCGCCTGGCCGCCGCCGCGCCCGCGGACATCGACGCCGTGCGCACACACCCGGGCCCGTTGATCGGCTTCTCGGAGGCCCGGGAGCGGGATCATCACCAGATAAAGAAATTCCTGCGCAACAAGCTCTACCGTCACGAGCGCATGCAGGGGACACGCACAGGCGCGGGCAAGGCGCTGGAGGGCCTGTTCCACGGCTACATGGCCGACGTCACCCGAATGCCGCCGGAGCATCGTGCCGCGGCGCTCGCAATGGAGGCGCAAGCCGGCATCTCCGGTCGCGCCCGCGCGGTCGCCGATTACATCGCCGGCATGACCGATCGCTACGCCTTCCAGGAGCATGCGAGGCTGCTAGCATGAGTTCCTACCGGGAGGACTGACCGAGTGACTCGAGCCGCCGTACCGGTGCATGAGCGCCTGATTTTCGCGATGGACGTGCCGACGCCGGATGCCGCGCGCAGGCTCGCGGACACGCTCGGCGATTCCATAGCCTTCTACAAGCTGGGGCTCGAGCTGTTCACGTCGGGTGGTGCTTTCGAGTTGCTCGACTGGCTGGTCGGCCGAGGCAAGCGCATCTTTCTCGACCTCAAACTCTTCGATGTCCCCGCGACGGTAGCGGGCGCGGTGAGAAACCTGCGCAACCGCGGCGTGACCTTCGCAACCGTGCACGGCAACCAGGCGATCATGGAGGCGGCGGTGGAGGCCGCGGACGGGATCGGCATCCTCGCGGTTACCGTGCTGACGAGCCTTGACCGCGGCGATCTCGATGACCTCGGGTTCCAGTGCGACGTCGAGGCCCTGGTGCTTTCGCGCGCGCGTCGCGCGCTGGCCGCGGGTTGTGTCGGCGTCGTGTCCTCGGGACTCGAAGCCAGGCTGCTGCGCGCGGGCGTCGACGACCGGCTGATCTTGGTGACGCCGGGCATTCGACCTGTCGAGAACCGGCCGGTGGATGACCAGAAGCGCATCGTGGGCGTCGCCGAGGCATTCACGAACGGCGCCGATTACATCGTCGTCGGCCGCCCGATCCGTGACGCCGCCGACCCGCGTCTCGCGGCCGAGGCGATCCAGACGACGATCGCCGGGATGTTCCCGGCCTGATGAGCGGCCTTGCGAACGACCGGCTCCTGCGCGCGCTCGCGCGCGAGCCGGTCGACCGGACCCCGGTGTGGATCATGCGGCAGGCCGGCCGCTACCTGCCGGAATACCGGGTCACGCGCGCGAAGGCCGGCAGTTTCCTCGGCCTCGCGACGAACCCGGAACTCGCCTGCGAGGTGACGCTGCAGCCGCTCGCACGGTATCCGCTCGATGCCGCCATCCTGTTCTCGGACATCCTGATGATCCCCAAGGCGATGGGCGTCGGACTCGCCTTCGAGGAGGGCGAGGGGCCGCGCATCGAGCGGCCGGTGCGCAGCGCCGCCGAGATCGATGCGCTGCCCGTACCCGACGTCGGGCGCGAACTTCGGTACGTGATGGACGCGGTGGCGCTTATCCGCCGCGAGCTGGCCGGCCGCGTGCCGCTCATCGGCTTTGCCGGCTCGCCCTGGACCGTGGCAACGTACATGATCGAGGGTGCGGGAAGCCGTGACTTTCCGAGGTCGAAGGCCCTCGTCTACGGCGATCCGGGAGCGCTGCATCGTCTCCTCGCGAAGCTCGCGCGCGCGACGATTGATTACCTCAACGCGCAGATCGCCTCGGGCGCGCAGGCCGTGATGGTCTTCGACACCTGGGGCGGGATTCTCGCGACACCCGCTTACTACGAGTTCTCGCTCGCCTACATGGAACGCGTCGTCGCGGACCTTGTCCGCGAGCGCGAGGGCCGGAAGGTTCCCGTAATCCTGTTCACCAAGGGTGGCGGCGCCTGGCTCGAGCGCATGTCAATGTCTGGCGCGGATGCACTCGGCATCGACTGGATGACCGAAATTGCGGGGGCGCGGCGTGCGGTTTTCAGTCGAGTTGCGCTGCAGGGCAATCTGGACCCGGGCGTGCTGTTCGCGTCGCCCGTGGCGATCCGCGCCGAAGTTGCCCGAGTCCTCGAGGGTTATGGGCCCGGCCCGGGGCACGTCTTCAATCTCGGGCACGGCATACAGCCCGGCGTGAACCCCGACCATGTGAGCGCAATGATCGCCGCCGTCCACGAGCTTTCGCCCGCCTATCACCGCTAGATCGAAGGGGACGCGCCCCTTCGCGAATATGAAGGGGTGCGTCCCCTTCATCGTCTTTATCGCAGGCGGAGCTCGTCGCGCAGCGTGCGGCGCAGGATTTTCCCGACGTTGGTCTTCGGCAGGTCGTCGCGGAAGTACACGAATTTCGGCACTTTGTAAGCCGTCAGTTCGCGCTTGCAGAACTCGGTTACCTGTTCCGACGTGAGCGCCGGGTCCTTGCGCACGATGAAGAGTGCCACGACCTCGCCCGATTTCTCGTCTGACTGGGCGACAGCCGCGACTTCGAGCACGCCCGGCATCTGTGCGACCACGCCCTCGACTTCGTTCGGGTACACGTTGAATCCCGATACCAGGATCATGTCCTTCTTGCGGTCCTCGATGAAGGTGCGCCCACGGTCGTCCATGCGGCCGATGTCGCCAGTGCGCAGCCATCCGCCCGGCAGCATGACCTTCGCCGTCTCGTCGGGGCGGTTCCAGTAGCCGCGCATGACCTGCGGGCCGCGCAGGCAGATTTCGCCGATCGACCCGACGGGCAGCGGGTTGCCGTCGTCGTCGCGGATGGAGATCTCAGTGGAGGGAATCGGGTAGCCGATCGATCCGGTGAATTCGACCGTGCGCGGCAGGTTCGCCGTGCCGACGGGCGAGGACTCGGTGAGCCCCCAGCCCTGGCAGATGTGCCGGCCGGTGACCTTGCGCCATCGCTCCGACACGGCCGCCTGCACGGCCATGCCGCCGCCGAGCGCGACCTTTAGCGAGCTGAAGTCGACGCGGTCGAAACCGGGCGTATTGAGGAGCGCGTTGAACAGCGTATTGACGCCGGTGATGAAGGTGAACTTCACCTGCGACAGCTCCTTGACGAAGCCCGGCATGTCGCGTGGATTGGTGATCAGGACGTTGTTGCCGCCGACTCGCGTGAACACCAGCATGTTGGTTGTGAGCGCGAAGATGTGATACAGCGGAAGCGCGGTGATGACGGTCGGGTTTTCGAATTCCGCGAGTTCCGGCATGAAGGCGATCACCTGCAGCGTGTTCGCCACCATGTTCCGGTGCGTCAGTACCGCTCCTTTCGAGACGCCCGTCGTGCCGCCCGTGTACTGTAGGAAGGCGATGTCCTCGCCCCGCACATCGACCGGCTCGAGCGCCAGTGCGGCGCCGCGGGCAAGAACGTCGTTGAAGCCGAGTGCGCCGGGCAGCGAGTAGGCCGGCACCATTTTCTTGACCTGCCGGATCACGAAATTGGCGATCAGGCCCTTCGGGAAGCCAAGCTGGTCGCCGATGCCGGTCAGCACGACGTGCCTGACCGACGTTTCCCCGAGCACCTGCTGAAGCGCCGCCGCCGCGTTTTCGAAGATGACGATCACGGTCGCGCCGGAGTCCCTGAGCTGGTGCCCGAGTTCGCGTGCCGTGTAGAGTGGATTGACGTTGACAATCGTGCAGCCGGCGCGGTGCGCGCCGATGATGGCGATCGGGTATTGCAGGATGTTCGGCATCATCAAGGCGACGCGGTCGCCCTTGCCGAGACCCGCGCCTTTCTGGAGCCAGGCTCCGAAGCGGCGCGACTTATCTTCGACTTCCGCGAACGTGAGGCGGCGGCCCATGTTGGTGTACGCGATCGAGCCCGCATGCTGGCGGCAGGCGTCCTCGTACATCTGCTTCAGCGAGAGAATTGAATCCGGATCGATTTCCGCGGGCACGCCGGGCGGGTAGTCGCGGAGCCAGGTCTTTTGCGCCGCCGGGGTCGGATCATTCATTGCTGCAACGCAAAATGGCGCCGACACCTGCGGCCCGGCAATCGTCGCGATTTGACGCGCCTTTGACTAGCGGCGCAAGAGCGGGCTGAGCTGCGGCCAGACGTTGTCGAGCAGGAGCGGCTGCGCCTTTGCGTTCGGGTGAATGCCATCCGCCTGGAAGTAGGCGAGATCGAGTGCGAGCGCCGGATCCATGAGTGCTGCCACGCCGATCTTGTATCGGGTCTGCAGGTCACGGTAGATCTGCTGGAAGGAATTGCTGTACTGCGGCCCGTAGTTGGTGGGCATGCGCACTTCGAGCAGCAGCACCTCGGCGCCCGCCGCGCGGCTCTTGCTGATGAGCAGCCCGAGATTTGCCTGCACGCGCGGGACCGGCAGGCCGCGCAACCCGTCGTTGCCTCCGAGCTCGATGATCACGATCCCGGGCTTATGCGTCGCGAGCGCGCGATCAAGCCTCGCCACGCCACCGTCGGTCGTCTCGCCGCTGACGCTGGCATTGACGACGCGGTGACCGTACCCTTCTTTTTTCAATCGCTGTTGCAACAGGGCGACCCAGCCCTGCCCGGGCGCGAGCCCGTAGCCGGCGGACAGCGAATCGCCCACGACGAGTATCACTGGCGGTTCGGCAGGCTGCGCCGGAGCGGCCACGGCGATGAGGCACAGCAGCAGGATTCGAACGAGGCGCATGGACAGGAAGACCGTTCTCGAAGCCCGGAGTTTGTGCAAGCAGGTTACCAGTCCCGAGGGATTGCTGACCATCCTGGACGACGTGAGCCTGGAGGTCGCGGCCGGCGAGACGGTCGCGATCGTCGGCGCTTCCGGGGCCGGCAAGTCGACGCTGCTTGCGTTGCTGGCGGGCCTCGATGAGCCGAGCTCCGGCGCAGTCTGGCTCGAGGGAATCGAGTTGTCCGCGCTGGATGAGGATGGCCGCGCGGCAGCCCGTGCCCGTCACGTCGGCTTCGTGTTCCAGTCCTTCCACCTCGTGCCGTCGCTGACCGCGCACGAGAACGTGATGCTGCCGCTCGAGCTCGCGGGCCGCGCCGATGCGCGAGTCGCTGCACGCGCCGTGCTTCAGCAGGTCGGACTCGGGCCGCGCCTCGGGCACTATCCGCGCCAGCTCTCCGGCGGCGAACAACAGCGCGTCGCCATTGCCCGGGCCTTCGTCACCCGGCCATCCGTGCTTTTCGCCGACGAGCCGACGGGTAACCTCGATACGGCGACGGGAGCGCGCGTGATCGAGCTGCTGTTCGACCTCAACGCCGCGAACGGCACGACGCTCGTGCTCGTGACCCACGACCGGGCAATCGCCGGTCGCTGCGGTCGCGTGATCGAGCTGGATGCCGGCCGGATGGTGAACTGATGAGGGCATTGCGCTTTGCACTGCTCGCCTTGCTGCGCGACTGGCGCTCCGGCGAGCTGGCCGTCCTGCTCGCCGCGCTGCTGGTCGCGGTCACCGCCCTGACCGGCGTCGGCTTTTTCACCGACCGAATCGGCCAGGCCGTGGACCTGCGGGCGGCCGAGGTGCTCGCGGCGGACCTCCGCCTGCGCTCCGCGGATCAGATATCGGCGGACTATGACGCGCTTGCGGCACAGCATGGGATCGCGACGGCGCGGACGGTCACCTTTCCAAGCGTCGTGTATTTCGGCGCCGACTCCGCGCTGGCCGCCGTTCGCGCCGTCGGGCCGGGCTATCCGCTGCGCGGGCGAATCAAGATATCGGACGCACCATTCGAGCCGGCGCGCGAGACCGACGGGCTTCCCGGCCGTGGCGAAGTCTGGCTCGACTCGCGCCTGCTCGCGCGACTCGGCGCAGTCGTAGGCGACCGCGTAAGCATCGGTGCCGCCGGCTTCACGGTCTCACGGGTCCTGGACTACCGCCCGGACCAGGGCTCGGCGTTTGTCGACCTCGCGCCGTCGCTCCTGATCCCGCTCGCGGATCTTCCCGCGACCGAACTTCTCGAGCCGGGCAGCCGCGTCACATATGCGCTTCTCTTCGCAGGCCCACCGTCCGACATCCGCGATTTCAGGCCCCTGCTCGAGGACCGGAAGGGCAAGGGCGAGCGGCTGGTCGACGTTTCCGAGGAGAGCCCGCAGATCCAGTCTTCGACTCGGCGCGCGGGACGCTTCCTCAATCTCTCCGCGATGATCACCGTCTTGCTGGCCGCGGTTGCGGTTGCGATGGCGGCGCGCCGCTACACGCAGCGCCACCTGGATAACGTCGCGCTGATGAAATGCATGGGCGCGCCGCAGCGCCTCGTGCTGCAGGTGACCGTCATCGAGCTCGCGATGGTTGCCCTGGTCGCGGCTCTCGCCGGCAGTGGTCTCGGCTACCTTGCGCAGGAACTGCTGACACGGCTGCTCGGCGACCTGGTGCGTTCCGACCTGCCCCCGCCGACGCTGGAACCTGCCATCCTGGGCGGCGCGACGGCGCTCGCGGTCCTGGTCGGGTTCGCCCTGCCGCCGATGCTGCAGCTGAAGCGGGTGCCGCCCGCACGCGTGCTGCGCCGCAACCTCGAGCCGCCGCCGCTGCGCTATTCGGTATCGATCGGGCTCGCGGTTGCGGCGATCTTCGGCTTGCTGTTCTGGCTGGTGCAGGACGCGAAGCTCGTCGGCTACGTGGCCGCAGGCATCGCGGCGACCCTCGCCGTCCTCTACGGGGCGGGATTCCTGCTCGTGCGCCTCGCGGGCCGGCTGCGCGGCGCCGTCGGTGTCGCCTGGCGCTACGGCGTCGCCAACCTCGCGCGGCGCGGTCGCGAGAGCGTCGTCCAGGTGGTCGCCTTCGGCCTCGGGCTCATGGTGCTCCTGCTGCTGGCGGTCGTGCGAAATGACCTGCTCGAGGAATGGCGCGCAAGCCTGCCCGCCGATACGCCCAATTTCTTCATGATTAACATCCCGATGTCCGAGATGCGGGCTTTCGCGCGTTTCATCGAGGGGCGCGGGCTGCCGCCGCCACGGCTCTTTCCGGTGATCCGGGCGCGTATGACAGCCATCAACGGCCGGCCGATCGAGGACCTCAAGACGGCAACGGACCGAGGCCGGGACTTTGTCGAGAGGGAGCAGAACCTGTCCTGGGCCGAGATGCCGCAAGTGGACAACAAGATTGTCTCGGGCCGCTGGTGGACCGAGGCGGATCGCGGCAAGGCCCTGGTGTCGATTACGACGGAATACCAGGAAGAGCTCGGGCTCGAACTGGGCGACCGGCTGAGTTTCGACGTGGCGGGGGAGCCCATCGAGGCGGAGGTCGCAAGCGTGCGCGAGGTGCAGTGGGACAGTTTCCGGCCGAATTTCTTCCTCGTGTTCTCCCCCGGCACGCTTGATGGGCTCGTGGGCACCTGGCTCACGAGCATCAAGCTCGACGCCCAGCAGCGGAAAATGCTGGTGGACCTGGTGCGGCGCTTCCCCTCGGTTTCCGTGTTCGACGTCGAGGCAATCCTCGACCAGGTCCGCGACGTGATCGACCGCGCCTCGCTCGCCGTACAGTACGTCTTCCTCTTCACCCTGGCCGCCGGCGTCACGGTGCTGCTGGCCGCGATCCAGGCGACGCGAGACGAACGGCGCTACGAAAGCGCAATGCTGCGGACCCTCGGCGCACGCCGGCGCGTGGTGCTGGCCGGCGTCGCCTCGGAGTTCGTTGCGCTCGGCATGCTGTCAGGTACGTTGGCGGCGATTGGGGCGACGCTCGCCGGGTGGCTGCTTGCGACCCGGGTTTTCGACCTCAGCTATTCGATCAACCCCTGGGTCTGGATCATCGGGCTCGCAGCCGGTGCGGTCATCGTGGGCGGTGCCGGCACGCTGGCGGCGAGGTCCGTGATCAACCACCCGCCGATCAGCACGCTCAGGGAACACTAGGACACGCGCAATTGCGCCTTGCCGAAGGGCTCTATCGCTCCGCGGCGTCCGTAGCCCTCCACGCGGACCTGGTAGGTGCCGTCGGGCAGCATCGACGTGTTGAACGAGAAACGGAGGTCGTCGTTCGAGTCGCGAACCATCTGGTCGGCGTGGACGAGCAGCGTCCCGTCGTCACGCAGGAGGCTCACCCTAAAGCGCGAATACAGCTTCGTGCGCGCCTTGAGCAGCAGGTCGATACGTTCGGGAAACCCGTTGCCGCCGATCGAAACCATGCCGGGCGACTTCAGGTCGATGCGCACGGTGCGGTTCGAGGAAGGCGCCTGCAGGAAGCCGGCATCGGCCTGCTTCTGCAGCAGGGCCATGCGGTCTTCGGCGACGCCCCAGCGCCACGCGACCCAGGCGAGCGCGACCAGCAGCGTAAGGATCACGGCTCCCGTCCCGACGGCGACCCGATGCGGCTTCAGCTTCTCGACCCAAGGGGAGATTTCGGTGTGCATTGACCCGACTCCGGGGGAGCCCGCGTTTATTCTATGCATTCGCTGCCCAAGGAGGGCCTGTCATGCGCATGTCCGCTGCCCGTTCCGGCCTGCTTTCGGCCGGTATCCTGCTTGCGTTCACCGCGGTTGCGGCCGAGCCCGAGGTCGCGCTCACCGTGTACAGCTCGGCACAGCCGGGCGGCATTCCGGCCGAATGGTACCGGCCGTTGCCGGGCATGGGCACACCGCAGGCGAGCCAGCTGCCCGGCTTCGCGCTCGTGCGGCTCGAGCGGGACCTGCAGATCCCGCGCGGGCGCGGCACGATCCAGTTCACGGACGTCGCGGCTCTCATCGACCCGACGACCGTGCAATTCCTGTCGCTCTCGGATCCCGAGGGCACGAAGGTGCTCGAGCAGAACTTCCAGTTCGACCTCGTAAGCCAGGACAAGCTGCTGTCGCGCTACATCGACCGTCCGGTCAGCGTCGAGCAGCAAAGCGGCAATGGCGTCAAGGTCATCGAAGGCACGCTCATCTCCTCGAATGACGGCCTCGTGATCCGCGGAGGAGACGGGCAGATCCATGCGCTGCGGGAATGGAGCAACGTGCGCTTTGGCGAATTGCCGGGCGGCCTCATCACGCGCCCGACGCTTGAATGGGACGTTGCGTCCGGCAAGGGCGGTGTGCAGGCCGCGCGGGTTTCCTACCAGACCGGCGGCATCACCTGGTGGGCCGACTACAACCTGATTTTCACCGAGGGTGCCGACGCGAACTCGGGGTTCGTGGACGTGGGCGCCTGGGTGAGCCTGCTGAACCAGTCGGGCGCGCGTTACCAGGATGCCAAGCTCAAGCTGATCGCGGGCGACGTGCACCGGGCACAGCCGGTGCCGCAGGCCATGCGCGCGAAGGTGTTCGAGATGGCCAGAGCGGACGCGGCGGCGCCTCCCGGGTTCGAGGAAAAGTCCTTCTTCGAATACCACCTGTACACGCTGGGCCGGCCGGCGACGATCCCGAACAATTCGACCAAGCAGATCGAGCTATTCGATACGGCGACGCGCGTGCCGGCGAAAAAGCAGCTCGTCTACTACGGCGGGGACTTGGGCGGTATTTACGGTTCGCCGATGATCGATCGCGAAATCGGGCCGGAGTCGAACAGGCAGGTCGATGTCTGGCTCAAGTTCCGGAATGACAAGTCCTCCGGCATGGGCATGCCGCTGCCGGCGGGCCGCATCCGCGTTTCGCAACAGGACAAGGCCGACGGCAGCCTCGAATTCATCGGCGAGGACACGATCGGCCACACGCCGAAGGACGAGGACGTGCGCGTGAAGCTCGGCACCGCGTTCGACGTGGTGGGCGAGCGCCGCCAGACCGATTTCGTCCTGAACTCGAAGGGCCGCGTCATGGAGGAGGCTTTCGAGATCAAGGTCCGCAACCACAAGGCGCAGCCGGTCGACGTGATCGTCCGCGAGGACATGTATCGTTGGAGCCAATGGACGCTGATCGAGCAGTCGGTGCCTTCCGAGAGGAAGGACGCCCGGACGGTGGAGTTTCCGGTGAAGATCACCGCGGATGGCGAGGCAACCGTCACCTACCGCGTGCGCTACACCTGGTAGCCGTCGATCGAGACGGAGGCCCCGACCGAGAGGCGCTCGCCGACGCCGGCCTCGACCGTGCAGTTCTGGCCGAACGTGACGCCCTTGAGCGCATAATCGTGGCGGTATTTGCCGAGCGCGCGCAGCGGCTGTTGCTGCGGGTCGCGTGCGCCGGTCCGCTGGTCGGTCGTCGTGATCGGGCAGCGCGTGCAGAGCTTCACGCCCCTGAGCACAACCGGGCCGATGCGGAACAGCGTCATGGCGTCCTCCGCGTGCGCCGCGACGTCCTCGATCACGATATTCGGCCGGAACCGCGCCATCGGGATCGGCGCCGGCAGGCGCCGGTTCAGCCCGGCGAGCGATTCGCTGGAAATCATGAGGACCGGGTAGCCGTCCGTGAAGTTCACGGGCTGCGGCCTGGGCCCGGCGTATTCCGGGTTGGCCAGACGCGGCAGCGCCGGGTCGATCCGCACCAGGCGCAGGCGATCGTCGAGCGCGGCTGAAAGCCAGTCGGCGGCCTCGTCACCGGCATCCACGCCGAGGCATTCGTCGTGCCAGATCGTGACGCGGCGCGGGACGCCCCCGTGGGCGACGGGGATTTCGAGCGGGGCACCGCCATCGGCCGACAGCCGGAGCCTGCCGTCATCCACGGCGACCGCGATGGTCGCGAGGCGCGGGTGCGAGCGCTGGGTGATGAACCGGTCGTCCGCGGTCACGATCATCCAGCGCCGGTCCCATTCCGGGCCGGTCGCCGTCATCAACGTCGACTCGATGTCGATGCCCCGGCAGGATTTCACGGGGTAGACGTGCAGGCTCGCGATTCGCGGCATCGATCGCACTCAGCCCTTCGGGGTCTTTAGCGTGAAATCGAAGCTGCCGTAGTGCAGGTAGTTCGCCCAGTCTGCGGACGGCAGTGCGCGGACCGCCGCGCGCGCCGCATTGAGGGCGTTGCCGATCGACCGGCCTTTCGCCAGGTCGCGATAAAGCGTCGCGGCGAAGGCCGAGGCCGCATTGTCCGACACCGGCCACCAGGTGCCGATGAAGTTCGCGACTCCGCCGCGCAGGAATGCCTCGGCGAACCCCACGCTGCGATCGAGCTGCCGCAGCGGGTTGACCGTCGCGCGCAGCCGCCCGGATTCGCAGGCATTGAAGAAGACGAGCGCCGGCACCGAGTCCATTGCGGCGAGATCCGAGCCCGACAGCACGCGCCCGCCCGCGCAGAGGATGCCGCTCGCGGCGGGCGCATCGGCATCGAACCAGGCATGACCGGCAAAATGAATCGCGTCGTAGTCGCCGGAACGGAATTCCGCAAGCAGGCGCGTGCGGGTCGCGTCGGCACCGCGGATGGCCGTGATGCCCGCACCCTCGAGCTGCGCAAGCATGGCGGCGACGCGCTCGCCTTCCTCCACGGCCCCCGGCAGGTCGCCCGTCGGGTTGATGACGAGCAGCACGTTGAATTCACGCGCGCGCCGGCGCTGTTCGCGCCATTTTGCGACGGACATGCCCTCTGCGGCGTAGAGGCGGCTCATGCCGCCCGCCGCGGCGGGCGCCCAGCCCTTGAGGTTCAGCACTTCCCAGGGCCAGTGCGCACTCGCCGTATCGTGCACGACGACGAGCGGCGCGCCCTTCACGGACGGCAGCGCCTCAGCGATCTCCGCGGGCAACAGCAATCCCGCCAGCCGTTCGCCGAATTCCTCCAGTTCCGCGACCGCGATCCCCGGCACCAGGCGCGAATGTTCGCGCTCGAGCAGGCGCAGGTCGAGGCGACGGTTCGCGACGAGCGCGGTTGCCTTGGGACTGGGGCCGAGCAGGGCGACGCGCAGCTGCGCGGCGGATTCCTGGACGAAGAGCCAGGCGAGCGGCGTCGCCGTGGGCTTCTGCACACGCGCAGGCTTGCGTGCCGGCTTGCGCTCCCGCGCAATCCGCATGAGCGGCGCCGCGGGGTGCAGCCGCAGCAGGTCCTCGGCGACGCGCCGGGCGGTGGCGATGCGATCGGCATCGCGGGAGACGATGGTGATCCGGCGGAGACGTTGCTCGGGTTCGAGGTCACTGAGGGCCGTCAGTACGCCCTCGAGCTGCGCACGCGCCGCCTCCGCAGGTTCCGCGCCGGAAGCCGTTCCCCAGAGAACCATCGCAAAATTCTCGACACCGGCGAGCGAGAGCGTGCGCGTGACGTTGGCCGCGGCCAGGCGCTGCACGTCGGGACCGTAGCGGCCGAAGTGGCCGAGGCCCGCCAACACCACGAGCCGCGGCAGGTGGCCACGACGCCCGACCGGAAGCATGAATACCTCGCCGGCGGCGGCACTGATTGCGCGCCTGCGCGCGAGGTCGCTGATCGCGCCGTGGAGCATGCGGTCGATCGCGAGGGCGGCACCGGCCGGTTCCACGTTCGCGAAAGCGCCGAGCACGACCGCAGCTGCAGCACTCTGCGTGATGCCACCCTCCAGGAAGGAAAGCTCGACCGGCCTGGCTTTCGCCTCGCGTTTCGGCGCGGCCGCCGCAGTCGAGGGCAGCGTGACGCCCACGAACTCGTGCAGGAACTCGCGCTGCTCGCGCTCGGACAGGTCGCCCCAGGCAATCTTGGGCGCGGGTGCGGTGCGCAGATCCTCCTGCCAGAGGGTCGGCACGCCGCGCCGGCGCGGCAGCACGCGCGGCAGCGCCTGCGTCGAATCGCTGCGTGCGAGGTCGATGACGGCACGGCCGACCTCGGCGTTGCCGGGCAGGGAACCGTGGCTCTCCTCGGCGTACCAGGTCCTGAGGTTTGGCCAATGCGCGAGCGCGAGCGGGACGGTGCCGTCGCCCGAAGGTCCGCGTCCGAATTCAAGCTTGCGACCGACGCGGCGAAGCCCGAGCACCGTATCCTGGCCGAAGCCGGCGATGAGCCGGAAGCGTTCATCCGGTGCCGGCAAGGCACGGATCGCATCGCGCGCCAGCTCGAGCAGGCCGGCGCCCGGCCTGGGACCTTCCGGCCATTGAGCCGGATTGAAGGGGTCGAAATCCTTGCACAAATTCGCCGCAGGCAGCAGGCCGCAGAGACCCGGGAAAGTCGTCAGCATCTTGCGCGCGAGCTCGTCGGCGTTGTGCTTGAGGTCGAGCATCGCGACGCGGCGGATCAGGGGATAGGTGCCGCGCAGCGCCTGCACCGCGACGAACACGCCCTTGTTTGGCGTGCCGAGCTGGATCACGCGGTCGATGCGATCGCCGCCCTTGTGCGCGAGTGCCGCACGCGCGACGAGGCCGCCCATGCTGTGGCCGACGAGCACGACGTCCTGGCGCCGTTCGCGGTTCAGGCGGTCGGCCAGTTCGCGGCCATTCCACAGGATGTCGCGGCGCCAGTCGTAAGGATGGAAGACGGCGTCGAAGCCCGCAATGCGGAGCACGAGCCGGAGGCGCTCGTAGGCGAACTTAAGGACACCGACCGCCCAGTACCGGTTGCCGGCCGGAAGGGCGAGCTTCACGAGCTGGCCCTGCGCGATCTCGAACGGGTCGAACCAGGTGGCGTCGACGCCGCCATTCTTGCGCAGGTGCCCGATACTCGAGCCCATGATACCCGGCAGGATCAGGAGGCGCGGGCCGCCGCGCATGCCGGCGGCGCGGCGGGCCAGGCGCGATAGCTCCTGTTCTGTTTCGAGATACGCCGGCATCGTAGGATTCTAACGGCGACGGCTCGGGGATTCGTAGTCTTTGAAGGGGACGCACCCCTTCAGCGATGGGAATGTACAACGCTGTGCGACGCGGGTCACTGAAGCGGCGCGTCCCCTTCAAAGACTACGAATCCCCGAGCCGTCGCCATTAAGATGCGGCTGTGGATACGTTTGCGAAGGACCGGCTGCCGCCGAAGGATCTGTGGCCGCGGCTGCACTTCGACCTGCCGGAACTGCGTTACCCGGACCGCCTGAACTGCGCAACCGTACTCCTGGATGACGCGATTGCCGAAGGCCGCGGCGACCGGCCCGCCATCCTGACTGACACAGAAACGATCTCGTACCGCGAGCTGCTGGCCCGCGCCAACCGGATCTCCAATGCACTGCGGGACGCCGGCGTCGCGCCGGGCAACCGGGTGCTCCTGCGCGGCTACAACGGGCCGGTCCTGTATGCCGCCTGGCTCGCAGTCATGAAGACCGGCGCAATTGCGGTCACGACCATGCCACTGCTCCGCGCGCCTGAGCTGGCGTCCATCATCGGGAAGGCGAAGCCGGCGTTTGCGCTCTGCGACCGGCGCCTGACGGGCGAACTTGAGGGAGTCGCGGCGCAGGGGGGCGTCGGCACCCTCATCACCTGGGGCGACGGCGATCTCGAGGCCCGCGTGTCCGGGGCCTCCGACCGGTTCGACAACGTGGATACGGCGGCGGACGATGTCTGCCTGCTCGCATTCACTTCCGGCACGACCGGCCAGCCCAAGGCCTGCGTGCATTTCCACCGCGACGTGCTCGCGATGGCGGATGTCGTCGGCCGGCACCTGCTGGATACCGCGCCGGACGATGTCTATGCCGGCAGCCCGCCGCTTGGCTTCACCTTCGGGCTCGGGGCGCTCCTCGTGTTTCCGCTGCGCTTTCGTGCGGCGACGGTGCCGATCGAGGCGCCGGCGCCGGCGGCGGTGCTCGCCGCGATCGAGCGCCATCGCGTGACCTGCCTGTTCACGGCGCCATTCGCCTATCGGGCGCTCGCGGCCGAGGTTGCGGGCCGCGATCTTTCGTCGCTCAGGCGCTGCGTATCCGCCGGCGAGTTCCTCCCGAAATCGATCTCGGACCTGTGGCTCGGCAAGACCGGCATCCGCATCGTCGACGGCATCGGCGCGACGGAGATGATCCATATCTTCATATCCGCGAGCGGCGAAGACATCCGGCCGGGATCGACCGGCAAGCCGCTGCCCGGTTATGCCGCCTGCGTACTGGACGAGGACGGCAAACCGATGCCGCCGGGCGCCACCGGCCGGCTTGCGGTGACAGGGCCCACCGGTTGCCGCTACCTCGACGACGAACGCCAGCGTGACTATGTGCAGAGTGGGTGGAACGTCACGGGCGATCTCTATCGTATCGACGAGGACGGTTACTTCTGGTTCGTCTCGCGTGCCGACGACATGATCGTCTCCGCCGGCTACAACATCGCGGGGCCCGAGGTGGAGTGGGCGCTGCTCGCGCACCCGGCGGTGCGCGAATGTGCCGTCGTCGGCTCGGCGGATGCCGAGCGCGGCATGATCGTGAAAGCCTGCGTCGTCCTCGCGCCCGGCCGGACGGGAGACATCGCACTCGTCAAGGAGCTGCAGGACTTCGTCAAGCAGCGCATCGCGCCTTACAAGTACCCCCGGGTCATCGAGTTCCTCGAGGCCCTGCCCAAGACCGCGACCGGGAAGCTGCAGCGAAAAGTCCTGCGCGGCGAGTAGGACGAAGGGGACGCACCCCTTCACGAATATGAAGGGGTGCGTCCCCTTCGAAAGCGTGGGGCGGGTCACGGCCCGTGTCGGAAATAGTTGACAGTTAAACAATTGAGGCCCGTAATACTGCCGTGAGACGCATCGTCTGTCTCGGCGGCGGGCCCGCGGGCCTGTATGCCGCCATCCTGTTCCGCAAGGCCCTGCCGCGGGCGCGTGTCGAGGTCTATGAGCGCAACCGCCCGGACGACACCTTCGGCTGGGGAGTGGTGTTCTCGGATCGCACGATGGAGGGCTTTCGCGCCGCGGATGCGCCCTCGCACGCGGCGATCACCGGCGGCTTTCACCACTGGGACGACATCGACGTCCATTACCGCGGCACGACCACGACGACGGGCGGCCACGGCTTTTGCGGCATCGAACGCAAGCGCCTGCTCGGCATCCTCCAGCAACGGGGCGCGGATCTCGGGGTCACGCACCACTTCCAGCACGAGGTCGAGGACGACGCCGAATTTGCCGATGCCGACCTGGTGGTCGCCGCCGACGGGGTCAACAGCGGGACCCGCAGGCGCCACGAGCATGCCTTCGAGCCGGACATCGACACGCGTGAATGCCGCTACATCTGGCTCGGCACGACCCGGCCGTTTCCCGCCTTCACCTTCGCATTCGAGGAGACGGAACACGGCTGGTTCCAGATCCATGCCTACCAGTTCAGCAAGACGCTCTCCACCGTGATCGTCGAGACACGCGAGGAGACCTGGCGCGCGCACGGCCTCGACCGCGCGAACCATGAGCAGTCGATCGCGTTCTCGGAAAGGCTGTTCGCGAAATACCTCGACGGCCACCGGCTCATGAGCAATGCCGCGCACCTGCGCGGCTCCGCCTGGCTCAACTTCCAGCGCGTACTGTGCAAGCGCTGGTATGACGGCAACTGCGTGCTGATCGGCGACGCCGCGCACACCGCGCATTTTTCGATCGGCTCCGGCACCAAGCTTGCCATGGAGGATGCGATCGCGCTCGTGGCCCGGACCGCTGGCGCCGCTGACATTCCCTCGGCCCTCGCCGCCTACCAGGACGAGCGTTCGACCGAGGCGCTGCGCCTGCAGAGCGCGGCGCGCAACCGGATGCGATGGTTCGAGGACGTCGCGCGATACACCCGGCTTCCGGCCTGGCAATTCACCTACAGCCTGCTGACGGGCAGCCAGCGTATCGGCCATGCGAACCTCCGGCTGCGCGACCCCGGTTTCGTCGCCGACGTGGAGTCGCGCCTCGCCGCACAGGTCGGCGTATCCGCCCCGCGGCCGCCCATGTTCCTGCCATTCGAATTGCGCGGGCTCCGGGTCGAAAACCGGATCGTCGTCTCGCCGATGGCGCAGTACTCCGCAAAGGACGGGATGCCGGGCGACTGGCATTTCGTGCATCTCGGCGCGCGCGCGACGGGCGGCGCGGGGCTCGTCTACACGGAGATGACCTGCACCTCGCCGGAGGCGCGCATCTCGCCGGGGTGCACCGGGATCTGGGACGAGGCGCAGCGCGACGCCTGGCGGCGCATCGTCGGGTTCGCGCACGCAAACAGCCGCGCCAAGCTCTGCATGCAGCTCGGGCATTCGGGCCGCAAGGGCTCGACGCAGCTCGGCTGGGAGGATGAAAACCATCCGCTTCCTTCCGGCAACTGGGAGACGCTTGCGCCGTCGCCGATCCCGTATTTCGATGGCGTCAGCACCATCCCGCGCGAAATGACGCGGGCCGACATGGACCGGGTGCTCGCGGATTTCCTGCGCAGCGCGCGCCATGCCGACCAGGCTGGGTTCGACATGCTCGAGCTGCACATGGCGCACGGCTACCTGCTTGCAAGCTTCCTGTCGCCGCTCACCAACCTGCGACAGGACCGCTTCGGCGGCGCGATTGCGAACCGTTTGCGTTACCCGCTCGAAATCCTCGCAGCCGTGCGCGCGGCCTGGCCGGCGGACAAGCCGCTCTCGGTGCGCCTGTCCGCGAGCGACTGGGCGAACGGCGGCCTGTCCGAGGACGAGTTGCTGTTCATGGCACGGGCGATGAAGGCGGAAGGCGCTGACATCCTCGATCTTTCGAGCGGCCAGACCGTGCCCTGGCAGCAGCCGGTTTACGGCCGCATGTGGCAGACACCGTTCTCCGACCTTGTCCGAAACCTAACCGGCATCCCGACCATCGCAGTCGGCAATATCTTCGAGGCGGACCATGCCAACTCGATCATCGCCTCGGGCCGCGCGGACCTCTGTGCGCTCGCGCGGCCGCATCTCGCGGATCCCGCCTGGACGCTTCGCGCTGCGGCGGAACAGCATTGGCAAGACCAGCGGTGGCCGCCACAGTACGAATCCGCGAAGCGCCAGCTCGAGCGCAACTTCGAGCGCGCGGCGCAGATGACGGGGCCGGTGTAGGGAGGCTCGATGGCGCAATCACTCGCGGGCCGGCATGCCCTGGTCACCGGCGGCGGACGCGGAATCGGCGCGGCCATCGCGGAAGCGCTGTCCGTGGCCGGCGCCAAGGTCACGATACTCGGGCGCCACGGGGAGCCACTCGACGAGACGGCGATCCGCCTGGGCGGCCATGCGGTGACCGAGGTCGCGGACGTGACCGATCCGCAGCAAGTCGAGCGTGCCTTTGCGAAGGCCCGCGACGCGGCCGGGGAGATCTCGATCCTAGTCAACAATGCCGGCCGGGCTGCGAGCCGGGCGATGGCCAGGAGCGATGAAGCCTTCTGGCGCGAGATACTTGATGTCAACCTGACCGGCGCGTATCACTGCACGCGCTCCGCACTGCCCGCCATGCTGGCCTCGAACTGGGGACGCATCGTCAATGTCGCGAGCACGGCCGGGCTGCGCGGCTACGCTTATTGCACCGCTTACTGCGCGGCCAAGCACGGCCTGGTCGGGTTGACGCGCGCGCTTGCGCTCGAGCTCGCTAAGACCGGCATCACCGTCAACGCCGTCTGCCCCGGCTACACCGACACGGGCGTCGTGCGCGATGCGATCCGCAACATCAGCGAGAAGACGGCGCGCAGCGCCGCCGAGGCGCGGGAATCGCTCGTTTCCTTCAATCCGCAGCAGCGGTTGGTGCAGCCGGAAGAGGTCGCGAACGCGGTGCTTTGGCTCTGCCGGCCCGGCAGCGAGAGCGTGACGGGACAAAGCCTCGCGATCGCCGGTGGAGAGGTCACCTGATGCCACGTCAGGCCACGGACGCCGAGACCCGGCTGGCTCGCGATGACCACGGCGCGATCCGGCTCTGGCTGCGCATGCTCGCGACCAACCGCCTGGTGGAAACACGAACCCGCCGCCTGCTCCAGGACCGCTACGCGACGACCCTGCCGCGCTTCGACTTGATGGCCCAGCTCGAGCGCGCGCCGAAAGGGCTCAAGATGGGCGAGCTGTCCAGGCGCATGATGGTGACCGGCGGCAACGTGACTGGCATCACCGACCTGCTGGAGAAGGAGGGCCTGGTCGAGCGCGCCGACGATCCGTCCGACCGTCGCGCCTGGCTCGTGCGGCTGACGCCGGCTGGGAAGCGCGCCTTTGCCGCCATGGCCGCGGAACACGAGCGCTGGATCGTCGAATCCTTTGCCGAGTTGTCTGGGCGGGAGATGTCGACGATGGCGGCGCTGCTAGCGCGGCTGAAGACCCATGTCCGTTCACTCGAGGAGCGGGACGCATGAAGACCGAGATCCCGGACCTGACCGGCTACCAGGCCAGGAACTTCCTGTGGCGCGTCGAGAACCGCGTCGGCTACCTGACGCTCAACCGGCCCGAGCGGAAGAACCCGCTGACTTTCGAGTCCTACGCCGAGCTGCGGGACCTGTTCCGGCTGCTTGCCGACGGCGGCGGCGTGCGCGCCGTCGTGATCGACGGCGCCGGCGGCAACTTCTGCTCGGGCGGAGACGTGCACGAGATCATCGGCCCGCTCACGAAGATGGACGGGAAGGGCCACCTCGAATTCACGCGCATGACCGGCGACCTCGTCCGGGCCATGCGCGTCTGCCCACAGCCACTCATCGCGGCGATCGACGGCGTCTGTGCCGGCGCGGGCGCGATGATCGCGCTCGCGGCGGACTTCCGGATCGCAACGCCTGCCGCGAGGACCGCGTTCCTGTTCGTACGCGTCGGGCTCGCGGGCTGCGACATGGGCGCCTGCGCGCTGCTGCCGCGGCTCATCGGCCAGGGACGGGCGGCTGAACTGCTCTACACAGGGCGCTCGTTCGACGCCGCTGAAGGCGAGCGCATCGGTTTCCATAACCGCATCGTGCCGGCAGAAGGGCTGCTGCCGGCCGCCTCGGCGCTGGCCGCAGAGCTCGCGGCGGGGCCGACGCTGGCGCATGCGCTGACCAAGAAGATGCTGCACCTGGAGTGGAATATGGGTGTCAACGAGGCACTGGACGCCGAGGCGCGCGCGCAGGCGGGCCTGATGCAGAGCGCGGATTTCCAGCGCGCCTACGCTGCGTTCGCGGCGAAGCAGAAGCCGGTTTTCGAGGGCGATTGATGAATCCGCACGATGACCGGATGCGGTGGCCCTTCTTCGACGAGGCGCACCGGCGGCTCGCGACGGAAGCCGGCAAGTGGGCCTCGGCCAGCCTCGCGACGGGCAGCCACCCGGCGGACCGCAGCGCGGTGGATGCACGCTGCCGCGAACTGGTCGGGCGGCTCGGCAAGGCCGGGTTGCTCCGCCACTGCCTGCGGGCTGCAGACGGCGGCGCCCACGAAGACTTCGATGCGCGCTCCATCTGCGTGCTGCGCGAGATCCTGGCGCAGCACGACGGCCTTGCGGACTTCAGTTTCGCGATGCAGGGCCTCGGCAGCGCGCCGATCTCCCTGGCCGGCAGCGAACGCCTGCGCGCGGCCTGGCTGCCCCGGGTCGCCGACGGCCGCGCGATCGCCGCGTTCGCGCTCTCGGAACCGGAAGCGGGTTCGGACGTCGCCGCGATGCGGATGAGCGCGCGCCGGGACGGCGCCTCGTATGTGCTCGACGGGTCAAAGACCTGGATCTCGAACGGCGGCATTGCCGACTTCTACTGCGTATTCGCGCGCACTGCCCCCGGAAAGCCGCGCGTCGACGGAAGTGTCTCGGCCGACGGCATCAGCGCCTTTGTCGTCGAGCCGTCGGACCGCGGGTTCGCGGTCGCGGAACGCATCGATGCGATGGCGCCGCACCCGCTTGCGCGGCTGGAGTTTGACACCTGCCGCATCCCTGCGGAGCGGCGGATCGGCGCGGAGGGCGAGGGCTTCAAGCTCGCCATGCGCACGCTCGACGTGTTCCGGACCTCGGTCGCCGCAGCTGCCTGCGGCTTTGCGCGCCGCGCGCTCGACGAGGCGCTCGCCCACGCGCGATCGCGCAGCATGTTCGGCAAGATGCTCGCGGACTTCCAGCTGACGCAGACCGCGCTCGCGGAGATGGCGACGTCTCTCGACGCGGCGGCGCTGCTGACCTACCGCGCGGCCTGGCTCCGTGACAGCGGGCGGCCATTCACCGCGGCCGCGGCGATGGCGAAGCTGACCGCGACCGAGAACGCACAGGCCATCATCGACCGCTCACTGCAGATGTTTGGCGGGCGCGGACTGGTCCAGGGGACGGTGGTCGAGCGGCTGTACCGAGAGATCCGGGCACTCCGCATCTATGAGGGCGCGAGCGAAGTGCAGAAGCTGGTCATCGGCCGGGAGCTCCTGAAATGAGCCGCGAGATCCTGCAGCCGCCAGGCTGGGCCCGCCCGCGCGGCTACGCAAACGGTGTCGCGGCCGAGGGCCGCACGGTCTACGTAGCCGGCCAGATCGGCTGGGATGCCGAGCAGCGGATCGTCAGCGACGATTTCTCTGCGCAGGCGCACCAGGCACTTGCAAACGTCATCGACGTCCTCGCCTGCGCGGGGGCCGGGCCCGGACACCTGGTTCGCCTCACCTGGTTCGTGACGAGCCGCGACGAGTACAACGCTTCGCTCGCGGACCTGGGCATGTCTTACCGGGAGCTGATCGGGCGAAATTTTCCGGCGATGTCCGTGATCGTGGTCGCCGCGCTGCTCGAGCCGCGCGCGAAAGTCGAGATCGAGGCGACGGCTGTCGTCTGAGGGTCAGCCGGCCGGCTGGCGCGCGCCGACTCACGAAAGCCGGCCATGGCGACCGAGTGCCTCGCGCAGCGCCGGCTCGAAGTCTCCGGGCAACTGGCCCCAGCGAAAAGACCAGCACCAGTTGCCGTCCCGGATGCCCGGACGGTTCATGCGCGCCGTGGAGTCGAGTCCCAGGAGGTCCTGGAATGGCACGATCGCGAGCGGCGCGGGCGACGACCAGGCCAACTCGACCAGCGCACGCGGCATGTCGGGCTTTCCGGTTCCGAGCACCCGCGTGACGGCCGCCTGCTGGTCCACCGACAGGCTGCGCCACCACCCGAGCGTGGTGTCGTTGTCATGCGTGCCGGTGTAACAGACCGTATCGGGCCCGTGGTGCCGCGGGAGGTGCGGGTTCTCCGGATCGCCGTCGAAGGCGAACTGCAACACGCGCATCCCGGGCAGGCCGAGCCCTCGTCGCAGCACGACGACGTCCTCCGTGATGACGCCGAGATCCTCCGCAACCAGCCGGGTATTCCCGAGCAGCGGGACAATCGCGTCGATCGGCGCCCGCCCCGGTCCGGGTACCCAGGCGCCGGCGGCCGCAGTCGCCGCCTCCGGGGGAATGCGCCACGAGGCGGCGAACGCACGGAAATGATCAAGGCGCAGCAGGTCGTGCCGCCGCGCCTGCAACTCGAAGCGGCGCTTCCACCACGCATATCCGCTCGCCGCCATGACGTCCCAGCGGTAGGGCGGTAATCCCCACAGCTGGCCCGAGCCGGAAAATGCGTCGGGCGGGACGCCGACGACCGATTCCAGGCGGCCATCTGCATCCACGTCAAAAAGTCCGCGGTGGGCCCAGACATCCGCTGAATCGCGCGACATGAAAAACGGCACGTCGCCGAACAGGCGAAGTCCCAACGCCTGCAAGGCGCCTTGAAATGTCGCCCAGGCGCGATCGAAACGAAACTGGGTCATCTGCACCTGCTCGATCCTTTCGGCGAGCTCGCTACTGGCGCGGGAGAGCGCTGCTCCGTCGCGGCGCCGCAAGGGAACGGGCCAGTGCCACCAGGGCTCGCCGCCGCGCTCATCCTTGAGCGCCGCGAACATGGCCCAGTCCTCGAGCCAGTCCACGTTTTCCTCGCGAAATCGTGCGAAGGCCCTGCGGTCGACAGGCTCGGTCCCGGTCACAAAGGCAGGATCGCCGGCAAAAGCGGAGGCGGGCTCAAAAGGATTGTGCGCGGCGGCGCTCGGTCCGGTCGGCAGGATCTGCCACACTTTCAGCCCGGCGGCGGCGATGCGTTCGGCGAAGCGGCGGGCTTCGCCATCTGGCCGGCCGCCGGGCAGCGACGTCAGGTGCAGGAGCACGCCGGCGCTTCGCTCGCACCAGGGTGTTTCGCTCATGTACTGCGCTGCATGGTGCCGCCGGCCGCGACGCCCTGGCTGGCGCCCGAGGCAAACGGTTTCGCGAGCGTTTCCGGCGGCGACAGGTCGAGCGCGCGATACAGGGCCGAAAGCTGCGCACGATACAACTCGTCGAACTTCGCTACCGCGGGTGACGGATTGTGGACGCCGGGCCACCAGAACCAGTCAGAGCCTTCACAGGCGCCCAGGCGATGCTCGAGCGCGCGGTCGCTGCCACCGTGCCGGTCGAAACAGCGCTTGGCTTCGATGAGCATCTCCCAGGCCCGGTTTTTCTCCGGATGGCCAACCCAGGTCAGCAGTTCGCCGTGTACCCAGCTGCCGGCGCGGAGCCGCGGCAGCTGGGTCGCCGTGCCGGACAGTTCCCGCAGGCAATCGCGCATGGTCGCGGGCCGCAACGAGCCATGCGCGCCCAGGTTTTCGTACAGGCCATGCAGGAATGCGCGTCCTTCGTCCGGGAAGTACTCCCACGGATTCTCGCCATCGAGCGCGATCAGGGCCAGCTTGCGTCCCGGATTGCCCGCGATTGCCTCGAGCTGCGACAGGAGATCGCGGACGGCATCGGCAGGCTGCCAATGCTGGTATTCGAAGCCGATGCGATCGGACAGGCCGTCGTCGCGAAATGCGCAGAAGACGTGCGCATCGGCATTGACGAACAGGCGGTACGGGTCCCGGTCAACGGTCTCGTGATACCGGAAAGTCGCGTCGAGAACGGACTGGCTGCTCGCGGTCCAGGCGAAGCCGTGCCGGCCGAGCTCACCCAGGACGGCCTCTGAAAGCGCTGCTTCGGATGGCCAGCAGCCGCTGGCGCGATGCCCGAGGAGCGACTCGAATCGTTCCAGTCCTTCACGCAAGTGCCAACGCAGGCGCGCCGCGCCGCCGGGATAGGGCGTGACGGGCAAGGTGACCGCGGGTGCGCGATCCAGTGCGCTGCCGAAATCGAGCAGCAACGGGCACAGCGGGTGGTAATAGGGCGAGGTCGACAGTTCGATGCGGTCCTCACCCGCCAACGCCCGCCAGCGGGGCAGCACGCGGGCCACGACATCCGCGATCAGGTCACGCAACGCATACCGGGCGTCGCGATCGAAATCCCGGGCACGGTCAAGGAGCCGTTTGGCCCGCGGATCGGCGCCACGGATCGAATCACCGAGCCACGCCAGGTGAAACCAGACCAGCAGGTCGCCGAACAGGCCGTCCGGCAATGTTGCCGCGTCGTGACGCGAAGCCGATTCGGCGAGTGCGAGATACTGCGGAAATCGTTTCGCGCGTGGGCTGTCCAATGCCGACAGGCAAGTGCCCACGAGGTCCGCGCGACCGGGACCGGGTTCCGGGCTCGCGGCCAGTGCGTCCAGCAACGCATCGCCGACCGGTTGTCCCTGATCGCGGCAGCGCCTGAGCCGCCTGTCATAGTCATCGAGCTGGTCGAGCAGCACCGGCGTGAAATTGACGACTGCGCGCATCGAAGCGCTCGCTTCGAGCCGGGCGGCCATCTCCGAATAGCCCGCGAGCGCGTGCAGGTAGACCCAAGGACGCATGAAGCGCCCGTCGATCCGGTAATCCGGCTGGTGCATGTGCCACAACAGCACGACGCGCATGCAGACATCCTGCCACGTCCGCCGCAACGGCGGAGGCTGTTACAGTAGCGCCTGTGAATGTCGTGACCGAAGCGCGATTCGTCAGCCGGCTCACGCGCGATACGCTTGCGCTGGTGCTCGCCGGCGGCCGCGGCGCGCGGCTCAGTTCGCTGACCGACTGGCGCGCGAAACCCGCCGTGCCGTTCGGCGGCAAGTTCCGGATCATCGACTTCCCGCTGTCGAACTGCCTGAATTCCGGCATTCGGCGCATCGCAGTGCTGACGCAGTACAAGTCGCATTCGCTGATCCTTCATATCCAGAAAGGTTGGGGTTTCCTGCGCGGCGAGTTCAACGAGTTCATCGAGTTGCTGCCGGCGCAGCAGCGCGTCAGCGAGACCGCGTGGTACGCGGGCACGGCAGACGCCGTCTACCAGAACATCGACATCATCCGTCACCACGGTCCCACGCACGTGCTGATCCTGGCCGGGGACCACGTCTACAAAATGGACTACGGGCCGATGCTCGCGGCCCACGTCGAGCGCAACGCCGACATCACGGTCGGCTGCATCGAGGTGCCGGTCGAGCAGGCGCGTGCATTCGGCGTGATGGCCGTGGACAAGGAATGGCGCGTAATCCGCTTCGCGGAGAAGCCGCGCGACCCCGAGACCCTGCCCGGGAGCACGGACACGGCGCTCGCGTCGATGGGCATCTATGTGTTCGGCACTTCGTTCCTGATCGAGGAGCTGATGCGCGATGCGGCCGACACCGGCTCGAACCACGACTTCGGGCGCAACATCATCCCGGCTGCGATCGAGCGTTGCCGGGTGTACGCCTATTCGTTCCGCGACGCGAGCGGCGACGCCCAGGGTTACTGGCGCGACGTCGGCACCGTGGATTCCTACTGGCAGGCCAACATGGAGTTGATCGAAGTCGAGCCGGAGCTCAATTTATATGACCAGGAATGGCCGATCTGGACCTACCAGGAGCAGTTGCCGCCGGCGAAGTTCGTGTTCGACGACCTGGATCGCCGCGGCAGCGCGCTCAATTCCATGGTCGCGGGCGGCTGCATCGTGGCTGGCGCGACGATACGCCGTTCGGTCCTGTTCCCGAACGTGCACGTCGAGGCGCATTCCGACGTTGACGAGTCGGTGGTGTTGCCGGACGTTCGCATCGGCAAGCATTGCCGCATCCGGCGCACGGTGCTCGACAAGGGCTGCGTCCTGCCGCACAACTACGTCATCGGCTACGACCGCGACAAGGACGCGCGGCGATTCCACATGTCGCCGGCCGGCATCACGCTCGTGACGCCTGACATGCTGGGCCAGGACCTGCACACCAGCGAATGAGCCGCGCGCGGTCCGAACCGGAACGGCGGGACGAGCTGGTAGCGTACTTCTGCGCCGAGTACGCGGTAGACGAACGCCTGCCGATCTACGCGGGCGGGCTCGGGGTGCTCGCGGGCGATTACCTGAAGACGGCCGGAGACGTCGGCTTGCCGATGGTTGCCGTCGGGCTGCTCTATCGCGGCGGCTACTTCACGCAGCAGATCGACGGCGAGGGCCGCCAGCAGGCGAGTCCGGCACAGTTCGAGCCGGCGGCGGCCGGCCTGGCGCCCGTGCTGGACCCGATGCGCCGCGAAGTGCGCATCCAGATCCCGATGGCGGGCAGCTTCGTCCAGGCGAGACTCTGGCGCAAGGACGTGGGTTCCATGCCGCTGTTCCTGCTCGATGCTGACGTGGAGGAGAATGCGGAAGAGGACCGCCGCATCACGGCGCGCCTGTACGACTCCGGCCATGACATGCGGCTCAGGCAGGAGATCGTGCTCGGCATCGGCGGCGTGCGCGCGATCCGCACGCTGGCGCTGCAGCCGAGCGTGTGGCACGTCAACGAAGGGCACGCCGCTTTCACGCTCCTTGAGCGGATGCGCGAGCGCATCGCCTGGGGCCATTCCTTCGGAGCCGCGCTCGAGACAGTGGCCGCCTCGACCGTTTTTACCACGCACACGCCGGTGGCGGCCGGCCATGATGTCTTCACCTACGGCCAGCTGCGTCACTTCCTTGGAAGCTATCTCGGCGCCCTGCACGTGCCGGAGCGGCGATTGTTCGCGCTCGGCGCGAATGCCGCCGGCGACGACCGCTTCAACATGACGGAGCTCGCAATGCGCGCTTCTCGCCACCGCAACGGCGTGTCGCGCGTGCATCGCGGCGTGGCCGCGCGCATGGAGAGTCACATCTGGCCGCAGGTGCCGCCCGAGGACAATCCGGTCGGCTACGTGACGAATGGCGTGCACCTGCCGACTTTTGCCGCGCCCGCGTGGCGCGAACTGCTCGACGACCGCGTGCCGCACTGGCGGCGTCGGCCGCTGGCCGCAGAGGACACGCGGTTCGTGGATGAACTTCCCGACGCCACGCTTGGCGGGCTGCGCACGGGCCTGCGCGCCGCCATGGTGGCTGCGCTGCACGAACGGCTCCAGGAGCAACACCGCCGCAATGGCCTCGCGGCGGAAAAAACCGGGCTGGTCCTCGCGGGTCTCGACGCCGCCCGCGCGGGCGCGCCCGTGATCGGATTCGCACGCCGCTTCGCGACCTACAAGCGGGCCAACCTGCTGTTCGATGACGCGCCGCGCCTGGCAAGGTTGCTCGGCGATCCTGCGCGGCCGGCACTCGTGGTCTTTGCCGGCAAGGCGCATCCGCATGACCAGGGCGGCCAGGAGCTGATCCGGCAGGTCTACGAGCACTCGCTCAGTCCGGAATTTGCGGGCCGCCTGTTCGTGGTCGAGGGCTACGACCTCGCGCTTGCGCGATTGCTCGTGCAGGGCTGCGACATCTGGCTCAATACGCCGGAGTACCCGCTCGAGGCGAGCGGCACTTCCGGCATGAAATCCGCGGCCAATGGCGGCGTCAACGTTTCGGTGCTGGACGGCTGGTGGGCGGAGGGCTTCGACGGCGCGAACGGCTTTGGCCTCGAGCCGGCGCTCGACGTTCCGCAGGCGGAACGACGGCACTGCGAGGCGACGCGGCTTTTCGAGATGCTGGAGCAGCAGGTGCTGCCCGAGTACTACGGGGCGGATGGGAGCCCGCCATCCACGGCCTGGCTGCGCCGGGTGCGCGCTTCCGTGCGCACCGCAATCGAGAAGTACAGCTCGGTGCGCATGCTCGACGAGTACCGCGTGCGCTTCTACACGCCGGCGGCGATGCTCGCCGAGCGCGTGCGCGGACGCCGCGGCAAGATGGCGGTGAACCTCGCGCGCTGGAAGAAGCTGGTGCAGGCACGCTGGCCCGGTGTGCGGGTTGAGCCCCGGGCGGGCGAGCCGCTGGGCGCGGTGGTACAGACCAACGGCATCCCGGCAGAACTGATCGCCGTCGAAGCCGAGCACGCGGACGGGACGCGCAGGCGCCTGCGGCTGCGCGGCGGCGATCACGAGCGCGCCGAGTTCGTGCTCGAGAACGGGGTAGACGGCGAGATCGTCGCACTGCGCGTTTCGCCGCAGCACGACCTGCTGGCGCATCCCTACGAGCTCGGGCTGATGACCCGCGTCGAAATGGGCGTGCCCTGACCGTGAGGATCCTGTTCGCGGCCAGCGAGGTCGCGCCGCTCTCCAAGACCGGCGGCCTTGCTGACGTCGCTCACGCGCTGCCGAAGGCGTTGAAGCGGCTCGGCCAGGATGTGCGCGTGGTGACGCCTGCCTATCGCGGCCTGCTTGCGCGGCTCACGGCGCCGCGCCAGGTCGGCCGGCTCGAATTGCGCGGCCACTCATTCACGATCCGGGAGGGTGATGCCGGGCCCGATGCAGTGCCGCTCTGGCTCGTGGACTGTCCGGCGCTCTATGCGCGCGACGGATCGCCCTACATGGACGCCGCCGGAACCGATTACGCGGACAACCCGCTGCGTTTCGGGCTGTTTTCCGAGCTGATCGCGCAACTCGCGCTGGGGAAGGGCGGCACTGCCTGGCGGCCGGATGTCGTCCACCTCAACGACTGGCACACGGGCCTCGCAGCGGCCTGGCTCGCGCAATCGGAGTCCGCACCCGGCACGGTTTTCACGATTCACAACCTCGCGTACCAGGGCAACTATCCCCCCGGGGTCGCGGCCACGCTCGGATTGCCGCCGGCATGCATGACACCTGCCGGCCTCGAGTTCCACGGCCAGCTGTCCTTCATGAAGGCCGGGTTGGTCTATTCGAATGCGCTGACCACGGTGAGCCCGACCTATGCGACGGAAATCCAGACTCCGCCCTACGGCGAGGGCATGGACGGCATACTGCGCGGCCGCGCGGCGGCGCTCACGGGAATCCTGAATGGCATCGACGAGGAAACCTGGGACCCGGCATCGGATCCGCACTTGCCGCATCGCTATGCGATCGAGGATGTCGCTGGAGGCAAGCGGCGGAACCGGCAGGCATTGCGCGAACGACTCGGGCTCGTGCAGGACGACGACAGCCTGCTCGTGGCCTATGTCGGCCGCCTCGCGCAGCAAAAGGGCGTCGATCTCTTTCTCGATCCGGCGAGCGGGATCGACCGGCCAGGACTCCAGTTCGCGCTGCTCGGGGCGGGCGATCGCGCGCTCGAACAGTCCTTCAGGACATTCGCTGCGAGCCGGCCCGGGCGAGTGGCCGTGACAATCGGCTACGACGAGCCGCTCGCTCACCTGCTGGAGGCCGGCGCCGACGTGTTCGTGATGCCGTCGCGATATGAACCCTGCGGCCTTAACCAGATGTACAGCCAGCGTTACGGCACGATACCGGTCGTGCGTCGCACCGGCGGCCTTGCCGACACCGTGGTGGACACGACGCCGGAATCACTCGCGAACGGCACCGCGACGGGCATCCGCTTTGAGCACGCGGATTCCGAGGCCGTCGCCTGGGCGCTCGGCCGGGCCATGGAGTTGCGGCGACAACCCGCGGTGTGGGCGGAGCTCCGACGAAACGGCATGCAGCGCGACTTCGGCTGGGCCGCAACCGCCGGGAAGTTCGTCGAACTCTACTGGACGCTCGGCGAGCTCTAACCGTGCCATGCGTGCCGAAGGGGACGCACCCCTTCATATTCGCGAAGGGGTGCGTCCCCTTCGGCGCCGTCAACGCGCGCCGAGCGCCAGCAGCATGCGGTGGACGCTGGCGAGCTGGGCACCCCGGCGTGTCGCATAGTCCGCGCCCGAATAGCCCCACCAGTCCCAGCAGCCGCGCGGGTTGAACGGCCACACGAGGCTCTGCGCTGCCTGCGGGTACAGCACGACGATGCGATTCGCGCCGGCCCAGCGGTTGTAGCCCGCCTGTTTCGCAAAGCTTCGGCCGGCATGACCGATGCCCTGGCGGCAACCGTGGAAGGCGACGTGGACCCGACAGGGCTTGCCGGCCGCGCAGTCCTCCGGAACGAAAACGAGTCCGGTCGCATCGAGCGACGTGAGCGATCCCCGCTCCGCATACAGGCCCTGGTCGAATTCCCTCATGTCGCCGGCCGCCCCGTTGCCGGGCTCGCGCAGGCCCTCGTAGAGAAAGCGCAGCATTTCGCCGGCGGCATCGTAGTTGCAGTCGAGGATCCAGGGCGGTTCATCCGCGTCGCAAGCGCCGCCGAATTCCAGGGTCGGAATTCCGTGCGCCGCGGGAACTTGGGTTTCATAGCGGATTCGTTCGCGGGGGACGAAGGCGAGATAGAAGCGCAACAGCGAGTCCGCGACGGCGGCGCCGATTTTCCGGTCGCGCTTGCCATGGAAGATCCAGATGCGATCCGGCGCGAGCCAGGAAGGATCGTCGACCGCATGCGCCGCCGCGCTCGCGCGCAGCGTCGCAACCAGCGGGGCGATGTCAGGCCCGCCCGCACTGCCCTGCGCGCACTCATCGAGGGCCCGCGTGATGAGGCCGCGGGCACAGAACCAGGGACCTGCGCCGATGATCCCGGCGCCGATGACGTCCCTGGAATAGGCGACCTGGTACTGCGTCGCCATGTAGCCGCCGGCCGAGACGCCGGATACCGTCAGGCTGCCCGGAAGGATGTTGAGGCGCGGCAGCGAATCCGTTGCAGTCGCAGCGGCCGCCGCAAGCAAGAGCGCAATCGAACCCAAGACAGATACGGTCAGGTGCCGGCGCTCGGACACGGGTTCCTGCTGCTCCGGGTCGATGGGGTGGAATGCGCGGCAATCCGGGCTGCTTGCGCGCACTTCGGTCTGGTTCGAGAAACGAATAGTTTCCCTGTACTCCGGATCGATGAAGTCACGCATTTCGTGGCAAGAGATACAGAAAGCCCCGGTGTTGGTCATCACCAGGGTCCAGTTGATTTCACCCAGGACAGGGCGTCCGTAACGAACATCATCAGCCCTCCGGCCGGCATGCTGAGGCGCCCGTGATTTTTCGGCGGCCGCCTCGGCGCCGGCGTCGGTCCATGTCGAGAGTTGCACCGCCATCTTCTTGCCCGCCTAAAGGCCGCCACTTCGCAGGTGCCTGCTGACAGTACTTGAGGTGCTGCCGGCCTCCGCCCTCACGGCATCAAAGGCTTGCATCGCGGGGATGCAGACAGGAATGCCAGGAGAACCAGGCCGGACAGGCTGTAGCGTGGCGCAATCATGGGCAGTAAGTGCCAATTGATCCAGATCAAGACAGTCCCACCCGACGAGTTCAAAATTCATTAAACTGGCGCCGAGTTTCCGGGGGATTTGAACGGGCGACGAACCGGCGCCAGAAGCTGTCCTTGACCGGTAACTACGCACTGGCGCGCCTGCTGTGGCCGGTCTCAGGCAGGTCCATGCAACTGTCCGGCGGCTGGGAACGCGACGAGCGGGATCGCAGCTACCAGGAGATCGACAATTCCACGGAAGACTGCGGCCAGTTGCACCAGCGCATGAGCCTGTTTGCCTGGCTTGGGTTCGACGCCCGCGATGGCGCCGCCGAACGCGAGGCGGATCCATACGTTGCCGTGCCGCGAGCCGGTGCGCCCCAGAATCCACTGCTTCGTAAGTTCAACCGCGCGAATCGCGCGTGCGAATTCTGTGAACTCTGGGTGCAGTTGTTTCTGCCCGGGAATGCGGCATTGTCGCTCGGTGGGTTCGAGCGCAAGGACAATGACGTCAATTCCGTGTTCGCGTTCTTCAGCCGCCAGGAAATCGGCAGCCGGCAGAACGACAGCCAGTCATTCGGCTCCCCGGACTGGGTGGCCGGGAATGTCGACCGCTTTGAAACAGCGTCGATCGGATTGCGGCTCAATGACTTGAATGATCCCTGGAATGCCCAGTTCGAACATTCTGACGCCCACGACTGGGCGCTCGATGGCGTTGAGCCGGATATCCTGCAGGCAATTCTGGCGAGCGGCACCGAAGCGTACGACTACAATGCGAACCTGATCGGCTGTCATTCCGCTATCGTTTCGGCGGCGGCGCCGGCACCGCGGCGGCGGCCCAGTGGTACTGAGCCGGCCGGCTTATCAGGACGGTCATGAACGCTGAATTGCAGTGCCTGCCAGTCGAAACCACGGTTCCGCAATACCTCGCGGAAACCTACTGGTGGGCATACGTCCATCCACGGGCAGTCCACATATTCGAAAGGCAGTGGCTCGTCAACCTGATCCTGTGGGGAAACTTCAACCGCTTGCGCGACGCGGCGATCGGCGCTTTGGGCACGGACCTCGGCGGCCGGACGCTGCAGGTCGCCTGTGTGTACGGAGACCTGACGCGCCGCATCGCGGCCAGGCTGAAACAGGGGGCCCAGCTGCACGTGGTCGACGTGTTGCGCATCCAGCTCGACAACCTGGCCCGCAAGCTGCCAGGCGGACTGCTGAGCCGGCAGGAGCGCGACGGATCCATGCAGCCGCCCGTGGAATTGATACAGGGCGACAGCGCATCGCTGGAATTCGCGTCCAGCAGCTACGACCGGGCGCTGTTGTTCTTCCTCCTGCACGAGCAGCCCGACGAGGTCCGCCGCGATACGCTCGCGGAGGCGCTGCGGGTCGTGAAGCCGGGCGGCCGGATCGTGATCGTCGACTACCACCGCCCGCATCCGCTCAATCCGCTCTACTGGCCGATGGCCGGGATTTTCCGGGCCCTCGAGCCCTTTGCGCTGGACCTGTGGAGAAGCGAGCTGGCGAGCTGGCTTCCATACGGGACCCGCCCGGCCGAATTGCGCAAGCGGACCTTTTTCGGCGGCCTGTATCAGCTGATTTCGATCACTGTGTAGGTCGCGCAGGCCGGCGCCGCCGTCGCCCGCGCAGGAGTGTGTAGTTGCAGGTCGTTGAGTTCGATATCGTGGTGATCGGCGGCGGCGGCGCCGGCCTGCGCGCCGCGATCGCTGCGGCGGAGAGGGATCCGCGCCTGCGGATCGCGCTCATCTCGAAGATCGTGCCGATGCGAAGCCACACGGTCGCGGCGGAGGGCGGGGCCGCCGCCGTCGTGCGGCCGGATGACAACCTCGACAATCATTTCGATGACACGGTTTCCGGCGGCGACTGGCTTTGCGACCAGGCTGCAGTCGAGTATTTCGTCGCTCACTGCGTCCCCGAATTGGTCCGGCTCGAGCACCTGGGCTGCCCGTGGAGCCGCAAGGCTGACGGAAACGTCAATGTCCGGTTCTTCGGCGGCATGAAAATCCAGCGCACGTGGTTTGCGGCCGACCGCAGCGGCTTTCACATCCTGCACACGCTCTTCCAGGCATCGCTGAAGTATCCGTCGATCAGGCGCTTCGACGAATATTTCTGCGCCGACCTGATCGTGGAGGACGGCGCGATCCGGGGCGTGCTTGCGATCGAGATCGCGACCGGCGACTTCTTTCTGTTCCAGTGTGCCTCGGCCGTGATCTGCACCGGCGGCGCGGGGCGCGTGTTCCGCCAGAACACCAACGCGGGAACGGTCACCGGCGACGGCATGGCGCTGGCATATCGCCGGGGCGTGCCGCTGCGCGACATGGAATTCGTGCAGTGGCATCCGACGGCGCTTCCCGGCACCGGCATCCTGATCACTGAAGGTTGCCGGGGCGAAGGCGCGGTTCTCGTCAACAAGGACGGATACCGTTACCTGCAGGACTACGGCCTCGGTCCCCTTGACCCCTGGCCGAGGCCGAAAGCGATGGAACTCGGCCCGCGTGACCGACTTTCGCAGGCTTTCTGGCACGAGATGCAGAAGGGCCGGACCGTGGCCACGCACCGCGGTCCCGTGGTGCACCTCGACCTGCGTCATCTGGGCGCGAAGAAGATTCACGAACGCCTGCCGCTGATCACGGAGATCGCGAAGACCTTCGTGGGCGTCGACGCGGTCCATGAACCGATCCCGGTTTGCCCTGCGGTGCACTACACGATGGGCGGAATCCTGGCGAATGTCCGCTGCGAAACGCCGCTGCGCGGGCTGTTCGCGGCCGGGGAATGCTCGAGTGTCGGCATTCACGGCGCCAATCGCCTTGGCTCGAACTCGCTGTCCGAACTGCTCGTGTTCGGGTCGGTCGCAGGCGTTGGCGCGGCCGAACATGGGCATGACACGCCGACGCGCGGTGAGGCCGGTGCGCGGAAACAGGCCGAGTCATCGGCGCAACGGCTATCGGGTCTGCTGACGGCCACTCGCGGCGAGCGTCTCGCGACCCTGCGCGGCGAAATGGTGGACAGCATGGAAACAGGCGTCGGAATCTATCGCCGCGAGGCAACCCTGAAGGGTGCCTGCCACAAGATCGCCGAGCTGCGGGAGCGATATCGCGCCGGCCTGCAGCTTGACGATCGCGGCCGGTGCTTCAACACGGAGTGGCTGAGCGCGATCGAGCTGGGATTCACGCTGGAAGTGGCGGAAGCCGTGGCGCAAAGTGCACTCGAGCGCCGTGAATCCCGCGGAGCACACATGCGCCTCGACGGATACGAGTCGCGCGATGACGCGAATTTCCTGAAGCACTCGCTTGCGTATTTCGCAGGCGACGGCCCGCCGCGAATCGGGTACATGCCGGTGACCATCACCCGGTCGCCGCCAGGGAACCGCGCCTACGGCGGTGCCGGGAATAAGGCCGAAATGACATGAAGACCATGACCATCGACTGCCTCAGGTACGATCCCGCGACGGACAGCAAGCCGCGGCAGCAGGCTTTCGAGATTCCGTTTACGGACGACATGTCGGTGCTTCAGGGATTGCAGTACATCAAGGACCATGTCGACGGCAGCCTGACATTTCGCTGGTCCTGCCGGATGGCGATCTGCGGCAGCTGCGGCATGATGCTGAACGGCAAGCCCGCGCTGGCCTGCGAGACGTTCCTGCGCGATTTCCACCCGGGCCGCGTCCGCGTCGAGCCCCTGAGCCACTTCCCGATCGTCCGGGACCTCGTGATCGACCAGACCGATTTCCTGCGCAAGCTGGAATCGGTCAAGCCTTACCTGATCCCATCGGAGGACAAGCCCATCGCGGACGGAACATTCCTGCAGACGCCGGAACAGATGGACGCGTACTACCAGTTCTCGCAATGCATCAACTGCCTGCTCTGCTATGCCGCATGCCCTCAGTACGGTCTCAACCCGGGATTTACCGGGCCGGGCGCACTCGCTTTGCTGCACCGGTACAACGAGGATTCGCGCGACGCCGGGACCCGCGAGCGGATGCCGATCGTCAACGCAGAGGACGGCGTCTGGAGCTGCACGCTTGTCGGTTACTGCTCGGAAGTCTGTCCAAAGGCAGTCGATCCTGCCCGGGCGGTGAACGTGAACAAGGTCAACAGCGCGCGGGATTACTTCCGGCACTACCTGATGCCGAAGTAAGGAGGGTCCGCAGCAAGCCATGTCAAGCGTGAAGACCTGCATTCGACCGATGGGCTCATGGTGGCTCCGCAACCCGTACTACCGCTGGTACATGCTGCGGGAAGCGAGCTGTGTGTTCATCACCGCCTATGCGGTAATCCAGCTCTGGGGACTTCTCCGCCTGACCCAGGGACGGCAGGCCTTCGATGCATGGCGCGTGTCCATGGAGGGCCCGTGGGCGGTCGGCTTCCACGTGCTTGCCCTGCTGTTCGTGACCTATCACGCATGGACCTGGTTCAAGGTGATGCCAAAGACGCTTCCCTTCATTTCCATTGCCGGGCGTCGCATCGCCGATCGCACGATCGTCGTCGCCGGCGTGATCGCGGCCATTGCAGCGTCGACCCTGGTATTCCTCGCCGTTGACCTGGGTGTACCGCGGGGCCTGCCGTGAAGCGCTCAAACAAGCCGATATTCTGGTCCCTGTTCGGTGCCGGCGGCATGTTGTCCGCCCTCATCGGGCCGATGCTGATCTTCGTGACCGGCATCGCCGTGCCGCTGGGATTCCTGCTTCCTCGCGAGACGATGAGCTACGACCGCATGCGGCTTTTCGTGGACAGCGGTTTCGGGAAGCTGGCCGTGGCCGTCGTCATCTCGCTGTTCCTGTTCCACGGCCTCCACCGCATGTATCACTGTCTTCACGACGTCGGCATTCATGTGAACGCCACGGTCAAGGCGATCTTCCACGGGCTGGCCATTGCCGGAACGATCGCCTGCATCTGTCTGTTGGCCGCGGTGGCACGCTAGCCGGAATGATTCCGGTCACGGATCTCAGGGGGCCGCCCCGGCGATGATGTCGCAGACCGCGGCGATGGCCTCCCGGCGCGAGGTCGTGCGCCGCCAGGCCGCGCCGACGACTCGATTTGGCGCGGGCGGCGCGAACGGGCGCACGGCAAGCCCGCGCGCGGAGGCAAATGGTCCCTCGGCCGCGACCCGCGGCAGGAGCGTGATGCCGAGGCCTGCCGCGACCATCTGGCGAAGCGTCTCCAGGCTCGTCGCGCGAAAGTCCTGCTCTTCGGTGCCCGCCCGCGCGCAGACTTCGAGCGCCTGGTCGCGAAGGCAATGACCTTCCTCTAGCAGCAACAGCTTTTCGCCGGAGAGATCCGATGACTTGATGCGCTTCTTCGCCGCGAGCCGGTGGCTTACCGGCATCGCAACGAGGAATGCCTCGGCGAAAAGCGGCCGAGTCACCAGACTCTTCGTGTCCGCAGGCAGCGCGAGGATCGCGAGATCGAGCTCGCCGGCCAGCGTGCGCTCGACGAGCGCTGCGGTCTGGTATTCGTGGAGCATCAATTGCAGCTTCGGCAGGGCCCGCGCGATGCGCGGCGTGACACGCGGCAGCAGGTATGGCCCGAGTGTCGGGATCAGGCCGACCTTGAGCTGCCCCGCGAGAGGGTCCTGGCTCGCGCGCGCGAGCGCGCGGATGTCCTCGGCGTCCCGGAGCATCCGACGGGCACGCTCGACGACCGCTTCGCCTTCGGCGGTTATCGCCACCCGCCGTGGCCGGCGCTCGACCAACTGAGCGCCGAGGGAATCCTCGAGCTTCCGGATCTGGGTGGAGAGGGTGGGCTGGGATACGTGACAGCGCGCGGCCGCACGGCCGAAATGCCGCGCATCCGCGAGCGCAACGAGGTATTCGAGGTCCCGGAGTGTCATAGGTAAATACTATCATGATGATAATAACAATCGATTGGACAAATAGAATACCGGCCCGCATCCTTTGAGGCTGCGAATGTACGTACAACGCCCGCGCGGCAAGAATTTGCGAAGGGGAATCCGATGAGCCAGGCAACCGAGATCGATACCAAGAGCGCGGGCAAGTGCCCGGTCATGCATACCACTCACGCGGCCAGGTCGAATCGCGACTGGTGGCCGAACCAGCTGGACCTCAAGGTACTGCACCGGCATTCCGAGCTTTCGGACCCTATGGGAGAAGCGTTCGATTATGCGAAGGAATTCGAGAGCCTCGACCTGAATGCCGTGATCAAGGATCTCAACGCCCTGATGACGGATTCGCAGGACTGGTGGCCCGCGGACTTCGGCAACTACGGGCCTCTATTCATCCGCATGGCGTGGCACAGCGCGGGCACTTACCGCATCTCCGACGGGCGCGGCGGCGCCGGCGCCGGGCAGCAGCGTTTCGCGCCCCTCAACAGCTGGCCGGACAACGCGAACCTCGACAAGGCGCGCCGGCTGCTATGGCCGATCAAGCAGAAGTACGGCCGGAAGATTTCCTGGGCCGATCTCATGATTCTCGCGGGCAACGTCGCCCTCGAGTCGATGGGCTTCAAGACCTTCGGCTTCGGCGGCGGTCGAGCCGACGTCTGGGAACCCGAAGAACTCTACTGGGGTCCCGAGGGGACCTGGCTGGGGGACGAACGCTACAGCGGCGAGCGTGAACTGCAGAACCCGCTCGGCGCGGTACAGATGGGCCTCATCTACGTGAATCCGGAAGGGCCGAACGGCAATCCGGACCCGGTCGCGGCGGCCAAGGACATCCGCGAAACGTTCTTCCGCATGGCGATGAACGACGAGGAGACGGTGGCGCTGATTGCCGGCGGCCACAGCTTCGGCAAGTGCCACGGCGCCGGTGATGCGTCGCTGATCGGACCGGAGCCGGAAGGCGCCGCCATCGAGGATCAGGGCCTGGGCTGGAAGAGCCGGCACGGGTCGGGCATCGGGGCCGACACCATCACCGGCGGCCCGGAAGTCACCTGGACGCAGACGCCGACACAATGGAGCAACCTGTTCTTCAAGAACCTGTTCGAGAACGAATGGGAGCTGACCAAGAGCCCGGCGGGCGCGAAGCAGTGGAAGGCGAAGAACGGCGCCGCCACGGTGCCGGACGCCCACGACAAGTCGAAGAAACATGTGCCGACGATGCTGACCACTGACCTTTCGCTGAGGCTCGACCCGGCTTACGAAAAGATCTCGCGGCGCTTCTACGAACATCCGGACCAGTTCGCGAACGCATTCGCCCGCGCCTGGTTCAAGCTCACGCACCGCGACATGGGGCCGATTGCACGTTATCGCGGCCCGCTCGTGCCCAAGGAGACGCTGCCGTGGCAGGACCCGGTCCCCGCATCGGATCATCCGCTGGTCGGTGAGAAAGACATCGCCGCGCTCAAGGAGAAGATCCTGGCGTCGGGGCTGTCCGTGCCCCAGCTGGTGTCGGCGGCCTGGGCGTCGGCGTCGACATTCCGCGGCTCCGACAAGCGCGGCGGCGCGAACGGCGCGCGTATCCGGCTCGCACCGCAGAAGGACTGGGACGCCAACCAGCCGGCACAGCTCGCGATGGTGCTGGCGAAGCTCGAGGCGATCCAGAAGGAGTTCAACGCCTCGGCCGGCGGCGGCAGGAAGATCTCGCTCGCCGACCTGATCGTGCTCGGCGGCTGCGCCGCGATCGAGAAGGCCGCGAAGGGCGGAAGTGTCGACGTCAAGGTGCCGTTCAGGCCGGGTCGCACGGACGCTTCGCAAGCGCAGACCGACGTCCAGTCATTCGAGCCGCTCGAGCCCAGGGCCGACGGCTTCCGCAACTACCTGCACGGCCGGCAGTTCATGAAGCCCGAAGAGGCGTTGGTGGACAAGGCGCAGTTGCTGACGCTGACGGCGCCGGAAATGACGGTGCTAATCGGCGGTCTGCGCGTCCTCGGCGCAAACACCGGACAGTCAAAGCATGGCGTGTTCACCAAGCAGCCTGAAATCCTGACGAACGACTTCTTCGTCAACCTGCTCGACATGGGCACGGAATGGCGGCCTTCCGCCACCGCAGAGGGCGAGTACGAAGGAAGCGACCGGAAGACGCACAAGGTCAGGTGGACCGGCACGCGCGTCGACCTGATCTTCGGCTCGCATTCGCAGCTCCGGGCAATCGCGGAGGTCTATGGCTCAGCGGACTCGAAGAAGAAGTTCGTGGAAGATTTCGTGGCAGCGTGGGACAAGGTGATGAACCTGGGCCGCTACGACCTCAGCTGATCCCCGCGCCCCCGGGACCGCCGAAGCGGGAGTTTTCCCGCAGCATTGTTGCGCCGGTGCCAGAGCCGGCGCAGGATGCGGCCCGTACCGCGGGGGTCCCATGAACTGGAAGATCGTGTTCATCGGCGGCGGCGCCTATTACGTCGCCTTGTTCGTCGTCTCGATGGTGCTGGGGCCATTCATCCACGCGCCGGATACCGGTGTCCTCGCAGAGGCCTACCGGGCGACGGCGCAATTCTGGCGTCCGGAACTCAACATGAATCCACCCGATCCGCGCCTGCTGTTCAGGCTGTGGATACCGTCGGGGCTGGTTTCCGCGTTCCTCGCCGCCGGCGTTTACAGCGTGATTCGATCCTCGCTGACGGGCCCGGGCTGGCAGCGCGGCCTCAAGTTCGGCGTAATCGCCCTGGTATTCGCGGTCATCAGCGCGCTCGGGGAACGCGGGGTCTTCAATCTCCCGGACAGGATCTGGGCCTGGTGGATGTTCGGCACCGCAGTGATGTACCTGGCCGCAAGCCCGTTGCTCGGCTGGGTGGCGCAGAAGATCGCTCCTGCATGAGCCTTGCGGCCCTCGATTCCAGGTTCCCCGAAAAGCGCGCCGTAATCACGGGCGGCGCGAGCGGGCTCGGCCTCGCATCCGCGGAGCTGCTCGCGGCGCGCGGCTGGCGCCTCGCGCTCCTTGATCGCGACAGCTCCGGGCTCGAGAGTGCGTCGCAGGCGATCCGTGACATGGGAAGCCCGCATTGCGAGGCATTCACGGTGGACACGACGGACGAAGCGGAGGTGAAGTTTGCCGTTGACGGCTTCGCTGGCCGCGTCTGCGGACTCGACGTCGCGATCAATTCCGCCGGCGTCGCGGTCGCGGGCGACCTGTTCGAGACACCGGCCCAGGACTGGCAGTGGATTCTCGCGATCAACGTGCTGGGCGTGGTGCATAGTTGCCGCGCTGAGGTTCCGCACATGCTCGCCGCGGGCGGTGGCCTCGTCGTCAATGTCTCGAGTGCCGCGAGTTTTGCCTGTGCGGGCCGCATGGGTGCTTACAATGCCTCGAAGGCCGCGGTCGTGGCGCTCTCGGAAACGCTGTTCCAGGAATTGTCGGGCCGCGGCGTGCAGATCAGCGTCGCGATGCCTGGCTTCTTCCGCACGCGGCTGATGGAGCACGCCCACGCGCCTGCCGATGCGAAAGACCATGCAATAAAACTGATGGATCGGTCGAAACTGGAGGCGGGCCCGGTCGCGCGCGAGATACTCGAGCGGGCGGCCGGCGGCGCGACACACATCGTGCTGCCGGCGAGTTACCGCTGGCTCTGGCGATTCAAGCGGCTCGCGCCGCGCTCATTCATGCGCTGGCTCGCCGACCTGCGGCGGCAGCCGCCCACCCGGGGAGGTTGAAAACATGTACCTGTGGCTGAAGCTGATCCACATCCTCGCCGTCGTGATGTTCATCGGCAACATCGTGACCGGCGTGTTCTGGCAAAGGCACGCGGAACGGACGCGCGACCCGCGGCTCCTTGCGCACACGATGGCAGGCGTCATCCGCAGCGACCGGCTGTTCACGATGCCGGGCGTCGCCGTGATCCTCGCAAGCGGCATCTTCGCCGCAATCCGGGGCGGTTTCCCGATCCTGGGCACCCACTGGATCCTCTGGACGCTGGTGATGTTCGCGATTTCCGGGCTGGTGTTCATGTTCCGGCTGGCACCGCTGCAGCGGCAGATGCAGGCGCAAGCACAGGCCGGCGTACCGGCGGGCACGTTCGATTTCGATGCCTACCACCGCCTTTCGAGGCGCTGGGATATCTGGGGCGCGGTGGCGACGCTCACGCCGCTCATCGGCCTCGGGTTCATGGTGTTGAAGCCGTCGTTCTAGGTCCCGCGCCGCCCGCTCATTCGCGCTGGTCGAGGTAAGCCTTGAGCGCCGCGATCTCGTCGTCTCGCAGGTGGGAAAAGCGCGCGCGCGCGACGCCCGACATCAGGCCCGTTGCGCTCTCCGTGCCTGAAAGCGTCACGCCCGTGCGCATCAGCCGTGCGAAAGCCTCGGGCGAGTATGCCTTGGCGATTTGCAAGCCCGGCGCGTCGTCGCCGGGATAGCCGTCCAGGTCCGGCGCGTGACATTCCGGACAGGCGATGCTCGCGAGGTAGCGGCCGCGCTCAACGGCGCCCTCGCGCGGCGTCGTGTCATAGTCCGCCAAGTCGTTCACGTACGGATACTCGCCGCGCAGGATCTGCCAACGCGTGGCCCAGGCGTAGTCCGTCTTCGGCTGGACAGGCTTCTCCACGGCTGGCGCGGAGCGCACGAAGGCGATGACGTTGGCGAGGTCGCGATCGGTCATCTGGGCATACATGTCCCAGGGCATGAAGTCGACGAGCGCCCCGTCGAGCTTGCGGCCATGACGCAGCAGGTTCACGAGGTCGCGGTCCGAATAGCGGTTGCGGGCCTCGATCACGTTTGGGCAGTTGAACCGGACTCGCCCGGGCTCTTCGTAACAATTCGTCACGCCCGCCATGTCCCGACCGTGGCAACCGGGACAACCCACGATAGCCGCGAGGCGCGCGCCCTCCGTCGGGTCGCCTCCCGCCGGAACGTGGACAGCGGCCGGAACTCTCGGCAGTTGCCGCAGCTTCCAGGCGCTGCCGAAGTACAGTACGCAGGCGGCGGCGCCGAGCAGGAACGCCGCGGATAACAGCACGATTGCGCCCGTGGTCGCCATGCGTCGGCGCGAATATGCTCCGCCAGGGAATTGCGCAGGCATCGAACCGTGATTCCGCGCTAGCGCAGCGCGCGAAGCTCCGCGAGCGTCGTCTGCCGCAGCGCATCGATCGCGCCATCGATGTGCGCGAAGGCTTCGTCGTCCTCGACCAGACTTGCCGCGTCAGCTTCCCAGGTCGCGCGCAGCGTGCCGGCGTTGCGTGCGACGTCCGGCGGCAGCAGCGCCGCCAGGTCGCTGATCATGAAAACCTCGGCCCATCCGGTATGCGGGTCCCCACGCACCTCTTCGTCGGCGTAATGCCGGTAGATGATGACGCGCTGCAGCGAGCCAATCTCGCGCAGCATCTCGATCCCGGCCACTCGAACATTGCGATTCCTCTCGGTACGCTCGTTGCGCCAGGTGTTGTAACCCAGTGCGGACAGCGCGACCACGAGGCTTGTGATCGCCACGAGGTTGTCGCGAAGCTGCCTGCGGATGTCCGGCATGCCTTGATCCTAGCGCGTTTCCGCCGGCGCCAGCTGCCAGACCAGGAGCTGGTTGTTGGCGGGCATGGGGTGGTCTGCGACCAATGCGAAGCCTGCGTCCCGGGCGAGCGCATCGACTTTCTCGAAGTCGCGGATGCCGGATTCCGGGTCGCGCGCATGCAGCATCGTGTCGAATGACTCGTTGCTCGCCGAGGTGTATTTCCCGTCATAACGAAACGGCCCGTAGATCGCGAGTACCGCGCCCGGTTTCGCGACGGCGGTCAGGCCCGAGAAGAATGCCTCGACTTCCCGCCAGTACATGATGTGCAGCGTGTTGGCGGTAAATGCGCCGTCGACCTTGCGCAGGTCCCAGGGCGGCTGCGTCACGTCCAGCAGGACGGGCGCGCGGAGATTGGACGGGCCCTCATTGAATATGCGCTTGCGCAGCCCGGGCATGGCCTCTGGCAGCTCGGTCGGTTGCCAGACCAGCCAGGGCATTCCGATCGCGAAGTGCACCGCATGCTGTCCCGTGCCGCTGCCGATCTCGAGCACGTGCCGGCATCCGGCAAAAGTTTCGCGCAGCACCTCGAGAATCGGGCCCTTGTTACGTTCGCAGGCGTCGGAGTGCGGGAGCATGGCCCTTATTCTGCGCCCGTGACGCGTGTTCGAGAGCAGGCCGGGGCTCCCTCGCGAGCGACTTTAGGTCGCCGCAGGAGCAAGCGAGGGAACCCCGGACGGCTCAATGAACGCGCGCCGTTAGCGCAGCGCAAGTGCCCAGGCAAGCGCAAGCAGCCCGATTGCCGCAATGCCCGCGGTCCACTGGATGTCGGTCCGGCCGGGTGCCGGCATCGGCAGCCGCGCACAGATCGCGCCCATTCCCGCGCCGACTGCGAATCCCGCGAGATGGGCCAGGATGTCCGTGTTTTCCCCGCCGGTGCCGGTGAAGGCGAGCAGCGCAAGACCACCGATCAAGGGCGAGGCGTTGCGCATCCATGGCGTCCAGTCGCGGAGGTGGCGCCGCCAGCCGTAGGCGGCGATCAGCCCGAGCGACGTGAACACGGCGGTGGAAGCGCCGAGCAGGTAGTGCTCGGGCGGATGCAGCAGGGCGTCGATGCCATACGCGAGACCGCCGCCGAGCAGGATCAGGAGCCAGGCGACACCCGGCCCGAACAGGCGCGCAGCCGGGTATCCGAAAAGCGCGCCGAAGGCGAGGTTCGAAAGCAGATGCAGCATGTCGGCGTGCAGCGTGAGCGCCGTCAGCACGCGCCACCATTCGCCACGATCGAAGAAACCCTTGTCGAGCACGCCGGCCGACATCCAGCCCTTGTCGAGCGCGTGCGTGATCGCGGCGATCGTCACCGCGATCTCCACCGCGGCATAGCCGATCACGCCATACAATGCGTGCGGGTGCCGCGGCCAGACCACAGGCGGCCCGACCGGGCGCCGGTTCTCGCGCAGGTAGTCCGCGAGCTCGTGGGCCGCGCGCGCGTGGTGCTCGGGCATCACCCAGAGGCTCTGTCCCGTCGCGGTCGTGCGCCGCTCGTAGGGTATGCCGACGGCATCGAGCAGGAAGGCGCAATCGGCGCATTCCCGGGACGGCAGCTCGGGCGTCAGCGGGATCGGGGTCAAAGGAACCGTCCTGGACCTGGCCGAGTCTCTTATGATGATGCCTGATAGGCGGGTATCAACCACGGTGAGGACTATGTACGCTGAGAAACGCCAACGTGCCTGGCAGACCGACGAGAACTTCGGCCGCTGGATCCTGGGCGGTGTGGTCCTGCTGGCGATCGGCGCCGGCGTCTGGTACTGGCAGAAGCGCCAGGCCGATCAGCAGGAGGCCCCGGTTGCCGAGACGCAACCGGTCGCCGCCGCCGAGCCCAAGGTCCGGAACCCGATCGTCGCACCCGATGACATCGACCCGAACCTCTCGGCGACGGAACAGGTGGCGACGCTCATTGGCACGCCGCGATTCGAGGCGCTGTTCGTGCCCGAGGACTTCGTCAAGAAACTGGTCGCGACGGTCGACAGCCTCGCGCGCCAGGACGTGGCAGCCCGCATGAATCCGGCGAAGCCGCCGGGCGGGAGCTTCGTGACGGCGGGCAAGGGTGATTCGCTCGTGCTCGGCGCGGCCAACTTCGCGCGCTATACGACCTGGGTGGAACTCGTCGATTCGCTCGACGCCGACCAGGCGGCCGCCCTCTACCGGCGGCTGTACCCGCAGTTCCAGGCGGCCTACGAGAACCTCGGCAATCCCGACGGTTATTTCAACGATCGCGTGATCGAGGTGATCGATCACCTGCTGTCCGCGCCCGCGGCGCCGGCGACGATCACGCTCGTGCGGCCGAACGTGCTCTATGAGTTTGCCGATCCCGCGCTCGAGGCGCAGTCAGCGGGCCGCAAGCTGCTGTTGCGCATGGGCCCCGGCAATGCCGCGCGTGTGAAGGCGAAACTGAAGGAATTCCGCGACCGGATCGCCGCCCGGCCTCAGTGACCCTGGCGGTCGCGTTCCAGCATCTCCGGCTCGATCGCGAGCAACAGCACCGCTTCGCTGCGTCCCCTGCGCGGCTTGCTCCGCAACCACCAGACGGCACCCGCGCCGATGTGCCACGATGCCGGATGCCCGTCGATCAGGCGCGCTACGAGCTCGCCGAGCGTCGGCTGGTGGCCGACCAGCATGACCGGCCGCGCGCCGTCCGGCCAGCCGGCGATCCGTGTGTGCATGGCGACGTCTGCGCCCGGCGCGAGGCTGTCGATCGTCTCGAAAGAGCGACCGAGCGTGAGCGCGGTCTCCTGTGCGCGCCGGGCCGGCGAGACGATGATGCGAAGCTCCGGCGGCAGCCGCGGCGCGAGCCAGCGCGCCATTCTCTGCGCTTGCATGCGGCCGTGTTCCGTGAGCGGCCGCGCCGCGTCGGGATCGCCCGCCGCCGCCTCCGCGTGGCGCCAGAGGATAAGTTCCACGGTTATGACATCCGCCGGACCGCAAACTGGCGACCGACGGCGTCCCATTGCCGCGCCTCGGATTCGAGCGCGGCGGCCGTAAGCGCGTTTCGCGCCAGCCAGGACTTCGGCAGCTCCAGCGAGTAGCGCGCGTCCCCGGCGATCGCCCGGAATGCCGGCAGCCGCACGCGCGTACGTCGGCGCAGCAGCGTGGACGCGATCCTGAGCGCGAACACGAGGTGCCAGTCGCCGTTCTCGAGGCCGTCATTGCGGACCTTCTCGAGCTTGCCGCGGTGTGCGAGCACGATGCGCGCGAGCCGTTGCTGCTCGACGCGCGAGAAGCCGGGCATGTCGGCATTCGAGAGCACGTAAGCCGAGTGCTTGTGGTACTGGGCGTGCGCGATCGAGAGACCGACCTCGGCTAGGCGGGCGGCCCAGTCCAGCAGCATGCGATCGGGGTCGTCCTCGCCCGTGGCCTTGCCGGCGAGCTGGTCGTAGATTCGGATCGCAAGGTCGCGCACGCGCGCCGCCTGCGCGGCATCGACGTGGTAACGGCGCATGAACTGGGCGGCCGTCGCCTCGCGCATGTCGTGGTGCAGGACGCGGCCGAGGAGGTCGTAGAGGACGCCGTGGCGCAAGGCCGCCTCGGACACCGTCATTTCGTCGACGTCGAGCTCGTCGAATATCGCGTACATGATCGCGAAGCCGCCAGGCAGGACGGGAGCGCGCGCGGACTTGAGGCCGGGGATGCGGTCCGGGTCGGCACGACCGGCATCGATTAGCAGGTCCCACATCTTATCGAGCCCGTCGCGCGTGATCCCGTTCGCGGCGTACCGGTTCTCGACCAGGATGCCCTCGATGCTCCGGGCAGTGCCGGACGAGGCGACGGCCTCCTGCCAGCCGGACTTCAGGTAGCTACGCGACACGACCGCGAGCTCCTGGCGTGCCTCGAGCACCGCGGCCTTCAGGCTCTTCTTGTCGATGCGCCCTTCCGGGAAGTACTTGAGGCTCGAGCTGACGCAGCCGATGTAGAGGCTTTCCATGAGCTTCGGCTTCAGGCCCTGGCCGACGATCAGCTCGGTGGAGCCGCCGCCGATGTCGACGACGAGGCGCTTGTCTTCGGCCGGCGGCAGCGCATGCGCGACGCCGAGATAGATGAGCCGGGCCTCCTCGCGGCCGGCGATGATCTCGATCGGGAAGCCGAGCGTCTCGCGCGCCTCGCGCAGGAAAGGCGCGGAGTTCCTGGCGACGCGCAGCGCGTTGGTTCCGACCGCGCGTACCGCATCCCGCGGGAGGCCACGGAGCCGCTCGCGGAACTGAGCGAGCACCTCGAGTGCCCGCGCCTGGCTTGCCCGGTCGAGCTTCTTGTCGCCCGTGAGCCCGGCACCGAGCTGGGTCTGCTCGCGCAGCGTGTCGAGGGGGTAGATCTGGCCGTCCACGATGCGCCCGACCAGGAGATGGAAGCTGTTCGATCCCAGGTCGACCGCAGCGAGGGTTTCGTGGCGGGCCATGCGCCGGGCACGGTAACACCCGCCCGTTGCGCGCGTAAACTGGTCATGTCATCGCAATGTAACCTCGGAACCGGATGCTCAAGCGTCGCATGTCTGCCAAAACCGCGGCTCGGGTCCCGCTGCTCAATCGTGAGCTTGGCATCCTTGCGTTCAATCGCCGCGTGCTCGCCCAGGCCGCCGATGAATCGGTGCCGCTGCTGGAGCGCCTGCGGTTCCTGACGATCGTCTCGTCGAACCTCGATGAATTCTTCGAGATCCGCGTTGCGGGCATCAAGGAGCAGATCAAGCTCGGCATCACGGACCCGGCGCCGGACGGGCTCACGCCGAAGGAGACGCTCACGATCGTGACCCGGGAGGCGCGGGTCCTCGTCACCGTGCAGTTCGAGCTGCTGAACGACGTGCTGTTGCCGCAGCTTGCCGCGGCGGGCATCTGTTTCCTGCGGCGCGGCACCTGGAACGACGCGCAGCGGGCCTGGGTGCACGATTACTTCACGCGCGAGGTGCTTCCGGTCCTGACGCCGATCGGCCTCGACCCCGCGCACCCGTTCCCCCGGGTCTTCAACAAGAGCCTGAATCTCATCGTCGAACTCGAGGGCCGGGACGCCTTCGGCCGCGGCTCGCGGGTCGCGATCGTGCAGGCGCCGCGGGTGCTGCCGCGCGCGATCCGCCTTCCCCCGGCTATCGCCGAGGGCGAGTACTCCTTCGTCTACCTGACCTCCGTGCTGCACGCGCACGTGGACGAGCTGTTCGCCGGCATGACGGTGAAGGGCGCCTACCAGTTCCGCGTGACGCGGAATTCCGACCTGTTCGTCGACGAGGAAGAAATCAAGAACCTGCGCATCGCGCTGCAGGGCGAACTGCTGCAGCGTCACTTCGGCGATGCCGTGCGCCTGGAGGTGGTCGAGGAAATCTCCCCGGCGATGATCGACTACCTGCTGCAGCAGTTCCAGCTGGACGAGCAGGACCTCTATCACGTGGACGGGCCGGTCAACCTGTACCGGCTGCGCGAGGTGCTGACCGAGATCGACCGGCCGGACCTCAAGTACCCGCCATTCACGCCCTCGGTGCCCGCCGCGATCGAAGTCGGCGACGACGACCTGTTCGAGACCATCGCGCGCCAGGACGTGCTGCTGCACCACCCGTATCAATCGTTCGCGCCCGTGCTCGACTTCATCCGTTCGAGCGCGCACGACCCGCGCGTAGTCGCAATCAAGCAGACGGTCTACCGGACCGGCCCGGTGTCCGAGCTGATGCACATCCTGATCGACGCCGCCCGCGCGGGCAAGGAAGTGACGGTGATCGTCGAGCTGCTCGCGCGCTTCGACGAGGAGGCGAACCTGAACTGGGCCGCGCAGCTGGAGGCCGTCGGCGCACATGTCGTCTACGGCGTGGTCGGCCACAAGACGCACGCGAAAATGGCGCTGATCGTGCGCCGCGAGCCGGGGCCCGACGGCGCGGTGCTCAGGCGCTACGCGCACCTCGGCACCGGCAACTACCACTCGACCACGGCGCGGCTTTACACGGATTTCGGCCTGCTGACCGCGCGAGAGGACATCTGCAGCGACGTGAACGAGGTGTTCAAGCAGCTGACAGGTCTCGGGCGCGCCGGCCGGCTGAAGCACGTCTGGCAGTCGCCGTTCACGCTGCACAAGCGCGTGGTCGAGGCGATCCGCAACGAAGCGCGGATCGCGGCCGAGGGCCGCCCGGCGCGCATCGTCGCGAAGATGAACGCGTTGCTCGAGCCCGGCATCATCGACGAGCTGTACGCGGCGTCGAAGGCGGGCGTGAAGGTCGAACTCATCGTGCGCGGCATCTGCGCGCTGCGCCCGGGCGTGCCGGGCCTCTCCGAGAACATCCGCGTGCGCTCGATCATCGGGCGCTTCCTCGAGCACTCGCGCGTGTTCTGGTTCAGCAACGACGGCGCCGACAACGTGTGGCTGTCATCCGCCGACTGGATGGACCGCAACTTCTTCCGCCGCATCGAGCTGTGCTTCCCCGTGCTCGATCCGGGGCTCAAGCGCCGCGTGATCCGCGAGGGGCTCAAGCCCTACCTGGACGACAACTGCCAGAGCTGGATCATGGACAGCGAGGGTGCGTACACGCGGCAGGTCCCCAAGCCGGGCAAACGCTATTCCGCGCAGGAAGAGCTGCTCTCGCTCCTCTCGCTCACCTGAAGGGATTACTGAAGGGGACGCACCCCTTCATATTCGCGAAGGGGCGCGTCCCCTTCATGAATATGAAGGGGTGCGTCCCCTTCAGCCGGGTATTTCAATTCAGGGTTTTCCAGACACCTTCGCGACGCGGGTCGGCGGCGCCCGTCGCGCGGCCATCGGGATTGATCACAAGGCCATGCAGGCCGGATTCCTCGCCGCGGCCCGATTTCACGACGACGCCACGCGCCGCCAGCGCCTCGAGGACGCCGGGTGCGAACTTGGGTGCCTCGCCGTAATAGTCATTTCCGCGCGCAATGACATTGGGCAGGTCGATTGCCTGCTGCAGCGGCAGCTTCCAGGCCAGCAAGCCGACGAGCGTTTTCGCGTTGTAGGCGAGTATCGAGGTGCCTCCCGGCGAGCCGAGCGCGGCGACAGGCCGCCCCGCGTGGTCAAGCACGATCACCGGCGCCATCGAGGAGCGCGGGCGCTTGCCGCCGGCCACGGCATTCGCGACCGGGACGCCATCGACGACGGGGCGATATGAAAAATCCGTGAGCTGGTTGTTCAGCATGAAGCCGTTGACGGCGCGGCCGGAACCGAAGATCGACTCGACGGTGGTCGTCATCGACACAATGCTCCCGTCGCGATCGATCACGACGAAGTGCGATGTCCCCGCCGCCTCGATCGTCGCATCGGCGCCGCGCTGGACCGGCGCGGGATTGCCGGCAACCGGCGCAGGGCCGGCGTCCGCACCGATCAACGCGGCTCGAAGCGAGACGTAATCCGGGGCGAGCAGCCCCTTGACCGGAACCTGGACAAACGCCGGATCCGCGACATACATGTCCCGATCCGCATACATCAGCCGGCTCGCCATCGCGAACAGAAACCACGCCTGGGGATCCGATGGCCCGCGCGCCGCGATGTCCGTGTGATCGAGGATCGCGAGCAGTTGCAGCAGCGATACGCCGGATGACGGCGGAGGCGGCACGCAGACCACGTAGACGAGATATGGGCCGCAGAGCGGCTCGGCAATCCGCGGACGGTAAGCGTCGAAATCGGGCGGTGCGAGCGTGCCCGGCCGCGGCCCGGCATGCGTGCGCGCGATGATCGCGTCACGCAGCGGCGGCTCGAGGACGGCCCGCGGCCCCTGGCTCGCAATTTGGCGGAGCGTCGCGGCGTAGGCGGGATTCCGGAAGGTATCACCGGCCTGTAGCGGGCTGCCGTCGGCGCGGGAGAAGAGGGCGCGCACGTCCGGCTGGCCGGACTGCGGGAAGTCGCCGTTGACGAATCGAGCCATGCGCAGCGGTACGGTGATTCCCTGCTCGGCCGCGCGGATCGCGGGTTCGAAGAGCCTCGCCCAGGGCAACGCGCCATGGCGCGCCTGCGCTGCGCCGAGCATCGCGATCGCGCCCGGCACGCCGGTGGACCGACCCGAGAGCACGGCATCGCGGTACGATAGCGGCTCGCCGTCCTCACCGAGGAACATGCCCGGCGTCGCGCCGGCCGGCGCGGCCTCGCGGCCATCGAATGCCGTGATCTTCTTGGTGGCGGCGTCGTAATAGAGCATGAACCCGCCGCCGCCGACCCCGGAACTCTGCGGCTCGACCAGCCCGAGCATCGCCTGGATCGCGACCGCCGCATCGATGGCATGACCGCCCGCGGCAAGGATCTCGAGCCCGGCGTCGACCGCGAGCGGATTGGCCGCCGCCACGCCGGGCGTGACCTGGCCGCGGACTTCGCGCGCCGTCGCCTGGTGGACGCAGCCCCAGAGCGATGCCGCCAGCAAGCAGAGTGGAATGCCGAGAATTCCCGCGAGGACGCGCTTGTGCATGCGCGCCTAGCATACCGGGGAATCTCAATACTGCGCGACGTAGTCCGCGAGGTCCTGGCCCCAGAGGAATTCGTCGTTGAACAGGAAATGACCGTTGAGTCCCGGCGCCCGCTCGTATACGTGGAAGGAGCCCTGGCCACCGGCGGCGAGAAATGCGTCGAAATTCGAGCGGCTATGACTGATGCTGTAGAAGGAGTCGTTCTCCGCGTAGAGCCAGATCGAGCTGCCCGGAAACGTGCCGCCGCGCGCGAAGACGTCGTGGTTGACCTCGATCGAGTCCTCACAGGCCTCGCCAATCCACCCGCCGACGAAATTGATGGCGCCGCGAAATGACTCCGGGCGGCGGGCGACATGGGCAATCGCGAGGGCGCCCCCTCGCGAGAACCCGGCTTCCAGCATGCGAGTGGTATCCACGTCCGGCCGGTTCTTCAGGTCATCGGTCGCGGCGTCGAGGTCCTCGAGTGCGCGGTCAACGCCGGGCAACGAATATTCCGCGCGGCAGGAATAGCGCGAGTGATCGGGCTCGAAGCCTTCATCGTAGGTTCCGTCGGACTGGCCGCGTCCGCGCCGCTGGGGAAATGCGACCAGCCAGCCGCGATCCGCGAAGAACCGGGCCACGCCCTCGTGAGTGAATGTCTCGCGGAACAGCGCAGGGTCGGTCCCGTCGCCCGTCGAGCCGTGATTGAACATCACGGCCGGGTACGGCGGCGACGTGGCGAGCGGCGTGTAGATGACGACCTCGAGCGTCACCGGTCGCCCGCCCTCGAAGAAAGGCGTCGGAGCCCGCTCGACGCTGACGACCGCGAATGGCTGGCAACGGAGGCCGTCCCAGGCGCTGGCGCGTTCGCAGGACCCGCGGACCGTCGCCTCGTCGAGAGGCGTCGCTCCATCGAGCAGCGTCAGGGTGGTCGGGTCGATGCCGGTGTCCACCGTCACGCTGCCGCCGGCCTCGTTCGATATGACGGACCCGTTGGCCAGCAGCCGCGGCATGGCGGCATTGGACGTGGCCCACTCGACGGACGCGGCGCAGGTCGTTGCGTTGCCGGCCACAACGCAGTCGGACACGATCAGGCTCCCGACCGGTTGGTGCTTTGAGCCGCCCCCGCAGGCGGACAGAATGGCGAATACCGTTGCCAGGAACAGGGCGGATCGCAGTCGATGGGGGTAATTCGGCATGCGCTGGGGTGTTAGTGGCCCGATGACCGCGGATTCCTTCGCGGCACGAAGCGCGGAGCGAAGGTTTGCCGCCGGTTCTTGCCACTCAGCTGGAGGACGCCCCCGGAAAGACAGGACTCGATGAGCGCTTACCCGGAAGACCGCAGGCTCGCCGCCGAAATCCTGGCCGGCCGGGAAGACGCATTCGAGCGTTTTTTCGACGACTGCTATCCGCGGCTGTTCCGGTTTGCGCTGCGCCGACTCGGCGGCAATCGTGCGGCCGCCGAGGATGCCGCGCAGGCAACGCTGCTGCGCGCCATCGATGCACTGCCCGGTTATCGCGCCGAGGCGTCCCTGCTGACCTGGGCTTTCACACTATGCCGCCGCGAGCTGGCGGCCCATTGGCGCGGCGGCACGATCGAGAACCGGCTGACGCGGATCGAAGATCGGGCGGAAGTGCGGGCGGCGCTCGAGTCGCTGGCGGACGATGTCACGCGCGAGCCGGACCAGGAAGCCGCGCGACGGGAACGCCAGGAAGCGATGCAGATTGCCCTCGACTACCTGCCGGAGGATTACGCGACCGCGCTCGAGGCCAGGTACCTGTCGGATGAGAGCGTGCAGCAGATCGCGGTGCGGCTTGGTCGCTCGGCCAAGGCGACCGAGTCACTCCTTTCACGGGCGCGGGTGATGTTCCGGGATGCCGTGATCCAGCTTTACGGCGCAAGCGCTGCCGAAAACCTTGCCGAGTGAGCACTCCATGAACGACCAAGACCTCGACGAACAGGATGTTGCCGCTTGGCTTCGCGCCATGCCGCCGCGGCCGGAGCCGTCCGGTCTCGCGAGCGAGCGGGCCCGTGCTACGGCAAGGCAGCGCTGGCACGAACTGTTGAAGAATCGCCGACAGTCCATGCCGCGGCCCGCCCGGACCTGGGCGTTTGCCGCGATCGCCGGCTGTGCGGCCCTCGCGGCCGTGGCAACCCTGGTCTGGATGCGCGACGCGCAGGTACCCGCGACCGGGGTCGCCTTCGGTTGGGTGGAGCACATTGAAGGTGGCGCACGCCTTGCGGCGGAAGGCGTACCCGAGCGCCCGCTCGCCGCCGGCGCCCCGCTGATGACGGGCACTCGACTGTCAACCGACGATGGCCGGCTCGCGGTGGCGGTGCCTGGCGGATTATCGCTGAGAGTCGATCGCTACTCGATCGTGCGATTCGACCGGCCCGGGCAGGCGACGCTGGTTGCCGGCAGCCTTTATGTCGACAGCGGTACGATTGCCGGGCCGGGGCACCTGCGGATCGTGTCGCCGGCGGGCACGATCGAACACGTCGGTACGCAGTACCAGGCGACCGTTCGCGGCGAGTCGACGATGCTTGCGGTGCGCGAGGGCGCGGTGCGCCTGCAACCGGCGCGTGGCTCGCGGCAGGCTGCGGACCTGATCGTCCCCGCGGGCCAGCAGCTTGAACTGAGCCCGGGTCAGCCTGCGGTCTGGACGCCAGTCACGCCGTTCGATGCCCGCTGGGCCTGGACGGCCAAGGCCGGGCCCGTTCTCGAAATCGAGGGACGATCCGTCAGCGCTTTCCTCGACTGGATTTGCCGTGAACAAGGCTGGCGCTGGGAGATTCGCGGCGCGTTGACGCGCGCCGAAATCGACCGGATTCTCCTGCACGGCTCGATCGCAGGACTCGATGCAGACGGATCGCTGGCGCTGGTTTCGGCAGTAGCCGACGTCGGTTTCAAGCTCGAGCCGACGACAGGCACGCTCACCGTTTCCGCGGCCGCAGCCGCGGCCGCGAGCGGGCAGCCATGATGCGACGGCCTTGCCGGCGCAGGCCGGCGCTGTTCGCGGCGTTTCTGCTCGTCTGCGCAATCTCGCGGAATTTTGCGGCGGCAGCCGAGCAAGGCCCGCTGCCGGAGCTGACGGCGGGCCAATCGCTCGAATCGGCCCTGGCCGCGCTCAACGAACGCGGTCAGCGGATCACGTTCAGCACTGCGCTGGTTCGTCCCGACATGCGGCTGGCCGAATCGCCATCGTCCGGCGAAATCGAAGCGCTTCTCGTCGAACTGCTTGCCCCCTGGGGGCTGGTGGCGGAACGGATGCCGGACGGCGCCTATCGCATCGTCCGGGCACCGAGTCCCGGCAGCGGGCATGCGGCCGGTGCGGATTCCGGGGTCATCGGGCGGTTGTCGCAGATCGACGTGACAGCCAGCCGATTTTCCCTCCTGGATGTCTCTGCGTCCACGCCGTTTCTCGATCGCTCGCAAATCGAGGCGTATCCACACCTGACCGACGACGCGTTCCGTGCCCTGCGCGTGCTGCCCGGCGTCGCCGGCGGCGACTTCAGCGCGCGCCTGCACCTGCGCGGCGGCCGCCGGGACGAAGTCGCCCTGCGCGTCGACGGCGTCGAAATCCACGATCCATTCCACCTGCGGGAGCTCGACGGGCCGATCAGTCTGCTGGACACCAACCTCGTCGAGCGGATCGACCTGACCACAGGCGGCCCGACGGCGGATTTCGGCGGGCGCATGAGCGGCCTGGTCGACATCACGACCCGGATTCCCCAGGCCGACGCGACCGAACGGAACGCGGTGGGCATCAGTTTCGTGAATGCGTTCGCGCGCACCAGCGGGCGATTTGCATCGGATAACGGCTACTACCTGCTGGCGGCGCGTCGCGGTTACCTCGACCTCGTACTGCAGCGTGTTGAAGACAACGGCGAAGAGTTTGCGCCGCGCTACCAGGACCTGCTGGCAACCGTTGGCTATGCGCTCGGCGACCGCACGAATGTCACCTTCAACCTGCTGCTCGGCGCAGATGACATGACCTACGTGACCGCTGACGATGAAAAAGGGAGTGCGGGCAAGGCGCACACCGCGCATGCCTGGTTCACGCATGACCACGAATTCGAAGGCGGATTGCACGTGGTTTCCGTGGTTGCCGCCGGCAACGTCGACCAGAAACGCAACGCTTTCGACGATGAGCCCGACAAACTGCTGGCGTCACTCGACATGGCGCGCGAGCTCCGGTTTGCGTCGCTGCGGCAGGACTGGAGCTTGCAGTTGTCCGACAGGCACTTGCTTCGCTGGGGGGCCAACGCGGGCCGTTACCGGGCTGACTATGACTACAGCCTTTTCGCCTTCGTCCTCGACCCCGTCATCACCGGCGGAACACCGATCGACAATTCGCACGGCGCGGACCTTGTCGCACACACGGACGAGATGGGCATTTACGCGGCCTGGCGTTCGAGGCTCGCACCCGGGTTGTTCGGCGAAGCCGGCCTGCGCTGGGACCGGTACGGCGGCGACCTCGACGCCACGCGCGTAAGCCCGCGGCTGAACCTCGTTTACGATCCCGGCGGCACGAGGCAATACCGGCTCGCGCTGTCGCGCACATTCCAGCCTCAACGAGCGGACGAGTTGCAGGTCGAGGACGACGTGACGCGATTCTTTCCGCCCGAGCGTGCGGACCAGCTGTCGCTCGGAATGACGCAACGTATCGGGGCCAGGGCTACACTGCGCGCGGATGTCTACGCCAAGCACTACGACGACCTGCACACGCGCTTCGAGAACCTGCTGGATTCGCTCGAATTGATCAACGAGGCCCGGCCCGACCGCGTCAGCGTCGAGGCGTTCGAGGCGCGCGCCTACGGCGCGGAACTCTCGCTGCAGGCGAAGACTTCAGCCAGCACGAACCTCTGGGCCAGCTACGTCTACAGCAGGACCGAGGACAAGCTGGACGAGGGCTGGACTCGCCGGCTCTGGGACCAACCGCATGCGCTGACCGCCGGGTTCGCCTGGACCGGCCGCCAGTGGCGGCTGAGCCTCGCGGGCAACTGGCATAGCGGCTGGCCGACTACGCCCGTCGCGGTGGAGGAGTCGGTTGGTGACGATGGACAGACCGTGGTGTCGGCGATCGTCGGCCGCCGTAACAGCGAGCGTCTCGGCTCCTTCAGCCGGGTGGACCTGCGCGCGAGCCGTACGCAGGAGCTCGAGCACGGTTCGTTGACCTGGTACCTGGAGGTCTACAACCTGTTCGACAGCCGGAATCCCTGCTGCGTCGAGGACTTCGATCTCGTGCGAAACGCCAGCGGCAGGCTCGTCGCAGTGCCCAACGAGGATTACTGGCTCCCAATCCTGCCTTCCTTCGGAATCCAGTTCGAGTTCTAGTCTCGTTGGGCTCGCTGGGTACGATCACCGCCAGCCGGCGTTGCGCGCGGCCTCCTCCGCCGCCGCATTCAGCGGTTCGCCGTCGATGGCGGCATCCACGGCGTGCAGAACGGCCATTGGCATTGACGCGGCCGGCCGGAACTCGCCCTCGGGTATCGGCGCCGTCGCGAGCACTTCGAGTTTCCACTCGTCGCCGCCGCGGCAGGCGAGGCCCGCAAGCGGCGCTTCGCGGTGCATGCGGAAGGTCCGGCAAAAATTTCTGTCGCGGTCACGGAACGTGATTCCGATACGGACATCGGAATCTCCCGCCGCGGACGCCAGCTGGGTGGTCAACGCCTCTGCGAGCGTTCCGCGCGCGACCAATCCCGTCACCGCCTCCTCATAAAGCGCCGCCGGCCTGTGCATCATCAGGATGCCGACGAACACGCCGATCGCCAGCGATGCGGCAAGCGCGCTCCACTGCGGCAAGCGTAAGTCACCGATTTTCGCGCGCGCCTCGCGCACGGTCCGCACTGCCGCGAGATCGGCGACGGGGGCGCTCCGCCGTCCGGCGACGAGGTTTGCCAGCCGATCCGGCACTGGCTCTTCGAGCACGGCGTCATAGGCCGATCGGACACGCGCAGACATCGTGCGATGACGTTCAACGGCCTCGGCGATCGTCGGGTCGCGGGACATGGCGGCCTCGATCTCCGCGCGAGCGACCAGGTCGAGTTCACCGTCGGCATAGGCCATCAGCATTTCGTCGGAGAATTTCATCGACGATCCCCGCTTTCTCCCAGGAGCCTTTGCAATATCTCGCGCCCGCGCGCCAGGCGGCTGGTCAGCGTGCCGATCGGGATTCCGAGCGTGTCCGCGGCATCCTTGTAGGACAGCCCCTCGACCAGCACCAGGGCAATGGCCATGCGCTGATCCTCCGGCAGCCGCGCCATGGCCGACTGGACGGACAGCGCGATGTCGCGCGATTCGGCGGAGGTGTCGCCAACCGCGGCACCGGCCTCCTCGGGCGCATGAATACGGCTGCGCCGGCGGCGCGCGCGAATTTCGTCGATCCAGGCGTTCTTCATGATGCCGAACATCCAGCTGTCCAGTCGTGAGCCGGGCCGCCACTGGGCGGCACGGGCCAGGGCCTTTTCCACCGCAACCTGCACGAGATCGTCCGCATCCGGGGCGTTCCTCGTGATGACCCGCGCGAATCGCCTCAGTCGGGGCAATAGCTCGCCCAGGGCAGTGCGGATCTCGTCGTCGGGCGTCGGCGTACTCATGATGTCAAACGTCCGGCACGGCCCGGTTCTTCCATCGGGACGAAACGAAATGCGTGAAACGTATTCCAATCGGGGGCTGCGCGCGGGGATGCTAGCATTTCCGGACGGCGGGCCGGCCAAGGAGCGGTAAATGAACCGGCTGTGCAGGATCGTCGGAATCTTGCTGGTTGCCGCGGGCGCGGCGACCGTCGCGACCGCGCAGGTCAGCGTGCCCGGCGTGCCGTTGCCGCAGCTGCCACGACTGCCGGTTGGGACCGATCCCGTGACCGGCACGCTTCGCACCGCGCAGTCCACGCTCACGGAAGCGCGCAAGCTCCGCATCCGTGAACTCCTGCGCAACGAGCGCGAGACAGTGGAAGCCGATCCGGACGGGCAACCCATCGTGCGGAGCCAGGTCGGCGCGCTGTCGCCGACGCCCGAAGCGCTCGAGCGCGCGACGGCAGAGGGTTTCACGGTGCTGCGCACGGAATCGCTCACCGCGCTCGGCCTCACGCTGGTCGTGTTCCGGGCGCCGGAAGACTTGTCGACGCGCCGCGCCTTGAAGCGATTGCGCGAGCTCGATCCCGAAGGCCAGTACGACTACAACCATCTCTATCTCGGTGCCGGCGCGGAGACGGAAGAGGCTGCGCCGGTGCCGCCGGTCCACGCGTTACCGCCCGTGCCGGCAGACACGCGCATCGGCCTCATCGACAGCGGCCTCGACATCTCGCAGCCTGTGTTCGCAGGCGCAAGGATTGTTCGTCACGGCTGCGATGGCGCATCGTTTCCCGCGCCGCACGGCACGGCCGTTGCCTCGCTGCTCGTCGGCCGGGGTGACGGATTCGAGAGCGTGATTCCGGGGGCGGCGCTCTACGCATCGGATATCTTCTGTGGGCACGGCGGCGGTTCGATGTCTCTGCTCGCGCTCGCGCTCGACTGGATGGCGAAAGAAAATATTGCAGTTGTCAACATCAGTCTCGTCGGCGCGAAGAGCATCCTGTTAACTGGGCTCGTGCGCGCGATGACCTCGCGCGGATTCCTGCTCGTCGCTGCGGTCGGCAATGACGGCCCGACGGCACCGCCGCTCTATCCGGCGTCTTACCCAGACGTCGTCGGGGTGACGGGCGTCGACGCGAAACATAAGGTGCTGCCCGAGGCCTGTCGCGGCGAGCAGGTGGATTTCGCAGCGGCGGGTGCCGGGATCGAGGCTGCGGCCGTCGGCGGCGGCTTCGAGGAAATCCGTGGCACTTCCTTCGCGACGCCGATCGTGGCGGCCTTGCTCGCGCGCTCACTGCAGTTGCCGGACCCCGCGAATGCACGCCTCGCGCTTGCCGCGCTCGAAGCCACGGCCATCGATCTCGGCAACAACGGCACCGATCTAACTTATGGTAAAGGCCTGGTGGGCGCCGATTTGCGTCCTGGCCGGCGGGAAGAAAACTAGCCGCCCGGTCGTACTTGCTGGTGAGAACCGCGGAATGGCCGCGGGTCACAGGAGCAAGTCCATGAAATATAGAAACGTATTTACAAGCGCCGCCGTGGCCGCCGTTCTTGCCACGAGTGGGGTCGCCCATGCCCAGCTGCTGGGCGGGGGCGCAACGGGTGGCCTTGGCGGCTCGATCTCTGGCGGGCTCGGAAACGTCGGCGCGACGGCCGGCGGCACCCTGAACGGCACGTTGAGCGGCGGCACCGACACGTTCGGCCGCACCCGCGAGATCGGCTCGCGCGCGTCAGGTCGAGTGAAGGACACCGCCTCGGCGGCGCGCGGGCAGGCTGAATCCGCGGCGGCGGGTGCTGAGGCGTCAGCCTCTGGCGCGCTGGACGCGGCCATCGGTACGGCCGGCGATGCGACCGATGCCGTGTCCGCCACGGCCAAGGCGGCCGGGGGCGCGGGCTCGAGCGCCGATGTCGCGACTCAGGACCTGTCGGATCAGGCGACCGGCAGTGCGAACGGTAGCGGCAACGGCATGCTGGACCTCGGTTCCAGCGACGTGGCTGGCAATGCGGCCGGCAACGGCTCGGGCATGCTCGACCTCGGTCCAAAGCAGGCACCTGCGGCCCGGCCGGTCGCGGACGAGGAGCCAACTGCGCTGCGTCGCAAGGCAAAGGCGCGCCCTCACGATGAGCCCGATGCGCAGTCGGAGCGGCCCCAGCCGAAGGTCAGTGCCAACGGCAAGGGACAGGCAGATGGTGGTCTCGAGGCATCGGGCGACGGCAAGGCCTCAGCCCATGCCAACTCGTCGGCCGACGCGAACGCGACAGTCGACAGGTAGACGGTATCGCATGTGCCGGCCAGGCGGTGGGAGATTCGTCTCCCGCCGCCTTTTTTGTGCTTGCCTGAGGGCCCGGCCGGGGGTGTAATCTGGGCACGTGGAAAAGCCGTAGGAGGACCCTGCCGATGCACGACGAGCTGACCACGTTGCCCGGGATCGGACCCGCCATCGCCGCCGATCTCAGGCACCTCGGAATCCACTCGATAAAAGACCTCGCCGAATCGAATCCAGAACAACTCTTCCAACGACTCCAGAAAATCACCGGACACGAACAGGAACCCTGCCTGCTCTATACGTTCCGCTGCGCAACCTACGCGGCGCGGACGCCCGAGCCCAAGCCGGACCTGCTCAAGTGGTGGAACTGGAAGGACCGGAGAGTCGACGACTGAATGCCCGAGAGATCCGGGGCGGCGTCCCGGATCTCTCATGCGCGTCAGTCGTTGACCGAGGGCGACTGGGCATTTTGAAAGACTGCGACCAGCTCCAGGTCGTCATCGCGTACGAGGCCGACGCCTGGGCAGTATGTCTTGAGAGACTCGCTTTCCGGCTCAAGCGGCGTCGTTTCAGTCATCTCCACGCACCGCTTGAAAGTCCCAGCCGGCACTTCGACTTCGAAGCCCATCGACGTGTGCTCGACACGGTCCTTCGCATTGGGCGCGAACTCCTGAAAATATCGCGAGCCGAGCAGATATGCACGATCGGGCACGAGGATGCCTGGTCGTGCGCCGTCTACTCCAGCGAGCCAGGAATCGGGTAGCAGGTTGCCGTCGCCGTCAAAGACTTGCTCGCCGAAGTAGTACACGTCGTGCATCGGGGTGCAGTCCGCGACGAAGTTCCTCGAGACCTCCTCGAGCTCGCCGTTCACCGTCTCGTACTCCTCAATGACGCGCGTGCGCACGGAGCGCATCTTGCCGGCGTGCGGGAAGCTGACCACACGCGTCTGCGGCAGGACCGTGATCCAGAGCTCAACGAGCCCGTCCTCTGCGACGCACTCGCCGCACCCGCTGTTACTCAGGTAGAGCTGACGATTGATATTCAGCCTGAGGTACGGATTGCCACCTTTCGTGTCGAAATCACAGGACTCGATCGGAAACTGGTTGGTGTAGCCGCCAGGATTAGCGGCGAAAACGGCCGCCATCGGGGCCAGGGTCGCGAGGATGAGGGCTGCGGTCCGTATCGGCATCGGCATGGGACTCTCCTGTGGCTGCGCAGAGCGCCATTTGCTTGACCGATGAGACGCATGGCGCAAAACAATCCTTCGCACAGAAGGATTTCGGGCCACCGACCGTCCAATTTGACAATGGCGGACCTTGTTCACGTCGATCGGGCCGTCGCGCGCCGCATCCTGGGCGGCGACGAGGGGGCTTTCCAGGACCTGTTTGACCGCTTCTTCCCGCGGCTCTACCGGTTCGCGCTGGCGCGCGTCGGCAACGATCCGGAGACGGCCCGCGATATCGTGCAGCAGACTTTCTGTAACGCCATCGCCCGGCTCGACAGCTATCGCGGCGAGGCGGCGCTCTACACCTGGTTCTGCCAGATCTGCCGCAATGTCGTGGCGGACCACTTCCGCAGCCGGGGCCGGGCGGAACGGGTCGGCTTGCTGGAGGACCAGCCCAATGCGCGCTCAATCCTCGAGTCCCTGGCCGCGCCCGTTTCGGACGAGCCGGAAACCGGCGTGTGGCGAGAACAGCTGCATCGCGTGGTCGAGGCGACGCTCGATTCCCTGCCGGGCCATTACGGCGAGGTGCTGGAGTGGAAATACATCGACGGGCTTGCGGTGGCGGAAATCGCCTCGCGCCTTGATCTGGGCCAGAAAGCCGCCGAGTCGCTCCTGACGCGGGCGCGCGAAGCGTTTCGCGACGCCATCGTCGAGTTGTTCGGTGCAGTCGACGACTTCAGGGTGCCCGGCGACGGGCGTCCCGGGTGAGGATGACCATGCAGGATGAATCCGACCTCGTCGAATCGCTGATGCGCAAGGCCGGCCGGCGCGCGGAACCGCCCGAAGACGCCTACCGGCAGGTGCTGACCGCGGCGACCGCGGCGTTTCGCGACAAGGCCACGCGCCGCCGCGAGCGCCTGTGGGTGTTCTGGGCCGGCGCGGCAGCGGTCACTGTCTTCGCGATCGCGCTGATGTTTCGCTGGACGCCGCCGTCGGCGCAACGCAGCGAACTCGCACGCGTTGAGCGCGCAATCGGAAACGTGGAACAGGCCACCGGCGACGTCTGGCAGGCGCTCGGGGACGCGCGTCGGCCGCTCACCACCGGCATGAAGCTCCGTACGCTTGTGGGCGGCCGGGTTGCGCTCGCGCTTGCCGGCGGCGGGTCGTTGCGGCTAGCCGCCGAGACGGAAGTGATGCTGGACGCACCGGGGAGGCTTTATGTCCGCCATGGCACGATTTACGTGGACAGTGGTGCGCGTCTCGATTCCAAGCGGCTCGAGATCGTGACGCCCGCCGGAACCGCGCGCGACCTCGGTACGCAGTTTGAGCTGCTCGTCGCCGGCGCCGCGCTGCGGCTGCGCGTGCGCGAGGGTTCGGTTTCGATCGACCGCGGCGGACAGTCGCTCACCGGGGGCGCGGGGGAACAGATTGCCATCGACGGGCTGGGCAGCGTTTCCCGCGATGTCATCGCACCCAATGGAGAAGCCTGGCAGTGGGCCGAATCGATCGCGCCGGTGCCGGACTTGGACGGGCGGCCGGCCGCCGAGCTAATCGCCTGGGTCGCTCGCGAAACGGGGCGTGAACTGCGTTATGTCTCGCCGGGCGTCGAGCAACGCGCGGCAACCGTAATCCTGCACGGCAACATCCGCAACCTCACGCCGCTCGCGGCGCTCGAGGCGATGCTCGCGACGACCGACCTCGAGTACGCGCTGCAGGGCGATACAATGGAGATCCGCACCCGGGACACGCCGCCACTGGATCCGTGAAGAGCTTGCCGCTCCTGCTGGCCTGCCTCGCCGCAACCGCCGAGGCTGCCGAGTACCGCGGCCTGCCGATCGAGAACGTGCTGCAGACGCTGCGCGACGGCGGCTTGCCGATCCTGTACAGCAGCGACCTCGTGAAGCCCTGGATGCGCGTCGAGCGGGAGCCGCGGGCCATCGAGCCTCGCGCGATGCTCACCGAAATCCTCGCGCCGCACGGCATCACGATCGCCGAGGGACCGGAGGGGACGTTGATGCTGGTGCGCGAGGTGCGCCGCGCTCCGCGATTCGCGGATCCCGGGACTCGCGATAGCCCCGCGCCGGCGCCGATCGACACGGTCATCGTGAGCGCCAGCCACTACCAGATCGGCGACGAGCCGGCGATCGGCGCCACGGTGCTCAGCTCGAGCCGGCTCGAGTCGCTGCCGGATATCGGCGAGGACCCGATTCGCGCGGTCGCGCGGCTGCCGGGCGTCGCGCAACAGGATTTTTCGAGCCAGGCCCACCTGCGCGGCGGCACGGTGGAGGAGACGCTGGTCCGCTTCGACGACCTGCGCCTGTACAACCCCTATCACCTGAAGGACTTCCTGAGCGTCTTCAGCACCATCGACCCGGGAATCGTCAGCAACATCCGCGTCTACACGGGCGGATTCCCGGTGGCATTCGGCGACCGCAGCAGCGGCGTCGTCGACATCGCGCCGCGGCTGCCCGGATCGAAGTTCCAGGGCCAGGCGGTTGCGTCCATGCTGACGGCGGGCGCCGCGGTAGAAGGGGTCTTTGCCGACGGGGCCGGCGACTGGGCCGCGGCCGCACGGCGCGGCAACATGGACCTGTATTTCGATCTCGCAGACTCGCCCCTCGGCGAACCGGCCTACCACGATCTTTACGGCCACGTGGGGCGCCGCCTGAATGACTGGTTTGCGATCTCGGCGAATGCACTCGTATTCGATGACCGGATCGCCGCGTTCGACAGTGATCATGAAGAGGAGGCTGTCGCCGACTATCGGGACCAGTACTTCTGGCTGCGGACGGACCTCGGCGCTCCGGATGGACTGGGCGGCCGGGTGCTCGCATCGCATACTGTGATCGAAAGCGAGCGCACGGGCAGCGCGGCTCTTCCGGGTGTCGGCAGCGGCGAACTGGCGGATGAGCGCAGTTTTTCGATCGACACCTTGCAAGCTGACGGCTGGCGGCGGCTCGGTGCGCACACGCTGCTCCAGGCCGGCGCCGAGTGGAAACACCAGAGCGGCATCTACAATTATTCGGACAACGTCAATTTCGAAATGCTGTTCCTGACCGCGGGGGCGATCGACGAGCCCACGCGCACCCGTTCGATCCGCCTGCGGCCTTCCGGGGATCAGTCAGGCGCCTACGTCAACTGGCGCATCGAACCCGCGGCCAATTTCGCCGCCGATCTCGGCCTGCGCTGGGATCGCGATACACTCGCGGAACGGGATTCACCGCAATGGAGCCCGCGCGCCGTGCTGATGTGGCGGCCGACCGAAGACACGCGTATCAGACTCGGCTGGGGCCGGTATCGCCAGTCGCAGGGCATCAACGAATTGCAGGTGCCGGACGGCGAGACCGTATACCAGCCCTCTCAGCTCGCGACGCACCGGGTCGCCAGCATCGAGCACTCCCTGACGCCGTCGCTGATGCTGCGCGCGGAGTTCTATCGCAAGGACTACGATCGGCCGTTTGCACGCTATGAAAACCTGCTGGATACCGTCGTCGTGCTGCCGGAGCTCAAGCCCGACCGGATCCTCGTGGCGCCCGACGCCGCGTTGGCGGAAGGCGCCGAATTCTCGATGCAATACGACGCTGGCAGCCTGTCCGCATGGCTGACGTTATCCCACTCGCGCGTGCTTGACCGGATCGACGGTGAGTGGTTCCGGCGAAGCTGGGACCAGCGCCTGCTCGCGGGCGGAGGCCTGAGCTGGCGCGGCGATCGCTGGGAGGCGTCGGTCGCCGCGGGATGGCACAGCGGTTGGCCGACGACCGAGGTTTCGCTCGCGACGCTGGATCCGTTTCCGCTGGCATCGGCCGGAAAGCGCAATGCCTCGAACCTTTCCGACTATGCGCGCATCGACATGCGGGTCGCCCGGCGATTTGATCTTGGGTCGGCAGGCGAGCTGACGGCCTACGCCGAGGTCAGCAACCTCACCGATCGCGCCAACGTCTGTTGCGTCGAGTATCAGCTCGAAAACGCAGGGCAGGGCGTCTTGCTCGACGTCGAGCCACGGCCCTCACTGCCATTGATCCCCTCGCTCGGCGTGCTCTGGAAATTCTGAAGGGGACGCGCCCCTTCATATTCGTGAAGGGGCGCGTCCCCTTCGCCAATATGAAGGGGTGCGTCCCCTTCGATCAGGTTGCGGGGGCTTCCGCGGCCGCGGCCGGGGCCGCCGCCGGAGCGTTGTCGGAATTCCAAATGTCCCGGATGATCATCCATTTACCATCGACGTCCTGCTGGACTTCCATGTAATTGCCGCTGTCGACGACCGCGCCGGCGCCATCGTTGACGACGTATGAACCCGAATGCCAGGCCAGGTTGCCGGAGGCTCCGACCTTGTCGTCATCGTTGAGGACAATGGAAACACCCGCCTCCCGGGCGGCGGCGCTTTCCTTCTCGACAACGGCGCGGATCGCGTCAGTGCCGGCCGCGGCCGGATTGCCGGGTGCCATGACGATCGCGTCCGGTGCATACCGAGCGACGACGGCATCGACGTTGCCGGCGTTGTAGTCCGCGGTCCAGTCGCGGGAACCCTGCTTGATTTCGGTTTCGACGGCGGCGACGTCCACCGTCGCTTTCTGGCAGCCTGCGAGCACGACCAAGCCTACCGCCATCAATACGGCGGTCTTCAGTTTATTCACGGTGTTCTCCCCTTGTAATCAGTTCGCCTTGGCCATCGGCCCCGGCGGTCGGGTAGCATCCTACACTCAATTCCGGAGCCGCCATGCGCGATCTCACCCAGGGCCCGATACCGGGCCATCTTTTTGCGATGGCGGCCCCGATTGCGGCCGGCATGCTGGCGCAGACGCTTTATTTCCTGATCGACTTGTACTTCGTCGCGCAACTCGGTGAAGCGGCGCTTGCGGGCGTCGGCGCCGCCGGCATCGGCATGTTCGTGGTGATGGCGCTGACCCAGATGCTCGGCGTCGGCGCGATGGCGCTCGTCTCGCAGGCAGTCGGCCGCAAGGACGCAGGCGATGCCGACCTGGTCTTCAACCAGTCGCTGTCGCTCGCCGTCATCTGCACGGCCGGGACGGTCGTGGGCGGCTACCTGCTGGCCGGCTGGTACATGGGAGTCGTGGCCGCCGACGCGGCGACCGCTGCGGCCGGCACGACCTACCTCCACTGGTTCATGCCGGGGCTCGCGCTGCAGTACGTCAACATCGTGATGATGTCCGGGCTGCGCGGTACCGGTGTCGTGAAGCCGACAATGATCGTGCAGATGGTGACCGTGCTCCTGAATGCCCTGCTGGCGCCGATCCTCATCGCAGGCTGGCTGACCGGGCACGCGATGGGCGTCGCCGGCGCCGGCTTGGCGAGCTCGATCTCGGTCGCGGTCGGTTCGCTGCTGCTCGCGATGTACTTCCATAAGCTGGAGAAATACATCCACATCCGCCCGGCGACCTGGCGCCCGCGACTCGCCGTGTGGGCTCGCATGGTCAACATCGGCCTGCCCGCGGGCGGCGAGTTCGGGTTCATGTTCCTTTACCTGGCCGTGATCTACTGGGTGATCCGCGATTTCGGCGCCGCGGCGCAGGCGGGATTCGGCCTCGGCACGCGGCTGATGCAGTCGATCTTCCTGCCGGCGATGGCGATCGCCTTTGCGACCGGGCCGATCGCCGGCCAGAACTTCGGCGCAGGACAGTTCGCGCGTGTGCGGGAAACGTTCCGCGCGTCCGCGAAGATCAGCGTCGTGCTCATGCTCGCGATCACGCTGCTGTGCCAATGGCGCCCGGAGTGGCTGGTCCTGGGCTTCACCCGGGATCCCGAGATCGTGGACGTGGCAACACACTTCCTGCGCGTCATTTCTTTCAACTTCGCCGCCTCGGCCCTCATCTTTACCTGCTCGGGTATCTTCCAGGGCCTCGGCCATACCTGGCCGGCGCTTGGATCGACGGCGTCGCGCGTCGTGACCTTCATGCTGCCGGCGATCTGGCTCTCGACGCTGCCGGGCCACAAGATCGACCACGTCTGGTACCTGTCGGTCGCGAGCGTCTGGCTGCAGGCCGGCCTTAGCCTCTACCTGCTGCAACGAACGATGCGCGCGAGGCTGGCTTCATGACGACCGCGAAGAAGGGGAGCGTTCCGTTTCTGGAAGTCGACAAGAACGCCGCATTGACCCTGCAGGACCAGATCCGCCAGCGCATCGTCGAGCGCGTTGCCGTCGGGTCGCTCGCACCGGAGCAGAAGCTGCCATCGACGCGCGCCCTCGCGCGGCACCTGAAGGTCTCGCGAAACACGGTAGCGGCCGCCTACCAGCGCCTCGTCGCCGACGGCCATCTCGAAGCGAGGCCGCGCAGCGGCATCTACGTCAGCAACGCGCGCTACACAGCGGTGCGCCGCGACAAGCTGCGCGCGGCCGGCCAGCCCACGCCGGCCGAACCGCCGGTCTGGCTGCGCCAGCTCGGCGGTTCACGGCAGATCGAGGACCTCATGTCGCTGCCGCCGGACTGGCAGCAGTTCCCTTATCCTTTTGTCGGCAGTCCGCTCGACCGTTCGCTGTTTCCGGCCTCTGAATGGCGCGAGGCGAGCCGCCTGACGCTCAGCCTGCCGGAAATCGGCGACTGGGCGGCGGACACGGCCAATGCCGACGATGCGAAGCTCGTACAGGAGATTCGCAGCAAGGTACTGCCGCGCCGCGGCATCCACGCTCGGCCCGACGAATTGCTCGTTACTGCGGACGGCCAGCAGGCCCTGCACCTCACCGTCGAGCTCCTGGTCGAACCGGGCACGGGGGTTGCCGTCGAGGAGCCGGGCAACCCGGAGCTGGTTGCGCTGCTGCGCAGGCGGGGCGCACAGCTCGTGTTCCAGCCGGTGGACCGCGACGGCATGGTCGTGGACGAACGGCTGGCGGATTGCGGCGTCGTCTACGTTTCGCCGGGCCACCAGCGACCGACCGGCGTCGCGCTCTCGCCCGCGCGGCGTGCGGCACTCATGGCCCTGGCGGACGAGCGTGATTTCATCGTGGTCGAGGACGATTTCGAATGCGAGGCGGAGGATCTCGAGGCGTCGCCGCCGGCGCTCCGTGCGCTCGCCGGCGGACAGCGCGTCGCCTACGTCGCGACGCTGTTGCAATCGCTGGCCCCGGCGCTGCGGCTCGGGGTGCTGGTCGCATCGCCGTCGCTCGTACGCGCCGCGCGGGCGCTTCGGCGCATCACGACCCAGCATCCGCCGCTCTCCGTGCAGCGCACCGCGGCAAACCTGCTCGCGCTCGGCCACTACGACACGATCATGGCGCGCGTGGGCGCGGCTTTCCGCCAGCGCCTGCTGGCGCTGCGCGATGCGCTCAATCATTACCTCGTGCACCTCATTGATATCCCGCCGGTTCGCGGCGGCACGGCCTACTGGGTCACGGGGCCAGAACAGGTCGACGTCATTGAGCTCAAGGCCGCTGCCGAGGCGCGCGGCGTCCTGATCCAGCCGGCCTCGCATTTCTATTCGGGCGGCGCCGCGCCGCGGCACGTGTTCCGCCTGTCGGTCAGCGGAATCCCAGAAGAGCGCATCCGGCCGGGCGTCGAGATGCTGAGCCGTACGCTGCGCGCGTTGCTGGCGCGCGAACGAAAGGCGGGCGCGCCTTTCAGTTACCTGACCGAAGCCGAGATCAGGAACTGCCTGTCCGGCGCCGCCCTGCTGTGCAGGACCGTCTATGGCGACCCGCTCACGATCGATCTTCACGCGGACGGGACCATGCAGGGCCGGGCGGGCTTTGCCAATGAAGACCTGGACCAGGGCCAGTGGTGGCTGGAGGGCGATTTCTGGTGCCGCCAGTGGCGTGAGTGGTCCTATGGACAGGTTGTACGCTTCCGGATCGTGGTGGAAGGCGAGCGAATTCACTGGGTTAGCGCGGACGGCCGGCTCATCGACTCGGGCCTGATCACCCGCCAAACTGGCCCCATCGAAAGGCACTGACTGGACCTATCGGCCCCCCGCCAGCCGCGCCATCCTTGCGGCGGTTTTTGGGGGTTCGCATGCGACGATTCGGTCTGGCCGCTCTCCAGCTGGAGCTCGGGCCCGGCGACAACCTGGATGACATCGCGGCGGAAATCGCATCCGTCCGCCGCCGCTTTCCCTGGGTGGACATGGTCCTGGTCGCGGAACTCGCGACCTATGGCGTTTCTTTCGACCGTGCCGAGACCTTGCCGGGACCGACCGAGCAGCGCTACCAGGACATCGCGCGCCAGCATTCGCTCTGGCTGCTGCCCGGCTCGCTGTACGAGCGCGAAGGGGATCGCGTCTACAACACGGCGCCAGTCATCGATCCGTCGGGGAATGTGGTCGCGCGCCACCGGAAGATCTATCCCTTCCTGCCTTACGAGCGCGGGGTCGCCTGCGGCGACGCGCACACGGTTTTCGACGTGCCGGACGTCGGTCGATTCGGCGTTTCGATCTGTTACGACATGTGGTTTCCCGAGACTACGCGCACGCTCGCGTGGATGGGCGCCGAGGTCATCCTTCATCCGAGCCTGACGAACACGATCGACCGCGAAGTGGAGGTTTCCATCGCGCGTGCATCGGCCGCGACCAATCAGTGCTACTTCGTCGACCTCAACTGCGCAGGCAAGCTCGGCTTCGGCCGCTCGTCGGTTTTCGGGCCGGGCGGCGAGACGGTCTACGTCGCCGGCGCCGGCCGCGAAATCATCGCCCTCGAACTCGATCTCGACGTCGTGAGAACCCAGCGTGAGCGGGGGTGGCAGGGACTCGGCCAGCCGCTCAAGAGTTTCCGCGACACGCCGGTCAGTTTTCCGCCATACGCGCCGGGCGCTCACAGCGCCGGCGCATTCGCCAACCTGGGACCGCTCGAGCGCCTGCCGGGGCGCGCCACAAAACCCTGAGGATCATCGCCATGCCCATCAATCGCCGAATTCCGCGATCCGCAATTTCCGCAGCCGTTGCGCAGGCGCTCTGGGCCGGCAGCGGCATCGGGCTCGCCGGGCCCGTATTGGCGCAGGAAGCCCGGGTTGAGCTCGCGCCCGTGATCGTCACTGCCCAGCGGCGCGAACAGGACATCCTCGACGTGCCCTACAACATCTCGGCGATGTCCGGCGACGAGATCGCCCTGCGACAGACCTTGGATTCGCCGGAACTGTTGCGCGGAATTGCGGGCGTCGGCGTCGTGGACCGCGGCCAGCGCAACGCCGCGGTCGTGAGCGGAATCCGAATCCGTGGCCTGAATGTCGACAGCGCGGCGCTCGGCGACTACGCCGTCTCGGGCGTGTCGACGGTCTCGACCTACGTGGACGACACGCCGATCTACGCGAACTTCCTGCTTAAGGACATCCAGCGCGTCGAAGTGCTGCGCGGCCCGCAAGGCACGCTCTACGGCTCCGGCGCGCTCGGCGGAACGGTGCGCTACGTCATGAACCAGCCGGTGCTCGGCGAGTTCAGCGGCAGCGTCGGCGGCGCGGTCTCGAGCGTCGAAGGCTCGAACGGCATCGGCCTCGCGGGCGACCTGACGCTTAACATGCCGGTCGGCGACACGATCGCGCTGCGGCTCAATGTCTCCGGTGCCGATTACCCGGGCCTCACCGACTACGTCAACCTCTATGTGCTCGACGACGCAGGACTGCCGGTTGCGCCGAACGGCGTGCTGGACCCTGCCACCGAGTACCGCCGCAAGAAGGACGCGGACAACGTGGATATCTGGTATGGACGCCTTGCGGCGCGCTTCGAGCCTTCCGACCGATTCAACGCGACGCTGTCGTTGTTCATGCAGTCGGACGACGTCGGCGGCCGCCGGCAGCAGACTCCCGGCACCGACGGGTTCGGCAATGCTTACCACGACTACCAGAACGGCTCGATCCAGCTCGAGCCCGCGACGCGCGACGCCGAGCTCGCCGCGCTCGAGATGAACATCGACCTCGGCTTCGCGACGCTCACCTCGTCCACCTCGTACTACGACCACTCCGGCGACAGCACCAGCGAGAACACGGGCTTTTACGCACAGGCCGGGTTCCTGTCCTTCTACTACAACTACCCGCGCCCGATGGCCTCGGCCGTGCGCACCTGGAGCGACCGCGCGCTGATCGAAGAACTGCGGCTGGTGTCGGACACCGGCGGCACATTCGATTACGTCGTCGGCCTCTGGTACCAGGACCAGGACCTGTACTCGACCCAGGACAGCTACCTGCGCGGATTCAAGCGCTGGTGGGACGCATTTGCCCCGGGCTTCGAGGATGTGGTCACGGGTGACCGGGACTTTCTCTACCGGCGCTCGGAATCCTTCAAGGACACCGCGCTCTACGGCGAGCTGACCTGGCACGTGACCGACCGGGTCCACCTGACCGGCGGCCTGCGCTACTTCGACAACGATTCGCGCAACGACACCACGATCGACCTGCCGCTCTATGCCTCGTTTTCCAACCTGACCGAGGCGACCTTCAAGTCGAGCGAGAACGACACGCTTTTCAAGGCCAACGTCGCGATCGACGTCGGCGACGACGACCTCGTCTACCTGACCTGGTCCGAGGGCTACCGCCGCGGCGGCTCCAATGCCGTGCCGCTGACGGGTACGTTTGCCGAGGACCCGCGCTGGCAGATCTACGCGGCGGACACGGTCGAGAACTACGAGATCGGCATCAAGGGTACGCTGGGCGCAGTGCGCTACGACCTGTCCGCGTTCCAGATTGACTGGGACAAACCGCAGCTCAACACAGCGACGCCGAACTGGGGCTTCTATGCCGTGTCTAATGGCGACAGCGCCGAGTCGAAAGGCGTGGAACTGCAGCTGTCGGGCAATCTCGGTGACCGGCTGAGCTACGGCTTCGGCTGGGCTTACACCGACGCCAAGTTGACCGCGGACTACGTCTCGCCGATCGGCACGCTGATCCAGGTCGACGGCTCGACGCTTCCCGGCGCGCCGGAAAACACGCTGAACGCCTCGCTTGACTGGCACGTACCGGTCATGGGCGACAAGACCTTCATCGCCCACGTGGACGGCTACTACCAGTCGCAGACGATCAACGCCCTCAGCATGTCGCCCGCGTTCAACGTGGACCTGGACAGCTTCCAGATCTGGGGCACAGCGTTTACCCTCGCGGCGGACAAATGGAGCGCTTCACTCTGGGTCAAGAACATCTTCAACGAGGACGGCATTACGGGCGTCTTTACCGAGCTCTACATGGGCACGGCGCCGGGCGTCGGTTACTACGGGAACGGCGCGAAGGAGCTGATCTCCCTGCCGCGGACCCTCGGGCTCTCCTTCAATTACAAGTTCTGATTTCAAGGACTGGCCGGCGGATCGCCGCCGGCCTGCTTCCAGCTGAATGACTGAAACCACGGAGGGTGCCGACGCCGCGGCTGAAATCCGGCGCATCGACGGGCTGATCCAGCGGCGCCAGCTGGGCGAGGCGCGCACGCTCTGCGACGCCCTGCTGATGCGGAACCCGGACCGGGCGGAGGGATGGCTCCTGCTTGCGCGCATCCAGCAGCAAACCGGCGACTTCAACGGCATGCTGGATGCCGCGCGACGCGCGCTTGCGCTCGATCCGGCGAGCAACATCGCCCGCTTCACGGAGATCGAGGCGCGCATGCACGCCGGCGACATTGCCGGCGCCCGCGCCACGCTGACCGCGATCGAAAGCTCCGCGGGTGCGGACAGCGGCACCTGGCGGCGGCTCGCAGAGTTCCACACGCACCTGAACCAGCACGAGCAGGCCGCAACCTGCGCGATCCGCGTCGCGACGCTCAAGCCCTACGACGCCCAGGCCGCCTACACCAAGGCGAGCGCGCTGATCGCGGTGGGGCGCATGGAAGAGGCGGAGGCGATCCTCGACGAGTTGATCCAGCGGGCGCCTGACGACGCCGACGCCTGGTACAACCGTGCGACGCTGCGTCGCCAGACGCCGGATCGCAATCACGTCGCGGCGCTTGGCGCCGCGCTCGCCGCGCGCTCCCCGGGGGCCGCGCCGGTCGCGCTCTACTACGCGCTCGCGAAAGAACTCGAGGACCTCGGGGAGTTCGCCGAATCCTTCGCCGCGCTCGCCCAGGGTGCTGCGGCGCGACGCAAGGTGCTCTCGTACCGCGTCGAGTCCGACGAGCAGGCGATCGCGACGATCATCCGCAGTTTCGACCGGGCTTGGTACGAAGGCGCGACACCCGGCTACGAGGCCGATGGGCCGATCTTCATCGTCGGCCTGCCGCGCAGCGGCACGACGCTGACGGAACGGATCCTGATCCGCCACGAGCAGGTGGCGACCGTCGGCGAAGTGAACGACCTTGCGCTGGCCGTCACGCGCACGGCCGGTGCAGGCGGCGGCAAGGAGGACCTGATCAGGAACGCGGCTCGCGTCGATCCTGCGGTGCTCGGCAAGTCCTACTGGAGCGCGATACAGGGTTACGGACACTCGCGCCCATACGTCGTCGACAAGACGCCGCTCAACTTTCTCTACCTCGGGCTGATCGCGCGCGCGCTTCCGCGGGCCCGCATCGTGCACCTGCGGCGCCACCCGATGGCATCCTGCTACGCAATGTTCAAGACGCTGTTCCGCATGGGCTATCCATTTTCCTACGACCTCGACGACCTCGGCCGCTACTACCTCACCTACCAGCGCCTGATGAATTACTGGCGCGCGCTCATGCCCGGGCGATTCCTCGACCTCGACTACGAGGCGCTCGTGGACAACCAGGAGGGCACGACGAGGAAACTCCTCGAATATTGCGGGCTGGACTGGCGCGACGCCTGCCTGCGCTTTCACGAGAACCCGGCGCCCACGTCGACGGCGAGCGCGGCCCAGGTGCGCCGCCCGATCTATCGCGAATCGCTGGACCTGTGGCAGAACTACCGCAGGGAACTTGCGCCGCTCGCGCGGCGCCTCGCACACAGCGGCGTCGCGATCAAATGAATCGCCGGGCGCCGCTGCTGGCCGTCTTGTGCGCGGTGGCGCCGCTCACAGTCGCGCAAGCCGCCGTGGCGCCGCCGTTCGACGCAGCAATCCTCGCGGGCAACGCGCCGTATTCCGCTCCGGCTGACATGGCCGCCTATGCCACGCCACTCGGCGCTGCGCCCGCGAAGAATGAATTCAGGGGTCGCCTGCGATTCAACGTGTCTCCCGCCGACGCAGGGTCAAAGCTCGTGATCGATCGCTGGAAGATGGCGACACCCGGGCGGGAGTACGCGCGTCCGCCGGCATTCGACTTCGGATTCGTGCAGGTGGATGGGCGGTTGGTGCCAGTCGAACGCGGCATCGTTCCCGGCGACGGCGAGTGGTGGGACTGGATCGTCGGTCCCGGCAGGACCTGGCAGCAGGCGGGCGACGGGGACTGGTCAAGGGCCTCGGTTCCGTTCGCGCTGATGGAGAAGAACGCGAACTGCATGCACCACGGCGTGCTGACTTTCCGCTATCGCGGCGACACCGACGTCTCGCGAGTCGCCTACCAGGTTTCGAGCGAGACCTGCCATTACTTCCAGTTCGACGCGTGGGGAACCGGGAAAGCGGTCCGCGGGCCCGACGCAGGCATCGACCGGGCCGCCATCAGTGCCGGTTATCGAGATGAAGTCTCCCGCCGCCTCCCCGTGAAGCCGATCGGGCAGCTCAGGCAGGATTACCCAGGACTCAATCCGGCGAACTTCGGTTCCACGGAGGACATCGCGCCGCAGGACATGACGGTCTTTGGCGTGATGATCCGCGGCGTTCACTACAGCGGGGGCTGCGAAACGCGGCGCGGGCCCTACCCGTACTGTGACGAGATGCCGCTGCCGTCTTACTCGCTCGCGAAGACCGTGATGGCGGGCTTCGCGCTGATGCGCGCGGAGGCGCTGCATCCCGGGGTGCGCAACGCGCTCGTGACTGACTACGTGCCGGAATGCCGTGAGGCCGGGGGCTGGGATGGCGTCACGCTCGAGAATCTGCTCGACATGGCGACCGGCCGCTACGGGTCTGCGGCGACCGACGCGGATGAAAACCTTGCCAATACGAGCCAGTTTTTCCTCGGCACCACCCACGCGCAGAAGATCCACATCGCATGCACCATCTATCCACGCAGGGAGCCGCCCGGGAAACGCTGGGTCTACCACACCAGCGACACTTACGTCCTTGGCACCGCGCTCACGGCCTGGTGGCGGAAGGAGCACGGGCCCAAGGCGGATTTCTATCGCGAGCTCCTGCTCGATCCGGTCTACCGGCGACTGGGCCTCAGCCCCGAAATTGCCACGACGCGGCGAACGCTCGACCAGGCGCAACAGCCATTCACGGGCTGGGGCCTGGTGCTGCGCCGCGACGACCTCGTGAAGCTCGCCGGTTTCCTCGCGCTCGGAGAAGGCCGGCTCGGCCAGGACGTGCTGCTGGACCCGGCCATGGCGCACGCGGCGCTGCAGCGGGACGCCGGCGACACCGGATTCCCGGCGCGGGACGGAAACTTCCGCTACAACAACGGCGTGTACGCATGGAATATCGCGGAATTCCTTGGCTGCCCGAAGCCGGTGTGGATTCCCTTCATGTCCGGGTACGGCGGTATCGTGGTCGCCATGCTGCCGAACGGAATCGTGTACTACTACGTGAGCGACGGCGGCGTGTTCCGCTGGGCGCGCGCGGCGGCCGAGACCGCCCGGCTCGCGCCGTTGTGCCATGAGTGAGGCCGGCATGGTGCCGGCAGCGGCAGGCGCCCGGCGCTTTCCGACCGCGCCGCCGGACGGCCTGCTCGCGGCGGTGCTGCTCGCGTTTCTCGCGACCGCCGGCTTCTTCTACGTCAACATCATGGCCGCTCTGGTGGCCGGCCTCGTCGACGGTCTCGGCTTCACCGAGAGCGATGCGGGCCGAGTCGGCTCGCTCAACATCTACGGCGCGGCCCTCGGCGCGCTGGTCGCGATCGCGATCGTCGGCCGCGTGCGCTGGCGCGCGTTCGCGGTCTGTGCGCTCGTCGGGTTGATGACGATCGATGCGCTGTCGATCCTCGTCACGACGCCGACCGCTTTGATGGCCATGCGATTCCTGCACGGATCGGTGGGCGGCATGCTGGTCGGCGTTTCCTTCGCCGTGTTCGCGCGCACGCGGACGCCTGACCGCGTCTTCGGCATGCTGCTCGTCATCCAGTACGGGCTCGGCGGCCTCGGCATCATGCTACTGCCGCGGCTCGTGCCCATTTACGGCCCCGGCGTGCTGTTCGGTGCACTGATCGCATTCAGTTTCGTCACGCTGCTGATGCTGCCCTTCCTGGACCGATATCCAAAGGGACGCATCGAGCGACCTGCCGCCAGCGGCGGTATCCGCTGGGGGCTCCTGGCCGCCACCGTCGCTTCGGTGTTCCTGTTCCAGGCCGGCAACATGGCGCTCGCGGTCTACATGATTCCGCTCGGCCGCCACTTCGGGCTCGACACGGGGTATGCGAGCACCACGCTGGGTCTCGCGACCTGGGTCGGCATCGCGGGTTGTGCGCTGGTCGTCGTCTTCGGCACGCGCTTCGGCCGCGCCTGGCCGCTCGCAATCGGCGCAATCCTCACGGTCGCCGGCTGCTTCGCCTTTCACTGGAGCGGGTCGCGGGCGGTCTACCTGCTCGCGAACTGCCTGACTGCCGTGACCTGGTCCTTCGTGATTTCCTACCTGCTCGGCCTGTGCGCGGAATTTGACCAGACCGGGCGCACGGCCGCGCTCGGAGGACTGCTGTCGAAACTCGGGCTCGCATCGGGCCCGTTCCTGGCGGCCTGGCTGCTCGAGGTCTCCGACTATGCGCGGCTCATCGACGTGTCGGTGATCGCGATCGCGTTGTCGGTGCCGATCATGCTCGTGCCGGCCCACGCCCTCGACCGGAAATGAAGGGGACGCACCCCTTCATATTCGTGAAGGGGTGCGTCCCCTTCAGCAGCCTGACTAGAATCCGTAGACCAGGTTCGCCGTAAAGACCTGGTCGGTCTCCTCCGTGCCGGGCAGCACGTCGGTGCTGTGACGCACGGCGTAGTCGAGCCCGAGCGCGAACGTGTCGTTGACCTTCACTTCGACACCCAGCTGGTTCTGCAGGAAGGTGTTGTTCGAGCCGCTCTCCGCGAGGAAGCGGTCGTAAACAAGTGTCGTGTCGGTGAGCTTGTGTTCGAAGTTGACCGCCCCGCGGGCGATCACGTCTTCATCTGTCACGCCGGTGATGCGAAGCTCCGTGCGCCGTACGCCAAGACCGATCTGGCCTTCGAACTTGGTCGCGTCGGTCGCGATGAAGCGGTAGCCGTATCCGCCAGCTGCCGTCGCCTGGTAAGAGTAATCGGTGAACCGGTCGTCCTCGTAGCGCAGCGTGCCGAAGAGATAGCTCCGGTCGGTGAGTTTGAAGTTGGTCTCGCCGCGCAGTTCCCAGCGATCGGCGGAGGTGATGTCGTTGTTGACGGTGTGCAGCAGCGAGGCGCCGGCCTTGTGGGTCCAGCGTTCGAGCTCGTCGGCGACATCGATGTTCGCGTTGACCGTCTCGGTGTCGGTGTTGCCGCGTGCAAGCACGCCGCCAAAGGTTCCCTTGCCGGTCCAGTCGGCGGAGGCGACACCCGAAGCAAGCCATCCGCACAACAGTCCCGCCAGAATCCGTATGCTCCGCATGAAGACCCCCCGAAAAAAAGCGGGTAGTCTAGCCGGTCAGCGCGATTTCTACGCGCTTGTTGCGCTTTCCCTCGTTGCGGATGCGCAGCACGCGGATTCCGCCGATCTCGGCGATGTTGGCGACGTGGGTTCCACCGCAGGGCTGCAAGTCGATGTCCGGGATCCTCAGCAATCGGATGCGGCCGGCGCCGCGGGGCGGCTGCACGCTCATGGTCTTGACGAGCTCGGGTCGAGCATCGAGCTCTTCGTCCGTGATCCAGACAGTTTCCGTCGCCACGCCGCGTGCGATCAGCTGGTTGGTGCCGTGAACAATCTTGTCGGGATCGAGCAGCGTCATGTCGATATCGAAATCGAGCCGCGCCTTGTCGGGCGCGATGTTCCCGCCGGTCACCGGGGCGATGATGACGCAGGACATCACGTGCAGCGCGGTGTGCAGGCGCATGAGCGCGTAGCGGCGAGGCCAGTCAATCTCGAGCGAGACCGTTTCGCCGACTTCCGGAAGCGGTGCTCCCGCAGCCAGCAGGTGCGCGATCTCGCCCGGCGACCCGCCTTTACGCGTGTCCACCACGGCGATGCGCTCGCCGTTGTGACGGATGAGGAAACCCGTGTCACCCGGCTGCCCGCCGCCCAGCGGATAGAAAATCGTCCGGTCGAGCGCGACCCGGCCGTCCCCGACCGCGATCACCCGCGCCGTCGCGGTCTTCAGGTACGCGTCGTTCCGGAACAGCAGCTCGGTTGGCATCGCTTCGCATTATGAATGCCGCAACGAAGGGGACGCACCCCTTCATATTCGTGAAGGGGACGCGCCCCTTCACGAATATGAAGGGGTGCGTCCCCTTCGCGGTTCGATTCAGGGATCGGGGACGAAGGCCTGGGGGAAGGGCTGCGGCAGTCGCTGGGCGTAGCGATCATGCGGTTTCGGGATGACGCCGCGGGCAACCAGGTTGCGATACGAGTCGTAATAGATGCGGATGATTTCTTCCGGCTGATCGCTTGCGCGCTCGAACCCGGTATAGACCGCGCCGGAATCGAGCCGCTGGCCGTGGCCCGTGCCGAGACGGGGCTCGTCGCGGGTGAACCCCGACTCGGCGTTCGCGGATTTCCGGGCCGGCGCCGGTTCGTCCGCGGCCTCAGCCGCCGGTTGCGGCGCCCGGGAATCGAGATACACACGTTTTTCCCGGAAAAGCGCCAGCCCGATGACTCCGACGTTGTCAGGCCGGCCGGTGCGCGCGGCGTAGGAGTCGGGCAGGTCCGTAAAGTAGAACGCCGCGACTTCAGCGAGGCTCTTTCGCCACCCCTCGATCACGACCCGGTGGCCTGGATCGAGCACGTAACCGCCCTGGTCGGGCGCAGCCGTGCGGCCGGTAATGACATTGACGCCGTCCACGGAGGTCACCGCGAGCAACCGTTCCTGGCCGTTATTGCGGACCCGGATCTCGTACTCGTGGCCAGGTTCGCCGGCGACGTGGCGTGCGCCTTCGTGCCAGTAGAACGGCAACAGGCGGCTGGCCGTGCGGTCGTAGATTTCCACGGTCACGGCTTGGCCCGCGGATGCCGCGAAGGGCCAGGCGAGGGCCAGGACGGCCATGGTACGCAGTCCATTGAGGATCATAGTCGGGCTCCAGAATGAGGGTCCTGTGTATCCAACGCCCGCTGGCGCCGGCACGGGTTTGTATATACAATTGGTCCCGTGTTTTTACCTCGGAATGGCATCCAGGAGCCGGCCATGAAAAATGGATTTTTCTCGCGTTTCGCCCGGCCGGGGCCTGTCGAGACACTGGCCCCCGGGGTCGTGCCCCGGGCAGAAGCTGCGGCGGCGGCTGCCGCCGACGTCGCTCATGCGGTCCGTGGCATGGCCCGCAATGCACGCCGGAAATCGGCGATTTCGCTGCGGGTGGATCCTGAGGTGCTCGACTGGTTCAAAGCCCAGGGCCCGGGCTACCAGACGCGGATGAATGCGGTCCTTCGAGCCTACAAAGACGCCTCGACCTGAGCCGCCGCGGCCTGCCAGAAGCTGCTTTCGCGGCAACTCAGAACGGATGCCCAGGCCATTCCTTTTTTTGCAGCCACTTGCGTCAAATACGGATAGGTATATCGATCTGATATGGGCCGCAAACAGGCGCTGGCCCGTGATCGTGATCGGCCGGACTCGCCTGCCCGGCGAGCCAGGCTCGGCGGCTGCCTTGGGATCCAAAAGACAGATTTGCGCCGCGGCCGTGCCGAACGCTTGAACAGGTCGCCGTCAGGACGCCCATCCCGCGGTTGTTGTGCAGGACGTGAGAGGGCCCGATCCAGCCGGGCGGCCGGGACCGAGAGCCGGCATTTGCGGGCGATGCCGCAGAAGCGCTTTGCAGGCCGGGCGGGCTCTCGTCGTATATACAGATCGACCGTCAGATAGCAATCGGCCCACAATCCTGCTGCGCGCCGACTGTATATACAATAATTCTCCCTTCAGGCCTGCTGGTGCTAATAAAGCCGGCCGTCCTTGTGGGAATACTTGCCCGGCGCGGCCGGGGCGTTCCACGCAAGATCGACGTCCGGGTAGTGGGCGACGTCCGACTCATCCCGGTTGCTGATCTCGAGATAAACCGCCGGTCCGGATCCACGATTAACGAGCTGGTGGCCGTTCTCATGGCCCGCCGGAAAGCCGGCGAACTGGCCTGCCTCGAGCCGCGTCTCACCGGCATCCGTCACCAGCGCCAGCTCACCCTCGAGCACATAAATGAGCTCGTCCTCCCGCGTGTGCCAGTGACGCATGGAGGAGGCGGCGCCCGGTGCGAGCGTCGTCAGGTTGATGCCGATCCGGGTCAGCCCCGCGGCATCGCCGAGTGCGCGCTTTTCACGCGGCAGCACCTGCGAACGGAACGGCTCCGGGTAACCGCAGCCGCGGTTGACCTTGAGTGCCAGCGGGTTCAGCGGCGTCGCGACGTGTTTCATCGGCCTGGCAGGATCACGCGCGGCAGTCCGGCCGCCGCCACCTGCTTTTCCAGCACGGCGAGATCGCCGGCCTGCAACGCCGCCAACTCGGCCTCTCGCCTGCCCAGCTCGGCGGCTAGCGCCTCGTAGCGTTCGCGCAAGCCCTGCGCCGGCGGGTAGTCCGACGCGTCGTTCGAGTCATACAGGAACGAAAGCTGCGAATACAGCTTGGCTCCGCCTTCGCGTCCTGCCAGCACGTCGTATCCCACCTGCGCCTTCGGGCTGTGCAGCTCGCCTTCGATCGCGTCACAGGCCGAGAGCACGCGTCCGGCGGTCGCGCGCAGGTCGGCGACGGCGGGATCGTCGCCGAGCCGGCCATTCAGGTCGCCGACCTGTGTCCGGATGGCCGCGATCTCAGCGACATTGGCCACGACGCGGTCAAAGGCATCGATCAAGGCCTCCGAAAAATCGACGTTCTGCCTGATTTCCTCGGGCGTCACGGGCGCGCGAGGATCTGGCTGGATCACGGCCGTGCCCTGCACGTCGGGGCCCGCGCCATGCAAGGTCAGCGTGTAGCGTCCCGGAGGCGCGAGCGGACCGGTCTCCGGACTGCTGCTTTCGGTCTTGGCCGGCAGGCGTTTCGAGCCCTCCATGCGCAAGTCCCATGAAACGCGGTTGAAGCCGGCGTCCGTTGTCAGGTCGGGCTCGGGCTCATCGGATGGTTCGTCGGGATCGTCCTTCGGGTATTTCGGCGGCTTGGCCACGCTGCTGAGCGTGCGGACCAGCCGGCCGGATTCGTCCGTGACCCGGAGTTCGAGCGTGCCCTTGGGTTCCTCGGCGAGCCAATAGCTGATCTGCGCCCCGTACGGCGGATTCTTGATCTTGCCCGGCGCCGTGTAGTCCCAGCGGCGGTCCGACCTGAATCGGTAACCGTCCTCGACGGAGAGGATTGCGGTTGCCGTCGGCCTCGTTTTCTGGGCACGGAGCGCCGCCACGTCCTCCAGCGCCCAGATGCTGCGACCGCGCGTCCCAACGACCAGGTCGCCATGCTTGACCTCGAGGTCCGTGACGGTGACCGCCGGCAAATTCAGCCGCAATTCGTGCCAGCTGTGGCCTGCGTCGCTCGAAAACCAGATGCCGCGATCGGTGCCCAGGTAGAGGTAGTCCGGATCGGCGGGATCCTCGCGGACCACCCACAGCGGCAGGTCGTTCGGCAGGCCGTCGACCAGCGCCTGCCAGGTCTTTCCGTAATCGCGCGTGCGATACAGGTAGGGCCGGAAATCGTCGAGCCGATAGCGGTGTGCCACGACGTAGGCCGTTCCCGCGTCGCGTCGCGAGGGCTCGATGGACTCGATCGTCGCGTCCACCGGCAAACCATGCGGCGTGACGTCGCTCCAGTTCGCGCCGTCATCGCGGGTGAGGTGCACCAGGCCGTCGTCGCTGCCGACCCAGATCTGGCCTGCAGCGGCATAGGCCTCGGCGATCGAGAAGATCGTCCCGTAAGTTTCGACGCCGGTGTTGTCGCCCGTGATCGGCCCGCCCGACCATTGCTGCTTGCTGCGGTCATTGCGCGTCAGGTCGCCGCTGATCGCCTGCCAGCTGGCGCCGCGATCCCGGGTGCGGAACAGGACGTTGGCGCCGTGGTAGACGACCATCGGATCGTGCGGCGAGGCCGCGATCGGCGCGGTCCACTGGAAGCGGTAGCCCAGCTTCTCGGCCGGGACGCCGGAGGAGGATTCCGGGTCGGGCGAAATGAAGCGGGTCTGGCCGGTACCCTCACGGTAGTACGTGATGATTCCCGAATATTCGCCGGCGAATATGCCGCCTTCCTGGCTGCGGTCGTAGATGAAGTCGCCGGCTTCGCCGCCGCCCGCGACCAGCCAGTCGGCCAGCGCATTGGCTTCTCCTTTGCGCCCGGCGCCCATCCGGGTGCCACCCAGTGAGCGGGAAGGTCCGGTGGCCGTGCCCCAGTCCTGGATGGTCCCGCCGACGTGGTAGGGCACGCGATCGTCCACATCGATGTTGTAGAACTGGGATAGCGGCAGCGGAGCGTCGAACCAGCTTTGGCCGCCGTCGAACGAGATGTCGATTCCGCCATCGTTGCCGTCGATGATCCGCTGCGGCTGCCTGGGGTCGATCCAGATGTCGTGGTGATCACCATGGTGCGGACCCTTGACGATGGAAACCGTCTTGCCGCCGTCGATCGACCGGAGCAGTGGGACCTGCGGGAACCAGATCGTGTCGGCATCGGCTGGGTCGACGGTCAGGGTCGTGTAGTACCAATGGCGCTGGCGCAGGGAACGGTGGTCGCTGATGCGTTCCCATTTGTCGCCGCCATCATCCGAGCGGAAAAGGCCTCCTTCCTCGGCTTCGATCAGGGCATAAACCCGGCTTGAATCGCTCGGGGCGACTGCCACGCCGATCTTGCCCCAGTTCCCTTCCGGCAGTCCGTTGCCGGTCAGCTGCGTCCAGGTATTTCCGCCGTCGGCCGAGCGCCACAACCCGCTGCCGGGCCCGCCGCTGGTCATGCTCCAGGGCGTGCGGCGCATCTGCCAGAGCCCGGCAAACAGGATGTTCGCATTGTGAGGGTCGAACACGACGTCCGAGGCGCCGGTGTCCGCATTCTTGAAAAGCACGCGCTGCCAATTCTTGCCGCCGTCCACCGTGCGGTACACGCCGCGCGTCTCGGAGGGGCCGAATGGCGAGCCAAGCACGGCAGCAAATGCGATGTCAGGATTCGTCGGGTGGACGATCATCTGGCCGATCTGGCCGCGTCCCTTCCAGACCTGCTGCCAGGTGGCTCCGGCATCGACCGACTTCCAGATGCCGAGGCCAATCGCGACATTGCCGCGCGTGTTCGCCTCGCCCCCACCGACGTAGATCACGTTGGGATCAGATGGAGCGAGAGCGAACGAGCCGATCGACTGCGTTGCCTCATCGTCGAACAATGGCTCCCACTCACGCCCGCCATCGGTGGATTTCCACAGCCCGCCCTGCGCGGCACTGGCGTAGAAGGTGAGCGGATCGCCGGGTACGCCGGCAACGGCGGTGATGCGCCCGCCGACGGCCGGGCCGATCAGGCGGTATTCGAGTGCGCCGAATTCCTTGTCCTTCTTCTCGCCAATGGCGGTGGCCTGCACTGCAAACGGGATGGCGGCGACGACCACGCAAGTCAGGGCCGCAATTCTGGCGATTCTCCTGGGCATCATGGCGACTCCGGTGCTGTCGTTCTGGAGGCTGTCACTTTAGACTAGTATGCGATGCTTTAAAGCATCCCACTGAAACACGGTCGGGAACAGCGAGCGAGGTGTCAAGCCGCATGATCAGCCATCGCGGGCCACTCGGAAAGAGGGTGGCCATCGCGCGCGACGCGCGCGCCTTTCCACGCATGAATGCCAAGACCGTGCCGCGCACGGGCTGGGTACGCGAGATCCGCACGGCGCTCGGCCTGTCGCAGTCACAGCTCGCAGCTCGCGCAGGCATTTCGCGCGCGACCGTGCAGCAGATGGAGCGCGCCGAGGCCCGTCGTCGGATCACCCTGGGGAGCCTCGACCGCCTGGCACATGCAATGGGCTGCCAGGTGGCGCTTGCAATCGTGCCGAAAGACGGGAGCCTCGAGGACATCCGGCGGCGGCAGGCGATCGCGCGTGCCGAGGCGCTGCTCGAGGAAAAGACGCGTTCGAACAAGAGGCCGCCGCGGCCGAAGGACCTCGAACGGCGCAAGGATCACCTGGTCGCAAAGTTGCTGCGCGGCAGCCGCCGCAAGCTCTGGCGGGGACCCTAGCTCAGGTCAAAAAAAACGGCGGCCGGGTTTCCCGGGCCGCCGTGTCTCGACATTCAGTCGATCTCAGGACGAGGGCGCCTGCGAGGGCTGCGCGATCTGTGAGATCGCTTCCTTCAGCTTTGCCGCACCTTCTTCGCTCTTGCCTTCCGAGCAGAGCTTCTCGCCTTCATCGCGGGCCATTTTGGCCTGGCTCAGCTGCTCAGCTGACGCAGCGGCAGCAGCCTGGTCGTACTGCGACTGCAGTGACGCACAGTCCGCAGTTGCCTGCGTCGAATCCTGCGCGAAAGCGGCAGGGCCGATGGCGAGCGCAGCGCTCGCGATCACAACGTGACGAATTTTCATTGTAAAAGTCTCCTTCACTTTTTTGCCGAATCCGGCAGGTGAATGAGACACCATTCGGCGGCGGATTAACCGATGGCGCCGTCTGTTTTCAGCGACAGAATTTCGCGCTTGTTGAGTCCCAATTCCTCTGACAACACCGCAGCCGTGTGCTCGCCGAGAAGCGGAGGCGGCGTCGAGTAATCGAGCGTATTTCGCGAGAAAAGCACGGGATTTCTTACTTGCGGCAGCTTGCCACCGAGTGCGTGCGGCAGGTTGAAGCGCAACTTGCGGTGTCGGACCTGGGGCTCTTCGAAGACTTGCGCGATGTCGTTGATGGGCCCGCAGGGTACCCCGACGCGTGTCAGTGTTTTCAACCAAGTCTTGGTAGTCTTCCGCCTACAGAGTCCGTCGATGATCTTGACCAGCGCCTTGCGGTTCTCGACACGGGCAGCGTTCCTGCGAAAGCGCCGGTCGGTGGCGAGCTTCGGCATGCCCGCCGCCGCGCAAAAGGAAGCAAACTGCCGGTCGTTACCGATCGCGAGCATGAGCCAGTCGTCGCGGGTCGCGAACGCCTGGTAGGGAACGATGTTCGGGTGTGCCGTGCCGTGTCGGATGGGCGGCTGGCCGGTGACCAGGTAGTTGAGCGCCTGGTTGGCGAGCGCCGCCACCTGGGTATCGAGCAGCGCGAGGTCGATGTATTCGCCGCGCCCGGACTGTTCCCGCTCGTACAGGGCCGCGGTGATGGCGAGGGCCGCATACATCCCGCTGATCAGGTCCGATACGGCCACGCCGACCTTTACCGGACCGGCGCCGGGTTCGCCATCCGGCACGCCGGTGATGCTCATGAGACCCGAAATGGCCTGGATCATCGCGTCATAGCCCGGTTCGTCGGCTGCCGGGCCGTCCTGGCCGTAGGCCGATATCGAGCAGTAGACCAGCCTCGGATTGAGGGCGTGCACGGACTTGTAGCCGAGCCGGTACTTCGCGAGCGACCCCACCTTGAAATTCTCGATCAGCACGTCGGCTCGCAACGCCAGCGACCGGATGAGCTGCTGGCCGGCGGGCTTGGTGAAGTCGATCGCCAGCGAGTGCTTGCCGCGATTCGCACTCGCGAAGTACGCCGCCTCGGCCGTGTCCTTGCCCTTGCGATCGGGAATCCACGGCGGACCCCAGTGACGCGTGTCGTCGCCGCCGCCCGGCTTCTCGATTTTCCAGACGGTTGCGCCGAAGTCGGCGAGGCACTGGGTGGCCCAGGGCCCCGCGAGGATGCGGCTGAGATCGAGCACCTTGATGCCGACAAGCGGGCCCATGCATCCGCATTATGGACTGACCGGGCGCAATCGCCTCCAATGACGAAACTCCGGGCCTGTTCGCCTTGTCCCACGAAGGTTGGGAGTCTCAGTTTGGGATGCACAAAGGCTACACTGGGGGTCTGATGAAAAAGCTAGCCGTTCTGCTCGCCATGGTGGCGGCGCCTTTCCTGCTTGCAGCGACAACCGCCGAGGGCAATCTCTACGGTCGGTTCAACAACGGCGTCTACCTGGCGCCGGGCAAACTCTTCAAGCTGAGTTCGCCGTTTCCGGACCAGCCCATGGTTTCCGACGGCCGCGAGCCGGACAACAACAACGCGGGCGCGGTGTCCTTCATTGACGATGCCGGGCGCCTGCTTGGCGTGCTCTACATGGAGAACAAGGGCGGCTCCGGGGATGCGAACGGCGATGCCACGCGCCAGCTGGCCGACTGGTTCCGCGACACGGGATTCCCGCGCTTTTTCCAGGTGAGCGTCCCGGACGCGAAGGTGCTGCGCGACGAGGCCGGCACCATCAACGGGCAGCCGGCGTGGATCGCCGTCGCCCATGTACCGAATGGCTCGCCGCTCGGGCTTTCGACCAAGAACAGCTATGAAGTCAAGCGCAACGATTCCTGGCGCGGAATGGCTGTCGTAGCGCATGGCAAGCATTACTATCTGCTGCAGACGGAACTGCGGGTGGAGAAACTCGCGGGTCCGAACTGGAGCTACGACGCGGACGCTACGGACTGGAACGGGTTCGTGCCGGAACTCGAGGCGCTCTACGATCGCATCGAGTTCCTGAAGCCGTAATCAGGGAGTGAACACGGAGAAATCGACAATGACCTTTAGAAAATCCCATGTACTGATAACGATCGCGCTCGCTGCGCTCGCACTCGCCGCTTGCGGCAAGAAGCCCGCGGAAGAACCGGCCGCGGAGACCGATGCCGCAGCGCAGGCCGAGGCCGACCAGGCCACGGAACTGCAGGCGCGCGAAGAAGAACTGAAACGCCGTGAGGCAGAGCTGGCGATGAAGGAGAAGGAAAAGGAGCTCGCGGACCGCGAGGCCGCGCTCGCGAAGGCGAGCCAGCCGAAGCCGGCTTCGAGGCCGGCGGCGGCACCGCCGAAGCCCGCGCCAACGCCGGCCCCGACGCCGGTGGCGGCTGGACCGAGGAAATACACGGTTCCCGCCGGTACGTCGCTTTCAGTGCAGTTGCCGGCACAGATTTCGACCAAGAACGCGAGGGTCGGCCAGCGGGTATCCGGCAACCTGACCAACGACGTCGTCGTGGATGGCAAAGTGGTCGCGAAGGCGGGGGCCCTGGTCCAGGGTTCAGTCACCGAGGTGATTTCGGGCAGTAAGACCATCGGCGGTACGCCGACACTCGGGCTCGCCTTCGACAACCTGACGTTTGCCGACGGCGGCGACCGGCCGGTAGCCGCTCACATCACGCAGGTTTCGGAAAAGAACGACAAGGCAGCCGACACTGCAAAGATCGCGGGCGGCGCCGTGGCGGGCGCCGTGATCGGCCACCAGATCAACAGCAAGAACGGCAATATCATCGGCGGGCTCATCGGCGCCGCGGCCGGCACTGCGGCGGCGAAGAAGACGGGCAAGGAGCTCGTGCTGCCCGCCGGCACAGTCGTCGGCCTGACACTCGACCGCCCGGTTACCGTCGAGATGTAAGTCGTAGGCGGTGCGTCCCCTCGAAGGGGACGCACCCCTTCATATTCGTGAAGGGGACGCACCCCTTCACATTAGTCGTGCTTGCTCTTTCGGCTGGCCGCCCCGCGTCCGGTATCGCAGTTCACGCCCGGCAGAATGCTCGAGCCGGGCAATGAAATCAGGCGAGCCACATGGCAGGTTTCTGCTTCCATGCAGGCGCAGCATTTCCACGGACTCGTCAGCGACCCCGGCTGAGAGCCAACGTGACCAGTTCGAAATGCCTGCCAGTAGATTCGAGTGGGCATGCGACTCGAGCAGTGGGTCGAATCTAAGACCGCAATGGGCTGCCGCGCTTGACCATGCATACGCTTCTGCTTTTTGTGCAATTCCTGCGCGAACGGGGTTGAGCTCGACATAGCGAATGGCGTTCAGGAAATAGTCCGCATCGAGAGGAGATGAGAAATACCGTCCCTGCCAGAGATGACCTTTCAGCTCTTTCATCCGGTTGATGCGTTGGGCGTACTGGCTGTGCACGGCCCGCAGGGCACGATGCAGCCCATCCGGGCTCGAAGGCACGACAACCAGATGCACGTGATTCGGCATCAGGCAATACGCGCAGATCCTGAGTTCCTGCTGCCTTGAATAGGCGTGCAGAAGGCACAGGTACGCCTCCGGATCGCCCTTGCCGAAAAACACGCGCGCTCGATGATTGCCTCGCTGCGTGACGTGATGAGGCAGGCCCGGAAACACGACTCGCGTATGTCGCGGCATGCTCTAACGGTAGACGGATCCCGGCGCACCCCATGCGCGAAGCGGAGTTGCAAATGTCGAAAAATTGATGAAGGGGTGCGTCCCCTTCGCGAATATGAAGGGGTGCGTCCCCTTCAGGGCCAGGGGCAGCGTCCCCTCTTGTATGCTGCGGAGCAGCCAGCGAACGTCGGCGGACTGGTGCAGCTCACGGCCATCGGCGACGCCCTGTCGCAGATTCACCGCGTCATTTCCCTTGGCGCAAACTGCGACCTGGCGCACGCTTCGATCATTGCGCCTGGCGATAGTTGTACGCGGAAACCGGCATGCGGATAGAATGGCCGCGACAAAGTAGACACCCTGGCGTGTCTGCACGTCTGAAACTCAACTGACTGGACATATCACGCGCGACGCAGGCTCGCCGCCGGCGCCGCGCGTTGTCGTAATCACAAAGGGACTGTCATGTTTGCCAAACGGATTTATCGGGGGCTGCCGACCATCGTGCTCTTCATCGTGGCGGCATTTGTCGAGTTTTTCGCGATTCATGCCTTCGCGTAATATCCGGCGCCGCGCGCCGGTTTCAGGCGCTGCCGACAGGACCGAGGGACTTCAACTCCGCCAGCGCTGATTCCAGCCGCCGCCGCGCGGCAGGGACGAGCGGCCTCAGCGTGACGCCGTCGCGCTGAGCTGCCGCGTGCTCCATCGCAGCCGCCACCGCTTCGAGCCGCGTCGCGCCCATGTTGGCGCTGGCGCCGACGAGCGTGTGCGCCGCCCGCCGGACAAGCGCGAATTCACCGCGGCCGAGGCCGGATTCGATGTCGTTGCATGCCTTCCCGGCACTGTGTTCGAAGCTCTCGACCAGGCCGCGCGCGAGCACCGCGTCGCCGGCCGTCACTTCGCGAAAGCGCGCAACCGAGATTTCGCTCCCGCCCGGTGCCGTGCGCTCGGCCGGCGGGCGGATGACGTGACGCCCGGTGCGGGTGCCGATTGCCGGCGCGTAGCGTTCGAGCACCGCTTCGAGGCGCTCGCGTTCCAGCGGTTTCGCGATCACGTCGTCCATGCCGGCGACGCGGCACATCTCGACCTGCTCTTTCAGCGCGCTTGCCGTGAGTCCCACGATCGGAATCCGCGCGCCGCCCGAAATTTCCTGGCGAATGCGCTGAGTGGCCTCCAGCCCATCCATGACGGGCATCTGCACGTCCATCAGGACGAGATCGACCTGCCGTTCCCGGAGCCGCGCAAGCGCTTCGCTGCCGTCCGCGGCGAGCACGACATCGCAGCCAGCGCGCTCGAGGAATAGTTCCGCGACCCGGCGGTTGGTCGGGTTGTCCTCGACCAGCAGGACCGTGCGTCCGCGACGCTGGCGGTCCTCGACGATGACATCGCGCGTGACGATCGCGCGCAGGCGTTGCGTGAATTCGAGCGCCGCGTGCGACAGCACCCGCTCCGTCGTCGCGAGGATGTCCTTGCGGCGCATCGGCTTCGACAGATGTCCCGCGAAGCCGAGCTCCCGCAGTTCCTGCCGGTTGGAACGGTCGTCGATCGAGCTGTAGAGGACGAGCCGCGTCTCGGCGATGGCTGCGGTGGCCCGAATGCGCCGGGCGAATTCGATGCCGTCAATGCCCGGCATGCGGTGATCGGTCAGAACCGCCTGGAACGGCTGGCCGCTGGCGGCCGCGCGTTCGAGCAGGGTCAGCGCCTCGATGGCCGAGGCCGCCGTCTCGACTTCGTAATCCGCGCCGGCGAGCAGTTCGCCGATCACGCGGCGGTTGGTGTCGTTGTCGTCGACCACCAGCACGCGCCGGCCCTCGCTGGGCGAGGGCGGCGGCGCATCTTCCACGTACTCGCGCGCGCAGGCTGGCAGGCGCGCGGAAAACCAGAAGATGGAACCAGCGCCCGGCCGGCTCTGGACGCCGACTTCGCCGCTCATGAGTTCCGCGAGCCGCTTGACGATGGACAGCCCGAGGCCAGTGCCGCCGTAACGGCGCGCGGTCGAGGCGTCGGCCTGGGCGAAGGGACGGAAGAGCCTGGCTTGCTGCGCCGCCGTGAGGCCGATGCCCGTGTCGCGTACCGAGAACCGGATCAGGTCCTTGACCGGCCCGCGCTCACGCGAGACGTGGATCGAGACCTCGCCTTCGTCGGTGAACTTGATTGCGTTCGAGACCAGGTTCGCGAGCGCCTGGCGGATGCGCCCGGGATCGCCGAGCACGCGCTCCGGCAGGTCGGCGGCGACGTCAACGACCAGCTCGAGCTTCTTCGCCGCCGCTGCCACCGCCTGGGTCGTCGCCACTTCCTCGACATGGGCGCGCAGGTCCATCTCGATGCGTTCCAGCTCGAGCTTGCCGGCCTCGATCTTGGAATAGTCGAGCAGGTCGTTGATGACGAGGAGCAGGGCGTCGGAGCTCGAGCGGATCACGTTTGCGTATTCGCGCTGGCGGCGGTCGAGGTCGGTGTCGAGCAGCAGCGTCGTCATGCCGATCACGCCGTTCATCGGCGTGCGGACTTCATGGCTCACGTTGGAGAGGAATTCGCTGCGTGCGCGGCTCGCTGCCTCCGCCTGCTCGCGTGCCTCTACCAGGGCGGCCTGCAGTTCCGCGAGCTGCCGCTCAAGTTCGGCGATACGGGGATCGCGGGAGTCGTTCAAGGCGTCGCCCACCGGGATGCAGTTCACATAATGACAGGGTCGGAACACCCTACTATTGCCAAAATCAGTTGCGGGTCAAGACCTTGGATTCGAGTCACCAGCAGCGGCTGCTGATCGTCGAGGACGACGTGCATATGGCCTACCTGCTCGGCTACCTGGCCGAGAAGGAACGCTTTGCCGTGGAGTCCATCGCCGACGGGCGCAAGGCGATCGAGCGCATCGATCGCGGCGACGCCGTCGATCTCGTGCTGCTCGACGTCATGCTGCCCTACACCGACGGCTTCGAGCTGCTGGAGCGCCTGCGCGGGCACGAGGCCTGGAAAAAGGTGCCCGTGATCATCCTCACCTCACGCACCCGCGAGCACGACGCGGTACGCGCGCTCGGACTCGGCGCCGACGACTACCTGACCAAGCCCTTCAGCCCGGCAGAACTCGTCGCGCGCATCCGCCGGCGGATCCGGCCAGGACCGCGATGATCCGCCTCTGCCGAAGGGGACGCGCCCCTTCATATTCGCGAAGGGGACGCACCCCTTCATATTTGCAATCGCAAAATATGAAGGGGCGCGTCCCCTTCATCGTCCCCTTCATCGTTGCGGGCTTGCTCGCGGCGCCGATCGCTTCGGCCTGCGACGCTGCGCTCGAGGCCACGGTCGCTGCGAAGCCGGACGACACGGACAGCCGCGACGCACTCGCGCGCAGCTGCGCCCGCGCGGGGCGTTTCGACGCAGCACTCGAACAGTACGATCGCCTGCTCGCAATGGATCAAGGCAACGTCGACTGGCTGCTCGGCAAGTCGCAGGCGCTGATCGCGCTCGGGCGGCGGCGCGAGGCGCTGCCGCTGCTCGAAGACGCGCGCCGGCGGGCGCCGGCTTACGAGGACATCTGGCGCCTGAACGCGAGTGCGCTCGACGCGCTCGACGAATTCGACGCCGCGGAATCGCTCCTCGACCAAGCGCAGGCCCAGTTCCCACAGTCCGACTGGCCGCGCGAGCGGCGAGCGGCACTTGCCGAGCGGCGCCTGCTCGAGCGCGGCTCACGCCTCTCGGTGGATGCGAGCTACGAAGACCTCTCCGGCGATCGCCCCGCCTGGCGCGGCGCATCCGTCGGCCTCGACCGGCGCCTCGGCGGGGCGCGGCACGTCTTTGCCGGCCTGCATCTCGAGGAGCGCTTCGACACCCGCGACACTCAGGCGCTCTTCGCCTATGCGGACCGGCTGAACGCGAACTGGTCCTACGGCATCTCCGCCGACCTCGCGCCCGGCGCCGAAGTCCTGCCGCAGTGGAGCATCACGGCTGAGGCCGGCCGCCGCCTGCCGGACGCCTGGAGCCTCGGTTTTCGCCTGCGGCACGCGAGCTACCAATCCGTGGATGTCGAGATGCTCGCCGGCTCGGTCGAGAAATATATCGGCAACTTCAGCGCCGGCTACGCGCTCAATGTTGCGAAAACGAGCGGCATCGACAATCCAAGCCTCGGCCACCGCCTGCATGTCGCGCGCGACTATGGCCGCGACAGCCGCCTTTCGCTCGTCATCGGTTTCGGCGAGGAGGCCGAGACCGTGGCGCCGGGCGTCGTGCAGGTAACCAACACGCGCAGCGTCTCCCTGCAGGGCCTGCACTGGACCAACACAGCCTGGGGCGTCTCCTGGGAGGCCGGCTGGTACGAGCAGGGCAACCTTTACGATCGCATCCGGATCCGCCTTGGACTCGAACACCGGTTCTGAACTGATCGTCACGCTGGCGTGGCGCAGCGCCGAGTTCGCGGCGCTCGGCGCCGCGCTGCTGCTCCTGATCTCGCTGGGCGCGCGCCGATACATCCAGTACGAGGAGCGCCTGCACGCGCGCGTGATCGCCGCCTGGCGGCCGTTGCTGACACGGATCGCGATCGAGGGCGAGCCGCCGGAGAGGCGGCCGGTGCTGCCGCACGGCCACATCCCCTACCTCATGGAGGAGTGGAATGCGCTGCACGATGCCGTGCGCGGCGAACCCTCGGCCCGGCTCAATACGATTGCACTGCAACTCGGGCTCGATGTCGCGGCGCGGCGCCTGGTCCATTCGCGCCGCATTGGCCGGCGCATCCTCGCAATCCGCTCGCTCGGCCACCTGCAGGATCCCTCGTCGTGGAAGCCGTTGCAGGAGCAGCTCGCCTCGGCGAATGCGCTGGTGTCTTTCTATGCGGCCGCGGCGCTCGTCAGGATCGACGCCCAGCGCGCGATGCCGGGCATCATGAACCAGCTCGCCGAACGCGAGAGCTGGCCGGCAGAGGCCATGGCCCGCCTGTTGACGGACGCCGGCGCCGACGTCGCGCGCGAGCCGATCCGGCAACTGATGCTGTCACTGGCGCCGTCCAAGGTGCCGCCGCTGCTGCCCTGGCTCGCACACGTGGACGCCGTGCTCGGCAGTGAAGTTGCGATCGAGTTGCTGCGCCGCCATCCGGACGACGCCGAGATCACCGCGGCGGCTTTGGTTGTCGTGCTCGATCCCGGCGTGCTGCCGGAGCTTGCGCGCTTCGCGGATTCCGCGGATGCGGACGTGCGGCAGAGCCTCGCCATCGCCTACGGGCGTCTTGGCGGGCTGGCGGATGCCGAGACCGTGACCCGGCTGATGTGCGACCGCGTCTGGTGGGTGCGCTACCGCGCGGGCCAGGCGCTGCTCAAGCTCAAGGGTATGACCGCGGACCGGCTGGCGGCGGTGCGCGAGCACCTGACCGATGCGTACGCCCGGGACATGCTCGAGCACGTGCGCGCCGAGGCGGCGATCGCATGAACATCCTGCGCCACGTCATTACCGCCGTGCAGTGGGGCTTTCTCGGCTATTTCATCCTGCTGAACGTGATCTACCTCGGGCTCGCGTTCATCGCGCTGTTCGGGTTGCGGCGCTATATGTCCGGCATCAGCGCCTCGGAGCGCGTGTACTCGCACCTGCAGATGCCAGTGTCGCTCGTGGTGCCGGCATACAACGAAGCCGCGACCATCACCACCTCGATCAAGGCGCTCCTGCAGCTGCGCTACCAGCACTTCGAGGTGGTCATCGTCAACGATGGCTCGAAGGACGAAACGCTCGCGACCATGATCCGTGACTTCGAGCTGACGCCGTTTCCCGAGGCCTATCGCGTCCAGATCAAGACCAAGCCGGTGCGCGGCGTGTACCGCTCGATCAAATATCCGAACCTGCGCGTGATCGACAAGGAGAACGGCGGCGGCAAGGCGGATGCGACCAACGCCGGCATCAATGCGGCGCGCTATCCGATCTTCTATTGCGGCGACGCGGATTCGATCCTCGACCCTCACAGCCTCGAGCACGTGGTGCGGCCCTTTCTCGAGGACCCGCGCACGGTCGCCTGCGGCGGCACGGTGCGCATCATCAATGGCTGCAAGGTGCGCGGCGGCGTGCTCGAGGAAGTCGGCCTGCCGAAGAATCCGCTGGCGCTGGTGCAGGTGGTCGAGTACCTGCGCGCTTTCCTCGGCGGGCGGCTCGGCTGGAGCGCCATCAACGGCATGCTGATCGTGTCCGGCGCATTCGGGGTATTTCACCGCGACACGGTGGTGGAGGCGGGGGGCTTTCGCGCCAACGTGATCGGCGAAGACATGGAGATGACGGTGCGACTGCATCGCACGCTCGCCGCGCGTGGCCAGCGCTATCGCGTCGCCTTCATTCCGGATCCGGTCTGCTGGACCGATGCACCGGAGGACTTTGGCACGCTCGCAAAGCAGAGGAAGCGCTGGCAGCGAGGGCTCGCGGAAAGCCTCTGGGAGAATCGCAAGCTCTGCTTCGCGCGTGGGAGCGGCGCGGCGGGGTGGCTCGCCTATCCCTTTTTCGTGCTGTTCGAGCTGCTGAGCCCCGTGATCGAGGTGGGCGGGCTGGTCGTCATGGCGATCGCCTTTGCGATGGGAATGATGACCGGGATGAACTTCCTCGCCTTTCTCGCGGCCGCGTTCGCGCTCGGGCTCATGCTCTCGACCACGGCGCTGCTGCTCGAGGAGCTGTCGTTCCACACCTATCCGAAGGTGCGGCACCTGCTCCTGCTCTTCCTCGTCTCCGTCCTGGAAAACTTCGGTTACCGCCAGCTCATGTCGATCTGGCGGCTCCAGGCGCTCTACGGCTGGCTCACAGGCGCCAAGATCCATTGGGGCGTCATGAAACGCAAAGCCACCTGGCAACAATGACTTAGCGAAGGGGACGCGCCCCTTCATATTCGTGAAGGGGCGCGTCCCCTTCAGGCCAGCTGCAGCGGCAACTCGCGCAGGCGCTGGCCGTTCAGCGCATGGATCGCGTTCGCGACGGCCGGTGCGATCGGGGGCACGCCCGGCTCGCCGACACCGCCCGGCTTCTCGCGGCTCGGCACGATGTGCACTTCGACCACGGGCATCTCGTTGAGGCGCAGCACCTGATAATCGTGGAAGTTGGACTGCTGCGTCCGGCCCTCGCGCAGGTCGAGGCGGCTGTGCAGTGCCGCACCCAGTCCGAAGGTGACTGCGGACTCGAGCTGTGCCTTGATTCCGGCCGGGTTGACCGCAACGCCGCAATCGATGGCGCATACCACGCGATGGACGCGGATGGCGCCGTTCTCGACCGAGACTTCCGCCACCTCCGCCACCCAGCTGCCGAAGGAGTCGTGCACGGCGACGCCGCGCGCACGGCCGGCCGGCAGCTTCGTGCCCCAGCCGGATTTCTCGGCGGCGAGGTTGAGCACTCCCAGGTGCCGCGGATGCTGCGCCAGCAGCGCGCGGCGATAGTCAACCGGGTCACGTCCGGCGGTGGCCGCCAGCTCGTCGACCAGCGACTCCACCACGAACGCGTTGTGACTGTGCCCGACGGAACGCCACCACAGCACGGGAATCTGCGTCTTCGGGGAGTGCAGCCCGACGCGATGGTCGGCGAGATCCGTGACGTACGGCGAATCGGCGACGCCCTCGACCGAGGTCTCGTCCACGCCGTCCTTGACCATCATCGGCTCGAACAGCGTACCGGTCATGATCGACTGCCCGACGATCACGTGTGACCAGGCCGACGGGAGGCCGTCGGAACCGACGCCCACGCGCACGCGGTGCAGGTAACTCGGCCGGTAATAACCGCCCCGGACCTCGTCCTCGCGCGTCCACACTGTCTTCACCGGTTTTCCCGCCGCCTTGGCGACCTGCACCGCCTCGCTGACAAAGTCGGAGGCCGGCGTCGCGCGCCGGCCGAAGCCGCCGCCGAGGAACATCGTGTGAATCTCGACCTGCTCCGGCGTGAGACCCGTGATGCCGGCCGCGACCTTCTGGTCGATCGTCTGGAACTGGGTGCCGGTCCAGATCTCGCAGCGCTCCGGGCCGATCCTGACGCTGCAGTTGAGCGGCTCCATCGGCGCATGCGCGAGGTAGGGCACGGCGTACTCGGCCTCGACCACGTGCGCGGCCTTGCCGAGCGCTGCCTCGGCGTCGCCACCGGTCGTCGCGACCGCGCCGGGCGTCCGGGCCAGGCGGCGGAACTCCTCGCGCTGCCGGTCGCTGTCGAATTGCGCGCCGGGGCCCGGATCCCAATCGATCGCGAGCGCGTCGCGCCCGGTCTTGGCCGCCCAGAAGTGGTCGGCGACGACTGCGACGCCAGACGGCACCTGGACGACATCACGAACGCCCGGCACGGCGCGAGCCTTGACAGCGTCAAAGGACTTCACCTTGCCGCCGAAGACCGGCGAGCGCGCGACGACGGCAGTCAAGAGGCCCTCGAACTGCACGTCCATGCCGAAGCGCGCGCGGCCCGTGACCTTCTCCGGCGTGTCGAGCCGCAGCGTCGGCTTGCCGATGACGCGCCAGGCCGTCGGGTCCTTCAACGCGATAGAGGCGGGCGCCTCGTGCTTCGCGGCTGCCTCGGCCAGTTCGCCGTAGCGCGCACGATGGTTGCCGCAGATCACGACGCCGTTCTCGGTGCGGCAGTCGGAAGGACTCGCGCCGAAGCGCTCCGCAGCCGCGGCGACGAGCAGCGTGCGGGCCAGCGCACCCACCTGCCGGTAGCGGTCGAATTCCGACCAGGTGCTGGTCGAGCCGCCGGTGGCCTGGATGCCAAAGGCCGTATTGGCGTAGACGGCCGCGGCCGGCGCGTGTTCGACGTGGAAATTTTTCCAGTCTGCGTCGAGCTCCTCGGCGATCAGCATGGGCAGCGTGGTCCACACGCCCTGGCCCATCTCCGAGTGCGCGAGCATGACGGTGATGCGGTCGTCGCCGCCGATGTGCAGGAAGGCGTTGGGATCTGGCAGCTTCGGCGCATCGCCGGCCGGCTGGGCGAGCGCGAAGCGGCGCGCACCCGGCACGACGAAGGCGATTACGAGCCCGCCGAGGAGTGCGCTCGCCTTGAGTACGTCGCGGCGAGTCAGGGTCGAGGCGCTCATGATGCGCCTCCCTTGCCCGTGAGCTCCGCCGCGCGGTGCACGGCGGCGCGAATGCGCTGGTAAGTGCCGCAGCGACAGAGATTGCCGGCGAGCGCGGCATCGATATCCGTATCCGTCGGTTTCGGGTTTGCCGCGAGCAGCCCTGCCGCCGACATGATCTGCCCCGACTGGCAATAGCCGCACTGGACCACGTCGAGCTCGGCCCAGGCGCGCTGCACCGGATGGCTGCCGTCGGCAGAGAGGCCTTCGATCGTCGTGATCTGCTGTCCGGCCACGGCGCTCGCCGGGGTGACGCAGGAACGACGCGGCTGCCCGTCGATGTGGACGGTGCAGGCACCGCACTGCGCGATGCCGCAGCCGTACTTGGTCCCGGTCAGGTGCAGCAGGTCACGCAGGACCCAAAGGAGCGGCATGTCCCGCGGTGCGTCGACCTCATGGGTGTTGCCGTTGACGTTGAGCTTCATGGCAGGCCTCGCGCGCCGGGCAGGGTAGGGCAAGTTTACGCCTGTCGGGCTGAAACGGGATGCCCGATCCCTTGAAAAGAATGAAGGGGACGCACCCCTTCATATTCGTGAAGGGGCGCGTCCCCTTCATTCCTATCAGAGGTGGAGCATGAAGAGGGCGGTGGCGCCGGTGGCGAGCGCGGCGACGAAGGAGAGCAGCACCGGCCGCCAGCCCGCCTCGCGCAGGTGCGCGAAAGTGATGCCGAGCCCGACCGCCGCGAGGCCGCAGAGCAGCAGGATCTCCGATACGCGCTGCAGGATGTCGAGCTTGCGCTGCCACAGGTCCGACCAGGCCGTGTCCGCCACCACCCAGTCCCCGAACGCGCGCATGCCGGCGAAGGCGATGAAGAGGATCACGAACCACGGCAAGGCCCGCCGGCGCAGGTCTTTCGGCTGATTGGCCAGGACCTCCCGCTCACTGCGTGCCGCCCACATCGCGGCGACCGGCACCAGCACGAGCAGCCCCGAGGTGCGGATGAACTTCGTGAAGCCGGCGACTGCGACCGCGTCCGGCGAATCGAACTGCGCGGCGTAAATGAGCGAGGCGCCCATGACCTGCGAAGTGTCATGGATCGAAGAGCCGAAGAACATGCCCGACTGCACGGCATCCGAGCCGAACAGGGCACCCGCGAGCCAGGGGTAGCCCACCATCGCGATCGAGCCGAACAGCACGACGCAGGCGATCGCGATCCCGACCTCTGATTTCTGTGCGCGCACGATCGGCGCGATCGCGATGATTGCCGTGCAGCCGCAGATCGCCGTGCCCGCGGCGAGCAGCCGCCGGATGCCCGGCGAGACGCCGAGCAGCCGGCCCAACCCGACCGTGACGAGCAGCGCCACCGAGACGCAGGCGATCACGAGGGGCAGGGCGGTCATGCCGGATTCCGACAGCACGGTCCAGGTCAGGCGCAATCCGACGAGCGCGATGCCCATGCGCAGCAGGGTCTGGCCCGCGAACTCGACGCCGGCCTCCGCCCAGGCGCCGACGCCGATGAGATTCCGCCACAGGATGCCGATGAGGACGGCGCAGAGGATGGCGCTCACCGCGCCGCCGGACGCCGCGGAGATCAGCTTCGCCGCGATCGCGATCGCGACCGCGAAGGCGAGGCCAGGGAGAATCGCCTTGATCGCGCCGGCCGGGATTTTAACGGATCGACTCCATGAGGGCCTCGGGATCATAGACCACGCCGCCCTTGATCGTCCGATACACGTGGGCGAGGTTGCCGACATCCGCGAGCGGGTCCGCATCGAGGATCACGAGGTCGGCGAGCATGCCCGGCTGCACTTCGCCGACGCGGCCCTCGAGCCCCAGCGCCTTGGCGCCGTTCACGGTGGCGCTGCGCAGGATTTCGAGCGGCGTCAGGCCCGATTCCGCCATCAACTTCATCTCACGGTGGATCGAGGGCCCGTGCAGCGTGCCGATATTGCCGGCATCGGTGCCCATGACGATCGTGATGCCCGCGTCCGCTACCTTCTTCAGGTTCTCCATCGCGATGCGCGGCGGGTCAGGCATCTTGGCCTGGGCCATCAGCTTGGAAACCCGCTCCGGCAGCTTGTCCGCCGGTATCTCGTTCAAGTCGTCCATGGCCGCAAGGATCTCGGGATCGGCGCGGTTCTTCTCCTCCGCAGTCGGCTTCCACTGATTCGAGAGCGCGAGCGGGTAACCCATGACCACGAACAGCGTCGGGCAATAGAGCGCGTGGTTTTTCTTCACGAGCGCGATGAATTCGTCGTCCACCGGCTCATCGAAGACGGAGTGCACCAGGTAATCGGCGCCGGCGCGCAGCGCCGCCTTCGCGACGAGCAGCTCGGTCGCGTGCACGGCGAGCTTCTTGCCCGCGGCGTGCGCGGCATCGCCTGCCGCCTTGACGATCGCCTCCTGCGCGGCGAGGTCATCGCCCTTCTGGTGGATGAACCAGACCTTGATGTAGTCGGGATTGCGCGCGAGTTCACGCGCGACCAGCGCGCGGGCGGCCTCGATTGATTCGATCTTGATGATCGGCGGGTCGCCGAGGTCGAGTTGCGGGCGATCCACCATTGAAATGAGCGGGCCGGCGACCGCCATGCGCGGCGCGGCGGCGGTTGCGGCCGCGCGATCGCGGACGTCGAAATTCCAGAACGGACCGCCGACATCGACGACGCCCGTCACGCCGCTCGCGAGCCAGACCTTGAAAGTCGCGTCGAGCCGCGCCTTGTTGCGGGCGACTTCGTCCTTGTAAGGCACGACGGCGTTGAAATCGGCCACGTCCGGCCGCGTGTAGAGATTGCCGGACTGGAAGAAGTGCACGTGGCCATCGACCAGTCCCGGGATGACCCACTTGCCGCGGCCGTCGATGACCTGGGCCCCCTGGGGGAGTTCCAGCGTGATGCCGGAGGCGGCGAGCTGGATCTTGTCGCCCTCGATCAGGATCGTGGCGCCGGGATCGAGGACCGCGGCGCCATTTTGTGATGGGTGCACGATCGTCGCGCCGGTGATGACCGTCACGTTTTCGGCGATCGCCGAATTTATGTGACCGCCTACCGTGAGCAGGCAGGCCCAGGCGATTAACACTCGGCTCAACATATGTCCTGCTCCCTCGCACGCCTGACTGTCTGGCTGGCCGCGCTCGGCGCGGCGCTCGTGCTTGCCGCGCAACCGGCGGAGGCCGTCGAAAAGGGCGAATTCCAGGCGGGACTTTACACGGCTCCCGGCCTGCTGTTCACCGTGAAGTCGCCGTTCGGGCCGAAGCCGCTTGTTTTCGACAGCTTCGACCGCTCGGCCGGCGCCGTCACCTTCGTGGACCACGGCGGCGGGCTCTACGGCGTGATCTGCACGCCGAACTTCGACGTGCTGGCGGGGGCGGCCGACAACGATTTCGAGACCGACGCGGCGATTCTGCGTAACTGGCTGCACGACGCGACGTTTCCGCTCTTCTTCGCGCGCCAGCTCCCGGGCTCAGCGATCATGGAGGAAGGGCCGGCCAGCTTCGAGGGAGCGCCGGCCTGGATTGCGGTCATGCACCTGCCGCACGGATCGGCGAAGTTCCAGAACGACCAGCAGACTGGCCTGCCGGTCAGACAGGACTCGTACCGCGGACTGGTCGTCTTCAGCCGCGGCGACCATACCTACCTCATCATGACCGAGGCCGACCCGGGCCAGCCGTGGAACTCTTTCCTGCCGAAACTCTCGGAGTTCTACCGGGGCATCACCTTCCGCAGCCCCGACGCGCCGCTCGTGCTTCAGACTCTCGCGAACCTCGACGACGCCGGAACTTGATCCGGCTACTCTCCCTCTAATCCTCTGAATGAAGGGGACGCACCCCTTCATATTCGTGAAGGGGCGCGTCCCCTTCAGGTTCAATCCGGAGGATTGGCCATGAAAACCTTCACTGCAATCATCCTGGCGGCGCTGCTCGCAAGCGCCTGCGCCACCAGCGGCGGCGGTATCCAGCGCAGCCAGGGCAATCGCCTGCTCTCGAAGTACGAGCCCTACGTCGGCGAGCCGGTCGACAGCTTCACGGCGTTCCGCCAGGAGTCCTGGCAGCCGCTCAGCCGTACGCAACTGGTGCTCTGGACGTCAGTGAACGATGCCTACCTGCTGACGATCGCGAGCAACTGCCCTGACCTGCAATTCGCGCGCAGCGTGGGCGTGACCTCGACCACGAGCTCGATCTCGACCCTCGACTCCGTGCTCGTGCAGGGCAACCGCTGCCAGATCCGGCAGATCCAGCCGATCGACATTCGGCGCATGCGTGACGACCGCAACGCCCGCGCGGCCGAAGAAGCCCGCCGCAGCAGCTGATCGAAGGGGACGCGCCCCTTCATATTCGTGAAGGGGTGCGTCCCCTTCGCCAATATGAAGGGGCGCGTCCCCTTCACGTAGACTATGACCCTGCACCATGAGGGGATACCTGCTCGCCTGCGTACTGATTGCGGGCTCTGCCCACACGGCTGAGCCGGGCCCGCTCGCGGCACCCGAGGCGATGTTCCTTGATTTCCTCGACGCGGACAGCGCCGTCGGCGCCATCGACTCGGGCCTCATGGCCGAATTCAAGGGCCGCAGCCGCGAGTCCTGGAACGCGACGCTCAAGGACCGGCACCGCGAGTTGCTCGACGCCCTCGCGGCGCTCGACGTCGAGAAGCTCTCGCCCGACGACCAGGCGGCGCTCACCGCGATGCGCGTGACGCTCGCCTACCACGACGATCCCAACGCGGCTGTCGCCAACCAGCCCGACAGTCCTGCGTGCAAGGACCGGAACGACGCCTCGCTCGATTACGAACGGCTGTCTGCCGCGCTCGCGAGCTGCTACCGCGAGATCGGCAACCAGCTCAAGTTCGAGGACGGCACCATTGACCGCGGCGGCGCGCTCGGTCGCCTGTACGACCTCGAAGAACCCGAGCGGCGCAAGGCGCTGCACGACGCTTTTCTTCCGCTGTGGGCCGCGCTCAACGGCAACGACGAACCCGACAGCCCGTATCGCCGCCTGATCAAACTCGCCGCCGCGGCCGAGGCCACGAACGGTTCCGGCGTCGAAGCCGCCGCGCGCGCCATCGGCGTCACCGTGCCCGATGTCGAAAAATGGCTGGTGCGGATCCTCGAGGCCTGGCGCGACGCCACCGGTCCGGAGATGGTCGAGCCCTGGGATTACCGCTACGCGATGGGCGAGGCGAACCGCCGGCTCGCGCCCAGGTTCGCAGGCAAGGAAATCCTCTCTTTCGATCACCGCTTCTATATGGACCTCGGCGTCGACCTCAACGCGCTCGGCGTCGTCTACGACATCAAGGATCGCCCGGACAAGTCCCCGCTCGCTTACACGGATTTCCTCACGCGCGGCCGCTACGTGAACGGCGCGTGGCAGAAGACCATCGCGCGCGTCGTCGGGCGCTACGAAACCGGCGGCCTCGGCGCGCTCGCCGAACTGGTGCACGAGAACGGCCATGCCTTGCACATCAGCGCGATCCGCAACCGCCCGGCCTTCACCGACTGGCCCGACACGCTTTTCACCGAGGCCTTCGCCGACGTGCCGTCGTGGAGCCTGTACGAGCCGGCCTGGCAGCAGAAGTACCTCGGAACGGCGCTGCCGGTCGGCGTGTCGCTGCAAGGCCTCTTCGGCAGCGTGATGATGGACATCGCCTGGTCATTGTTCGAGATCCGGATGCTGCGCGCGCCGGAGACCGATCCGAATCAGCTCTGGACCGACATCACGCGCGAATACCTGCACATCAAGCCGCACCCGGAAATGGCCTGGTGGGCCGTGCGCGTGCAGCTCGTGGACTCGCCGGGTTACATGGTGAATTATGGCCTCGGCGCCGTACTCACGGCGGAGATGCGCAAGGCCATCGCCGCGGCGATCGGGCCGTTCGACGCCGGCAATCCGCGCTGGTACGCGTGGACCAGCGCGAAGCTCCTGCGCTACGGCTCCGAGAAGAGCGCGAAGACGCTGATGGACGAACTCCTCGGCCGGCCGCTCTCGCCCGACGCCCTGCTCGCCGACATCCGCCGCATTCAATGACTTATCGAAGGGGACGCGCCCCTTCATATTCGTGAAGGGGCGCGTCCCCTTCAGGCAACCGCTTTCGTGACCTGCGTCAAGATCGCGAAAGATCCTCGGGTCGGTCATTGCCTGGCATCCGGGGCCAAACTAAACTGGCTCTCGCCAGGAGATGGCATACCTCCTCGAACCGCCGCACTCGCGGCTGATGATGCCTACGCAGTGGCCGGACGGCGCGCGTAGGTATTTTTTTACGCCCTGTCCCTGATCGAGGAGTGAACGGGACATGTGGAAATCGATCGTCGCGATCTGCGTCGGGGCCAGCCTCGGCGCACTGTTGCGCTGGGGGCTCGGCGGGCAGCTCAACAGCCTGTGGCCGGCCGTCCCGCCGGGCACGCTCGCCTCGAACCTGATCGGCGGCTACCTGATCGGCATCGCAATTGCGTTTTTCGCCGGCCTGCCCGCGGTCGCGCCGGAGTGGCGGCTGCTCATCATTACCGGTTTCTGCGGCGGACTGACGACGTTCTCGACATTCTCGGCAGAGCTCGTCACGCTGTTGCAGCAGGGTCGCGGAGTCCTCGCCTTCGGCGCGGCGGCGCTGCACCTCGCCGGGTCGGTGCTGATGACGTTTGCGGGCATTGGCACGGTCCTGTGGGCACGCGGATAAACACCGAAGGGGATCCCGTGAAAGGCTCATACCTGTGTTTCTACGTCCACGAAAAAGATCGGGTCGGTGTGCGCCCGACCTGGGAGTGGCTGCTCGAGCAGGCCAACAAGCTCGGCATTCGCGGAGGTTCTGCATTCAAGGCGATGGCCGGCTATGGCCGTCACCATCATTTGCACGAGGCGCGTTTCTTCGAGCTGGCGGGCTCGCTCGCCATCGAGGTCGAGTTCATCGTCAACGACGAAGAGGCCAAACAGCTGCTCGACCTGCTGCATCGCGAGAGTGTGCGGCTCTTCTACGCCCGCATTCCGGCAACCTTTGCGGTCATCAATCCGGACGCCAAGGACCCGCCCTCGGTCTCCGATAGCTAACCTGAAGGGGACGCACCCCTTCATATTGGTAAAAATGAAGGGGCCGGACCCCTTCGTTTCCTCCCGCGACGCAGACGCCAATCATTCGCATTTCGTTTAGTCGCGCGAGCCGGTAAATCTTGGCGAGCGACGGTGAACGACCCGCGGGGCCCCTGCTCTAAGAACCACTCGTCCAGGCGAATGATTGCCTGGGCGGTGTTCGTCTAAGAGACACAGGCGTCACGGACGACGGGGGTTTCCGGTGCGGACTTTCCTGCTCGCCATTCCCTTGCTGTTTGCCATGTCGACCGCCGGCATGAGCTCAGCCGCGACCGATGCCCCGCAGGCCGTGCCCCGCTGGACGGTGCTGGACGGCCTGCACGGCAAGGTCGTGCTGGTCGATTTCTGGGCGTCCTGGTGCTCGCCCTGCCTGCATTCCTTCCCCTGGATGAATGAGCTTCAGCAGAAGCACGGCGGGGAAGGGCTCGTGATCGTCGCAGTCAACCTCGACCAGGACCGCGCGCTCGCCGACGCCTTCCTCCAGAAAGTGCCCGCCCGGTTCCGCATCGAGTACGACCAGGCCGGAAATCTCGCCAAGCAGTTCGGCGTCCAGGCGATGCCGACCAGCTTCCTCATCGACCGCAATGGCCAGGTCCGCGTCCGCCACGCGGGCTTTCGCGAAAAACAGCGCGCGGAGCGCGAACAGCAGATCGAACAACTCCTGAAGGAGCATGCATCGTGATTCGAGTTTCAATCGTTGCAATCGCCCTGGCAGCCTTGGCAGCGGTTGCCGGCTGCACCACGGTCCAGCCCTGGGAGCGAGACCTGCAGGCACGCGCGGACATGCAGCCGAGCCAGCACGATGCCGCCATCGACGACCACATCTACTTCAGCAAGGAAGCCTCGAGCGGCGGCCGCGGTTTCGCGGGCGGAGGCTGCGGATGCAACTGAAGAAGCCGATTGGCGCCTCGCTCGCGGCGGCCACCTGCGGCCTGCTCGGCGCGCTGCCCGCGGCACCGGTCGCGGCGCAGGAAGACAAGGATTGGGACGTCGAGAGTTCGCTCCTTTATTACGGCGAAGACAACAATCGCGTGCAGGACGTGAGCCTCGATGTCTCGATCCACCGCATCCTTGACGAGGACCGCAGCTTCAACCTCAATTTCACGGTCGACTCGCTGACCGGCGCGACGCCGAACGGCGCGGTGCCGACCAACGACTTCCAGACCTTCACCGGCGCCTCGGGCAGCCACTCGTACAGCATCCAGCCTGGCGATACGCCGCTCGATCCCACGTTCCTCGACACGCGCATCGCGGGCAGCGCGAACTGGCAGCAGTCGCTCGGCGCGTCATCGCGCTGGAATTTCGGCCTCTCGACTTCCGACGAGCACGACTATTTCCACCTCGGCGCGAACGCGCGGCTCGAGCGCGATTTCAACCTCAAGAACACCACCGCCTTCGCCGGCCTCGCGTACGGGCGGGACGAAGTCAATCCGGTCGGCGGCACGCCCGATCCACTGACGCCGATGCTCAGCGGGGAGGGCGGACCGGTAATCGGGGGCGGAGGCGGAGGCGAAGGCGAAGGCGAGCACGAGGGCGGCGGCGGCGGCCCGTCGCAGCCGAAGGATGTCTACGACGGCCTCATCGGCGTGACGCAGATCCTGTCCCGGCGTTCACTGGTCGAGCTGTCGTATTCCTACGGCAGGAGCAGCGGCTACCTGAACGATCCCTACAAGATCCTCTCCGTCGTCGACCCGGTGACCGGTTTGCCGGTGTACGGCGACGCCGTGCCGGGCGGGCTCGGCATACGCACTTTCCTCTACCTTTACGAGAAGCGACCGGACACGCGCACCAAGCAGAGCGCCTTCGCCGAATGGCGCCATGCCTTCGACCGCGATTCGATGGCGGTCAGCTTTCGATACATGACCGACGACTGGGGCATCCACTCCGAGACGATCGAGACGCACTACCGCTGGAACATCAACGACCGCAGCTACCTCGAGCCGCACCTGCGCTACTACACGCAGACCGCGGCGGATTTCTATCACACCGTGCTGTTCGCGGGCGACGCGCTGCCGGCGTTCGCCTCGGCCGACTATCGCCTCGCGGACCTCGACGCCTACACGGTCGGCGCCAAGTTCGGGCACCAGACCGAGCGCGGCGAGTTCTCAGTGCGCCTCGAGTACTACCACCAGCAGGGCAATGCCTCGCCCGGCTCGGCGGTCGGCCAGCTGGCGCGATATGATCTGGTGCCGCCGATGTCAGCTGCGATTCTCCAATTTGGGTACCGATTCCGCTTTTAGCCTTGCCCGCGAAGACGGCCACTGGCGCGCCGCCTTCACGGCCATGGCGAGCCCCTGCGAGCTCCTCATCGAGACGGAGGATGAGCCGCTGGCGTGCCGGCTCGGCGAGTACGCGCGCGCCGAAGCGCAACGGATCGACCGCAAGTTCAGCCGCTACCGCGAGGACAGCGTCGTGCACGCGATCCTCGCCACCCGCGGCAAGCCTTATCGGGTGGACGATGAAACCGCGCGGCTGCTCGACTATGGCGCGGCGCTCTGGCGATTGAGCGAGGGCCGCTTCGACCTCACTTCGGGCGTACTGCGCTACGCCTGGAATTTCGACGAAGGGCCGGTCGTCGCCGAACCCGGGCGGATCCCGGAGCTGCTCGAGCGGATCGGCTGGCAGCGCCTGCGCTGGGAGCCGCCATTCCTGTCGCTGCCCGAGGGCATGGAGATCGACTTCGGCGGCATCGGCAAGGAGTACGCCGTCGACCTGGTCGCGGATTACGCGGCGGCCCAGACGGATAGCCCCGTGCTCGTGAATTTCGGCGGCGACCTGCGCTGCATCGGCCGGCCGCCGCGCAGTGGCGCCTGGAGGGTTGGCATCGAGTCGGTGGAACAGGCCGGCGAGGCCGTGCGCCGGATCGAGCTCGAGTCAGGCGCGCTCGCGACCAGCGGCGACGCACGGCGCCACATCGAGATCGAGGGCCTGCGCTACGGCCACATATTCGACGCTCGCACCGGCTGGCCGGCCACCGGAGCGCCGCGCTCCATCACCGTCGCGGCGGCGACCTGCTCCCAGGCCGGCAGCTACTCCACACTCGCCATGCTGCACGGGGACGGCGCCGAGGCCTTCCTCGAAGCAGAGGGCGTCAAATTCTGGTGCCTCCGCTGACGAAGGGGACGCACCCCTTCATATTCGCGAAGGGGTCCGGCCCCTTCATTTTTACCAATATGAAGGGGTGCGTCCCCTTCAGTACGGTCCGTACCCCGAAACGCGCTTGCTGAGCTCCCAGGCCACCAGCACCGCCATCACGAGCACTGCGACCCAGCCGACCGTGAACGTATGCCGCCGCGGCGGTACGGCATTGATGCTGAGGTGAATCCCCGCGTGCACGATGCGGCTCAGCACGAAGGCCGCCGCCGCCGCTACCGCGACGCCGTGCACCGAATCCATCACCCACAGCAGCGTCGCGAGCACGTAGAACAGCACCGGCAGCTCGAACTGGTTACGAATGTTGTTGTTCACCTGCACCACGTAGTCCGGCCAGGCATCGTCGCGCAGCGCGACCCGCGTCCGGTCCACCAGCCCCGCGGCCGCCGCGCGCTTCTTCACCTGCAGCAGGCGCAAGTAAACAAAGAGCGTCAGGAATACCTGGATGATGACCGGGACGAAAATCCAGTCGCGGCTCATGAGTCGTCTCCTTCCTTCGAATCACGATAACGCACGTCGGTGCGCGGCGCATCCGGCAGCTGCCGGTCGAGCGAGTGCCGATAGCGGATGCAGCCTTCCAAAAACTGCGGCCAGGCCGGCACGACCGGCACCGGGTCCGTTTTCTCCGGCAACAAACCCCACAGCTCAGGATGATGCCAGCACAGGTAATGCCCCGTCGTGTCCCGGTGCTCGCGGATCCCCGCGCGAAGTTTTCGAATCTCCGCGATCAGCTGGTCGCGAGACATGCCATCGAGGTCCGTATCCATGCTTCACCTTGCGCGCAATCCGGCACGCGCAAGAATACTCCCCGGCATAACCCCAGGCACGCCGATCCCCCGAGATCAGTCCGTCGCGCCTTCCGCCCTCGCGTCAAAGTTCGCCGGATCGTTCGCTGCCGCAAGCGGATCCTCGCCGGCATCGCCCGCCTGCTGCCTTCTCGCCGCCTCCCAGAGATCGCCGACGACATCGTTCCCTCGCTGATAAGGCTGGCGCAAAAAGTCGCAGGTCGCCAGTTCCTCGCCGAGGGCCTCGAGCACTTCCGGCAACTCGGGGGACTCGAATCCAAGCGCCAGGTCCTCGATCGCCCGCATCCACCGCGCGCTGCTGCGCTGCTCGAACCGGAGCCAGGCGTTCAGGACCAGGTTCCAGCGATTCGCGAGCGGCGGAACGATGAATGTCTTGCCGACGAGGATGTCCTCGCTCACGTCCCCAAGCACGAGGCCGTGCACGGCCGGGATCGCGAATTGCTGCATGCCGGAACATTTCGAGATCGCGTACACCGCGACGGCATACAGGGCGACCGTCCGCAGCTCGTCCTGGATCGAGGTCCAGTCCGTCACGCGCAGCCGCTGGTGGCTGCGCGCGATGGCGTGCTTGGGAACGACCATCAGTGGCCGCTGTTCCAGCCGCGAGCGATCGTCGGCGCGCATCGTGAGCGTCGCCCGGCACAGCGCGATGGAGTCGTCGTCAGCGATCGGCACCAGCCAGGCGGCATAGGTGCCATGGCGGTCGACCTGGGCGCGATGCAGCCAGGCGACGGGATCGTAGCTGTTGCGGATCACCGCAAGCCGGCGCCGGGCGCCCTTGGCCGTGGTCACGGGTCCGGTCGTGCGGAATTTGCGGAAAGCGGCATCCGAGGCGGCACAGCATTTTTCCCGCAGCTGCCGGAGGTCATGACCGGCCAATCCGTTCGCGTGCCTGTCGGTGATGGTCATTGCAATCCCCCGCGGTCGACCCAGACAGTATTCACGCCCGCGAGGCTCGTGCAGTGAGCCAGGTAGCAAAAAGGGGACGGCCCCCCTGGAGGGGACCGTCCCCTTTGCGAATATGAAGGGGTGCGTCCCCTTCAGGTTCCTACGGCAGCTTGAACGCGGCCGCCACGAAGTCTGCGGTCAGCGTGACCGAGGCCGCGTCGTACGAACCCCGCGCCGTCAGCGCGCGCATGGTCGAGCCGCCGTTCAGCACGTCGTTGACGCGCTGCGCGAAGTCCCGGAAGTCCCGGTACATCTCCAGCCGCCCGCGGAAGGAGACCACGTACACCTTGCGGACCCCGGTCGCCGGCTCGATCGTCATCGGCGAGGCGAGCTGCGTGATGTCCTGGACCCGCGGCCCGACCTTGATGAAATGCCGCACGCCGAGATCCGGGTTGCCGACATCGATCACGAAGCCGTCCTGGCCCATGGACATGAACGGCGCGTCCGTGCCGTCAATGCCCCAGCTGATGCCGAGCAGCGCCCGGATCGAGTCGAAGTTCACCAGCGTCCGCCCCTCGAAATCCGGCGGCGCGGCGCCGAAGGGCGTCACGAAGCCGAACACCCGCGCCGGGTCGTTCGCCTGGAAATCGCCGAGGTCCAGCGCGCCCGTGTCCACCTGGTAGTTCGCCGGGTCCGCGTCGGTCAGGGCGGAACCGCCCGTATCGGTGAAGTCGAAGAACGCGGGATTGCGGCCGTCGATCGAGAAGAGGTCCAGCTTGAGTTCGCCCGGGTTGGTGTCCACGACCGTACCGGTCAGGTGCGTCAGCACCAGCCGCACCCGGCCCGCGGTCGCGTCGAGCGTGGGGTTCACGTCAGAGGCGGTCGCGACGCCGAAGGCATTGATGCGCTGGCCGACCGAGATCGCGTCCAGGCCGAGCGCGCTCGCGTCGCCTTCCTTCCGGACGACCGTGTTCTGGCCGATGTCGACCTCGATGGCGCCACGCGCGAACACCACGCTGTCATCCCGGCGGATGACCGTGCCGCCCAGCACCGTGAGCCGGTTGCCGCTGCGCGCCGCGACATTGCCGATGACGACGTCGAAGTCCGCGCCCGGCACGCTGTCGCCGGCGAGCACGCGGTCCGCGGTGAAGGCGCGGGCGGCGACGTCATAGACCCCCTGCGCGACCGTCGGCGCATCGGTGGGCAGGTCCGCCAGCGCCGCCAGGCCCGCGGCGCCCGTCAGTTCCTCGCCGTCCACTTCGAACGCCGTATTGACCGTCGTTTCGATCGTGAACTCGCCATTGCGCGCGCTCGGGTGATTGAAGGGGCGCAGGTCCACGACATAGCTGCCAGCCGCCTCGTCCACCGAGACCAGCGGGCCGCGGACGCGGAATTCGCGCTCGTCCACCGGCTCGATAGTCGCGAGCAGGAAGGGATCGGCCGTCGCCGTCACCGGCACGGTCGCGGTGTTCACCTCGTGCGAGGCGGCGAGGTCGAAGTCGAGCTGGAGCAGGGCCGGGGTGCCCGGCGCGACGATTACGCGGTTCGCGTTGTCGAGCTGGATCTCGACATCCACCTGGCCGAGCGGGTCGCCGTTCTCGTCCACGACGGAGGCCTCGACCGGCACGCCCGCGACCTCGACGCTCACGTCCGCGTCGGCGTAGTCCAGGCGCACCGTGGCGCCGACATAGGTGCCGTTCGGGATGGTCGCGGCGGTGACGAACTCGGTGACGTCCACGAGATCCGCGAAATCCACCCGCTGGCGGGTCGGAAGGGCCTGGACGGTGCTGCCGTTCGCGCGCTCGAGCTTGATTGAGACCACGTCCACGGCGTAAGAGAGGAAATCGCCATCGGCATCGGTCAGGGCGATCTGGACTTCGCCGCAAGTGGTTGAAGTACAAGCGGGCGGCGGGTTGTTGCCATCGCCGGGCCCGGTAAGAATGACCCCGCCGCCGTCGCCGCAGGCGGAGAGGGCGAGGAGGCAGGCGACGAGGGGCGCTATATAAATGAGCGCGCAGGCGGGCCCAGGCGGGGGTTTCACATAAGCGAGACAAAGCTAGTGGCAGCATGGTCTTCTCCCGGAATTCTGGCACGTTAGACAATGGAACGCGCCGGATTACACGGGGTTGACGTCGATGATGTTAGTTCACGCGCCTCGCGACACTGATCCGAGTATCGACATTTGGTCGGCTGATGACGCGCGGACTGAAAATCCGCGTGTCGGTGGTTCGATTCCGCCCCTGGCCACCATCCCTTTCAAATCGCCTCCTAACCTGCCATGTTTGCGGGATGCCGGCGTTCGCAGCAGAGTGTACGGCGCTGTTCAAGCATTGGCTGGTATCGGACAGCCGATGGCGTCGACGCCAAGTGTCAAAAAAAACACCAAAACTTCGCAGAGTCGCAAAATACTATGCGCCGGACGACGATTTTGATGAGTGAACGAGGCGTGCTTATGAATCGCTCAAACGCGTCACTTGTACTTGGCTTGCTGTCCGCGGTTCTATCGTGCGATGCGCTTGCTGCCAAGATCACGCTAGCAGAAACGTCAAGTGGCAGGCCTCTTCAGGGAATAACCATGGAAGGAGAAATCAAGCAGGGTGACTACGCAGCATTCCTTCCGTTAGTGCTGTCAACAAAGGGAGCGAATACCGTCTTCCTTGCTTCTCCAGGCGGCGACTTCTTGGAGGCTCTTAGGGTTGGTCGTCTAATTCGACGGCTCAAGATGCAGGTATGGGCGCCGCAATTGCGCGATCTTTCAATCGTTAAATTAGATGATATGGCCAACAACGTTTGCGCCAGCTCGTGTTTCTTCATTTATATCGCAGGCATAAAGCGCACCGGAAATGAGATCGGTGTCCATAGGCCGTATCTTCCTAAGGAGGCATATAAGTCCATGGGGTTGACAGAGGCAGAGCAATCCTATGCGCTAGTTGAAAAATTGGTTTTCGAATACCTCGCGGAAATGAGCGTGCCACCTGGTTACGGCTACAAGCTGCTTGCTATCAATGGCGACGAGATTGAATGGCTTGCAGAGAGCGACATTCGGAAGAACCTAGACGGATTTGTTCCGGAGTATCAGGAATGGTTTTCGGCTAGATGCCCGAAGATTACAAAGGAGGAAAATGAAAAATATCGACGCATATTGACGAGTATCCCCGCGCCTTATAAAGATATGCCCTTGCGAGAGGCCAAGAAAGTACTGTCCTCTGGGGATCGCGCTTTTGTAGATTCCTATGACAGCAAGATTGATAACCAGGTTACTTGCGAAGGCGACTTGTTGACAGCCGAGGCCGAGAAGGCTCGGGCAGCTATGGTTCATGAACTTCTCGGGGAAAAGTCGATTTTGCACGACTAGCCGCGACGGACATCTGATCAGACGTCCCGGCAGGACCATCTTGTCTTTCGAGGCGATAACTCAAGCTCTGGGCCGTTCCCAATCCTCACGATGCAACTACAGGGCAGCGCACGGTATGACGTACGAGGGTGACCTAATTCGGCCACTCGGCCTGGTGACGCTCAATTTCGGATACGCGGAATACGAGATCGACTCGTTCCTGCAGCGCCTCAGCGATGCCGGCCGAGTTCCCGGAAACTGGCACTCAAAACCAATTGGCCAAAAGCTTGCGCACGTGACCGACGCTCTGCGCGATTCAAATGCTGAAGTTCAGTCCGCGCTGGCCATTCTGCTCACTGAAGTCGACAGCCTCTTGGCGCAAAGGAATATGCTGATTCACGGCTGCCTCTTGGCCGGCGGCCGAATCACTTCGGGCCGATCAGGGACCGAAGAAAAGCGCACATCGGTAGAGGAGCTCAACGCGCTCGCCGAAGGTATCTTTAGCTGGAAGGAGCGCCTTTCGTCATTTCGATGGAAGCAAGTTGAGCCACTTCTCACGGCGAGCTTTCGATAGCTGGTCTCGTCTTGTAAGAAAATGGTCTGCATGAGCGCATATACAGAAGAGCATGGAGAAGGGAAGAGCAGGCTGAAGATTGTCGTCAGCATCGTGGCTATTGTCGTTGCCATTTACGTGGCGGCCGCACCCTACATCACAGTGCACCAAATAAAGGATGCTGCAAAGAGACAAGACGGCGAGGCACTTTCAGAGCACATCGACTTCCCAAGCGTTCGACAGAGCTTCAAAGATCAAGCAAATGCCGCCTTCGCGAAGGAAGTGCTAGAAGACAAGAAGCTACGAGGAAGCCCATATGCGGATATAGGTATGGCAATCGTGGGTGTGATGGTTGAGAGGCTCGTGGACGCGTATGTAACCCCGGCCGGAATTACAATGCTGATGTCCGGGGACTTTCCTGATCTGGAAGATGACAAGGACTCGGGCAAGTCAAATCGCGAACCGCTTTCCGATGCTTCAATGTCCTACGAGTCCCTCAACAAGTTCGTTGTGAAGGTCGAGAACGAGAATGGAGGGGAAGCAAGACTTGTGCTTCGACGGCAAGGGATTGGCTGGAGGATAACGGACATCATTGTTCCGCAGGACTAACGGCCTGGGATTGCGGGCCTGTTACTGCCTAAAGAAATCCCGCCTCCTGATAGGCATCTCCAAAACTGATGTCTCCGGCATTGAGACGCTCAATTGTCTTTTCCTTCTCGGCGGCACCTTTGAGTGCGTTTACAACTACCTCCGCTCGAACCCCCTTAGCTCTCAGGTAATCATTCAGTGCAGCGACTATAGAGGTTCGCAGAATTGCTGCCGCCCTTTGCATGCGAAGGTGCCGATATAAGGAAAAGATACTCGGTCCTGAGAGTCGTAGAAGAGTCGCGTCCTGACCATCCCCACGTGCGCGCAGCCCTGTCCCTATACGCCGACGCGAGCCGACGATATGCCGCATGATCGATGCGCCAAAGCGCAGAAGACGACGGCTCGGTAGCTATGCCGGCGCGCCAGTATTCAGGGCCGATGGTATCGAACCAGTCGACCCTTCTTAGCAGAACGTTGTACTTAATGACACCGTCCAACGCCTTCGGCATTCGAATGTCGAACACATCTGACTTGTGCAATCGGCAGAAGAACACACCAAGGTATCCTTTGTCGGTCACCAGTCGAAACTGCCAATAGAAGTTCGCAATTCTCGCAACCCACCAGTCCAAGCATTCACGTGTTCCGCGATGTACGATGCGATCGCCGATTACAGAGTGCGTCCTTCCGCGTCGGTCATCGCGCGTATCAATCAAGAGACGCCCCCTCCAGGCGCAGCGCTCAGCAATGTGCCTAACAACGCGATGAAGATCGTCGTTTGAATGATGCCGAGAACGTTCCTCTGAAAGAGGAAACAGCAATTCTCGGGCCTTCTCTTGCTCTGCCTCTTCTCCTTTCAAGTCAAAAAATGGTTCGGTAGCTTTGTCGGTTAGAGCGTATGGGGCTACGACGAGCGGAACATCCTGCACGAACATGAAATAGTTCATGCGAGGTGCATCTCGGCGGTGGGATTTAACCGAGGACAAGAAGCCGTCCACAACCGCGATCTCGAGGGAAAGGCGCCCAATCCTAATCTTCATCTGCTTCAGCCTCCGCGCCAGTGTCCTCCGCTTGCCGCAACTTTTGAGCGATTGATCGCACTCGGTGTCCTAGCTGCGCGATTGGTACACCCAACTCTTGGTGGACGTAGACTAGAGCGAATACATCCAGACCTTCAGCTCCAACACCCATAAAGTCATCCATTGCGCAAACGATGGGGCTTGGATGCTCCACTTTTGTCGCGGCGCCAAAGGCTTCTCGTACCGGCTTCTTTAGCGGGGCCAGCTGACGTGAGAGCTCCTGTCTACGAGACATGCGATAGGTGCTCATATGCGGTATGGCGAAACCTCCCCAAAAGCGCTCACTGAAAGAATGGCCTGCCAATAGCGCGCGGAGCTTGCAACATCGCCCTTGAGAAACCGGTCGAGCACTTCCTTTGAGTCATTCCACATCGCCGGCTTGTTGAGCAAGTCTGCGAATACCCGCACATATCCCGCGATGTCCGCAACCTGGCTTGCCGCAGCGATTGAGCCGTTGAAATTGGGATCGAGCCGGAGGTCGGTATCTGGCTTGATTTCGCTCCGCAACACATCAAACTGAACCAGGCTACCTGCGACCAAGGCAGGAAAGAGCTTCTTGAGCCGCGCTTCAGAGCCTGTGGCGGCAGCCGAGAACGTGGAATCTGCAATGGCAGCTAGGAAATGCCCACCGAAATCGGGAATGCTCTCGACATAAGGCAACTTCACAAGACGAATCAATAAGCCCGCCATGCGATCTTCGTGGGCGTCCCTTGCTGCACGCAGACTCCGTTCGACCTCGGTTGGCTCAATGGAAGCCCACTTTAGGCCCGTGATACGTCGGTTAGCTGTTAGGAGTTGAAACCGTGCAACGGCAATGTCCGTTGAAATCTGAGTCTTGCTGAAGTACTCAAATTGCCGTTCGAGTAATGCGGCCTCGAGGTATCCATTCCGCATTCCAGCAACCGTGCTTCGACACTCCTCGTATGCCTCTTGGGTACTCTTCAATAGCGCGTCAAGCGAACTCCGCAAGAACTGCACTTCTATGCGGTGCAACAGTCTCGGAAAAGTACCAGCCCGGGGAAACGGTGCGCCCTTCGGCCAGACGCTCAAAATCAATGCGGACTGTTAGCCACTCGATCAATTCAATGTGATGATAGGGGTGCGTTTCAAAGCGATACCCAGAAGCACTACCTCGAAGTGACTGCATGAGACTGTCGAGTTGTTCGGGCTTCTGTTCTTCAAGATACTGTCGAAAACCGATCGCAATTGAGATTGGAATACTGGCCAGAGCATCCATGATGCCTATCGAGACGACATCGTTTAGGTCATCAGTCGCAGCCGTTGACAGATCTCTAGATAGGCGAGTTCCTCCCGCCAAAAAGCAGCGGTTTCTACTACGTGACCCAGACGAGCGCGTTCCTGGCACGCCTGCGCAAGCGACGCTAAGCTCAGGCCAACCTCACTTACGCCTTCGCATTGACGAGCGTTTGAAACGCCTCCAGGATGAGTGCATCGAGGCGCCGCTCAACCCGAAGCGCGATCTATGCGGGTCTCGGGCATCAAACCAGTTCCGGTTTGCGCTGCAATCGAAGTCACGAGTCGCTCGTCACGTACCAGCGCCTTTGAGCGTGCGTCCTGCAATACGAAAGACTGTCGACCGGAATTAGAGCTTTGGCTTGAGATACTGGAGATATGTAGCTTGCAAACCAGTGCAAAAACTGGGAATCGCGCCAGCCGGGAAAGACGAGCCAGCAACACCGCGACTAATTGCCTCCATTGTTGTGAGCGCCCGGCCTGCGCGGACACGCGCATGGTTTTGAAATACTGGTTCAAGCGAACCTAGAGATCGCCGAGCGGCGCAATCGCCCAGTATGGAAAATGCCGCCCACCTTGCGAATGAAAGTACTCGCGACCAACAAATGAAACGCCCGTTCCCAAGTGCTACAAACGCAACCACTGCCACAGCACTCATCAACAGCGCCAGGACTACGGCAAGTCTGGATAGGTAGTCAAAAGAAACTGTGCAAGAAGACTTACAAGCGCAAAGCACGTTAGAAAGGTTAGGAGGCGCATATGGGAACGCCCCCGCAATGTCGCCTGCCAATAGACCGCGAACCTCGGTTGGCACTATCCGCCATAGGCCCGCGTCACAATTGCACTGATCGCTGCGTAGTAGAGGCCAATAAACACAGCACCTATGGAAGCTCCTACCCGTCATTACGCCGGTTAAGTTATTGTTGAGTGCGGAGGAGAGCAGGCCGCAGCCAACGACCGTCAATTCCTCTCGAACCAAATAAGCGCAGTCAGCAGCGCGATAGCGCACTAAACTGTAGGAAAAAATATTCTTATGAATTCTCTGGTGACTTGTGACTGCCTTTGCTCATCGCGCAGGTTTTCGAGTATCGAGTGTTCAACACGTCTGGCGCGGAAAAGCGAAAGAGTTTGTATGCGGACGTGGTCGTCGCATAAGGGCGAAACTGTGACAGCAGTAGCCTTAGTCCAGGGGGCGACATGTTGCGCGAATTGTCGGCGATGCACCGGTCATGACCAGCCGATTGAATGTGACCTAAACGTGAAAACGTACTTAGTGTATCTGCAGGTCGCGTATCAATAGCTACCAAATAGAGCCTCTCGAGGATTACTCGGATTGTGCTTGAACCTTCAGAAGTTCCTCACGCAGAAATGCGGTTTGCATGGGCTTGTTTCACTCGCATTTGTGCGACGCGTATGCGGTCGTCATCAAGGACTGCTTCAAGTCGGTCATTGTTGAAGTCGACGCTTTGATCCTTCTTTCGGCCTCCCGGCACCGGTCCGTGATATCCGATCCAGACTTGATAACCGTTGTCGAAAAGCTGGAAACTGTTTCTCCCTTGGCCTTTAGAGTGTCAAGAAGTTTTTTGATAGGGCCCAAAAATGGTTGAATAGAACACGTGGATCTCGCCATTGATGTTTAAGGCTTGTACGCGACCTCGGCTTGATCCTCCTGGCTGGTTCCTGGCCGCCGTGGTCGGCCATAAAGATGTCCATCGCTCTTCGTCTTCTGGCGAGACGGGTACAACCTTGAATGGTGGAACCAGGCCTTTGTCAAGGTTCCCCCGTGAATTGCCTTTCGGGCAAAAACTTCAAACTAATCTTGGTCGCTTAATTGACTACCATCAGGTCTAGTAATTGTTGCGATCACCTTGCCACTCTCGCCACCCCGACGCTTGTCCCCTCGATCAACTGGGATAGTGCCATCGTCTCGCTGCTGACCTGCCGGCGTTCTTCGGACCAGTGGTCGTTAGAGGACGGCTCTGCGGGTTGGTTGTGAAGTTCCGTTTGAACTCCGCCGGCGTGAGCTGACCGAGGCTCGAGTGCGGCCGCACCTCGTTGTATCCCGCGCCAGGGCTCGATCAAGACCTTGGCATCCATGCGGTTCTTGAACCACTCCAGCTCAGACACTCGTCGCGGAACTTGCCGTTGAAGCTCTCGTTCGATCCGTTCTGCCACGGCTTGCCGGGATCGATCAGCGCGGTCTCGATCTTCGCGTCGGCGAGCCAGCGCAGGATCGCTCGCGAGATGAACTCCGGGCCGTTGTCGGAACGGAGGAGCGGGGCGCGCCGCGCACGCTGACCAGCTTCGCGAGCACCTCGATCACGCGGCCGGAGCGGATGCTGCCAGCCGACATCGATGGCCAGGCACTCGCGCGTGAACTCGTCCACGACCGTCAGACACTTCAGCTGTTGCCCGTTGGCGCAGGCATCGAACACGAAGTCGTAGGCCCAGACCTGATTGGCGCCGGTCGGCGGCCAGCGGCCGCGGCCTGCCGTCGCGATGCGCCGCCGCGGCCGCTTCCGCGGCACCTGCAGCCCGGCAGCCGCCAGAGGCGATAAGCGCGATCCGCGCTCATCGCATGCCCGTCGCGGTCCAGGAAGACCGGATCCGGCGATAGCCGTAGCGCGGGTACTGCGCGCCGAGCTCGCGCATCGCCGCCAGCACCGGGGCGTCGCGCTCGTCAGCCGCGACCGGTAGCCGAGCTGCGAACGGGCCACCTACAACAGCGCGCACGCTCGGCGATGCGATACGCCCCGCTGATCGCGTACCGACCTGCTCGCCGTCGGGCGGGCGCGCTCACCATTTTTTTGCGCGATCTCCTTCATCACCTCGATCTCGAGGTCGCGCTCGGCGACCAGCTTCTTGAGCTTGCGCGTTCTCCTGCTCCAGATGTCGCAGCCGCCTTACGTCCGCCGGCTCGAGCGTGCCGAAGCGCTTGCGCCAGACGTAGATCGTCTGCTCGCTGACCCCGTGCTTCTTCGCCACATCCGCCACCGGCTCCGATCGGCCTCGCGCAGGATCTTCACCATCTGCTCTTCGCTGAACCGGCTCTTCTTCATGCCTCCCTCGCTGTCCGGAGAGCCATCTTCTCAGGTTTCAGCTGGTCCGAAAATCACCCGGCAGGTCACGGAAGCAATTGACCGCATGGGGTAAGGGGTTCACGAGCCGCGCAGTACGGGAATAACGTTGTAAGGTTGTTG
>CAWFXH010000002.1:0-40165 GCA_963819705.1 uncultured Gammaproteobacteria bacterium
CCCGCCCGGACTGAACGTGCGTGACAGATCCAGGACCAGGAAGTCGTCGATCACGAGCTCGCGCAACGGATGGCGACCGTCCGGTTCGAGCGGCCACGCCGTCATGCCGTCCAGGCCGTCGAAGAAGGCCAGGTTCGCATCGAGACGCGACTCGTAGAGCGGTCGATAGACCGGGGAGAGTGCGAACGTGTCTTCGCGGTTGTAGAGGTCGCGAAGCTCGACGCCCGTCGCGCGCCGATCGCGACTCGGGTTGGCCATGATGACGTTCTTGATCTCCGCCCGCCCGAGGCGCTCGAGGCGGATCGGATGGCCACGGCGCGTGACGAGGGTCTCCGAAATCGCTGCGATCAGCGTCGCGCCGTCGAATCGTTCGACGATCGGTGCAAACGGCACCTCGACGACGATCGACAGGCAGTCGAAATCGTGAGCGGTATTAACCGCAGTGTCGAATGACAGCTTGCCGGAAAGATCCGTGCGGATTGCCGCCTCGACGTCCATGAAGAACGGATCACTGACCAGGCCCGCGAAGATGCGCATACCATCGTGTTCCAGCGGCGTACCGGCGACAAAGGTCACGCGTCGCCCGTCTGATGTGACGACGGATCCCTTCTGAGGCGCGCCGCTTTCCGGTATGTCACTGAAGGTGACGTCGATCGAGTATTCCGCGGCGCCCTGCGTGAAGCTGCCGCCTGACCGGCTCAGGGGCCGCAGCCGGAACCGGTGGGTGACGACATCGCTGAAGCAGGACTGCGCCGTCGCCATCGGAAACACGTCCATGATCAGCACGAGGTGTCCCGGCCGATCAGGGCTCGGAAAAGCGTAGAAGTCGGTGATGTCCACGGATGGATCGGCGATCACCGCGGGGCCACTGAAATGATCTGACATGGTCGGTTGTCTCCTCTGGCTCAGAACTTCTGCTCGATCAGGCCGTCGAGCGCTTTCAGCCCGGGGACGAACAGGTACTCGCCGCCCTTGACCGTGACAAAGGTCGGCAAGTCGAACAGGAACGGTCGCTTGGCGCCTGGCACCGACATTAGCGAGCCTTCACCGCCGTCGCCGTTGATAGGGTCCTGCTCGTTCGGATCAAGCCCGATGAATTCGCCGCCCTTCATCCATTCGAACTGCACGAATTCGAACTGCCGTTCGATATCCGCCTGGATGAACAGGTTGACCAGGCCGCGATCGACGCCGTCGTCTTCCAGCGCGCCGTTGTCGAGATGCGGGCCGTATTCGACGCCACGCCGGATCAGCCGGTGCCGCCGGACGGCGGTCGCCCGCTTCAACGGCGTCGCCCGCGGGTTGCTTCGACGCAGGTGCGAACCAAGCGGGCATCGCAGGCCCTGATCGTCGCTTTCGTATGTGAAATTGTTGCGGCGCTGCGGATCGGCCGCGATTGCGGGATCGTCCTTGTCGGGCGACAGGTCGATCGGACAGCCGCTGCGCCAACGACCCATCATCTTGGCCGCTACCAGCTCCTGATGGGGAACGTCATCGGAGCCGTAGAGCGACTTCGCGGCCGCCGCCAGATATCGACGGAATGCGGCGACGTCTTGATAGAGTTTCCGGAAGACCATGTACGTGCCGTTCAGCCGCAGTTCGAAAGGCTCAGGCGCGGGGACACCCTGCGGTCCGGCCTCATCTTCATACCCCAGCAGGAACTCTCCGGGCTTCAGTGCACGCCAGGTGCCGTCAGGGCTTCGCTCGCCGTCACCTGGATACACGGGTGAGTCCGCGCCCTCGATCGGCGGCTGTGAGATCGGATCTGCAAAGCCGAAGTGCTCGCCTTCCGAGCCGATTCCGTTTTCATGCGCCAGTGCCATGGTGTCCTGCACGAATCGGATTTCGACTCCGCCAATCGAGTCCATTTCTTCACGGATGATCCGGGTCGCTTCTTCGCGCCCCTGATCGGAATCGGTCCGAATCCAGCCCATGGCATGAATGTCAGGGCCTCCGAGGCCGCCCTCCCAGTGCTCCGGCGCATGCTGTCCGACATCGCCCACCGCCTGCGAACGGCCGCGCATCCCCGCACGGAAAGCATCAGGGAAGCTGACGAGCGACCGCTGCGAGAGACCAATCGCCTTCAGGCCCTCGTAAGTGAATCCGATATTGACCGTGAAGCGCGCGCCGTGCTCGTCCTGCCGCGCGTTGACGCGGTCGCGCAGAGTGCGCAGCCACTCGCGCGCCTTTGCGCCATCGGTGAACTTTACGAAGATGTGGCGCCCGTAGCGCATGAGGATGGGCGCGACCACGTTATCCTGGATGTCGTGAATCTGTTCCTTTAGATCGGCGGCAAGCAAACTCCGCCTTGAAGATCCGGTGTTCATGGTCGCGCCCCTTCCTCGTCCGATCGCCTACGCGGCCTTCCGCACGCCCAGGCGCTCCGGGACGTCGGTGAACTGCGGTTCCTTGCCCGCGTCGGTGTCGATGGCGGCGCCGCTGCGCACGTGCTCGTACGGCTTGGCCAACTCGCTCAGGAAAGCGTCAACCTCGTCCGCGAGACTGCTGCCAGCCTTGGCGACCGCACGCTGGAACTTCTGCGTCTTCGCGTACCAGTCGGCCTGCTTCTCGATCTGGTTGTTGCTGAGGCTCGGAAAGGCGTCGTAGCACGCCAGGGTCTTGATCTGGCCACGCGCGATGTACTGCACGATGTCGCGTGCCGTCACGTCCGGGCCGGTCGGGCAGCCGACGCACTGGCCCCAGACCAGTTCGAGGTTCTTCGATCCGTTGAGCACGAAATCGTCGAAGTACTTCTCCAGGCTGCTGTCGAACTGCGAGATGAAATAGAGGGTGGGACCGAACTCGGTGCTCGTGCCGACAAACCAGCGCGCGGTCCGGATCAGGCCGAGCTGCGTGGTCAACTCCGAGAACGTGGCTCCAGGCGGCTCCACGAAGCCACCAGGTCCCACTCCCTTCGTGAGCACAACGAGGTCGGCGTCGGGCTTCAGGGGCCACATGCCCGTGAACTCGTGCACTTCGCCATTGCCGTCCTTCATGATGAGGCCGGGGTGACGCAGGTCCCAGGAAGCGGCGCTCTTGGTCGCCTCGGACTTGGTCATTCGTGAATCTGTCGACATTTCGAGAGTCTCCTTAAAAGTGTTGGTAAATCGGCGATCGTCCGAGAGCTGAGTTCGCGGTCGATTGAGCCGTTTGCGGAATCAAGCGTACGGAGTAGCGAACGGCGAGTGGTCAGGGAAGCGTCGGCATTTCGTCGCCATCCGTGCCCACTAGACCCGCGCGCGAATCGATTTAAGCTCGGCCCGACAGGCGTCGCCGAACGGCTTCAGGGCGTCGCCTTCACCGGAACGCGTGAGCTGACGCAGCTCCTGCACGGACAGATTGTTTGAGAAATACTGGTCGGTAATACGCAAGACGAGCTGTTCGGCCTGCCTGAGCACAGGCTGGGTTGCGCAGAGCCTGATCCGGTTGATCAACCCGTAAACGGGCACGAACGTTTCGGGCTTTTCAAGTGAATGCTGTAGCGCGTCCAGCAGCAGTTTCGCGCATTCAGCCAGAAACTCTCCGTACAGCTCCTGGCGCAAGCGTATTTCGTCTCGAATGAGCTCGCGCCGGTTCAGCGTCTTCTGGTTGATCCATGCGACGAGGGCACTCGTCGTGACGCCTGCGAGCGTGCCGACCACGGCGCTTATTAGCTTGATGTCCACGAATTGCCCCTGGGCGACGCGTTACGGGGCATCTGGCGATGCAGACACGAGAACGTCGCCGACAATCAGGCGGAGCAGTTCGTGTGCGGACGCGAACTCGCCTTGCCTGCCCGTAACCAGGTTCTCGAGACGCCCCACCAGGGCTTCTGGCGTTGCGTCGCTGCGCAGCTTCACGACGTACGTGCGGCGGTTGGGATATCTGGAATCAGTGCTCAGGACCATTGCGGGCGTTTCCACTTCGGCAGGTGCGGCCAGAGTAGGGGCCACCGACCGCCGAGTGGTCAGGGAACGGTCGCTGTTCGGTCGATAAGGTCGTCCGGAGTCGGCCGACTAGGCTCCCGCGAGCTGGGCCCGCGCCCGCGCGATTGCGATCGTCTCGCTTGCCTCGGGGAGCTCGCCTACGAGTGCCGTGAGCGCGTGGCGGTCCTCGTCCGCTGCCCCCGCGTGTTCGCAGAGTGCGGTCAGCGCCAACAGTTCCAGCCAGGCCGCGCCCTGTTCTCGAGCTTCCTGGACCGCGCGCCGGATCGCAGCGACCCCGGCCGCAGATTCGCCACGCGCCTGCAAGATTGCGCCCTCGATGAGCAACAGCTGCGGGAGATAAATCCGTTCGCCGTAGTCGTTCACAACCGCGAGCGCCTGCTCAAGCTGCTCTTGTGCTCCGCGCCAGTCACCCGCGAGAAGCAGCGTCTCGGCGGCGTACCCAAGCGTCTCGCTGCTGCCGGCGATCATCCCGATCGCGCGATTCCTGTCGTAGGCCTCCCGAATATTCCGGAATCCCGCCAGTGCGCTCCCGGACCGCGCATCCGCCCAGCCGCGGAACCACCGATGGGCAGCCGCACCCTGGGTCAGTGAGAACTCTTCGACCAGTGCGCGCATCTCGTCCGCGAGCTCGCCGACTCCTTCGGTATCGCCATGACGGATTCGGCATAGTGCGTCGAACCAGATCGTGACCAACAGCGCCATCGGTTGTGCGAGCCAACGGGCTCGAGCGTACGCTTGCTCCACGCGTTGCCGCGCCTGCCCGACTAAACCGAGGTGCGTGAGCTGAAGGCTGAGCGCCGCCAGCGCTGTGACTTGCGGGTCCGCTATGTATCCCTCGACTGCATCGATTTGGCCCGATTCCAGAGCAGCCAACGCGCGCCCAAACGACTCAAGGGACTCACGCGGGCGTCCCTGCATCATGTAAACGTGTCCTCGCAAGGTGCTGGCAACCAGTGGTAGCAACTGGTCCTCGGATTCGGCCCCTAGCGCGTCTGCGCGATCCGCGGTCGCGAGCGCCTCGCCGTACTCCGCGCGCAGGGTAAGCACAAACCCCAACCCGTGCAGCAGGCGCACCCGCATCGGATGCGACGAAATTTCGGTCAAGCGGGACGCCGCGCGCCGCAAGGTGCTCGCAACCTCGTTGCCGGCGCCCCACAGGTGGAATGCAGCCAGGCCGCGCAGCGTTGCGAGCGAAATCTCGAGCGCGGTGCGTTCCAAATCGGGCGGCACCTGATCCAGCAGGCTGAGCGCACGCTCGGTCAGGGTCATGCACTCGTTGGGACTCAGGTGCAATAGAGCGGCTTCCGCCGCCTCAGCGTAGTGGCGCAATGCTGCCATTGGCGCCCGGCCACGGTCGAAGTGCATCGCAAGCTCGGAGGCTTTCACGACCCGGCCGGCGGCGCGCTCCTGTTCCAGCGCCATCCCGACTTTGCGATGCATCTCGGCGCGTATCGAGGGAGGCAGACGCTCGTAGAGCACCTCCCGGAAGACGGCGTGGCGGAATCCATGCAACGCCTCGTGCGCATCACGTCCGCCCTGCACTGCGAGCCATTGATGCTCGCGCATCAACTGGTCGCAGGCATCGGCGATCTCGATGACTTCGCGCCCAAGCGCTCGAGCTACCGTGTCAATACGGAATTCGACCCCGCAGACCGCCGCAGCAGATAGCAGTGCGCGCCGCTCGGGGGAGAGCTTGAGGACATAGCGGTCGATGATCGCCGCCACGTTCTCCGGAACCGCCACCCGCGCCAATTCGTCCGCGTCGATGGCCTCTGTGCCACTCTGTTCCGCGCGTGCGAGCACCTCTTCGATCACCGAGGCCAGGAACAGCGGCACTCCGTCGGTCCGCACGTGCAAGGCGCGTACGAATCTCTCGTTGCTGCCCAGGGACGACGATCGGCCGGAGAGGTACGCTGCGACTTCGGTCTCGGAGAATGGATCGAGCACGATTTCCTCGCACAGGCCGTGCAGGCGAAGCTCGTGCCGCAGGGTGTTCAGCGGATGCTCAAAGGCGACTACATCAGCCAGTCTGAAGCTCGCGAGCCACATGAGGCGGGCGCCTGAGCGGCGGCGCGCGACGTAGTCGATGAGCTGGATCGTAGCCCTGTCAGACCAGTGCAGATCCTCGGTGATCAACAGCAAGGGGCGCTGCTCGGTGTAGCGGTCCAGCAGTTCGCCCATTTCGCGCAGCATGCGGTCCGGGCCGACACCGACCAGTTCCCGTCGCAGGCTCTCGCGATCCTCCGTGGTCCCGAGCCAGGGCAGTTGCAGCAGCCAGGTCGGCGCCACGGATCGCAGCAAGGGAGGCAGGGTGTCGTCGATGCGGCATAGCTGCGCCAGCGCCTCGAGCACGGGCAGATAAGGCTCCCCGCCGCCGAAATGCTCGACGCAGTATCCGCGCGCGCAGGCCCCATCGCGATGCCCGGAAAGAAAGCGTTCGATGAGCGTGGTTTTGCCGACACCCGGCGCGCCGGCCACCCAGACCACGGCCCGCTTGCCGTGACTCGCGCGGTCCCACGCCCGCTGCAGGCGCGTGAGCTCCGCCGCGCGACCCACGAACGCCGTGGCCCCGGGCTCGTCCACTTCGGGAGCTTCGCTCCGGAGCGGTGTCTCGGACGGCAGTGCCGCAGGTTTCGCGATGAAGCGATAGCCGCGACGCGCGACCGTTTCAATGTATCGCGGCTCGCGGGGGTCGTCCATCAAGACGCTCCGCAGATCGCTGATGGCGGTCTTCAGCACCGAGTCACTTACGAATTGGTGTCCCCAGACTGCGTCCAGTAGCGTTTGCTTGGTCAGCAGCGATCCAGGGTGACGGGCGAGCGCGCACAGCAGCCCGAAAGGTGTCGGCGGGAGATCGATCGCCCGCCCGCCGCGCAACAACAACGCATTGGCCTCGTCGAGCTCAAACTCGCCGAAGCGCACGCGCAGGGGGAGGGGGTCAGCGCGAGTCATAAGTACGTGCCTTTCATCGTACCTTGACCGCCTCGGACACCACTTGGGAAGCGAATGTATCTTGACTCAACCCGGTGTGCCGCGAATGTGACTTGTTCAGGCCGGTTTACAGTTTGGAAAGCGCTGCAAGTTATTGATATTACGAGTTAACTTTGAGGCGTCGGCAGTGACGTACTTGCCGCCGGTCGTGGCATTGCCGATCGGCCTGTTGGTTGGGGAGCCGCCGTTGTGCGCGACAGATTTGATTGCAATGAGCGCGATTCTGGGCGGGTATATGCGAGTAGGTAGCTCGTCTCTTTCTCCAAGCCCCTAAAAATATCCAATTGCGAACGAGGCCTGTGAGACGCAACGGTTTTTGCGCGGCCGATCGCTGTGTTGAAGGATTAATCAAAGCGCAACGTTAACGACTTCAAGGTTTCACTACAGCAGCTCAATCTGGGCTCCCTCAGTCAACCGTGGGAGTAAGCCAACGTGAAGCTCACGCAATCGATCGCCGTCCTAGCGACGGTCGCCACATTTACCGCCGTAAGTTACGCGGCCGATGCGCCAGCGGAAATCAACTTCCTCAGTCGGGACTTCGGTTCAAATGTCGATTCGTTGTTACGGTCGGTGGCGCCGCTGTTGGTCGGATTCACCCCTATTCATGGTTCGGCACCCGAGACGAGCGGCCCCTATCGCTTGCCGGATCAGGGGGCACACAAACAAGTGAAGCTAGCCCCGGACTTGACCGTAAAGTACCTGACGCGCAATGCCGCCGACTCGACGGACATGATGGCGTTTTTCCCGCGGCAACATCCCACGCACCTCATCAGCTGTATAGAGTCGGACTTGGAAGAGATTGTGCCCGGAAAGCTCAATCCCTCGGTTCAGCGCATCAACCTTAAGACAGGCGCAGTCAATACAATTCTGCGCGGTATGAATGGGTGCGATGGCATTCGTGCTACCGCGTGGGGAACAATCCTCGCCACGGAGGAGAATGACGACGGGGGCGCTTATGAGATTCTCGATCCCCTGCACGTTACCGACCAAACGGTCGTCAATCGTGCCACGGGCGAAACCACGGACTCGGCTCACATAGCCAAGCGCACTGCCTTGCCCGTCATCGCCTGGGAAGGCATTGCGATCCTGCCGAGCGGCGTCATTATTGCAGGAGACGAACTTCGCCCGGGAACTGACGTGCCCGATTCGGATGGCGGCGCCATCTTCAAGTTCATTCCTTCGACGCCGTTTTCCGGATCCAGCGCCGTCACGACGCTGAATGAATCACCGCTTACCGCGGGCAGCGTCTATGCCATGCAGGTGTCCTGTCAGCCGGACATACAGCAATTCGGGCAGGGCTGCGAAGTCGGCCATGCGGCCTGGGTTCCGGTGACCGCGGCGACTGCCCGCAGTGATGCCGATAGCGCCGGTGCGACGGGCGGCTACCGCCCGGAAGATCTGCACCAGGACCCAGCATATCGCAATCGGGACATCCCGGAAGCTGTTCGAGTGTGCTGGACGGATACGGGCAATGAGGAAGCGTTCAACTATGCGGAAGTGGTATGCGCGGTGGAGACTTCGCCGCTCACGGCCGTTGTGGATGACCGCACTGTTGTCGTGAATCGCTTCATCGAAGGCGATACCACTTTCAATTCCTTCGACAACCTCGATTTCCAGCCGCGAACCGGCATCCTGTACGTGATCGAGGACCATCCGAATGGCGACATTTATGCCTGCCTCCGCGACGGAAAGGACAGGGATCTGAAGAGTGATGGATGCGTGAAACTTCTGTCCGTGAAGGATAGCTCAGCAGAACCGACAGGGTTCATTTTCGCGCCTGACGGGCGAACTGCGTACCTCTCGATCCAGCATAGCGACGACACGAACGTGCCTATGGTGGATGACTACAACACTGATGATGTGTTGCAGATCACGGGATTCCAGCTACCTCAATAGAGAATTGCACGAGGCGCCGGCCAATCGGGGCCGGCGTTTCGTGTTGTGCTGAAGCCTAAGCGCGAATTTGAAGCGACGCGATCCGGTCGTTTTCAAGGACGAAATGGAATCGGGCGGTTACGGGGCTTCCCGGGAAATTGCCGCTTAGTTCGGCTTTGAGAACAGCGCTACCCTCCGACGTGCTGATCTCAAGTGGCGTGACAGTGTCGTAGTACTTCCGCTTTGTCTTGGCCCGCCATGCTTTGATGGCCGGAATGCCCTCATAGAAACGCTCCTCGTCGCGTACTGTCGCGTAGGGCACGAAGCATGCAGACATTGCTTCGAAGTCGCCTGAATTCTCGGCGCGCACGTAGGTGTCGATAGGACTCGGTAACTCAAGTCGCATCGTAAAAGGCCTTTTCTCGCCCGGCTGTGTAATCGACATATTAATCGCCTTCCACGGGCATTTGGCGGCTAGAAGGTGTCCGACGTACGGGCTTTTCGCAAAATGCAGTGATGTCAATCACATGGCCCATATTCCTCGATTTAAAGCACGCACTCGATGCGTTGGACGCGACAGCCTCAATGCATTTCGCGTGCGAGAGTCCGCCCGGACAACAGCTGCACAGCCTCGGGCCATTCCTCGGCGAGCTGGATGGGGGTCCACCACGACTCGCCGAGTGCCCACGGAGGGTTCGAATCCCTCTCTCCGCCAGACTTCGCGGGCGGCCCATGGCCGCCAATTATCATTTTCATGACAGCTCATGCTGTCTCGGAATCCCGGAAATTCCCTTGAATCTCCGGGTGTTCCGAGCGCAGGGCGTTTCGTAGGTTCTGGTGCGTTGGCGGTGGATAGGTAGCATCAGCGGGTCCGGCTGGAGCCTGTGATGACCAAGCCGATTGCTCGTGACGCGATCTACCGTCGCCGGCGCTTCGAGGCCGAAATCATCGAGTTATGCGTTCGCTGGTACATCACGTATCGGCTGAGCTATCGGGACCTGGTCGCCATGATGGCCGAACGCGGATTGGCCGTGTCTCACACGACAATCCTGCGGTGGGTGATCCGGTACGTGCCGGAGTTCGAAAAACGGTGGAGCCGACGGGCCCGAAAGGTGCACTCATCCTGGCGGGTCGACGAGACGTACATCTCGGTGCGGGGAAAGTGGCACTACCTCTACCGCGCCCGTCGACAAGCGAGGCAAGACCGTCGACTTTCTGCTCCGACCCGATCGAGGCATCGCGGCGGCACAGGCATTCTTCCGCGAGGCATTGGCCACATCTCTGCCGCGGTGGCCGCGCAAGATCACGTTCGACGGGCACGCGCCGAGTCATCAAGCGCTGCGGCTTCTGCGCCGTGAGAATCACAGATGGAAGTATGTTCTCGTCAGGAGCTGCCCCTACCTGAACAACATCGTTGAGCAGGATCATCGCGCGATCAAACGCCGCTGCGCTTCCATGCTGGGATTCAGATCGTTCGGCAATGCATCGATTACGCTCGCTGGCATCGAGTTGGCACATCGGATTCACAAGCGACAGTTCTCGTTCGGCCCGGGTCGTCAGTGGCGGAACCAGTCACTCAAGCAGCTTTGGGGCCGGGCTCTCGTTTCAGCTTGATATTGAGGACCAGACCCGCCGCATGGCCGGTTTCTCGCGCCGCCAGTGCACCAGAACCTATCTGCAGCGTGAAACTTGCGTTTCTTTCATCTTGATATATCATGATGCATCTAGATATCTCAAGATAAGGGCATTATGAGCACTCTGCGCAAATTCTCCTCGCAGGCCGAACCTGAAGTCCTCGATGGACTACAGGAGATCGCGGCGCGTGAAGGGCGCCAGTTGCAGGCGGTACTTGGGGACGCGATGCGAGAGTATCTCGCTCACAAGCGTCAGCAGGCGCCGCGACGGAATGTGCTCGAGGCATTTCAGGAAAGCCTCGAGGAGCGCGACGAGTTGTATCGGTCGCTGGCTAAATGACGGAGTACGTCACCACAGCTGACGCACTCTTTTTCCACAAGCAGCTGATCGAGCGTTACGGCGGCGCACCCGGTATCCGCGACGTCGGCGCGCTCGAATCAGCGCTTCATCGTCCGCAAACCGGCTACTACGACACGATCATCCACGAGGCCGCTGCGCTTCTGGAGAGCCTCGTTCAGAACCATCCGTTCATCGACGGGAACAAGCGCACGGCGTTCGCGGTTGTCGACGTCTTTCTGCGAATCAACGGCCACGCCATCACCGCCGGCTCTGAAGCCGTTTTCGACAAGTTCATCAAACTGCTGGACCAAGGTGCTTTTGACATGGAACATCTCGTGCCATGGCTGGAAGAGATCGCGGATTCCGCATAATTCTTGATGGTACGAATATTCGGTTCCGGTGCATCCACGGGCGTCCGGTAGGCTGCGAATCCTTTGTGCCGGAGAGGTCGGTTGACCAAGACCATTGCCCGGGACCCGCTCTACTGTCGAAATGCCAAATCAGGTCCGGCATGACGTTTTCGGTTTGTGCCCCACCATCAAAAAAGCCGTCACTCCGGACCTGTTACGGAGTCCATCTTTGCGAAACCGCGCGCGGATGCGGATTGCGCGCTATCCGAGGAACTTCGCCAGCGCCACGCCGATGAAGTTCGCGCCCGCATAGCCGAGAATGCCGAGCATGACGGCAGGCGTGACGAGCGTCCGCCAGCGCCGGCTCGCGGCCTGCGCCGCCGCCGTCGCGGGCCCGAGCGCGCAGGCGTTCGACGCGATGAGGGCTTCGGCGAGATCGATGCGGAAAAGCTTCGCGCCGCCCAGCACGAAAGCGAGATGCACGGCCGCCATGGTGCCGGTGAAGGCGAAGATCGGCAGCGCCGTTCGCACCATCAGCACGATATCGGCGCCCGCGCCAACGACGGCGAAGAAGATGTACATGAAATACATGCCGAGATCGAAATCGCCGTTGAGGCGGTGCATGGCGCCCGGAAAGAGATTGGCGAAGAGAAGCGCCGCGACGGTGACGAAGAGGACGCCAAATTGCGGAATGCCGGCGAGGCTCGCGATCCCGTAGCCCACGAAACAGCACAGCGCCGACAGCGCCAGCGCCGTCGCCAGATCGGCGATGTGGAAGTGCTTGCGCTCCTCGGCTTCGATCGCTTCGTCCTCGGCCGGCGCTTCATCCATCACATGCGAAGGGAAGAAGCGGCGGATAAGCGTCGCGCCAGGCAGCAGCACGAGCAGCGTCAGGAAGAGCGTACCGGCGACATTGTCGGAGGCCGCCATCGCGCCGAGCGTCGTCCCGTCGTCGAGTTCGAGCGTCTGCGAGACGGCCGCGAAATTCATCGAGCCGCCGATCCAGCTCGCGCCGAGCGTGGCGGCGATCTTGGGGCCCAGAGGTCCGAGGTCGATGAGATAAAATCCCGCGACGACGCCGGCCACCGTGCCGAGCGCGGCGATGGTAAAAGCGAGGAGCAGCGGCCCCGCTTCGAGAAGGATGCGCCTGAGATCGGCCTTGAAGAGCAGGAGCGGGATCGCCAGCGGCACCGCATACGTCCAGACCAGATCGTGGACGGGCGAGGCGAAGGGAATGGCGCGAAGGTTCGAGAGAAGCGCGCCGGCGCCGACGGCGAGGATGACACCCGAGAGAAGCTTTCCGAATTTCGTGCCCTCCGACCAGAAGCCGAAAGCGGCGATGGAGAGGAAGGCGGCGATGAGGCCGAAATCGTTGTCGGCGGAAATCAGGGAGCCGGTCATCGATGGTCCTGCGCGGGGGCGAAGTCCGCTCATCATGCGGGGCGGCGCCCGGAATGCAAGCGCCGCGCACGGTCCTCAGAGGCCGATGCTCAGCGAGAGCGATCCGAACTGATCGGGATGCGGTTGGCCGTCGAACCCGCGCATCTGGAAAACATGCGTAAAGCTCAGCTGCGTCGCGCCGAGAACGGCGACGGCGCCGAGCCGGCCGTCGGCGACGACCGGCTTCTTGTTGATGCTCTGGCTGTCGCGGAAGGTGTTGCCGTCGAGGAAAATGTCGCGGGCGACGCCGCGCGCTTCGACGCTTGCAAAGAGATTCACGCCGATTCGCCAGAATTCCTGCGAAGTTTCGCACAGGTTTTCAAGGCGACATTTCCAGCCTAAATGTGATGGTACAGATAATCAGGTCTTTGAAAAATCCTTGTGAAACGGTACCCTCTCCAGGGGCATTGCTTCCTCTTTCTCCGCCAATTTTCAAAGTCGGCCAGTATGATTTTCTCACTTGGCCAAAAGTTAGTCAGCGCGAGTTTCGCGGAGGATTCCACCAATACCTCCGCCTGCTCGTGTCGCTTAGGTCGAAGACGTTTTATGCGCGCGGTCGTTCGACAGCGGACAAATCCCAGGATTCCTATGATTGCGTTACGGCTTCCGAAATCGCGGACTCTAGATCCGCGCGGGACCAAAAAGGGTGTCAGGTCGGAGGAACTTAGAGACCCTAACGAGAAGAGCGGGTGCGAAGCCTATGTGAGTTTCGTGTGCGCGCACAATGCAACGCCTTGACCCAGTAAGGTTGAGCAGCGCTTGAGTCGTAAGTAATGGCTACACGCGCAGCCAGCCCGCCAATGAACGTATTCGAGCGCTACCTGACTCTGTGGGTATTCATTTGCATTGTCGTGGGGATCGCGGCCGGACAGTTGTTGCCAGGCTTGTTTCAAACCGTGGGTCGCATGGAGATTGCGCGGGTCAACCTGCCCGTCGGCCTCCTGATCTGGGTGATGATCATTCCGATGCTGATGAAGGTCGATTTCACAGCATTGAGTGAAGTTCGCCAACACGTTCGCGGCATTGGCATCACGCTTTTCGTCAACTGGCTGATCAAGCCATTCTCCATGGCGCTGCTGGCTTGGATTTTCATCCACCACCTCTTCGCGCCGTGGCTACCGGCGGAGCAGATTGACAGCTACATCGCCGGACTGATCCTGTTGGCCGCCGCGCCGTGCACGGCGATGGTCTTTGTGTGGTCCAGGCTGACGAACGGGGACCCGATGTTTACGCTGACCCAGGTCGCGCTGAACGACGCAATCATGGTGGTCGCATTCGCGCCGATCGTGGGACTGCTGCTTGGCATTGCCGCCATCACGGTGCCCTGGGACACGCTGGTGACGTCAGTCGTGCTCTACATCCTTATACCAGTAATGATCGCGCAGCTCTGGCGACGGTCTTTGCTGGCGAAGGGGCAGGGCGCTTTCGACGCTGCGATGGCAAAGATCGGTCCGTGGTCTATCACCGCCCTGCTGGTCACGCTGGTGCTCTTGTTCGCCTTTCAGGGCGAGGCCATCATTAAGCAGCCGCTCATCATCGCTCTACTCGCGGTGCCAATCCTGATCCAGGTGTTCTTTAACTCATCGCTTGCGTACCTGCTGAATCGCGCGGTGAAGGAAAAGCACAGCATCGCGTGCCCATCGGCTTTGATCGGAGCCTCGAACTTCTTCGAGCTTGCCGTGGCGGCCGCGATAAGCCTGTTCGGTTTCGAGTCGGGTGCGGCACTTGCTACGGTTGTCGGTGTGCTGATCGAAGTGCCGGTGATGCTTCTGGTCGTGAAGGTCGTGAACTCAAGCAAGGGCTGGTACGAGAGGGGCCTGCGTTGATTGCTGCAGCGAGGTGCCGGACCCTGCGGTGCCTGCTACTGAAAATCCGCGTGTCGATGGTTCGATTTCGACTGGGCACCATACTTTTCATTGTGTAATGTGAATTGTAAGGGCGGCCGTTCTGACCTGAGTTCGGTGGTACGGATATTCAGAGTTCTGAAAAAACTATTGTGAAACAGTAGCCTGCGTAGGACTATTGATTCCTCTCTCCGCCAATTACGTTTCTCGCGGCATCTCATGCCGTCTCAGTCGCGCGGAGGTACTTCACCTCCACATCATGCCGAACGACGGCCGGCACTGGCGTTTCAACTACTGGTTCAAAGGCAAGCACAAGACGCTCGCACTCGAAATGTATCCGAACGTGTCCCTCGCAAAGACGCGCGACCGACATCGAGCGGCTCGCGAGCAGCTCGCCGCACGTCGCGCTGGTCACGTCGCTGGGCATGGCGGCGTACCTGGCCGGAGTCGTGCAGGCGCCGGTGACCGCCTTCATCATCGTGACCGAGATGAGCAACGATCACGAGATGCTGATTCCTCTGATGGCTGCAGCATTCCTCCCGCACCGGATTTCGCGGCTGATCTGTCACGAAGGTGTTTATCATGCGCTGGTGCGCAACATGCACGATGGACTGCGCGGTGATCCGCCTCAATAGTCAGGCAATTCGAGATCGTCCCGCAGCGCACGTCCCAGGAACAGGTTCGTCAGGCCGGGCAGGCTCATGGCCTTCGTCGCCCAGCGGCGCACGAAGAGTCCCAGCGCGGTGCGCGGCGCGAACTGGCTCGCGAAGCGCTTGGCTGACCGCTGCTTGCCCTCGATGAAGCCACGTAGCCGGCCCTCGTAATTGTGAAATGCCGTCGCGTAGTCGCCGCCGGCACGCGTCAGCTCGCCCGCGAGCACGTACGCATCGATGATGGCGAGCGCACAACCTTCACCCGCGAGCAGCGAGGGGCAGTGAGCGGCATCTCCCAGTAGCGCGACCCGCCCGTTGCTCCAGCGGTGTGCGTGAATCTGACTTACGCGGTCGAAATATAGCGAATCCGAGCGCTGCATTGCGGCCAGGATCGCATCGGCCTCCCAGCCCATGCCGCCAAAAGTTTCCTGCAGCACATCCCGCTGAGCCGCCGTCCTGTGCGACTGTATGGGCTCGCGGCTGGCGAATATCAGCATGAACACAGTGCGGTCGTCACGCATCGCAAAACGTGCGATCTGCCGGCCGGGCCGCGAATAACTCACGTAGGTGAGGTCGTCGCGAGGTCGGTAGCCCGTCGCCTCGAATGCTGCTACGTGGTATCCGAGGAAGAATTCCACGCTGGTCGCCGGCGGAAACGCCAAGCGGCGAACGTTCGAATGCAGTCCATCCGCGCCGATCACCAGGTCGAATTCCCGCGGCGCCGCGCGAGAGAAGGTAACCCGCACGGCGCCAGCGACTTCCGCGAGCGAAACGATGCTTTCGTCGAACAACGTCTCGACGCGATCCTTGACAGTGTCGTAGAGGATGCTCGCGAGTTCGCCGCGCGGCAGGCTCACGAAGCGTCCGCGCAGGGCGCGCGCCAGCAACCTCACGTCGAAGCCGCCGGATTTGCGGCCGTGTTCGTCGACGATGCGCACTTCCCGTACGTGGTAACCCCGGTCCTGCACGCGCGGCAGGATGCCCATGCGCTCCGCTAGCTCATAGCCCTTGCCCCAGAAATCGATGATGTAACCGCCGCGGCGGAATTGCGGCGCGATCTCGACCAGCGTTGGTTCGTGACCGTGGTGCAGCAGCCAGTGGGCCAGCGCCGGACCTGCGATGCCGGCGCCGCTGATGCAGATTTTCATGCAGGACATGTTAGCAGTCGGCCTGGCACCAAGCGGTCGCTTGGCGCCGTCGACGATCCTCCGGTGAGTGACCCGGTACGTTTCGGAGTTCGAGAAGCGCCGGAATCGATTCTCCAGGCCCGTCGGCACTTCCTGGCGGGTGGACGAGACCTGTATCGCCATCCGGGGTCAATGGCATTGCCTGTACCGGGCGGTGGACAAGCAGGGCAAAACGGATGGCACGAGACCGCCTGGCCGGCCCCATGGCCCCAGCTGCACCAGATCCGAATATTCAAAGCATTGGACAATTCACTATGGAACAGTGCCTTTCAGGAGGATATTGATTCCTCTCTCTCCGCCAATTCATTCTGCCGGACTCTCGGCCATTGCGCGACGCGAGACCCAGCCGATGCTGAGACCCTGCACCAGTACCGAGAACACGACGACCGAGTAGGTCAGGCCAAGGATCATGGCCCGGGCGGGCCCCTGCGGCAGCGAAAGGGCGAGTGCAACCGAGATGCCGCCGCGCAGTCCTCCCCAGGTCAGCACCTGCCAGGACCCGTGCGGCAGGTTAATCGAGCGGTGCAGCAGACGCACAGGCAGGCCGACTGCGAGCAGCCGCGCCAGCAACGTGATTCCAAGCGCAATGCCGGCGGCCAATAACAGGCCGGACTTCAGGTCGATGGCAAGCACTTCCATGCCAAGCACCACGAACAGGACGGCATTGAGCATCTCGTCCACCATCTCCCAGAACATGTCCAGATAGCGTCGCGTGGTGTCCGACATTGCGATCGCGCGGCCTTGATTGCCCACCACGAGCCCGGCCACAACCATGGCGAGCGGACCGGAGATGTGCAGCTTGCTTGCGAGCGCGTAGCCGCCAGCGACCGCGGCCAGTGTGATCATCACTTCGACCCGGTAGTTGTCCAGGCTGCGCAACAGGACCAGGGTGAGGTAGCCGAGCGCCAGACCGAAGACCAGGCCCCCGACGGCATCGTGCATCAGCAGGCGCGCGATTTCACCAAGCGTGGGCGGAGCGCCACTCGCCAGCACGGCGATCAGCAGCGTGAAGATCACGACGCCAATGCCGTCGTTGAAAAGAGACTCTCCTGCGATCACCAACTCGAGGTTTTTCGGCGCGCCAGCGGACTTCAGGATTCCCATTACGGCAATCGGATCGGTTGGGGAAATCAGCGCGCCGAACAGAAGGCAATGGATCAGCGGCAACTGCCAGTGGGCAAGCGGCAGCGCCAGCCACAGTCCGAAGCCGACCAGCAGGGTCGACAGGAGCGTGCCCACGAGCGCGAGCCCGCCGATTTGCCAGCGATAGGCGCGAAGCTCATTCAAGTCAAGATGCAGCGCTCCCGCGAACAACAGGAACGAGAGCATCCCCTGCATCAGCAGCTCGGAAAAATCGACGGAACTCAGCAGGATCTCTTCGTAGCCGCGCAGGGAGCTGGTGATTCCAAGCCAGTCGAGCCCGATCAGCAACAGGGTCAGGGCCATGGATGTGGCCATCACGCCAATCGTCGACGGCAATCCGACAAAGCGGTCGTTGAGGTAGGCCAGGAGCGCGGTCACGACCAGGAAAACGGCAGCTGTATCGAACATGGCGCGGGCTACCGCTCCGATCGCGGGTGGGTGGGTTACCGGGCAGAATTCCCGATGACGAAAGAGGCTCGCATGGAATGCGTGTCAATCAGTTGCGCGTCAATGGTCGCCTGCTGCGACTCGGACGATAGTGGCAAGGAAAAGACGGCAGATCCATTCGCGTCTGTGCGGGCCAGGAGTGGTGTCATCTTTGTCTTGGAAAGCATGACCTGCAAACCCACGCCAGGAACCGGATTGTCCTAGGAGTCGCTGCCGTGCAGCCTGAACGTGGCAACGGGCGTACTCAGACCCTTGGGATGTGCGACTACGACGACGTCGCCGGCGCGGTCGGCTTCGCTCAGTTTCGGCCCCAGGTCTTCGAGAACCCGATGCCCCAGGTCCGCGGCGCGTTGATGGTGATCGTGCCAGGCGGTGCGCTCTGCTGGTCGAACAGGATCGCCCGCTCGTTGAACACGTTGTCCACGTAGGCGTAGACCTCCCAGTCGTCGGCCTCGAAGCCGACCTTCGCGTCGGTAATCTGATACGCGGGTTGCAGCGTCGCGTTCAGGATTCCGTTCAATGAATTCCCGTTATAGGTGTACTGGACGCGGCCATAGAAACTGCCGCCCGAGACCAGGGTCGGGAACGTGTAGTCGAGCCAGGCCGCGCCCTTTTCCTTGGGCGAGAACGGCAGACGCGTGCCATCCGCGGTGCCGATGATCGGGTTGTCCGAGGTGGTCTTCGGGTCGAGCAACTGCAGGTTGAGCCCGAAATCCAGGGACTGCCACAGCCGCGCGCTGAATTCCGCGCTCACGCCATCGATTTCCGCATTGCCGACATTGGCCACCAGCACCGCATAGAGCGGGCCCGGATCGACCACCTCGACCTGGTAGTCGTCCCATTTCATCTTGAACGCGGTCAGGTTGAAGTCGATCTTGTTGTTCAACCAGCGGCTCTTGAATCCGACTTCGTAGTTGTGGAGGAAATCCGAGTCGTAATCCGCCGGCAGCACGGTACCGGGCCGCACGACATTGCGGCCACCGGCCCGGAAGCCGTCGGAGTACAGCGCATAGACCATCGCGTGGTCCCCGATGTGGTACTGCACGCTGAGCTTCTTGGTGATGTCGCTCGTGGAGTTTTCCGCCGTGCCGAGGTTGGCCGTGAAGTGGCCGTTCGGCTGCTGGATGAAATAGTCGCGCGTGCGCGTGTGATCGAACCAGCGCAGGCCGGCGGTGATGGTCCAGTGGTCGGTCGGCGAATAGCCCACTTCGCCGAATGCCGCGTACTGCTCGGTGAGCTGGTCGTTCCGCGAGTGATAGAACGCGTTGTCGGTCGTGCCCGGCTGTACGTCGTAGTAGGTGTTCCAGTACCCGAACGATGGTGTGCTTTCGTAGTCGTCGATGCGCGTGAAGAACCGGAAGCCCTCGTGGACGCGCTCGTAGAACAGCCCCGCCAGCCAGGTCATCTTTTCGGTAGCGCCCTGCAGGCGAAATTCCTGCGCGACACGATTCACGTAGGGGCTGTCCCTCCAGCCGAGGCCGCGCGGGTCCGAGCCGATATCGTAATTGACGTAATACCCGCCGAAGGCATGGCTCAGATAGAAGGTGTAATCGGTATTGTCCTGGAAATAGGCGATCGAGCGCGTGAAGTAGCTGGTTGCCGAGGTGAACTGGCCCCAGCCAAGATCGCCCTGCAGCGTGAGCGAAAGCTGCGTCCACTCGTCGCTGCGCCGCTCGTCGAGGAAACGCACCACCGCGAGCTCGCGACCGGAACGCTGGACGTTGTCCTCCGAATAGGTATTGGCATCCATCTTCTGGTAAACCACGCCGGTGTCCACGGTCCAGCGATCGTTCGGCCGCCAGCGCAGCGCCGCGCGGCCGCCGGCGTAGTCGATGCCATTGATGTCCTTCGCGACGACGTCCGAGTTGTCGAAGCCGCCGCCGAGGCTCGTGCCCAGCACGTTGTCGATGTAGCCGGCCTCGTGCGCCGAAAAGCCGACCACTCGGATTGCGACTTCGTCGCTCAGGGGCACGTTGACTACCGCGGTCAAGTCGTAACCTTGCTCGCCGTCCTGCACTGAACTGCCGTCGAGGCTCACGGTGGACTCGAAGCCGCCCGTGTCCGGCTTGTTCGTGATGTAGCGCAGCGTCCCCGACTCCGAGCTCGATCCGTAAAGCGTGCCCTGCGGTCCCGGCAGTGCCTCGATGCGCTCGATGTCGACCAGCCGGATTTCCGGCTGCAGCGCGCTCTGTGTCAGCGGCTGCTCGTCGAGATAGATGGCGGAAGAGGCGTCGGCGATGAAAGAGGACGAATCATCCGCGACGCCGCGAAAATAGATCGTGCCGCGGCCCGGAGTGATCGCGTTGTAGCTCAGGCTTGGAACGAAGCGCGAGAAATCGCCGACGCTGTCGAGATTCGCCCGCTCGAGCTGCTGCTGGCTGATTGCCTGGATCTCCTGCGGCACGTCGATCAGCGTTTCTTCGCGCTTGCGCGCCGTTACTATGACCGCGTCGAGATCGACGGTCCGACTTTGGGCCAGTACCGCCGGCGCATAGCTGCCTGCCAATGCGACCGAGACCGCATAGGCGACGCCATTGACCGGTAATTTGCCGTTGTCCTGCGAACTCATACGGTTGTCCCCTGCGGTGGCGGCCATATACGAGAATAATCGAACTGTCGCGATGCATCCACCCCGTTACAAAACCGGGTGCAGGATTTCGATCAATGGTGCGAGTTCGCGCTCAAAATGACGCCATGTGTCAATGGAACTGTCGTAAATCGGTCGACGCACCTGTTCGGAACTCGCGGTGCGGATCGCGCGCTCGGTTTCATGGTAGCGCAGGCAAGAATCTTCCCACGATAGGCCGCAGAATTCGAGCAAGCGGCGCGTTTCTCCCTCCTGATCGGTCACCATGGATTCGTAGTGAACATCCAGCACGCGGCCGGGCAGCGCGGCCTGCCAGTGCGCCATCATCCGCGCGTATTGCAGGTAATATTCGCCAAGCTCGACCAGGTCATAGGTGAACGGCTGGCCCTTTGCGAAGAGCTGCTTGTAGCAGGAAAGGCAGGTGTCGAGCGGATAACGCCGCGTGTTGATGAATCGGGCATTCGGCAGCGCGAGACCGAGCAGCCCGATGCTCGCAAAATTATTCGGCATCTTGTCGACAAATCGGGGCGCTTCGCGGCGATATTTCCGGGTCTCATCAAGGTACGAGCGGCCGAGCGCTGACCAGTCCTCGCCATCGAAATCGCGCACGGCCTCGGGGTAAGTAACGCGATCCCTGCGTTCGCGGTTGATCCGCTGGATGAGCCGTCCCGCCTCGGGCAGTTCGTGCGTCGCATCGACATGCGAGTGGCTGGCCAGAATCTGCTCGATGAGCGTCGAGCCGGTCCGCGGCAGGCCGACGACGAAGATCGGCGCCGGGTCCGGATGGCCCTGGCCGGCATGCCTCGCCAGGAAATCCGCGTCGAAAACCTGCATGATCCGTTCGTTGATAACTTCCGTTTGCACGGGGTCGTAGCTTTCCCGCGCGCGCCGCGTCCGGTTGCCGCGCTCGTAGAGTTCGAAGGCGTGGGCGTAGTCGCCGCCATCCTCTCGCGCCTTGGCAAGCGCGAAGCAGAACTGCACGAGCGCCTCGTCGGACATCGCGTGCGTTTCGAGCTGCTTTTCCATCGCCTCGATTTCCGGCGGCTCGAAGCGGAAGGTCTTCAGGTTGGAAAGGCTCCACCAGGCCTCGCTCGATTGCGGCCGCAACACGGTCGCGCGCCGGTAAGACTCAATGGCTTCCGCCTGCCGGCCGACCGTCTTCAGCGCGTTGCCGAGCCCGAGATAGCCGGGAGGCCAATCGGGTTGCAGTTCGATGGCGCGGCGATATGTTGCGATGGCTTCGTCGTGACGGCCGGATCGCGCCAGGACGTTGCCGACGTGAACCTGGACGTTGGCAGAATGGGGATTGAGTTCGCGCGCACGCCCGATGCTCAACAAAGCAGCCGGCAGGTCGAACCGTTCCAACTGAGCGCGGGAGAGATCGACCCAGGCAGCCAGGAAATCCGGGGCGATCTCCACGGCGCGCTGCAGGAGTTTTTCCGCCTGGCCGTAGTGCTCGGTATCCATCGCGATCAGCGCGAGGAGGCGCAGTGCCTCGAGATTGCGCGGATCGCGCCCGAGGACCTCGCGGTAGATCGCCTCGGCCTCCTCGAGCCGGCCCGCGCGGTGACACTCGCCGGCCTTGGCAATCAATGCCCGGGCGGGGTCGGCACGGAGGAATCCCTGCATCAGCGCTTGCGCCTGTTCGCCGCGACCGGATTCGGTCAGCACATGCACGAGCGTCAACTTCGCGGATTGCAGTTCCGGTTCGAGCTCGAGCGCCCGGCGCAGGCAATCGATGGCTTCATCGAAGCGACCCTGCTGCAGCAGGCTGCGGCCGAGTTCCTCCTGGCCCTTGCCGTAGTTCGGTTCTTCCTCGAGGGCGGAGCGCAGGAGCGGCTCGGCTTCCTGTCCGCGGCCCTGGCGGTTGAGGGCGGCGCCGAGGAGCGAAGTCAGGTTGGGCTCGCCGGGGCATTCAGTGAGGGCATCCCGGCACAGGCGCTCGGCCATGGCCCCGTCCCCGGCGCGGAGAAATGTCAGTGCTCGGTCGAAGGCGGCGCGCGCCATGTCAATGTCAGCGATCTCGAGTCTCCCGACAGACTGGAAAAACGAATGATAGCCCGGCAGCGTGTGGCGGTATTTCGCCATTCGGCAATGGCGAGATGAAGCCATTCATTCCGTCATGCGAACGAGTCGCAACACGCATCTTTGATTGACGATATCGAACCGGCCTTCGCTGATTTCTTGCCAGGGCGACAATTCGGTACTAGGGTCTCTAACCAAGAAATCGCGGCCGGCACCAGAGGGGGTGAACCATGGCCAGCTACAGCTCGCAATTCACCATTTCGCGCCTCTGGATCATTCTCGTCGTGAGCATGGTCGTGATGTTCGGCGTGCTGCTCTATTTCGGCAACCAGATCTACCACGCGGCACCGCCGATTCCCACTGCCGTGCGCAGCGAAGGCGGCAAGACGCTTTTCACGCGCGAACAGATTGAGCGTGGTCAGAACGTCTGGCAATCCATGGGCGGCATGCAGCAGGGCTCGATCTGGGGCCACGGCAGCTATGTGGCACCGGATTGGTCGGCCGACTGGCTGCATCGCGAGGCGCTGGCGCTGCTGGATCGCATCGCAATGCGGGAACGAGCCACGAACTACGCGGCGCTGTCTCCCGCGGAACAGGCGAGCGTGCGCACGATCCTCAGGCAGGAAATGCGCACCAATACCTACGACCCAAAATCCGGGATCGTTACGGTCACGGCCGACCGTGCGAAAGCGATCGCTGCGGTTGGTTCGGAATACGCGGCCCTGTTCCAGGGGAGCTCGGCGGCTGCGCTGGCATTGCGGGAACAATATGCGTTCCCGGTCCATGCCATGCTGACAGAGGAAGAATCGGCTGCGCTGAACGCGTTCTTCTTCTGGACCTCCTGGGCGGCGACCACGCAACGACCCGGCACATCGATCACGTACACGAGCAACTGGCCGCATGAGCCTCTTGTCGGCAATACGCCGACCGGCGCGGTATTCATGTGGACTTTCATCTCGATCCTCCTTCTGCTCGCAGGAATCGGCGCCCTGGTGTGGTACTACGCGAGGGAATTCGACATCTGGCGCCGTGACGGCGAGCCCGAAACGGGGTATGCACGCAGCGATTTCATGGACACGGCGACATTGACGCCGTCCATGCGCGCCGCTTCGGGATTCTTCATCGTGGCGATCCTGCTCTTTGTCGTCCAGGTGATGCTCGGCATCGTAACGGCCCACTATGCGGTTGAGGGCCAGGGGCTCTACGGCCTGCCGCTGTCCGACCTCTTTCCGTACTCCGTCACCCGTACATGGCACACGCTGTTGGCCGTGCTCTGGATCGCCACGGCGTGGTTGGGTACCGGGCTTTACGTTGCGCCAATGCTGGGCGGCCGCGAGCCGCGATTCCAGGCATTTGGCGTCTGGTTCCTTCTCGTCAGTCTCGTGGTAATTGTGGTCGGCGCGTTCGCCGGCCAATGGATGGCGATTAACCGCATGATCCCCGATGCGACCCAGAATTTCTGGTTCGGTCACCAGGGTTACGAGTATGTGGACATGGGCCGCTTCTGGCAGATATACCTTTTTGTCGGGTTGCTGCTGTGGCTCGTGCTGGTGTTGCGTGGTCTGTCTCCGGCGCTGAAAGAGCCCCGGACCCGCTCACTCCTGTTGCTGGTCGTGGTTGCCACCGTGGCGATCGGGTTGTTATTCGGCGCCGGCCTGCTGTATGGACAGCACACGCACATTTCGATCATGGAGTACTGGCGCTGGTGGGTGGTACACCTCTGGGTGGAGGGCGTGTTCGAAGTGTTCGCTACCGCGATTGTCGCTGCGCTGCTCGTACGCATGGGGCTCGTGCGGGTGTCCGTTGCGACGACTTCCGTGCTCTTCGCGACGATCATATTTCTCGGCGGCGGTGTGCTTGGCACTTTTCATCACCTCTACTGGAGCGGAACCCCGATTGGGGTACTCGCGCTTGGCAGCGTGTTTTCGGCGCTGGAGGTGGTGCCGCTGATGGTGGTCGGATTCGAAGCCTACAGCCGGGCCAAGCACGAGGGTCTCTACGACTGGCAGAAGAGCTACTACTGGCCATTCCGGTTCTTCGCGGCCGTGCTCGTGTGGAACCTCATCGGAGCGGGATTGTTCGGGTTCCTGATCAATCCGCCGCTTGCGCTGTACTACATGCAGGGCCTCAACACGACACCGACTCACGGCCACGCGGCGCTGTTCGGTGTCTACGGAATGCTCGGCCTCGGCCTCACGCTATTCTGCATGCGAGGCTTGACCGACCCGGCGCGCTGGAACAACCGGCTGCTGGCGATCAGTTTCTGGTGCCTCAACATCGGCCTGGCCATGATGGTCTTCCTGTCATTGCTGCCGCAGGGCCTGTGGCAGGCGTACTGGAGCTTCACCCGGGACTATGCCTACGCGCGAAGCGCAGAGGTCATCCATGGGCCGGTGATGCAGGCGCTCGTCTGGGCGCGCGTGCCGGGAGACCTGGTCTTCGCCGCAGGCGTGATCGTGTTCGCCGTAGTCGTGCTCAAGGCATTCCTGTCGGGCCGGGCGTCGCGAACAACCGCGGCCTGATCGCGGACCTGCGTTCGCTCACTCCGCCGGCATTTCGGACCCGCGATGGCGGAACGACGCCGATTCACCCGCCAGCAGCGCGGCCGGGGAACTGCATGAACATTTCCGTGATGACCTCGCTGATTGCCGTGCGGGGATCGTTCATCATTTTCTTGGTCAGGCGCGCTTCTGCGATGCCCTCCCAGGCCACCTGCTTGCGGGACAAGTCAACGACGTCCACGTTGGCGGTGCCCGTCTTGTAGCGGACCGTTTCCACCTCGGGCGGAAACGCCGCCGCGCCGTAGAGCCCGCCGCGGTAGCCGTAATAGCCGTAACCGAAGCCAAATGTCGCGCGCGGCGTCGTGCGCGTGTCCACTTTTTCCCGCGCGTTCGCGTTGAAGTTGATCAGAAGATCGGCCGGGCCGCCCTCGACGTATTTGTACCCGCGCGCGTCCATCTCGCGGCGGATCGATTCCTTGAAATAGCTCGAGATCGGCGTCGAGAAACCCGAGCGGTCGGTGCCCACTTTCTCCGCGAACATGTAGGTCTTGTAGCTCGACAGATTGGCCGCGGGATCCAGGTTGGAACGGATGGTCGGACCGGATTCACATGCGGCAAGCATGGTCAACGCAGCCGCGCTCGCAATGCATAACCTCTTCATGATAACGCCCTCAATGAGTCGAAAACATGTCGGTTCACGATCCCCAAGGCCCAGGGCATGGTCGCATGCGGTGATCATGATTTGGAGCATCAAGCTTGGCAATCTTTGGGTCCCCGGAGGAAGATAGGAGCAAAGCCTAGTTTGTAGACTGCGCCGGGTGGCTGCTTTAGGTGACGCGGTCAAGAACCTGCTGCAGGTGAAGGCGGGTGACAAGGTGGAAAAAACTTACGCCGGCACTTTGGCAGTGAAAGCGAAGCCAACTGGCTGAGCCGGTTGGCCGGGAGTTGGACTTGATCCGCGTCACGCGAAAGCACGTCTTTCTCGCTGCAATGGCTGCGGCGCTGGTCGCCATCTACGCTGTCGCGGGATTCTGGCTGGTGCCGAAGATCATACGGTCGCAGTCACAGGCATTCGTCAGTGAACACTATGGCCGCACGGTCACGATCGGCGAGATCCGGTTCAATCCGTTCACATTCGAGCTAGCGGTCGGTGGCTTCAGCCTGCCGGACGTCGACGGCCAGCCGCTCGCGAGTTTCGATTCGCTGCTGGTTAACTTTGAGCTGTCGAGCCTCTGGCGGCGCGGAGCGAGCTTCAAGGAAATCTCGATCGAGCGGCCCTATATACGCGCGCTGTTGCGCGAGGACGGCGATCTGAACCTGGCGGACCTCGTCAAGCCTTTCCCCGCAACACCTCGGAACCCCGACGAGGCCGCAGAACCGCCGCGCCTCTTTATCGACCTCTTCCGGATGAGCGGCGGGGACCTGACCTACACCGACCGGACGCTCAGTACGCCCTACAGCGCTGAGCTGACGCCACTCGATTTTGAGCTCCGGGACTTCAGTACTACAGAGAGCACGGACAACGCCTATGACCTGCATGCGCAGGCGGACTCCGGGGCGAGCCTCGACTGGAGCGGCAGCTTCACCTGGATGCCACTGGCTTCCAAGGGTCGCTTCAAGCTCTCGCATGTCAACGCGCAAAAACACTGGGCGTACCTGCGCGACGCGGCCGGGCTCGACGTCTCGTCCGGGCTCCTCGCCTTCGACGGCGAGTACGACCTGCTGGTCGGCAAGGCGGGCACGGAACTCACGGTGGCGCTCCGCGAGCTTGGCATCTCCGACCTCGGCATCAAGCCGATCGGCCAGGAAACGGAAACCGCTCACTTCGCAAGCGTGACGCTCAGCAATGCGAGTTTCGATCTCGCGAAGCGCACCGCGGGAGTCGAGACGGTCCTCGTGAACGGCGGGTCGGTCCAGGCCTGGCGAGAAGCCGACGGGAGCGTCAACCTGCTCAAGCTCGGCCATGCGCCCGGGGCGCAGGACGCCCCGGCCGAGGCATCCTCGACAGCGCCTGCAGCGCCTGTCGAAACGGAATCGCCGTTCACGTTCACAGCACCCGACATTCATTTACAGGACCTCATCGTCCAGGTCGAGGACCGCGAGGCCAAGCCGACAATCAAGTTGATGCTCGATCCATTTGACCTGCGCGTGACAGGCTATTCGACCGCGCCGGGCACCACGATCGGCATCGTGACCGCGGCGACGATCGACAGGAAAGCCAAGCTCGACGCGGACCTTCGCTACGCCCTGGATGACGGCCGGCTCGAGGGCAAGGCGGGACTCACCGCCTTCGACATCACAGTGATCCAGCCCTACCTCGACCTCTACACGCGCATGGACTTGTTGAGCGGGCTGCTGACCACGCAGCTTGATGTCACGCTGCTGGCGGACGGCGGCTTCGCCGCAAGTGGCATGGTGCAGATAGACAAGCTGCGCACCGTGGACAAGGACCAGCAGGAGGATTTCATCAAGTGGGACCGGCTCCGCGCCGAGGGCTTCAGTTTCGACGGTCGCGAGGCAAAGCTGCAGATCAAGACCCTGCGGATGCGCGCGCCCTATGCGCGGGTGATCATCGCGCCGGACCAGACCGTCAACATTGCCGAGGTGTTGAAGCCGGCGACATCGGCGCCTGCATACGTGGCGACCGTTCAGGTTGCCACGGCCGGAGGTCCGGCGCCGCAGCAAACCGTGGTCGCGATTGACAATGTGGCGATCGAGGACGGTTCGGCCAATTTTGCGGACTTCTGGATCCAGCCCAATTACGCCGTCAGTATCCAGGGGCTGAACGGCACGATCGTCGGGCTTTCGTCCGATCCCCTGTCACGCGCGCGGCTCGACCTCGATGGCAAGGTGGACCGCTACGCACCGGCGACCATTGACGGTGAGATGAACCTGCTGTCCGCGACGCTCTTTACGAATATCCGCCTGAAGTTCGCGGGCGTCGACATGACCTCCGTCACGCCGTACTCGGGCCGCTTCGCGGGCTACAAGATCGAGAAGGGCAAGCTCTCGATCGACGTCACCTACCACGTCGAGAACCGCCAGCTCGACGCACAGCAGAAATTCGTGATCGACCAGCTCCAGCTCGGCGACAAAGTCGAGAGCCCGGATGCCGTCTCGCTGCCGCTCAAGCTGGCGGTTGCGCTCCTGAAGGACAAGAACGGCGTCATCGACATCGACCTGCCAATGACCGGAAGCCTCGACGACCCGAAGTTCCGTCTCGGGCCACTCATCTGGAAGGCGTTCGTCGGGCTGCTCAAGAAGATCGCGACCGCACCTTTCGCACTGATCGGAAAACTGTTCGGCGGCGGGCCCGAGCTCAACAACGTCGAGTTCGATCCGGGCGTCGCGACAGTCGACCCGCCGGGTCAGGAAAAGATGGCGACGCTAGTCAGGGCACTGCTGGAACGGCCCGCGCTGCAGGTGGACGTGCCGATGACTTACTCCGCCGAGCTCGACGGCGACGTGCTGGGCCGGAAGCAGCTCGAAGAGACCCTTTCGACGCTTGCCGGCAACCAGAAAAAGCTTTTCGGGAAGCCGGACGCCGAGGACGTCGCGTTGTCGCTCCAGGATCCGGAGAAGCGCTTCGAGTTGCTCTCCGCCCAGTACCGAGCGGAAACCGGGGAGGACGCAGAGCTACCCGAGGTGGCGGCGGGCTACGAGGCACTCAAGAAAAGAGAACGCACGCCCGAAGGTCTTGCGAGCGCCAACGAGGCGCTTGAGACTGCGCTCCTGGCGAAACACCCGGTCACGACCGAGACCCTCGAGGCGCTCGGCAAAGCGCGGGCGCAGTCCATCCAGGATGCGCTCCTCGGCAGCGGCGAGGTGGATGCCCGCCGAGTGTTCCTCATCAGCGCCGACGCCAAGCCGCCCGGTCCCGGCGACATGCGGGTCAAGCTCGAGCTCAGCCTGAAGTAGCCCGTTCTGCGCGCTGTTGCGCGGGCCTGCCGGCGTTCGAGAGGTTGAGCGCCGTGTTGATCAATGCGACGTGGGAAAACGCCTGCGGGAAATTGCCGACCTGCCGGCCCGCGCCGATGTCGTACTCCTCGGCGAGCAGGCCCAGGTCATTGCGCAGCGCCAACAGGCGATCAAAGAGTCTCCGGGCCTCGTCCTGGCGCCCGGAGAGCACATAGGCATCGGCCAGCCAGAAACTGCAGGCCAGGAATACGCCTTCTCCGGGTGGCAGTCCGTCCTCCGAGCGGGCCGTGTCATAGCGCATCACGAAACCGTCGCGTACGAGTTCCTGCTCAATGGCGCGGATCGTCGCGCCGACGCGCGGGTCCTCGGCCGGGAGGAAGCCGAGCTGCGGGATCAGCAGCAGGCTCGCGTCAAGCTGGCGGCTGCCATAGGCCTGCACGAAACAGCCGCGTTTCGCATCGACGCCGCGGCGGCAGACGTCGTCGTGAATGTCGGTGCGGAGCTTCCGCCATTCTTCGAGCGGGCCCTCGAGGCCGAACGATTCCACCGCCTGGATCGCGCGATCGACGGCCACCCAGCACATGACCTTGGAGTAAGTGAATTGCTGCGGCGGGCCGCGCATCTCCCAGATGCCGCCGTCCGGCTCGCGCCAGACCGATTCAACATGCTGCATCAGGGTGCGCTGCAGTGACCAGGCCGACTCGCTGCCTGCCAGGCCGCCGTGGCGGGCGTGGTGCAAGGCGTCCATCAGCTCGCCATAGACATCCAGTTGCCGCTGGCTGTAAGCGGCGTTGCCGACACGCACCGGCGCGGCGCCCCCGTAGCCCGGAAGCCAGCTGACTTCCCATTCATCGAGCCGCCGCTCGCCGGCGATGCCGTACATGATCTGCATGTCCTGCGGGTTGCCGGCGACCGCGCGCAGCAGCCAGTCGCGCCAGGCCTGCGCCTCCTTGAAAAAGCCCGCGTTCGTCAGCGCGAGCAGGGTCAGCGTCGCATCGCGTATCCAGCAGTAGCGAAAGTCCCAGTTGCGCTGGCCGCCAAGCTGCTCCGGCAGCGACGTGGTCGGCGCCGCGACAATGCCGCCGGTGGGTGCGTAGATCAGCGCCTTGAGCGTGATCAGCGAGCGCATGACGGCGTCGGCGGCTTCGCCGGCGACAGTCGATTGGTCTGCCCAATCTTTCCACCAGCGTTCGGTGGCCGCGAGCTCGGCGACGGGATTGACCGCGGCGGGCACCGGCAGGTGCGATGCGCCATAGCTCAACACGAACGGCACGGTTTCGCCTTTGCCAAGCCGGAAACTCGACAACGTCTTCATGTCTTCGCCGTGCAGGGCAGCCGGGGTTCGCAGCACGACCATGTCGGGTCCGGCAATAGCCCGAAGGCTTCCATCGTCGAGGCGCGTGACCCAGGGCGTTGCGCAGCCGTAGCCGAAGCGGATCACGAGCTCCATTGTCATGGGCACGCTGCCACGCTCGCCGATCGCGAGGCGCACGATGTCGGAGTTGCCGCTCTGGAGCGGCATGAAGTCCACGAGGCGCACAGCGCCGTCTTCGGTCTCGAACAGTGTCTCGAGGATCAACGTCTTTCCGCGGTACGAGCGAGTGACCTTGCGCACGCCGCCCTCGGGTGCGATCTGCCAGCGTCCGTGGCTGGCGTCGCCGAGGAGCGCGGCGAAGCAGGCCGCGGAATCGAAGCGCGGCCAGCAGAGCCAGTCGATCGAGCCGTCGCGGCCCACGAGTGCAGCCGACTCCAGGTCGCCGATCAGGCCATAGTCTTCGATGAGGCCGGGCATCTCAGTCGGCGAAGTAGGGGCGAACCATAATGGTCTGACTGCCTTCACTCGACGACATATGAATACGACGGGATCGAGGGGGAATGGTTCGAGCCGCGAGGCCGATCTGTTAGGATTTCGCTTATGAAACACATACTGAAGCTACTCGCACTGGCAACCGCACTCACCGCGGCGCCTGTCCAAGCCGATTCTGCCCTCGATCACGCGAAAGCCGTGCTCGACAAGGCCATTCTATTCGACGGCCATAACGACCTGCCCTGGGCGATCCGCGAGTACAAGGATGCGCCCGGCGACGTCGCCGCCTACGACCTGCGCGGGCATGCGCCCGGCGAGGGCCAGACCGACATCCCGCGTCTGCGCGAAGGCCGTGTCGGCGCGCAGTTCTGGTCGGTGTACACGCCACCCGAGGCGGAGGGGCACTTCGCCCGCACCCAGCTCGAGCAGATCGAAATCGCACGACAGATGATCGCGCGTTACCCCGACACCTTCACGCTCGCGAGTACCGCCGCCGACATTCGCGCGGCGAAAGCCGCCGGCAAAATCGGCGGCATGCTGGGCGCAGAGGGCGGCCACGCCATCGAGAACTCGCTTGGGGCGCTTCGCGCCTACTACGACCTCGGCGTACGTTACATGACGCTCACCCACAACAAGCACACCGACTGGGCCGACTCGGCCATCGACGAATCGCCCGGACACGGCGGCTTGACGCCTTTCGGTGAACAGGTCGTGCACGAGATGAATCGCATCGGGATGCTGGTGGACCTCTCGCACACCGCGGCCGACACCATGCGCGACGCAATCCGCGTCTCGGAGGCGCCGGTGATCTTCTCGCATTCCGATGTGTGGGCACTCTGCAAGATCCCACGCAACGTCCCCGACGACGTCATCAAGATGCTGCCGAAGAACGGCGGTGTGCTGATGGTGAGCTTTGTGTCCGGCTTCATCTCGCAAGAAGCCGCCGACGTCACGCTGCCCATGATCCAGGAGTACCAGTCGCGCGCCGAGGGCAAGAGCGAGGCCGAGCAGCAGGCGATTTACCTGGAAATCCAGAAGAAGACAAAAATGCCGGAGGTCACGATCGCCGCAGTTGCGGATCACATCGAGTACATCCGCAAGCTCATCGGTGTCGATTACATTGGCATCGGCAGCGACTACGATGGCAACGACAACTGGCCGACCGGGCTTGAGGACGTCTCGAAATTCCCGAATCTGTTCGCCGAACTCGTGCGCCGCGGCTGGTCCGACGAGGACTTGATGAAGATCGCGGGCGGCAACGTGCTGCGGGCGCTCGAGCAGGCGGAGGCGGTTGCGAGGCGCCTGCAACAGGAATCGGACGCCATTCCTGGGGCCGGTTGAGTCAGAAGGGAATCGGCGCCTCGCTGCTCACCATGTAGCGGATTCCACGACGCGCGCGCCGAGCGATTGCCTCGTGGGCAGGATCATCCCAGTCGGCAGCCACCCGCTCCCTCAAGTTTTTTTCAGTCGCAGCCGGTTGGCAATCCCCTGCAGTTTCTCCAGGAAGCGCTTGCGTGTGCTGCGCTCGAACTTCGCAAGCTCGTCAGAGGAATCCTCCGCGGAACGTCGACGTCGTCGATCAAAGTCCGATTCATGACGGCTTGTGCCCGCCATTCACGATCTCGCGAGACAGGTGTGAGCGAATGGCGCTTCCCGGCTCATGAATCAGGTCCTTTGGCACTTCAGCGATAACGGTCGACTTCAGGCCAGGCGGCATTGCTGAACGCAGCAGGCCAAGGAATGCCGGGCCGGCCATGACGATCAGGCGGTCAAACTGTCCGCCGCTTGCAGAAACTTTGAGTTCCTCGGCTATTTGAGCCGCGAATAACTGTGCCTCGTGCTTGCGCGGACTCCGTTCGCCGCCCGTGCCGTGATGTGCGACGGCGCCCCGCCGCTGACCCTCCGCCGGGGCACGGTCGAAGACCCGCCCCGGACGGTCGGATTTAAAGTCGCGGTCATGCAAGTGCGCCTTCGGATCGGTGAGTTTTCCGACGAGCCGCAGCGGGCTATCGAAATGCTCGAGATCGTAGAAGCGAGCTTCGCTTTGGTCGGCGACGACGATTCGGATCGGCATTCCAGGAACTCCTTGCGCTGATTCGCTGGGACCGCTCGCGCGTCCGCACCAGTGGCATACTCAAGAGACGATGGCTGGTTCAACAGGATATCCCAAGGCGATGCGCGCCATGCGCATGCATTCCCCGGGGCAGCGCCCTACTCTCGAAGTCGTTCAGATTCGGCCCTTGGGTGACCATGAACTGTTGTTGAGGATGGCAGCCTGCGGTGTGTGCCGGACGGACCTGCACCTGATGGCCGGAGAGCTGACCGGCGCGCACTATCCGGTCACGCCAGGCCATGAGATCGTCGGCCGTATCGTCGCGCTTGGCACGGCGGTTTCCGGGTGGGAACCTGGCGAGCGAATCGGGGTACCGTGGCTGGGTGCCAGTTGCGGGGACTGTGCCGATTGCAGGCGTGGTCTGGAGAATCTCTGTGAGCGCGCGGAGTTCACGGGCTGCACGCTTGATGGCGGCTACGCCGAGTATGCGATTGCCGATGCGCGCTACTGTCTTTCGATTCCCGAGCGATATTCAGATGCCGAGGCCGCGCCGCTGCTGTGTGCCGGGCTGATCGGATACCGCGCATACAAGGCGGCAGGTCCCGGCGTGAACCTGGGTCTTTACGGCTTTGGCGCCGCGGCCCACCTGCTGGCGCAAATTGCAAGCGGCCAGAACCGGCGGGTCTTCGCTTTCACCCGTCCTCACGACCTCGCCGCGCAGCAATTTGCGCGTGAACTCGGCGCCGCTTGGGCCGGCGGGTCCGATGAGGAGCCAAACGAACCGCTGGACGCTGCAATTATCTTCGCGCCGGTTGGCGCGCTGGTACCGGTGGCGCTCGACGCGCTGGCGCAAGGACGCCTGCGCGGGGCGGCCGTCCTCATCAACAATTCTTCGGGTCGCGCGAGTTGACCGCCGGCCTGACGCAGCGTGAAGCCGATAGACGCCTTGCGCACGAGGGGCATAACGATTTGCCTGCGCCTGAGCGCCGCTCGGGTCTGGCCGTCGCCTTCGAGGTGATGCGCGAGCCGATGTTCGCGTTGCTGATCGGAGCCGCTGTACTGTATGCCGTCATCGGAGACCTGGCCGAAGCCTGCGTGCTCGCGGCCTTCGCCACGGTGTCGGTTTCCATCGCCATCGTCCAGCGGGGCCGGAGCGAACGGGTGCTCGACGCCCTCCGGGATCTTACCAGCCCGCGCGCGCTCGTCATTCGCGATGGCGAGCGCAAGCGCATTGCCGGTCGCGACGTCGCCCGAGGCGACTTGCTGGTGGTCACCGAAGGCGATCGCGTGGCTGCCGATGCGCTGCTCGTGCAAGGCAGCGACATTCGTGTCGACGAATCGCTGCTGACGGGAGAATCCATGCCGGTGCGCAAGCGCGTCGCGGACGCCGGCACTCCGCCGCCGGCCGCCCCGGGCGGCGATGATCTGCCCTACCTGTTCTCGGGTACGCTCATTCTGCGGGGAACCGGCCTGGCTTCCGTCACGGCCACCGGCATCCACAGCGATATCGGCAAGATCGGGCGTACGGTCATCGGCATTGACCAGGAGCAACCGCGCCTCCAGGTGCAGATGCGGCGATTGGTTCTCCTGTTTGGCATTGTGGGCATGACGTTCAGCTCGATCGCGGTCGTGTTGTATGGGTTTCTCCGCGGCGATTGGCTGCAGGCAATGCTCGGCGGCATTGCTCTTGGCATGTCGATGTTGCCCGAGGAGTTCCCACTGGTGCTGACCGTGTTCATGGCGATGGGAGCCTGGCGCCTGTCGCGCTCACGCGTACTCACCCGCCGTGCCTCCGCTATTGAAACGCTCGGCTCTGCCACGGTCCTTTGCACCGACAAAACTGGCACGCTGACGCGCAATTCGATGTCAATCGTGCGGTTGCAGTCGATCGACGCCGAGTGGAGTCCGGATCAGCCGCCGGAGCACGTCGCAAACTCGCCTTCCCTGGCGAGACTCCTGGAGACGGCGGTCCTGGCGAGCGAAACCGAGGCGCTCGATCCGATGGAGCGCGCGATGCACGATCTGGCGACTCGCGCCGGCGTGAAGACCTTGCCTGCAACGGCGCTTGTCCGGGCCTTCCCGTTGCAACCGGAACTGCTCGCGATCACGCAATTGTGGGGCGCGGGAGCGGGCAATTCCTGCGTTGTTGCCTCCAAGGGCGCACCCGAAGCCATTGCACGACTGTGCCGCATGGGGTCGAAGGAAACGGCCACGCTCTCGGACGCGGTGGACCGCATGGCGCAACAGGGGATGCGCGTGCTCGGCGTCGCGCGCGGCGTGCATCAGGGTCCTTCGCTGCCGTCTTCGGCACTGGATCTCGATTTGCGGTTCTCGGGATTGATTGCGTTGGCAGACCCCCTGCGAGAGAGCGTCCCGGATGCGGTGCGCGAATGCCGTTCGGCCGGCATTCGTGTCGTGATGATCACCGGGGACTATCCGGAAACCGCACGGGCGATCGGCCGTCAAGCCGGCTTGGCCGATGGCGTCACCATGACGGGCCTGGAATTGGACCAGTTTGACGATACGGCGCTTGCCAGCCGCATTCGCGGTATTTCCGTGTTTGCACGCATTACGCCAAACCAGAAGCTTCGCATCGTGCAGGCGCTGAAGACGGACGGCGAGGTGGTGGCCATGACCGGCGACGGCGTCAATGACGCGCCGGCCCTGAAGGCAGCTCACATCGGAATCGCCATGGGCGGGCGCGGCACGGATGTCGCTCGCGAAGCGTCCTCGATCGTGTTGCTGGACGACGACTTCGGCTCGATCGTCGTTGCCATCCGTCTCGGCCGGCGAATCTACGATAACCTGCGCAAGGCGACGGGTTACATCCTCGCAATCCACATGCCCATCGCGGGGCTCGCGTTGCTGCCGATCCTGCTCGGTTGGCCGCTGCTGCTGACGCCCATGCTGATCGCCTTCCTCGAGCTGATCATCGATCCGGCCTGCTCCATCGTCCTGGAAGCGGAGCGCGAGGAGCCGGACATCATGATGCGGCCGCCACGGAATCCCCGTGGTTCTCTCGTATCCGCATCGCTGGCTGCCTGGAGCGCGCTGCAGGGGGTGTTGGCGCTTCTGGTCGTTGCGGCCGTGTATGTCGGGGCATTTCGCCGGGGACTGCCGCAGGATGAAGTACGGGCCTTGGCCTTCGTGGCGCTGGTCGGCGCCAATTTCGCGCTGATCATTGTCAGCCGGACGTTTCGCGACTCGCTCATGGCCGCGATCGGCCGGCCGAATGCCTCGCTGGGGTGGGGTCTTGGTCTCGCCGTCGGGTTGCTTGCCCTGATGCTGGGCTGGCCCGCCGCACGCGGCTTCTTCGGACTCGGTCCGCTGCACCTTGACGATCTGCTGCTGTGCGCGGCCGTGACAATCGGTCTGCTGCTGTCGCTGCAACTCCTGAAGCGGTTCTGGCGGGCGCGACTCTTCGCCTGAGAATGCACATTTCGGCGCGGCGGGAAAAGTGGGAGGATGCGTCGACGGATCAAGGACGCCACGATGGAAAATCAGAATTCAATGGCAATCATCGTTCTCGTTGCGCTGCTACCGTGTGCGGCTGCGCGCGCCGGCGACAACCACGAGACCGCGACGGCGGCGCATCTCTACCAGGTTTCCTGTTCCGGCTGCCACGGCCGCGAGGCGCGCGGAGACGGCCCGGTCTCATCCTTCCTCACGGTGAAGGTACCGGATCTCACCCGCATCGCGGCACGCCGGGGCGGCGTGTTCCCGGAAGAAGAGATCTTCAAGATCGTCGACGGACAGGCTGACATGCGATCGCATGGACCGCGCCATATGCCCGTGTGGGGTTATGAATTCTTCGGCGACGACCCCGACGATGAGGCTGCCCACCGGGCGGCGTCCGACCGGGTGGGGCGCCTGGTCGACTATCTTCGGTCAATCCAGCGCGCCGAGTAACGGGTGATTGCGAGTCTGGCGCTTGCCGTCCTGTCGATGCCGGCGCAGCCATCGACGGTCACGGTACAGCCGGCGTCCGAAATCCCGATTCGCGCCGTCCTCGATGGAGGACTTCCCGCCGCCGTCGCGCTGTGGGATCTCAATCGCTGGCGTGAACCGCTGGGACAACTCTACGCCCGGCAGGCGTACGCGCCCCTCTGGTATCGGCAGGAAGGCCTGACGCCGGCCGCCCGGTCGCTGATCCGGCAGTTGCAGCATGTCGATGAGCGCGGCCTGCTCCTGGCGGATTATGACGGCCCGCGGCTGGCTCAACTCGCCACGGATCTCGACCACCAGCAATCCGCGAAGACCATAGCCGTGGCAAGCCTCGATGTCGCTTTGAGCATCGCCGCCGCGCGGCTCGCCTCCGACCTGCAGCAGGGTCGCGTCGACCCCGGCCGCCTGGGCCACGACCTGGACGTTCGCCGGCCTGTATTCGACGCGGCGGCAGTGGTCGCGGCATTGGCAACGGCGCCGGATTTGGCGTCGGCGCTCGATGCGCTGGAACCCCCGTTCCGACACTACGCCCTGCTGAAGATCGCGCTTGCCCGATATCGCATGCTGGCGCAGCGACCCGAGTGGACGCAGCTGCCCCCACTGCCGCGCCCGAGTGTGCATCCCGGGGAAACTTACGCTGGAGCTTCGGCGCTCCGACGGCTGCTGGCTGCGTTCGCAGATCTTCCCGAGACGTCAGCTGGACAGGATGCCGCGAGTCAGATGCTGGATCCCATGCTCGTCGCCGGTCTGGCGCGCTTTCAGGCGCGTTATGGGCTCGACGCTGACGGAATCCTCGGGCGCGAGACATTCCGCGCGCTCACGACGCCGATCGAGGCGCGCGTTCGACAGATCGAGCTCTCGCTAGAGCGCCTGCGATGGCTGCCGCCGAAGCTGGAATCGCCGCCCATCATCGTGAACATCCCCCAGTTTCGCCTGTTCGCCTTTCGCACGACGCAGGACCACGCGAAAGACATCCTGCAGATGGACGTGATCGTCGGTTCCGCATTCAAGGGACGGCAGACGCCGGTCTTTGCCGCCGACATGCGCTACGTCGTCCTGCATCCGTACTGGGATGTTCCGCGCAGCATTCTCGAGAAAGAGTTGCTGCCGGCGATCCAGGCCGACCCGGCCTGGGTCGCGGACAACGGCTACGAAATGGTGTCGGGGCAGAGTGACAAGGCGATTCCGCAACCGGCCGATGCGAGTCACGTGCAATTGCTCGCCCAGGGCAAGCTCCGGCTCCGCCAGAAGCCGGGCCCGATGAACGCGCTCGGCCAGGTCAAGTTCATCTTTCCGAACCAGTACAATGTCTATCTGCATGACACCCCCGCGCGTGCCCTGTTCGCGAAGAGTCGCCGCGCATTCAGCCACGGATGCATTCGCGTCTCTGATCCGATGGCGCTACTCACGTACGTGTTGCGCGACGATCCCGATTGGACCGGCGACCGGCTGGCAGAGGCTCTTCGTGGCAACAAATCCGTGAAGGTACCTTTATCCCGGCCCATCCGCGTCTTCATCGTGTATGGCACCGCGCTCGCCACGGAAGCGGGACAGACGCTCTTTTTCGACGATATTTACGACCAGGACGCGCGTCTAACTGCGCTTCTCGCGTCGCGCCGCGGGAATCCGCAGGTATCGTTGCGTCGCGATCCTCACGCTCGCAGGACGGTCGAACGCATGGCCGATATAATCCGCTAGCCGGATCAGGGACTTGCGGCGGGTTTAGCCGATTCCCGCCCTATGCTAGGATTCGCGCCCGCACGCGCCCGTAGCTCAGTTGGATAGAGTACCTGGCTACGAACCAGGGGGTCGGGAGTTCGAATCTCTCCGGGCGCGCCATAATTTCAGTGGTTTGCAAGTTCCTTGGCGATGAGACCCCATCGTGAGTCGCCACGAAGTCACCAACAAATCGTCGCTACAGGGATGCCGGGCACCGTCTAAGTCGAGGTTGGTTGATTGGCAAACCAGTGGACTGAAAATCCGCGTGTCGGTGGTTCAATTTCACCCCTGGCCACCATCTAAAAAATCTCGCGCCGTTTCGCCAGCCCCGGGTTGCGGGACGCGTTAGGATGACCACGGCCTTTTGAGGCGCGTAGGGCCACAAGAATGATATTCGCCGCTCAAGGTCGGCGACGGATGCAGGGGGGTGCCATCGGATGACTGGGGAAACGCGTCGGTCACTCGGCTTTTGGCGTTGCTGGAGCCTGGTCGTCGGCGGGACCATTGGTTCCGCAGTCTTCATGATGCCCGCGGTGATGGCGCCCTACGGCGGCCTCGGGCTGTTGAGCCTCGCCTCCGCGACGCTCGGCGCCGTATGCGTTGCGCTGATGTTCGGCGCGCTGGCGCGCCGCATTACGCTGAGTGGCGGAATGTACGCGTACACGCGTGCCGCGTTTGGCGATTTTGCCGCGTTCCTGGTGGCCTGGACCGCATGGATCAGCATGTGGGTGGCCGCGGCGGCCATTGCCATCGCCTTCCTCGCCTATCTCGGGGCGGTGGTGCCGGCAATCGGTTCTCATCCCACGCTCGGCGCGCTGTGCGGCTTGGTGCTGATCTGGATCCTGGTCGGCATCAACGTTGCGGGCGCACGCCAGTCCGGCATCGTGAGTCTCGCGACGACGATTCTCAAATTGGCGCCGCTCGTGCTGATTGCTTTCGCCGGGTTGTGGTTCGTCAAGGCCGATAATCTGCCCGCGATGCACCCGGGCGAGGGAAACGCGGTCCTAGTGTTTGCTTCGGTGTTCGCGCTCAGTTTCTGGAACTTTGCGGGCATCGAGTCCGCGACGATGCCCGCCGAGGACACCGTCAATCCGTCGCGGACGATCCCGCGGGCCCTGCTGGTGGGCACGCTGACGGTTGGCGCGGTCTACATGCTGGTCGCCTTCGTGGCAATGGGCATGATGCTGTCAAGTTCGCTGGCCGCGTCGAATTCGCCGCTCGCGGAGGTGGGCGCAAGACTGTTCGGCGGCTTCGGCAGCGGCCTGATCGTCGCCGGGGCGTTGGTTTCGACGGCGGGGTGCTTGAACGTGACGATCCTGGAGGGCGGGCAGGTTGCAATGGCAGCGGGACGGGACCGGCTGTTTCCGGCCGTCTTTTCACGTCTTTCGGGCCGGCACACGCCGTGGGTCTCGTACGTGCTGTTTGGCATCTTTGCCAGCCTGCTGCTCGTTCTCAATTTTTCCCGCGGCCTGGTTACGGCCTACAGGTTCGTTATCCTGATTTCCACACTGGCGCTGATCATTCCCTATGCGTTCTCGGCAATCGCGAGCCTGGTGCTGCAACTGCGTGAACCGGCCGGCAGCCGCTTGAAACGCTGGCGCGAGGCCGCGGTTGCGGCAGTCGCTTTCGGCGTGAGTTTTTGGGTCGTAGCCGCATCCGGCATGGAGTCCGTGTACTGGGTATTTCTGCTGGTGATGCTCGGGTTGCCGCTGCATGTGATCGTCGCGTCAAAGAAATTGCGCGAGCAGGCGCCCTAGACTGGAAATCTGCGTGTCGGGAGTTC
>CAWFXH010000003.1:0-61316 GCA_963819705.1 uncultured Gammaproteobacteria bacterium
GTAAGACCCACCTGGTCCGCGATCTGCTGGATCGGCAAGGAGGCGTCGGCCTGCAGCAGGGACAGGATCTGCCGGTCGACACGGTCAAGCTTGATCATCATCGGATATTAGTAAATTTTCCCAATTTATTCAATATTATTCACACAAAATGGGAGATATTGCGATCTTGTTGGGACTATCATAACCCCATGAGTGTCTGGAATCGCCTGTTCACCGACCACCCGGCCAGCGTCGATGAAAGCTACGGCCAGCACTTCGTCAACGCGATGGGTTTCAGTTTTCGGATGATCTGGGGCGGGATCACCTGCCTCGTCCATGCCGTCATTCCCGGTGTCTGCTGCACCAAGGGCAGCGACATGATCTGCGAGCTGCACGAGAAAATGGTGACCAACCGCCGCGCGCTCGCGGATTCAGGGCAGCCCGAGTTGCAGCCCCGCCGCGCCGCCTGAGCGGTCCTCAATGCAGGCACTCACGGGCCGGCCGGCGCGCGGGCCGGGCGGGATCAGCGCCGAAGCCTGACTTGAAGTTCGCGACGCCGGTAATCGATAACCAGCGTATCGAGTAACCCCAGCACGTCCATGCCGATGAGCATGGCGGGCTCGTTGGTGAGTTTCCAGTGCTCGAAGATCGCGAAATCCGCGAAAGTCATCGCGGCGTTACGCACCATCACGTCACCCATTGCGAGCGAAGGCGTCGAGACGCGGTTGCCCGTCTGCACGTCGAGTGTCGCACCGGTCACCTCGTCAGGACTAGATTCCTGGTATTTTCGGCGATGCTTGGCCAGGGCGGTGCGAAGCGCCTCGTTGCCGAGCGTTGCCTGGCCACCGGTGTCGATCACGGCCTTGACCGGCACCCCGCCGAGATACGCCTCGACGACCAGCAACCTCCCGCGCATGAACTTCACCGGGATCGTCTGGAAGCCGGTCCCCGCGCGCTCGTTCTTCGAACGCATGATCGTGATGCTGTCCCTGCGGAAATCGATGTGGATGCGCTTGTCGGCTAGGCCATCGGTGCCGAGCACGCCCTCCGCACCGCCGAGCGCATCCGGCACGATCGGCAGTCGCTTCGGCTCGATCAGCAGGTCGCCGACCTCGAGCGTCTCGACGGGCACCAGGGGCACCTCGACCGAACCGGTCGCGCCGCGCAGCATCACGGTGTGCGCGGGATCGAGCGGGATGCCAAGCTCCGCAGCGACCCGGGCGGTGAGGGCGGAATGACTGGCGCCGGTATCGAGCACCAGCCGGAACGGCCCCTTGCCGTTCACCGCAACCGGTGCCCAGATGCGGCCGATCTTGTCGCGGCGCGTCGGCGCGACGAATCGCGGCTCGTCGGCGGTGACTGAGACGTCCTCGAGAATCGGCGCGCCGGTCGCAGCCGGACGTTCCGGCGGGATGACCGGCGCGGGCAGTTCGGACTGGGCAAGTATCAGGGCGACGGGCAGCGCGTAAATCGTCACGATCCTTCCGACCGCCGCGACCGGAGTCAGGTTCCTCCGAGCTTCTCTGCGACCAGCGCGGGGACCGCCAAAAGCGATTGCTCGAGCTTCGACGGGTCGTTGCCGCCCGCCTGCGCGAAGTCCGGGCGGCCGCCGCCGCGGCCGCCGATCATTGCCGCCACCTTGCCGACCAGGTCGCCGGCGCTGATCCTCGCGGTGAGATCCGGGGTTACGCCGGCGACGAGGGAGACCTTGGCGTCATCCGAGACGGTCGCCAGCACGATGACGGCGCTGCCGAGCCGGCCCTTGAGCGAATCCACGGCCTCGCGCAGCGACTGCGCGTCGGCGCCGTCGATGTTTTTCGCGAGCACTTGCACGCCGCGCACCTGTTTCGCGCCTTCGGCGAGGTCGCCGCGATGGCCGCTCGTGAGCTTTGCCTTGACGCTCGCCAGCTCCTGCTCGAGCTTTCTCTGGTGCTCGAGCAGCTGCACGGCCTTGCCTTCGAGTTCGGTCGGCGTCGCGCGCAGCGCAGCAGCGACGCGCTTGAGCGTCTTGTCCGCCGCTTTCACGGCATCGAGCGCGCCCTCACCCGTGACCGCCTCGATACGGCGGATTCCGGAGGCGACACCACCCTCCCCCGTGATCTTGAAGAAGCCGATGTCGCCGGTGCGCCCGACGTGCGTGCCGCCACACAGCTCGGTCGAAAATTCCCCGAAACGCAGGACGCGCACCTCATCGCCGTATTTCTCCCCGAAGAGCGCCATCGCTCCTGACTTGATGGCGGCGTCATACGGAAGATGCTGGATCTCTCCGGCGGAGTTCCTGCGGATCTCGGCGTTGACGAGACGCTCAATCGCATCGAGTTCCTGCGGCGTAACCGGCTGCGTGTGCGAGAAATCGAAACGCAGGCGGTCCGGCGCCACCAGCGAGCCCTTCTGGGTCACGTGAGTCCCAAGCACCCTGCGCAGCGCCGCATGCAGCAGGTGCGTTGCGGAATGGTTGAGCACCGTCGCCTGGCGGGTCGCGGCATCCACCGAGGCGGTCACCACGTCGCCTTTCTTGAAGCTGCCGGTCTCGACCTTGCCAATATGCAGGTGCGCGTCGCCGAGCTTTCTCGTGTCGGTCACACGAAAGCGCGCGCCGCCGTTCGTGAGCACGCCGATGTCGCCAACCTGTCCGCCCGACTCGGCATAGAACGGCGTGCGGCCAAGCACGATCTGCGCCTCGTCGCCCGCCTGGGCCGACTCGACTTCGGCGCCGCCCTTCAGCATTGCCTCGATTTTCCCTTCGTCCTGCAGGTGGTCGTAGCCGCTGAAGCGGCTTTCGGCTTCGAGCGTATCCGGGCCGCGCAGGTCCACGCCGAATTTGCTCGCGGCGCGCGCCCGCTCCCGCTGCACCTCCATCGCCTTCTGAAAGCCCGGTTGGTCGATGGCGAGGCCGCGCTCGCGCGCGACGTCGGCCGTCAAATCGACGGGAAAGCCATAGGTGTCATACAGCTTGAAGACGGTATCTCCCGGAATCGTCTTGCCCTTCAATTTCCGGATCACGCCCTCGAGAAGCGCCATGCCGTTCTCGAGCGTCTCGGCGAAGCGCTCCTCCTCCTGGCGCAGGACGCGCACGACGTGGTCGGCGCCTTTTACAAGCTCGGGATAGGCCGCACCCATCTCCTGCGCGAGCGCAGGCACGAGGAGGTGAAAAAACGGCTTTTCCTGACCGAGCTTGTAGCCGTGTCGGATCGCGCGCCGGATGATGCGCCGAAGGACGTAGCCCCTGCCGTCGTTGCCGGGGATTACGCCGTCCACGATCAGGAAGGAGCTGGCGCGGATGTGGTCCGCAATGACGCGCAGGCTCGGGCTCCTCGTCCTCTTCTGGTGCGTGGCATCCGCCGCGGCCGCGATCAGGCTGATGAACAGGTCAATGTCGTAATTCGAGTGCACGCCCTGCATGACGGCGGCCGTGCGTTCGAGCCCCATGCCGGTATCGACCGACGGCTTCGGCAATGGCGACATTTCACCGTCGGCCGAGCGCTCGAACTGCATGAAGACGAGGTTCCAGATCTCGACGTAGCGGTCCCCATCCTCGTTCTTCGACCCGGGCGGGCCGCCTTTCACATCCCGGCCGTGGTCGTAGAAGATCTCGGAACAGGGACCGCAGGGTCCCGTGTCGCCCATGGCCCAGAAGTTAGATTCTTCGCCCAGGCGCGAAAAGCGCTTCGGGTCGATCTTGATCTTTTTCAGCCAGAGATCGGCCGCCTCGTCGTCGTCTCGATAGACGGTCACCCAGAGTTTCTTCGGGTCGATCTTCAAAGTGCCCGTCACGAAATCCCAGGCAAACTCGATCGCGTCTTTCTTGAAATAGTCGCCGAAGCTGAAATTGCCGAGCATTTCGAAGAAGGTGTGATGACGCGCTGTGTAGCCGACGTTCTCGAGGTCGTTGTGCTTGCCTCCCGCGCGTACGCAGCGCTGTGAACTCGCCGCGCGCATGTAGCTGCGTTCTTCCTTGCCGAGGAAGACGTCCTTGAACTGCACCATGCCGGCATTCGTGAAGAGGAGTGTCGGGTCGTTGCCGGGGACGAGCGGGCTCGAAGGCACGATCGCGTGGCCGCGCGCGCGGAAGAACTCCAGGAACGCGGCCCGGAGCTCGCTGGAAGACATTGTCGGCTTCTTCTGCCCTGCCATCAGTCCTCGCCGGATTCGCTGTCGATCGCCGCACGGACCTGGTCCGCGCTGAAGCCGCGTTGCGTCAGGAACCGCGCCTGCCGGCCGCGCTCGGCCCAGGTGGCGGGTGCCTGCGCGCCGAAGCGGCGGCAACGGACCTCGGCGCAGCGCCGGCGCCAGTCCGCGGCGCTCCCATCCACCGCCGCGGCGATCGTCGCGGCCGGGACGCCCGCCTCGCGAAGGCGATGCGCGATGCCAACCGGCCCGCGGCCGCGATTGGCATGATACGCGACGAAATGCTCGGCGAACCGGCTGTCGTCGACGAGCCTTTCCCGGGCGAGGCCGTCGACGGCGGACTCGGCGGCGGAGCGCGTGAAGCCGCGCGCGACCAGGCGCTCCGCGAGCTCGCGGGCGCCATGGTCACGCCGGTTCAGGAGTTTGAGGGCCGCGAGCCGGGCCGCCTGCGGATCGTCCGGGGCGGCGAGCGCAGCCGGGTCAGGCTTCTGCCGCCTCACTCGCGACCGCAACCGGGCGACGCGGCGGCAGGAGCCGGCTGCGCAACGCCGTTTCGATCTTCGCGGCGATCTCCGGGTGCTCGATGAGGTAGTTGCGCGCGTTGTCCTTGCCCTGGCCGATGCGCTCGCCCTCGTAGGCATACCAGGAGCCGGATTTCTCGACGAGGCCATGCATCGCACCCATGTCGATCAGTTCGCCCTCGCGCGAAATGCCCTTGCCGTAAAGGATCTCGAATTCTGCCTCGCGGAAGGGCGGCGAGACCTTGTTCTTGACGACCTTCACGCGGGTCTGGTTGCCGACGACCTCCTCGCCGCTCTTCAGCGCGCCGATGCGGCGGATATCGAGCCTGAGTGACGCGTAGAACTTGAGCGCATTGCCGCCGGTCGTCGTCTCCGGGTTGCCGAACATGACGCCGATCTTCATGCGGATCTGGTTGATGAAGACAACGATGGTGTTCGAGCGCTTGATGTTGCCGGTGAGCTTGCGGAGCGCCTGCGACATGAGGCGAGCCTGGAGGCCGACCTGCATCTCGCCCATCTCGCCCTCGATCTCGGCTTTCGGCGTCAACGCCGCGACCGAGTCGATGACGACGATATCGACCGCCCCTGAGCGCACCAGCATGTCGGTGATCTCGAGCGCCTGCTCGCCGGTGTCCGGCTGGGAGATCAGCAGTTCCTTGACGTTGACGCCGAGCTTTTCGGCGTACACGGGATCGAGCGCGTGCTCGGCATCCACAAAGGCGGCCACGCCGCCCAGCTTCTGCGCCTGCGCGATGATCGAAAGCGTGAGCGTCGTCTTGCCCGAGGCTTCCGGGCCGTAGACCTCGACCACGCGGCCGCGCGGCACGCCGCCGATGCCGAGTGCAACATCGAGACCGAGCGAGCCGGTCGACACGACTTCGATGTCGTTGTTGGCGGGGTGTTCTCCGAGCCGCATGACCGAGCCCTTGCCGAACTGCTTTTCGATCTGGCTGAGCGCCGCGGTGAGCGCCTTCTTGCGATTGCTGTCTTCCATGCCTGTCATACCTCCAAATCTGTTCTGATTATTCCACAACCGACCCGGGGCGCCCGTGGAAAATACTTCGATAACACTGAAATTGTCCGGCGCCTGATCCTTCATAGGCCGCAGTCTGCAGGGCCCGCTGGCTCAGCACGCGACCCACCTCCCTGAAGGGGACGCACCCCTTCATATTCGTGAAGGGGCGCGTCCCCTTCGCGAATATGAAGGGGTGCGTCCCCTTCGGGCTCCCGCTTCAGCCAAGCGGCCAGTCGGCGAGTGGCTGGTAGCGTGCGCCGCCCGGATGGGAGACGGATTCGACCAGGGCGAGGCGCCAGGGCGACGGATCTGTCGCGGAATCAACGGGCACGAGCACGAGATTTTCCGGCGGGGGCTCGCGTATCCGGCGGACGACGGTCATGTGCGGCTGCCAGGGACGCGATTCACGCGTAAATCCCTGCGGCTCGAGACTCCGCCAGAGCCGGTCCACGATTTCCCGGCTGCTGGCCGGAACGCTCGACGGCAGCGCAACCAGGACCCGGGGCCTGGCCCAGTATTCGAGCCGGTCGAAAGCGATTTCGACGGCCGGCCAGGGCGCTCGCCCGCCGGCTTCGACAAGGGACGCCAGGGCCTGACCCGGCACCATGCCTAGAAATGCCAGGGTCAGGTGAAGGCCGCCGGGCGAAACCGGGCGGCCCCGGACTCCGGCGACCGCCGAAACATTTGCCGCAGCGAGCGCCGCGCGGTGAGCGTCCCCGGGCCATAGCGCAAAGAAGAGCCTGCGTTGCGGGCGATCCGGGCGCTCGGGACCGTTCACGGCAACGCCGGAAGTCCTTCCAGTGCCGCAACCACCGAATGCCGGCGCACGGCGTTCCGACCCCCACGAAAACGGAACAAACGGGCAAAGAGCTCCAGGCGGCCCTGCCGCCGCAGGCCCCAGGCAATCCAGACCGTGCCGGCGGGTTTGCCCGCCGTTGCGCCACCGGGGCCCGCGATGCCTGTGACTGCGACCGAAACCCGCGCCTGCGAGCGCCGAAGTGCGCCGGCCGCCATCGCGAGGGCCACGGCCTCGCTCACCGCGCCATGGCGGGCGAGCAATCCGGGGCCGACTCCCAGCTCTGACTGCTTTGCGGCATTCGAATACGTGACCCACCCGCGCTCGAAGTAGTCGGAGCTGCCCGCGATGTCCGTAAGGCACTTGGCCAGCAGCCCGCCGGTGCAGGACTCGGCAGTCGCGATCGAGAGGCCCGCCGATCGAAGGCCTCGCCCGACACCCCGGGCCAGTTTCGCGAGCGTTGCATCACCCGGTACCGCCATGGGTCAGCTGAAATTCGAGAAATCAGGCGAGCGCTTCTCGATGATCGCGGCAATCGCCTCGCGGGCTTCCGCTCCCGCGAGCCGCGGCCCGAAATACGAAGCCTCGCGGAAAATTGCGTCCTTCACGGCCGCTGCCTGTGCCTCGCGCAGCAGCTTCTTCGTGTCGCGCACCGCCCCGGGCGGCAGGGCATTGAAGGCACGGGCCATCGTCAAGGCATGCGACTGCACGTCCGACGCAGGCAACACCGCGTTGGCGAGGCCCATCGCGACCGCGTCGGCCGCCGCAAAAGGCTTGCCGAGCAACAGCTTCTCGGCCGCCCGCACGCGCCCCGCGACCAGGGGCAGGAGCAGTGTCGACGCGAATTCCGGCACCAGACCGAGGCTCGTAAACGGCATGGAAAACTTCGCATCGTCCGCGACGTACACGAGATCGCAGTGCAGGAGCATCGTGACCCCGATGCCGACCGCGAGGCCCTGGACCGCGGCGATGGCAGGCTTCTCGAAGGCCGCCAGCCCCTGCATGAACGAAAGAACCGGCGAGTCCAGCTGCGCAAACTTCGGATTCGAAAAGTCCTTGAGGTCATTGCCGGCCGTAAACGTACCGCCGGCACCCGTGAAGACGACCGCTCGCACCATCGGGTCGGCCGCGGCCTGCCCGAGGCGGTCGACCATTTCCTGATACATCTCGCCCGTGATCGCGTTTTTCTTGGCGACGCGGTCGATCGTAAGCGTGGCAACGCCCTGGTCCACCTGGTACGCGATGCTCATGTGTCGTCCCTTGTCCGGGCCGTCATAATGCCTCAAATGAGGAATTCCGAGACGACGCCCGGGACCGCGCCGCTCTTCGCCGGCCTCGAGGCTCACACGCCCATGATGCAGCAGTACCTGCGCCTCAAGGCGGAGAACCCGGATGTCCTTCTGTTCTACCGCATGGGCGATTTCTACGAGCTCTTCTACGACGACGCGCGCAGGGGCTCGCGTCTACTTGACATCGTGCTGACGCAGCGGGGCGAATCGGGCGGTGCCGCGATCCCGATGGCGGGCGTGCCGGTCGATAAGCTCGACAACTATCTCGCGCGCCTCGTCAGGCTGGGCGAACCGGTTGCGATCTGCGAGCAGACCGGGGAAGTCGGCAAGGGCAAGGGCCCGGTCACGCGGGAAGTGGTCCGCATCATCACGCCCGGCACAGTGACGGACGAAGCGCTGCTCGATGCGCGCCGCGACAACCTGCTCGCGGCGCTCGCCGTCGACGGTGCGCGCTTCGGCCTCGCCTGGCTCGACCTCGCGGCCGGGCGATTCAGCGTGCTCGAGGGCGAAGGGCATGAGTCGCTCGCGGCCGAGCTCGAGCGACTGCGGCCGGCGGAGTTGTTGCTGCCCGAGGGCGTCCAGGTCTCCGCGGGTGCGCGCATCGTCGAGCGGCCACCCTGGCATTTCCTCGGCGATACCGGCGAGCGCGCGCTCGCGGCACAGATCGGCACCCAGGACCTCGCCGGGTTCGGCTGTGAGGACCTGACGCTCGCGATCGGCGCCGCGGGCGCTCTCCTGCAATATACGCGCGACACGCAGAAAGGCTCGCTACCGCACATCACCTCGCTCACGCGGGAATCGCGCGACGAGGCGCTGGTCATGGACGCCGCGACCCGGCGCAACCTCGAACTCGACACGAGCCTTGCCGGCCGCGAAGAAGCGACGCTTGCAGGCGTGATCGACCGCACCGCGACCTCGATGGGCGCGCGGGAACTTCGCCGCTGGATCCGCCGGCCCCTGCGCGAGCGCGCGACCCTGCACGCCCGCTACGCCGCCATTGCCGCGCTGATCCGGGACGGCCGCTACGACGGGTTGAACGGGATCCTGCGTGGCACCGGCGATGTGGAGCGCGTGCTCGCGCGCGTGGCATTGCGCTCGGCTCGGCCGCGCGACCTGGCGGCGTTGCGCGATGCGATCGATCAGCTGCCGGCGCTTGATTCCACGCTCGCCGGCCTCGACGACCCGCTCCTCGGGACCATTGCACGGGATCTCGAGCCGCAGCCGGAGCTTTCCGGACTCCTGAGAAGGGCGATCGTCGCTTCGCCGCCACCGTTGCTGCGCGAAGGCGGCGTCATTGCCGCCGGCTACGATGCAACACTCGACGAGTTGCGCTCGATCGCGACCGGCGCCGACCGGCACCTGCTCGAGCTCGAGGAACGCGAGCGCCGCCGCACGGGACTTGCGCAGCTCAAGATCGGCTATAACCGCGTGCACGGCTACTACCTCGAACTGCCGCGCAGCCAGTCGGAACGGGCGCCGGCCGACTACCAGCGGCGCCAGACCGTGAAAAACGCCGAACGCTTCATCACGCCGGAGCTCAAGCAGTTCGAAGACAAGGTGCTCGGCAGCCGCGACCGCGCGCTGGCGCGCGAGCGGGAATTGTTCGACGGGCTCCTCGATCGGCTGACCGGTGAACTCGCCACACTCAAGCGCATGGCGTCGGCGTTCGCCCAGGCCGACGTGCTTGCGAACCTCGCCGAGCGCGCCGTGAGCCTGCGCTATGTCGAGCCGGTGCTCGCCGACGAGCCGGGTCTCCTGATCGAGGGCGGTCGGCATCCTGTCGTCGAGCGCGTGCTGGACGAGCCCTTCGTGCCGAACGACCTCGAGCTCGACGATCGCCGTCGCATGCTCGTGATCACCGGCCCCAACATGGGCGGCAAGTCCACCTACATGCGTCAGGCCGCGCTGATCCTGGTGCTGGCCTCCATCGGCAGCTTCGTGCCCGCGACGCGGGCCGTGATCGGGCCTTTCGACCGCATCTTCACGCGGATCGGGGCATCCGACGACCTGGCGGGCGGCCGTTCCACCTTCATGGTCGAGATGACGGAGGCGGCCCTGATCCTGAATGCAGCGACCGATCGGAGCCTCGTGCTGATGGACGAAATCGGCCGCGGCACGAGCACTTACGACGGCTTATCGCTCGCCTTCGCCTGTGCGAGCCATATCGCCAGGACGCTGCGCGCTTTCACGCTGTTCGCTACGCATTACTTCGAGCTGACGGAGCTGGCGGACGGGATCCCGTCAATTGCGAACGTTCACCTCGATGCCACCGAGCACCGCGATGGCATCGTGTTCCTGCACGCGGTCAAGCCCGGACCGGCGAACAAGAGTTACGGGCTGCAGGTCGCCCAGAAGGCGGGCGTGCCGCGAGAGGTCATCGAGAGTGCGAGGGCGTACCTGGAAAGGCTCGAGAAGCAGCACCGGTAGCAAGGAGGGACCGGTCCACTTCAGCGACAGGATTGCGAAAACCAAACTGATGGCGGGGTGCTGAAGGGGAGCTGCCCCATTGCAAGACTAGACGAGTCGTCGGCGCGCGAGGTAGAGCACGCGCCCGTTCGAGAGCTCGTGGCGGCGCTCGATCTGGAAGCGGGCCAAAAGCGTGGTTTCGAATTCCGGCCGCAGGCAGTCCGGATACAGCGGCTCGCGGCCGCGCGCAATTGCCGCGAACATCGGGTCGGTGACGGGCACGTATTCGACGAGCAGGTGCCGTCGCGTGATCGCCGCGATCGCATCGAACTGCTCGGCGACCGGCACACCCTCGGTAACGCGCAAGTGATGCACGACCGCGAGCATCAGCACGAGGTCGAAGCTGCCTGCCGCGCGGGCCAGCAGCGATTCCAGCTCTCGGTTCCTCCAGCCGAGGGCTGGTGTCGGCCGGGCGAAGTTGCCGACGAGCGGCAGAATCGGCAGCCCGCCCGCGCGTGCACGCGCCCAGATCGATGCGACCGAGCGCTCGTCGATGTCGAGCGCGACGACATCTCCCTGGCTCGCCGCAATCTCGCTGTACTCCCCGGTGTTCGCGCCGATATCCAGCGTGCGCCGCGGTCGCGTACCTGCGATCGCATCCGTGATGAAGCGGCGCTTGGACTCGAGGTCCGCGCTGCCGTAATGACTGCGGGTCGTCGTGTAGCGCTGCCAGTGTGAACTGCGTGCCGCGAGCTTCATGACACAGCGCGCGAGCCCTCGCTCGAGCCCGGCGAGCGAGCGCCCGAGGATGTACCGCGCCTGCTGGTCGTTCGCAGCCCTCATTGCGGGCGGGGGCGTACCCGCCGCGGCTGCGCGCGCGGCGAGCGCGGCAGGCAGGGCGACGCTGCGCCAGAGCCGCGGCTTCAGCCAGCGGCGCCCACCGAGGACGCCAGCGAGCGCTTCGTGCGACAGGCCGGACACGGGATTCAAAAGGGTCCATGCCACCGGCAACCCCGCCTCGACCGAAGCGACGAGTGGCAGCAGGAAACTCGTCTCGAACTGGTGACGCGCGGTCCACAGGCAACTGCCCGACTCGCGCGCGACGATAGACGGCAAGTCAACGAATACCGGTTCGGCATTGCGAAACAGCACGTTCGCAGGAGTCGCGTCTTTCAATTGCCAGCCGCGCGGCAGCAATGCGCGCGCGAGCTCGAGCGTCAGTGAACCGGCGGCGGCCAGCATCTCGGGCGCCCATTCAGCCGGCTGGCTGACGAATGCGAGGCGCTCGTGTTCGAAGCATTCGCCGTCGAAGTCGGCGAACTGCGGCGGTGTCTCGATGCGGGGCAGCGGACGCGTACGAACGATGCGCCCCTCGTCCATCCACTTGCGCACGACCGGGTCCTCGAGCATGCGCCGAAAGTCATCCAGCGCATGCCCGCGCACCGCGCGAATCAGGCGGCCGTCATGCTCGATGAGGGTGGCATCCGGATCGCGGAACGACCGCGGGCTCGCGGCGGCCGGGATCAATGCGGCGATTCGCCGGACTGCGGCTCGGGACTGTCCTCGGCCGCGGATGCCTCGCGTCGCGAAAACAGCGACACGACCTTGATGCGCAATTCGCGGAAATAGAAGATCGCGCCCGCAACGCCGGCGCCGATCATCTGGAGCAGCATCGAGCCCGTGCCTGGGTCGATATAGGCCTGCGCGGGTCCCACGATGCCCGCGAAAAGGGCGGCCACGGCCGCTACCCGGCGAAACATCCCGATTCTCGGCGCCATTCGCATGACCTGACCTCTTTGACGATGCCGAATCAGAGCACCGGCGCCAGGCGCCGCCCGCCGATTACGTCACATATTGTCCGCCGGGCCGGCCACGGCCTCAACCGGCACGCCACGAGGGTCCACTTCCGTGAAGTTGAACGGCTGGTCGAAGGACGATACGAAGTGCCGGTCCGGCAACAGCGGAAAGCCCGCGTCGAATGCTTCGTCAAGGACGATCCGAAGCAGGTTGACGTTGGAGACGTCCTCGGGAAACAGGTCTGGCGCCGCGCCGGGCAGCAGGACCGCGGAGAAGTCGGCGAGTCGGATCCGGTGTTGCTCGTCAGCCGCGTAGCCGCGGCGCAGGTTCGGCCCGTGATCGGACAGCAGCAGAATAATCGGCGGGCGCCTCGATCCCGCGATCAACTGGTCGATCACCTTTTCGATCGACCGGCTGACGAAGACAAGCTGGTCCACGTAGGCGCCGCGATTCTCCCAAAGCTGCTTCTGGAACTCGAACTGGTTGGACAGATTGGCATTGCGCAGGACCCGGCCCTCGCGATCAAAAAGATACGGATGATGCGGCGGGACGAAGTGCGTGAAGACGAATTTGGGTCCGGGTGTTCGCGCAAGCCCTGCAAGCGTCCCGAAATTACGCAGGTGGCAGGAGGCGAGATCCATCGATGCGCTCGAGCCGAGGGCACGCAGCCAGGTGACTTCGGCAACCGCAAGCAGGTACTCGTCGCTGAACAGGCCGCCGCCGCAGGGGAGGAAGTCGTCCGCATACGGGTTGCTGCTCGTCCCGCCCCAGGTCGATTGCAGGTGAACGAAGCGGTAGCCGCGCGCCTTCAGGAAAGCCGCGGCGCGGTTGTCCCTCAGCAGGCGATAAGTGTTTTCCCGATCGGAGCCCAGCGGATCGATTGTGTCGCCGAGCAGCGCCGGGAGATAGTCCATGTTCAGGGTCGACGAGAGCGACAGGAATGTCCAGTAGTAGTTCGCCTCGCTCGACGTAGCGACCTGGAAGCCGCGTCGCTCGAGGCCTCGGATGAATGCCCCGTTGTCAAATCCATAATACTTTTCGAGCACGTCGGCGCGTGCGTAGCCGTCGAGCAGGATGAAGTAGACGTCGGGCGCATCGCGCGCCGCCGCGGCTTGTGTCAAAGCGGTTCCGGCCGCTGTATCCGACCGGTCCCGGCCCGAAATCCATTGCAGGAGCGCGACGCCGAGCAGCAGGATCGAGACCAGATTGAGCGCCATCGGCAGCCGGCCGGACTGTTGCCGCAGGCGGCGCAGCCACGACCAGCCGAGCGCGAGCAAGAGCAACCAGACGATCGAGTGCAAGAGCTGCAGATGATCGCCGGTCCAGCTCGACGTCAGCAGCTCCGCGTCGGGATCGCCTCTCTGCCCTGCGTACCAGGCGTTCAACGGGCCGTAGCTGAAGAAAAGGGCGAGGAACCAGGCGACGCCAAGCCCTGCACGGAACCAGTTGCCGAGCAGTGCGCGCAGCCCGACGAGGAGTAGCACGCTCGCAGCGATCGCCGAGATGAGAACGAGCAGGAACGAGGCGCCGTCGACTTGGCCGGGATTTGTAGCGGCAATGTACAGGAGCGGGTAGACCGAGAGGAGCAACGCGTACCACGGCCAATGCTTCAAGGAATCACGCATTCACGGCTGTCCGAAGGACCCTGTCTCGAGGAACTCTACCGCTGATGCCGCGACTGCGGCCGAAATCAGCATGCCGGTGTGACTCACATCAAGTACGCAATGTGCCGCCGCTCCCGGAAGCCGTGTTTCGTCCACACAGACCGTCCCGTCATTCGGCTCCGGCAGGCTTGCGATAAGCCGCCCGAGGCCTGCCGAGCGCGATCCCGCGATGACGCCGATTTCGCGCAGACCGTTCCAGCGGCGGTCGAGCGGGTGCGTCAGCGCCTCGACCGCAAGCGGGCCCAGGATCTGGGGTCCGAATGACCAGCCGGCAATCGCCTTAGCGGCCCGCGAGCCCTGCACCGGTGTACCGAGCAGGACGACCCGCCCCGGAGGCAGGTCAGGTTCCGTCGCGAATGTCTCAAGGGCGATGAGACCGCCGAGGCTGTGTGCGACCACGTGGACCGGCCCGCCCAGAGCGCGCAGTCGACCGGCCAGCGTCGCGGTCACCTCGCCGAGCGCCGCCTGTGTCGATGGGTAGCGAAACACGGCCGGTGCATAGCCGGCGCCCTGCAACCGGTGGCGCAGGAGGAAGAATTCCAGCCCGTTGAGCCACAGGCCGTGAATCACGACGACCGCGGTGGATTTCGCGTTCAGCCTGTCGGCGCCGGCGGTTTCTTCACGCGGATGTGCAGCTCCGCAAGCTGTGCGTCATCGGCCTCGGAAGGCGCGTCCGTGAGCGGGTCCCAGGCCGACTGCGTCTTCGGGAACGCGATGACGTCGCGGATACTGTCCGCACCCGACATCAGCATCGCAAGCCGGTCGAGGCCGAAAGCAATGCCGCCGTGCGGCGGCGCGCCGTAGCGCAGCGCCTCGAGCAGGAACCCGAACTTCAGCGAGGCCTGCTCGCGCGAAATGCCGAGCAGGTCGAACACCGCGCTCTGCATGTCCTCGCGGTGAATGCGGATGGAGCCGCCGCCGATTTCCGAACCGTTCAGCACCATGTCGTAGGCAAGGGCGAGCGCGTTCTTCGGGTCTGCCGTGAGGGCCGCGGCATCGGGATCCGCCGGCGACGTGAAGGGATGATGCATCGCCATCCAGCGCTTCGATTCCGTGTCCCACTCGAACATCGGGAAGTCCACGATCCAGGCCGGCTTCCAGCCCGACTCGACGAGGCCGAGGTCGCGCCCGAGCTGGAGCCTGAGCGCGCTGAGCGCGTCGTTCACGATCTTCGACTTGTCGGCGCCGAAAAAGACGAGGTCGCCGGTTCCCGCCCGCGTGCGCTCGAGGATGCCCTTGACCGCGGCATCGGAGAGGAATTTCAGGATCGGGGACTGCAGGCCGTCGCGGCCCTTGCCTGGGTCGTTCACCTTTATATAGGCGAGGCCGCGGGCCCCATGCCGGCCCACGTACGCGGTGTAGTCGTCGATCTGCCTGCGGGAAAGCTCACCGCCCCGCGGAACGCAGAGCGCCGCGACCCGCCCCTCCGGGTCGCCGGCCGGCCCTGCGAAGACCTTGAAGTCCGAGTCGCGCACGAGATCCGCGACGTCGGCCAGCTCGAGCGGCACGCGCAGGTCCGGCTTGTCGGTGCCGAAGCGGCGCATGGCATCCGCGTAAGTCAGGCGCGGGAACGGGTCCGGCAGCTGGACTTTCAGCACGCGCGAGAACACGTGGCGTATCAGCCCTTCCATCAGCGCCATGACCTGGTCCTGGGCCAGGAACGAGGTCTCGACGTCCAGCTGCGTGAACTCGGGCTGGCGGTCGGCCCGCAGGTCCTCGTCCCGGAAGCAGCGCACGATCTGGTAGTAGCGGTCGAAGCCGCTCATCATCAGCAACTGCTTGAATATCTGCGGCGACTGCGGCAGCGCGAAGAACTTGCCGGGATGCGTCCGTGAGGGCACAAGGTAATCGCGCGCGCCCTCGGGCGTCGCTTTCGTCAGCATCGGCGTCTCGATGTCGACGAACTGGCGATCGTCGAGGTATTCGCGCATGGCGCGGGTGATCGCGTGGCGGCGGCGGAGCCGCTCCTGCATCACGTCGCGGCGCAAGTCGATGTAGCGATGCTTGAGGCGCAGCTCCTCGCCGACTTCCTCGTCGAGCGAGAATGGCGGCGTCGCGGACGGATTCAGCACGACGAGCTTCGAGGCGAGGAGTTCCACCTGCCCCGAGGGCAGGTTCGGATTCACCGTGCCGGCCGGCCGCGGGCGCAGCTTGCCTTGCACCTGGATGCAGAACTCGCGGCCGAGGTGCTCGGCGGCCTTGAAGGCGGCCGGCGTGTCGGGGTCGAAGACGACCTGGAGCAGTCCCGAACGGTCGCGAAGGTCGACGAAGATGACGCCACCGTGATCGCGGCGGCGATGCACCCAGCCAGCCGCCTCGATGGTGCGGCCCGCCAGGGATTCGCCGATTTCGCCGCAGTAGTGTGTGCGCATGGACAAAGCGGGCGATGTTACGTGCGGGGCGGCGGCCGTGGCAACCGGCGACTAGCGGCGCGCCGGGCGGCGATGGCGAGCGGTTTTCAGCCTGGCAGCCTTGGGTTTCTTCGCCTCGGCAGCGGGCTTGGGAGCCGTTTCACCCTCGGCTTTCTTCTCGGCCGGCTTGGCATCGGGCTTCTCGTCCTTCGCCTTCCCGGCAGGGGCGGCTTCGCCAGCGGCGGGTTCTTTCTCGCCGGCGATGTTGCGCTGCGATTCCTTGTCGTTCTTGAAGTCGGTCTCGTACCAGCCGCCGCCCTTCAGGCGGAAGACCGGTGCCGAAACGAGCCTGCAGAGCCTGAGGCGGCCGCATGCCGGGCACTTGCGCAGCGGCCGGTCCGATACTTTCTGGAGCTCCTCGTGGTGATGCCCGCAGGCAGCGCACTGGTATTCATAAAACGGCATCGGCGAGTCCCCTCACCGGCTATTTTCGCATAACCAGCGCGCCGTCCTTCGCGGCCACCTTGATGGTGTCGCCCGGGCCGAACTCGCCCGCGAGGATCTTCTGCGCGAGCGGGTTTTCCAGCTGCTGCTGGATCGCGCGCTTGAGCGGACGCGCGCCGTACACCGGGTCGAAGCCGGCCTCGCCGAGGAGGTCCTGGGCCCGGGTGTCAAGCTCGATCCGGATGTCGCGCTCCGCGAGCCGGCGGCGCAGGTAACCGGTCTGGATCTCGACGATGCGCCGGATGTGTTCGCGCCCGAGCGGGTGGAATACGACGATGTCGTCGATCCGGTTGATGAACTCCGGCCGGAAGTGCTGGCTGACGATTTCCAGCACCGCCTTTTTCATCTGGTCGTAGTTGTCTTCGCCCGAAAGCTCCTGGATCACTTGCGAGCCGAGGTTCGAGGTCATGATGACGACGGTATTGCGGAAATCGACCGTGCGGCCATGGCCATCCGTCAGGCGGCCGTCGTCCAGCACCTGGAGCAGCACGTTGAATACGTCGGCGTGCGCCTTTTCGATCTCATCGAGCAGGATCACGGAATACGGCCGGCGGCGCACTGCCTCGGTCAGGTAGCCGCCCTCTTCGTATCCGACATAGCCTGGCGGCGCGCCGATGAGCCGTGCGACCGAATGTTTCTCCATGAACTCGGACATGTCGATGCGGATGAGCGCGTCTTCGGTGTCAAAGAGGAACTCGGCCAGCGCCTTGCACAGCTCGGTCTTGCCGACGCCGGTCGGGCCGAGGAACAGGAAAGAGCCGTTTGGCCGGTTCGGGTCCGCGAGCCCCGCGCGCGAGCGGCGGATCGCGTCCGAGACGGTGCGCACGGCCTCGCCCTGGCCGACGACGCGTTTCGCGATGGAATTTTCCATATGCAACAACTTGTCGCGTTCGCCTTCGAGCATCTTGGAGACCGGGATGCCGGTCCACTTGGAGACGACCTCGGCGATCTCCTCCTCGCCGACCTCGGTGCGGACGAGCTGCGGCGCTTTCGACTCTGCCTGGTGGGCATCCGCAAGCCGCGTCTCGAGCTTAGGGATCACGCCATGCTGGAGTTCCGCCGCGCGACCAAGGTCGCCGGCGCGGCGCGCGGCCTCGAGCTCCAGTCTCGCGCGCTCGAGTTCCTCCCTGATGTGCGCGGCGCCCTGCTGGGCGGCCTTTTCGGCCTTCCAGATTTCCTCGAGGTCGGCAAATTCGCGCTCGAGGCCGGCCAGCGTCGTCTCGAGCTGGCCAAGCCGCTTCCTCGAACTCTCGTCGTCCTCTTTGTTGAGCGCCTCGCGCTCGATCTTGAGCTGGATGATCCGCCGCTCGAGGCGGTCCATTGCCTCCGGCTTGGAGTCGATTTCCATGCGGATGCGGGCCGCCGCCTCGTCGATCAGGTCGATCGCCTTGTCGGGCAGCTGGCGATCGCTGATGTAGCGGTGCGAAAGCGTCGCCGCCGCGACGATGGCCGGGTCCGTGATGTCGACGCCATGGTGGACCTCGTAGCGCTCCTTCAGGCCGCGCAGGATCGCGATCGTGTCCTCGACCGATGGCTCGTTCACCAGCACCTTCTGGAAGCGGCGCTCGAGCGCCGCATCCTTCTCGATGTACTTGCGGTATTCGTCGAGCGTGGTCGCGCCGACACAGTGAAGCTCGCCGCGAGCAAGGGCCGGCTTCAGCATGTTGCCGGCATCCATCGAGCCTTCAGCCTTGCCCGCTCCAACCATCGTGTGCAGCTCGTCAATGAAGAGAATGACACGGCCTTCCTGCTTCGCAAGATCGTTGAGCACACCCTTGAGCCTTTCCTCGAACTCGCCCCGGAATTTCGTTCCGGCAATCAGCGCACCCATGTCGAGCGCAAGGATGCGCTTGTTCTTGAGTCCCTCGGGCACCTCGCCATTGACGATCCGCTGGGCGAGACCCTCGACGATGGCCGTCTTGCCGACGCCCGGCTCGCCGATCAACACCGGATTGTTCTTGGTGCGGCGCTGGAGCACCTGCACGGTGCGACGGATCTCGTCGTCCCGGCCGATCACGGGATCGAGCTTGCCCTGCGACGCGCGCGCGGTGAGGTCAAGCGTGTACTTCTCGAGCGCGCCACGCTGTTCTTCGGCATTCGCATCGTCCACTTTCTCGCCGCCGCGGAGGTCGTCAATGGCCTTGTCGACGGCGCCCCGGACAGCGCCGGAATCCTTCAGGATGCGGCCGAGCGTGCCGCGATCCTCGCAGGCTGCGAGCACGAACAACTCGCTCGAGATGAACTTGTCGCCGCGTTTTTGCGCGAGCTTGTCGGTGACGTTCAGGATCTTGACGAGGTCGTTCGACGGATGCACCTCGCCGGCCGAGCCCTCCACCGTCGGAATGCGCCCGAGCTGCTCGAGCAGGCGCGATCGAAGCAGGTTGACATTGGCGCCGGCTCGGTCGAGCAGCGGGCGCGCGCTGCCGCCCTCCTGGTCGAGGAGTGCGAGCATGAGGTGGGCGGGTTCGATGAACTGCTGGTCACGGCCCACGGCGAGCGATTGCGCGTCCGCGAGCGCGAGCTGGAACTTCGATGTCAAGCGATCCATGCGCATGAAGCTGACCTGGAAATCTGCCTGCCCCGGTCATGGGGCCGGTAGCGGCCGATTCAACCTGTAAGACCGTGAATTTAAGCGCTTTTTGCACGGTTCGGGCAATCGATTAAAGTGAGCGGGCGCGGACCGCCCCCGGGCGGCCGCGACCGATGAGCCCTGAAACTGACGACTGGGACTTGATCCATGGGACAGGTACCCGCTGACCGCCCGGACTCCGGGCCATCGCCCTACGGTTTCGTCGGCGATGGCCGACTTTCCCGGCATTGGCGCCACTATTTCACCAGCCTCGGCATCCCCTGGATGCTGTGGTCGCGCCGGCATGCCCGCAGCAATGGCGTGCAAGGAACCGTCGCCCCTGATGCATTGGCAGACTGCCCGACGATTCTGCTCGCGGTCTCGGACGACGCCATCGCGCCGGTCATGGCCCGGCTGCGCGCCGAGGGGCTCGACGACCGGCGCTACGTCCACTTCTGCGGCGGGCGCACATTCGCGGGCGCCTTTGGTGCCCACCCGCTCATGAGCTTTGGTACGACCCTTTACGAGCCCGCTTTCTACCGCGACATCCCGGTCTTTGTCGATCACGACGCCGCCCATCCCGAGCCGGTCGCGGAGTTTCGGGCACTGTTTCCGCGCCTGACCAACCCCTGCTACCCGCTGAAGAGCGAGGACAAGCCCTATTACCATGCGCTCTGCGCGCTGGCGGGCGGATTCACGGCGGTGCTGTGGCGAGAATTCTTCGCGGCGATGACGGGCCGCTTCGGCGCCCCGCGCGAGGCGCTCGCGAGCTATCCGCGGCGCATCATCGAAAACGTGATCGCATCCAGGGACGGCGCGCTGACCGGGCCGGTCGCGCGCGGCGATACCGAAACGATCCAGTCGCATCTCGAAGCGCTCGATGGCACGGCGCTCGCAAATGTCTACCAGGCGTTCATTGCGGCTGCCGGGAGGGAACGCACATGAAATCGGTCCTCGACTTCGCGGCGGCCAAGTCCTCCGGTCGCAAGATTTCCATGGTCACCTGCTACGACGCGAGTCTCGCGCGGGTGCTCGAGGCCTCCGCCGTCGACTGCATCCTCGTCGGCGACAGCGCGGCAATGGTGATGCACGGCCACATGGATACGCTCGCCGCCACGGTGGACCTGATGGCGTTGCATACGGCCGCGGTCCGACGCGGCGCGCCGACGCGGTTCCTGATCGCCGACCTGCCCTTTCTCTCCTTCCGCAAGGGCGTGCCGGCGGCGCTCGACGCGGTCGCCGCGATGATGCGTGCGGGTGCCCAGGCCGTGAAGCTTGAGGGCGTCGCCGGCCACGAGGACGTGATCGCGGCGATCACCGGGTCGGGCGTGCCGGTCATGGGGCATCTCGGCCTCACGCCGCAGTCAGTCAACGCGCTTGCGGGCTTCCGCGTCCAGGGCCGCTCCGAGGACGACGCCGCGCGGATCGTCGAGGAGGCGAAGCAGCTTGAGGCGCTTGGCTGTTTCGCCCTCGTGCTCGAATGCGTACCCTCCACGCTTGCGTCGCGCATCACGCGCTCGCTTGCCATACCGACCATCGGCATCGGCGCGGGCGCCGGCTGCGACGGGCAGGTGCTTGTGCTCCAGGACCTGCTGGGCTTGTCGAACGGCCATCGTCCCAAGTTCCTGCGCACTTACCTCGACGGTTTCGTCCAGGTACGTGACGCCGTCGACCGATTCGACCGCGACGTCAAGCAGGGTGCCTTCCCGGCGGCAGCCGAGAGTTACGACGCGTGAAGATCGTCGAAACGGTCGCCGACCTCGTCACGGCGTGCGGGGCGCGCGGCGCGGGCGCTACGGGCTTCGTGCCGACCCTGGGCGCATTGCATGAAGGGCACCTTTCGCTGGTGCGCCGCGCCGTCGCCGAGAATGCCCGCGGCTGGGTGAGCATCTTCGTGAACCCGGCCCAGTTCAACGATTCCGCAGACCTCGAGCGCTATCCGCGCACGGTGGAACAGGACCTCGAACTGCTGCGGGGGACGGACTGCGACCTCGTCTTCCTGCCGCGCGCAAAGGACATCTACCGGGACGGCTATCGCTACCGCGTGACCGAAAACCGCCTGAGTCTCGAGCTCGAGGGCGCCGCACGTCCCGGCCATTTCGACGGCGTATTGACGGTCGTGCTGAAGCTGCTCCTGCTCACAAAGCCGCAGCGCGCCTATTTCGGCGAGAAGGACTTCCAGCAGCTCGAACTGGTCGAGGGACTCGTCGAGGCGTTCTTCCTCGACACGCAAATCGTGCGCTGCCCGACCCGGCGCGAGCCCGACGGGCTCGCCATGAGCTCGCGCAACCGTTTGCTCACGCCGGCGGAACGCGCGCGGGCGCCTGCGTTTCGCCGCCTGCTTGCAGAGAGCGTTGCCGCGCACCACCCGACCGCCCAGGCCGCGGCGGCCCTGGCCCGCGAGGGTTTTCGGGTGGATTACGTCGCCGACCACGGCGGCCGCCGGCTGGCGGCCGTGCACCTGGGTCACGTGAGGCTCATCGACAATGTCGAATGACGGCGCACCCCATCTCCTGGTCCAGCTCACCGGCTCCATCGCGTGCTTCAAGGCCTGCGAGCTGATATCGCGCCTGGTGAAGCGCGGCTTCGCGGTGCAGACGGTCGCGAGCGCAGGCGCGCTGCGATTCGTCGGCGCGGCGACGCTCGAGGGCCTGACGGGCCGCGCGCCATTCACTGATCTCTACTCGGCGGGACGTACGATGGACCACATCCGTCTCGCGCGCTGGGCCGACCTCGCCCTGCTCTGCCCGGCCACGGCGAACTCGCTGAACCGCCTCGCGGCGGGACTTGCCGAAGATCCGATCGGGGCCCTCTTCCTCGCCTGGGAGATCGGCGCCAAGCCCTACCTCATCGCACCCGCGATGAACGCGACGATGTGGGACCATCCGGCAACCCGCGCGTCGCGGGAGCGGCTGGCCGGCTTTGGCGCGCAACTGCTGCCGGTCGGCGACGGTCGGCTCGCCTGCGGCGAGCAAGGCGAAGGCCGGCTGCTCGAGGTCGAAGAACTGGAAAAGCTCGTCATGAAGTCGCTGGGGGCGCCGCGATGAGAGTGATCGTCACTTCGGGCGCGACGCGGGAGCCGATCGACAGCGTCCGTTTCATATCCAACCTGAGCAGCGGGCGCACCGGCGCCGCGATCTGCGAAGCGCTCGCCGCCCGGGGCTTCGAGGTCACCCACGTCGCGGGTGTCGATTCGGCGCAGGCGAGCGGCGTCGCGCGGCGCGAAACCTTCACCGACCACGCCTCGCTCGACGCGGCCATCCGCCGCCTCACCCGCGACAGCGCCTGTGTTGCCGTGCTCCACGCTGCCGCCGTCGGCGATTTCGCAATCGTCGATCCGACCCCCGAAGCGAAGATCGAGTCCGGCCAGGAATTCGCGGTAAAGCTCCAGCCGACGCCGAAAATCATCGACAGGATCCTCGGCTACGCCGGCAACCCGAACCTGATCCTCGTCGGCTTCAAGCTGACGCACGAGCCGGATGCCGGCGCCCAGGCGCGTGCGGCCCGCGAGCTTTTGAAGCGCAGCCGCGCCCGCTTCGTGGTGCAGAACGACGTATCCACATTGACGCTGGGCGAGGAGCACGTCTTTTTCGTCCATGAAAACGGCAGCAGCCGCGTGCGGCGATATGTCGGTCGCTCGAAGCTGGCCACAGCGCTCGCCGGCCTGCTCGAGGGCGAACTCAAGGGAGGCACCCGGTGATCCTTGTCCTGGACATCGGCAACAGCCAGATTTTCGGCGGCGTATTCGACGACGATCGCCTTTGCCTGCAGTTCCGGCGCGCCACCCGCGCCGAAAACACTTCCGACGAATTCGGCCTCTTCTGTCGCCAGGTGCTGCGCGAGAACGACGTCGACCCGGAACGCATCACGGCGGTCGCGATCTGCTCGGTGGTGCCGGACATGGTGCACTCGGTTCGAAACGCCAGCATGAAGTATTTCGCGCTCAGGCCCTTCCTGCTGGAGCCTGGCGTGCGCACCGGGCTCAAGATCCGCTATCGCAACCCGCTCGAGGTCGGCAGCGACCGGATTGCCGGCGCCATCGCCGCGGCCAAGCTCTTTCCCGGCAAGAACGCGATCATCGTGGACTTCGGCACGGCGACGACGATCGACGCCCTGACCGAGGACCGCGATTACCTCGGCGGCGTAATCCTGCCGGGCCTCAGGCTCGCAATGGAAAGCCTGGACGCGCGCACCGCGCGGCTTCCCAAGGTCGAGATCAGGAAACCGCCGGAGCTGCTCGGACGGTCGACGGTCGAGAGCATCCAGTCGGGGCTTTATTTCGGCAACATCGCGGTCCTGAAGCATCTCTGCGCCGAAGTGCGTTCGCAGTACTTCTCGGGCAAGCCCACGGTACTCGTCGGCACCGGCGGCTTCGCCCGGCTCTTCGAGGACGAGAACCTGTTCGACGCGCACATCCCGGAACTCGTTCTCATCGGATTGCGCGAAGCGTTGCGGCTCAACAGCTAGACACGGCTTCCCGCGTACGGGCTTCGCCCGCCGGGGCACCCGGGCGAGCGAGTGACCAAGTTCCGGCGGAACGAGCGAGCCGGGTTCCCGGCCGCGAGTGGCTCGTGACAGCGGCTGAACACCGTCAGTGCGCAAACTCGTGGGTCACCCCGATGACGAGGATGCCGACGGCGATGAGAACAACCTGCTGGATCGAAGTGCGCGCGTCGACGCGGCGGTGAAGACCGGGAATGAGGTCGGCCACCGCGATGTACAGGAAACTGGCCGCAGCAAGCGCCAACGCATACGGAAGCCACTGGAGCGCCTGCGCCAACAGATACCAGGCGACGACCGCCCCCACCATCGAAGTCAGGCTCACCGCGACGTTCAGCCACAGCGCACGCGAGCGCGACATGCCGCCATTCAGGAGAATGGCGAGGTCACCCACCTCCTGCGGGATCTCGTGTGCAAACACGGCGACCGTCGTGACGACGCCGAGATGCGGGTTGGTCAGGAAGGCGGCGGCGATCAGCACGCCGTCCAGGGCGTTGTGGAAGCCGTCACCCCACAGGATCATGATTGCCGAGGCGCGGTCACGATGGTGGTCCTGGGGTCCATGCGCCTCGCAGGCGTCCACGTGACAGTGTCGCCAAAGCACCATTTTCTCCAGGACGAAGAAAGCGATGATGCCGACCGCAAGCGCGATGCCGACGCCGTGCGCGGGGGCGCCGGATTCGAAGGCATGCGGCAGGAGCGCGAGCAGGGCCGCGCCGAGCAATGCGCCGGTCGCGAAGCTGACGAGGTGAGGCAGGAGCGCCTGCCGGCGCTTCGCCGGCAGCACCATGAATCCACCGGCGATCAGCGCCGACAGGGCGCCACACGCGCCAGTCAGGAACAGGATGGATGCAAGCGGCGACACGAGCGACAGCCTACCTTAGGCCAGCCAGGCGAGTGCAGCCATGCGGCCGGTCACTCCGTCGCGACGGTAAGAATAGAAGCGTTGAGGGTCCGAAAACGTGCAAAGTCCGCCGCCAAGCACGGTGCCGACCCCCGATGCGGCCAGCCTTCGCCGCGCCAGCGCCGGCAGGTCCGCGAGCCAGCGCCCCTCGACGCCCGGCCGGAAATCGGCGGCTGCTCCGGCGTCGCGCGCGACGAACGCGGTACGCACCTCGCTGCCGACCGCAAAGGCGGCGGGCCCGATCGACGGACCGAGCCAGGCGATAAGATTCGCCGGCTCGCAGTCGAGTGCGGCGACCGCGGCCTCCACGACGCCGGCGGCCAGCCCGCGCCAGCCCGCATGCGCAATGCCGACGCGATCTCCGTCCCGGCTCGTGAGAAAGACGGGCAGGCAATCCGCCACGAGCACGGCGCAGACGGCCCCCGGCGTGAACGTCACGGCGGCGTCCGCCGGTCCCGTGCGCGTCCCGGGCAGTACCGCGACTTCGATACCGTGCACCTGCTCGAGCCAGGCGGGCTGCGACGGAAGCTCGAACGCCGAGACCAGCCGCCTGCGATTCTCAGCGACGGCCGAATCGTCGTCGCCGACGTGGCCGGCGAGATTGAGGGAGGCGAAGGGTCCGCGGCTTATGCCGCCGTTTCGAGTCATCATCGCCGCGCGCACGCCCGGCGGCGCCGGCCAGTCAGGCCGTAGAAATCCGGGCGCCGTCATGCGGCTCCGGCCGCGCCACGATCGCTCTTCAACGCCACGATGAGCGCACGAAGGTCCGCGGGCAGGGGCGCCTCGACATCCATCGCGTGACTGTCCCGTGGATGGGGAAACGCAAGCTTCGAGGCATGCAATGCCTGGCGGCGAAAGCCGCGCAACGCGTCGGCGAGCGCCGGCGTCGCGGCGCGGGGAATTGCGAGCCTCCGCCCGTAGACCGGGTCACCCACCAGCGGATAAGCCGCATGCGAGAGATGCAGCCGGATCTGGTGCGTACGGCCGGTCTCGAGCGTCACGCGCACCCAGGTGTGGCTGCGGAATCGCTCGATCACGCGGTAGTGCGTGACCGCCTCGCGGCCGCTCGAGCGCACGCTCATGCGCAACCGGTCAACCGGGTGCCGGTCGATAGGTGCGTCGACCTTGCCGCCCGCCGTCATCACGCCGACGCAGACGGCCTGATACTCGCGGTGAATCAGTCGCGCAGCCAGCGCCTCGGTGAGCTTGATGCGCGCAGTCTCGCTGCGCGCCACGATCAAGAGCCCAGTCGTGTCCTTGTCGAGCCGGTGCACGATCCCCGCGCGAGGCAGCTTTGCGAGCTTGCGGTCGTATGCGAGCAGCGCGTTCTGCAGCGTCCGGTCGGGATTCCCGGCGCCGGGATGAACAACGAGGCCGGCCGGCTTGTCGACCACGATGACGTCCCGGTCCTCGAAAACGATGGACAACTCGATGTCCTGGGCGATGGGTGCCACCGCATCCTCGTCCGGGGCGTCAAGAACAACATGCTCGCCGCCCGCCACGATGTCGCGCGGGCGCGGAACGCGACCGTCGACATGTAACTGTCCGTCGTCGATCCAGCGCTTCAGCCTCGACCGCGAGAACTCAGGCAGGGCCTCGGCGAGCGCCTGATCGAGGCGGCGGCCGGCCGCCAGCGGCGGCAGCCGCAGTTTGCGTTGGTGACGGGTGGAACTCATGCGGGTCGGAAACTGTCTTTTGCCGGTATACTGCGTCGGATCAACAGTCGGGGTCCAGTCCTTTGCATCCATCCAGAATGATGGCGCGCGTCATCCTCGTCGCGTGCAGCGCGCTTGCAGTCGCCGGCTGCGGGTACAAGGAGCGCGCTGCGGAGCAACTGCAGCCCGGGCGCATGTACGAGAAGGCCAACAAATTGCTGCTCGGCGGCGATTACCGCGGAGCCGTACGCTATTACGAAGCGCTCGATGCACGCTACCCGTTCAGCGACGAAGCGCGCCAGGCGCGGCTCGACATCATTTACGCCTACTACCGCAGCCGCGAGCAGGAATCGGCCGTGGACGCGGCTGACCAGTTCATCCGCGAGAACCCGACCCATCCGCGCGTGGATTACGCGATGTACCTGCGCGGCCTCGTGTACTTCGAGCGATCGCCGAATTTCCTCGAGCGCTGGTTTCACACGGACCTCAACGAGCGCCCGCCGCAGGACGTGCGGCGCGCGTTCGACGCCTTCGACCAGTTGATCAAGCAGCACCCGGACAGTATCTACGCGCACGACGCCCGCCAGCGCATGATCTTCTTGCGCAACCGCCTCGCGGATTACGAGGTCTTTGTCGCGGACCATTACCTGAAGCGCCAGGCCTACGTGGCCGCGATCGACCGCGCGCGCTACTGCGTCGAGAACTACGACGGCGCGCCGGCGATCAGGCAGGCGCTCGAGATCATGATCACCGCCTACCAGGGGCTCGGGCTCAATGACCTCGCCCAGCGCTCGCAGGAAGTGTTCGCGCTCAACTACCCGAATGCCAAGGCAGAGAAGCACGCGAAGAAGGATTGGTGGCCGTTCTGGTGAAGAACGAGCGCCAACGGCGCACCGGGGAACTCTGCTCGTTCGCGCCGCCGTCGGAGGGGACGCTCCTCTTCAGCGAAACGACGGTGGACACGCGAGGCTGGCCGTGCTGACGGGGAACGTCCCCCTTGCGGCCTGGTTCTAGGATTCGCCGGGGCGGTAACCGGATGTGATGGGGTAGCGCCAGTCGCGGCCGAAGGCGCGGCCGCTGACCCGGACGCCCGGCGGTGCCTGGCGGCGCTTGTACTCGCTGCGCTTCACCAGCTCGAGCACGCGCGTCACGGTCGCCCGCTCGTAGCCCATTCCCACGATCTCGTCCACCGAGCGATCGTCCTCGATGAATGCCTCGAGGATCGGGTCGAGCACGTCGTAGGGCGGCAGGCTGTCCGAATCGAACTGGTTCTCGCGCAGCTCCGCGGTCGGCGGCCGTTCGATCATGCGTTCGAGAATCACGGGCGACTGGCCATTCCGCCAGCGTGCAAGCCGCCAGACGAGTGTCTTGCTGCAATCCTTGATCGGGGCAAAGCCGCCCGCCATGTCGCCGTAGAGCGTCGCATAGCCGACCGACATCTCGCTCTTGTTGCCGGTCGTGAGCACCATGCGCCCGGTCTTGTTGGAGATCGCCATCAGCAGCGTGCCGCGGCAGCGCGCCTGGATATTTTCCTCGGTCGCGTCCGGGGCGAGGCCCCTGAATTCGCGCTCGAGCGCCGCGAGCGCCGCCCGGAACATGCCCTCGATCGGGATCACCGAATAGCGGACACCGAGCGAGCGGGCCATCGCGGCGGCGTCCTTCTCCGACATGCTCGACGTGAACCGTGAGGGCATCATGACCGCGTGCACGCGTTCCGCCCCGAGGGCGTCGCAGGCGAGGGCGAGCACGACGGCGGAATCCACGCCGCCCGAGAGGCCGATGACGACGCCGCCGATCTGGTGCTTGTTCACGTAGTCGCGGACGCCGAGAACGATTGCGCGCCAGACGCTTTCCTCGCCCGCAGGCAATGGCGCAAGGCTCTCCGGCTCGATGTCCATGCCCTTCTCGGCCTCGACGACATCGACCGTGGAAAGCGACGCTTCGAAAGCCGGCGCGCGGTGCACGACGCGGCCGTCCCTGTCCACCGCGAACGTACTGCCATCGAACACCAGTTCGTCCTGCCCGCCGGCCAGGTTCACGTAGATGAACGGCAGCCCGTTCTCCCGCGCCCGCGCGGCAATTGCCGACTGGCGCTCGGCCTGCTTGCCCTGCTGGTAGGGCGACGCATTGAGCGCGACGCAGAGCGCGGCACCCGCCTGCCTCGCCGCCGCGGTCACCTCCGGGTGCCAGACGTCCTCGCAGATGAGCGGCGCGACTGCGAGGCCCTCGATCTCGACTACGACACTCGACTCGCCGGCCGTGAAATAGCGCTTCTCGTCGAAGACCTGGTAGTTCGGCAGCCGTTGCTTGCGGTAATTCGCGATCCTGCGCCCGCCCTTCAGCCAGGCCGCGCTGTTGTAGAGGGTGCCATCGGCGTATTCCGGATAGCCAACCAGGAGATCGATGCCCGCGGCCGCCTCCGCCAGCCGCGCGAGCGACTCCTCGATGCGGCGCCGGAAACCGCGGTGGAACAGCAGGTCCTCGGGCGGGTAGCCCGAAAGCGCAAGTTCCGGCGTGACCAAGAGCGCGGCGCCCAGCTCACGGGCCTCGCGCAGGCCGGCAACGATGCGGTCGGCGTTACCCGGCACGTCGCCGACCGTCGGATTGACCTGCGCAAGGGCGATTCGCGTCAACGCCTGCGCTTCGGCCTGGGGCGCCGGCTGGCGACGAGGGCCTTCTTCATCGCAGAGCCGAGTTCCGCGGGCGAACGGACCGTGCGCACCCCGGCGGCTTCGAGCGCCGCATACTTGTCCGCCGCCGTGCCCTTCCCGCCCGCGATGACCGCGCCGGCGTGGCCCATGCGCTTGCCCGCGGGCGCGGTCACTCCCGCAATGTAGGCGACGACCGGCTTCGAGACGTGACGGCGGATGTAGTCCGCGGCATGCTCCTCGTCGCTGCCGCCAATCTCCCCGACCATGATGATGCCGGCAGTCTTGCGGTCTTTTTCGAACAGCGCGAGCACGTCGATGAAATTCATGCCGCGCACCGGGTCGCCTCCGATGCCGACGCAGCTCGATTGCCCGAGACCAAGTCTCGTCGTCTGGAATACCGCCTCGTATGTGAGCGTCCCCGAGCGCGAGATGATTCCGACGTGGCCCGGCTGGTGGATGAACCCCGGCATGATGCCGACCTTGCACTCACCCGGCGTGATGACGCCCGGGCAGTTTGGGCCGACGAGCCGGCTTCTCCCGCCCCGCAGCGAGGCTTTCACGCGCACCATGTCGTTGACGGGAATGCCCTCGGTTATGCAGACGATCAGGCGGATGCCGGCGTCCGCAGCCTCGAGGATCGCGTCCGCCGCAAACGGCGCGGGCACGTAAATCACGCTGGCATCCGCGCGCGTCCTGGCGACCGCGTCATGCACCGTGTCGAAGACCGGCCGCTCGAGGTGGGTCGTGCCGCCGCGCCCCGGCGTCACGCCGCCGACCAGGTTTGTCCCGTATGCAATCGCCTGTTCCGAATGAAACGTGCCCTGCTTCCCGGTAAAGCCCTGGCAGATCACGCGGCTTCTCTTGTTGACGAGGATGCTCATCGCGCACCGCTCCGGCGCGCGAGCCGGACGGCTTTTTCGGCGGCATCGGCGACGTCGCTGGCAACTGTAATAGAGAGCCCGCTGGCCGCCAGGAGCGTGCGTGCCTTGTCGGCGTTCGTGCCCTCGAGGCGCACGATCACCGGCACGCGCACGCCTGTCTCCCGCACCGCCCGGATGATTCCTTCCGCGATGACGTCGCAGCGCACGATGCCGCCGAAGATATTGACGAGCACCGCGCGGGCCCGCTCGTTGGAGAGGATCAGCCGGAATGCCGCGGCGACTCGCTCCGCGGTTGCGGTCCCGCCGACGTCGAGAAAGTTGGCGGGTTCGCCGCCCTGCAGCTTGATGAGATCCATGGTCGCCATCGCGAGGCCGGCGCCATTGACCATGCATGCGATGTCGCCGTCGAGGGCGACATAGTTGAGCTCGTGCTCGGTCGCCTCGCGCTCCAGCGGGTCCTCCTGCGCCGGATCCCGGAGCGCGGCCAGTTCCGGCTGGCGGAACAGTGCGTTCTGGTCGACGTTGACCTTGGCGTCGAGCGCGACCAGCTTGCCGTCCTGGGTGACGATCAACGGGTTGATTTCGACCAACGAGAGATCGCGCTCCAGGTAGAGCCGGTACAAGGCGCGGGCAATGCGCTCGAACTCCACGACCTGCCCGCCAGCGAGCCCGAGGCCATATGCGAGGCGACGGCATTGAAACCCCTGCAGTCCTGCCGCGGGATCGACGTCCACACGCAGGATCCGCTCCGGCGATTTCGCCGCGACTTCCTCGATGTTCATGCCACCCGCCATCGAGGCGACGAACGCGATTCGGCTGCGCTCGCGGTCGAGCAACAGGCTGAGATACAGCTCGCGATCGATCACGCTGCCTGACTCGACATAGACGCGTTCGACCGGCAGGCCTGCGGGACCGGTCTGGGGGGTCACGAGGCGCTCGCCGAGCATCGCCGCGGCCGCACTCCCGACTTCGGCGGCCGAGCGACAAAGCTTCACGCCCCCCGCCTTGCCGCGGCCGCCCGCATGCACCTGCGCCTTCACGACCCAGACCGGGCCGGCGAGCTCGCCAGCTGCGGCGACGGCCTCTGCCTCTGTCGACGCGACCTTGCCGGCTGGCACCGGCACGCCGTAGTCGGCGAAGATGCGCTTCGACTGGTATTCGTGAAGATTCATCACAGCATTGTAACGGCTGGCTTGAACCGCGTCGCAAACACGGGGCGCGCCGCGGGTCGCCCGCAAGTCGCGTGGTAAAGTGCCGCCGTGAAAAAGCCGGCTGATTTCGAGAGAACCGCGGGCGACCCGGAACTGGCCTGGCGCGTCCTCGGGTTGCTCAACCTCTACCGGCTCGCCGTCCCCTCGGTATTGCTTGTGCTCGCCCTGATCGCGTCGCATCCGCAGACGCTGGGCGCCACTTCGCCCGGGCTCTATTTCTACACGCTCGCCGCCTGGTTCGCGACCGGGGTGATCTGCATTGGCCTGCTCAAGACGCGCTGGCCAAGCCTGCACGCGCAGGCTTTCATCCATGTGGCATTCGACATCATTGGGGTAACCGCGCTTCTCGTAACCAGTGGCGGCGCGGCGAGCGGCGCCGGGCTGCTGCTCATCATGCCGGTCGCCGGAGTCAGTCTCCTCCTGCCAAAACGCATTGCGACGACGGTGGGCGCCATCGCCGCGCTCTGCGTGCTCGGGCAGCAGATCATGTTGTGGTTCGCCGGCGTGTCCGATTCCTCGGACCTGACGCAGGCGGGTCTCCTCGGCGGCGTGATCCTGATCGCGGCACTCGCCGTCGCGCCGCTCGCCGGGCGGCTGCGCGAGAGCGAGGCCCTCGTCCGTCAGCGCGACCTGGACCTTGCCAACCTCGCGGAACTTTCGCAGTACATCGTCGAGCGGCTCCGAGAAAGTCTGGTGGTCGTCGACGAGCAGGACCGTATCCGGCTCATCAACGAATCGGCGCGACAAATCCTCGGCAGCGACGCGAAATCGGACGCGCTCCTCGGCGAGGTGTCGCCGCGGCTACTCTATATCCTGACGATGTGGCGGCAGAGCGAGCCCGTGACTGACACCGTCGCCGGGAACCTGCTCGCGGTCGACGGATTGCGCGAGGTGCGGCCGCACTTTGCCCCGCTCGGGCAAGGCCAGCCGCCGCCGGTACTCGTCTTTCTCGAGGACCTGACGGCCCTCGACGACCGCATTCACCAGACCCGGCTCGCTGCCCTGGGCCGGCTTTCCGCTTCCATCGCCCACGAAATACGCAATCCCGTCGGCGCAATCAGCCATGCGGCGCAGCTGATCAGCGAGGACGGGAAGCTGTCCGATTCGAACCGCCGCATGAGCGACATCATCCGGGCAAACGCGGAACGGGTCAGCACGATCATCGGAAACGTTCAGCAGCTCGCACGCCGCGAGAGCACGCGGCCGGAACGCATGCCGCTTGCCGAATGGCTCACGGACTTCACCGGTGAATTCATCAGCACCGGCGGTCACCAGCCCGGCCAGCTGGCCGTGGAAACCCCGGATCCGGACCTCGAAGTGCGCGTGGACCACTCGCACCTGCGCCAGATCCTCTGGAATCTCTGCGAGAATGCGTTCCGCTACTCGGTGAAGCTGGATGAGGACAGGGTCGACATCCGCATCGGGCGCCTCGCTGGCAGCAATCGCCCGTTCCTCGAAGTGCTGGACCGCGGGCCCGGCATCGACTCGACGATCAGCGACCGTATCTTCGAGCCCTTCTTCACGTCCAGCACGAGCGGCACCGGGCTTGGCCTGTTCATCGCGCGCGAGCTGGCCCAGTGCAACCGGGCACTTCTAGTCTATGAGCCGCGTACCGGCGGCGGCAGCGTCTTTCGCATCGTTTTCGCGGATCCCCAGCGCTGGCAGCAATCCTGATCCGCCATGGCGAACCCCCGCGCCCTGATCGTCGACGATGAACCGGATCTCTGCGAGCTGCTCTCGTTGACGCTCGCGCGCATGGGCGTCGATTCGAATGCCGTGCACGATCTCGCCTCGGCCCGGCGTGAGCTACAGGGCCGCCAGGGCTACGCGCTCTGCCTCACGGACCTGCGACTGCCCGACGGCGACGGCACCGAGCTCATCGAATGGATTCAGGCCCAGGCACCGGAACTGCCGGTCGCCGTGATCACGGCCCACGGCCATGTCGAGGCCGCGGTTCTTGCCTTGAAGCTCGGTGCCTTCGACTTCGTCAGGAAGCCGGTCGATATCTCGGACTTGCGCAAGCTGGTCAACCAGGCGCTCAAACTCTCCGACAATCGCCGCGGCGCCGACGGCGGGCGGCGGCTGCTCGGCGATTCCGAACCGATGCAGAAACTGCGCGCAATGATCGGGCGTGTCGCCCGTAGCCAGGCCCCGGTGCACATCAGCGGCGAGTCCGGGACCGGCAAGGAGCTCGTTGCGCGCCTGATCCACGAATCGGGACCGCGCAAGGACGCGCCTTTCGTGCCTGTGAGCTGCGGCGCAATCCCTTCGGAACTCATGGAGAGCGAACTCTTTGGCCACCGGCGCGGCAGTTTCACGGGCGCGGTCGCGGACAAACTTGGTCTAGTGCAGGCCGCCGAGGGGGGCACGCTGTTCCTCGACGAGGTCGCGGATCTTCCTTTCATCATGCAGGTGAAGCTCCTGCGCCTCATCCAGGAAAAGACCGCGCGTCCGGTCGGCGACCAGCGCGAGCAGCCGGTCGACGTGCGCATTCTCTCCGCGACCCATCGTGACCTTGGCGAGCTCGTCGCCGCGGGGCGCTTCCGCGAGGACCTCTACTACCGCATTAACGTGATCGAGATGCGCGTGCCGACGCTGCGCGAGCGCCTGACGGACGTGCCCGAACTGGCTGCCGCCGTCACGCAGCGGCTCGCCGTTCGGCTAAACATGACGCCTCCGGCAATTTCGGACGATGCCATGGAACTCCTCGCTACCCATGACTACCCGGGCAATGTCCGCGAGCTCGAGAACATCATCGAGCGGGCCCTGACACTGTGCGACGGCGGAGTGATCCGGCCGGAGGACATCGAATTGCGCGGTCCCCCGACTTTCGAGGAATCGGTGCCTCTGCATCGGCCCGGCACCCTGCCGCAGACGCTGGAGGACATCGAGAAGGCCTCGATCCGCAAGGCGCTGGAGGAGGCCCGCTACAACAAGACGGCCGCGGCACGGGCGCTCGGCATCAGTTTCCGGGCCCTGCGTTATCGGATCAAGAAACTCGGCATCGAGTGACGCGGCGCGTCACTTTTGGACGCGGCCAGTCGCTCCCGTCGTCGCCAGAGCCCGACGATCTTCTGACAACTCCCAAAAAATACTGCTAAGTCCGTCACTTACGACGGGCGACGCGCTTGGCATGATCCTTGCTGTACCTACATTGCATCGGCGCATGAGCGCCGCCCTCGTTAGTCAAAAGGAGTTATCGGACATGAAGACTTTCCAGAAGGGCTTCACGCTCATCGAACTGATGATCGTGGTGGCCATTATCGGCATCCTGGCCGCGATCGCGATCCCCGCGTACCAGGACTACACGATCCGCGCGCAGGTCTCTGAAGGCCTGACCCTCGCGGCCGACGTCAAGGCGGGCATCGCGGAGTACGTCGCGCAGGTCGGCGACTGGCCGGTCACGCTGGCTGAAGCCGGCCTCGGCTCGGCGGCGGTGTTGACCGACAAGCAGGGCCGCTATGTCCAGGGCGTCGATATTTCAAATGGAACGATCGACATCACCTATGGCCATGATGCCAACTCGAAGATCCAGGGTGCGCACCTGGCGATCCAGCCGTATCTCAACACGAACGGCGACGTCGTGTGGCGCTGCGGTATGTCGAATGCCCCGGCCTCGCCTGCCACGGATACGGCCGGTTCCGTGACATCTGATGCCGCCACAGGCATCACGACACTGTCCGACAAGCACATGCCGGCCTCGTGCCGCGCCGGCTTCGGCGGTTCGTAATCGGCAAGATGGGTAAACCGGCATCAGGGCCGGACCCGGCAAGGCCCCTGCACGCAGGGGCCTTGCTTTTTTCGTGTCTGACCACCCCGCATCGATGGCAATAAACCCGGGCAAGCGCCTTCGCTTCGGCGACTGGCGGGCCTTGGTATTCAGCCAGGTCCTCGCGCTGGCATTTCTTGCGGCCTGCCTCTGGTGGGTCGCACACGAACTCGAATGGATTTTTGCGAGTCACCGCATCCTCGTCTCGCTCAACCTCCACGACTCCCTGGGATCGGTGCTCGCCTGGCAGCTCGCGAGATTCGCAGGGTCCGTCTGGGCGGTCCATGCGCTCCTCGGCCTGCTGGCGCTTGCACTCGCCGTGGTGACCGAGCGGGCATTCGCGCGCGGCCTCGCGGTGCGCAGCAGATGGCTGATTGTCGGCTGGTTCGTGCTGCTGGTCGGCCTCGTGATGGCGGCCAACGCCACGTGGAATTCGTCCTCGATATTCGCCAGCGATGATTCATGGTGGAAGGGCCGTCTTTTTGGCATGCATCCCGTGATGATCATTGCGACGATCGTCGCAGGGCTAGTCGTCTGTCTTGCCATTCGGGCCATGCCACGTCGCTGGTCGCCGCGGCCGGTCGCAACGGCAGCCGCGCTGGCCACTGTCCTCGCGCTGGTCGTGGCCTGGCCTCCGGCACGGACCGTCGCCGCTTCGGTGGCCCCGGCCAACTCCGCGCCAAATGTCGTCATCATCGGCATTGATTCGCTGAGAAACGACCTTGAGATTCCGCGTCGGGGCGCAGCGATGATGCCAAACGTTCGTGAATTCCTCGCCGCCTCCCGGCGATTCAACGACGCAACGACCCCGCTCGCACGCACGTACGCATCCTGGATGTCGATCCTGACCGGCCGACACCCCGTCACCACCAATGCCCGCTTCAACCTGATGCCGCGGCGCCTCGTGCACGAGGGCGAAACACTGGCCGGCGCGCTTCGCCGCCAGGGCTATCACACGGTTTACGCGACGGACGAGGTTCGTTTCGCAAATTTCGACCGCAGCTTCGGGTTCGACCAGACGATCACTCCGCCGGTCGGCGCCGCGGACTTCGTGCTCGGTTACGCCGGCGACATGCCGCTGGTGAACCTCGTCGCCACTACCCCGGCGGGAAGCTGGCTGTTCCCCTCGAATTATGCGAACAGAGCGGCCTCCGTGACCTACCGGCCGCAGCAGTTTCTCGAGAGACTCGGGCACGAGTTCAATGTCGATGGGCCGACATTCCTGGCCGTGCACCTGACGCTTCCGCACTGGCCTTATGCCTGGGCCGGCATGCCGGTCCCGAATCGCCCGGAGGAATACCGCGACACGTATTCAACCGCACTCGCCGAAGTTGACCGGCAGTTCGATTCACTGCTGCGACTACTTGCGGCGGCACACGCCTTCGACAACGCGGTCGTGGTGCTCCTGTCCGATCATGGCGAGGCACTCGGGGCGGAAGACGACTCGATGCTTCGCAAAATTGGCACCAGCGACGAAATCTGGAATTCGCTCTGGGGTCACGGCACGAGCGTGATGAGCCCCCACCAGTATCAGGTCGTGCTTGCCATGCGCGCATTCGGCCGCGCGCGCCTGCCGGGTCCGGCCCAGGACTACGACTGGCCCGTTTCGCTCGAAGACTTGCGGCCGACACTCGAGGAATATGCAACGGGAAAATTGCCGACCAACGTCGACGGCGTTTCGCTGCTGCCGTATCTCGCGAACCCGGCCCTCGCCACGCAGCTCGAAGGCCGCGTGCGTTTCACCGAAACTGGCTTCAATACGGTTGATACCCTTGCCGGCCGTTATCAGGAATCCGGAATCGTCGCCGATGCGGCGGTTTACTACGAGCTCGACCGGAATTCCGGCTGGGTCCAGTTTCGGGAGAACCGCCTGCCCGAATTGCTGGCGCGCAAGCAACGGGCTGCGCTGACTACAGCTAGTCTGCTTGCGGCAATCCCAGGGCCCCCGGGACAGCCCACGCGATACCTGGTCTCCAGTCGCAATAAACCCGATGCTCGGGCGCTGGATGGCCCTCCGGGCGCCTCGCAGGACGCCGAGGTCAGACGCCTCTGGATCGCCCTCCAGGCGCGCTTCCCGGGCGAATTGCCGGCCAATCCCGACCTGCCCCGAATGTGAACCCGGTCAAGGGCTTGTAGGCCCCTGTATGGGAGCATTCGCGCTCATTTAACAATTGCTGGCACGGTGGGTTAGGCTACAAGATCCCGGTTTTGCGGGAGCCTTAGGGGTAGGGTGGCGCCGTACATGGAGCGGTTCATTGAACGATAACGCCGTTGCCGCGGGTTCGGTGCGGGCCGTGCTGACCGGCCTGCCGCAGCGGCTTGTGCTCGACGGCCTGGTCGAGGAATCCGCCATGCTCGATGCGATCGCAAATGCCCGCGAACGCAAGACCCACCTCGTCAGCTGGCTCGTCTCGCACGACATGGCCTCCGCGCGCGACATCGCCATCGCCGCCGCCCAGGAATTCGGCATGCCGCTCCTGGACCTCGACTCGGTCGCGACCGACATCGACACGGTCCGCCTCGTCAACGAGAAGCTGCTTGCCAAACACCGAGTGCTGCCGCTCGTCAAGCGCGGCAAGCGGCTGCACGTAGGCGTTTCCGACCCGACCATCCTGCACGCCGTCGACGAGATCAAGTTCCAGACCGGCCTTTCGATTGAGGCCGTCGTGGTCGAGGACGACAAGCTCCAGCGCGCGGTGCAGAAGGCGATTGAGCAGGTCGACACGCAGATGCCTTCGCTCACCGGCGGCGAAGAGGATTTCGACCTCGAGAATCTCGACGTCTCGCATGCCGAAGACGCGATGGAAGCGGACACCGGTCGCGACGATATCGAAGACGCGCCGATCGTCCGTTTCGTCAACAAGATCATGCTCGACGCGATCCGCAAGAGCGCGTCCGACATCCATTTCGAGCCCTACGAGAAGTATTACCGCATCCGGCTGCGCATCGACGGCGTGCTGCGCGAGATCGCCCAGCCGCCGGTCCAGCTCGCGACCAAGCTCGCGGCGCGCCTGAAGGTGATGTCGCGGCTCGACATCGCGGAACGGCGGGTGCCGCAGGACGGCCGCATCAAGATGCGGCTCTCGAAGAACCGCTCCATCGACTTCCGCGTCTCGAGCTGCCCGACGCTGTTCGGCGAGAAGATCGTGCTGCGCATCCTGGACGCGAGCACGGCGATGATGGGTATCGATGCGCTTGGCTATGAAGGCTTCCAGAAGGAACTCTACCTCAAGACGCTCGCGAAGCCCCAGGGCATGATCCTCGTGACCGGCCCTACGGGCAGCGGCAAGACCGTTTCGCTGTACACGGGCCTCTCGATCCTGAACGTCGAGGACACCAATATCTCGACCGCCGAGGACCCTGCGGAAATCGTGCTGCCGGGCGTGAACCAGGTGAACGTCAACCCGAAGGTCGGCCTGACATTCGCGTCGGCGCTGCGTGCGTTCCTGCGCCAGGACCCGGACGTGATCATGGTCGGCGAGATCCGCGACCTCGAGACGGCGGAAATCGCGATCAAGGCCGCGCAAACGGGTCACCTCGTGCTCTCGACGCTGCACACGAACGACGCGCCGCAGACGCTGACCCGCATGGTGGACATGGGCGTGAAACCCTACGCCATCGCGACATCGGTGAGCCTCATCATCGCGCAGCGCCTCGCGCGCAGGCTGTGCCATGCCTGCAAGCAGCCGCTCGACTTGCCGCATGAAGCATTGCTGCGCGAGGGTTTCACGGAAGACCAGATTTCGAAGCCGGACTTCAAGGTTTACAAGGCGGTCGGATGCGGCCAGTGCACCGACGGCTACAAGGGACGGGTCGGCATCTACGAGGTGCTGCAGGTCACGGAGTCCATAGGGCGGATCATCCTGGAAGGCGGCAGTGCCCCGCACATCCGGGACGAGGCCCGCAAGGAAGGGGTCTGGGACTTGCGCACGGCGGGCCTCAAGAAGGCCCGGGACGGCCTGACCAGCCTCGAAGAAGTCAACCGCGTCACAGTTGAGTGATTCCCCGGGGCGTTAACATCCGAAAGTCAGGGTAGAGGACGACCGACACCATGCCTCCGACCGCCGTCGCTGCCGCCAAAGACATCCCCTTCAGCTGGGAAGGCAAGGACAGGAAGGGCAACAAGATCCGCGGCCGCGTGCTCGCGGTCAGCGAGCAGGACGTGCGCGCCGACCTGCGCCGCCAGAACATCGTCCCGACCCGGATCCGCAAGCAGCGGAGCCTGTTCAGCACGGGCGGCAAGCCGAGCCCGGGCGACATCGCGATTTTCAGCCGCCAGCTTGCGACCATGCTCGCGGCGGGTATCCCGCTCGTCCAGGCCTTCGAGATCGTCGGCGTCGGGCACGAAAAACCGGCGATGCAGAAGCTGATCCTCGACATCAAGACCAATATCGAGGGCGGCAGCTCGCTGCATGAATCCCTCAAGAAGTACCCGGTCTATTTCGACAATCTCTACACCAACCTGGTGGAGGCCGGCGAGCAGGCGGGCGCGCTCGAGTCGCTGCTCGACAAGGTGGCGACCTACAAGGAGAAGACCGAGGCCCTCAAGAAAAAGATCAAGAAGGCCCTCTTCTACCCGGCCGCGGTGCTCGCGGTCGCCGTCATCGTGACGTTGATCCTCCTGTTGTTCGTGATCCCGCAGTTCGAGGCGCTCTTCAAGGGCTTCGGCGCGGACCTGCCGGCGTTCACGCGCATGGTCATCGACCTCTCCAAGTTCGTGCAGGAGCAGGGCTGGTGGATGGGCCTGCTGATCGTGGGCGGCGTCATGTTCTTCCTGCACATGAAGAAGCGATCGCGGGCGCTGCAGCAGTTCATGGACCGGTTGTCGCTGAAGATCCCCATCATCGGCGCGATCCTGACCAAGGCGGCGATCGCGCGCTATGCGCGCACGCTCTCCACGATGTTCTCCGCCGGCGTGCCGCTGGTCGAGGCCATGGATTCGGTCGCCGGCGCGACCGGCAACATTGTCTATGAGCAGGCCGTGCTCCGGATGCGCGACGAAGTCGCGACCGGCCAGCGCCTGCAGCGCGCGATGGAAAATACCGGGCTGTTCCCGAACATGGTCATCCAGATGATCGCGGTCGGCGAGGAATCCGGCTCGCTCGACGCGATGGCCGCCAAGGTCGCGGATTTCTATGAACTCGAGGTCGACACCGCGGTAGACGGCCTGTCGTCCCTGCTCGAGCCGCTCATCATGGCAATCCTCGGCGTGCTGGTCGGCAGCCTCGTCATCGCGATGTACCTGCCGATCTTCAAGCTGGGCGCCGTGATCTGACCGCGCCCTCGCCCCTGGCGCTGCTCGCGGCGAATTCCGCCGTCTTCGCGGCGGCGGCTTTCCTGTTCGGGCTCGCGATCGGCAGTTTCCTGAACGTCGTCATCCACCGTCTCCCGCTGATCCTCGAGCGGCAGTGGCGCGCGCAGGCGGCAGACCTCGAGGGACGCCCCGCGCCCGCAACCGCAGAGCCATACGACCTCGTGCGCCCGCGCTCGCGCTGCCCGGCCTGCGGCGCCGCAATCCGCGCGATCCATAATGTCCCCCTGCTCTCCTACATTGTGCTTGGCGGGCGCTGCGCGGCCTGCCGCGCACCAATATCGCTGCGCTACCCGCTTGTCGAGCTCGCGACCGCGGCGGGTTTCGCCGCGGTTGCCTGGCATTTCGGCTTCGGCATTTCCGCGGCCCTCGGCCTGGTGTTCACGGCCTATCTCATTGCGCTGACGGGCATCGACATAGATCGCCAGCTGCTCCCCGACCTGCTCACGGTCCCGCTGCTCTGGATGGGCCTGATCGCGGCGGTCCTGTGGCCACCGACCGGCGATAACGCGCCGCCCGTTGCGCTGCACGACGCCGTGATCGGCGCCGCGGCGGGCTACCTGTTCCTGTGGCTCGTGTTTCAGGTCTTTCGTCTGGTCACCGGCAAGGAAGGCATGGGTTACGGTGACTTCAAGCTGTTCGCCACAATCGGCGCCTGGCTGGGCTGGCAGATGCTGCCGCTGGTGCTGTTGCTCGCGGCGGTGGTTGGCGCCGTAGTCGGCATCGCCCTGATGGCGGCGCAGAGACTCGGGCGCGGCGTACCGATTCCCTTCGGCCCTTACCTTGCCGGCGCGGCCTGGATTGCGTTGATCTGGGGCCCAAGCATTGTCGGCGGCTATCTCGAATTCGCGGGACTCGGCTGAGTCGCGATGCTGCGCATCGGACTCACCGGCGGCATCGCGAGCGGCAAGTCGACCGTCGCGTCGCTTTTCGCCGAGCGCGGCGCGACAGTGATTGACACCGACCGCATTGCGCGCGAAGTCGTCGAGCCCGGCAGCCCGGCACTCGCCGCGCTCGTCAACGCGCTGGGCGGCTTCATACTCGGCGCCGACGGCCGGCTCGATCGTGCCGTCCTGCGACAGCGGCTGTTCAGGGATGCGCAGCTGCGCCGAACGGTCGATTCCATCCTGCACCCCGCGATCCTCACGGAGCTCGAGCGCCAGTCGCGGCATGCCCCGGGCCCCTACCAGGTATTCGTCATCCCGCTGCTTGTCGAGGAGCGCCTCGAACACGTCGTCCACCGCGTGCTGGTCGTGGACTGCCCCGAGGAGGCGCAGATCGCGCGCCTGATCGCGCGCGACGGCGAGGCTCGCGAGAGCGCAATGCACATCCTCGAGACCCAGGCGACCCGCGAAGTGCGGCTGGCGGCCGCGCACGATGTCATCGTGAATGACGGGGCGCCCGGCGAACTCGCCGCCCAGGTGGCCTCCCTGGACGCGAAATACCGCCAATTGGCCGCGGAATACTGAGGCCAGGTGACTACAGCGTGGCGGCCGTCACAGCCGCCAAGGTTTACGCCCATGGAAGCCGTGCCGCAAAATAGGCGCATGTTCGAGGCCGCGCCGGAACAAAGGCCCGATTCGGAGCCTATCGTCTACGAGCAGCCGCTCAACGAGCGGATGCGCGCCTTCATGCGCCTCGAATTCCTGTGGCAGCAGCTCTCCTATCACGCGAGCCTGCCGAATGCCTGGTCGAGCCGCTCCGCAGTCACCGGGCTCCTCGAGATCCTCGCGATCACCTCGCGCGGCGATGCGCGCGGCGACGTGCTGAAGGAGCTCGAACGGCAGATGTCGGCGCTGCGCGACTTCCAGAACCGGCCGGGCGTCGATGCCGCACGTCTTCGGGCGGTGCTCTCGGCGCTGATGCGACGTCGCGAGGAGCTGAACTCCGCCGGCGCGAACTTCATGCAGAAGTTGCGCGAGTCGGAGTTCCTGAACGCAATCAAGCACCGCAGCGCGATCCCGGGCGGCACCTGCGAGTTCGACCTGCCGGACTTCTTCCACTGGCTTTCGCTCGATGCCGATACGCGCGAAAGTGACCTGGCGGCCTGGCTCGCGACGATTCGGCCGTTGTGCGAGTCAGTGTCGGAGCTCCTCTGGATCACGCGCGAAAATGCGCGGCCGACCGAGGAGACCGCGCCCGCAGGCAACTTCCAGATCGTGTTCGAGCGCGACCGCCCGGTGCAACTCCTGCGCATCACGCTGCCGGGCGGCTCGAGGCTCTTCCCCGAGGTCAGCGGCAGCCATCATCGCTGCAGCCTGCGCTTCCTGCGCTGGAACAATGTCCACAGCCGCCCGGCCCAGGCCAGCGAGGACGTCCAGTTCGTGCTCGCAACCTGCCTCTGACTTCAATGCCGGGTGAAGTGAATTGTCCACGATGCGGCCGCGCCCACGCATGGGAAGGCAATCCGCACCGCCCGTTCTGCAGCGAACGCTGCAAGCTGATCGATTTCGGCGGCTGGCTCGGCGAACAGAACGCCATTCCGGGCGAACCCGCCGAAATTCCGGATGCCGAGCCGCCAAAGCACTGAAAATCGAAGGGGACGCACCCCTTCATGTTCAGGAAGGGGTGCGTCCCCTCCATTGTTGCGCAGGCGCTAGTTTCCGCCTGGCATGTCGAGGGCCTTGGTCAGAAAGGCCCATTGATTGGCCCAGTCCTCGACCAGCATCCAGGTGGGCTTTCCCGCACCGTGGCCGGCGCGCGTCTCGATGCGGATCAGAACCGGGTTCGCGCAGGACTGCGCGTACTGCAGCGTCGCGGCGAACTTGAAACTGTGCCATGGCACGACGCGATCGTCGTGATCGGCAGTCGTGACCAGCGTCGGCGGGTAGCAGCGCCCCGGCTTGAGGTTGTGGACCGGCGAATAGGCCGCGAGCGCCCGGAACTGGTCCGCGTCCTCGACTGTGCCGTAGTCGCTCGACCAGGCGTATGCGTTCGCGCTGGCGGTGTGGTAGCGAAGCATGTCCATCACGCCGACGCCCGGCAGCGCCGCGCCAAACAGCTCGGGCCGCTGCGCCATGACCGCGCCAATCAGCAAGCCGCCATTGCTGCGGCCGTGGATCGCAAGCTTCAGTGGCGAGGTGTAGCCCTTGGCGATCAGCCACTCGGCCGCCGCGATGAAATCGTCGAACACATTCTGCTTCTTCGTCTTGGTGCCGGCTTCGTGCCAGTCGGCGCCATATTCGCCGCCGCCGCGCAGGTTCGCGACGGCGTAGATGCCGCCGCGCTCGAGCCAGGCCGCGACCGCGGCGCTGTATGTGGGCGTCAACGATATGTCGAAGCCGCCGTAGCCGTAGAGCAGCGTGGCGTTGCCGCCGTCCAGCTTCGTATCCTTGCGGCGCGTGATGAACATGGGCACGCGCGTACCGTCCTTGCTCCGGTAGAACACCTGCTCGGTCAGGTACGGGTTGCCCTCAAATGACACGGTCGGCTTGCGGAACAGGCTCACTTCGTCCTTCGCAACGTCGTAACGGTACAGGGCGGCCGGCGTCAGGTAATCCGTATAGGTGAAGAAAGTCTCGGATTCCGTGGGCGCGTCCTGGAACCCGATCGCCGTGCCGTTGCCCGGAAGGCGGACGTCGTGCAGCCGCTTGCCATCGGTGCCATAGACGACGAGGTGCGAGCGCGCGTCCTCCAGGTAGCTCGCAATGACGCGGCCGCCGACGAGGCTCGCCTGGTACAGCGTCGCCTTCGCCTCCGGCACGACCTCGACCGGCGCAGGCGATGCCGGGTCGACCGCGATGACCCGGCCACGGGGCGCGTCCTGCGTCGTGCGGAAATAGAGCTTGCCGCCAATCGCTCCCAGGAAGTCATAGATGCCGTCCCATTTGTCGAGCAGGCGGAGGACCGGTGCATCGGGCTTCGACAGGTCGCGCAGGTGGATCGCATTGCTGTCGAATCCGTAGGAGACGACAAAGACCAGCCAGTGACCGTCCTCGGTCACGATGCCGTAGGGGTTGTGGCGGGGATTGTCCGCAATTGAGTAAGCGAGCTCATCGTCCGCCTGGGGCGCCCCGAGCACGTGCCGGTAGACGCTCACCTGCTGCTGGTCGTCGCCCTTGCCATCCGCGCCTTTCGGATAGCGCGAGTAGTAGAAAGCGCTCGCGTCCGGCAGCCAGGAGACACCCGTGAACTTGGTGTCGCCAATGAGATCCGGCAGGTCGCGCCCGGTCTCCACCTCGCGCAGGTGCCAGGTGTCCCAGTCCGATCCGCCGTCCGAAACCGCGTAGGCGACATAGCGACCGTCCGGGCTGATCGAGTAGTCCGCGAGCGAGGCCGTCGCATCGGCAGAGAGCATGTTCGGATCGACGAGCACGGTGGGCGGCGCATTGAGCGCCGGCGCCCAGTAGAGAATGCCCTGGTTTTCGCTGCCTTTCTTTTCGACATAGAAGTAGCGGCCACCTTTCTTGACCGGCATGCGCGACTTGTCGTCGAGCCAACTGTAGCCGTACTGCTCGTAATCCCAGAGCTCGGTCAGGCGATTCTTGATGGCTTCACGCGCAGGAATCCTGTTGAGATACGGCTCGGATACCGCATTCTCCGCGGCGATCCAGGCGGAGAGCTCCGTAGAAGGCGTCTCCATCCAGCGATAGGGATCCGCGACATCCGTCCCATGCAGCTTGTCGACTGTCGTCCCGCGCTGCGCCGCGGGATAGTGAAGAACTCCGGTGGCGCCGACAGAATCGTCCGCGACGCTCACGCCGGACACCGCAAAGAGCCAGGCCATGGCAACGCCGGATATGACATGACGGTGCACCGTGCTTACACTCCCGGATGGATCCGGCGCGCAGTTTAGCAAACGGCGCAAGCCGCCCCCGCAGGCTGCGACAGAACGGGACCAAGATGCGTTTATTCATGATTGGATTCACGGCGGTCCTGTGCCTTGCCCAGGCCCGGGCGGGCGACCTGCCCATCGAGCGCCTGTTCGACGCGCCGGACCTGCAGGGGCCATCGCTGCGCCAGATGCGCTTTTCGCCGGACGGGAAGCTCGTCAGTTACCTGCGGGCCCGCGACGACATGCCTGCCGTATTCGACCTCTGGGCCTATGACATCTCCCGCAAGACGCATCGCCTGCTGGTGGACTCGCGCGCATTTGGCGCGCCGGAAGAAAAGCTGTCTGCCGAGGAAGAGGCACGTCGAGAGCGGCAGCGCATCGCGGCGCTGCGCGGCATCGTCGACTACCAGTGGTCGCCGGATTCGCGCGGCCTGCTGGTGCCGCTCGGCGGCGACCTCTATTACTACGAACTCGCAAAGCCGGCGGCGGAACCAGCCCGTCGCCTGACCCGGACCGAGGCCTTCGAGACCGACCCGCAGTTTTCGCCACGCGGCCGCTACGTCAGCTTCATCCGTGACCAGGACCTGTACGCCGTCGAGGTCGCAACGGGCGTGGAGCGTCGCCTGACGACGGGCGGCGGCGGACCGGTGAGTCACGGTGTCGCCGAGTTCATCGCGCAGGAAGAAATGAACCGCGATACGGGCTACTGGTGGTCGCCCGACGAGAAGCACATCGCCTACACTCGGGTCGACCTGTCGGCGGTCGCCGAGGTCGAGCGATTCGAGATCGGCGCCGAGGGCATCCGCGTGTTCCGGCAGCGCTATCCCGCGACGGGGCAGGCGAATGCCGACGTGCGGCTTGCGATCCTCGCGCTCGACACCGGCGAAGTGGCCTGGGCCGACCTGGGACCCAGGGACTGCTACCTCGCACGTGTCGACTGGTATCCGGAGAGCAATCGACTGCTCGTGCAGCGGCAGACCCGCGACCAGAAGCGGCTCGACGTCCTTTCATACCCGGTGACGGGAGGCGAAGGACGGCAACTCTTCTCGGAACGCAGCGAGACCTGGGTCGAGCTGCACGACGACCTCTATTTCCTGCCCGAGCGGCAGGAGATCCTCTGGGCCTCGCAGCGCAGCGGCCACAATCACCTCTATCTCTACGATTACGGCGGCGTGTTGCAAGGCCCGGTGACCGCCGGTGACTGGGACGTCATCGGCGATTGGCATTCGCCGGCGGTACGCGGCGTCGACGAGCGGCGTGGCAAGGTCTATTTCATGGGCACGCTGAAGACGCCTCTCGAGCGCCAGCTTTATGTCGCGGACCTCGACCACGGCGTGAAGCGAGCCCCGGTGGCGCTCACCTCGCAGGACGGCTGGAACAGCGTCACGATGAGCGCCGACGCGCGGCGATTCCTGCTGGGCTACAGCGACCCGGCGCAGCCGCCGCAAGTGTCCCTGCACGATGTGACGGGCAAGCGCTTGGCCTGGCTCATCGAAAACCGGCTCGATGCGGACCACCCATATGCGCCCTACCTGGACCGGCACGTGCTTCCGGAGTTCGGCACGATCCCCGCTGCCGACGGGACGCCACTCTATTACCAGCTCTACAAGCCCGCCGGCTACGAGCCCGGCAAGCGCTATCCCGCGGTGCTCATCGTCTACGGCGGGCCGACGGTGCAGACCGTGCAACGCCGTTGGGGCGAGCGCCGCGGCAGCCAGACGGCGCAGCTCTTCACGCAGCGCGGCTACGTCGTATTCGCAATCGACAACCGCGGCTCCGGCGGCCGCGGACGGAAATTCACCGAAGTGCTCTATCACCGGCTCGGTGGCGTCGAGGTGGAAGATCAATTACGCGGCGTCGCCTGGCTCAAGTCGCAGACCTTTGTCGACCCGGCGCGGGTCGGCGTCTACGGCTGGAGCTACGGCGGCTACATGACACTGATGCTGCTGTCGCAGTCGCCAGGCACGTTCAAGGCGGGTGTTGCCGGCGCGCCGGTAACGGATTTCCGGCTCTATGACACCCACTACACGGAGCGCTACCTCGGTACCCCGCAGGAAAATCCGGAGGGCTACCGGCTGTCGAACGTGCTGACTTACGCGGGGGCGCTGCGCGACCGCTTGCTCATCATCCATGGCATGGCGGACGACAATGTGCTATTCACGAACACCACACTACTGATTCCGGCGTTGGTCGCGAGCGGGCAGCCCTTCGAGCTCGTGCCCTACCCGGGCAGCCGCCACGCGGCGCTCAGCTTTCGCGACACGGGCATCCACGGCTGGAAGACCATCCTCGATTTCTTCGACCGGAGCCTCTAGCGACGCACGGCGCATCCATGGGCCCCGGCCTGCTGCAGCTGATCGAGACGCCGCGCATCCGGGTACCAGCCGGCGAACACGGGCCGGCCGACGATGACGCAAAGCCTTTCGAGCAGGCGCTCGGACATGGGCCCGTCGTCCGGCGCGATCACGAGGAAATGGGCGCCTTCGGCAATGGCCTGCGTCGCCGCTTCGGCATCCTCGCAATGCACGCCGACGAGAAAGGCGCCGCTGAGATCCACATGCAGGTTCTGGCCCAACCAGCGCAGCACGACGCCGTCGCATCCTGACATTGCGGCCGCCCGCACCGCGTCGACGTCCGCGCCCATCACGAAGACGCGATGCCCGGCAGCGCGCGCCGCGGCAACCGCTTCCGGATCGAGTTCGCCGCCGCCGTCCGGCAAGCGCCAGAACAGGGTTTGCGCCGCGCTGCCACGGATTGACTGGAGCGTCTCGCCGGCTGACAGCACGCGCGCGAGTCGCGGAAGGCGCAGCGCGGTGACGATCGCGCGATCGGCCTCGATCAAGTCGTGACTTGGCAGTTCGTCGGGCCGCGCCCAGGCAAGCGCCTGGGCATCGAGCGGTTGCGGTTCGCCGTCATAGGCCGTGACCTGCCAGACGTCGAGCAACACGCGGCGGTCCGGATAGGCATGACGCAGGCGAATGAGCGGACGCGCTTCGCGCACGGTGACGCCCAGCTCCTCGGCGAGCTCACGCTGCAATCCGGCATAGGCATCTTCGCCGGGATCGAGCTTGCCGCCCGGGAATTCCCAGCGCCCGGCCAAGTGCCGCCCGCGCGGCCGCTGCGCGATCAGGACGCGACCTTCGGCGTCCGCGATCGCCCCGGCAACGACATGAATTTCTACCGGACTCCCCATCCGTGGCCCGCCCGCGTCCCAGCCTCGGGAAAGTTTAGCTGCCTGCGCGCTGCAGCGCCCCGTGGCAGTGCTTGAATTTCCGGCCCGAGCCACAGGGACAGGGCTCATTGCGGCCGACCTTGCGCTCGCCACGGACGAAAGGCGCCGCGGGCGGCGCTTGCGGCCGTTCGTCGTCCTCTCCCCGCAGGCCCGCATCGGCCGGAACCGCTGCCGGGGCCTGTGCAGCCAGCTCCGGCGGCGCGGCGTGCTGAAGCTGCATACGGCTCTGCAGGCGGCGCTGCCGTTCGGCTTCCTCGCGCTCGATCTCCTCCTCGGTGCGGACCTGGAGGCGTTGCAGCAGCATCACGCTCTCGGTTCGGATCCGGTCGAGCATTGCCGTGAAGAGCGCGAAAGCTTCGCGCTTGTATTCCTGCTTCGGGTTCTTCTGCGCATAGGCGCGCAGGTAAATACCCTGGCGCAGGTAGTCCATTGCGGCCAGGTGCTCGCGCCAGTGCATGTCGAGCTGCTGCAGCATCACGGCGCGCTCCAGATGGCGCATGACGGGCGCGCCGACCTGGCGGATCTTCTCGTCGTAGGCGGCCTCGATCGCCTCCAGAAGCCGCGCGGAGGCCTCGCTGCCGTGGCGCGTCGTGTCCGCGGCGAGCCAGTCGGCGAGGCCTGAATTCACGCCGAAGTCGCGCTCGACAACCTGCTCGAGGCCCGGGACGTCCCACTGCTCCTCGACACTGTCCGGCGGGATGTACTGGGCGACGATATTGCCCACGACCTCGGCACGGACGTCCTCGATCACGCCCGCGATGTCCTCGGTCGACATGATCTCGGTGCGCTGGCGATAGATGACCTTGCGCTGGTCGTTCGCGACGTCGTCGTACTCGAGCAGATTCTTGCGCGCGTCGAAGTTGTGCGATTCGACCTTGCGCTGCGCACGCTCGATCTGGCGCGTCAGCATGCCGCTCTCGATCGCCTCGCCTTCCTTCATGCCCACCGTCTTCAGCAGCGATTTCGTGCGCTCCGGGTCGCCGAAGATCCGCATGAGGTTGTCCTCAAGCGAGAGGTAGAAGCGGCTGGAGCCCGGGTCGCCCTGGCGGCCCGAGCGGCCGCGAAGCTGGTTATCGATGCGCCGGGACTCGTGGCGCTCGGTGCCGATGATGTGCAGTCCTCCCGCCGTGATCACCTGCCCGTGCAGCGTGTTCCACTCGTTCTCCAGTTCGCGGGCCCGTCCGGCGAGCTGCTCCTCGCTCATCACGCCGTCCTTGCGCATCTGGTCGACCTGGCGGGCGACATTGCCGCCGAGCACGATGTCGGTGCCGCGGCCCGCCATGTTGGTCGCGATCGTTACCGTACCCGGCCGGCCCGCCTGCGCGATGATCATGGCTTCGCGCTCGTGCTGCTTCGCATTCAGCACCGCGTGAGCGATGCCGGCCTGTTTCAGGTGGCCGGACAGGTTTTCGGAGGTCTCGATCGAAGTCGTGCCGACGAGTACAGGCTGGCCGCGCTTCACGCAGTCGCGGATGTCCTCGACGATCGCGTCGAACTTGTCCTTCTGGTTGAGATAGACGAGGTCTGACATGTCCTTGCGGATCATCGGCATGTGAGTCGGCACGACGACGACCTCGAGCCCGTAGATCTGCTGGAATTCAAAGGCCTCGGTGTCTGCCGTACCGGTCATGCCGGCGAGCTTGGCGTAGAGCCTGAAGTAGTTCTGGAAAGTGATCGACGCGATGGTCTGGTTTTCCTCGCGGATGCGGACGCCCTCCTTGGCCTCCACCGCCTGGTGCAGGCCGTCCGACCAGCGCCGGCCCGGCATCGTGCGCCCGGTGAACTCGTCGACTATGATGACGTCGGCGCCGCGCACGATGTACTCGACATCCTTGTGGTACAGCACGTGCGCACGCAGCGCCGCATTCAGGTGGTGCATCAGGCGGATGCTCGCCGCGTCGTAAAGGCTCTCGCCCTCGCGTAGCAGCCCTGCCTCCTGCATGAACTCCTCGGCCTTCTCGAAGCCCGATTCGGACAGGTGGACCTGGCGGGTCTTTTCGTCGGCGAAGAAGTCGCCCTCGCCCTCCTCGGTTTCCTGCCGCCTGAAGCGCGGCACGAGCGCATCGATCTTGACGTAAAGCTCGGTGCTCTCCTCGGCGGGTCCCGAAATAATGAGCGGCGTTCGCGCCTCGTCGATCAGGATGGAGTCCACTTCGTCCACGATCGCGAAGTGCTGGCCGCGCTGGACGCGGTCCTCGAGGCGGGCCGCGAGGTTGTCGCGCAGATAGTCGAACCCGAATTCGTTGTTCGTGCCGTAGGTCACGTCGCAAGCATAGGCCGCGCGCTTGTCGGCGGGCGACTGGCCGCTCGTGATGACGCCGACCGACAGGCCAAGCACCCGGTACACCGGGCCCATCCACTCCGCGTCGCGCTGGGCCAGGTATTCGTTGACGGTCACGACGTGCACGCCCTTGCCGGCGAGTGCGTTGAGGAACACGGGGAGCGTGGCGACGAGCGTCTTGCCTTCGCCCGTGCGCATCTCGGAAATCTTGCCATCGTGCAGCACCATGCCGCCGATCAGCTGCACGTCGAAGGGACGCATGCCGACGGCGCGGGTTGCCGCCTCGCGCGCGGTCGCGAAGGCCTCCGGCAGGATGTCGTCGAGCGTTTCGCCTGCGACGAGGCGGGCGCGGAGCTTGTCGGTCCGGTTGCGGAGCTCATCGGCGCTCTCGGCCGCGAGCGCGGCGGCGAACTGATTCGCCTTCTTGACGCGCTCCGCGTACTGCCGCAGCAGCCGCTGGTTACGGCTGCCGAAAATCCGCGTAAAGATGTTCAACACGCGCCTGGGACCTCGGGGCGGAGGGACGCGAAAACAAGGCGTCCGCTATGGGGACCGGTTAAAAAACCGATAGTTTACTACGACATACCCCGGAGAATTACGTTCGGGCCGGAAGGCTAGCGGCGGACGAAAGACAGCGGATTGATCGGCTGGCCGTTGCGCAGCACCTCGAAGTGTACGTGGGTGCCCGTTGAACGGCCGGTCGAGCCCATGAGCGCGATCGCATCGCCGCGCTTCACGGTCTGCCCCGGCTTCACAAGCAGCTTGGCATTGTGGGCATAGCGAGTCACGTAGCCGTTGCCGTGCGTGATCTCGACCATGCGGCCGTAGCCGCCGTCCACGCCCGTATGGCTCACGATGCCGTCCGCCACCGCGAGCACCTGCGCGCCCGGGGCGCCGGCGAAGTCAATTCCGCGATGCATCGCCTGATTGCCATCGAAAGGATCCGTGCGCATTCCGTAGAGCGAGGAGATGTAGCCCGTCTCGACCGGACGCCCGCCCGGCACGATCTGTCGCGCCAGTTCGCGCGTCATGATCAGGTTCTGCAGCGCAGTCAGCTGGCGGCGGCGATCGTCGATCTGCGCGTCCAGCGTGTCGAGCATGGCATCGAGCGCCGGCACGACCGGTCCCTCGCCTGGGCCGGTCTCCGGGCCGCCGAGAGCGGGCGGCTGGTCGAAGTCGAATTCGCCGCGCTTGAGCTTGGCGACCTCGGTGAGCTGCTTGCCGAGTGCATCGAGGCGGATCATCTGTGCCTGCATGCGTCCGACGCGCGCCGCAAGCGCCGCCACCTGGTCATCCACGTCTTGTTCGACACGCACCAGGCGGTCGCGCTGCTCGGCGAGGTCCTCATTCCAGCGCGCCACCGTGAACTCGCCGAACGGACTCTCCGAACCCCAGCGACCGCCGGCGAACCATGCGCCGGTCACGAGCGCGAGGACCGAGACTCCGGCAGCGGTGTACGCGAGCAGGCGCTTCATGGTCATAATGGGGGGTGGGCCTCTCAAGGCCTTCTGAATCCGGGCACCATGCCAAAAAAAGCCTTTCGCTTCAAGTACTTTGATACCTAATCCACAAGTCGGACAGCCCCATGCAGATGAAAAAACCGACCGCCGTCAGTCACTTGCTGGAACAAGGGCAGGGAATGCTGCAGAGGCTGCGCGCCGGGGCCGCCGAGGCGGATCAGGCGCTGGCGGCCCTGAAGGTCGCGCTGCCGCCTGAGATCGCGGCGCAGGTGTGGAGCGCAACGATCCGCGGCTCGACGCTGACGGCCTTCGTGGGCACCGCTGCCTGGGGCACGCGCCTGCGTTATGTCGCACCGAAGATCACGGCGACGCTCGGCGTCGAGCTCGGCACCGAAATCGAAGAAATCAAGGTCAAGGTCAGGGCAAAGCCGCGGTAGATCCGGTCCCGGAGGGGACGCACCCCTTCGTGCTTTTCATCAAGCGCTGGCAGTTGCGGCGGCGTAGGAGATCGGCGAAACGCTCTCGTCGCCGAATGTCACTTCTTCCCAGGCCGACTCGTCAGCCAGCATCGCACGCAGCAACCGGTTGTTGAGGCTGTGGCCCGATTTGAATGCCGTGTACTCGCCGATCAGCGAATGACCGAGCAAGTAGAGGTCGCCGATCGCGTCGAGGATCTTGTGGCGCACGAATTCATCCTCGAAGCGCAGTCCGTCCTCGTTCAGGATGCGATAGTCGTCGAGCACGATGGCATTGTCGAGCGTACCGCCGAGCGCCAGGTTCCGCCCGCGCAGGTGCTCCATGTCGCGCATGAAGCCGAAGGTGCGCGCGCGACTCACCTCCTTCAGGAAACTCATGGTCGAGAAATCCATCGTCGCGCGCTTCGAATGGCGATGGAACACGGGATGGTCGAACTCGATCTCGAAATTGACGCGAAAACCCTCGTGCGGGTCAAAACGCGCCCACTTGTCCCCGTCCTTCACCTCGACGGGGTGCCGCACCCGGACGAACCGCTTCGGCGAGCTCTGCACCTCGATGCCGGCGGACTGAATCAAGAACACGAAGGGACCCGCGCTGCCGTCCATGATCGGCACCTCTCCCGCCGTCAGTTCGACAAACAGGTTGTCAATGCCGAGGCCGGCGAGCGCCGACATCAGGTGCTCGACGGTGGACACGCCAGTCTCACGGCTCGCGAGCGTCGTGCCCAGCGTGGTCTCGGTGACATTCAAGGCGCGCGCGGGGATGTCGACCGGCGGCTCGAGGTCCGTGCGGCGGAAGACGATGCCCGTGTTGGGCGGCGCCGGCCGTAGCACCATGAGGACCTTGCGGCCCGTGTGCAGGCCGATCCCGGTCGAACGGATTGCGTCTTTCAGCGTGCGTTGCTGGGCCATGGAAGCGCCTCGCTCCAAACTAGCACATTGCGCGGGTCGCCGGCCGCCGGCCAGCGGAGGTAGGCCGGCGGCCGTCTTCCCGTGCTCATGGCACGACCGGCGGATCCCGTTCCCGCCGGCGCTCGGCGCGGCGGCCCGACGCCCGGCGCCGCGCCCGCAGGCGCAGCAGCACGATGCGAAGCCCCTCGCTCCCGGCGCGGCGGCGGGACACCTGCCGCTTCAGTCGGCCTGGCGCCGGAGGAATGCCGGGATGTCGAGCACGTCCTCGGAGCCGAAGTCCGCCCGCAGCCCGTCGCCGACCGCGCGCTGCGGCTGGCGGTGGATCGCCGGACGATCGAGATGCGAGTAGTCCGGTGCCGGCGCCCGGTTGCGCTGCGCAACCAGTTTGACGTCGGCATTGCGCCGGGCAACCGCGGGCGCCGGGGCCGCCGTTTGGGCGGGTGCCGCGACCTTGGGCTTGCTGCGGTTGAGGCCGGTCGCGACAACCGTGACCCGAAGCTCACCCTGCATCTCGGGCTCGATGACAGTGCCGACCACGACGGTCGCATCCTCGGCAGCGAACTGCTTGACGGTATTGCCGACCTCCTCGAACTCGCCGATCGAAAGGTCGAGGCCCGCGGTGACGTTGACGAGGATGCCATGCGCACCCGCGAGGTTGATGTCCTCGAGCAGCGGCGATGACACCGCCATCTCCGCCGCGACGCGTGCGCGGTGCTCGCCGGTGCCGATGCCGGAGCCCATCATCGCGAGGCCGGTCTCCGACATCACGGTACGGACGTCGGCGAAGTCCACGTTGATGAGGCCCGGCCGGGTGATCAGCTCGGCAATACCCTGGACGGCGCCCTGCAGCACCTCGTTGGCACGCTTGAAAGCCTCGAGCAGCGTGGTCTGGCCGCCCAGCACCTGCAGCAGCTTCTGGTTCGGGATCGTGATCAGCGAGTCCACGTGCCGCGAGAGCTCCGTGATGCCTGTTTCCGCGATCGCGTGGCGCTTGTTGCCTTCCATCGTGAACGGCCGGGTCACGACCGCGACCGTGAGGATGCCGAGCTCGCGAGCCACCTGCGCGACGACCGGAGCCGCACCCGTACCCGTCCCGCCGCCCATGCCGGCCGTGATAAAGAGCATGTCGCATCCTTCGATCAGTTCGATGACGCGGTCACGGTCCTCCATCGCCGCCTGCCGGCCGACCTCGGGATTGGCGCCGGCGCCAAGACCCTTCGTGATGTTGCAGCCGATCTGCAGCGAGGTCTTCACCTGCGAGTGCTTGAGCGCCTGCGCGTCGGTATTCACGCAGATGAACTCGACACCCTCGATGCCGCTTTTCGCCATGTGCGACACCGCGTTGCCGCCGCCGCCCCCCACGCCGATCACCTTGATCACAGCCGTCTGGCTGAATGAATCCATCAGTTCGAACATGTCCACTCCTCCGCTATCTCAGAAATACCCCTGGAACCACGATTTCATCCGCTCAGTCACCGTCTTCACGCCATCGCCGATGAGCTTCGGCGCCGGCTGGCCGGCGTTGACCCGGCCGTAAAGCAAGAGACCCACGCCGGTCGCATGGATCGGGTTTTTCACGACGTCCCCGAGGCCGGTCACGCCCGCGGGACTCCCGAGGCGGACCGGCATGTGGAAGATTTCCTCGGCGAGCTCGACTGCGCCTTCCATCTTGGCGCTGCCGCCGGTGAGCACGACGCCGGCGGCCACCGCCTCCTCGAAGCCGGAGCGACGCAGCTCGTCGCGAATCAGCATGAAGAGCTCCTCGTAGCGGGGCTCCACGATTTCCGCCAGCGTCTGGCGCGCGAGGCGGCGCGAAGGCCGGTCTCCGACCGATGGCACCTCGATCGTCTCGTCCGGATTTGCGAGCTGCGAAAGCGCGCAGGCGTAGCGGATCTTGATCTCCTCCGCGTATGGAGTCGGCGTGCGCATCGACACCGCAATGTCGTTGGTGACCTGGTCGCCGGCGACCGGGATCACGGCGGTGTGCCGGATCGCGCCGCCCGAGAAGACCGCGATGTCGGTCGTTCCGCCGCCGACATCCACCAGGCAGACGCCGAGTTCCTTTTCGTCGTCGGTCAGTACGGCGAACGAGGAGGCGAGCTGCTCGAGCACGATGTCCTCGACTTCGAGGCCGCAGCGCTGGACGCACTTGACGATGTTCTGGGCCGCGCTTTCGGCCCCGGTCACGATGTGGACGCGGGCCTCGAGCCGCACTCCCGACATGCCGATCGGCTCGCGGATGCCTTCCTGCCCGTCGATGATGAATTCCTGCGGAAGGACATGAAGGATCTTCTGGTCAGCCGGGATCGGCACGGCCTGCGCGGCGTCCATGACGCGCGCCACGTCGCCGCCTGCGACCTCCTTGTCCTTGATGGCGACGATGCCGTGCGAGTTGAGGCTGCGCACGTGGCTGCCTGCGATGCCGGTGAACACCGAACGGATCTCGACGCCCGCCATGAGCTCCGCCTCCTCGACCGCGCGCTGGATGGACTGGACCGTCGAATCGATGTTGACCACGACGCCCTTCTTGAGGCCGCGCGAAGGGTGCGAGCCGAGGCCGATGACCTCGAGGCTGCCGTCGCCATGCACTTCGCCGACGAGCGACACGACCTTCGAAGTGCCGATGTCGAGCCCCACGATCAGGTTGCGATCGGAACGTTTAGCCATCGAATCCGGGATCTCCATTGGTCTGGTGAGCCATGGCGGCGGGTGCGGCGCGCGGCGGCTTGCGGTTGCCGCGCCAGCCGATCGAAAAGCCGTTCGAGTAGCGCATGTCGACGTAGCGGACGTCGGCGGCGCGCCCGGCAATGACCTGCGCTCCGAACTGGACGAACCGGTCCATTCGCTCGTCCACCTGGCGGCGGCCGAGTCGAACCGTCACGCCGGTCGAGAGATCGAGCTCCCAGGCGCCGCGCGGATCGAGCCGGAGCGCCGAGACCTGCAGCCCGAGGCTGCTCAGCCGGCCCTGGATGGCGAGGTAGCGCTGCGCGACCTGCCACTCGGTGCCCGTAGGCCCTTCCAGCCGCGGTAATTCCGGCGGCACGAGATTCACTCCGCTCGCGAACAGCTCTCCGCGCGTATTGAGCAGTCCGTCCTCGCCCCAGCGCGCGGCAGCTTGCTGCTCGACGATCTCGATGCGGATCCTGTCGGGCCACAGCCGCTGCACGCGCGAGCGGTCCACCCAGGCAAGCGCCTCGACGGCCTTGCGGACCTTGTCGAGGTCGGCGCTCACGAAGCCGCCTTTCAGCGCGCCGAGCGCGGCCTGCTGCACCTCGACGGCGGTTACGCGCTGGAATGGCCCGTCGATCACGATGCTGCGCACGGGCTGGTCGAGGCCGAGCACCAGCAGGAGTCCCAGCGCACCGAGAGCGGCGAGCGCGCCCGCGATCCGCCCCGCGCGTGGCCACTCGAGATTCGGCAACCGGATGCGGCGGCCGGCCGGCTTCCTGCGGTTGCGCCTGCGCAAGACTCCCATGGCTCAGGCCCTCTCCCTGGCGAAGCTGGTCTCGAGGATTCGCCAGGCGAGCTCCGGAAAATCGATGCCCGCGGCACGCGCGGCCATCGGCACGAGGCTGTGGCTCGTCATGCCGGGCACGGTGTTGATTTCCAGCAGGAGCGGCACTTCGTCGGCTGCCGTCACGAAGTCGACCCGGCCCCAGCCCGAGGCGCCCGTCGCATCGAAAGTCGCGAGCGCCGCACGCTGCAGGGCCGACTCCGCGGCGGCGGTCAGGCCGGAGGGAATTAGGTAGCGCGTGTCATCCGCGAAGTACTTCGCCTGGTAGTCGTAGAAGCTGCGCGGCGTCTCGATCCGGATCGAGGGCAGCGCCTCTCCCTGCAACACGCCGACCGTGTATTCGCCGCCCGTGATCCAGCGCTCGGCGATCACGATCGGATCGAGCGCGGAGGCTGTGCGCCAGGCGCCGGGCAAATCGGCCGCGCTCGTGACGCGGCTCATGCCGACGCTGGAGCCCTGGGTCGCTGGCTTCACCGCGAGCGGCAGGCCGAGCTCGACCACGGCGCGCTCGAAATCGGCGGCGCCGGTGAGCTCGATCCAGGGCGGCGTCGCGACCCCCGCAGCCTGGGCCAGTTGCTTGGTGCGGAGCTTGTCCATGCCGACGGCGGAGCCGAGTACGCCGCTGCCGGTGTATGGCAGGCCAAGCCATTCGAGCGCGCCCTGGACCGCGCCGTCCTCGCCCCCCGGCCCGTGCAGGGCAATGAAGACGCGGTCGAAGCCCGAGGTGACGAGATCGGTGAGCGCGCGATCGGCGGGATCAAAGCCCGCAGCGTCGATGCCCCGGGCGACGAGCGCTTCGAGCACCGCGTTGCCCGTCATCAGCGAGATCTCGCGCTCGGCAGAAGAGCCGCCCAGCAGCACGGCGACCCGTCCAAAGTCCGCCGCGTCCGCGACGCGGCACCGTGGCTTGCCGCTTGCGCGCAGGCGGCTCACGCAGCCTCCCCGATCACGCGCACTTCCGGCACGAGGCGCACGCCGTGCACGCGCTCGACCGTCGCCTGTACGTGGCGCAGCAGCGCCTCCAGGTCAGCCGCGGTGGCATTGCCTTCGTTGACGATGAAATTGGCGTGCTTGTCCGAAACCGCCGCGCCGCCCAGGCGAAAGCCCTTCAGCCCGGCACGTTCGATCAGCTCGGCGGCATGCCCGCCGCGCGGGTTGGTGAATACGGAGCCGCAGCTCCAGCGGCCGATCGGCTGGCTCGCATGGCGCTGCTCGAGGAGCCGCTTGATCGAGTCGGTACTGGCGTCGGGCCGGGATTCGAAACGGAAAGTCGCGGCCAGAAACCATTCACCCGGCACCGGCGGTGTCACGCTGCGGTAGGCAAAGCGGTACTCGGCGGCATCGCGGCGATGACGGAGGCCCGCACGGTTGATGGTCTCGGCTTCGACCACCCGCGGCCAGGTCTCGCCGCCCCAGGCGCCTGCATTCATCGCCAGCGCACCGCCGACAGTCCCGGGAATCCCCGCGAAGAAATCCGCGGGCCCGAGTTTCCACTTCGCGCACTGGCGCCCGAGCCTCGCGCAGGCAACGCCCGCTTCCGCGCGTACGCAGTCCGTGCCCACGCGCTCGAGCGCATTGAGGATTCCATGCACGGAGATCACGACGCCGCGGATGCCGCCGTCGCGCACCAGGAGGTTGCTGCCGAGCCCGACCCAGGTGACCGGCACTTCCGCCGGCAGCATGCGCAGGAATGCCGACAGGTCCTCGACGTCGCGCGGCGAGAACCAGGCGTCCGCAGGTCCGCCGACGTGCCATGACGTGTGCCGGAACATCGGTTCTTCGCGGAGCACGCGGTCCTCGAACTCGGCGGAGATCGCGATGGCGTTCATCGACCGGCCCTCGCGCTCGTCACGCCTAGCCGCGTCGGCAGCTCGTGCGCGACGGCGCCGATGCTGCCGGCGCCCATCGTCAGCACGACATCGCGATCCGCGATCACGCCCGCGAGCGCCGTAGACAGTTCGCGAACGTCTTCGACGAACACCGGCTCGAGCCGGCCGCGCCCCCGCACGGCGCGGCAGATCGCGCGGCCGTCGGCATTGGCGATCGGCTCCTCGCCCGCGGCATAGACCTCGGTCACGATCAGCGCATCCGCTGCCGAGAGTGTCCGGCCGAAATCGTCGATCAGGTCGCGCGTGCGGGTGTAGCGGTGCGGCTGGAACGCGAGCACCAGCCGGCGTCCCGGCCAGGCCTGCCGGACGGCATCGATCGTGGCCTCGATTTCCGTCGGGTGATGGCCGTAGTCATCGACGAGCGTGATCCGGCCCGATCGGGTCGCGACCTCGCCCACGAGCTCGAGCCGGCGACCGATGCCCTGAAAGCCGGCCAGCGCGCGCTGGATCGCGGCGTCCTCGACTTCGAGCTCGGTCGCGACCGCGATCGCCGCGAGGGAGTTCCTGACGTTGTGCAGGCCCGGCAGGTTGAGCGCGACGGCCAGCGGCGGCCGGCCGGCGCGAATCGCCCGAAAGCGCGTCGTGCCCCCGTCCCGCTCCACCGCAGTGGCGCGAAGGTCCGCGTCCGCGCCGAGACCATAGCGGATTGTCGGACGTCCGACCTGGGGCAGGAGCTCGCGGACCGCCTCGTCGTCGGTACAGAGGACCGCGAGCCCATAGAACGGCAGGTTGTGCAGGAATGCGACGAAGCTCTGCTTGAGCCTCTCGAAATCGCCGCCATGCGTGACGAGATGGTCGTTGTCGACGTTCGTGACGATGGCAATGACCGGCTGCAGGTGCAGGAACGAGGCATCGCTCTCGTCCGCTTCGGCAACGAGATACCGGCTCGTGCCAAGCTTCGCGTTGCTGCCCGCGCTCTTCAGCTGCCCGCCAATCACGAAAGTCGGGTCGAGCCCACCCTCGGCAAGGACCGAAGCGATGAGGCTCGTAGTCGTGGTCTTGCCGTGCGTGCCCGCGACGGCAATGCCCTGCCGGAACCGCATCAGCTCGCCCAGCATCTCGGCCCGCCGCACCACCGGAATGCGCGCCTCCTGGGCCGCCACGAGTTCCGGGTTCGAGGGAGCGATCGCCGAGGAGATGACGACGACACTCGCGCCCGCGGCCTGCCCCGCCGAATGGCCGATGAAAATGCGCACACCCATCGCCTGCAGCCGCGCCGTCACCGCGTTCGCGCGCAGGTCTGACCCCTGGACGGAATAGCCGAGATTAACGAGCACCTCGGCAATGCCGCCCATCCCGGCGCCGCCGATGCCAATCAGGTGAATGAGCCCCACGCGCCGCATGCGATCGCTCATGTGCGCCCGCCTTCCACCGCGAGGCAAAGCTCCGCGACACGCTGTGCCGCGTTGGTGACGGCAAGCGCGCGCGCCGCTTCCGCCATTGCGAGGAGCCGCGAACGGCCGTTGCCGAACAGTGTCGCGAGGCGATTGGCGAGCTCTTCCGCGGTCAGCCCCGACTCCGATACGACCTGCGCGGCACTCACGCGGCCCAGCCATTCGGCGTTCCTGGTCTGGTGATCGTCCACGGCGGCCGGGAACGGCACCAGAATCGAGCCGACGCCGGCGGCAGCCAGCTCTGCGACCGTCGATGCACCCGCGCGCGACACGACGAGGTCGGCGTTCGCATATGCAGCCGCCATGTCGTCGATGTACTCGCACACTTCGGCCTGAATCCCGGCCGCGCGATAGGCCGCCTCGGTCGACTCGCGCTCGCGCGCTCCGGACTGGTGCAGGACCCGGGGCCGCCGCGACTCGGGCAGGAGTGCAACGGCCGCCGGGACCAGCCGGTTGAGCGCGGACGCGCCCTGGCTGCCCCCGAAGACGAACAGCCGCATCGGGCCGTTCCTCGGTTCGAAGCGCTGCCGCGGCGGCGGGAGCCCGGCAATTTCGGGACGCACGGGATTGCCGACGTAGAGCGCGCCGCGCGAGGCAGGGAAGCTGCCCGGAAAGCCCTCGGCAATCCGCGAGGCGATGCGCGCGAGCCAGCGGTTGGTAAGGCCCGCGACCGCATTTTGTTCGTGGATCACGAGCGGCGCACCGGTCAGCCAGGCCGCAATGCCGCCGGGGCCGGAAGCGAAGCCGCCACAGCCGAGCACGACGCCGGGGCGACGCCGGCGGAGCGCGGCGCGTGCCTGTCGGACGGCGCGAACGAGGGTGACGGGACTCGCCAGCCAGCCCGCGGCGCCTTTGCCACGCAGTCCCTCGACCTGGATCCACTCCACCGGGTAGCCGGCTGCCGGGACGAGTCGCGCTTCGATGCCGCGCTTCGTGCCCAGCCACACGATTTCGCGGCTAGACCGCAGCTGGCCCGCGATGGCAAGCGCGGGTATCACGTGCCCGCCCGTCCCGCCCGCCATGATCATGATTTTCCGGCTCATGCCGACCGCGCTTCCGGTGGAATCGCACTTTTGCCGGACGCGACGACTTCGTGGTGGACTCGCAGCAGCATGCCGATCCAGGCAAGCGTTACGAGCATGCTCGAGCGTCCGTAGGACAGGAGCGGGAGTGTCAGGCCTTTCGTTGGCAACAGGCCCATGTTCACGCCGATGTTCAGGAACGCCTGCAGCCCGATCCAGACGCCGAAACCGGCGGCGATGCAGGCGTGAAGCGGCATGCCGGCGTCGGCGGCGATGCGCGAAAGTCGCAGGCTCCGCAGGACCAGGGCGAGGAACCCGAACACGACGACGATCACGCCGAGCAGGCCGAATTCCTCTGCCAGCACGGCGAACACGAAGTCCGTGTGCGCTTCGGCAGGTAGAACAGCTTCTGGATGCTCGAGCCGAGGCCGACGCCGAACCATTCGCCGCGGCCGATCGCG
>CAWFXH010000004.1:0-110034 GCA_963819705.1 uncultured Gammaproteobacteria bacterium
AGACCGTCGCGCTCGCGCATGCGAGCGACCATCTCGTGCTGGACGGCGGCAGGCTCGAATCGGGCACGCTGTCCGAGGGCGATCGCCAGGGGCTCGCGGCCTACCACGCGCGGATGCTGAAGTTCGCCCGCGTCCTCGCGAAGCAGCACAATCGCCGGCCGCCGCGGCTCGGCGGCGGCAGCCGGTCGGATTTGATGGGCGCCGCAATGCTCGGCCTCGATATCCGGCTGCTCGGCCGTGAGGACATGCGCGAGTTCCTGCGCATCGCCGGCATCAACATCTACGACGTGCTCGAGGAGATCTTCGAGTCGCCGTTGCTCAAGGGCGCGCTCGCGCTCGACGCCGTGCTCGGCATGAACCTCGGTCCCCGGTCCAACAACTCCGTGCTCGCCCTGCTGCACCGGCTGAGCGGGCACGCAGGCAGCAATGCCGGTCCCTCGATTCCGGAAGGCGGCATGGGCGCGGTCAGCGACGCGATGGCCGGCGCCGCGCGCGCCGCCGGCGCCACGATCCGCACTGGAAGTCCAGTCAGGCGCATCCTGCTCGAGGGCGACCGGATCGCAGGCGTCGAGCTCGAAAACGACGAGAAGGTCATGGCGGGCACGGTCGTCTCGAACGCCGATCCGGCGACGACGCTGCTCAGGCTCCTGGGCGCGCGCCACCTTGAAACCGGTTTCGTGCACCGCGTCCGGCATTTCCGCAACAAGGGAATGACGGCCAAGCTGCACCTCGCGCTCGACGCCCTGCCCGCCTTCGCGCGGCTGCCCGCCGAACTGGTCGGTGAACGTCTCGTGATCTCGCCGGACCTCGTGTACCTCGAGCACGCCTTCGACCACGCGAAATACGGCGATTGCTCGCCGGAGCCGGCGCTGGAGATCACCGTTCCCTCGGTGCATGACCGCACGCTCGCGCCCGCGGGCAAGCACGTGCTCTCGGCTAACGTGCTGTATGCACCACATGACCCACGCGCGAGCGGCGACGGCCCACGATGCGGGCTCCTCGAACGCGCGCTCGGCGTTCTCGAGCGCTACGCGCCCGGCCTCGGCCGGCAGGTGGTCGCCTCGGAACTCCTGCTCCCCGCGGATATCGAGCGCGAGTTCCGCATCACCGGCGGCCACTGGCACCACGGCGAGCTGGCGCTCGACCAGTTCATGATGATGCGGCCGGTGCCCGGCGCCGCGCAGTACGCGATGCCGGTCGGGGGGCTCTTCCTCTGCGGCGCGGGCTGCCATCCGGGCGGCGGGGTCATGGGATCGGCCGGCCGCAATGCCGCGAATGCGGTACTCGCCACGGAGGCTGCGGCATGAACATCAAGGACGCCATGAACCGGAAGGAGCACTTCCGCAAGGCCGTGTGGGAGACCCCGTTCCACCCGCGCACGGCGGCACTCAACACGCTCAACGAGTGGCACCGCTGGAAAGACTACACGACGGCCGACGCCTTTTTCGACCAGCAGCTCGAATACGCCGCGATCCGCAACGCCTGCGCGGTGTTCGACCTGACGCCGATGACCAAGCACCTGATCACCGGCCCCGACGCGCTCGCATTCCTCAACCGGCTCATCACGCGCGACGTCGCGAAGATCAAGCCGGGCAGGGTCGGCTACTGCGTCTGGTGCGACGACAAAGGCCAGGTGATCGATGACGGCACCGTGTTTCACCTGCGCGAGGGCGTCTATCGCCTCTGCTCGCAGGAGCGGCAGCTCGACTGGCTGACGCGCTCCGCATTCGGTTTCGACGTCGAGATCGTCGAGGACACGCACGACGTCGCCTCGGTGGCGCTCCAGGGCCCGACGAGCTGCGCCGTGCTGAAGGCGATCGGCTGCGAAGGCGTACAGAACATGAAGCCCTTCGACATCCGCTACTACCCGTTTGCAGGCGGGGAGCTGATGGTCTCCCGCACCGGCTTCACGGGCGACCTCGGTTACGAGCTGTGGATCGTTCCGGAGCGCGCGCTCGCGCTGTGGGACGCGCTCTTCGACAAGGGCAGGATCCACGGCATCCGGCCGATGGGCACGCATGCGCTCGAGGTCGCGCGCATCGAGGCGGGATTCATCCAGGCGGGCGTCGACTTTCACCCGGCGGACCAGGCAATCATGCAGGACCGCTCGCGCTCGCCTTTCGAGCTCGATCTCGGGCGCCTCGTGGATTTCAGCAAGCCCTGCTTCAACGGGCGACGGGCGCTGCTCGAGGAGAAGAAGAACGGCTCGCGCTTCCGCTTCGTGAAGCTCGACGTCGAGGGCAACAAGCCGGCGCGCTCGGCTTACATCTACGACAAAGACAAGAATGTGGTCGGCACGGTGACCTCGGCGGAATGGTCGCCGTCGGCCAAGGCGAACATCGCCTACGCGTCCATGCACATGCCCTGGGGCCGGCCGGTCGACGAGCTGTGGGCGGAGATCTACTACCAGCGCGAGCTCAAATGGTCCCGCGTGATGGCCCGCTGCAAGGTGGTGGAAGGCGCGTTCTGGGACCCGCCCCGCAAGCGCGCGACGCCCGCCGCGGATTTCTGAGCGCCCGGCGCGCGGGGCCGCCATGGCTCACCGGCTCGATCCCCTGCTCCGTCCCCGGTCGATCGCCGTCCTCGGCGCGACCGAGCGCGAGGGAACGGTCGGGCGCCACACCGTCGAGAACCTGCTGAAGGGAGGCTACGAGGGTGGCCTCTACGCCGTGAATCCGGGCCGCCGGTCCGTCCTCGGTGTGCCCTGCTATCCCGCGCTCGCCGAACTTCCGGAACCGGTCGAGCACGTGATCTTCGCAATCGCCGACACGCGCGTGGAAGCCGCGCTCGAGGACGTGATTGCGCACGGCGCCAACGCTGCGACCATCATGTCTTCACTGGTGCTTGCCGGCGATTCAGGGCCACCACTCCGCGAACGCGTGCTCGCAAGGATCCGCAAGTCGGGCCTGCTGGTCTGCGGCGCGAACGGCATGGGTTTCTACAACTTCGCGGCGGGAACCTGGGCCTGTGGCTTCCGGACCCGGGAGCACCGGCGCGGCGGCAATGTCGCCTACATCAGCCATTCCGGTTCCGGCATGTGCGGGATCGTGGACAGCGAGGAGCGTATCGACTTCAACCTGGTCGTCTCGACCGGGCAGGAGCTGGCGGTCACGATGGACGAATACCTCGATTACGCGCTCGAAATGCCCGGCACGCGCGCGGTCGGGCTCTTCATGGAGACAGCGCGCAACCCTGAAGGCCTGGTCGCCGCTTTCGCCAAGGCGCAGGAGCGCCGCATCCCGATCGTGGCGTTGAAAGTCGGGCGCACCGAGCTGTCCGCGCGGCTCGCGGTGTCGCACTCTGGCGCAATCGCGGGCCAGGACGGTGTCTACGACGCGGTGTTCGACCGCCATGGCGTGCACCGCGTGCGCGACATGGACGAACTCGCGACCACGCTGATCCTGTTTGCCCAGCCACATCCGGTGGGCGCTGGCGGCCTGGTTTCGATTCACGATTCCGGCGGCGAAAGACAGCTTCTGATCGACCTCGCACACGATGCCGGCGTGCCGCTCACCCAGCTCTCGCCCGCCTCGATTGAGACGCTCGAATCGCTCCTTGACCCGGGCCTGCCAGCCGTCAATCCACTGGACGCCTGGAGCACGGGCGGTCCTGACTTCGACGACACGATGGAAAAATGTTTCGCGGCGCTTATGGGCGATCCGCAGGCGGCGCTCGGGGCGGTCGTGCATGACCGGGCGGCGGGCGGCGGTATTTTCCCGGGTTACATCGATTACCTGCGGGCGGGTCACCGGGCCTCCGGCAAGCCTGCAATCCTTGTCTCCAACCGGCAGGGAACCGGCGCGGACCCGTTGATCGTCGAAGTGACGCGCGAGGGTTTCCCAGTGCTCGACGGACTCGAGTCCTTCCTGCGCGGCACACGCCATCTGCTCGAGCACCGCGACGTCGCGGCGTCGGGGCACGGCCCGCCGCCGCCCATCCCCGACGGCGTACTCGCCCGCTGGCGCACCCGGCTCGCCGACGGGCAGCGCTTCGACGAAAACGACGCGCTGAGCCTTCTCAGGGAAGCTGGGCTCCCGGCCAACGTGGGCCGAATCGCGCAGAGCGAAACGGCAGCGATAGACGCAGCGCGCGACTGCGGCTACCCGGTCGTACTGAAGACTGCGAAGCGCGGCATCCACCACAAGAGCGACCTGCGGGGGATCCATCTCGGCCTCGCCGACGGCGGCGCAGTCGCGGCGGCCTGGCGAGACGTAGCGGAACGCATCGACTCCCGGGTGCTGGTGGCGCCGATGGTCGCCGCCGGAGGCGTCGAATTGCTGCTCGGCATGGTGCATGACGAGCAGTTCGGCCCGGTGGTGCTCATCGGTGCCGGCGGCGTGCACGTGGAAGCGCTCGCCGACGCCGTACACGCGGTGCCGCCATTCGATGCGGACGAGGCCATGCGTCTGGTACGGCGGCTCCGTATTGCGCCGCTGCTTGCGAGCGGGCGCCATCCCCGCGCGCTAGCCGTCCATGAATTCTGCCGCGTGGCCGCGCGCTTCTCGGCGCTTGCGGCGGCGCTCGGCGATGAAGTGTCCGAAATCGACCTGAACCCCGTGATCGTCCACGCGGACGGCTGCGCCATCGCGGATGCGCTGGTCGTGCCGCGCCGGGCGCACAATCAAGAACCCGAAAGACTGAGGCAAGCGCGATGAGCATCCAGACCGTAGCAAAGCACGACCGCAGCCGCTGGCAGGCCGTGGCGTCGAAGGCCCAGAAAAAGATCGAGACCCGACTCTTTATCGACGGTAAATTCGTCGATGCAAGGAAAGGCGGCCGCATCGAAAGCATCAATCCGGCGAACGGCGAGGTAATCGCCTCGGTCTCCGCGGGCACGGCGGAAGACATCGACCGTGCCGTACAAGCCGCCCGCAGGGCATTCAAGGCAGGCGTGTGGTCGAAGATGGCGCCTCGCGCGCGCATGGAAGTCATGTACCGATTCGCGGCACTTGTCGACAAGAACGCCGAGGCGCTCGCGGTGCTCGAGACAATCGACATGGGCAAGCCCATCGCGGACGTCGTGAACATCGACTTGCCGGCCGTCGTCGAGACGATCCGGTTCATGGCCGAGTGCATCGACAAAGTGGACGGCTCCGTCACGAACACGGAATCCGGCGTCGTGCACATGGTGCTGCGCGAGCCTTACGGCGTCGTCGGCGCGATTTCGCCCTGGAATTATCCGCTCCTCATGGCGACCTGGAAAATTGCCCCGGCCCTCGCGGCCGGCAACACGGTCGTGCTGAAGCCGGCCGAACAGGCGCCGCTCAGCTGCCTGCGCCTTGCCGAGCTCTTCGTCGAGGCCGGCGGCCCGCCGGGCGTCTTGAATGTCGTGAACGGACTCGGCGAGGAGGCGGGCCGCGCGCTCGCGCTGCACGACGAGGTCCGCAAGATTACGTTCACGGGATCGACCGCGGTCGGCAAGCTGATCCTGCAGTACGCCGGCCAGTCGAACATGAAGCAGGTCGCGCTCGAGTGCGGCGGCAAGACACCGCAGGTCTTCATGGCCGACATCGAGGACCTCGACTGCGCCGTGACGGCGGCCTACCGCGGCATCTATTCGAACATGGGCGAGGTTTGCAACGCGGGCTCGCGACTGCTCGTCGACCGCCCGATCCGGAAGAAATTCGTCGAGCGATTCGTCGAACTCGGCCAGAACGCTTTCAAGCCGGGCGACCCGCTCGACCCGGATACCAACATGGGCCCGCTGGTGACTCACGAAGACCAGAAGCGCGTAATGGGCATGATCGACAAAGGCCGCAAGGAGGGCGCAAAGCTCGAGTTTGGTGGAGACACGCCGACGAAGCTCAAGAAAGGCGCCTACGTCAACCCGACGCTCTTCACGGGCGTCAAGAACGACATGACGATCGCGCGCCAGGAGATCTTCGGGCCGGTCGCCTCGGTCATCGAGTTCAATGGCGTCGACGATGCGATCAGGATCGCGAACGACACGGTCTACGGGCTCGCGGCCGGCGTCTGGACACGCGACCTCGACACTGCCTTCCGGCTCGTCCGCGGCATCGAGGCCGGTATCGTCTGGATCAACTCTTTCGACGAGGGCGACATGACTCAGCCCTTTGGCGGCTACAAACAGTCCGGCAACGCGCGCGACAAATGCCTCGACAGCTTCAAGAGCTATACGCAGTCGAAGTCGGCCTGGTTCCGGCTGAAGGAAGGCTGATCGTGGCGGAAGCGCTCGTCCACGTTGAGCGACTGGGAGCGATCGCGCTCCTGACTCTCAACCGGCCTGACAAGCTGAATGCCGTCAACTCGCCGATGATCGAGGCGCTCGATGCCGCGCTCGATGCGGCCGAGGCCGACACTGCGGTGCGCGTGATCGTGGTCGCGGGCGCGGGGCGCGCCTTTTCCGCCGGCTTCGACCTCGACATGGGCCTCGGTGACGGCAGACCCAATCCGGCCGATGTGCGCCGCGCGCTCGAGAGCGATTTCAGGATCATCGTCCGCTTCTGGGATTGCCCGAAGCCGACAATCGCCGCGGTTCACGGTTATTGCCTCGGCAGCGCCATGGAGCTCGCCCTCGCCTGCGACCTCACGATTGCCGCGGAGGATTGCCGCTTCGGCGAGCCCGAGGTCAAGTTCGGCAGCGGGATCGTCGCCCTGCTCCTGCCCTGGCTCGCCGGGCCGAAAGCCGCGAAATACCTGCTGCTCACGGGCGACGATCGCGTGAGTGCGGCCGAAGTCCACGCCATGGGACTCGTCAACCGTGTCGTGCCGGCGGCGGGGCTGCTCGACGAGGCGCTCGGCCTCGCGCAGCGCATCGCCGCCAATGACGCCAATGCCGTCCGGATGACGAAGCAGGCCATCAACCGCAGCCTCGACATCGCGGGCATGCGCCAGGCGATGCTGAATGCGCTCGAACTCGACATCGTCGTCGAGACGACGGAGACGGCGGAATCGCGGGAATTCAACGAAAGGCTGAGACGCGACGGCGCCAAGGCAGCCATCGCCTGGCGCAGCGCCCGCGCGGCTCAGCCAACGGCGGGGAAAGCTTCATGAGCAAGGCGTCCAACAGCGTACCGGACGAACTCCAGAAGTTCCTCGACAAATATCCGGGCACGCAGCAGCTCGAGTTGCTCCAGCCTGACATGCTCGGAATCCTGCGCGGGAAGCGCGTCCCATCGGGCGAGTTTGCAAAGCCCTTCACCGACGGCCTCAATTTCTGCGGCGCGACGGTGCTGCTCGACGCCAAGGGGCTTACCTTCGATCACATTGACAATGGCGGCCGGGATGGCGACCCGGACGCGATTTCGACCGCCGTGCCGGGCAGTCTCGCGCCCGTACCCTGGGCGCACGTCCCGACGGCGCAGGTGCTGCTGGCGATGAACGATTCAAAGGGCGGCCCCTTCTTCGCCGATCCGCGCCAGGTGCTGCGCCACGCAATGAAGCCGCTGCTGGACACGGGTCTCACGGCGGTCGCCGCGACCGAGCTCGAGTTCTACCTGCTCGAGCCCGACATGGCGCGGCCAACGCCGAAAGTCGGATACATTCCCGGGACGCGCCAGGCCCAGACCGGGCCGCAGTACGGCAGCATGGAAGACGTCGAGGACGCCGATCCGTTCCTCGCGGATCTCTTCGCCACCTGCCAGGCGCAGGGCATTCCTGCGGGTGCGACGCTCAAGGAATTCTCGCCGGGACAGTTTGAGATCAATCTCCACCACGTCGCGAGTGCCGAGCTCGCCGCCGACCATGGCGTCCTGCTGAAACGTGCGGTCAAGGCCATCGCGCGCAAGCACGGCATGGCCGCGAGTTTCATGGCCAAGCCGTTCGCGGAATGGGCCGGCTGCAGCATGCACGTGCACGTCAGCCTGATGGATGCCGCCGGCAACAACGTGTTCAGCGGCACGAGCGGCGACGGTCCGTTCTCAGACACGCTGCGCCACGCCATCGGCGGGCTGGCGGCGGCAATGGCGGAATCCATGGCAATTTTCGCGCCGACCGCGAATTCCTACCGGCGCTACCGGCCCGGCGTGTTCGTGCCGCTGGTGCCGAACTGGGGACGCAACCATCGCGGCGTCGCGCTCCGAATCCCAGTGTCCGGGGCCAGGGACACGCGCGTCGAGCACCGCCCCGGCGGTGCGGACGGCAATCCCTATCTCGTCCTGGCCGCAATCCTCGCGGGCATCCACCATGGGATCACCAACAGGATCGAACCTGGTCCCATCGTGGCCCAGGGATCCGTGATCGACGAGGCGAAAGTGGGGCTGCCGTTACGGTGGGATGCCGCACTCGATGCATTTGACGCCGGAAAAATCCTGCCGAAGTACCTCGGCGAGCGCTATCACAAGCTCTATGGGACTTGCCGGCGCGAGGAATGTGAGCGATTCCACTCGGAGATCAGCGATCGCGACTACGAGTGGTATCTGCGGGCCGTTTAGTCAGCCGGCCAAGGAATAAATGGCGTACGGCGATCCCGATTCGTAGTATCCCGCTGACGGCAGGACATGCCCCGGAGGCGAGCCGATTGGACAAGGGCGACGAAACGGCGCCGACCACTTCCTTTGAGGTGAGGTTGAGCCGCGAAATGCGGCTCTTCGATATCGTGATGATCGGCGTCGGCGCCATGATCGGCGCCGGCATCTTCGTCCTGACCGGCATTGCGGCAGGCGTCGCCGGTCCCGGCCTGCTGCTGGCCTTCCTGTTGAACGCCGTCGTGACACTGTTCGCCGCCGCCGCCTACGCCGAACTCGGTTCCGCGTTTCACGACGCCGGCGGCAGCTACCTGTGGGTCAAGCTCGGGCTGAAGGATCCGCAGGGTTTCATGAGCGGCTGGATGGACTGGTTTGCCCATTCCGTCGCCTGCTCGCTATACGCCCTGGGCTTCGGCGCCTACTTCAAGCTGGTGCTGCCGCTCATCGGCCTGGACGGTTTCGACACGCCGATCCTTGCCGTCGAGCAATGGCTTGCGGTGGGCATCGTCGCGCTGTTCGCCTGGATCAACTACCGCGGGGCGTCCGAGGCCGGCGGCGCCGGAAACGTCGTGACCCTCGGCAAGATCGCCATTCTTGCGGTTTTCGTGGGCTTCGGATTGTGGATCACCCTCCAGCGGCCGGACTGGCAGCCAGTCTTCACCGAGGATTTCCTGCCCAACGGCTATGGCGGCGTCTTCGTCGCAATGGGCCTGACATTCATCGCGTTCGAAGGCTACGAAATCATCGCGCAGTGCAGCGAGGAAGTGCACCGGCCCGAACGCAATGTTCCGCGCGCCATCTTCATATCGCTATTGATCGTAGTGCCGATCTACCTGCTAGTCGCCTTCGTGGCGCTCGGCGCGACCCAGGTCGACGGCATACCGAGCTGGCAATACCTCGGCGTACACAAGGAAACCGCGCTGGTCAATGTCGCCCGGACTTTCTTCCCCGGCGGCGGACTGATGATCCTGATCGGCGGCCTGCTGTCGACGGTCAGCGCGCTCAATGCCACGATCTTTTCTTCTTCGCGTGTCTCGCTTGCGATGGGCCGTGACCGGAACCTGCCGGCATTCTTCGGCAAGGTTCACCCGTTGCGCAAGACACCCCATGGAGCAATTGCCGGCTCGGCTGTGCTGATTGCCTTCATGGCGGTGGCCCTGCCGATCGAGGCGGTGGCGAGCGCCGCCAATATCATGTTCCTGCTGCTGTTCATCCAGGTGCAGCTGGTGCTCATCGTCATGCGCAGGAAGATGCCGGAGTTGCCCCGGGGCTTCCGGGTACCCTGGGTCCCCTTGGTGCCCGCAATCGGCATCCTGCTGCAGCTTTTCCTGGCCGGATACCTCTTCTTGTACAGCCCGATGGCCTGGTTGAGCGCGGCCGCCTGGATCGCAATCGGCCTGGTCGTGTATTACACGTATGCGCGCAAGCGCGATAGCGCCTATGGACAGGTCGTCGAGATGCGCGAGGCCGCGCGGCGCAAGGACTATCGCATCCTGGCCTGCCTCGGGGATGCGGACGATGCCGGCCCGATCCTGGGCACTGCCGGACTGCTGGCTCACGATCGCGACGCAGAGCTGATCGGGCTTTCAGTGATCGAAGTGGCGGACGGAGAGCTGCTGGCCAGGGGACTGGACCGCGTCAATCCTGTCAAGCGCAGCCTTGATCGGGCACTCGCAGCCTCGGCGCCGGCAAACGTCGACCTCCGGTCGCTGGTGAAGATCTCGCATCGCGTGTCCTTCGGCATCGCCGAAACGATCCTCGAAGAGCATTGCAATGTCGTGATCTTCGGGCAGGCGCGGCAAGTTGGATTTTTCCGGCGGCTTGCCGCGGCTGTCATCGACCGCGTCATGCGCGAAGTGCCGGCCCACACGCTGGCGGTCAGCGCGAAGCGCTGGCCCAGCCGGATTCGCGAGGTGACCTTTGCCTACGATGCCGGCCCGCACACGAGGCTGGCCGCCGAAATTGCCGCTTCCGCCGCCCGCGCCACCAGCGCCCGCCTGGTTGCGGTTCACGTGATGCCGCCGGATGCGGCCAAATCCGATCGCATGAAGGCCGAAGCCGAGATCGGCAAGCTGGTGGCAGAATTCTCTCCCGGCGCGGAAGTTCGAGTGTCGCGCGCCAGCGACGTCGTGAGCGGTCTCCTGCGCGAGGCGCGCGGCTCGGACCTGATCGTCGTGGGCGGGACGGAGGCGGGCATGATCGAACACCTGCTGGGTTACGCCGTCCCGCTGGAGCTCGCAGAGCGCGCCTCTATGGCGGTGATCACGGTCTATGAGATGCCCGCCGACCCGAAACGCTGGATGAACTGATGCGAGCGTAAAACATGGACGAAAAGCCTTTCGAATCGCTGCGCGAACTGATGACGAGCCTCGCGGGCTACCTGCCCACGTTGCTGGCGGGCCTGCTGGTGGTGTTGCTCGGACTGATCGCGGCCTGGGTCGCGTCGCGACTGCTGGTGCGCGTGCTGCTTTTCATCCGGCTGGACCGCGTACTGGCCCGCTTGCGCTGGACCAGCGCGCTGGAGTCAGGGGACGCGAGGCACTCGATTTTCGAGCTCTTCGGCACGGTGCTCGGAATCTTCATCTTCCTGGTCTTCCTGGCCAACGCGATGGTGATCTGGGGTCTCACCGTACTCTCAGAGCTGTTCACGCGGTTCCTGTTTCTGATACCCGAATTCATCAAGGCGGCCTTGATCCTGCTGATCGGCTGGAGCCTTGCGAGCCTGGTGTCCCGCGCGGTCCAGCAAGCGCTCTATCGCGAACAGTTCTCCAGGGCGCGACTCGTCGCGACGCTGGTGCGGTGGGCGGTCCTCGTGGCCGCATTCGCGAGTGCGCTGGTGGAACTGAACATCGCAGTCACGATCGTCACCGGCGCGTTCCTGATCGCATTCGGCGCGCTGGCGCTGTGCATGGTGCTGGCCGTGGGTCTTGGCAGCAAGCGCGGCGTGGAACTTCTATGGGAGCAGCATTTCAGGCGTTCGCGCGAGCAAGACGAGCGCAGCGGCGCGTCCCGGCCGGGAACTGACATCGATTGACGTTTCGGCCGGACATGCTTTCCGGGACCAGGCGGAGCACAATGACGGCCTCGCAACGCAGGGGACGGGATTCCGGTTGACTGGCCGAGCATCAAGTCGCGCGCTTGCCGGGCTGCTTGCCGTCTCTTGCGTGTTGCTGGCAAGGAATGCAGCCCCGATCGAGTACGACCCGGATTCGATGCAGGGCCGCACGGAAGCGGCGATTGCCGATTTTCGCGCTGCGGTAATGCTAGAACCCAACCTGGCTCACGGCGCCGAACTGTTCCCGACATGCGCGGCCTGCCATGCGGCCGACGGACAGGGCACGCCGGATGGAAGCGTCCCGGCAATCGCGGGACAGCACGTTTCGGTCATGGTCAAGCAGCTCGTCGATTTCCGCTACGATCGGCGCTGGGACGAGCGGATGCGCCAATTCGCCTCGAAGCACAGCCTGGCGGGACCGCAGGACCTGCTCGATGTCGCCGCCTATGCCGAAAGCCTGCCGCGATGGACGCGGCTCGAAGGGGGCACGGGTGACGCCTCGCAGCTCCAGCAGGGCTATGTCGTCTATCACCGTTCCTGTGCCAGCTGTCATGGGCCGCTGGGGATGGGCGAATCGCGCCGCATGCGGCCCCGTCTGGCAGGCCAACACTACCGTTACCTGGTGCGGCAGCTCGACGAAACGGCGGGGGGCACGCGGCCCGGCATGGATGCCGGGCACGTCAAACTCATTGGGCAGCTTACGCCCGAGCAACGCTCCAGCGTGGCGGACTATCTCTCGCGCCTCAGCCCCCATCTCACCTCGACGCGGGACGGCACGCCTTAGAGGCCTGCCCCGGACTGGCGCAAGCACCGATCTCTACTAGGAAATCGGCCGCGCGTGCGATGCCGGGGCTTCGACGAGCTTCGCGACAGGGATCCGCTCGCGGATCCAGTCCTGGAAGCCGGCAAGAACGATCTCCTTGTCGGACAGGATACCTTGCGTATAGGCGCCGGATTGGAGCCCGCGCTGCACCGACGCCGTCAGCGCTTCGTCCTCGGCCTGCACGCGCGCGTTCAGGCGCGCGCAGAGGAAGCGGGCCGCCTTCATCTCGCGGCGGTCGTCGACGAAGCCGTAGGAACGCGCGCGGATCAGCGTGCGGCCCGCACCGAGCGGCAGCACGTGGAAGAAATCCAGCCATTCCGGATAGATGTCGAAGAACACGTTCGGGAACAGGCCGAAATAGGTCCAGCGGCGGCGCATTTCTTCCGGCAGGTGCTCCATCACCGGCAGGAATTTCGCATAGCCCTGGGCACTCCAGGACCTGAGCGGCTTCTCGCGCATGCGATGCGAGAGCCGCATCGTGCCGCCGGGAAAACACTCGCGGTCGTACTGCGGCTCCATCAGGGCCGAAAGCCCCGGATGGCCGATCGGAAAATGGTAGTCCTCGACGTAATTTTCGACGACGTTCTTCCAGTCTATGGCGACCTCGCGCATCCACATCTCGTCGAGCGGAACCATCCGGTCCATCTTGTAGTGCGAAAGCTCGGCCACGTGCGGCGCCATGCGCTCCGCGACCGAGGGCTCGCCGCCGCGGAAGCGGATGAACACCATGCCCATGAATACTTCGAGCTCGATCGGCTTCAGGCCATACTTCGAGCGGTCGAACCGGGGAAAGGTGTCAGGCGCGCTGACGCTGCGGTTGCGGCCGTCGAGGTGATAGGTCCAGCCGTGGTACATGCAAGTGAAGAACTTCGCGCAGCGGCCGCGCGTGCCTGCAACCACCGCGTGCGCCCGGTGCGCACAGACGTTGTGAAAGGCCCGGATTTCGCCGTCCGCACCGCGCACCACGAATCCTCGGCGGCCAAAGAACTCGAAAGTCACGTAGTCGCCGGTCTCCTTGAGCTCGCTCACGTGGCAGACGATTTGCCAGGAAGAGAGGAACAGCTGTTCTTTCTCGATCCCATGGAACGCCTCGCTGGAGTAGGCCCAGGCCGGCAGCGTGACGCGAATCGCCGGGTCCTGGGAAACCGCGGGCTCGGGCGCGCGCGGGCGGGCGGCCGCCTGAGCCTCGATGCGTGGCGCGAGCCACGGAAACACGCTGCAGAGATAGGCCCGGCACTGCCTGCGCGCAGCCTCGCGATCGAAGCCGTCGCCTTCGAACAGGATTCCCTGCCACTGCTGGTCGATGAGGCCCATGAGTCCCTGCGCAACGGCGTCGGGATCGGGCCACGTTCCGTTGCCTTGCGCGGAGATGACGCGCTTGCAGAGGTCTATCACCATCCGGCTCCAGGCCGTATCGCGTTCACCGCAGATGCGCTGGTAGTTGCTGCGCGCCTTCGACTCGGCAAGGAATGCGTACCAGACGGCGATCTTGTGCGAATCGGACAGTCCGCGGCCGAGGCTTGCGTCCACGATGCCAAGCAGCGCCCGCAACTCATCCTCGCCCGACTCTTCCAGCACGCGTGTCATTGCGCCGGCGAACTCCTCGGACACCTCACGCAGCGTCGCGAGCAGCAGCGCTTCCTTGCTGCCGAAATGGAAGTTGATGGACGCGGCCGTGTGCCCGGCAGCGCCGGCGATCTTGGCCGAGGTCAGCTCCGACAGGCCATGCTGCGAGATCGCCGCGACTGTCGCCTGGATCAGGTCCAGCTTGGAGCCGGTCGGACGAAGCTCCGGGGTTTGGTCGAAATTCGCGGCCATCACAATCTCCTGCGGTGACCACTACATTCTATCCCGGCGGCCGCATTCGACTCAACGCACGTTTAGTTTACTGAATGACAGTTCAATAGTTCGTAATTAATTGTATTTAATAGATATTTGCGCGCGGGTCCCGATCCGATTACCCTTCTGCGGTGTCCGTCACCCGTTTCGCCGCCCTGCTGCTCCTGATCCCGGCATTTTCCGCCGGCGCGGCGCCGGAAAGACCCGCCGCTTATGGCATCGAGATTCGGCCCGACTGGATCGCGATGGCGGACGGCGTCCGACTCTCGGCTGACGTCTATCACCCGACCGGCGGGCGGGCAGGCGAAAAATTCCCGGTGCTGCTCGAATACCTGCCGTACCGCAAGCAAGAAGCGCGCAGCCGCAACTGGGCGCTCTACTCCTACTTCGTGCAGCGCGGCTATGTCGTCGCCGCCGTGGACATCCGAGGCACCGGCAACAGCGAAGGCCGGTTGATTCCATACGAGTATTCGGACATCGAGCAGCAGGATGGCGAGATCGTCATCGACTGGCTTTCGAAGCAAGCCTGGTCGAACGGCCACGTCGGCATGTTCGGTATCTCCTGGGGCGGGTTCAATTCGATCCAGATGGCGGCGCGCAATCCGCCCGCGCTCAAGGCGATCGTCGCGATCGACGCCACCGAGGACCTGTTCCAGGACGACGTGCATTACATGGACGGGATCATGCACCTCGATTCCTGGGAAATGAGCATGGATCTGGACAACTCACGGCCGGGCGCGCCCGGCTACGTCATCGACGACGACAATTTCCGGAACCGTTTCGACACGGAGCCCTGGATGCTTACCTACAAGGTGCGGCAGCGCGATGGCCCCTTCTGGGACCGCGCTTCGGTCCGGGACCGCTATGGCGACATCCGCGTCCCGAGCTTCCTCATCGGCGGCTGGTATGACGGCTATCGCGACAGCATCCCGCGCATGCTCGAGCACGTGAAGAACGCGCCGGTGAAGGCGATCGTCGGGGCCTGGAACCACACCTGGCCGAACCAACCTTATCCGGAGCCCGGCATGGAGTGGCGCCGCGAAGCCGTGCGCTGGTTCGATCACTGGCTCAAGGGCGAGGACACCGGCATCCTCGAGGAACCGCGCTTCGCCGTGTATGTGCGAAACTGGCACCCGCCCGGTCCCTACCTGGAGCACGCACCGGGAAGCTGGCGATACGAGGACGGCTGGCCGATCCGGCGCATCCAGGACCGCGTGCTGTATCCCCAGCCGAATCACACGCTGAGTGCCGACCCGCCGCCTGCGACGACGCATCAATTGCGCTACCTCCCGTCGATCGGCGTCGAGGCTGGCGGGCCCGTCATGTGGTGGGGCGACGTCGCGCATGACCAGCGCGGCACGGATGCGTTCAGCCTCGTCTACGACAGCGATCCGCTCACGGAGGACCTCGAGATTCTCGGCCTGCCGCACGCGGCCCTGACGGTCGCAGCGAGCGCGACTCGGGCGAACTGGTTCGCGCGCCTGTCCGACATCGCGCCCGATGGCACGGTGACCCAGGTCGCGGGCGCAGCCATGAACGGCACGCATCGCGAATCTGCGCGCGAACCCAGGGCCATCGTGCCCGGCGAGCCCTTCGCGCTCGACATCGAGATGCATTTCACGTCCTGGGTGTTCCCGAAAGGTCATCGCATCCGGCTTGCGGTGAACAATGCGCAATGGCCGATGCTTTGGCCGACGCCCGAGCCGATGACGACCCGGCTGCTGCTTGGCCCTTCGCGGTTGACGCTGCCAGTGGTGCCATTCGAGCGGCGGCCGGTACCCGATTTCCTGCCGCCCGCGAAGGATCCGCTGTATCCGGGCTACGAAACGATCGAGAGCGGGACCACGTCCGGCTACGGCGAAATCTCCTCGGTGGAGCGCAATCCGCAGACGGGCCTCGCGATCGTGAAGGCAACCAACGAAGGCGGAACGCGCTTCCCCTGGGGCACGGAACGGACATTCGAGACCATCCGCTATGAGCTCAAGGACGACGCTCCGGCCGATGCCCGGGTGCTCGGCACGCACCGGATGGAGGTCGAACTGCCCGGCCGCACGCTTGTGTGGGACGCGGAGCTTTCATTCCGAAGCGACCACGACAATTTCCTATACAGTTACCGTCGGCGGCTGACCGAAAACGGCAAGCTGGTGCGTGAAAAGAGCTGGAACCGGACCATACCCAGGGACTACCAATGACCGAGCCAATGAACCCGCGTCTTGCATGGTTGATCGGTCTCTTTCTCAGCGCCGCGGCCATCGCAGGCTGCGCGCGCGAAGCCGTCGAGAAGATTGACGAGAAGAAATCCGCCGTGGCCGATCTTGCGCTGACGGACGGCGCGATCTACACGGAGGACGGGGCGCGCAGCTGGGCGCAGGCCATTGCCATCGACGACGGGCGAATTACCTATGTCGGCACCGACGCGGGTGCCAGGGATTTCATCGGCCCGAAAACCCGGGTCGTCGACCTCAAGGGGCGCATGGTCGTGCCTGGGTTCCAGGACGCACACATCCACCCGATTGCGAGTGGAATCGAGGCGCTCGGCTGTGAACTGAACTCCGTCAAGACCGTGCCGGAATACGTCGCCATCATCAAGCAGTGCGCGCAAGCCCATCCTGACGAGCCCTGGATCACGGGTGGCGGCTGGTCGATGGCGGCATTCGGCCCCGGCGCCCTCGCCCACAAGGAACTGATCGACGCCGTCGTTCCGGACCGGCCTGTGCTGCTCGAAAGCGCGGACGGTCATTCGACCTGGGCCAACAGCAAGGCGCTCGAGCTCGCCGGCATCACCGACGAGACGCCCGACCCGCCGGACGGGCGCATCGACCGCGACCCAAAGACGGGCCATGCGATCGGGAGCCTGCAGGAAGGTGCGAATGACCTGGTGGAGTCCAAGATCCCGCCGAACACCGACGCCACGCGCGATGCGGGGCTGCGCTATGCCATCAAGATGCTGAACGGATATGGCATCACGGGAATCCAGGACGCCAAAGTCAGGGAGGACGACCTCAAGACCTACCGACGGCTCGACGAAGCCGGCGAGCTCTCGCTGCATGTCGTGGGCGCCATTTTGTGGGAAGGAGACCAGGGCCTCGAGCAGATCGAGAATATCAAGCGCCTGCGCAGCGACTACACCCAGGGCCGCCTCGACGCCGGCACCGTCAAGATCTTCCAGGATGGCGTGATGGAGAACTACACGGCCGTCGTGCTGGAACCTTACAAGCTGCCCGGCAAGAAAGACGTGCATGGCATCCCGATGGTCGAGCCGGAGCTCCTGAAGAAGGCCGTGACCCAGCTCGATGCCGACGGTTTCCAGGTCCACTTTCACGCCATCGGCGACGGCGCGGTACGGCAGTGCCTCGACGCGATCGAAGCGGCGTACAAGGCCAATGGCGATCTCGGCCACCGCCACCACATCGCGCATCTGCAGCTGATCCATCCCGACGACCAGCCGCGCTTCCGCCGGCTCCACGTCATCGCGAACTTCCAGCCGCTGTGGGCCTACGCCGACCCTTACATAACCGACCTGACGCTGCCCTTCATCAGCAAGCAGACCGCCTCGTACATGTACCCGATCGGGAGCATGGAAAGGAGCGGCGCGGTGGTCGCGTTCGGCAGCGACTGGTCGGTCTCGAGCGCAAACCCGTTCGAGGAAATGGAAACGGCCATCACGCGTATGGGTGCGCTCGGCGAAACCAAGGCCGCGTTCATGCCGGACGAGCGCATCACGCTGCCCGAGGCGCTGGCGGCCTTCACGATCAACGCGGCCTATACGAACCGTGACGAGAAGGACACCGGCTCGCTCGAAGTCGGCAAGCGTGCGAACCTCGCCGTGCTCGACCGCAACCTGTTCGAAATCGCGCCGGCCGACATCTCGGACACCAAGGTCCTGGTCACGCTGTTCGAAGGCAAGCCCGTATACGGCGACCTGGGAGTGCTCTGACGGGATGATGCGCGGTCCTGCGTCGGTCTGGATCGCGGTCTGCGCGGCGATCGCGGTTGGAGTCGGCGTTGCGTTCTGCGAGCGGACCAGTGAACCGGTGACGCTCCGCGCCGGTGTGTCGCTCCCCGATCCGCGCCCGCTTGACGAGTTTTCCCTGGTCGACCAGGCCGGCAGGCCATTCGACCGCGGGAGCCTCGAGGGCCACTGGAACCTCGTGTTCACGGGCTTCACGCATTGCCCCGACGTCTGCCCGACAACGCTCGCGCTGATGGCCGGACTGCGCCGCGAGGTTCATCGCGACGACCTGCAATTCCTGTTCGTGAGCGTGGATCCGGAGCGCGACACGCCCGATGTCGTCGGACGCTACCTCGCGCATTTCGACCCGGCGTTCGTCGGCGCAACCGGGACGCGCGCCGAAATGGAACGATTCACCGCGGCGCTTGGCCTCGCCCAGGTCCGCAATCCCGGGGTCGGCGACGAGTACACCGTGGACCACTCGACCGCGTTTGTGCTGATCGACCCCAGGGCACGGCTGGCCGGTTATTTCCAGGCGCCGCACGAGCTTGAAGCAATCGCGGCCGACCTCGCCGCCCTGAAATGAAGGGGACGCACCCCTTCATGATTCGTCCAGGCGACTGTCTCGACTCCGAACATGAAGGGGTGCGTCCCCTTCATTTCAGATCTTGCCAAGGTCGATGTCGGCGTTGGTCCAGGCCTTCGCAAAGCGGTCCGCGACCTCCTGCGATTCCTTCTTCTTGCCCTGTGCCTTGAGCGCCTGCGAAAGACCGTAAAGCGACCAGCCGTTCTCGGGATTGCGCCGCAACTCGTCGCGGAAGGCCTTTTCCGCGTCCCCAGGCTTCTTCGCTTCGAGCAGCACGTCACCGAGCACCAGGCGCGTCGGCCAGTGCCAGGCGGGTGGCTCGTCATACAGCAGGGTGTCCTCGATAGTCACGGCGGTATTGAGGTCCGCGATCGCCGCGTCATAGTCCCCTTCGGCGCGCGCAATGCTCGCCGCGACGAAGCGCTCGCCGATCTGCACGCCGCTGATCAGCGAATAGCGGTCCCACGCCAGCATCTTCTCGATGACCGGGCTGGTCGCCGCCGGCACCAGGGCCTCGTGGAATTTCCTGGCGTCGGCCAAGCGCCCTTGTGCCACCGCGGCCAGGCCCTGGCCATAATTCCACATCGCCTGCATGTATGGCAGGTCGTCGGCCGGCTTCGGTATCGCCGTGACTTCCTCCCAATGCCCGAAGCGAATCGCGGCGAACAGCGGCGTCAGCGCGTAGTTCTGCATCGCCTCATTGCCGGGCTGGCGCATGAGCTGCGGGTCGCTCGTGCGCTCGCCGGTTTCGGCCGCCGCCTCGGTCGCAATCTTGCTCGCGCCTTCCATAGTCGCCGCGAACCACAGGAAGTGGTGGTTGTGCGGCACATAGCTGAGCGGATAGACGCCGGGCCCCGGCTTGCAGATCGCGAGGTAGCTGTCGTCCGCGCCGATCGCCTTCTGGTTCGCGATGACAGCGTCGTGGTAGCGCCCGACGCGCGCGTAGATGTGCGCCGGCATGTGCACAAGGTGGCCGGAGCCTGGCATGAGCTCGCGCAGCGTGTCAGCGGCGGCGACGCCCCGAGCCGGGTCCGGGGACGCCTCGACCGCATGCACGTACAGGTGCAGCGCGCCCGCGTGCCGCGGATTGCGCGCGATCACCGACTCGAGCTCGGCGACGACATCGGCGGTATGGCCCTTGGGCTGGCCGCTTTCGTCATAGTAATCCCAGGGCTGCAGGTCCATCTGCGACTCGGCGTGCATCGTCACGGCGTCGAGGTCGTCCGGGTATTTTGCGGCCAGCTCGCCCATCGCGGCAGCATAGGCCTCGTCCAGCGTCCGGCGGTCCTCGGGCGGGTTCTCGGCATACCGATTGGAGAGCGCCTTGATGAACGCCCGTTCCTTGTCGCTCGCGCCCGCGGCCACCCGCTCGGCGCGCTGCAGCCGGTCCCAGGCCTTCGCGTTATTGGCGGGATCCATGTTGGCATTGACATGCGGGCCGAGCACCAGCGCCGAACCCCACCAGCACATGGCGCAGTCCGGGTCGAGCTCCGCAGCCTTGAGGTAGGAGCGTTCGGCGGCGTCATGATTGAAGCCGTAAGTCATCGCGAGGCCTTGATCGAACCAGCGCTGCACATCCGCGTTCTTCGCCGTGATCGGCATGCTGTAGTCGCCGAGTCCTTCGATCAGGTGGACTCCCACGGGCGCGAGATCCGGCAGCGGCGGCTCGGCCGAACGCTGATAGACATAGAAGCCGCCGACGGCGGCCACGATGACAGCGAACGCCACTACAAGATTGCGATTCATGCGATCCTCCCCGAATGCGCGCAGGCGACTGGAATACTCCCATTCCGGCGGAATTTCAATCTGCTGCCCGGGCGTTCCGCTCGCTGGACGACGCCCGAAACGCAGCACTAGAATCCGGGCCTCCGCCAAGGGGGGCCGAAATGAAGATCTCGCACGTATGGTGCCGACGAGCACTCGTTATCTTCGCCTGCACGCTCGCCGCGGGGCCCGTTGCCGCGGACGTCGCGGCGCCGCCCGGCTACGACACGCTCGTGAAACTCTTCGAAGACTGGCGCGTGTTCGAGCACCCGCCGATGCTGGACGGCGCGCCGGATTACACGGCCGCCAGCCTTGCCAGGCGCCAGCAGGAACTCGCTGCTTACCGCAACCGTCTCGAGGCCATTGACACGAACGGCTGGCCGGTCGAGGCACGCGTAGACCAGGCGCTCGTCCGGGCGGAGATGAACGGCTTCGACTTCTACGCCCGCGTGCTCCAGCCCTGGGTGCGCGACCCCGCCTTCTACCAGAGCGTTTGGACCGAGCAGAGCGACACGCCAGCGCACGAAGGCACGGTGCACCGCGACGTCGTCGAACTCTGGAGCTACCGGTTCCCGCTTTCGCGCGAAGACGAGGCCAGACTCGCGCGCGAGCTCGCGATTATCCCGCCGCTGCTCGCCCAGGCGCGGGGCAACCTGACGGGCAACGCGCACGACCTCTGGGTCACCGGCGCGGGCACGATGCGGGAACAGGTCAAGGCGCTCGACGAACTCGCCGGCAAGATTTCCGGCAATGGCCGGGGGCTCAGGAAAGCGGTCCGCGACGCGCGCAATGCGACAGCCCGGTTCGTCGACTGGCTGGATGCCGAGGCGCCCTCGAAGAACGGCCCCTCGGGTGTCGGCAAGGACGACTACAGCTGGAACCTCCAGAACGTCCATCTCATCCCGATGACCTGGGAGGACGAAGCCGACTTGCTCAGGCGCGAGCTCGCGCGGGCCCACGCCGCGCTCAAGCTGGAGGAAGCGCGCAACAGCGGCCTGCCGGAATTGCCCGTCATCCAGACCGCGGAGGAATTCCAGCGCCGCGGCAACGAGGCCATCACCCGCTATCTCGAGTTCCTGCGCAGGCGCGATCTCTACCCGATGCGTGACAGCATGGACCAGGCGCTGCGGGCGAAAATCGGCGAGTTCGTGCCGCTGGAGACGCGCAACTTTTTCGCGATCGCAACCCACTACGAGCCGCTCACGCTCTATACGCATTTCTATCATTGGTGGGACCTCGCGCGGATGCGCGACGAGCCGCATCCGAGCCCGATCCGGCGCGGCCCGTTGCTCTACAACATCTGGGATTCGCGCGCCGAGGGCATGGCGACAGCCATGGAGGAGTTCATGCTTCACGCAGGCCTGTTCGACGACGAGCCGCGGGCCCGCGAGATCATCTGGATCATGCTCGCCCAACGCGCCGCGCGTGGCCTAGCCTCGCTGTACGCACAGGCGAACATCCTGGACCTGAAGCAGGCCAAGGCTTTCCAGGTCGAATGGACTCCACGCGGCTGGATGCGGCCGGACCTCGACCTGCTTGGCTTCGAGCAGCAGCTCTACCTGCGCCAGCCCGGCTACGGAACGAGCTACGTCACCGGCAAGTACCTGCTCGACGACCTCATGCGCGTGCGCGCGCACCAGCTTGGCGGCGACTTCACGCTCAAGCGCTTTTTCGACGAGGTCAACGGCGCCGGCATGATCCCCGTCCCGATGATCCACTGGCAACTGACCGGGCATGCGGACGAGAGCCGCGCGCTCCAGACCAGCCCTGCCCAATGAACGGAATACCCATGAAAGGGTTCATCGCCTGCCTCACCCTCGCCGTCCCCTGCGCGGTCCACGCGGACACGACGCTCGACTACGACGTCCTGTTCGCGGGAAAGAAGTCCGGCGAGCAGAAAACCGTCATCCGGGACGATGGTCGCGTGCACGTCAGCTTCAGCTACCGGGACAATGGCCGCGGACCGGACGTCGAGGAGGACCTCGTGCTCCTTTCCGATGGTTCGTTCCGGAGCTACCGCCAGACGGGCCGGTCGACGTTCGGCGCCGCACTCGACGAGCATTTCGAGATCTCGGGCAGGAACGCAAAGTGGAAATCGCCCGCCGAACGAGGGCAGCAGTCGCTGACCGGTCCGGCCATTTACCTCCCGGTAGACGGCAGCCCGGAAACCAACGCCGTCATCGTACGGGCCACGCAGAAAGCGGGAGGCAGCCTGCCGGCGCTGCCGGGCGGCACGCTGAGGAGCGAGAGGCTGGCGCAGGTGCGCGTGGGACCGTCGGGCCGCGAGCGTGATGTCGCGCTGTACGCGATCCTCGGCGCCGGATTGCAGCCAGAGTACCTGTGGCTGGATTCCGGCGGCGATATGAGCCTGTTCGCGTTTATCGTGCCTGGTTACGCGCAATTGGTCGTCCCCGGCTACGAGGGCGCGCTGGCCGAGCTGGAGAGCCAGCAGCAGGCAGCCGAGGCAAACTACCTCGCGGCCATCGCGCACAAGTCGACGCACGCGTTGCCGCAGCCGATCCTGATCAAGAACGTGCGAATCTTCGACACCGCGGGCATGAAATTGGGAGAGCCGGCCGACGTCTACGTCAACGAGGGTCGCATCGCGGCAATCTACCCGGCGGACTCGCCGCCCAGGGACCCGGCAACCGTCATCGACGGCGCGGGCCGCGCGCTACTGCCGGGCCTGTTCGACATGCATGCGCACGAGAACGCCTGGAATGCCGTCCTGCAGATCGCTGGCGGCGTCACGACCTCCCGCGACATGGGCAACGACAACGACTACCTCGCGAAGCTCCGCGCCGACATCGCGGCCGGGCTCACGGTCGGGCCCCACATCGAGCCGGCCGGATTCGTCGAGGGCGAAAGCCCCTTCTCCGCGCGCGGCGGTTTCGTGGTGGCGAGCATCGAAGAGGCGAAGAACGCGGTCGACTGGTACGCCGAGCGCGGTTACCGCCAGGTCAAGCTCTACAACTCGATCAAGCCCGAGTGGGCCCGGCCGATCGCAGCCTATGCCCATGCACGAGGCTTGCGCGTCAGCGGCCACGTGCCGGCCTTCTCGCGCGCGGCTCGGGTGGTCCGTGAGGGCTATGACGAGTTGCAGCACATCAATCAGCTGATGCTCAACTTCGTGTCGGATCCGGACACCGATTCCCGCACCATCGTGCGATTCACCCTCGTGGGCGAGCGGGCACGAAACCTCGACCTCGATTCGCAGGAAGTACGCGACTTCATCGCGCTGCTGGTCGAGCACAAGACCGTGATCGACGCGACCCTGGCGACTTTCGAGGCCCAGTACACACAGAAGCCCGGCGACATGGACCCGGCAATGGCGCCGGTTGCGGACCACTTTCCCTACGCGAGCCAGCGTGAATGGCGCAACAACTCGACCGACGTCAGCGGCGGCAAGCTCGAGGCCTACCGCGAATCCTGGCAGCGAATGATGCAATTCTTCGGGCGCCTGCATGCGGCCGGCGTGCCGCTGGTCGCCGGTACCGACAGCCTCGCGGGCTTCATGCTGCACCGTGAGCTCGAGCTCTACGTCCAGGCCGGCGTCGCGCCGGGCGAGGCGATCCGGATTGCGACTGAGGATGGCGCGCGCGTCACTGGCATGCTCGCCGACCGCGGCACGATCGAGCGCGGCAAGCGCGCCGACCTCATCCTGGTGGACGGTGACCCGACGCAGAACATCTCCGACATCCGGAGGGTCAGCTACGTGCTGAAAGACGGCGTCGGCTTCGCGCCGGCCGATCTCTACGAAACGCTCGGTATCCGCCGGTTCACGGACCCGCCTGGGATCGGCCACTGAGCAGGCACACCGCCCGGGCGGTTACGCAGCCGGTGCGAGCGGGCGCGGGCGGCCGATCGCATGGCCCTGCACGAAGTCGATGCCCATCGCGCGCGCGGCCTCGAGCGCGGCGATGTCCTCGACCTGCTCGGCGACCAGGCGGAAATTCAGAGACCTGGCCATGCCGACGACGGCGCTCACCATCGCCTGGTTGACGGTGTCGCGGCCGAGGTCGCGCATGAAGGAACCGTCGATCTTCAGGTAATCCATCGGCAGCTGCTTGAGGTTCGCAAATCCGCCGAGGTCAGTGCCGAAGTCGTCGAGCGCAAAGCGGCAGCCCATGCCGTGCAGCACGTCGACGAAGCGCCGCGCGTGTTCGAGGTTCCCGATCACCGCCGTCTCCGAGACCTCGAAGCAGATCTGCGACGGCTGCACGCCGCTCCGGTCCAGCTCGTCGACGACGAACTCGAGGAACGACGGGTCGGCGAGCGTCTGCCCGGAGATGTTGATCGAGAGGCTCCGTCCAGGCGGCAGGCGGATCGCGCCGGCGGCAAGCGCGGCGAGCGCGGAACCGAGCACCCAGCGGTCGATCATCGACATCAGCCGGTAGCGCTCCGCGGCCGGGAAGAATTCCGCCGGCGAAACGGCCTGGCCCTCGTCATGCAGGCGCACGAAAACCTCCATCGCGGGGCCGTTCGAGGAGCCCGGGCGGGTCGGTTCGATGGGCTGGATGTACAGTTCGAAAAACCCGTCGCGCAATGCAACCTGCAGCCGCTGGAGCCAGTGGATTTCGCCGCGGCTCCTTGCCACCACCTCGTCGTGCGAGGAATACACGTGCACGTGGCTGTCGCTCTGCTTCTTCGCGACATAACAGGCCGAATCGGCGGCGCTCATGATTTCCTCGAGCGAGTTGCTCTCGCCCGTCAGCTCCACGAGCCCGATGCTGACACCGACGCTGAAAATCCTGTCTTTCCAGACGAAGCGGTACTCTCCAATCGCGCGCCAGATGTCGTCGGCGATTTGCCGCGCCTTGTCGAGCGGACACCCGACCAGCAGCACGCCGAACTCGTCGCCGCCGAGCCGAGCAACCGTATCCGAGTCGCGGACCGCCTCGCGGATGAGTGCCGCAACCTCCCGCAGCATGTTGTCGCCCGCGAGGTGGCCGCTCGAATCATTGACCGCCTTGAAGCGGTCGAGGTCCAGATAGCACATCACGTGGCCCTGCCGGCCGGCGCGCGCGATCTCGAGCGCCTCGCCGAGCCTGCGCTCGAATTCGCGGCGATTCACGAGTCCGGTCAGGGCGTCGTGACTCGCCTGATAGGACATCTGCTGGGTCAGGCCGCGAAGCTCGCTCACGTCGTGGAGCATCACGGCGACGCCCGCGACGTCGCCGTCCGGCCCGCGGATCGGCGAGGCCGTCGCTTCGATGCCGAGTTCGCTGCCCGACGCGCGCGCGATCAGGATCGAGCGCCGGCCGAGGTTGACGCGGCTGCCGGTCGCGAGGCACTGCTGGACAGGGTCTGCGAGCGCGCGGCGATCGTGCTCGTCGACGAAGCCGAACATCGCGCCGAAGGCCTGGCCGATCGCGTCCTCGCGGCGCATGCCGGTGAGAGCCTCCGTCGACGGGTTCAGGTAGTCGATCAGCCCGTGCGCGTCGGTCGTCAGCAGCCCTTCGCCCAGCGAGTCGAGCGCGAGCTGGGAGCGATCGGTCGGCAGCCCCACGCCCTCGCCTTCCCGGCGAGGCAGCATCTCTTCGGCGGTGAACAGGACCAGCTTGCGGCCGGCCGATTCGAGTGCGGAACCGGAGAGTTCGAGTCGGGTCACCTGGCCGTGGGAATCTGCGAACTCGACTTCTGCAAGCGCCGGTCCTGCCGTGCCCGCGCGCGCGCGCGCCACGGCCAGCGCGGCAAGCTCCGAATAATCGGCGGACACGAGCTCCGCCAAGGTCTTGCCCGTCAGTTCGGCCGCCGGGATTCCCACGACCGTTGCAAATGCCTCGTTGACGGCCTCGATGCGATCTCCGTGCAGCAGCGCCGGCTCGCGCAGCGCCGCCAGCATGGCGCACATGGCTTCGCCGCCCTGCCCCGGAGGCGGCGCCGGGTCAGGCTCATCCTGCAGGCGCAGGAGTCGTTGCCGCTGTCGCCATGCGATGACCGCGAGTGCAGCGGCCAGCATCGCCAGCGCGACGGCGGCGATCATCGGGACCGTCATCAGGCCTGTCATCCCCTTCGCGTCCGCGGCCCGCGGGACCGCCAATTTCGTTGCTTTGCGCGGCCTTGGGCAGCATATCCCACGCTTGTACTGAGGCCCGCAGCGATTCACCATAATGGTGATGAACGCCAGAATGGAAGCCGCCCGTCGGCAGATGATCGATCAGCAGGTCCGGACCTGGGATGTGCTCGATCCACGCGTGCTGGAAGCGCTGGCCGCGGTCCCGCGCGAAAACTTCGTGCCTGAAGCCTATCGCGGCGTCGCTTTCGCCGACACCCAGATACCGATTGGGCACGGCCAGCTCATGCTGAAGCCGGCGCTGGAGGGCCGGATCCTGCAGGCGCTCGCGCCGTTGCGCGGCGAACGCACGCTGGAAATCGGAACTGGCAGCGGATTCTTCGCCGCCTGCCTTGCGCATCTCGCCGGCGCGGTCGACAGCATCGAAATCCACGCGGATCTGGCTGCAGGGGCCGCGCGCGTGATCGCCGAACAGGGAATCGCGCGCGTCTCCATCGAAACCGGCGACGCGTTTCAGCGCGATTTCAACGCCGCGTACGAGGTCGTCGCCATCACCGGTTCGCTGCCCGCCCCGGAACCCCGTTTCGAGCGCGCGCTTGCGCCGGGCGGACGGATGTTCATCGTCGTCGGCATGGTACCCGTCATGGAGGCGCGGCTTGTGACCCGCACCGGCGAAGATTCCTGGTTGAGCGAGGCCCTGTTCGAGACCCGCATCGAGCCCTTGGTGCTGCCGTCGGCCCCCTCTCGTTTCAGGTTTTAAGGCGGCCGGGGCCAGGCTTTTCGACCCACTATTCGGGCGTCCCGACGCAAAAAAGGCGGCCGGATACCCCCCGGATGGCAGTATCGAGTCCTCTTGAGCCTAGGTCAGTTGGTGATATACACTAGTAATACAGTAGTCCTCCATGTCCTCACTTTGTGAAGGAATGTCTGCGCATGAAAACCCGATTCCTGGTCCATACGATCCTCGCGGCCGCGGGCCTCGCTTGCTTCAATGCCTCTGCCACAGACCTCAAGGATGTCTACGAGCGCGCGCTCACGAACGATCCGCTGATCCGCGAAGCAGAGGCGAATCGCCTGGCAGCGCGTGAATCCAAGCCGCAGGCGCTGGCGACCCTGCTTCCGCAGATCAACGGCAGCGCGAATTGGAACGACGTCAATTCCGACAGCACCGGCAACTTCATCGCGCCGGGCCTGCCGCCGGAGCCCCAGGTCCAGAATTTCGACGGCAACCGCTCCGGCTGGAACCTCACCTTGCGCCAGAGCGTGTTCCGCTGGGAGAACTGGGCGACGCTCAAGCGCGCCAATTCCGAGCGCGCACAGGCGGAGGCCAACTACCTCGTGGCGCAGCAGGACCTGGTCCTGAGAACGGCCGAAGCGTACTTCAACGTGCTCGCGGCGCAAGACACGCTCGAAGCCTCGCAGGCCGCCTACGATGCGATCGGCCGCCAGCTGGAACAGTCCGAAAAACGCTTCGAAGTCGGCCTCATCGCGGTAACGGACGTGCAGGACGCCAAGGCCGCATTCGATTCCGCGACCGCCGCGACGATCGAGGCCAAGCGCAATCTCGCGACCACCGGGGAAATCCTGCGCGAGTTGACCGGCGACACTTACGACGTGCTCGAGAAGCCGGACAAGGAGATGCCCCTGTCAGGCCCGAATCCCGAAAACGCCGAGGACTGGGTCAAACTCGCCATGGATCAGAACGCAAGGCTGATCTCGAGCCGTCTCGCGGCGGACATCACGCGCGCCAACATCAATGTCGAGCGCGGCGGGCATTTGCCGGCCGTGGACCTGGTTGTGACGCGCGGCCACGACGAGTCGGACGGCACGATCTCAGGTACCAGCGCGGGCGACACGGCAAGCAATTCCGACGACACCGTCGTCGGCGTGCAAGTGACGGTCCCGATTTTTTCCGGCGGAGCCACGTCTTCGCGCGTCCGACAGGCACAGTACCTGCACACTGCCGCCCGTGAGCGTCTCGAACGGACGGCGCGCGAGACCGAGCGCGAAACGCGAGACGCCTTCCTCGGCGTCAGCTCCGAAGTCGCACGCGTGCAGTCACTCAAGCAGGCTGTCGAATCGGCGATGACGGCGCTGCAGGCAACCGAAGCCGGCTACGAAGTCGGTACCCGCACGTCAGTCGACGTGCTGCAGGCGCGTCAGCGCCTGTTCGAGTCCCAGACCAACTACGCACGCAGCCGCTACGACTACCTGCTGAACGTGCTGCGACTGCAACTGGCCGCAGGGACGCTCGACCGGAAGGGCCTCGACGACATCAATGGCCTCCTGACGGAGGATGCCAAGGTCCGCTGAATCCGCGTTCAGGTCGCGTCGATGGCGTCGCCAACCGTGTCGGCGCCGCGAGCGGCCGCCCGTGAGAGGCGGTCTGCGATGGCGGCCCAGTCTTCACCGGCCGGTACCGCTTCGACCAGGATCAGGTCCGCGCCTGCGGAATCGAGTTCGCGCAGGGCTGCATACAGGGCGTGGCCATACGCACCCGGCAGCTCCGGCATCGGTCGCCAGGTCACGCGACCCGAAACGACAGGCTCGGCGCTTCGCGCGAGCACGGCAACATGCCCGCCGGCCTCGAGCGCGGACCCGATCTTCCGGGTCAGCGACGCGGCGTCCACAATCGCGAGCGGGGTGCCAGGCGCGTAGTGCGAGCGCTGGCGGCCTGGCGTTCGCGGCGAGGAGGCATCCGGATCGTGCACGGCGCCGACCACGTCCGCGATCTGCGAACGCGAAACCGACCCGGGGCGCAACAGGGTGATTCTCCCGCCGAGGCAGGCCACGATCGTCGATTCGAGCCCGACCTCACAATCACCGCCGTCCAGCACCAGGGCCACGCGGTTTCCCAGTTCCTCGCGCACGTCGGCGGCGCGTGTCGGGCTGATCCGGCCATAGCGATTCGCCGACGGCGCCGCGATACCGCGGCCGAAAGCGGCCAGCAGCGCGCGCGCGACCGGGTGGGCGGGCGAGCGCAGTGCGACCGTCGGCTGGCCGCCGGTCACCGATGCAGGAACGCGATCCGATTTCGGCAGCACGAGGGTCAGGGGGCCGGGCCAGAACGCATTCGCGAGGCGCACGGCCGAATCGGGCACCTCGGATACGAAGGCCCGGGCCGCGACGAAATTGCTGAAGTGCACGATGAGCGGATGGCTCCTCGGCCGGCCCTTGGCGGCGAAGATTCTTCCGACCGCAGCGACGTTCGAGGCGTCGGCGCCGAGTCCGTAGACAGTCTCGGTCGGAAATGCGACCAGCTCGCCCGCATTCAGCAAGCCGACGGCTTCCTCGATCTTCGCGGGCTCCGGCAGCATCGGCGCATGATAATCGCCGCAAGCGCCAGGCGGCGGAGAAAGCTCACTCGATCGGGATGCGTTTCCACCCGGTTTCGGTCCGGCGAAGCTCGTAGGCCGGCCAGTAGTGCTGGTCGAGCCGCAGCGTGATGATCTCAATGGAATCGTTCCAGCTGACGGTCTTGAGCCTGAGTGACGCGTCGTCCGGGCGCCCCGAGACCGCGCGAATGAAAGCGTCGAGATCGGCGACCGGAATGCCGTCGACCTCGGTGATGCGGCGCCCGGCCCAGAGCTTGTAACGCGAGGCTGGCGAGCCGTACATGAAGAACGCGACGAAAACGCCATTCGGCTCGATGCCGCGCTGAACGGCCATCGCCCGGTGCGGTGACTGCAGCGTCGCACCCGCCCAGATGAGTACGCGGTCGACGTCCCGTCCGGAGAGCACGACGGTCCTGAGCGGCACGGTCAGCTCCTTGCCCGCCCGCCAGAGCGTCAACTTCACTTCAGGCGCACGCACGGCAGCGCTCACGTCGTCGAAACTGTTGACGACCTTGCCGTCCACCGCGAGCAGGAGGTCGCCGGGCTGCAGGAGTGCCGCCGCTGGCGAACCGGCGACCAGGCGGTCGATGGCGAGCACCGTGCGACGCTTCGGATTGTGCGCTGTCACGCGGTCGATCCAGACTTCGTCGAGCCCGAGCTGCCGCGCCTCGGCCAGCGAAAGCAGCCCGTACTCGGCCTCAGCCGAGTACAGCGTGCGCTCGCCGCGCGCGTATTCGAGCGTCTCCTGGACCAGCGTCGCCGGAATACCCATGTTCTGCTGCACGAGTTCGCGTCCGTCCTCGTAGGCGAAACTCGACCACAGCGCAGCGACGTCTCCGCGCTTGTCCACGATCACGCCGTCGAAGTCCGAGGGCCCGTTTACGAGACGCATGATCTCCAGGTTTGCGTCGCGGAATTGCAGCGTGCGCGACAGCGGAAACCCGACCGGGCTGATCGAGGACACCGTCGCCTGCTGCGAGACCACCCGGTTGTCGGGCTGCAGCCCGACGACATGCACGGTCTCCCCCGTCGCAGGCATGCGTTCGGCGAACTTCACCGCCTTGACCGGCGTCTCGCCGAGCTGGCGCGGGTCGTAACGCACGACCGCGAGGTTGTGGAGCGGATGCACGTACTCGACTGTGGCGTCGACCTGGATGGTGCCCGCGAACGTCAGGCGCACGTCGCCGAGCGCGACCGGCACCGTGTTCCGGTCCACGACGACGAGTCCGCGAACCGGGTCGAGCACGACGCCTGTGCCGTGGTAGTTGCGTTCCGTCACGCCGGAGACTGCATATGGCATGTTGAACTCGACAAGCACCAGCGACGGAGCATATTCGTCGACCAGCTTGTCTCCGGTGCGCGTGAAATGGGTCGTGCCGGGCTGCGGCGGCGGCGCGTCGGGGCCCGCGGCGATCGGCGTACAGGGCCACAGGCCGATGGCGTCGTCGCGCACACAATGCCGCGCGGGGAACCAGGCGCGGTCGATCCGTATCGAAGTGAGCTTTGGCGTGCGCGTGTCTTCCATCGTGAAAAAGCGCAATGTCACCCGCTGGCCGTGGCCGAGCGTCTGGAAAATCGCCAGCGCGTCGTCCAGGTTCCTGAGCGGCTTGCCATCGAGCTCGGTCAGCACCGCACCGCGCGGGATGCCGGCGACGCCCAGCATGTAGCCGGGATTCGCGACGTAGACGCCCGAGATCGGCACGTTCATGTGACGCGCCATCTGCCAGGACAGCGTGTGCAGCACGCCGTCGCCGATTTCGAGGTAGTCAGCCGGCGTGATTGAATGCAGGTCCTGCACCGCCAGCGCGACCTGGCGGGTGCCGCCGCCGCGCACGACGGACATTTCGATGCTCTTGCCAACGCTGTCGTCGAGAAGCGCATCCAGCGCGTCGAAGTCGGACATCGGCTTGCCGTTGATCGCGACCAGGATGTCACCCACCGCGAGCTTGCCATCCGCGTCTGCGCCGGGCTGGACCTCCGTGACGACGAGCATTCCGGTGCGCGACGGAGATGCCTTGCGTGCCTCCGTCTCGACTGCCGGAGGCAGGCCGAGGCGACGCAGCTCGTCGTAGGGCGTGTATTCGAAAATCGTCTGCAGGGTGCCACGCGCGACAGGCTGTTTGGACTGGATCAGCTTCAGCGCGCGCACGACACGCGTGAGGGGCAGGTAGAAGCTCGAAGCGGCGCCGGTCGAGCCGCCGGCGTTCAAGGCGAGCACGCGGCCGCGAATATCCAGCACCGGCGAGCCCGAGGAACCGCCGGAGGTGCCCGATGCGGCCTGGTAGTAGAACGTGTTGAAGTCGTTATAGCGGCCGACGCCATAATCAGGCGCCTGGCGGTCTAAGCGGGCCAGCGTGCCGGCAAGGATGGAAAGCTGCTCGCCGGCGTCGTTTCCGACGACGCGAATCTCGACGCCGACCTGGGCCCCTTCAGGATAGAGCGGCAATTCCGCAGGCTGGATGAAGCGGAGCTTCTTCGGGTCGTAGCGGTAAAAACCGAAGTCGTGCACGGGATCTCGGTACACGGGCTCAAGCTCGACCTCCTCGCGATTGAGGAAGGTCGCGAAAGCCTTGACCGGCCCCGGCGTGACGACATGCCGGTTCGTCAGGATCAGGCCGCGCTCGGCGTCCACGACGAAGCCGGTCGCCTGCGCCGAAGTATTCCACTCGGTGTCGAAGGCGCGCGCGGCGTCGATCTGGATCGCGACTACACCGGTTGAAATGCGCTCGAGCGTCCGCGTCCAGCGCGAGGACTCCTCGAATTCAATCGGCTGCGGCAGCGGCAGGACCGGCAGTTGCGGCAGCTGCAACGCAGGTTCCCGTTCGGGAGGCAGCGTCTGGCCCGGCAGGGCCGGCGCCGGTTGTTCCGGCGCGGGCGCCACCGGCTGCGGTTGCAGCTGCGGCGGCGGCGGCGGCGGAGGCAGCGGTTGCGACTGTGGCTCCTGCTGCGCGCGGGCGAGCGCGGATGCCATCAGCGCCAGGGCAAGCGCCAGGGAAACGCGCCGCAGGGCGCTATCAGTCCAGCCGGTAACCGAATGTCTCATGAAAGCGCTCTTTGAATTCGTCCATCGTGAAGCCGTGATGCTGCGTACCGACGGTCGCGATCTTGATCGCGCCCATCAGCGAAGCGATCCGCCCGGTCGTATCCCAGTCGATTCCGCGCATCAGGCCGTAGACCAGGCCTGCGCGATAAGCGTCGCCGCAACCCGTCGGGTCGACCACCGTCACCGCACGCACCGCGGGAACCTCGACGCTGCGGTCGCCCGAGTAAATCACCGAGCCCTGCGCGCCCTGCGTCACCACATAGGCCTCGACCCGGGCAGCAAGTTCCCCGCTCGAGAGTCCGGTGCGTTCCTGCAGCAGGGTCGCCTCGTAGTCGTTGACCGTCAACCAGGTCGCCTGTTCGACGAAACCCGAGAGTTCCTCGCCTCCGAACAGCGTCATCGCCTGCCCGGGATCGAAGATGAACGGGATGTCAGCACCTGCGAACTGGGCCGCGTGCGCGATCATGCCTTCGCGCCCGTCCGGGGCGAGCACGCCGATCGTGATGCCGCCATCAGCCGGGACTTCCTGGCGCCAGGAATGCGTCATCGCGCCCGGATGGAAAGCCGTGAGCTGGTTGGCGTCGAGATCCGTCGTGATGTAGGCCTGCGCCGTGTATTCCTCCGGGAGTTCCTTCACGTAGCGCAACGACATGCCGTTTCGCGTCATCCAGTCCCGGTACGGCCCGAAGTCGTGGCCGACCGTGCCCATGGCATGGCCGTCGCATTCGAGGAGCCGCAGGTTGTAGGCGATGTTGCCCGCGCATCCGCCGAAATAGCGGCGCAGCGTCGGCACGACGAAGGAAACGTTCAGCAGGTGGATCTTCTCCGGCAGGATGTGGTCGCGGAAACGGCCCGGGTAGACCATCACCGTGTCGTAGGCGAGCGAGCCGCAGACTAGTGCCGCCATGCGAGCACCAGGATCCAGTTGAGCCCGAGCAGCAGAAAAGCGACGAAGACGGCGGCCGATCCAAGCTCCTTGGCGATGCCAGACAGCGGATGGCGCTCGACGCCGATGCGATCGACCGTCGCCTCGACCGCGCTGTTGACGAGCTCGATCGCTAGCACGACGAACATCGGCCCGACCAGCAGCGTCCGCTCGACGCCGTTCTCGCCGAGCCAGAGGCCAAGCGGAATGACGAGGATCGCGAGCAGGCACTCCTGGCGAAACGCCTCCTCGTCGCGCCAGGCGGCTGCGAAGCCGCGCCAGGTGCTTCCAAACGCGCGCGACAGGCGCGCCGGGCCCGTCTTCTTGTCGGGACGGTGCGTCACGCGGCAGCCGGCTTCCAGGCAACGTCGAGCTGGCGGGCTGCGCGCACGTCATCGAGGCGGCGCACGGGCATCGTGTGCGGCGCCGTCTTGACGGTCGCAGCATCGGTCTTCGACTCGCGCAGGATGTCGACTAGCGCATCGACGAAGCCGTCGAGCTCCTCGCGCGTCTCGGTTTCGGTCGGCTCGATCAGGAGGCACTCCGGCACCAGCAACGGAAAATAGGTCGTCGGCGCATGGTAGCCGTGATCGAGGAGCCGTTTCGCAAAATCCATCGCCGTGACGCCCTGCTCCCGCGCCTGGCGCCTGAGCGTGACGATGAACTCGTGGCTCGCGCGACGGCCCGGATAGGCGGCATCGAAGCCGGCTTCGGTCAGCCGCGCCAACAGGTAATTGGCGTTGAGGGTGGAGTACTCGGCGACGCGGCGCATGCCGGTGGCACCGAGGATACGCATGTAGACCCAGGCCCGAAGCAGCACGCCGGTGTTGCCCATGAAGCCCGAAAGCCGGCCGATTGAGTCCGGCAGGTCACGTTCGTCGAGCCAGCGAAAGCGCTTGCCCTCCCGCGCGACGACCGGAACCGGCAGGTACGGAAGCAGGCGTTGGCCGACGCCGACCGCCCCTGACCCCGGCCCACCGCCGCCATGCGGAGTCGAAAAGGTCTTGTGCAGGTTCATGTGGATCACGTCGAATTCCATGTCTCCGGGTCGCACCTTGCCGAGGATCGCATTGAGGTTGGCGCCGTCGTAGTAGAGGAGCCCACCCGCCGCGTGCACCTGGCGCGCAATCTCGACGATGCGCCGCTCAAAGACACCGAGCGTGCTCGGATTCGTCAGCATGATGCCGGCGGTCGCCGGCGAAAGCGCCGCCTCAAGCGCGGAGACGTCCACGTCGCCGTCGGGAAGTGACGGAATCTCCCGCACTTTCATGCCGCACATGGTCGCCGATGCCGGGTTGGTGCCGTGCGCCGCGTCCGGCACGATGATTTCGGTTCTCGCATGGTCGCCGCGCGCCCTGTGGTAGGCGCGGATCATCGCGACGCCCGCAAACTCGCCCTGCGCTCCCGCCATCGGCGTCAGCGAAACGCCCGCCATGCCCGTTGCGTGGCGCAGCATCTCCTGCAGCTCGAACAGGCAGGCCATCACGCCCTGCCCTGTGGCCGCGGGAGCCAGGGGATGCCGGCCAAGGAATCCCGGCAGCATCGCCAGTGAATTGCATGCCCGCGGGTTGTACTTCATCGTGCAGGAGCCCAGCGGGTAAAAGTGGGTGTCGATCCCGAAGTTGAGTTGCGACAGGCGCGTGTAATGACGCACGGCCTGAAGCTCGGAGACTTCCGGCAGCGGCGGGGGCTGGCGGCGCCGATAGGCTTGCGGAACCTCGCCCGGCTCGAACGCAGGATACTGGGCCGTCGCACCACGGCCCTGGCGCGAAAGTTCGAAGATCAGCGGCTCGGGCTTGCGCATCGTCCCGGTTTCACGCCGCCGTGGCGCGGCCGAGCAGGCGGCCGAGCGCGCGTGCGTAGGCTTCAATCTCTGAACTCGTGCGCGTCTCGGTCGCGCAGACGAGAAGCCCATGGCCTAGCTCGGGGTAATCGCGTGCGAGGTCATGGCCCCCGGCAATGCCTTCCGCCGCGAGCGCCTCGAGCAACGGCTCGACTGGCCGGTCGAACTTCAACACCGCTTCATGGAAGCGCGGCCCGGCAAATGCCGGCCGCACTCCCGGCAGCCGCGCCAGTGCTTCAACCAGCTCGCCGGTCCGCGCGATGCAGGCACGCGCGACCCGCTCCAGCCCCGCGGGCCCGAGCAGGGCAAGGTGAATCGTGGCGGCGGACATGAGCAAACCCTGGTTGGTACAGATGTTCGACGTCGCCTTGCCGCGTCGGATGTGCTGTTCGCGGGCCTGCAGCGTCAGGGTGAATCCCGGCTTGCCCTCGGTATCCACCGTGCGCCCGGCAATCCGCCCGGGCATCTGCCGAACGTGCTCCATGCGGCTCGCCATGAATCCGACGTAAGGGCCGCCTGAGGACAATGGCACGCCGAACGGCTGCGCGTCTCCACAGGCGATGTCGGCGCCACTCCCGCCCCATTCGCCGGGAGGCGCGAGCACGGCCAGTGAAACTGGATTCACGGCCGCGATGACGAGCGCGTCGTTCGCGCGCGCCCAGCGCGTGAGCGCATCCACGTCCTCGAGCTGGCCGAAGAAGTTCGGCTGCTGGATCACGAGCGCCGTGATGTCCTCGCCGGCCAGCGCCTCGAGTGAATCCGGATCGATGCAGCCGCCATCCGTGTCGTAAGGCAGCGTGTCGAGTGCGAGATTCTGCCCTTCGGTGATGACGCGGGCCACGCGCCTCCACGTCGGATTCACCGTCGCCGGCAGCAGGATGCGCGCCGATTTCGAGCGCCGATGCGCGCGCACGGCCATCAGGCAGGCCTCCGCCAGCGCCGAGGCGCCGTCGTAGAGCGAGGCATTCGAGACGTCCATGGCGGTGAGCCCAGCGATCATGGACTGGTATTCATACATGGTCTGCAGCGTGCCCTGGCTGGCCTCAGCCTGGTACGGCGTATAAGCGCTGTAGATCTCGCCGCGTGTCACGAGCGCCCAGACCGGCGCCGGGATGTGGTGCTCATAGGCGCCGGCACCGATGAAATTGAGCGGGCGCCCGTCGGCGGCCGCGCGCTCGGCCGCAAGCCGCGCCACGTCCATTTCTGTGAGGGCGTCGGGCACACCCGTGAGCGCATCGACCAGCAATGACGGCGGAATTTCGTCGAACAGGTCGTCGATCGAACGCGCGCCGATCCGGTCGAGCATCGCGCGGACGTCGTCCGGCGTGTGTGGGACGTAGGGCACGCTATCCTCAGCCCCCGGCGGCCAGCGCGGCTTCATAGGCCGCGGCGTCCAGGGTTTCGGCGGCGGCCGCGCCGCCCCTGGGCTTAAGCCGCAGGATCCAGCCCTCTCCATAGGGATCGCGGTTGATCAGTTCCGGCTGGGTTGCGAGTTGCGGGTTCCCGGCCGTGACGTCGCCCGCCAAAGGGCTGTACACGTCCGAGGCCGCCTTGACGGATTCCACGACGGCGCAAGCATCGCCGGCGGCCAGGCTGCGCCCCGTCTCAGGCACCTCGACGAACACGAGGTCGCCGAGCGACTGCTGGGCGTGGTCGGTGATGCCGATCTCGACGCTGCCGTCCGGCAGCGTGCGAAGCCACTCGTGACTCTTCGTGTATCGCAGGTCGGCCGGTACCAAACTCATGAGTGCCTCCGTACTAGAGTTCGATCAGTGCCTTGCCGTTCCGGACGAACGGCGGTTTGACGAGACGCGCGGGGCTGCGCTTGCCGCGGATATCCACCTCGATCGGGCCCTTGGCCGCGGCCGGGAGTCGCGCGAGGCCGATTGATCGTTCCAGGGTGGGTGAGAACGTGCCGCTGGTTACCTCGCCCTCGCCCGCGTCGGCGGCAAACACTTTCTGGTGCGAACGCAGCACGCCGCGTTCCAGCAGCAGCAGGCCGGTGAGCTTGCGCACCGGTCCTGCCGCGCCCTGTTTTTCGAGGGCCGCTTTGCCGATGAAATCGCGGTTGCCTTCCAGCGCGACCGTCCACGCGAGGCCCGATTCAAGCGGCGAGACGGTCTCATCCATGTCGTTTCCATAGAGGTTCATGCCAGCTTCCAGACGCAGCGTGTCGCGCGCGCCGAGGCCACAGGCCGCGATACCCTCGCTCCCCAGCGATTGCCAGAATTCCGCGGCCGATTCGGCGGGCAGGGCGATTTCGAACCCATCTTCCCCCGTGTAGCCGGTCCGTGAGACGAACCATTCGTCGCAGGCGGCGCCGAAGAATACGCCAAGCGCGCCGGCAGCGGCGCGGCAGGCCTCCGGCAGGGCCGGCGTCGTCTTGTCCCGCGCCTTCGGTCCCTGGATGGCGATCAATGCAAGATCGTGCCGCGGAACGACCGCGACGCCCATCGGCTTCGCATGCTGTTTGATCCAGGCCAGGTCCCTGTCAGCGGTGCCCGCGTTGACGACGAGACGGAACCAGCGCTCATCGAGGAAGTACGCGATCAGGTCGTCGATGACCCCGCCGTCCACCCGCAGCATGCAGCTGTAGAGCGCCTTACCCGGCACCGTCAGGCGGCCGACGTCGTTCGCGAGCAGCCGCAGCAGCAGTGGACGGACGCCGGCTCCGCGCAAGTCGACCGTGCACATGTGGGAGACGTCGAACATGCCGGCATCGCGACGCACGGCATGATGCTCATCGATCTGCGAGCCGTAAGCGACCGGCATGTCCCAGCCGCCAAAATCCACCATGCGCGCGCCGGCCGCAACGTGGAGGTCATAGAGCGGTGTCCGTCTTCCCATCGGCTTACCTGCAATACGGCCCGGCCATGAAAAAGGGCGGCGGGCAACCGGACCCGCCGCCCCTCTGTCCTGAAACCTGAGAGATTGGGTACCGGCCCTGTCCCGGTTCCGCTCCCCTTCGGTGGGCCCACGCGGGCCGCTCTCCAGAGTTCGCAGGTTCCTGCCGTTCGGGTGCCTGAGCGTTTCCGGGCGGGTTGCGCCTTCGGCGCCGCGCGTGCGCGGACTCTCCGGCAGGACCTCTTCGCGACAGGCGGGATTCTAGCGGAAAGTGCCGGCGTTCACAGGGTATAGTCCCGCGGTCGCACGTATCCGGCACCGGAGTCTGCCCATGCCCCAATCGTTCGCGCGGCCGTTCGCCGTGCTTTCCGCCCTGGTACTCGCGACCGGCGCCGTCCCGCTCGATATCCTCGAGCGCAGCATGGACGACTGGAACGCAGCACAGAAGGCGAAGTGATCGCGCCGCGCCGGCATGCCGTTGCAGTCCGCATCGGCGTCGTTACCGTTGGCGGCGCCGCACCGGTCGTGGTCCAGTCGATGACGAACACCGACACGGCCGACGCCGACGCGACCGCGCGCCAGGCATACGAGCTCGCGGAGGCAGGTTCCGAAATCGTGCGAGTCACCGTCAATACTGACGAGGCGGCCGCGGCAGTGCCGCACATCCGCGAACGGCTGCTCGCCCGGGGCTGCGACGTCCCGATCGTCGGCGACTTCCACTTCAATGGCCACAAGCTGCTCGCCGCCCACCCTGCCTGCGCCGAGGCGCTTGACAAGTACCGCATCAACCCCGGCAACGTGGGCCGCGGCAGCAAGCGCGATCCCCAGTTCGCGGCGATGGTCGAGACCGCCTGTCGTCACGCCAAGCCGGTCCGCATCGGAGTCAACTGGGGCAGCCTCGACCAGGACCTGCTGACGCGCATGATGGACGAGAACTCTCGCGCCGCGGATCCCAAGGAGGCGCTCGAGGTGCTGCGGGAGGCCACCGTCGTTTCGGCACTTGCCTCGGCAGCCCGTGCGGAGGAACTGGGACTGCCGCACAACTCGATCGTCATCAGCAGCAAGGTGAGCGGCGTCCAGGACCTGATCGCCATCTACCGCGACCTGGCCGCGCGCTGCGACTACCCGCTGCACCTCGGGCTGACCGAGGCCGGCATGGGCGCCAAGGGCATCGTTTCCTCGGCCGCGGCGCTCGCGGTGCTGCTCCAGGAAGGGATTGGCGACACGATCCGCGTCTCGCTGACGCCGGAGCCGGGCGGCGACCGCCGCCAGGAAGTCCGCGTCGCGCAGGAGATCCTGCAGAGCCTTGGCCTGCGCGCCTTCCTGCCAAGAGTCGTCGCCTGCCCGGGCTGCGGGCGTACCACCAGCAGCTATTTCCAGGAACTCGCGCAGCGGATCCAGGACCACGTGCGCGAACGCATGCCGGCGTGGCGCCGCGAATACCAGGGCGCCGAGAACATGACGGTTGCCGTCATGGGCTGCGTCGTGAACGGCCCGGGCGAGAGCAAGCATGCGAACATCGGCATCAGCCTGCCAGGCACCGGCGAACGCCCGGTCGCACCGGTGTACGAGGACGGCGAGAAAACAGTGACGCTCAAGGGCGAACGCATCGCGGAGGAATTCCAGGAACTGGTGGAGAGCTACGTTGCGCGCCGCTTTGCGCGCCGGGAGGCTTGATGGAAGCGCTGAAGGAACGCAAGTGCGTGCCCTGCGAGGGCGGGGTCCGAGCGCTGGATACCAAGCAGGCCGGCGGGATGATGCAGTTGCTGCACGCCGACTGGAAGCTCGTCGAGGATGGCAAGGCGATCCGGCGCGAGCTGAGGTTTCCGGACTTCTGGCGGACCATGAGCTTCGTCAACGCGCTCGCTCACGTCGCAAACGTCGAGGACCACCACCCGGACCTCGAGGTGGGCTACAACTACTGCCGGATCCGCTATTCGACCCATGCGATCGGCGGGCTCTCGGACAACGACTTCATCTGCGCCGCCAAGGCGGATGCCCTTGTCCAGTAACGGCATGGATGCCGCCCACCGGCGGGTGATCTTCGCCTCTTCGCTCGGCACGGTATTCGAATGGTACGATTTCTACCTGTACGGCACGCTCGCCGTATTCTTCTCGGCGCTCTTCTTTCCGCCCGGCCACGAGACCGCGGCGTTCCTCGCGAGCCTTGCAACCTTCGGCGCGGGCTTCGCAGTGCGCCCCATCGGCGCACTCGTCTTCGGCCGCATCGGCGATCGGGTCGGTCGCAAGTACACCTTTCTCATCACGATCGTCGTCATGGGCTTTTCCACCGCGCTCGTCGGCATATTGCCGACTTACGCGCAGATCGGAATCTGGGCGCCGATCCTGCTCGTGAGCCTGCGGCTCGCCCAGGGCCTCGCGCTCGGCGGAGAGTACGGCGGCGCCGCCACCTACGTCGCGGAACACGCGCCGGAAGGCAGGCGCGGCTATTACACGAGCTGGATCCAGACGACCGCAACGCTTGGATTCTTCCTTTCGCTCGCCATGATCCTGGCCTGCCGGCTCGGGCTTGGCGAGGACACGTTCCGCGCCTGGGGCTGGCGCCTTCCGTTCTTGATTTCGGTCCTGCTGCTCGCGGTGTCCGTCTACATCCGGCTGCGCCTCCAGGAATCGCCGGTCTTCGTCGAAATCAAGTCCGAGGGCCGCCTGTCGCAGGCGCCGCTCCGCGAAAGTTTCGCGAAATGGGGCAATGCACGCCTAGTTCTGCTGGCCCTGTTCGGAGCGACCGCCGGTCAGGGCGTCGTCTGGTATACGGGCCAGTTCTACGCGCTCTTCTTCCTGCAGAACACGCTGAAGCTCGATTTCCAGACCGCATACCTGCTGATCGCAGCCGCACTCGTCATCGGCACGCCCTTCTTCGTTTTCTTTGGCCGGCTCTCGGACCGCGTCGGGCGCAAGCGGATCATGGTAACCGGCTGCCTGCTCGCGGCGCTCACGTTCATCCCGATCTTCAAGGGACTGACGCTGTCGGTGAATCCCGCGCTCGCCGAGTTCGAGGCGCGCGCCGCCGTAACCGTCGCCGGCAGCGACTGCCGCGTCCACGTCTTTGCGAAACCCAGGACGGCCTGCGACCAGGCGCGCGACCTGCTGACCAAGGCAGGCGTCAACTACGAGCGTGTCGCGCCCGAGGCCGGTCTCGAGGTGGTAACGACAATCGCGGGTGCCCGCCTGGCGGGCTTTGACGAGGCCGCCTACCGCGCGGCGCTCGATGCCGCCGGCTACCCGGCGGCCCCCGATCCCGGGCGCATGAACCTTCCAGTCACGCTGCTGCTGCTCGTGATCCTGATGCTCTACGTCACGATGGTATACGGGCCGATTGCCGCGTATCTCGTCGAGCTCTTCCCGACCCGGATTCGTTACTCGTCGATGAGCCTTCCGTACCACATCGGCAACGGCTGGTTCGGGGGCTTTCTCCCCTTCCTCGCCGCCGCTCTCGTCGTGCTGACCGGGAATATCTACTACGGGCTCTGGTACCCAATCGCGATCGCCGCCATGAGCGGCATCGTCGGGCTCATCGGGCTGCGCGAAACCAAGGATGTCGACATCCGCTCATGAAGGAGGATCACGGCGGACGGACGCCGGCACATCGCCGGCCACACCAAGCGCCCGTTGCATCAGCAGCCGCTTCACGGAACCCGACGACTGCGCGAGGCCGAGCGCGCCGCGGCGCAGGCGCGACTGCAGGGCGTTGCCGCCGAAGAAGAGCCGCTTGATGCCGTCGAGCAGCGCGATGACTGGCAGCGCCTCGGCCTTGCGCCAGCGCTCGTACCGGCGCAGGACGCCGAGTTCGCCGGGATCGTCACCCGCCCCGATCGCGATGCCCAGGACGTCGACGAGAGCGGCTACGTCTAGGAAGGCGAGGTTGATGCCCTGGCCCGCGAGCGGGTGCACGGTGTGCGCGGCGTCGCCGACGAGCGCGACTCGATCCGACGCATAGCGCCGTGCGTGCAGGAGCTTCAGCGGAAATGCCGCGCGCGGTGTCGTGGCGACGAGCCGGCCGAGCACGCCCGCAGAGGCCGCGGTCACGCGTCGGGCAAAATCCGCTTCGGCGCAGTGCACGAGCGCTTCCGCTTGCTCCGGCAGCGTGGTCCAGACCAGTGAGACCCGCCCGTCCGCGAGCGGCAGGAGCGCAAGTGGCCCGGTGTCGAGGAAGCGCTGCCAGGCAGTGTTCCCGTGCGGGCATTCCGATTCGAGGTGGGCCACGACCGCCCGCTGACCGTAGTCCCAGCCGCGTGTCCCGATGCCCACCTGCCTGCGAACGCCCGAATCCGCGCCATCGGCGCCGACGACAAGCCCGGCCCGGTATTCGCGCCCGTCAGCGAGTCCGACGCGCACGGCGTCGCGCACGTTCTCCAACGTCGAGCAGTCGGCGTTCAGCAATACGACACCCAGTGCCTCGGCCCTTGCGGTGAGCGCGGCCTGGATGCTCCGGTTCTCGCCAATGTGGCCGAGATCAGGCTCGCCGAGTTCCGCAGCGTCGAACACGAGGGCATCCGGGCCGTCAGGATCCGTGCGTTCCTCCCAGATCACCATGCGCCGGTATGCGCAAGCGCGCGTCGCAACGGCAGGCCAGGCGCCAGTCCGTTTGAGCAGCTGTTGCGATGCACGCGACAATGCCGATACGCGGGCACCGAGCGGCGATCCCGCCGCGGGAGCGGTCGCCGGCCGCGGCTCAAGGAGCGCGACGCGAAGCCGGTCCGTCGGGGGCGTCGCCGCGAGGAGTGCCGCCGCGCCGGCGCCGGCCATCGCGCCGCCGACGATCATCACGTCGAAGTCGCGATTCATGGCCGGGCGCCCCCAGACGCGGGCGCATCCTGCAGCGGCAGGCCGCGGACCAGGCGCGGCTGGCGGCCGGCCAGGCCCATCGTGCGGCGTGCAAACTCATGCTTGACCGGGCGCAGCAGGTCGAAGAGCAGGAGACCGCCGCCGCGCATGGGGCGGAACGGCGCCAAGGGCAGGCCGAAGCCACGGACCAGTGAATCGGTAAAGCGGATGACGGCGCGTCGGTCCGGGGCTCGCCAGGAGGCATATTGCGCGAGCAGCGGGTCGGCGCCCGGATCTTCGCCTTCCGTGCCGGCGACGAGTTCCGCGAGCGTGGCCACGTCGCGCAGCGCCAGGTTGAAACCTTGCCCTGCCACCGGATGCAGCGCCTGCGCGGCATTTCCAAGGATCACGGCGCGCGGTGCCGTCAGCCGATCCGCGCGCGTCAGCGCAAGCGGGTAGCACTGCCGGCGCCCGACACGCGTGAATCGGCCCAGTCTCAGCCCGAAAGCCTCCTGCAGTTCGGCCATGAATCCGCGGTCACCGAGGGCGAGAGCCCGCCGCGCCGAATCGGGCGCAAGCGTCCAGACAACCGCCGAGCGCCCCTCGGAGATCGGCAACAGGGCGAGCGGGCCCGTCGGCGTGAAGCGCTCATAGGCGGTGTGATCGTGGAACCGGCCTGTGTCGACGTGGGCGATGATCGCGTGCTGGCCGTACTCGGAGATCCGGGCACCGATGTCGAGTGCACCACGCACGGCGGATTGTGCCCCGTCCGCGGCGACCACGAGGCGCGCCTCGTGGCTCTCACCAGCGTCAGTCTGCAGGCGGATGGAATTTCGCCCCGTCACAAGCCCGGTGACGCGCGCGTGTCGAACCTGGATCCTCGGGGCCGCGGCGACCCGTTCGCGCAACGCCCGTCCCAACAGGCGGTTCTCGACCGTGTAACCGAGGGCGTCGAGGCCCTGCTCTGCCGCGGTCAGGGCCGCCGTGCCAAATACGCCGCGCTCGGAGACGTGAATGCGGCGAATCGGGGTCGCGTGGCGCGCGACCGCCGCCCAAGCGCCGATGCCTTCGAGCACGCGACGGCTACCGCCCGAGAGCGCCGTCGTGCGCGCATCGAAGCTCGGTTGCTCGTCGGCCTCCGCGGCGACCGGCTCGATGACGAGGATGTCGAGCGGCAGTTCCGCCAGCGCCGCCGCCAGGGAAAGGCCAACCATGCCGCCGCCGGCGATGGCGACATCACAACGGCTAGGACCCGGGTCGCTCATGCGGCCGCCATAAGGCGCTCGATCTCGTCCGGCGCGGTCGGCATCCCCGCGGTCAGCACTTCCGGCTCGCCGGACGTCACCGCCACGTCGTCTTCGATGCGCACCCCGATGCCCCACCACTCGCGACGCACGCCTTTGCTGCCCGGCGCGATGTAGATACCGGGCTCGATGGTCGTGACCATACCCGGCTCGAGCAATCGCCATTGCTCGCCGACTTTGTATTCGCCGACATCGTGGACATCCATGCCGAGCCAATGCCCGGTGCGATGCATGAAGAAGGGGCGGTAAGCGCCTTCCCTGATCAGCTTCGGGACGCGGCCTTTCAGGAGACCGATGCGCACCAGACCCTGGGTGATTGCGCGCACGGCCGCATCGTGAGGATCGTTCCAGTGGGCACCGGCGCGCACCCTGGCAATGGCGACCCGTTGCGCCTCCAGCACGACCTCATAGACGGCGCGCTGGCGTCGACTGTAGCGGCCGCCCACCGGCAGCGTACGGGTCACATCCGAGGCGTAATAATCGAACTCGCAGCCCGCGTCGATGAGGAGCAATTCACCGTCCTGCATCTGCCGGCCGTTCTCGCGATAGTGCAGCACGCAGGAGTTCGGGCCGCTGCCAACGATCGGATGATAGGAGATGTCCGCGCGCCGACGGTGAAACTCATGCAGGATCTCCGCCATGACCTCATATTCCATGCGCCCCGGGCGGACGGCGCCAAGCGCACGGCGATGAGCCGCGCAGGCAATCCCGGCAGAGCGGCGCATCGACGCGAGCTCGGCCCGGCTCTTGAAAAGGCGCATCTCATGCAATGGATGGTCGAGCGCGACAAATTCGTGCGGCGTTCGCATGCCCTGCTTGCCTTGCGACCGCAGGCGGTTGACCCAACCGATCACGCGCTTGTCGAACTCCGGGTGCGCGCCCATGGTGTAGAAAACACGGGAACACCGCTCGAGCAGGCCTGGCAGGATCTCGTCGATGTCGCTGACCGGGAAGGCATCGTCGGCACCATAGTCCCGGACCGCGCCGTCGGGGCCCGCGCGCGTGCCGTCCCAGGCCTCGCGGGCCGGGTCGCGATCGCGCACGAACAGCACGTACTCGCCCTGCGGTCGTCCCGGCAGCAGGACGGCCACGGCTTCCGGTTCCGCAAACGAAGTCAGGTAGTAGAAATCGCTGTCCGGCCGGTAATTGTACTCGACGTCATTGTTGCGGATCCGCACCGGCGCGGTGGGAAGGATCGCGATGGCATCCTTGCCCATCAGCCGCATGAGCTGGCGCCGGCGCTTGGCGAACTCATCCCGACGCATGGGCCCTCGCTCCCGCCAGCTCGTCGAAGGCGAGCTGGGCGCCCGCACGCACGAACTCGAACAGTTCCATGAAGTCGCCTTCACTGGCATCGACGTTGCGGCCCGGCTCGAGCTCCGCGCGCGCAATTTCCGCGAGGTCGCGCAGGAACTCGCCGACTTCGCCCGCACTTGCGATGTCCCGGTCCGACGATCCGCTGCCAATGCCGTAAAGGAACCCGCCGCACCAGGCCGCCAGCGCCGCCACGCGTTCGCGAAGGGGCATGTTCTCGGCCGGAAGCAGCGGCACGAAATCGAATTCTGCCGAACGAAAGGCCTCGAGTGTCCGGGCGGGCAGCTCGCCTATCATTTCATCCGGCATCGGTCCGGCCGCGCTATCCGCTTCGGTGGCCAGTTCCTTCAGCCATTCCTTCGCACTGTATCCCTTGCGCACGCACAAGGCCCCGCACAGCCAGCCATGGGCCTCGGCCGCGTCGACCGTCACGGTCATGCTCTTGAGGGCGGCATCCAGATCCGCGTGGGTCATGCTCCCGAACGGTAGCAGTAAACGGCGGGTCGTGGCAGCATAGTGGCGCCATGGATGAGTCCAGCAAGCCAGGCCTCGAGCGCGAGTTCAAGCGGCTCGAACGACGCCTCGACGAACTGGTCGGCGTCGTCGCGCTGCTGAAGGAAGAGAACCGCGCATTGCGCCAGCGCCAGGACACGCTCTCCGCCGAAAGGGCGACGTTGATGCAGAAGAACGAGCAGGTTCGGGCGCGGGTCGAGGCGATGATCGGCCGCTTGAAAGCCATGGAGAGCGGTGCATGAGCGGTGACCAGAGCCGGGTCAGCGTGCGGATCCTGGAGAAGGAGTACCACGTCACCTGCCCAGTCGAGGAACGCCCGGCGCTGCTCGATTCGGCCGAATACCTGAATCGGAAGATGCGCGAAATCCGCGACAGCGGCAAGGTGGTCGGGCTCGACCGTATCGCGGTGATGGCGGCCCTCAACATCGTCAATGAGCTGCTGCAGACGCGCGGCCACGACGAGGGTGTCGAGACCGACATTGCCTCGCGGATCAAGGCGATGCGCGAGCGCGTGGAATCTGCGCTGACGCGCAGCCAGTCGCTCGGGATTTGAATGATGGCGACTCGCACCGGATGCGCGGGCGTCAAAGGTTTGGCGCCGCCTGCGGTGCTCGATGCGGACCTGGGTACCTCTCGACCCTAATGTGAAAAACCCAGGAGCCTGGCTCAGCGGCAGTATTGTGCAAGTCCGCCTCGTTGCGGAAAGCCTTAAGTGCCACGGCCTGCTCCACTTGTTGCTCCGGTTCGAGAGCAGCGGTCCAAAACGGCACAGGCGGGTGGCGCCTCTCGATTCCCGCCATGGCTGAAGAGCGGCCCGCACTCCGGCGGCGCCTGCGCGGGGCGCGCCGTGCCGGCGGCCGATCGCCCGGCTGCACGGTTTACTACCCGATCGTCACGAGCCTGCGTGCACGGCGAATGCGATTCGTCGACCCGGAGTCCGCGGGCGGCAGGGAAACCATCTATCCGCGCTGGCTCGATCTCGTGCTCGTTCCGCTCGTCGGATTCGACGCGCGCGGCCACCGGCTGGGCATGGGGGCCGGCTTCTACGATCGCCGGTTCGTGTTCCTGCGCCATCGCCGAACCTGGCGAAAGCCACTGCTGATCGGCCTCGCATTCGAGGTGCGGCGGGTCGAGCGCCTGGCCGAGGCGGCGCACGACGTTCCGCTCTGGGGCGTCGTCACCGAGCGTGCCGTCTACGGCGCCGCGGCTGCGCATGCCCCGGCTTCAAAGCGCGGGCCCGGCAGATGAGCTACTGGCTCATGAAATCGGAGCCCGGCACGTTCGGCATCGACGACCTCGCCCGTTTGCCGGACCATAGAGCCGGCTGGGACGGCGTGCGCAACTACCAGGCGCGGAACATGCTGCGCGATGATTTCGCCGTCGGCGACCGGGCATTCTTTCACCATTCGAGCTGTGAAATGCCCGGGATCTACGGGACGATGGAGGTCATCCGCGCGGGCCATCCCGACCCGACTGCCTTCGATCGCGGCCATCGTCACTACGACGCCGGCAGCAATCGCTCCAAGCCCCGCTGGTACCAGGTCGAAGTCCGGTTGCTCAGAAAATTCGCGCATCCAGTGACGCTCGAGGCGCTGCGCGAGCACGCCGAGGGCCCGCTGCGCAACCTGATCGTGCTGCGTCGAGGCAATCGGCTCTCGGTGATGCCCGTCGTGACGGAAGAATGGAAATTCATTCACCGACTCGCGCACGAAAAGGTGATGTGATCGTCATTGCGGAGTGATCGAGGAGTCGATGCGACGCGCGATGTGCATACCCCTTGCTTGCAATCCCGTCAACCATGTATATACTCCGACCTCGGATTAACCCGACATGGAGATCCAACATGGCGACCAAGAAGAAGGCAAAGAAAAAGGCTTCGAAGAAGAAGTAAGCCCTTTGCCTGATGGATCGGTGGTTGGCTGATCGAAAGACGACCAACCGCCGGTTCACCAAGTGATGAGACTGTGCCCGCGAAAGCGGGCACAGTTTTTTCCGGAGCCCGCACATGGACGCCGACTCGAAGAAGAAAGCCGCCGCGCTCGCCGCACTCGAATACGTCGAGGACGGGATGACGGTGGGCGTCGGCACGGGTTCCACCGTCAATCATTTCATTGCGGCGCTGAAGGACCGGCGCAATCGCGTGGCGGGCGCCGTTTCCTCGTCCGAAGCGAGCACGCGTCTGCTCAGGGAAGCCGGCATCGAGGTGCTCTTGCTCAATGACACGGGTGATCTTTCGCTTTACGTGGACGGGGCCGACGAGGCGACCCGCCACCTCGCGCTGGTCAAGGGGGGCGGAGGCGCCCTGACCCGGGAAAAGATCGTGGCCGCGGCCAGCCGCCGCTTCGTCTGCATCGTGGACGATTCAAAGCTTGTCGATGTACTCGGGCGCTTTCCGCTCCCCGTGGAAGTCATCCCGATGGCACGCTCGATGGTCGCGCGCAGGCTCGCAGGCCTCGGCGGCAAGCCGGTGCTGCGCCAGGGATTCACGACCGACAATGGCAACGTGATCCTCGACGTGCACAACCTGGAGATCACCGACCCGACGGCACTCGAGACGCAGATCGGGCTGATCGTCGGGGTGGTCGAGGTCGGGTTGTTCGCCAGGCGGGGGGCGGACGTGCTGCTGGTTGCGGGCGATGGCGGGGTCCGCGCGCTGCGGCGCTGATCCGTTCCCGGCACGCCCATGAAGGTGCGTGACAGCGGTATGCCGGAGGTCGGGACCTGGGATGAATTTTTTGATCCCGGTGCCATTCTCGGCCAGTTGGCATTCAATGGCCGCGCCGACGTCGTGGATTTCGGCTGCGGTTACGGCACGTTCACGGTCGCGGCGGCGAGCCGGACGACGGGGGTCGTCCACGCGATCGATCTCGACCCAGTGATGGTCGCGGCCACGATCGAGCGGGCGGAGTCGCTCGGCCTCGCGAATGTCCTGGCCATTCAGCGCGACTTCGACGCGGAGGGAACGGGACTGCCAGATGCCTCCGTCAGCTACGCCATGCTCTTCAACGTGCTGCACGCGCAGGACCCGATGCCGATGCTGAGAGAGGCGACTCGTATCCTCAAGCCGCGCGGCGTGCTGGCCGTCATTCACTGGGTGCACGACGCCAAGACGCCGCGCGGCCCCGATCTAAGCATTCGTCCGCGGCCGGAGCAGTGCCGGGCCTGGATGGAGCGAGCGGGATGCGAGATCCGGATTCCGCTGGTCGCGCTCCCGCCTTACCACTTCGGCGTCGTTGGAAGGCGCCTGCGGCGGGGTGATCAGCCCGGTGCCTCGAGCGTCCGGTAGGACGATCGGCGTGAATTCGTCACACCGTCGAACCCGAGGGTTCTCATCCAGGTTCCAACAAAGCCAGAGAGCCGGCACATGGCCGGCTCTCTGGCTTTGTTGGCTGGGGGACTAGGATTCGAACCTAGGTTGGCGGAGTCAGAGTCCGCAGTCCTACCGCTAGACGATCCCCCAAATGTGGTTCGTCCCCAGGAAGCGTGTCAGCGCTTGCTGAACTGCGTCCCGCGGCGTGCCTTGCGGCGGCCCACCTTCTTGCGTTCGACCTCGCGCGCATCGCGGGTCACGAAACCGGCGGCCCGCAGCGGCTTGCGCAGTTCCGAATCGTATTCGATCAGCGCGCGCGTGATGCCGTGCCGGATGGCGCCGGCCTGGCCGGTGATGCCGCCGCCCTCGACCAGCACGTTGATGTCGAACCGGCCGGTCATCTGCACCAGCTCGAGTGGCTGACGGACGATCATGACGCCCGTCTTGCGGCCAAAGAACTCGTCCAGTGGACGGCCATTGACCATGATCGTGCCCTTGCCCGGCTTCAGGAAGACCCGTGCTGAGGACGATTTGCGCCGGCCGGTCGCGATGTTTGCGCTCGTAGCCATGGGGGTCCTCAAATCTCGAGTTGCTTCGGCTGCTGCGCGGCATGCGGATGCGCGCCGCCCGCAAACACGTGAAGTTTCCGGTACATCTGGCGGCCCAGGATCGTCTTCGGCAACATGCCCTTGACCGCATACTCGATCACGCGTTCGGGGTGCTCTTCAAGGAGCTTCCCGAGCGCCACTGTCTTCAAGTTACCCAGATAGCCCGTGTGCTGCTGGTAAACCTTGTCGCGCGTCTTGTTGCCGGTCACCGCGACCTTCTCCGCATTGATGACGATGATGTGGTCACCACAATCCACGTGCGGCGTGAACTCCGGCTTATGTTTGCCGCGCAACCGCATGGCAATCTGGGTCGCGAGCCGACCAAGCGTCTTGCCGGACGCGTCTACCAGGTACCAGTCGCGCCGGACACGCTCTGGCTTCGCAAAAGCCGTCTTCATCTTGGGCCCCTGGAAAGGGTCGGGTTCGTGAAAGGCCGGCAAGTTTACACAGAAGGCGGGGGCTTGCAAAGCCGCGGTACCGCGCGCGCAAGTCCTTGTCGCGCCAAGGGAAGCGCCGCCTGGGATCGCTATATAATGTGGGCTCCATGGACCCACGCGTCCTTTCCTCCCTCGATCGCCTGCTGGAGCTGGCGGATAGCGGCCTGCGCGGGAGCTTTGCGAGGCCCTCGAGCAGTCGGGCAACCCCCGGGGACCCCGACGCGGCACCCATCGATGCGGGCCGTCGCCGTCACGCCGCCGGCTTGATGCGGGTCAATCACGCCGGGGAAATCGCGGCCCAGGGCCTCTATCAGGGACAGGCCCTCACGGCTCAGTCGCCCGCCACACGCCAGGCGCTTCGCCAGGCGGCGGCCGAAGAAGGCGATCATCTGGCCTGGTGCAGGGATCGGCTCGACGAGCTTGGCTCGCGGCCTTCGCTGCTGAATCCGCTCTGGTACGCGGGATCCGTCGCCATCGGGGCAGCGGCCGGGCTTTTCGGCGACCGCGCCAGCCTCGGTTTCATGGCGGAAACCGAGCGACAGGTCGAAGGCCATCTTGCGGATCACCTCGAACGGCTGCCCACGGATGATGCGCGCAGCCGCGCCATCGTCGAACAGATGCAGGCCGACGAGATCAAACACGGTCGCGCGGCGATCGCGGCGGGCGGCGCGGCGCTCCCGGATCCAGTGCCGCGAATCATGCGCCTGGCGGCCCGGGTCATGACCAGCATGGCGTACTGGATCTGATCGATGTCCCATTATGTCTTGCGATGCGCGCGGGGCTGTAATACAACGGCGGGCGGGAATGCCACGGCCGCCCTGCCGCTTGGCGACCACCCCAGGGGAGCCCAATGGAAGAAGCCGTCAAGCAACTGACCGATATCCCGGCGATCAATCGTTTCCTCAGCTATTGCCGGGTTCGCACGGTGCCGTCGAAGACGGCACTGATCCACGCCGGCGACCTGCCGGATGTCCTCTACTACATCATTCGCGGCTCGGTTGAGGTGATGATCGAAGACGAGGACGGCAACGAGATGGTCCTCGCCTACCTGAACAAGGGCCAGTTCTTCGGCGAGATGGGCCTGTTCTCGGACAGCCAGCAGCGCAGCGCCTGGGTCAGGACACGATCCCAGTGCGAACTCGCCGAGATGACTTACCCTCGTTTTCGCCAGGTCGCCTCGGAAAGCCCGGGACTCGTGTTCGAGCTCGCGACCCAGCTCGCGACCCGCCTCGACCGCACCAACCGCAAGCTCGGCGATCTCGCCTTCGTCGACGTCACGGGCCGAATTGCCCACGCGATCATGGACCTCTGCGGCGAGCCGGATGCGATGACGCACCCGCAGGGCATGCAGATCAAGGTGAGCCGGCAGGAGTTGTCGCGGCTCGTCGGCTGCTCCCGCGAGATGGCCGGCCGCGTGCTCAAGGTGCTCGAGGAACAGGGCCTGCTGACTGCGCGCGGCAAGACGATCGTGGTATTCGGCGCACGTCCCAAGGTGAAGGCCCGCGCGGCTCCCGAGTTCGCCAAGGCCGCGGTCGCGGCAGCGAAATAACACCATGAAGGGAACGGTCGCCTTCGGCAGTCGCCGACATCACCGACGCTTCACATCTCGCTGAAGGGGACCGTCCCCTTCATTGATCGCATCGCGCATCGCGCGGATCGTCGTCGCGTAATCCTTTGCCCCGAAGATCGCGCTGCCCGCGACGAAGGTATCCGCGCCGCTGCGGGCGATCGCACTGATGTTGTCCTGCTTCACGCCGCCGTCGATCTCGAGCCGAACCTCGCGTCCGAGTGCATCGATGCGCCGGCGCGCTTCCTTCAGCTTCCCGAGGACGGGCTCGATGAACTGCTGACCCGCGAATCCGGGATTCACGGACATGAGGAGCACGAGATCGACCGACGCGAGCGTGTGGTCGAGCCAGGACAGGGGAGACGCTGGGTTCAGCACGATGCCCGGACGGCAGCCGGAATCACGGATCAGCTGGATCGTGCGGTCGACATGGCGGCTCGCCTCCGGGTGGAAGCTGATCCAGGTTGCCCCCGCCTCGGCGAAATCGGGCACCAGCCGGTCGACCGGTTCGACCATCAGGTGCACGTCGATCGGGGCCTTGATGCCGTGCTTGCGCAGGGCCTTGCAGACCAGCGGACCGATTGTCAGGTTCGGGACGTAGTGATTGTCCATCACGTCGAAGTGAACCCAGTCCGCGCCCGCGGCGAGCACCGCCTCCACGTCGGCACCAAGGCGCGCGAAGTCCGCGGACAGGATCGACGGCGCAATGACCGGTGCCAGCATGCGCCTACTCTAGCGCAAGCCGCGCGCCTCGCGGACGCGTTCCCAGGCCGCCTGGATTGCCTGCGTCCGCTGCTTGGCCACGTCGAGCATCGATTCCGGCAGGCCTCGCGCGACCAGCTTGTCCGGATGGTTTTCGCTCATGAGCTTGCGGTAGGCGCGCTTGACCTCGGCATCGCCCGCGGTCGCCGGGACGCCGAGGACCTCGTAGGCGTCGTCAAGCGCGGACCGGCCGCCCGGCGCCGCGCCGGGCCGTGCGCCACCGGCCGGCCCGAAAGCTCCGGCATGCGCCTGCAGCCGCAGCAGCGTCTCGAGATGCGCGAATTCGAGCGCGCCGATGCCGAGCGTCGATGCGACACGCAGGAGCGTGTCGCGAGTTGCGCCCGCGAGGCCATCGCCGAGGAGTGCCGCGCGCATCTGGATCTCGAGGAACATCCGAAGCACGGCCTCGCGGCCGCGGCAGGCGGCGGCGAGTTCGGAGAGCATGGCCTCGGGATCGAAGTCCGGCTGTTTGCCGCGAGTGTAGAATTCCATGGCGGCGCGCGTGTCGGCTTCGCCCAGGTTGAACTGCCGGAATATCCGCCGCGCCGCGGCGATGTCCTGCTCGGAGACGCGCCCGTCGGACTTCGCGACATGGCCCATGATACTGAACGCCGCTCGGAAAAAAGCCGCCCGAACGATCGCTGGATCGACGCGCGGGCCCGCGCGGCGGCTCGCGACGTACTGGTCATAGAGGTGACCGACGATCAGGCCAAGCAGCACGCCCATCGGGCGCTTCGTCAGGATGAAGCCCAGCAGTGCGCCGACCAGTTTGCCGGTCCAGTTCATCGTGCGTTCCTTGGCCGCCCCGCGCGTGCCATGTTAGCAAGTGCGCGCATCGCATGATTTCCGACGCGCTCTTTGAATCGAATCTCCGTTCCCTTCCGCTCGTTCACCGCGGCAAGGTGCGCGACAACTACGCGATCGGCAAGGAGCGGCTGCTTATTGTCGCGAGTGATCGCCTGTCGGCCTTCGACGTCGTGCTGCCCGACCCGATTCCCGCCAAGGGCCGGGTGCTCACCGCAATCTCGAATTTCTGGTTCGCCCGCACGCGTCACATCGTCGCAAATCACCTGACCGGCGAGCCTGTCTCGCGCTACGTCACGGATTCCGGTGAGCGCGCGCCGCTCGAGGGCCGCGCGGTCGTCGTCCAGCGTCTCAAGCCGTTGCCGGTAGAGGCAGTCGTTCGCGGTTACCTGATTGGCTCCGGCTGGAAAGAGTATCAGGCGACCGGCAAAGTCTGCGGTATCGCCTTGCCATCCGGTCTCAGGATCGCGTCGCGGCTCCCTGCCCCGGTGTTCACGCCGGCGACCAAGGCGGCCGCGGGCCGGCACGACGAGAACGTGGCGTTTGCGGAAGTCGAGAAATCGATCGGGCCTGCGATCGCCGCGCGCGTCCGCGAGCTCGCGCTCGCGCTCTACGCCTTTGCTGCCGACTACGCCCTCGGGCGCGGCCTCATCATCGCCGACACGAAGTTCGAGTTCGGCCTCGACGCGGACGACCAGGTGGTCCTGATGGACGAGGCCCTGACGCCGGATTCCTCCCGATTCTGGCCGGCCGACGACTACCGGGAAGGCGTGAGCCCACCCTCCTTCGACAAGCAATACGTACGCGACTATCTCGAGACCCTCGACTGGAACAAGCGGCCGCCCGGTCCGCGGCTGCCTCCCGCAGTCATCGCCGGTACGGTCGAGAAATATCGTGAGGCCGAACGCCGCCTGACCGGCTAGAAACCCCAAAGGGACGGTCCCCTCTAAAGGGGCGCGTCCCCTTCAACCGGGGCGGTTGGCCCAGCGCACGATGTGCGCGTGGATCTCGTCGAGACCGTCGGTCAGGGCTGCCGGCCCGGGCTGCAGGATGATGGCGGACTTGACCTCGTGCATCTCGCCGTCGCGCACGGCCGGTATCGCGCCCCAGCCCGGGCGCGATGCCACGCGATCGGGACGGAATTTCTTGCCGCACCAGGAACCGAAAATGATGTCGGGCGCCCGGCGGACGACCTCCATGGGATCTGCAATGATGCGGTCGCGTCCTAGCGGCTGCGCGGCGAGTTCCGCAAAGCAGTTGTCCCCTCCCGCGATCTCGATCACTTCGCCGACCCAGCGGATGCCCCCGATCAGCGGTTTGTCCCATTCTTCGAAATAGACGCGCGGCCGGCGCGTCAGACGTGCCGCGGCCACGCGAACCGCCTCCACCCGGGTCTCGAGCCGCTCGGCGAGCGCGACCGCCTTCGCCTCGCAGCCGACCATCCCGCCCAGCATCCGGATCATGCGCAGGATCTCCGCAACACTGCGGTGATTGAACAGGTGAACTTCGATTCCGGCGCGTGCGAGTTCGGCGGCGATGTCCGCCTGCAGGTCGGAGAAACCTAGCACCAAGTCGGGCTCGAGTGCACGAATGCGATCGATTTTCGCACTCGTGAAGGCCGATACGCGCGGCTTCTCGCGGCGAGCCTGCGGCGGGCGCACGGTGAAGCCGGAGATGCCGACGATGCGCCGGTCCTCCCCGAACAGGTACAGCGTTTCGGTCGTCTCCTCCGTGAGGCAGACGATGCGTTCCGGGTAGCCGCTAGGCATCAATCCACTTTAGCAGGGGCCGTCCGTAGCCGTTTGCGACCGCCCGGGCCCTGTGCCACGCTGCCGCGATGACCCTGCACGTGGAACTGCGTCGGCGCCTCGAGCGCCTGCTGTTCGACCGCCACGACTTGCCGGTCAAGCCAGCGAACTGGCTCCTCGACCTGCTGCGCTACCCCTATGCCCTGATCCGCGACCTGCTGGCTGGCGAGCTGAACTTGCGAGCCATGGGCCTCGTCTACACGACGCTGCTGTCGCTCGTCCCGCTCGCCGCCTTCGCTTTCGCAGTGCTGAAAGGTCTCGGCGTGCACCGCGACCTCGAGCCGCTGATCTACGAGTTCCTGCGGCCGATCGGCGAGCGTGCCGGCGAACTGACGGCCCAATTCATGACCTTCGTCGACAACGTGCGCGGCGGCGTGCTGGGCTCGGTCGGCCTGGGCTTTCTGCTCTATACGGTCGTCGACACGATCCGGAAACTCGAGGAAGCCTTCAATTTTGCCTGGCACGTCGAACGTCCGCGATCCATCATGCGCCGGGTCAGCGAATACCTCAGCCTGATGGTCATCGGCCCGGTATTCCTCGTCATCGTGTTCAGCCTGTTCAGCGCCGTCGCGAACCATGCCTCGATGGAATGGCTTACGCGGCACGAACCGTTCGGCGCCATCTTGCGCGGCCTCGGCCTCGCCGGCCCGTTTCTGTTCGTGACCGGCGTCTTCACGTTCCTGTATGCCTTCATCCCGAATACGCGAGTGCGCCTGCGGGCGGCGCTCGTGGGCGGCGTGGCGGCGGGGATGTTGTGGGCCGGGAGCGGCGCGATCTTTGCCAAGATTGTCTCCGCCTCGACCCGGATGGTCGCAATCTATGCGGGCTTTGCGATCTTCCTCGCGGCGCTCGTCTGGATCTACCTGAGCTGGCTCATCCTGCTGATCGGGGCGCAGCTGTCTTTCTACGTGCAGAACCAGCGTTACCTGCGCGTGGGACAGGCGCCGCTGCAGCTCACCTGCGCGCTCCGTGAGCGCCTCGCCTTCACCGTGATGCTGCTGATTGCGCGGAAATTCGTTGCCGGGGAGCCTCCCTGGAGACAGCGCGATCTGGCCGAAGAGCTGGAAATTCCGGGCTCCGCACTCGGAAGCGTCATCGGCTCGCTGGAGCGCGCCGGCCTGGTGACGCTCAGCGAGGATGAGGAACTGCTCCCTGCGCGCGACCTCGAGAGCATCGCGCTTTTCGACGTCCTGAACGCGGTCCGCGACGAACGGGAATACGCGACCTGGCTCCTGTGGCGGGCGCGCACGGAGCCCGCCGCCGACGAGGTTGTGAATTCCGTCGATTCGGCGGTGCGGGAGAGGATCGGGGACCTGACGCTCCGGGAACTGGCATCCCGGCCTCCGACCTAGTCGCCCGCGATCGTCATCTCGTCGATCAGGAGCGATCCAGACTGGATCGCTCCGCGCCGGTCCACGTCGTCGCCCTGGGCCACGATGCCGTGAAACATGTCCCGCAGGTTGCCAGCGACCGTGATCTCGTGGACCGGACGCGTGACCTCGCCGTTCTCGACCCAGAAGCCGGAGGCGCCGCGCGAGTAGTCGCCCGTAACCGGGTTGACGCCCTGACCCATCATCTCGGTCACAAGCAGGCCCGTGCCGAGCTTCCTGAGCAGCGACTTCGGGTCGAGCATGTGCCCCTGGACGACGAGGTTGTGAACGCCGCCGGCGTTGCCCGTGGTGACGAGGCCCAGCTTGCGGGCCGAATAGGCATCGAGCAGGTAGCCATCCAGCACGCCGTCGATGACCAGCTCACGGTCGCGGGTCGCGACGCCTTCGCCGTCGAATGGCGCCGAGCCCAGCGCGCCTCGCAGGTGCGGTCGTTCGATCAGCGAGATTGCCTCCGGAAAAACCTGCTGGCCCCGTGCGTCGAGCAGAAAGCTGCTGCGACGGTACTGTGCCGCACCGACGATCGCGCCGACGAAATGAGCAATCAAGCCGCGCGCCAGTTCAGGGGCAAACAGGACGGGAGACTTGCGCGTCGACAGCTTGCCGGCGCCGAGACGCTGCACCGCCTTTTCGGCCGCCCTGCGGCCGACGGCCTCGACGTCCTCGAGCGCCTGCCAGTCGCGCGCGGCCGTATACCAGTAATCGCGCTGCATGTCCCCGCCATTCCGGCCCACCACAACGCAGCTCACGCTGTGTGAGGTCGACGGATATCCGCCGACAAAACCGTGGCTGTTGCCGAACACGCGAAGCTTGCGGTGGGTCGAAACCGAGGCGCCTTCGGAATTGCGGATGCGCGCATCGAATGCGAGTCCAGCCGCCTCGCAACGCCTCGCGAGCTCGATCGCCTCCGGCGCCTCGAGTTCCCAGGGGTGGCTGAGATCGAGATCCGGGAGGCAGTCCGCCATCAGCTCGGCGTCGGGCAGGCCCGCGTACTCATCGTCCGTCGTGAAACTGGCGATTGAAAGCGCCTTCGCGATCGTCTCTTCGACCGCGGCCGGAGAGAGATTCGCGGTACTCGCAGAGCCCTTGCGCTGACCCGCGTACACGGTCACGCCGAGGCTGCGGTCCCGCTGGTATTCGAGGGTCTCGACCTCGCCGAGCCGGACCGTCACCGAGAGACCAGTCGAAACGCCGACGCCGGCTTCGGCAGCCGTGGCTCCGCTCGCGCGCGCGAGGGAGAGCGCCTGCTCGACGACGTCCTCGAGCGCTTTCTGGTCAGGTTGGGCGGCGGCGGCCATGGATCCGGTGAATTGTACCGGCGCTCGCGCTGTCGGCAATGTCGAGCGTGCTAGCATCGAGGAAATCCGGGATTTACGCATGCGCCGACGCGAGTTGCCCGGTGGCATCCCGCCGCCGACCAAGACCGAACTGAAACGACAGGCCCAGGCCGTGCAGGACCTGGCCGACCGCCTGATTGACGCTCCGGCGGATCTCGCCGCCGCCATCGGCCTGCCGGAAAAGGTTCGGGATGCGATTGCGCTTGCGCGGCGCATCACGAGCCGCGCAGCGCTCATCCGGCAGCGGCAGTTCGTCGCCAAGCTGATGCGCGGCATCGACCCTGAGCCGGTCCGCGCCGCACTCGACGCGCGGGCCGACGTCGCGCGCCGGCAGGCCGCGCGATTTCGCCGCGCCGAGCGCTGGCGCGACCGGCTGGTCGACGGCGGCCGTGCGGGCGTCGAGGCGTTCGAGGCGCAGTTTCCGGCCGTGGACCGTGCGGAACTCGCGCGGCTCGTCAGCGCGGCGCTGGCTGAGCGGCGCAAAGACCGGAACACAGGAGCGAGCCGTGAACTCTTCCGGTGGGTGCGGGACACACTTGCAGCGGATGGCTAACCCGGTTCCGCCGGTGTAGGACGGCTGTCGCTGTCCGGAGACGGCGCCGGGGTTGTCGGAAAATCGCGTCGCGCTAGTCTTTTCCCGTTGCCCAGCGTATCAAGCATCCCCTGATCTTCGGGCATCCCCCCTGCGTCGCACCACTCCCTGTCGGCGCAGGGGTTGTTTCTTTCCAATGCCCGATTTCCAAAGTCCCTTCCTGAACAACCGGTTAGGCGAGGCGTGACGAGTCCTCGTGCTAGACTCCCGCGATGAAACCGCTGGTCGGAATCATCATGGGTTCGTCGTCGGACTGGGAGACGATGCGCCATGCGGCTGAAGTCCTGGTCGCGCTCTCCGTGCCGTTCGAGAGTCGCATCATTTCCGCACACCGCACGCCGGATCTGCTTTTCGAGTACGCGGGTTCCGCCGCCTCGCGGAGCCTCGAGGTGCTGATCGCCGGTGCCGGCGGCGCCGCGCACCTGCCCGGCATGACGGCCGCGAAGACGCTGCTGCCGGTCATCGGGGTGCCGATCCAGTCCAAGGCGCTGAATGGACTCGACTCGCTGCTCTCGATCGCGCAGATGCCGGCCGGCGTGCCCGTGGCGACGGTCGCAATCGGCGAGCCGGGTGCGCGCAATGCCGCCCTGCTCGCGACCGCGATCCTCGCGGGGCGCCATCCGCCACTCAAGGATGCGCTCGCCGCTTTCCGCGAGCGCCAGACCGCGGAAGTCCTTGCGAGGCCGGACCCGGCCGCCGGCTGAGGCATCGCATGCGTATCGGCATCATCGGCGCCGGCCAGCTCGGCCGGATGATGGCCCTGTCCGGCATTCCGCTCGGCTTCGAATTTGCAATGTACGACCGTAGCGTCGACGTCCCCGGCGCAGAGGTCGCGGAGATCGTCACGGGCGAATTCGACGACCGGCGCAGGCTGGCCCGCTTTGCTCGGGGCGTCGATGTCGTCACTTTTGACTGGGAAAACGTGCCCGTCGCCTCGGCACGTTCGATCGCAAGGATCCGGCCGGTGTGGCCGCCGCCGCGCGCCCTCGAGATTGCGCAGGATCGCGTCTCCGAGAAGCGGCTGTTCCAGCGCCTCGGCGTGCCGGTCGCGCCATTCGCGCCCGTAGATTCCGAGGCGGGCCTCGTTCGCGCGATCGCGGCGCTCGGCACGCCCGGTATCCTGAAGACGCGGCGACTCGGCTATGACGGCAAGGGCCAGGCGCCGGTGCGCCGTGCCCGCGATGCCGGCGAGGCTTTCGGGCGGCTGCGCGGCCAGCCGCTCATTTACGAGCGTTTCATCCATTTCTCGCGCGAAGTCTCCCTGGTCGCCGTGCGGGGGGGCGACGGCGAGATGCGCTGCTATCCGCTTGCGGAAAACGAGCACGAGCGCGGCATGCTGTCCGTCACCCGGGCGCCCTACGCGGACTCGCGCCTGCAGCGCGCCGCCGAGCGCAATCACCGCCGGCTGCTGCGTGCCCTCGGCTACGTCGGCGTGCTCGCGGTCGAGTACTTTGTCGTGCGCGGGCGCCTGGTCGCGAACGAAATGGCGCCGCGCGTGCACAATTCGGGTCACTGGACGATCGAGGGTGCGGAGACGAGCCAGTTCGAGAATCACGTGCGCGCGATCGCGGGGCTGCCACTCGGCAGCGCGCGCGCGCGCGGGCACTCGGCGATGGTGAACGTAATCGGCCGGCATCCGCGGGCGAGCGACTACCTGCGCCTGCCCGGCCTGCACTGGCATGACTACGGCAAGTCGCCGCGACCCGGCCGTAAACTCGGTCATGTGACCTTCGTCACAGGCAATCGCGCGGAGCGGGACCGGGTCGCTCGGCAGTTGCGACGCCGGTTGAATCCCTAGCAGGAACCGGCACTTGCGCTTGTGCTAGCCTGTCGGACTGCATGTATCTGGAACACTTCAAACTGACCGAACTGCCGTTCCGGCTGAGCCCGGACCCGGCGTTCCTGTACCTGTCGAAGCACCATGCCCGCGCCAAGGCGTACATGGAGTCGACGATCTGGTTCACGGACGGCTTCGTGGTCATCACGGGCGAAATCGGTTCCGGAAAGACCACGCTGCTCGAGACCTTCCTGCACGAGCTCGAGAAAGACGTAGTCGTGGCGCAGGTCGCCCAGACCCAGGTCTCACCGAACGAGTTCCTACAGGCCGTGCTGGTCCAGTTCGGCTTCTCGCCTTTCAAGATGCGCAAGGCCGAGCTGATCGCCACGCTGAACCAGTTCCTGGTCGAGCAATACGCCGCCGGGCGCAAGGTCATGCTGATCGTCGATGAGGCGCAGAACCTTTCGAACCGCGTGCTCGAGGAAATCCGCCTGCTGTCCGGCGTCGAAACGACGAAGGAAAAGGTGCTTCGCATCATCCTCGCGGGCCAGCCCGAGCTCAACGAGAAGCTCGATTCACCGGAACTGGTCCAGCTCGTGCAGCGCATCCGGCTGCGCTTCCACCTGACGGCCCTCACCCCCGAGGAAACGCAGGCCTACATCCTCCACCGGCTTGAGGTCGCCGGCGCGCATGGCCGCCCGTTCTTCGCGCCGGAGACGCTGCCCGTCATCTACCGGTATACAGGCGGCGTGCCCCGCCTCGTCAACACCCTCTGCGACACCGCCCTGATGATCGCGTACTCGTCCGAGCAGTCGAGTGTCGGCGCGCAGGAACTGAAAGCGGCGATTGACGAGCTGCAGTGGATTGAGTTTGCGGCGCGCACCAACCGCATGCGCGCCGGCGTGCCGGACACCGCATCGGCGCCGAGGCCGGTTTCAAGCGACGAGGTGCTGGCGCGCGTGATCGTGGCGCACGGCGGCGAGCACGTCGAGGAGCGGCCACTCAGGATCGGGCGAATCATCATCGGCCGTACGGTCGAAAACGACGTGCAGATCGAGAGCAAGTACATCAGCCGCCATCACTGCCAGATCACGACGACGGCCGATGGCAGCGTGCTCGAGGACCTCAACAGCACCAATGGCGTCTATGTGAAGTCGAAGCGCATCCGCCGACATTACCTGAACGACGGCGACGTCGTCGTACTCGGCAAACACGAAATCATGTATCTGGACGAGCGCTCCGCCCGCGGACGGTCGCCGGCCCAGGATCCGACCGGGGATCAACCGGCCGTGGACGAGTCGGATGCCGACGCGGAAGACGACGCGGAGCCGGCAGCCGGCAGGGCCTGAGCCGCAGCGGCCGGAATCCTAGTTCTCCTCTTCGAAGTCCGTGCCGTAGTGGCGTTGCTGTATCCGGTAATCACGGCGCCGGAAAACGAGGACGAGCCCGCCGACGATAGCGGCCAGCCCGAACGCGGCCATGATTCCCGACCAGTCGGCCACCCGCCAGGCGAACGACGCGCCAAGGGCGGCGGCGCCGATCGCGATGTACACGTAGGGCAGCGATTCGTACAGCGGACGGGCGACGCGCACGGCGTGATGACTCAGCCGGTGCCGCCGACCGTCAGCGAATCGACACGCAGCGTGGGCTGGCCGACGCCGACGGGCACTGTCTGGCCGTCCTTTCCGCAGCTGCCGATGCCATCGTCGAGCATGAGGTCGTTGCCGACCATGCTGACGCGGGTCAGCACGTCCGGGCCGTTTCCGACGAGCGTCGCGCCCTTGACCGGAGCGGTGACCCTGCCGTCCTCGATCAGGTACGCCTCGCTCGCCGAGAACACGAACTTGCCGGACGTGATGTCCACCTGGCCGCCGCCGAAATTTACGGCGTAAAGGCCGCGTTTGACCGAACGGATGATCTCCTCCGGATCGTGCGGTCCCGGCAGCATGTAGGTGTTGGTCATGCGCGGCATCGTCGTGTGCGCGAAGGATTCGCGCCGGCCATTGCCGGTCGGCTTCGCGCCCATGAGGCGCGCGTTCAACTTGTCCTGAAGGTATCCCTTCAGCACGCCATTCTCGATGAGCGTGGTGCAGGACGTCGGCGTGCCTTCGTCGTCGATGTTCAGCGAGCCGCGCCGTCCGGGCAGCGTACCGTCGTCGACAACCGTGCAAAGCGTGGAGGCGACCCGTTCCCCGATCCGGCCGGTGAATGCCGAGGTGCCGCGCCGGTTGAAGTCGCCCTCGAGCCCGTGGCCTACGGCCTCGTGCAGCAGTACGCCGGGCCAGCCAGGCGCCAGCACGACCGTCATCGGGCCCGCCGGTGCGGGCACAGAATCGAGGTTCACGGTCGCCTGCCGGACGGCCTCGCGCGCGAGGCGCAGCGGCTTCTCGCCCGCGGTGAATTCCTCGAGCGAATAACGGCCGCCCGTGCCGGCATAGCCCTGCTCTCGGCGCCCGTTCTGCTCGACGATAACCGAGACGTTCATGCGCACGAGCGGACGCACGTCGGCGGCGAGCGTGCCATCGCTCGCGGCGACGAGGATGATCTCGTGTACGGCGGCGAGCGTCGCCACCACCTGCCTGACGCGGGGATCGAGCGAGCGGGCGCGGCGGTCGAGCTCCTGCAGGAGCGCGACCTTGTCCACGTCCGCGAGCGTCGCGATCGGGTCGTCCGTGGGATAAAGGCGATGCGCGGCGGTCGCGCGCCAGGCCTGGACCTGGCCGTTGCCGCCTTCGCGGGCAATCGCTCGCGCGGCCCGGGCGGCCTCGAACAGCGCCGCCGGCACGACTTCGTCCGAGTAGGCGAAACCCGTCCGCTCGCCCGCCATGGCGCGGACGCCAACGCCCTGCTCGATACCGTGGCTGCCCTCCTTGACGATGCCGTCCTCGAGCGCCCAGTGCTCCTCGCGAGCGAGCTGGAAATAGAGATCGCCGGCATCGACGCTCGCGCCGAGCAGCGAGACCAAGGCCTGCTCGAGCCGGCGATCATCGAGTCCCGACGGGGCGAGGATCCGTTCACGCGCGCATTGCAGCGCGTCGGTCATGCGAGCACCCGGTGTTTCAGGGCCGGAAAACTCGCGCGCGTCGCTTTCTGCCGGTCCAGGTCGAGGGCCGCGACCACGACGCCACTGCCGCGCGGCTCGCGCGCCAGCACACGCCCCCAGTGGTCCACGATGAGGCTGTCGCCGTAGGTCTCGCGATTGCTGTCGTGGACACCGCTCTGCGCGGCCGCGATCACGAAGCATAGGTTCTCGATGGCGCGCGCCCGAAGCAGTGTTTCCCAGTGCGCGCGCCCGGTCGGTCCCGTGAATGCGGATGGCACGCTGAAGATCTCGGCTCCCTCCGATACGAGTTGGCGGAACAGCTCAGGGAAGCGTAAATCGTAACATACGGTCAGGCCGAGGCGACCCGCGGGCGTCTCGACCAGCACCGGCTTCGCGCCCGGCACGGCATTGGCGGACTCACGATAACCCTCGTGGCCGCCCGGCAGGTCCACGTCAAACAGGTGAATCTTGTCGTAGCGCGCGGCGCGCCTGCCGGCCTCGTCGTAGACAACGCAGGCGTTCGCCGGCCGCGGGTCGCCCGTGACCGCAATCGGCTGCGTGCCGGCGACGATCCATAGCCCGAGTTCGCGCGCCGTGGCGGCCATGGCCTCCTGCACCGGACCGTCCCCGTCCCGCTCCACGTGTTGCCGGCGCTCCGCCTCGCTGCGGCCCATGAAGGAGAAATTTTCGGGCAGTACGGCGAGACAGGCGCCGTGCTCCCGCGCGAGCGCGAGCAGCCGCCTCGCGGTCGCGAGGTTTCGCGCTGCGTCCGCCAGCGAAGTCATCTGGATGGCTGCGACAATCGGTGGGTTCAAGGCGCCCCCTGCGACGCCTGGCGGTCGTCCTTCAGCTCCCGGGCATCAATGCGCCGTATCTGCGGATCATCCCAGCTGCCGGTGATGCGATAGTAGCCCCGTGTCACGCCCTGTAACGGTTCCTTGAACACCTGCGAAAAAAGCAGCAGGGCGGCGCCGACCACCGGGCCGCCGGCGAGCGCGCCCGCGACGCCGAGCGATGCGCCGAGCTGGCCGGTGACAACCGCGGTCTGGTCGTAGGTCCGATCGCGCAGGCTGGTATGGCCGGCAATCCCGATTTCGGCCGCTGAGCCTCGCAGCGTCAGGTTGTCGGTGTAGGCGTCACCGTCGGTCAGGCGGAATCTCCCGTGCAGGGTATCGAATGACAGGCCCTCGCCGGTCAGGTCGCCGAAGTCGAGCGCGAGCCGGCGTGGCAGGTGCGACAGGCTCATGAGGCCGAAAACCCGCCCTGCGCCCGGCTCAACGGACGTCAGGTTGCCGTTCTTGGCCGAGATCTCGAGTTGGCCCGAGAGCCGCTCGATGGCGCTCACCTCGGGCGGACCGGGCCAGCTCAGGCTGGCTGATACGTGCCCTTCCTTGCCTTCGATCTGTGCGCCCAGTTGCATCGCGTCCATGAACGCCTTGACGTCGCCTGTCTCGACGCCGAACTCCAGGCGGCATTCCGCGGCCTGGTCGTGCATAAGCCAACTGCCGCGGCCCTCCGCCGCGAATGCGGGGTCCTTCATCGTGAACCGGTTGAGCGTCATGCCCGCCGTTTCGCGCGTGAGCTCCGCCTCGACGTGTCCGAAGCGCCGCTTGTCAAACACGAAATCGCGCAGGTCGACGCGGATGGCCGGAAGATTGCGGGGATCGGGATCCGGGCGCTCGCCGAGGCCCGGCGCGCGCTCGCCGAAATGCAGCCGGTCGAGGTCCAGGATCATCGGGACCTCTCCTGGGAACGTAAAGGGCACGGTGACACGGCCGGCCAGTGCGTCGCCGTCCACCGAAACGTCCCAGGCGCGCTGCCCTGGCCGCAGTCGGCCGCTCACGTTCTCGAACAGGTAGCCGACCGCCTCGAAGCGGCTGATTGATAGGTCGGCGCCGCCTAGCCAGTCTTGGATCGGCCGGCCGTGCGGCTCGTTCCATTTCAGGTCGAGCAGCCTTGTCAGGCTCGCGGACTCAACGCTGCCTTTGAGCCAGAGGCCGGCGGCCTTCGGCAAGTCGTCCGGAATCGCGCCGCCGAACGCGACGACACCGTGCGCGACGGGCGCGTCGTCCGGCTTGCTCCGCCATTGCATCAGGGCATGGATATCGCGGCCAAGCGTGCCTTCGATGCGCGGACCACTTGTGCCGTCGAAACTCACGGCGAGCGAGAGAGGCCGCGCCGATTCCGCGTTCTTGCCGAACGGCTCGGGCAGCGCCGAGGCCAGGCCGCGCAGGTCGCTCGTCACGCGCACATTGCCGCGGGCCGGCCTGGAAGGGTCGACATCGCGCTCCACGTCGATCGAGCCGCTCCAATCCGTGCTTCCGGTGAGGCCCGCGTTGACCGGCATGTGCGCTACCGGCTGCAGGGCGGCCCCCTGCACACTGCCTCGCGCGTCAATGCGTGTGCGCATGTTGCCGTTGTCGAGCGTCGTCGTCGCGATCGACGCCTCCCAGCGGCCGCCCAGCGCGCGACCCGAGAGCGCGGGCGCCTGGATCTCGCGGTTGCGCACCCACAAGTCGCCCACGACGTCGGTCGCCGCGACCGGTTGCTGCCGTTCCCGAAGCGAGACGCCATTGAGGTTTGCCACTACCGTGACGACCCGCCGGTCGAGGTCCTTGATAGGCAGGACCATGGCGATATCAGCCGTAACCGGACCCGAGCCTGTGAGGTCGGCGAACATCGCGCCGAACGAAGGCGCGAGCGGCGTGCCTTGCAACACGCGGATGGCGCGTCCTGCGTCGGTGCGCGTCGTACCGCGCGCCGCGAAGATCGCATCGCGCAGGTCACCGCTGTTGACCTCGGCAGCCGTAAACGGCATGCCGCCGAAGCTTCCACGATTTCCCACGGCGTGCAGGGCAGGTCCATCGAAACCGAAATCAGCCTCGACCCCGCGAAGCTCCGGCCATCCCGGGGCATAGAAGAGGTTGAGGCCCGTCACATGGCCGCTTGCGTGAAACTCGCCCTGCCCTTCGCGATACGGAAACCCGAGCGTCGGACCGGTGACGGTGACATCGGCCCGCGTGACCCGGCCCGCACGGAAAGCGGCATCGAGCCAGCGAACCGTCTTTGGCTGCAGGCGGCCCGTCTGCAGGTAGCGCCAGAGCTGGGTCACGTCGAAATCAGCCGCCGTCGCGCTCACGTCCATCAGCGGCAATTCGCCGGGACGCAGCAGGAGCCGTGCCTTGCCCCGCGCAACACCGTGCCCGCTGTCCGCGAACGCGTCGTCGAGCCAGATCCGGACGCCGTCACCGAAGCGCTGCCATTCGACGCGTCCGTCGCCGCGCAGGATGGCGGCCGGGGCGCGCCATTGTTGCGGCCAGTCGAGCGTTGCATTGCGTGTGGCGAGGATTACGATGCCGCCCGCGCCGCGGCCTTCGATCGAGCCGTCGAAACCGGTGATTCCGGCCGCCTTGCCGAATGGGCTGAAGCCGACGTCCGAGAATCTCAACCGGCCCGTGATGTCCGGCAGCCTCTCCGCGCCGACGTCGGCCATTGCGATGTCGACACCGTACAGCTCGCCACGCGGCGCGACGGCCTCGACCCGCTCACGCAGCGTACCCGGCGGCAGCAGATTCGCGAGTGCCGCGACATTCTCGATCCGCAGGTAATCCGCGCGCACGGCGGCCGTCGATATGCGCCCGTCCTTGTGCGTGACGCGCGCGTCGAGGCGGGTCGGTTGCCAGGGCGCGCCGGGGCGTGACAGCTCCAGACCTGAGGCCTCGAGCGACACTGTGGTCGCGTCGCGCTGGACACGGATGTCGCCGGCCATGCGAGTGAACTCCTCGGCCGATCCCGCGAATCGCAGGTCCTCAAGCGAGGGCTGCAGACGCAGGCTGGTGACCTCGCGCCCGGTTCCGCGCGCAGAGACGATGATCGAGCCGTGGCCGGTTGCGGGAACACGGAAACTGTCCGGCAACATTGCTGCCCATTGCCCGAGATCGAGGTCACGCGCGTCCACGCGCGCATGCCAGGCGACCCGGGCGGTATCGGCCAGGTCGCCGCTCGCTTCGGCCTGCACGTCGATGAATGAACCGAGATGCTCCGGCAATTCGACGCGGCCGGCGAGCGTGATGTCGTCTCCCTCGCGCACGATGTCCACGTCCGCGCCGGTCAGCTGGAATCGTCCCTGCTTTGCCCGCAGGTCGAGAACGTCCAGGATGGCATCCGTTACGGCGAAATGGCCGCGTGGCAGGCGCTCGAGCGTCATCGGCGCATGCTCCGCATCGGGGCGCTGAAGCACGGACTGGCCGACCAGCCGGATGCGGGCATCGGCCGTGATCACGAAGTTGAGTCGGGGGCGGACGAAGGCGACACGTCCGACCTCAAGCCGGCGGTACCAGATCGAGCGCGGGATTGACAGGCTCACGCGGCCGGCCACCGCCGTGACCAGCGGGTCGTCGCCCGATTCCGGCAACACGCGCGCACCGCGGAAGACGATCTCGGGACCGTAGCGCCCGATCCGCGCATAGACCGAATCGAACTGGAGCGTGAGCCCGGTCGCCTCGTGCACTCGTTCGACCACGCGCTGCTGGTAGCCAGGCAACAGGTCGATCGCGAGGCGGAAGGCGCCGATCCCGAGCGCAAGCAGCAGGGCACCGGCGCCGACGAGCGCGGCCACCCAGCGCCACAATCGCTGCATCCAGAGGGCCCAGGCATTCATGGGGAATCGCCGACCATGCTGACCCAGGCTTGGACAAGGGCAGTAGAGACCGCGTTCCTGCGGATCACGGGGCCTGCCAGCGGCGCACGCCCGCGGCATCGAGGAGCGAGGCCGTTTCGAACAGCGGCAGGCCCATCACGCCGGAAAAACTGCCCGTGAGCCGCTCGACGAAGACAGCGCCGAAGCCCTGGATGGCATAGGCTCCCGCCTTGCCCGCAGGCTCGCCGCTCGCCCAGTAGCGCCGGCATTCATCCGCATCGATGGCCCGGAACGTGACGTGACTCGTGGAGCACGCGACGCCGAGGCGACCGTCGTGCCAGAGCGCGATGGCTGTCAGCACTTCATGGGTCCTTGCCGAGAGCGAGCCGAGCATCTCGACGCAGGCAGCCTCGTCGACGGGCTTGCCAAATATCCTCTCATCGAGCACGACCGTCGTGTCCGCGGCCAGCACAGGGCCATGTCCGCGGCCTTCGAGCGACCGGGCAACAGCATGCGCCTTGGCCTCGGCCAGCCGTTCGACATAGACGCAGGGCCGCTCGCCGGACCGCGGCGTCTCGTCGATGTCGGCGGCCGCCGCACGGTGTCGAACGCCGATTTGAGCCAGGAGCAGGCTGCGGCGCGGCGACGCCGAAGCGAGGACAATCGAGTCGTAACCCATTGAGCCGCGAGGATAGCCTAAGCAACCCTCTCAGGCTCGGTGATACGGGTGTCCCTGCATCAGGCTGTGCGCGCGATACAGCTGCTCGGCGACCATGACCCGAACGAGGCCATGCGGCCAGGTCAGCGGCGAAAGCGACCAGCGGAAATCGGCCTTCGCCGACAATGCCGCGTCCAGTCCTTCCGGCCCACCGACGAGCAGCGCGAGGTCGCGGCCGCCGGCCATGCGCGCCTCGAGCCACGCTGCGAGCTCGGCCGTCGACATCGAACGGCCCCCGACTTCGAGCGCGACAACGTAATCGTTCTTGCCGATCGCAGCGCGCATGCGCTCGACCTCGCGGGCCAATGGCACTTCGATCAATTCAAACTTGAGCCCGCGGCCGAAGCGCCGGCCGTATTCGGCGACGCCTTCGGCGATCCATTCAGGCAGGCGGGTGCCGGCCGCAATCAGCCGGATGCGCATACGGCCTGTTGTCAGGCCAAGCTCGGCGCACGCCGCGCCGGGCGCAGGTCCCAGAGCTTTTCCAGCCCGTAGAACTCGCGGATGCGCGGCAGCATCACATGCACGATCAGGTCCTGAAGGTCGACCAGCACCCACTCGCCCTCTTGTTTGCCCTCCACACCGTAAGCGCGATGGCCGGCTTCGCGGCAACGCTCGATCAGGCGGTCCGCGATCGACTTGACGTGTCGGTCCGAATTGCCCGTCGCGACGATCATCGTGTCGGTGACGTCCGTGAGCTTGCGCACGTCCAGTACCTTGACGTTGACGGCTTTCATGTCTGCGAGGGCGGCCACTGCGATTCTGGTCAGCGCGCCAGGTCCGGTCCTGGTCTTCTTGGAGGCGGGGTTTGTGCGTTTTCTCTTCGATCTCGTGGCGATCATTCCTTCGTTTCACCTGGCCGGGCGTAGCTGCCCTTGGCGAGGATGATCCTACGCGACGCGTCGGGCATCAAGTAGCGTGGATCACGGCCCGCGGCCACGACAGCGCGAACCGCGCTCGAGGAGAGGTCGAGCTGCGTGCCCTCGCTGACGTACACGTGGCCCGCCGGTTTCGCCGACAGGCCCGCAGGATCCGCGCAGCGCCGGTCCCTCAGGAGTTCCGCCGCGAACCCGTCCCGGGGCGCGGGCGACCGCGGCCGCTGGGCGATTACGATATGGGCGAGGACGACGATGTCGCCGGCGCGGTGCCAGCGATCGATGCCCGCGAATGCATCCATGCCCATGATCAGCACGATGGGCTGCGCGCCTCGCTCTGCACGCAGTTCCTCCAGCGTCAGGATCGTATAAGAGGGGCCGGCACGCCTGATCTCGCGATCGTCGACGACAAAGCGCGGATCCTCCCCGACTGCTGCGCGCACCATTGCCAGCCGGGTCCCGGCATCCGCGAGCGGCGCCGCCCGGTGCGGCGGATCGCCCGCCGGCAGGAAAGCGACTGCCTCGAGTCCCAGCAGCTCGTGCAGTTCGTGGGCCGTGCGCAGGTGCCCATAGTGAATCGGGTCGAACATCCCGCCGAACACGCCGATCGGGCGCATGCGTGGATCGTCGCTTGTCAGACGCGGCCGGAAACGGTCGTCTGTCCGCTGCCGGCGATCGAGGCGACGAGCCCGGTCAGCGATGTCCAGGGCTCGCCAAACGCGCGGCCCTTGACCTGTCGGTCGACGCGGGCGGCAGCTTCGAACCAGGGTTCGATCGCCTGGCCGGCGGTGCGCCGGACGGCGCGTCGCACCAGTTCCTCGTGGCGCTCGGCCATGACGCCGTAGCCCTTCTTCCACGTGCCGCCGCGCATGCGCGCGAGCGCGCGCAGTTCCCGGCAGATCGCCCACAGCACCAGTGGCGGCTCTGCGCCCTCGGAACGCAGGCCCTGGAGAATCCTGAGTGAGCGCGGCGCATCGCCTGCGAGCGCGGCCTCGCCGAGCTGAAACACGTCGTATCGCGCGCTGTTTGCCACCGCGGCCTGCACGTCCTCGATCGAGACCCCGCCCCCCGCATGGAGCAGCGCGAGCTTGTCGAGTTCCTGCTGCGCCGCGAGCAAGTTGCCCTCTACGCGCTCGGCGAGGAGCTCGGCTGCGCCGCGACCGAAATCGAAGCCGAGCCGCGCGGCACGCTGCCTGATCCACTGCGGCAGGCGCCCGATCTCGACCGGCCCGACCTGGACGAACACGCCGTGCTTCTCGAAGGTCTTGAACCACGCGCTGGACCAGGTTTCCTTTTCCGGTCGGGAGGTGATGACGAGCACGAGGTTGTCCGGTCCCGGATCGGCGGCGAGCGCCGCGAGTGCCGCGCCGCCCTCCTTGCCCGGTCGAGACGTGGGCATGCGAATCTCCAGGATGCGCCGCTCCGCGAACAGTGAGAGCGTCTGGCTCGCATTGCGAAGTTCGGACCAGTCAAAGCCGCGGTCGGTCAGGAAGAGGTCACGCCCAGTGAATCCTTCGGCCCTTGCATGGGCGCGCACGGCATCGGCCGCCTCGCCGGTCAGCAGGACCTCGTCACCGGCAATCAGCCAGACGGGAGCAAGGCCCTTTCCCAGCGTTCCCGCGAGCTGATCGGTCTTGATGCGCATGGCCGATCAATTGTAGCCGTCGTCAAGTGTCTTCAGGAATGCGACCAGGTCGTCGATCTCGGCGGGAGAAAGCGCAGGCATGCCGCCCGGCTTGCGGTTGTAGGGGACTTCCGACGTGTTCACGGACTCCTGAAGTCCGGCCGGAAGGTCGTCGAACTTGCGCAGGCCGGCGGCCGTGACCGGATACCACTCGGCAGGATCCGTGTCTCGGCGCACGTAGAAATCGACGACATCGCGCAGTTCCGTGAAAGCGCCATTGTGGAAGTACGGCGCCGTGCGGGCGACATTGCGCAGCGTCGGAACCTTGAATGCGCCGCAGAGTTCCCGCCGCGCGGCCAGGTCCTTGCGCTCCGGTCCACAGAGCCCGAGGTCGAAGTACGCCGGATCGGCGTTTGCGGGAATGAGGGCATTGCGCGGCACGCCGACATTGTCATACGTGAAATCGGTGAACAGCGGCGGCGAACCATCCTCGCCAGGCCGGCTCGGGTGGCAGGCGGCACAGTTGCCCTTTTCGGGGGCCTCAAACAGCGCGAGGCCGCGCTCCTCCTGCGCGGTTAACTTCGCCTTGCCCGCAAGGTAGGCATCGTACTTGCTGTCGAAACGGTGAAAGTCCGGGTTCTCCACCTCATACTGTGCAATCGTCGCGGCGAGCCGCGAGAATGCACCGGCGGCATCATCGAGCGCGTCCAGCCCGAATATGGCGCGAAAACCTGCGGCGTTCGGCGATCGCCTCAGCCGCTCGATCACATCGGCGGGAGTCGCATTGGCCATCTCCCTCACATCGAGGAACGGCTGCTTCGCCTGCTCGACGAGCGATGCCGCACGACCATCCCGGAACAGGCCGCCGAACGCGGTGCCCGTGTCGTCGTAGCCGAAGGGCGGCGTGAAGCTCGCATAGCGGATCGATGGCGCATTGCGAATGCCCGGGACATCCATGCCTTGTCCGCCTTTCGACATGAGGTCGCCCGGTGGCGCGGCATGCGCGAATTCCGGCCGGTGACAGGTCTGGCAGGCGAGCCGACCCGAGACCGAAAGTGATTCGTCCCGGAAGAGCCGCTCACCCAACGCGGCCACTGGCGAGAGGCCGGGCGTCGGCGGTGCGTTCGCGACCGTGGCCATCGGCGCATTGCTGCCGCAGGCGGCTAGGACCGTGATGCCCGCCAGGCGGAGGCTTGCAAATCGAATGTGGGCATGCACAGTGGCCCGATCGTAGTGCGAATGATTCGCGTTCGCAATGGCGTGAAACAGGACCGTATGAGATAGTCGGCACCGCTTGAACCGTCTGACCTTCATCGTGATCGCTCTGCTCGCTGCCGCGCCAGCCGTCCGCGCGGAGGAATTGCCGCTGTTCCAGGTGGGACTGCACGGCGGCTACCGGGTGGGCGGCAGCCTCGAGGACCAGGAGACGGGCGCGAATCGCGACCTCGACGACGGCGGGAGTTTCGCCGTCTCGCTGGAACTTCGGTACGCACGGGGCGACGACCGCTATTACCAGCTCTGGTACTCGCGCCAGTCATCCGACGTGAACGACGGCGTCGCGAGGCATGGCGTCGACGTCGAGTACCTGCACCTCGGCGGCACGCTGCCTTTCGGAGGCTGGGAACACGCGCAGCCGTACTTCGCCGCGGGCCTCGGCGCCACGCGCTTCTCGTCCTCCGCGCCCGGAGCTGACGACCGAACGCATTTCTCCGGTTCGGCGGCATTCGGGCTTGAGTTGCCGCTGGCCAGGAACGCGGCGATCCGGTTCGAGGCGCGCGGTTACGTGACCGCTGTCGATACGAACAGTGCTTTTTTCTGCAAGTCGGACAATGGCGCCGGCGTCTGCCGCATCGTCGCCAGTGGCTCGACGATATTCCAGGCCGAGGCGCTCGCCGGAATCCTGGTGCGTTTCTGAGTCACGCCGCATGAGCGAATCCATCCTCCCGCGCCGCTGCTTCTATCCGCCGATCGAGCCGAGCCGACACGGGCGCCTCGCCATGGATAATGGGCACGAGATCTACTGGGAAGAATGCGGCAATCCGAAGGGCAAGCCCGTGGTTTTCCTGCACGGCGGTCCCGGCGCGGGCTGCGACGCCAGGGCTCGGCGCTTTTTCGATCCCGCGCGCTACCGCATCTTTCTTTTCGACCAGCGCGGTTGCGGCAGGAGCAGCCCCCACGCAAGCCTCGAGCACAATACGACCTGGGACCTCGTCGCCGACATCGAACGGCTGCGCGAGCATTTCGGCGTCGAGCGCTGGCAGTTGTTTGGGGGCTCCTGGGGCTCGACGCTCGCGCTTGCCTACGCCGAGACTCACCCCGGGCGCGTGAGCGAACTCGTGCTCCGCGGCATTTTCCTGTTGCGGAAGAAGGAGCTCGACTGGTTCTACCAGGAAGGCGCGTCTTTCCTGTATCCCGACCGCTGGGAGGAATACGTCGCCCCGATCCCGCCCGCGGAACGGGGCGATCTGATGCGCGCTTTCCACGGGCGCCTCACCGGCAACAACCGCACGGCAGCACAGGCGGCCGCACAGGCCTGGGCCGTGTGGGAGGGCTCGACGAGCTTCCTCCTGACCGACGACGAGAACGTCCGCAAGTGGGGCGAGGACGAGTTCGCGCTCGCAATCGCACGCATCGAGTGCCATTACTTCGTCAATGGCGGGTTCATGCGCAACGAAAGTCAGTTGCTCGACGACATTGGCCGCATCCGCCACATTCCGGCAGTCATCGTGCAGGGACGGCACGACGTCGTCTGCCCGATGGTCACGGCCTGGGACCTCCACCGCGCCTGGCCAGAGGCGGACCTGCGCATCGTCGGCGATGCAGGACATTCGGCCTTCGAGCCCGGCATGACCGACGGGCTCGTGCGCGCCACCGACCGCTTCGCCAGTCTTTGAAGGGAATATTGAAGGGGACGGCCCCCCTCACATTTCAGCACTCCGGCACGTTGACGGCGAGGCCTCCCTGCGATGTTTCCTTGTAGATCGACGACATGTCGTGGCCGGTCTGGCGCATGGTGGCGATCACCTGGTCGAGCGAAACCTTGTGGGTGCCGTCGCCGCGCAGCGCGAGCCGCGCCGCATTGATCGCCTTGACCGCGCCCATGGCGTTACGCTCGATGCAAGGGATCTGCACCAGGCCGGCGATCGGATCGCAGGTGAGGCCGAGATTGTGTTCCATACCGATTTCGGCGGCATTCTCGACTTGGGCATTGCTGCCGCCGAGTGCGGCGGCGAGCCCTGCGGCCGCCATCGAGCAGGCGACGCCCACCTCGCCCTGGCAGCCCATCTCCGCGCCCGAAATGGATGCATTGCGCTTGTACAGCAGGCCGATTGCGCCCGCCGTGAGCAGGAAGCGCCGTATGCCGTCGGTGTCGCTGCCTGGGCAGAGCCGCGCGAAGTAGTGCATGACTGCGGGCACGATGCCGGCGGCACCATTCGTCGGAGCCGTGACGACCTGTCCGCCGGCGGCATTCTCTTCGTTCACGGCGAGCGCCCAGGCGTTGACCCATTCCATGGCATCCGCGCGGCCTGCATCGGACTCGAGCGCAAGCTTCATCTGCGGTGCGCGGCGCCGTAGTTTCAGGACGCCCGGCAGGACGCCCTCCGCCGCAAAGCCGCGCTCGACACAGGCCTGCATGACGGCCCAGAAGCGGTCGAGCCTCGCGTCCACTTCGACCGCCGCGCGAAGCGCCTCCTCATTCACGCGCATCAGTCCGGCGACCGTCAGTCCCGCACGTGCGGCCTGGGCCAGCAGTTCCTCGCCGCTGCCGAAAGGCATGGGAACCCGCGCGGGCCCCGTGGCGCCGCTGGCCACCCCCTTTTCCGCGCGTTGCACGGCGCCGCCGCCGATTGAATACATCTCCTCCGCCAGTAGCGTTGCGCCTTGCATATCGCGCGCCGTGAATCGCATGCCGTTCGAGTGGCCGGGCAGCATCTGGTCGCGATGGAACAGGAGGTTCATCGGCTCGTCGAAGTCGATTTCATGGCGGCCGAGCAACCGCAGGCGTCCATTGCCGCGGATGCGCCCGAGCGTCGGCTCCATGACGGCCGGGTCGAGCTCGGAGGGATCATGGCCCTCCAGGCCAAGCAGGATGGCGCGATCGGTGCAATGACCGAGTCCCGTCAGCGCCAGCGACCCATAGAGCTGGACGTAAACTTCCGCGGTCGAAGCGAGCAGCCCGCCGACCTCGAGATCGAGCACGAAGAACCGCGCGGCGAGCATCGGCCCCATTGTGTGGGACGATGACGGCCCGACACCGACCTTGAACACGTCGAAGACCGACTGGTTCACAGGGCTGCCAGGCGTCGCAGGATCAGGTCCGCAATCTCATCGGCAAGCGCGAGGCGCAGCGATTCCTCCTCGTGCTCCTTGGCGAGCACGGCCGACTCGTCGTAGCCGTATTCACGGGTGAGCTTCACCTGCTGGCGCGCGAGGAGCTCGGACGCCCCGGCCGTGACGGAAAACTCCGCCGCGTAATAGACCTCGTACTCGCCCGGCTTGTTTTCCGCCGTCACCGACAAGAGCTCGCGGCCAGTGTCGTCGAGGTGAAGTCGGATCACCGCGCTGGCAGCAGCGGTATTTGCGGCCGGAATCGCGCCAGCCGCGCGCAGCCGCTTGTCGAGCGCCGCATAGAGTGCCGTATACCGATCCGGCGCATCGATGTAGGGCGTCGCCATCACGGCGGGAAGCGGCTCCTGGCCGCGCAGGTGGAAGCCGCAGCCGGCGACCAGCGAAAGCGCGACAAGGACAAGCGCGGACCGCCGCATCAGACCACCACGTTCACGAGCTTGCCCGGCACATAGATCAACTTGCGCACTGGTTGCCCCGCCACGAACCTGGCGACGGCCGGGTCCGCAAGCGCAGCCTCGCGCGCGACCGCCTCGTCGGCGCCCGCGGGCACGGGCACGCGTCCGCGAAGCTTGCCATTGACCTGCACCACAAGCTCGATCGTGTCCTGAACGAGAGCCGACGGGTCAGACTCCGGCCAGCGCTCGTCCACGACGAGGGTCGCGTGGCCGAGCGCACGCCACATCGCCTGCGCGGCGTGCGGGACGATCGGCGACAGCATCAGCACGACGAGGTCGAGCGCCTCCTGCATGACGACACGCCCCTGCGGTGTACGGTCCGCAAAGCGCACCAGCGAGTTCAGCAACTCCATGACCGCGGCAATCGCGGTATTGAAGGTGCGGCGCCGGCCGATGTCATCACCCACCTTGACCAGAGTCTGATGGACCTGCCGGCGCAGCTCGCGCTGCGGCGTGTCAAGGGCCGTCGCGTCCGGCGTGCCGGCCGGGCCGGTCGCGCCGGCCTCGACGTGAGCATGCACGACTTTCCACAGCCGCTTGAGGAAACGGAATGCTCCTTCCACTCCCTCATCCGACCATTCGAAAGTATGCTCGGGCGGCACGTTCGACATCGTGAACAGGCGCGCCGTGTCCGCACCATAGCGATCCACGAGCAGTTGCGGATCCACGCCATTGCGCCGCGACTTCGACATCGTGCCGATGCCTCCGTACTCCACCGCTTGGCCATCGGACTTCAGCACGCCACGGCGTGCGCCGCCTTCGCCGTCGGCCGCGACATCGGCAGGGTTGAGGTACACGATGCGCCCGGACGCGGGCTTCCGGTACCAGATCTCGTTCAGCACCATGCCCTGCGTCAACAGGCGCTGGAACGGTTCGTCGAGGCTCGTCAGCCCGCAGTCGCGCATGACCCGCGTCCAGAAGCGCGAATAGAGCAGGTGCAGGATCGCGTGCTCGATTCCGCCGATGTACTGGTCTACCGGCATCCAGTAGTCGGCGCGCGAGTCGATCATCGCGCCATCATTGTGCGGCGAGGCGTAGCGGAAGAAGTACCAGGAGGAGTCCACGAACGTGTCCATGGTGTCCGTCTCGCGCCGTGCGGGTGCGCCGCATCGCGGGCAGCGGCAGTCCAGGAAGGCCTTCGATTTGGCGAGCGGATTGCCGGAGCCGTCGGGCACAAGGTCCTCGGGCAGCCGCACCGGTAACTGGTCATCCGGCACCGGCACGTCGCCGCAGGCCGGGCAATGGATGATCGGGATCGGGCAGCCCCAGTAGCGCTGGCGCGAAATACCCCAGTCGCGCAGCCGCCAGACCACCTGCTTTCGCCCCAGTCCCTTCGCCTCGAGATCCTTCGCGATGGCGTCGGTCGCCGCCTGGTAATCGAGCCCGTCGTAAGGGCCGGAGCGCACGCAGCGACCATGTTCCGCGTACCAGGCCTCCCAGGCCCCGGTCGAATACGGCCTGCCCTCGACGTCGATCACCGGAAGTATCGGCAGGCCGTATTTGTTCGCAAAGGCGAAGTCGCGCTCGTCGTGGCCCGGCACGCCCATCACCGCGCCTTCGCCGTAGGCCATCAGTACGTAATTGCCGATCCAGACCGGGATCTGTGCGCCGGTTAGCGGGTGACGCACGGTAAACCCGGTCGCGATACCCTTTTTTTCCATCGTGGCGAGGTCGGCTTCCATGATGCTGCCGCGGCGGCATTCGTCGACGAACTCGCGCACGGCCGCGTTGCGTGCTGCTGCGAGCTCCGCGAGCGGATGCTCGGCGGCCACCGCGACGAAGCTGATACCCATGATCGTGTCGGCACGGGTCGTGAAGACCTTCAGTTCGCCGCGCTGCCCGCCGATGTCGTACGGGAACGAGAGGTTCACACCCTCGCTGCGGCCGATCCAGTTCGCCTGCATGGTGCGCACGCGGTCCGGCCATTCGGGCAGCCGGTCGAGCGCCGCGAGCAGTTCCTCGGCGTACCGCGTGATGCCGAGGTAATACATCGGGATCTCGCGCTTCTCGACGGGCGCGCCCGTGCGCCACCCGCGCCCGTCGATCACCTGTTCGTTCGCGAGCACGGTCTGGTCGACCGGATCCCAGTTGACGCTGCCGGTCGTCTTGTATGCGATGCCGCGCTCGAGCATGCGCAGGAACAGCCACTGGTTCCACTTGTAGTAGTCCGTGTCGCAGGTCGCGAGCTCGCGCGACCAGTCAATGCCGAAACCGAGCGACTTCAACTGGCCTTTCATGTGCGTGATGTTGTCGCGGGTCCACTTCGCCGGCGGGACGCCGTTCTCGATCGCCGCGTTCTCTGCCGGCAGGCCGAAGGCGTCCCATCCCATCGGCTGGAGCACGTTGTACCCCTGCATGCGCATGTAGCGCGCGAGCACGTCGCCGATCGCGTAGTTGCGCACGTGACCCATGTGGAGCCGGCCGCTCGGGTAGGGAAACATGCACAGGCAGTAGTACTTCGGCCGCGAGACGTTTTCCCGCGCGGCAAACGAGCCGGCGGCTTCCCACTCCGTCTGGACCGCGGGCTCGATTTCTCGTGGTTCGTAGCGTTCCTTCATCGAACTGGAAAGGATACCTGAGGCCGGGAGTCGGGAGGGCATTCTCAGGATTGTGCGCGCCAGGGAATGGCGCGCCCGAAGCCTCCATGGACGGATCCACGGCGGTCCTGAGAATGCCCTCCCGACTTCCGGTCTCAGGCGTTCGTTCTCGCTCGAAGGCGGGCGATGGCGAAAGCAAGCAGCAGCAGGAAGGCGAGCGAGAGGACGGGCCAGTTGCCGGTGCGAGCGTAGGGCGTGAGGCCGGTGCGGGGCTGGACAGTGGACTTGAGGACACCGGGCTTGAACTGCGGAATGCGGGCGGTGACGGCGCCGTCGGGACCGATCACGGCGGTGATGCCATTGCTGGTCGCGCGCATGAGCCAGCGGCCGGCCTCGAGCGCGCGGAAGCGCGCCATCTGCAATTGCTGGTGGGGCGCGGAGGAATCGCCGAACCAGGCGTTGTTCGTGACATTGACGAGCAGTGTCGAGCGCGGCAACACCGCAAGCTCGTCCGATCCGTAGGCGTCCTCGTAGCAGATCGTCGCTGCCAGACGTTCGCCGCCCGCTTCCAGGGGCGGCTGGTCCTCGTCTCCGGGCGTCATGTCGTAATACGGCAGGCTGTGCAATCGCATCCACTTGCGCACGGACTTGGGCACGGGGAAGAACTCCCCGAATGGCACGAGCCGGCGCTTGAAGTACCAGCCATCGCCGGCGGCGCTCATCGAGTACAGGCCGTTGCGGATGTCCCCGGTCTCGAGGTCGAAGCGCAGCAGCCCGATCATGACGTCCGACCCCTGCGCTTCCGACTCGCGCCGGATTGCCGCGAGGTAGACTTTCGCTTCATGGGCCAGCACCGGGATCGCCGATTCCGGCCAGACGATGATGCGCGCGCCCAGTGCTTCCCGGTTGAGCGCACGGTACTTGTCGAGCGTCGCCGCCCGGTTCTCGGCGAGCCACTTCTCGTCCTGCGGGATCGCACCCTGCAGAAGGGCGATGCGGATCGGCCCGCCTGAGGGCTTCGTCCATTCGTGCCCGGTGAGCAGATAGCCGCCAGACCACAGGACGGCGGCGAGCGCGACCGCGGCGAGCCGACCGCGTTCGCGCTGGTGGAACAGTACGATGACCGCGCCGGCCGTAATCGCCGTCGCCAAGGTGACAAGGTGGACACCACCGATCGTCGCCAGTGCCGCCAGCGGCGAGTCGCTCTGTGAGTAGCCGAGTTGAAGCCAGGGGAAGCCCGTAAACAGCCAGCCTCGCAGCCACTCCATCAGCGTCCAGCCCGCCGGAATCAGGAGCAGCGAACGCGCGGGCGACGGGTCGGGCGCGAGGCGCACCAGGACGTAACCAGTGAGCGCGTAGTAGGTGCCCTTGATCGCGAGCAGCGCGGCAAGCAGGAAGATCGCGAGCCAGGCCGGCGCCTGGCCGAAATCGTGGATGGCCGTATAGATCCACCAGGTGCCCGCGCCAAAGAGCGCGGCGCCGAACCAGAAGCCGGTGCGCGCCGCATCGCGCGGCGCCGCGTATTCCCAGAGCAGGAACAGGACCGCCGGGCCGAGCCAGCCGAGAACGTGAATGTCATAGGGGGCGAAGGCGAAGCACGTGGCCGCGCCAGCGATCGCGGCGATCAGCTCGCGGTAGCGCAACAGCCTAGAGACCAGTCCACCGGGCGGCGCCACTCAGCCCTCGCGCGCTTCGCCGGGCCGCAGTGGCAAGGGCTCGGGGGTCGTTACGCGCAGCTGGTCGATGCGACGCCGGTCGGCGCGCAGCACCTTGAACTCCAGCCCGTCCATGGTCACTGCCTCCCCGCGCCGCGGCAACCTGCCGAACTGGTGCATGACGAGGCCGCCAATCGTGTCGTACTCCTCATCGCTGAAGCGGGTCGCGAAGTGCTCGTTGAATTCCTGGACGCGGGTGAGCGCCTGCACCGTGAACTGCCGGTCGCCCTCGCGCCGGATCGTCTGGTCCTCGTCGGTATCGTACTCGTCGGCGATCTCGCCGACGATCTCCTCGACCACGTCCTCGATCGTGACAAGCCCCGATACGCCGCCGTATTCGTCCACCACGATCGCCATATGGTTGCGGCTGACGCGGAACTCCTTCAGCAGCACGTTCAGGCGCTTGCTTTCCGGCACGAACGCCGCGGGGCGCAACACGTCGCGGATGTCCCAGTCGTTTTTCGCGCCTTCGGCGAAGTTGCGCAGCAGGTCCTTGGCGAGCAGTATGCCGGCGATCTGGTCGCGGTCATCGCCAATGACCGGAAATCGGGAGTGACCGGACTCGATCACGGCCGGGAGCAGCCGTCCGGGACCGGAGTCTCGCTCCAGCACGACCATCTGGGATCGCGGCACCATGATGTCGCGCACGTGCAGGTCCGCGACCCGCAGCACGCCCTGGATCATCGCGAAAGCGTCGGCGTCGATGATGCCGGCGCGCGCCGCCGCGCGGAGCGCATCGACGAGTTCCGCACGGTCGCGCGGCCCCTCCTGCGTCAGCCGCCGCAGCCAGCTCCCCCGCTTGCGTTTCGCCATCGGCTCAGTCTCCGTACGGGTCCGCGATGCCCAGACGCGCGAGCAGTGCGCGTTCCCGGCTTTCCATGCGCCTCGCATCCGCCGCGCGCTGGTGGTCGAAGCCGATGAGGTGCAGCGTGCCGTGGACGATCATATGCGCCCAGTGCGCGGGCAGCGGCTTGCCCTGCTCCCGCGCCTCGCGCGCGACGACTGGCGCGCAGACGACGAGGTCTCCGAGCTGCGAGCCACCGATCGCCGGCGACGCCGGCGACGCCGGGAAAGAAAGCACGTTGGTCGGCTTCCCGCGACCACGCCAGCGTTCGTTCAGCGCCCGGCTCTCGCGGCTGCCGACCACGCGGATGCCGAGCTCGCCCCCGCGGTTACCCGCGGCCAGGCGCGCCCAGCGGCGCAAGGAGGACGGTCCCGGCACCCAGGGCCGGCGCGTACGGTAGCGCAGCACGACGTCGAGCATCACGTACCCTTGCCTTCGTCGTTGCCCGACTCGCGCTCGTAGGCCTCCACGATCCGCTGAACGAGTGGATGGCGGACCACGTCCCGCGCCGTGAAACGCGTCACGGCGATGCCCTTGACGCCGTCCAGCACCTCAAGCGCATGTCGCAGGCCCGACTGCCGGTGCGCAGGCAGGTCGGTCTGGGTGATGTCGCCGGTCACGACCGCGCGCGACCCGAAGCCGATGCGCGTCAGGAACATCTTGATCTGCTCGACGGTCGTATTTTGCGCCTCGTCGAGGATGATGAAAGCCTCGTTCAGCGTCCGCCCGCGCATGAACGCCAGCGGCGCGACCTCGATCACATTGCGTTCGATCAGCCGCGCGACACGATCGAAGCCGATCATCTCGTACAGGGCGTCATACATCGGCCGAAGGTAGGGATCGACCTTCTGCGTGAGGTCGCCCGGCAGGAACCCGAGCCGCTCCCCGGCCTCGACCGCGGGGCGCACCAGCACCAGGCGACGTACGCTCTCTCGCTGCATGGCCTCGACCGCGCAGGCGACCGCGAGGTAGGTCTTGCCGGTGCCTGCTGGTCCGATCCCAAAGGTCAGGTCGTGGGAACGGATGGAAAGCAGGTATTGCTGCTGGTTGGCGCCGCGGCCGCGAACCAGGCCGCGAAGCGTCTCAACCGCATGCTCGTCGTCCGCCGGGCGCGCGCCCATGCCGCTCTCCTGGATTGCGAGGTGCACGTCCTCCGGCGTGACGGGCTTCTTCCCCGCCCGCTCGTACAGCACGCGCAGCACGGCCGCTGCCGCCGCGGCGTTCGCGCCGCGGATCGAAAAGCGGCCCGAACGCCGGCGGATTTCCACGCCAAGCCGGTTCTCGACCTGGTGCAGGTTCTCGTCGAGCGGCCCGCAGACCGCGGCGAGCCGCGCATTGTCCTCCGCGCCGAAATCGAGGCTGGATTCGGGCGCCGCGTTCAAGCGACCAGCCGGCCGCGCAGGGAGTTCGGCATCGCCTCGGTGATGCGCACTTTCGCAAAGCGGTCGACCAGCGATGGCGGCCCGTCGAAATTCACCCAGCGCATGTTTTCCGTGCGCCCCGCGAGCTGGCGCGGATCGCGCCGCGACGGCCGCTCGACCAGCACCCGCTGCAGGCTGCCAACCATGCCCTCGCTGATCCGGCGGGCCTGGCCATCGACCTGGGACTGGAGGATCTCCAGCCGCCGCTGCTTGACCTGGTGCGGTACTTCGTCCGGCAGGGAGGCCGCGGGCGTGCCGGGCCGCCTGCTGTAGATGAAGCTGAACGACTGGTCGAAGCCGACGTCGGCAATCAGTTCCAGCGTCTGCTGGAAATCAGCCTCAGTCTCGCCCGGAAAGCCCACGATGAAGTCCGACGACAGGCTGATGTCCGGGCGTGCCGCGCGCATCCGCCGGATCTTCTGCTTGTACTCGAGCCGCGTGTATCCGCGCTTCATGAGGGCGAGAATCCGGTCCGAGCCGCTCTGGACGGGCAGGTGCAGGTAATTCGCGAGCTTCGGCACGTCGGAGTAAGCCTCGACCAGTGCCTGTGTAAATTCGAGCGGATGCGAGGTCGTGAACCGGATGCGCTCGATTCCGTCGAGGCGCGCGACGTGACGGATGAGCGTTGCGAGGTCCACGATCGTTGCGTCCTCCGCCGGGCCGCGGTACGCATTGACGTTCTGGCCGAGCAACGTGATCTCGCGGACGCCCTGTTGCGCCAGCGAAACGACCTCGGCCATCACCTGGGTGAACGGACGGCTCATCTCCTCGCCGCGCGTGTACGGCACGACGCAGAAGCTGCAATACCGGCTGCAGCCTTCCATGATCGAAACGAAGGCGGTGGCGCCAGCGGCACGGGGCATCGGCAGGCGATCGAACTTCTCGATCTCCGGGAACGAGACGTCCACCTGCGGCGCGCGTGTGGCCCGGAGTTCCGCGAGCATCGCCGGCAGCCTGTGAATCGTCTGCGGCCCGAACACGAGGTCGACGAAGGGCGCGCGATCGAGGATGCCTTCGCTTTCCTGGCTCGCCACGCAGCCGCCGACGCCGATGACGAGCTCCGGTCGCCGGCACTTCAGGAGCCGCCACTGGCCGAGGTGGGAGAAGACCTTCTCCTGTGCCTTTTCGCGCACCGAGCAGGTGTTGAGCAGCACGACGTCAGCCTGGTCCGGTTCAGCCGTGAGCTCGAGGCCGTCGGATTCACGGAGCACGTCCGCCATCCGCGCCGAGTCGTATTCGTTCATCTGGCAGCCGAATGTGGAAATGTACAGCCGGCCGCTCATGTGTCGAGTGGGCGCTCCAATGCGCAAAAGGGCGCCTAGGGTACCGGTTTTGGCGGTTTCGATGAAGCGCCACGGCCCGGCCGCCGGCGCACCGTATCTCACGCAACTATTTGTTTTTAATCATTTTTTACGCGTGATCTCGCGACCAAAAGTTCCGGTCGCGATGAAGTCGGCTGGCTTCAGGTCGCCGAGCACGAAGCGGCCGGTGGCCGTAATGCGCGCGCCCTGCGGCAGCGTGTCCGCCATGGTGCGCCTGCGCGCCATGTGCACCGAGTATTCAAGCTCATGCAGCAGCGCCGGCCGCGAATAGTAGTAGCCCTGCCCGGCCACGCAGCCGAGCTCGATCAGTCCACGCTGCTGGTGCTCGAGTTCGATCCCCTCGGCCACGACCTCGAGGTCCAGCGTGCGGCCGAGCGTGATGATCGCGCGCGTGAAGTCCTCACCCCCGTCAAGACCGCCGAGCCGCTCGACGAACGAGCGGTCGATCTTCACGATGTCGATCGGAAAGCGGTGCAGGTAGGAAAGCGACGAGTAGCCGGTGCCAAAATCGTCGATCGCGATGCGCACGCCGAGCGTCTTGAGCTGCGTCAGCTTCGCGAGCATGTCCTCGCTGTTCTGCATCAGCACGCTCTCGGTCAGCTCGATCACGAGGCAGCCCGGGTCGATATCCGAGAGGTCGAGCGCCTTCTTCACGTCGGCGCAGATATTGGATTTTACGAGCTGGACCGCGGAGACGTTGACTCCAACGCGGACCTGGCGGCCTTCCGGCAGCCGCGCCTGCCAGACCCTGACCTCACGGCAGGCCTGTGCGAGGACCCAGCGACCGAGCGTGACAATCTGCCCGGTCTCCTCGGAGACTGGAATGAACTCCGCGGGCGCGATCAGGCCGCGCTTGGGATGGCGCCATCGCACCAGCGCCTCGACGCCCAGCAGGTAGCCCGAGTGCAACTCGACGATTGGCTGGTAGTGCAACAGGAACTGACTTTCCGCAAGTGCCGTGTCGATCTCCGCCTCCATCTCCTGGCGCTTGCTCGCGGCCCGGTGCATGGCCGGCTCGTAGACCATGTGGCGGCCCTTGCCCGCGGATTTCGCCGCGTACATCGCGACGTCCGCGTTTCGCATCAGTTCCTCGACGCCATCGTCGGGGGTCGAGAACGCGACGCCCACGCTCGCAGTGACGCGCATGTCCTCGCCGGATAGGTCAAGCGACTCCTGGAGGGATTCGACGACCCGCGCGGCGATCTCGATGACCTGCTCCTTGTCCGTCAGGTTCTCGAGCAGCACGGCGAACTCGTCGCCGCCGAGGCGAGCGACGGTGTCGCCGTTGCGCGTCGCCTTGACGAGACGCTGGGCGCTTCTGTGCAGCACGCGGTCTCCGATCGCGTGGCCCTGCGAATCGTTGACACGCTTGAAGTTGTCGAGGTCAACGAACATGACCGCAACCCCGCGGCCATTGCGTTTGCTGACTGCCACCGCGTGCTCGACGCGATCGCGGAACAACGAGCGGTTCGCGAGCAGCGTCAGCGGGTCGTGCAGCGCCATGCGCTTCAGCTGCTCTTCCATGCCCTTGCGATCGGTCATATCGCGCAGGTTCAGCAGGCGGCCGCCGATCGCGGGCTCGGAATCCATGTTCGTGCCGTGAATCTCGACGACCCGATGACGTTCGTCGCCTCGCGGCACGCGCGCCTCGACGGTCGCGGAGGCGCCATCCTGCGAGAGATCAAGGGCCAGGAATTCCTGGAGGCGTGCGCGGTCATCGAATGCCACGAGCTCGTCGAGGTGCTGGCCGATCAGGTCGTTGGCTGCGAACCCGAAAATGCGTTCGGCTGTCGGCGTCACATAGCGGATCGTGCCGTCATCCGCGACGATCGCGATCACGTCGGCCGTGTTGCGGATGAGCGCGTTGAAACGCGCCTCTGCCGAACGCGTTGCGAGGCCGGTCTGGACCGCCACCGTGAGCGCCGTCGCGATGGCCTGGCGTGCGAACAGGAGCCCGGCGGCGATGCAGACGACCCAGGCAATCAGCCCGACAGGCTCGCCGAAACGGCCTTCCTGCATGACCAGGAGCGAGTAGCCGGCAAGCATCAGCGCCACATAGGGCATGAGCGAGGCGAACGGCGAACCGCGCTCGGCGGCATCCATTGGCGGCGCGCGCCGCTCCGCGCGCAGGTAGTCGAAATGCGCCGCGACCGCGAAAGCGGCCACCGCCGCGATGCGCAGCGGGCCCGCAATCAGGCTAACCGTACCTTCAGCCGCAGCATGCGCCTCGAGCAGGCGCGACCCCAGCAGGGCGCAAAGCGCAAGTGAGAAGGTGGCGAGACCGGGCCAGCCCCGCCAGTCCGCCCGGCGTAGCAGCAGGATGGCGGCGAGCACGCCGATGACCGCATCAAGGCCCACCGTCCAGGAACCGCGCACGGGCAGCGCGTCCGCGGCAAGGTCGTGCGGCAGCGCGAGCCAGAGAACCGTGCCGACGCAGAGCGCGACCAGCGTCGCCTCGAGCCAGAATTGCGGACCAAAGGCCTTTCCGCGTGTCGACAGCAGGAGACCCGTCGCTGCCATGGCCACGCACGGAAAGAAGGTGAATTGCAGCAGGCCCGAGACGGCCTGCGCGACGGGAAATTCCGCTGGACGCATAAGGGGCACGACGAGAGTCGCCACCAGGTTCGCCGCAAGCGCAAACGCGAGCCAGCGCCAGGCATGACGGCGTCCGCGGGTCAGTTCGTGAAGGCCGGCCGTGCGCCAGGCGACTGAAATCGCGGCCAACGTTGCGACGATGCCGGCAACGGAAACCACGTCCCGGGCATGGTGTACGTCGATCGACAAGCCAGCGATCGCGGCGAAAAAGGCCGCGCCGATGGAAAGCAGCACGAGCCAGGCCGCCGCATGGTCGAACCATGGCGCCAGGGCCTCGCGCAGGCCACGATCGGACGGCTGGTTGCGATCCAGCTCCATCTAGCCGTTCTCCCTTTCTCGGGCCCCTGGGACGGCTTCGCGGGGAACCCGAAAAATCGGCTTGATGGTGACTTAATGTGGCCGGGTCGGACGCCAACCACATCACATAAAGCAGGGGCGCCGGCGGGAAAACGTGACGTGGTGCCAAGTCACGAGGGGACAGTCCCCCGTGGCTTCAGAAAGGAATGTCGTCGTCGAAGGATTCGGCGACCCCGGCGGGCTCGGCGCGGGGTGCCGGTTCCTCGCTGCGCTCGCGCGTACGTTCCGGTGCGGCGCTCGAACCGCGATCCTGCGAGCTGCGGCCGCCGAGCATCTGCATCTCGTTCGCCACGATCTCGGTCGTGTAACGATCCTGGCCTTCACGGTCCTGCCACTTGCGCGTGCGGATGCGGCCTTCGACGTAAATGTGCGAGCCCTTGCGCAGGTATTCCGCCGCGATCTCGGCAAGGCGGTCGAACATCACGACGTTGTGCCACTCCGTCGCTTCCTTGTTCTCGCCGGTCTGCTTGTCGCGCCACTGGTCCGAAGTCGCGAGCCGCAGGTTGACCACGGCCTTGCCGGAAGGCATCGCGCGAGACTGCGGGTCCTGCCCCAGGTGCCCGATCAGGATGACTTTATTGACTCCGCGTGCCATGGCCGTTCCCCGTTTATCCCGAGTGGCTCATTGTAGTCATCCAGCATCGACACGCGCACTGACATTCGGGTCCGATCGGCGCATTTCTATCGACGGCGCCAAAGGCAGCCAGGCCAGGACCACTATTGCCGAGCAGGCGAAAATTCCCGTGAGTTGCCAAGGACTTCCGAGCAGGCCGCCGCCCAACAGACCGCCGGCAAAAGCGCCGGCGAACTGGCAGGTCGCAAAGACGCCGAGCGCCGCGCCGCGGGATTGCTCGCCCGCGGTTTCTGTCAGCGCCGCCGGAAGCCGCGCTTCCAGGAAATTGAAGGCGCCGAAATAGAGCACCAGCGCAATCATCAGGAAATCGAGGTTCGCCTTTGCCCAGACGAGCGCGGCGAGGGCCAAGGCAAGCCCCGCCCCTCCGACAAGTGCGGCGCGGCCTGGCCGCCGATTGCGCTCCGACCACACGACGAGAGGCACCGTCAGCGCGATGGACGCGACAAACACGCCGAGGTAGACGAGCCAGTGCCGCGATGCCTCGATGCCGTGGAGGTCGCGCAATACATGCGGCACCGCGATGAAAGTCGCGGTCAACGTCAGGTGCAGCATGAAGATGCCGGCGTAGTGCGGCATGAGCGGTCGCGTCAAGACCTGCCGCCAGTCGCGGCGCGACGCCATGCGTTCGCGGGCCGGCGCTTCGGCCGGCAGCACGAATAGCACCAGACCGAGGGCCACGATCCCGAGGCCACCGATCAGAAGGAACACGCCCGACACACCGATCGCTGCGGCAAGCAGCGGTCCGGCAATGAGCGAGATGACGAAAGACACGCCGATGCTCATGCCTACCACAAACATGGCGCGCGTACGCGATTCGGGCCGGGTGAGATCGGCGAGAAATGCAGTCACCGGACCCGAGACCGCGCCGAGCCCCTGGACGACGCGCGCGGCCACCAGCGATACCGCGCTGCCCGCTACCGCACCGAGCGCCGAACCGGCGACATGCAGGACGAGTCCGACGACAATCAGGGGCTTGCGCCCGATCCGATCGGACCACACACCGAAAGGAATCTGCATCAGGGCCTGCGTCAGGCCATAGGCGCCGACTGCGAGACCCGCAAAAAGCGGCGTTGCCCCGGGCAGCCCGCCTGCGTACAGCGCGAGTACGGGCAGCAAGAGGAAGAGCCCCAGCAGCCGCACGGCATAAATCGCGGCGAGCGCGGCGACGACGCGGCGCTCGGCGGGCTGGAGTGCCGCACCGGATGGCTGGGCCACTGGAATTCCCTTTGCCGTGCCCGGAATGGGCGGGCTATTCTATCAGGCTGCCCCGATGAGCCAGACCATTCACATCCGCGGCGCGCGCACGCACAACCTCCAGGGCCTCGACCTAGAGCTGCCGCGTGATCGCCTGATCGTGTTTACCGGGCTCTCCGGTTCAGGCAAGTCTTCGCTTGCCTTCGACACCATCTATGCCGAAGGCCAGCGCCGCTATGTGGAGTCGCTGTCGGCCTACGCACGGCAGTTCCTGTCGATGATGGAGAAGCCGGATGTCGACGCGATCGAGGGCCTTTCCCCGGCGATCTCGATCGAGCAGAAGTCGACCTCGCACAACCCGCGCTCGACGGTCGGCACGGTCACCGAGATCTATGATTACCTGCGCCTGCTGTACGCTCGTGCCGGCATCCCGCGCTGCCCCGACCATGCACTCGACCTGACCGCGCAGACCGTGAGCCAGATGGTGGACCAGGTGCTGGCACTGCCGGAAGGAACCGCCCTGGCATTGCTGGCACCTGTCATCTCAGGGCGCAAGGGCGAGCACCTTCAGGTCATAGAAGAGCTGCGCGGAAAGGGCTTCGTCCGTGCGCGGGTGGACGCGAGGTACGTCGAACTCGACACAGTACCAAGACTCGACCCAAAGAAGAAACACTCGATCGACGTCGTTGTCGACCGCCTCAAGGTCCGCCTCGACCTCCAGCAGCGGCTCGCGGAATCCTTCGAGACGGCGCTGCGGCTCGGCGAGGGCTCGGCGCGCATTGCGTTCCTGGACGAGCCAAAGCGCGAGGAACTCATCTTTTCGGACAAATTCGCCTGCCGGATCTGCGGCTATTCCGTGCCGGAACTCGAGCCTCGGCTGTTTTCGTTCAACAACCCGTTTGGCGCCTGCCCAGGCTGCGACGGCCTCGGCGTCAAGCAGTTCTTCGACCCGGAGCGGGTCGTCACCAATGCGCAGCTTTCGCTCGCAAACGGCGCAGTTCGCGGCTGGGACCGGCGGAATGCCTATTACTACCAGATGATCCAAGCGCTTGCGGATCACTACCGTTTCGATCCCGAGGCGCCTTATGCCGACCTGCCCCCGAAGGCCCACGAGGTGCTGATGCAGGGCAGTGGCGGCGAGGAAGTCGAGTTCCGCTATTTCGATTCGCGCGGCCGCACGGTGCGCCGCAAGCACAAATTCGAAGGCATCCTGCCGAACCTCGAGCGTCGCTACCACGAGACCGAGTCGCTCGCCGTGCGCGAGGAGCTTGCGCGCTACCTCGGCACGCGCCGCTGCCCGGAGTGCGACGGCGCGAGGCTCACCCGGGCGGCGCGCTTCGTGTTCGTCGGCGGCGCGTCCTTGCCGACGATCTCCGCGCTGCCCGTCCGGCGCGCGCTCGAATTCTTCCATGCGTTGAAGCTCGAGGGCTGGCGAGAGAAGATCGCCCAGAAGATCGTCAAGGAAATCACCGATCGCCTCGGCTTCCTCGTCGACGTCGGCCTCGACTACCTGACGCTTGACCGCAGCGCCGAGACACTCTCCGGCGGCGAGGCCCAGCGCATCCGCCTCGCGAGCCAGATCGGCTCCGGGCTGGTCGGCGTCATGTACATCCTCGACGAGCCCTCGATCGGCCTGCACCAGCGCGACAACCAGCGCCTGCTCGACACGCTGCATCGCCTGCGTGATCTCGGCAATACGGTGATCGTGGTCGAGCACGACGAGGATGCGATCCGTCAGGCGGACCATGTGCTGGATCTCGGCCCCGGCGCGGGCATCCACGGAGGGCGCATCGTCGCGCAGGGCACGCCGGCGCAAATCGAGGCGAGCCCGGCTTCGCTGACGGGCCAGTACCTGGCGGGACGCAAGCGCATCGAGATCCCTGACAAGCGCCGGCGTAACGAGCCGAAGCAGCAACTGACGCTTCGCGGCGCGAGCGGCAACAACCTGAAGCAAATCGACGTTTCGTTTCCTGTCGGCCTGCTGACCTGCGTGACCGGTGTCTCCGGCTCGGGCAAGTCGACTCTCGTCAACGACACGCTCTATCGAGTCGTTGCACGCTCGCTGGATCTCGTCGCGGAGCAGCCGGCCCCCTGCGCGGGCGTCGAGGGACTCGGCGCCATCGACCGAGTCATCGACATTGACCAAAGCCCGATCGGCCGCACGCCACGCTCGAACCCCGCGACTTACACGGGCCTGTTCACGCCCATCCGCGAACTCTTCGCCGGCACGGCCGAGGCACGTTCGCGTGGTTACCGGCCGGGGCGTTTCAGCTTCAATGTCAAGGGCGGGCGCTGCGCGGCCTGCGAGGGCGACGGCGTCATCAAGGTCGAAATGCACTTCCTGCCCGACGTCTATGTCGCCTGCGACGTCTGCAAGGGCCGGCGTTACAACCGCGAGACGCTCGACGTGCATTACAAAGGCAAGAACGTCCACGAAGTGCTCGACATGACGGTCGAGGACGCGGCTGTGTTCTTCGCGGCCGTACCGGTCATCGCGACGAAACTCCAGACCCTGCTCGACGTCGGCCTCTCGTACCTCAAGCTCGGCCAGAATGCGACCACGCTCTCGGGCGGTGAGGCCCAGCGCGTCAAGCTTGCCAAGGAACTTTCCAAGCGGGCGACCGGCCGAACGCTCTATATGCTTGACGAGCCGACTACCGGCCTGCATTTCGAGGATGTGAAGCACCTGCTCGCGGTCCTGCATCGCCTGCGCGACGAGGGCAATACCGTGATTGTCATCGAGCACAACCTCGACGTGATCAAGACCGCCGACTGGGTCATCGACCTCGGGCCCGAAGGCGGAGACGGCGGCGGCAGGCTCGTCGCAGTAGGCACGCCGGAGCAACTCGCGCGGGCCGCGGACTCTTATACCGGTCGTTACCTGAAGCGCGTGCTGGCACGCGGGAAGAAAGCCGCATGAATCGCCAATCATTCCTTGCCTGGATTTTCGTTGCCATGCTCGCCGCCCTGCCCGCTTCGGCCGGCGAGCTCACCGTCACGAACGCGTGGTCGCGCACGACGCCGCCCGGCGTCACCGTGGGCGTCGTCTATTTCACGCTCAGGAACGACACGGGCAAGTCCGACCGACTGCTGAAGCTGTCGACGCCGGTGGCCTCGAAGGTCGAGGTTCATCGCACGGAGATCAAGGACGGTATCGCGCGCATGCGGGAGGTCTCGATCCTGCACGTGGACGCCGGCCAGGCGCTCGAGTTTGCGCCAAATGGCATGCACTTGATGCTGATGGGGCTAAAGCAGCCGCTGGTCGAGGGGCGGTCGTTCGACCTGGAGTTGCTGTTCGAGGTCGCGGGACCGCGGACGGTAAAAGTCTTCGTGCGGAAACCCTGACTTGACCCGACTCGGCGTTGTACTTGCCGGGAGGGCGACATGACCCGTTCAATATTTGCTGCGGCGCTGTTCGCAACCATGCTCGCAGGTTTCTGCATGCCCGTTGCGGCCTCGGACAGAACCGAGGAGGACTTCGTCAAGGCCTGCATCACGCGCAGCAATCTCGCGCAGCCGGTCTGCAAGTGCTCGGCCAGGAAGGCCAAGGGAGAACTGACACCCGACGGGTTCGCGCTGCTCGTCGCGTCGCTCGAGGGTGACGACGCGACGGCTGCACAATTGCGCGGCAAGCTGCCCGTTGATCAGGTCATGAAGGCCGGCACGTTCATGGCGCGCGGGCCCTCGCAGTGCGCGAAGGAATCCCAGGTGGCAGACTGATCCCGGTTCCGGGAATCAGCGCCCCGCCGCATGCGCCGGCCCCGCGCTTGTGAACTGGTGAGCGATCTCGCCCTGGCCCTGCTTCTCGCGGAACTTGCCATCCGTGAATTCGGAGACGACGCGGCGCCAGAACCGGATCGCCCCGGGATTACGCGACTGCTCGGGGATGGTCCACTCGCCTGCATAGCGCGCGAACAGCAGCATGGCCGCGCCGCGGCCGACGCCCTTGCTCCGGAAAGGCTTGCGGATGAAGAACTCGCTCAGGCGGTATTGCCGCTTCGGGTCCTCGCTGCCGGAAAGGCTGCGCTGAACGACTGCGAAGCCCACGGGCTCCTGCTCGCGCAACACCATGAAAGCCGTGCAGCGATCGTCGTGGAACCAGCCCTGGATGATTTCGGTAACGCTTTGTCCGGTGACGGTGAGCGACGGGAAGACACCCGTCGTGTCGGCGGTCAGGTCGGCCAGGTATTCCCCGTATGTCTCTTCGATCCAGTCGCGGTCTGCCAGCGAGGCGCGCGCTTCACGAATGGTGATCGGCATTCAGGGTCCCGAAAAGGTAACGGCCGGGGGAAGCCGCGGGTTCTCCGCGCCATCCGCCCGGCCGTTCAGGCCATACAGCAATCGCTTACTGCGACGGAGGAGTCGGTTCCGTGGCAGCGTCGGCGGCTGCATTCGCAGCGTCGGCAGCGGCATCGCCCGCCGCAGCAGCGGCATCGCCCGCCGCAGCAGCGGCATCGCCCGCCGCGTCGCCGGCGGCAGTGGCAGCGTCGCCCGCCTCGTCGACCGCCGTGTTCGCCGCATCAGCAGCAGCGTTGGCAGCATCCGCCGCGGCATCGGCAGCCTCATCCTTCTTGGCGCCGCAGGCGCCCAATACGAGGGCAACCGCAATGGCGCCCCAGATCTTTGCATTCATCGTCAGTTACCCCAATACGTCAGTGAGAAAAGTAGTGCACTCCGCGGCCAAAGCAACCCGATTCTTGGGTTTGCTGCCTCGTCGCGTCTGCAGATTTTACCGGTATTACGATGGTTAGCAATGGTCGCCATTTTGCGACAACCACGGCAGCCGGTTACGCTTTCACAAAGGTTTCGGCAGGAGTGACGATGACAAAAAAGACACTCAGCGAGCGGTACGGCGAGCACTTGCAGGAAGTCATGGCGAGGGCCGATCGGGCTTTGATTGCGGGCGGTTACGACGGATTGATCATCGGATCCGGAAGTTTGCGGACCCTCTACCTGGACGACAGCAGCTACCCCTTCAAGCCGAATCCCCGCTACCGGGCATGGCTGCCTGATGCCAGCCCGGATTGCTTCGTGATCTACCGCCCCGGGAGCCGTCCGAAGCTGTTTTTCCACCAGCCCGACGACTACTGGTACCTCCCGCCGGCCTCGCCACAAGGCTATTGGGTCGGCCATTTCGACTTGACCATCACCCGCGAGCCCGCAAGGCTGCCACGCGAAATAGGCAGTAAAGTCCGCTGGGCCGTGCTGGCGGAACCTGGGCCTGCGACCGAGGGGCTGGGCGACCATGACCCGCCGGCTGTCACTGGCCCTCTGGATTATGCCCGGGCAATCAAGACGCCCTATGAGATCGAATGCATGGCCGAGGCGACGGTCGCCGGCGTGCGCGCGCATCGGGCCGCCGAACAGGCGTTCCGTGGAGGCGCCTCAGAGTATGAAATCCACCTCGCCTATTGTCGCGCGGCCGGTGCGCGGGAGGAGGAGCTGCCCTACAACAACATCATCGCGTTCGACCGGCATGCAGCCGTCCTGCATTACCAGCTGCTCGACCGTGCGCGCCCGGCGGACGTGAGATCCTTCCTGATCGACGCCGGCGCCCAGTTCGCCGGCTACGCCTGCGACATCACGCGGACCTACGCCGCCGCACCAGGCGAGTTCCTGGACCTGATCCGGTCGGTCGATTCGAGCCAGCAGAAGCTGGTCGATCGCGTCCGGCCCGGCGTCGACTACCGCGACATCCACCTCGAGGCGCATCGCTCGATCGCGGGTATCCTCGTCGCCCACGGCATCGTCTCGGGATCACCGGAAGCGGCGGTTGAGACGAAGCTCACGTCAGTCTTCTTCCCGCACGGCATCGGGCACCTGCTCGGTCTCATGGTGCACGACGCCGCGGGCTTTGCGTCGGGCCCGGATGGCGGCACACGGAGGAAGCCGGAGGGTCATCCCTTTCTCCGACTGACGCGCGCCCTCGAGGCCGGTTTCGTGGTGACGATCGAGCCGGGCATCTATTTCATAGATTCGCTGCTCGAGGCGGCGCGTGCCGACGGTCGCGGGCGCGCGATCCAGTGGAAGCAGGTCGAGGCGCTTCGGCCCTGGGGCGGCATCCGGGTCGAGGACAACGTGATCGCGCAGTCCGGCGCGCCGCGAAACCTGACGCGCGAGGCTTTCGCGGCGGCGGCCTGAACGCCGGATCAGCGCTGACGAAGAATGTCGCGGATCTCGGTGAGCAGCACTTCCTCACGCGGCGGGGGCGGCGGCGCCGCGGCTGGCGCCGGCTTCTTGAGGCGGTTGATTGCCTTGAGCGCCATGAAGATCGCGGCCGCGATGATCAGGAAATCAACCAGGGCCTGGATAAATTTGCCGTAGCCGATGGTGACGGGCTCGCCGGTCGCCGCACTCGTGCCCAGGGCGATCGCGAGGCTGGAGAAATCCACGCCGCCGACGACCCAGCCGAGGGCCGGCATCACGATCGCATCGACGAAGGCCGACACGATCTTCCCGAATGCCGCGCCGATCACGATGCCGACCGCCATGTCGACGACGTTGCCCTTCATCGCAAACTCTTTGAACTCTGAAACGAGGCTCATGAATTCCTCCCTTGTTTAAAAGGAGACGCACCCCTCCAGAGGGGAGCGTCCCCTTTGGGATTAGAGCAAAAGAAAGCCGGGGATGTCCCCGGCTTCTCCATGGCGACCGCGGGCGGCATTGGCCACGCGCAGATTGGAAATCGTCAGGCCGCGGCCTTTTTCCGCTTTTTTGGCTTGGCCTCGACCTTGGCACCGGCCTTCGGCGCCGCCTTCTTGGCCGGCGCCTTGTCCTTCTTAGGCGCGGCTTTCTTCTTCGCCGGCTTGTCTTCCGGCGACGGGGCAGCGGATGCCGCATCGGCCTCGACCAGCTGCATCAGCGCCATCGGCGCCGCATCGCCCGGGCGCGGGCCCATCTTGAGGATCCGCGTATAACCGCCGGCTCGAGTCCTGAACCGCGGCCCGATGTCCTCGAACAGCTTCACCACGAGCGTGTCGTCGCGCAGCGTGATCCAGGCCCTGCGACGGCCCGGCAGCGAGTCGTTCTTGCCGAGCGTAATCAGCGGCTCGACGACCCGGCGCAGTTCTTTCGCCTTCGGCAGCGTGGTGCGTATCGTCTCCGCGCGAATGAGCGCGGCGCACATATTGCGCATGAGCGCCTTGCGGTGCGCGCTGTTGCGCGAGAGTTGCCGTCCCGACAATTGATGTCGCATCTGTCCCTATCCCGTTTGCGCGCTCAGGCGGTGCGCAGCTCGTCTTCGCGGCGCAACGACGCCGGCGGCCAGCCATCGATGCGCATTCCGAGCGACAGCCCGTGACTCTCGAGGACTTCCTTGATTTCCGTCAGCGATTTCTTGCCGAGGTTCGGCGTGCGCAGCAACTCGACTTCCGTGCGCTGCACCAGGTCGCCAATGTAGTGGATGTTCTCCGCCTTGAGGCAGTTCGCACTGCGGACGGTGAGCTCGAGCTCGTCCACGGGGCGCAGCAGGATCGGGTCCGGCAGCGGCCCCGCCTCGCGCGAGGGCGACTCGCCCTGTCCCTCGAGGTCCACGAACACGGTCAGCTGTTCCTTCAGGATTCCACCGGCGCGGCGAATCGCCTCGTCCGGGTTGATGGTGCCATTGGTTTCGATGTCGATGATCAACTTGTCGAGGTCGGTGCGCTGCTCTACTCGCGCGGACTCGATGCCGTAGGTCACGCGGCGCACCGGCGAGAACGACGCATCCAGCTGCAGCCTGCCGATCGGGCGGCTCTGCTCCTCGAACTCCAGGCGCTGGACGGCGGGCCGATATCCGCGGCCGCGCTCGATCTTGAGCGTCATGGAAAGCTCGACGGGCTTGTTGAGGTTCGCGATCACGAGTTCGGGATTCACGACCACGACGTCGTGGTCGATCTGGATATCGCCCGCGGTGACCGGTCCCGGGCCTTTCTTGGTGAGCCTGAGTTCGACGGAGTCGCGCGCATGCATCTCGATCGCGACTGACTTCAGGTTCAGCAGGATGTCGACGACATCCTCCTGGACACCCTCGATACTGGTGTACTCATGGAGCACGCCCTCGATCTCGACCTCGGTCACTGCGCAACCGGGCATCGAGGACAGCAGCACGCGACGCAGCGCGTTGCCGAGCGTGTGGCCGAAGCCCCGCTCGAACGGCTCGATCACGATGCGCGCCTGTCGCGCGGCCGTCTCTGTGACCTTGACGGACCGGGGCTTGAGGAATTCCGTGGCGGTACCTTGCATTGCCGTCACCCTTACTTTGAATAGAGCTCGACGACCAGGTTCTCGTTGATGTCCGGGAGAATCTGGTCACGGTCGGGCAGCGCCTTTAGCGTGCCGCTGAATTTCTTGTCGTCCACTTCCACCCAGTCGGGCCAGCCGACCTGGGTCGCGATCGCGATCGCGGCCGCGATGCGGGCCTGGCCCTTGGCCTTTTCGCGCACCGCAATCACGTCGCCGGCAGCGCACTGGTACGAGGGCACGTTGACCGAATCGCCGTTGACCTCGATCGCCTTGTGCGAGACGAGCTGTCGCGCCTCGGCCCGGGTCGTAGCGAAACCCATGCGATAGACCACGTTGTCCAGCCGCGCTTCGAGGAAGCGCAGCAGGTTTTCGCCGGTCGAGCCCGAGCGGCCCGCCGCCTTGGTGTAATAGTTGCGGAACTGCCGCTCGAGTACGCCGTACATGCGGCGCAGCTTCTGCTTCTCGCGCAACTGGACGCCGTAGCCCGACAGGCGCGTGCGGCGGTCGCCCTTGATGCCCCCGGGCGGCACTTCGAGCTTGCACTTGCTCTCGAGCGACTTGATGCCGCTCTTGAGGAACAGATCCGTGCCCTCGCGACGCGAGAGCTTGCACTTGGGACCCAGGTATCTGGCCATTGTCCTTGCGACCTCAGACGCGCCGCTTCTTGGGCGGGCGGCAACCGTTGTGCGGGATCGGCGTCACGTCGGCAATGCTCGTGACCTTGAGTCCGCAGGCGTTCAGCGCGCGGACCGCGGATTCGCGTCCCGGGCCCGGGCCGCGCACGCGGACCTCGACGGTACGCAGACCGTGCTCCTGCGCCACGACACCGGCCTTCTCGGCCGCGACCTGTGCGGCGAACGGCGTGCTCTTGCGGGAGCCGCGGAAGCCCGAGCCACCCGATGTCGCCCAGGCAAGCGTGTTGCCCTGGCGGTCCGTGATCGTGACGATCGTGTTGTTGAACGACGCGTGGATGTGCGCAACGCCATCGGAAACCTGGCGCTTTGCTTTCTTGCGCGCCTTGGCGGCCGGCGCTGCAGCCTTGTCGGACGCCTTCGCGTCGGCCTTCGCCTCCGGCTTGGCGTCAGCTTTCGGCTCGGCGTTCTGCTCGATCTTCTGCTCAGCCATCGTCAGACCTTGCCCGGTTGGACGTTTGTCTTGATCGCCGCGCGGCGCGGGCCCTTGCGCGTGCGCGCGTTGGTGCGCGTCCGCTGGCCCCTGGCCGGCAGGCCCTTGCGATGGCGGATGCCGCGGTAGCAGCCGAGGTCCATGAGCCGCTTCAGGCTCATCGCGTTCTCGCGCCGCAGGTCGCCCTCGACCATGAAACGCGAAACCTGAGAGCGCAGCGCATTGACCTCCGGCTCCGTGAGGTCGCGCACCCGCGTCGACGGGTCGACATTGGCCGCCTTGCACACGGCGAACGCCCGCGAGCGTCCGAGGCCGTAGACGTGGGTGAGCCCCACCCAGACGTGCTTGTTGACCGGAATATTGATGCCGGCGATTCGCGCCATGGCTACCTGACCTCGACCCGCGGAGAACCGGGAAGTTTAAGTGAAAAACGCGTTTTTCTCAACATTGCCGGGCCCCTTTGCTCAGCCCTGGCGCTGCTTGTGGCGGGCGTCGGACGAGCAGATGACCCGCACGACGCCCTTGCGACGCACGATCTTGCAGTTCTTGCAGATTTTCCTGACCGATGGACGAACCTTCATTTCGCGACCTCCTCAGCGCGGCGCGCCGCTGCGGCCGTAGCCACGCAGGTTCGCCTTCTTCATAAGCCCCTCGTACTGGTGCGACATCATGTGCGCGTGCAGCTGGGCGACGAAGTCCATCACCACTACCACCATGATGAGCAGCGACGTGCCGCCGAAATAGAACGGGACGCGGCCGTAGGACATCAGGATCTCGGGCAGCAGGCAGACGACGGTTACATACATCGCGCCCCAGACCGTCAGCCTCGTCAGAACCTTGTCAATGTATTCGCCGGTCTGCTGGCCGGGACGGATGCCTGGTATGAAGGCCCCGCCCTTCTTCAGGTTCTCGGCCGTTTCGCGTGAGTTGAACACGAGCGCCGTGTAGAAGAAGCAGAAGAAGACGATGAGGCTGCCATAGATGAGCAGGTGCAGCGGCTGGCCCCAGCCCAGCGCCGCGGCGACCGTCTGCAGCCAGGTACCGGTCTGGCCTGCCCCGAAAAAGCTCGCGAGCGTCGCCGGGAAGAGCAGCAGCGACGAGGCGAAGATCGGCGGGATGACCCCCGACATGTTGAGCTTGAACGGCAAGTGGCTGGTTTGGCCCGCGTACATGCGGCGCCCAACCTGGCGCTTGGCATAGTTGACCGGGATTCGGCGCTGGCCGCTCTCGACGAAGACGCAGAAGGCCGTGACCGCGCCGATCAGGAGCAGCAGGATGATCGCGAACGCGGGATTCATCTCGCCAGAGCGCACCTGCTCAAGCGTGCCGCCAAGAGCGGCAGGCAGGCCCGAGATGATGCCCGACAGGATGATCATCGAGATGCCGTTGCCGATGCCGCGCTCGGTGATCTGCTCCCCGAGCCACATCAGGAACATCGTGCCGGTCGTCAGCGTCAGCACCGCCGGCAACAGAAACGAGAATGTGCCCGGGTGGATGACGACGCCCTGGTTCTGGAACGCGACCGCCGCGGCAAAACCCTGGAACGCCGCGAGCAAGACGGCGAAATAGCGGGTCCATTGCGTGATCTTGCGGCGGCCCGACTCGCCCTCCTTCTTGATCGCGGCCATCGAGGGTACAACCACCGCCATCATCTGCAGGATGATGGACGCGGAGATGTAGGGCATGACGCCCAACGCGAAAATCGAAAGACGCCGAAGCGCGCCGCCCGAGAACATGTTGAAGAGGCCGAGGATCGTGCCTTCCTGGCTGTCGAACAGGCGAGCAAGCGCGGCCGGGTCGATGCCCGGCACCGGCACGAAGGTGCCAATGCGGTACACCACGAGTGCACCCAGCAGGAACAGCAGGCGATGCCGCATCTCGGTGTAGCGCGTGACTTCACCGAGTGCGAGCGCCGCGCCGCCTGCCGTGGTCGCCATGATGCGCCGGCGGCCCTCAGGCCGCCTTGCCCTCTTCGACCTTGCCGCCGGCCTTCTCGATCGCCGCACGCGCGCCCTTCGACGCGACGACGGCCGGGCCCTGCAGCGTCACTTTGCGCTTGATCTCACCCGACAGGATCACCTTGGCGCGCTCGGTCCGCGCGGGCACCACGCTCGCCTCCAGCAGCGCCGCCAGGTCAACGAGTTCCGCCTTGACCTTTTCGAGGTCGGTCAACGTCACTTCCGCGCGGGTCTTCCGGATGGCTGAGCGGAAACCGACCTTCGGCAGCCGGCGCTGCAGCGGCACCTGGCCGCCCTCGAAGCCGACCTTGTGGTAGCCGCCCTTGCGGGCCTTCTGGCCCTTGCCGCCCTTGCCGCAGGTCTTGCCCTGCCCGGCCGAAGCGCCGCGCCCGACTCGCAGCCGCTTGCGCTTGCTGCCTGCTGCCGGCTTCATCGTGTTCAGTCGCATGTCATCGCTCCTTCGCGCTCAGGCTTTCTCGATGGCAAGCAGGTGGCGGGCGGCATTGATCATGCCGCGCACCTCGCGCGTGTCTTCCAGGACCCGGGAGTCCCGGATACGCCGCAGGCCCAGCCCGTAGACCGAGGACCGGATGCTCCGCAGCTGCCCATGCACGCTGCGATTCAGCGTGACCCTGACCTTGCTCTTGCTCATCGCCATCAGCCCGTGATCTCTTCCAGTGTCTTGCCGCGCTTCGCGGCGATGCGATCCGGCGACACCATTCGCTCGAAAGCATTGAAGGTCGCGCGCACGACGTTGATCGGGTTGCGCGAGCCATAGCTCTTCGCGAGCACGTTGCGGACCCCGGCGCACTCGAAAACCGCGCGCATTCCGCCGCCCGCGATCACGCCGGTGCCGTCCGAGGCCGGCTGCATGTAGACACGGGTTGTGCCGTGCCGCCCCTGGATCGCGTAGTGCAGGGTTGCGTGCGTGATCGGCACGTTGGTCATGTTCTTGCGCGCCTGCTGCATCGCCTTCGAGATCGCGACCGGCACTTCACGCGCCTTGCCGTAGCCGAAGCCGACGCGCCCGGCGCCGTCGCCGACCACCGTCAACGCGGTAAAGCCGAACTGCCGCCCGCCCTTGACGACCTTCGCCGTGCGGTTGACCGCGACCAGCTTCTCGATCAGATCGTCGCCGGACTGTGTTCGTTCAACTCGTGCCATCGCCTGTCCCCCGGGACTTCAGAATTTGAGGCCGGCTTCGCGCGCGGCCTCGGCGAGCGCCTTTACGCGCCCGTGAAAACGGAAACCGGACCGGTCGAAAGCCACCGTCTCGACGCCGGCCGCTTTCGCACGTTCGGCAATCGCGCGGCCGACCGCTTTCGCGGCCGTCGCATTGCCGGTGCCCTTCAGCTCCTTCGCGACCGCCTCCTGGACGGTCGACGCGGCCGCGATCACCCTGGCACCGTCCGGCGTCGTGATCTGGGCGTAGATGTGCCGCGGGGTACGGTGCACCGTCAGGCGCGCCGTGCCCGATTCGCGGATCTTGGCGCGGGCGCGGGTCGCGCGCCGCAGGCGCCGGTCCTTTTTAGTGAGCTTCATGGCCTTACTTCTTCTTGCCTTCCTTCATGACGATCCGCTCTCCGGCGTAGCGCACGCCCTTGCCCTTGTAGGGCTCTGGCGGACGGTAGCGGCGGATCTCCGCCGCGACCTGACCCACCCTTTGCAGGTCCGCGCCTTTCACGATGATCTCGGTCTGCGAGGGCGTCTCGATTGATATGCCCTCGGGCACCGGGAAGCTGACCGGGTGCGAAAAGCCGAGCGTGAGGTTGAGACTCTTGCCCTGGACCGCGGCGCGGTAGCCGACGCCCACGAGCTCGAGCTTGCGCTCGAAGCCCCGGGTGACGCCCGTCACCATGTTCGCGAGGTTGGCTCGCGTCGCGCCAGCGGCCGCGACCCGCTGGTTCGTGCCCTTGCCTTCGGCCACGGCGACAAGCAGCGCCTCGCCCTGCTGCGCCACCGTGACGCCCGCGTCGAGCTTCAGGGTCAGTGCGCCCTTGGCGCCCTTCACGGTCACCGCGTCCGCGGCGACCGTCGCATTGACGCCCTTGGGCAGATTGACCGGCATCTTGGCGATTCTGGACATGATCCGTCTTCCTCAGGCCACGTAGCAGAGCACTTCGCCGCCGTGCCCGGCGCGGCGCGCCTCGCGGTCCGTCATGACGCCCTTCGGCGTCGAGACGATCGCGACGCCGAGGCCACCAAGGACCTTCGGCAGTTCGTCGCTCGCCCGGTAGGTCCGCAGGCCAGGCCGCGACACGCGCTCGAGCCGCTCGATGACGGGCTTGCCGGCGTGGTACTTCAGCGCGATGACGAGCCTGGAACGCCCGCCGTCCCTGCTGACGACGAAGTCGGCGACATAGCCCTCGTCCTTCAGGACGCGGACGATCGCCTCTTTGACGCGCGACGACTGCACGGAAACCTCCGGCCTGCCGGCGCCCTGGCCGTTGCGGATTCGCGTCAGTAGGTCCGCGATCGGGTCGGACATGCTCATGTTCGGCTCCTCACCAACTCGCCTTGCGCAGCCCCGGCACGTCGCCGCGCATCGTCGCCTCGCGCAGCTTTACGCGCCCGAGGCCGAACTTGCTGTAGTTGCCTCGCGTTCGCCCGGTGATGGCGCACCGGCTATGGGCGCGGCTCGGACTCGAGTCGCGCGGCAGCTTCTGCAACGCCTCGACCGCGGCCATGCGATCCTCCTGCGACGCCTTCGGGTCGCGGATCTGCTCCTTGATGCGCGCACGCTTGGCGGCGTACTTCTTCACTGTCTTCGCGCGGCGCTTCTCGCGCTCAATCATGCTGGTCTTCGCCATCGGTCACTTCCTGAACGGAAAATTGAACGCCTCGAGCAGTGCGCGGCCCTTCTTGTCGTCGCCCGCCGAGGTCGTGATCGTGATGTCCATGCCGCGGACCTGGTCGATCTGGTCGTAGGCAATCTCGGGGAAGATGATCTGTTCCTTCACGCCGAAGCTGTAGTTGCCCTGTCCGTCGAAAGAACGCGGGTTGACGCCGCGGAAGTCGCGGATTCGGGGAATCGCGACGCTGATCAGGCGGTCGAGGAACTCGTACATGCGGGCGCCGCGCAGCGTCACCATGCAGCCGACCGCAAGCCCCTCGCGGATCTTGAACGTCGCGACGGATTTCTTGGATTTGCGCACCGACGGCTTCTGGCCGGTGATCTTCGCAAGATCGCCGGTCGCGGCATCCATTACCTTCTTGTCGGCCACGGCCTCGCCGACGCCCATGTTCACCGTGATCTTGGTGATGCGAGGCACCTGCATGTCGGTGGAGAGCCCGAGCTCCGCGCGGAGCTTCGGCCTCACGACTTCGCGGTAGTGCTTCTGCAGCCTGGCTGATTCGGCCATCTCCCGGTTCTCCACTTATGCGTCCACCAGCTCGCCGTTCGACTTGAAGAAACGCACCTTGCGGCCGTCCTTGAGGGTGCGGATGCCGACACGGTCGGCTTTCTTTGTGCCGGGGTTCAGCAGCGCGACGTTCGACACTGCGAGCGGCGCTTCTTTCTGCACGATGCCGCTCTGCACGCCGCGCGCCGGGTTGGGGCGCTGGTGCTTCTTGATCACGTTGACGTTCTCGACGAGTACGCGGCCGTCCGCCTGCACGGCGACCACGGCGCCCGTCCTGCCCTTGTCGCGGCCCGCCGTCACGACGACGGTATCGCCCTTGCGGATCTTCTTCACAGAACCTCCGGCGCGAGCGAAATGATCTTCATGAATGCGACGCTGCGCAGCTCCCTCGTCACGGGCCCGAAAATGCGAGTCCCGATCGGTTCGAGCTTGTTCGTCAGCAGCACGGCCGCGTTGCCGTCGAAGCGGATCAGCGAGCCGTCGTTGCGGCGCACGCCGCTTTTTGTGCGGACGACGACCGCGTCGTAGACCTCGCCCTTCTTGACCTTGCCGCGCGGAATCGCGTCCTTGACGCTGACTTTGATCACGTCGCCGACACCGGCGTAGCGACGGCGCGTGCCGCCCATGACCTTGATGCACATCAGCTCGCGGGCGCCGGAATTGTCCGCCGCCTGCAACCGCGTCCTGAGCTGGATCATGGCCTCGCCCCTCCCGCTCTCATTCCGCCGGCGCGCGCTCGATCACGCGCACCAGGGTCCACGCCTTGCGCCGCGACAGCGGCCGGCATTCCGCGATGGCGACCATGTCGCCCCGGCGGCACTCGTTCTTCTCGTCGTGGGCGAGCAGGCGCGAAGTGCGGCGCACGTACTTGCCGTAGGTCGGGTGCTTGATCAGCCTCTCGACCGCGACCGAGATCGTCTTGTCCATCTTGTCGCTGACGACCGTGCCGGTCAGCGTCTTCGCCGATTCGCTCATTTCGCGCTCCGAGTCTCGTTGAGCACGGTCTTGACCCGCGCGATGTTCCTGCGGACCTTTCCGTGCTGGTCCGGCCGTGCCGGCTGGCCTGACGCCGCCGCCATGCGCAGTTTGAACTGCTCGCGACGCAGCTCCGCGAGCTCGGCGCGCAGCTCAGGCACGCTTTTCTTGCGATATTCCTTGATGGCCATCAGCGCACCTGCCGCTTGACGAATGCGGTCGAGACCGACAACTTGGCCGCGGCCAGCTTGAATGCCTCGCGCGCGGTCGCCTCGGGCACGCCCTCGATTTCGAACAGCACCTTTCCCGGCGTCACCTTGGCGACCCAGTACTCGACATTGCCCTTGCCGCTGCCCATGCGGACCTCGAGCGGCTTCTGGGTGATCGGCACATCCGGGAACACGCGAATCCAGATCTGGCCGCCGCGCTTCACGTAGCGCGTCATCGCGCGGCGCGCCGCCTCGATCTCGCGCGCGGTCATGCGCGAGCGGTCGGTCGCCTTCAGCGCGAAATCGCCGAACGCCACCGAACTGCCCCGGTACGAGCTGCCCTTCAGGTTGCCCTTGAACTGCTTGCGGAACTTGGTCCGCTTTGGCTGCATCATGGCTTCAAGTCCTCAACTGCCGCTCGCCACGGGCTCGGGCGTCGCCGCGGCCGCCGGCTCGGCGGCCTTCTCGCCTTCCTTTGCGGCCTCGGCCTCCAGGGCCTCTGCCTCCTGCTCCTCGCGGTCGAAGACCTCGCCCTTGAACACCCAGACCTTCACGCCGATGACGCCGTAGGTCGTGCGAGCCTCGGCCGTACCGTAGTCGATGTCGGCGCGGAACGTGTGGAGCGGGATCCGGCCCTCCCGGGTCCACTCCGAGCGCGAGATCTCGGCCCCGTTCAGGCGGCCCGCGATCCGCACCTTCACGCCGAGGGCCCCGCTCCTCATCGTGTTGGTGACCGCTCGCTTCATCGCGCGGCGGAACATCACGCGCTTCTCGATCTGCTGCGCGATGCTCTCGGCCACGAGGGTCGCGTCCAGTTCGGGCTTTCGGATCTCGGCGATGTTCAGACGCACGTCGCCGACCGCCATCTTCATGAGCTTCGCGACCTCGACACGGAGCTTCTCGATGTCCTCGCCCTTGCGGCCAATCACGACGCCTGGGCGCGCGGTGTGGATCGTGATGTTGGCCTTGCGCGCGGCGCGTTCGATGTGGATCTTGCTCACCGACGCATCGCTCAGTTTTGAGCGCAGGAACTCGCGCACCCGCCAGTCGGACAGGATGAATGCCGGGAAGCCCTTGGTGTCGGCGTACCAGCGCGACGTCCAGTCGCGCGTGATGCCGAGACGTATTCCGATCGGATTGACCTTCTGACCCATGTGGCGCTCCGCTCCCCTCTTACCGTGACCGGTCGGCGACGGTGATCCTGATGTGGCTCAGCCGCTTGACGATGCGGTTACCGCGACCCTTGGCGCGCGCGTGGAAGCGCTTCGCCACCGGGGCGGCGTCCACCTCGATGCGCGCGACGCTGAGCTCGTCGATGTCCGCCTCGAGGTTGTGCTCCGCATTCGCGATCGCGGACTCGAGCACCTTGCGCACGATCTTCGCGCCTTTCTTGGGCGTGTACGCGAGCAGCGCGAGCGCGTTGCCCACCGGCTGGCCGCGCACGAGGTCCGCGACGAGGCGGCACTTCTGCGGCGAGATGCGCGCGTGGCGCAAGGTGGCTGATACCTGCATAGCCTTACTCCGCCGCCGCCTCGACCTTCTTGGCCGAAGAGTGGCTCCTGAAAATCCGCGTAGGCGCGAATTCGCCGAGCTTGTGGCCGACCATGTTCTCGGTGACTAGCACCGGCACGTGCTGCCGGCCGTTGTGCACGGCGATCGTGAGCCCCACCATGTCGGGCAGGATCATCGAGCGCCTCGACCAGGTCTTGATCGGGCGGCGATCGTTCTTGTTGCGGGCGGTCTGCACCTTCTTTGCGAGGTGCAGGTCGACGAACGGGCCCTTCTTCAGCGAACGTGACATCCCTCTCGCTCCTTACTTCCGCCGCCGCACGATGAACGCGTCGGTGCGCTTGTTCTTGCGCGTCTTCTTGCCCTTGGTGTGCCAGCCCCAGGGCGATACCGGGTGCGGGTTGCCCTGGCCGGACCGGCCCTCGCCGCCGCCGTGAGGGTGGTCAACGGGGTTCATCACGACGCCGCGCACCGTTGGACGGATGCCGCGCCAGCGCTTGGCCCCGGCCTTGCCGTAGCTGCGCAGGTTGTGCTCGTCATTTCCGATCTCACCGATTGTCGCGCGGCAGTCGACGCTGACCTTGCGCGTCTCGCCGGACTTGAGTCGCAGAATGGCGTTGCCTGCCTCGCGGCCTGAGTACGACGCGGAACTGCCGGCCGCGCGCGCGAGCTGGCCGCCCTTGCCGGGCTTCAACTCGATGTTGTGCACGATCGAGCCGACGGGGATGTGGCGAAGCTGCATCGAGTTGCCTGCCCGGATCGGCGAATCGGCGCCCGATTGCAGCTCGTCGCCGGCAGCCACGCCCTTCGGCGCCAGGATGTAGCGGCGTTCGCCGTCCTTGTAGAGCAGCAGCGCAATATATGCGGAGCGGTTCGGGTCGTACTCGAGCCGCTCGACCTTCGCGACGATGCCGTCCTTGTCGCGGCGGAAGTCGATCATGCGGTAGTTGTGCTTGTGGCCTGCGCCTTTGTGACGGGTCGTCAGCCGGCCGACGTTGTTGCGCCCGCCGGTCGACTTGTGGCCTGCCACGAGCGTACGCACCGGGCCGCCGCGATGCAGGTGTGAGCGGTCCGGGCGCAGCTGAAAGCGCGTTCCCGGCGATGTCGGCTTGAGTTTCTTCAGTGCCATGTTGCCATCCCGTCATGCAGCCGTGCTTCACGCACGCTCGCTGCCACCCAACTCGATTGTCTGGCCCTCTTCGAGGCGCACGTAAGCCTTCTTCCAGTCCTGTCGGCGGCCGAGCGAGCGCCCGAAGCGTTTCGACTTGCCGGGCTGGTTCACGACGCGCACCTTGTCCACCTTCACCTCGAAGAGGAACTCGACGGCGGCGCGGATCTCGGGCTTAGTGGCATCCGTGCGCACGCGGAATACGTACTGGTTGCCCTCGGTCGCGACGCGCGCGCTCTTTTCCGACACGTGTGGGGCGATTACGACGCCCGCGAGCCAGTCCTTCGACGGCATCCTCATGCGAGCTTCTCCTCGAGCATCCGGAGCGCCCCGACAGTCGCGAGCACTTTCGGGTAGCGCGCGAGCGAAAGCGGGTCGAGATTTGCGACCGTGCGGACGTCGACACCGATCAGGTTGCGCGACGCGAGATGAAGCTTTTCGTCGTAGGCCTCGATCAGGATCAGGACCTGGTCGAGCCCGAGTTCCGCGAGCTTGCCGACCAGCATCTTCGTCTTCGGCGCCTCGAGCTCGAGCGCGCCAGTCACGACCAGGCGCTCAGTGCGCGCGAGCTCGGACAGCATCGAACGGATCGCGCCGCGATACATCTTCCGGTTGACCTTCTGCGCGAAGCTTCGCGGCTTCGCCGCGAATGCGCGGCCGCCGCCGACCCAGATCGGGCTCCTGATCGAGCCAGCGCGCGCCTGGCCCGTGCCCTTCTGGCGCCAGGGCTTTTTGCCGCCGCCGCGGACTTCCGCCTTGGTCAGCTGCGCCTTGGTGCCCGCGCGGCCCGCGGCCGCATAGGCCGTCAGCACCTGGTGCACCAGCGGCTCGTTGAACTCACGGCCGAAGGTCGCGTCGGAGAGTTCGATTTCGGAGCCCTTGGCCCCGCCATTCACCAGCTTCAACTTCATGTCCAGTGTCCCCCGGTCACTTCTTCGCCGGGCTGACGGTCTTGCGCCTGCCGCGGGCCGCCGACTTCACCGACGGGCGAATGACGACGCGTCCGCCCGGGGCACCCGGGACGGATCCGCTGACCAGCAGCAGGTTGCGCTCAAGGTCCACCTGTACGACCTTGAGGTTCTCGACGGTGCGGTTCACGCCGCCCATGCGGCCCGCCATGCGTTTGCCCGGGAACACGCGGCCCGGCGTCTGGCGTTGGCCGATCGAGCCCGGCGAGCGGTGCACGACCGACGCGCCGTGACTTGCATAGCCGCCGGCAAAGCCGTGCCGCTTCATGACGCCCGCATAGCCCTTGCCGATGGTGGCCCCGGCGATGTCGACGATCTGGCCTTCCTTGAACAGGTCGACCTTCAGTTCGGCGCCCGTCTTGAGGTCCGCACCCTCGCCCTCGGCGAGCCGGAACTCGACGAGCTTTTCTCCCGGCAACACGCCCGGCTTGGCGTAGTGCCCGGCGACCGGCTTGGTCAGCCGGGATGCGCGACGGGTGCCGAATGTGACCTGGACGGCGCGATAGCCGTCGGCCTTCGAATCCTTCACCTGCACGATGCGATTCGGCAGAGCCTCAATGACCGTCACCGGCAGGGAATCGCCTGCATCGGTGAAAACCCGAGTCATGCCGGCCTTGCGGCCGACCAGACCTATGGTCATGATTTATATCCTTTTTTCACCGCACCGGCTGCAATTGGCCGGTGCTGTCCCAAGCGCCGGGATTTCCCGGCCCCGCAAAAAGCCGCCCAGTATAGCGGCGTCCTGAATCAGTTCAACTTGATCTGCACGTCCACGCCCGCCGGCAGCTCGAGCCGCATCAACGCATCGACCGTCTTGTCGGTCGGGTTGACGATGTCCATAAGCCGCTTGTGCGTGCGGATCTCGTACTGGTCGCGCGCGTCCTTGTCGGCGTGCGGGGAAACCAGCACGGTGAAGCGCTCGATCTTCGTTGGCAGGGGTACGGGACCGCGCACGGTCGCCCCGGTGCGGCGCGCCGTCTCGACGATCTCCCGCGCCGAGGTGTCGATCAGCTTGTGATCGAAGGCCTTCAGGCGGATGCGGATGTTTTGACTCGTGGCCATCGTCGTTCCTTATTTCAACACCTTGGAGACGACGCCGGCGCCGACGGTACGGCCGCCCTCGCGAATCGCGAACCGCAGGCCCTCCTCCATCGCAATCGGCGCAATCAGCTCCACCACCATCTTGATGTTGTCCCCCGGCATCACCATCTCCACCCCCGCCGGCAGCTCGATGGTCCCGGTCACGTCGGTGGTGCGGAAGTAGAACTGCGGCCGGTAGCCCTTGAAGAACGGAGTGTGGCGGCCACCCTCCTCCTTGGTCAGCACGTACACCTCGCACTCGAAGTTGGTGTGCGGGTTGATCGAGCCCGGCTTCGCCAGCACCTGCCCGCGCTCCACTTCCTCACGCTTGGTGCCGCGCAGCAGCACCCCCACGTTGTCCCCCGCCTGGCCCTCGT
>CAWFXH010000005.1:0-298802 GCA_963819705.1 uncultured Gammaproteobacteria bacterium
CCGCGCGGTCACCATGCTCGACGGCAATCCCGTGGGCGACGGCGTGCCTGGCCCCGTGTACCGCAGGATCTACGCGGGCTTCAAGGCGACGCAGCGGGAATTCTCGACCGCCCTGCCCGCATGACCGCAACCGACGACTTGTTCGAGTTTCCATGCGACTTTCCGGTCAAGGTGATGGGCCGCGACTCGGAATCGTTCCGCACGCTGACGCTCGCGATCGTCGAGCGTCACGCCGGGGCGCTCGACGCGTCGCGCATCAGCGAGCGCGCGAGCAGCCAGGGTCGCTTCCTCGGGCTCACCTACACGATTCGCGCCAGAGCCGCGCGCAGCTCGACCGGATTATCAGGACCTGACGGACAGCGGCGTCGTGCTGTTCGCGCTTTGACACCGTAACGCTTCCGGCGGCCGGCGCCTTCCCGAGTTCGTCCCAGTCGAGCCGAGCGCCTCGAAGGCGAGCCACGCGAGTTCAGCAGCCGCCCCGGTGACGTCCAGGGCAGCGCCTCGTCCACGAGCTGCCATCGCGAGGCCTTCCATGCCACAGTGGTTTTCGGCGAACGGCTCGAGATCCATATCGACATTCAGCACGAGCCCCCGGTAGCTGCAGCCACCGCGGACCCGGAGACCAATGCTCGCCAGGCTCCGGCCGCGCACATAGACACCGGGCGCCTCGCGCCGGCCCTCAGCCGCAATCCCGTGGCTCGCCGCGAGCGCGATGACTGAATTCTCAGCGCCAGGACGAGCCCGCGCACGCCGATACCCCAGCGGCGCAGGTCGACGAGGGCGTACATCACGAGCTGTCCGCCCATGATAGGTCACCTGGCCGCCGCGGTCAAGGCCGACCACCCGGATGTCGCCGGTCGCGAGCAGGTGCTCGCCTTGCCGTTCAGTCCCTGCGTGAACACGGGCGCGTGCTCGAGCAACCAGAGCTCGTCCGGCGTACCCGTGTCCCGCCCATCGGTGAACGCCTGCATCGCCCGCCAGGTCGGCGCATAGTCCACGCGGCCGAGTCGCCGGACGATCGCGTTCACTCGGCCTCCACGACTTCACAGTGCAGGTGTCTTGCGGCGGTCAGCGAATTGGAGACGGGACAGCCCTGCTCCGCTTTTTCGAGCAGGCGCTGCGCGCGCTCGGGATCCGCGCCCTTGGGGACGACGAGGCGCACGTGAATGGTGACCTGCGTGAAACGGCTGATGCCTTCGATGCGTTCGAGGACGCCCTCGACTTCAGCCGACAACTCGCGCCATTCGAAGCGCGAAGCCTTCGCGATCGCGCGAAACGTCAGCAGAGCGCAGTCGCCCGTCGCGGCGAGCAGCAGCGTTTCCGGCGACCAGAAACCGCCGGGGCCGCCGAATTCCGGCGGCGGCAAGGAGCGGATTTCATGGAGTCCCTCCGCGCTGAGGCTGAGCTCGCCTTCAGGCGCCGCGCCGATCCGGACCCGGTAGCGGTGCGGGAACGGGTGCATCACGCCGCCGGAATGCCGCAGTTGTTGCCGGCGAGCGCGCGCTCTGCGCGATAGCTCGAACGCACCATCGGGCCGGACACGCATTCGAGGAACCCACGTTCCAGGGCCGCGTTTCGCAGCCGGAGGAATTCCTCCGGCGTCACGTAGCGCTCGACCGGTATGTGATTCGCCGTCGGCCGCAGGTACTGGCCAAGTGTCAGGACGTCGCATCCGATGGCGCGCAGGTCGTCCATCGTCTGCAGCAGTTCGTCGGTGGACTCGCCGAGTCCGAGCATCAGGCTCGTCTTCGTGATGACGCCCGGGCGATGGCGCTTGGCATGCGCGAGCACGCCGAGCGTCTGCCGGTAGCCCGCGCGCGGGTCGCGCACGGCATGAGTTAGCCGCTCGACTGTTTCGACGTTTTGCGCGAACACATCCAGCCCCGAATCGACCACGGTCGCGACGTCGGTCAGCACGCCCTGGAAGTCAGGCGTCAAGGCTTCGACCGCGGTGCGCGGGCTTTCGCGCTTGATGGCGTGCACGCAGGCTGCGAAATGTGCCGCACCTCCGTCGGGCAGGTCGTCGCGGTCCACGGACGTCAGGACGACATAACCAAGATTCATCAATGCAACTGTTCGCGCCGCGTTGGCCGGTTCATCCGCGTCCAGCCAGCCTCGCGGATTGCCGGTGTCCACCGCGCAGAAGCGGCAGGCACGCGTGCAGACCGACCCCATGAGCAGGAGCGTCGCAGTGCCCGCATTCCAGCATTCACCGATGTTCGGGCAATGCGCCTCCTCGCAGACTGTGCTGAGCCGATGCTCGCGCACCGTGCGCCGGAGGGCCTCGTAGCGCACACCGGTCGCGAGCGGCGCGCGCAGCCAGCGTGGCTTGATGCCTGGCGCGAAGGGCAAGCTCGCGGCACTTCTTTTGATGCCGTCGCGGATCGCTGTGAATCCATGCGGCGTGACGAACTTTTCGCCGCTCTTCACGGTCCGCCGCTCAACTCGCACAGAAATTCCTTTTAGATCAGCCACTTGTCATGTATCCCGCGCTGGCAATCAGGACATTTTAGCCGACCGGGGACGAGAGCACGGGGTGTCTGGCTTTTCCGAGGCGCAATTCCGCGTCAAGCGCCGAAAGCCTTGCGGGCGTACCGACATCGCGCCAAACGCCATCATGGCGTTGGGCCGTGAGCCGGCCCGCAGCCAGCGCCCGATCGAGCAGCGGCTTCAGGTCAAAGACGCCGGACTCGCATGCGTCGAAAAGCCCCGGATCCAGCAACGAGATGCCCGAGTAAGTGAGCCGGTCCGGTCCATCGTTCGCGCGGCCGCCGGGTCCCAGTCCGTAGTCACCGTCAGGATGATGTTCCGGGTTGTCGACCAGGACGAGGTGCGCGAGCGATTCGGGCTTTGGCCGGAGCATCCGCAGCGCGAAGTCCGACCAGACATCGCCATTGACCACCAGGAATGGCGCGTCGCCGAGCAGCGGCAGCGCGGCAAACAATCCGCCGCCGGTGCCCAGCGGCTCGGGTCCCTCGTCGCTGTAGCGAATCGCAAGCCCGCGCGAATCGCCGTCGCCTATCGCCTCGCGGATGCGCTCTCCGTACCACGAGAGATTGATGACCACGTCGCGGATTCCGGACTCCGCGAGGGCCGCAAGGTGATATTCAATCAACCGGTGGCCTCCCACCAGGAGCAACGGCTTCGGCAGCTTCTCGGTCAGCGGTCGCATGCGTTCGCCGCGTCCCGCGGCCAGGATAATGGCCTTCAACGCATATGGCCCGCGCGTCGGGACACGGCGGAAAACGCGGGCACGACTTGCCGGCGAAGGTATGCGTCGAAGTCGGCAAGTTCCGGAAGCGTCGACGTCACCTCCAACGTGTAGTCCAGAACCCGGGGCAAGTCACCGAGATATCCCGGCTTGCCGTCACGATGCCAGAGCCGGGCAAAGATCCCTAGCACCTTGAGGTGCCGCTGCAACCCCGTGCGGTCGAACCACTGCCGGAATTGCTCGCGGTCGCCGGCCACGTCGAGCCCTGCAGCGGCCGCCTGCGCACGGTAGCGATCCAGCCACGCAAGCAGCTGCTTGCGCGGCCAGACGACATAGCAATCCTTGAGCAGCGACACGAGGTCATAGCTGATGGGCCCGCGAACGGCGTCCTGGAAATCGACGATGCCCGGGTTGCCGTCGGGGCACACGAGGAGGTTGCGCGAGTGATAGTCGCGATGAACGAACACCACGGGCTGCGCAAGCGCCTGGTCGCAGAGCCATTCGAACGCCCCGGAAATCGCCGCACGCTCGGCGCCGTCCGGCGCGAGCGACAGATGGCGCGAGACGAACCAGTCCGTGAAGAGTTCGAGCTCCCGCATCAGGAGTTCGCGATCGTAAGACGGCAGCTCCGCGATTGCGGCAGGTTCCGCGGCCTGCATGCGAACGAGCGCGTCCACGGCGTCCGCGTACAGCTGCTCGGGATCCGCGCCCTGGTTGAGCGCCTCGAGGTAATGATGCCGCCCCAGGTCCCCGATCAGCACAAAGCCCTGTTCGGCATCGACGGCGAGCACCGGCGGGACGTGCACGCCCGTCGTAGCGAGGATCCGCGCGACTCGAAGCCAGGCATCGAGGCTCTCGCGCTCCGGCGGCGCGTCCATGGCGATCTGCGTGGCGTCGCCGCGGTGGACTCGGAAGTAACGCCGGAAGCTCGCATCGGCGGACGCGGGCACAACGCGATCGACCGGCGGGCCCGGCAGGCCCGCGATCCACCGTTCAAGTCTTTGCAGCCGCGGATCGGCGTTGTCGTTCGTGGTCATGCGCAGGCGACGGCCGGGGTGCCCGCATTATAGACTTCCCGGCTCCAGTGAATTCCCGAAGCGTCATCGCCTTGCTTGCAATGACCGGCGTGCTGCCGCAGGCCGCCGCCGACGAATGCGTCCGGCCGGCCGCCGCCGAGCCGGCTTCCGCCGTCGCGCCGGCCGTGAATGAGTCCAAGACCGGGGAAAACCGGGACCTGCCTGTCCAGGTCAAGAGCGGCGGCGCCGAGATGACGCGCGAGGGTGATGCGAAGCTCACGGGCGGCGTCACGATTGTCCAGGGCGATCGCGAGCTGTCCGCCGAATCCGCAACATACGACGCCTCCGAACGCCGATTCGAGGTCGAAGGCGACGTGGAGTACCGCTCGCCCGATATCCGCCTGAAAGGCGGATCCGGCAGCTGGAACGCACTCGGCACGAGCCAGTTCACCGGCGCGGAATTCGAGCTGCCGCAGCGGCCCGCCCGCGGTTCGGCGGCGACGCTCCAGATGACTCCCGAAGGCGATCTCAAGCTCCGCGACGTTCGCTTCACGACCTGCCCGGCCGGCAACACCGACTGGGAGCTTCGGGCCACCGCAATCGACATTGACCAGAAATCCCAACAGGGGAAGGGCAGGAACGTCCGCATCGACCTCAAGGGCGTCCCGATCCTGTACGCGCCCGTGATCACGTTCCCGGTGGGCGAGGCGCGCAAGTCAGGCTTCCTGTTTCCGTCTTTCGGCAACTCCGACAAGAGCGGCTTCGAGATCGGCGTACCCTATTACCTGGATCTCGCCCCGAACTACGACTTGACGCTGACGCCCTTCCTGTTCTCGCGCCGCGGCTTCGGCCTCGGCGCCGCCTATCGCTACCTGACCGACCGCAGCCGAGGCAAGTTCGACACCGATTTCCTGCCCGACGACAACCTCACAGGCAGCGGCCGCCGGCTCTCGACACTCTGGCATCGCACCGACCTGACCGAACGCTTGCGCATCGAGGCGGACCTGTCGGATGCGAGCGACAGCCGCTATTTCGAGGACTTCGGGCTCGGGCCCGACGGCACGAGCATCACGTTCCTCGACCGTTACGTTCACCTCGCCTGGCTCGGCCAGCGCTGGAGGCTTGACGGACGCGTGCAGGATTTCCAGACGATCGACTTCGGCGTGGATCCGCTCGATCGCCCGTATTCGCGGCTGCCGCAGGTCGCATTCACCGGACTCTGGCCATTGCCTGGCGGAATCGAGGCATCGTTCGACGCCGAGACGGTCTGGTTCGAGCGCGACGAGGGCGTTACGGGGCTGCGTGCCGACGCCATGCCGCGTATCTCCTGGCCGCTTGGAGGCGCCGGCTATCATTTCGAGCCGAGCGCCGCATGGCGCGCGACCGCATACCAGCTGTCCGGCACGGCGCCCACGGCGGACGATTCGCCCGACCGTACGGCGCCGATCCTGTCGCTCGACGCGGGACTCGTGTTCGAACGCGAGGCGGGCTCGCCCAGTCGGTTTGTACAGACGCTCGAGCCGAGGTTCCGCTATACCTGGATTCCGTTCCGCAACCAGGACGACCTGCCGGTGTTCGACACGGCGCTGCCGGACCTCAACCTCGTCCAGCTCTTCCGCACCAATCGCTACGTAGGCGCCGACCGGCTGGGCGATGCGAATGAACTGGCCGCCGGCCTCACGACGCGGCTGCTGCGCGCGGACAGCGGCCAGCAATACCTCACGGCGACGGTCGGCCAGCGCTTCTATTTCGACAGCCCGCGAGTCGTCCTGCCGGGCGAAGTGGCGGAGTCACGCAATGCCTCGAACCTCGTCGGCGAGATCGAGCTGACCGCCTGGCGTGACTGGAGCGCTCGCGTCGCGATGGAATACGACGGCGAGCAGTCGAACACGCTGCGTGGAGAGGCGAGCGTCCAGTACCGGGCGGGCCCCGACACCGTCGTTAACCTCGGCTACCGCTACCGCGAGAGCCTGCTCGAGCAATGGGACGCGGCTTTCGCCTGGCGCCTGTCGCCGAGCTGGCAGCTGTACGCACGCCAGGTGTATTCCACCAAGGAAAACAAGTCGATCGATCGATTCGCAGGGTTCGAGTACGGTGGCTGTTGCTGGCGCGTGCGCCTGCTCGCCCGCAACTACGTGTCTAACCGCACGGGCGAGAACGATAACTCGGTGCTGCTGCAGGTGGAACTCAATGGGCTCTCGTCGGTCGGAACCCGCAACGACTCTTTCCTGGAACACGGCATTCGGGGATACTCCCCCGCTTCCGAAATCACCCCACCCTGACCCGGGCGAATCATGAGCCGTATCCTCACTGGCTTCCTGTGCATGCTCCTGCCGGCGGGCGCCGCCCTTGCGCAGACGCGCGACCTGTCCTCGACTGGGGTCGCGCTCGATCGCGTCGTGGCCATCGTCAACGAGGGCGTCGTGCTGCAGAGCCAGCTGGACACGCAGACCGCGCTCATCGGCGAGCGCCTGCGCGGCCAGGGCACGCAGCTGCCTCCCCCAGACGTCATCCGGCAGCAGGTGCTCGAGCGCCTGGTGCTGCAGGAAATCCAGGTGCAGCGCGCGACCCGGCTCGGCGTACAGGTGTCCGACGAAATGCTGAATGAGGCGCTGCGGGACGTCGCCAAGCGCAACAACATCCCCTTCGAGCAGATGCCGCTCGCGCTCGAGCAACAGGGTCTCGACTATGCAGGCTACCGGGAGGAAATGCGCAGGGAGATCATGCTCACCCTGCTCAGGCAGCGCGACGTGTACCCACGCATCTACGTATCGCCGCGAGAGCTCGACCAGGCGCTCGAGCGCGACGCCGGCCAGGCGGACACGAATACCGAGTACGACGTGTCGCACATCCTGCTGTCCCTGCCGGAGACCGCGACCGTGGAGGAGATGGCGAAAGTCGAGGGACTCGCGCGCGATATTCGCCGGCGCGCGCTGGCTGGAGAGGATTTCGGCCAGCTCGCGATCGCCTATTCCAAGGCGCAATCGGCTCTCGAGCGCGGGAAGCTCGGCTGGAGGCACATGAACCAGCTGCCGCAATTCATCGGGGACCTAGTCGCCAACATGAAGCCGGGCGATGTCAGCGAGCCGGTCCGCACGCCGACCGGGTTTCACGTCGTTCGACTCGACGACACCCGCGGTAGCGATAGTGGCCCGGTCATGGTCGAGCAGATCCATTCGCGCCATATCCTCATGCGCCCGAACGAGGTGCAGGACGATGCGACGACGCGTCAGCGGCTCTCGGCGCTGCGCGACCGCATCCTCGCGGGCGAAGATTTCGGCGCACTGGCCAGCGTGACCTCGGAGGATCCCGGCTCCGCGAGCCGCGGCGGCGACCTCGGCTGGAATTCGCCCGGCACATTCGACCCTGAGTTCGAGAACGTGCTCGCAGGGCTCAAGGAAAACGAGATCAGCGAGCCATTTCGCAGCCAGTACGGATGGCATATCGTCCAGCTCCTGGGCCGTCGCACGCACGACCAGAGCGACGAGCTGCGCCGGCAGCGGGTGCTGACGGCGCTGCGGGAAAGCAAGGTCGACGAGGAGACCGAGTTGTGGCTGCGACGACTGCGCGACGAGGCCTACGTCGAGATCAGGAACCCCTGAGCGCCCGGCGCCTCGTCGTCGCGACCGGCGAGCCTGCCGGAATCGGCCCCGACCTCGCGCTGGCCGCCGCGCTTGCCGACTGGCCCTGTGAACTCATCTTCGCCGGTGACCCGGAAATGCTTGCCGCGCGCGCCGAGCTGCTCGGCCTGCGCCTGAGGCCCGTCGCCTGGCACGAGGGCGCACCGCCCGCACCGCACCGCGCGGGAACGCTGCCCGTGCTGCCGGCCAGTCTCGTCCGCGAAGCGAAGCCCGGCCGCCCGGACCCCGCGAACGCCCGCTACGTCCTCGCTACGATTGACGCCGCCGCCGAGGGCTGCCTCGCCGGGCGCTTCGCCGCGATGGTGACGGCCCCGGTACAGAAATCCTCAATCAACGATGCCGGCATCGCGTTCCAGGGGCATACGGAGTACCTGGCCGCGAAGTCCGGCGTCGCCCAGCCGGTGATGCTGCTGGTCGCCGGGACGCTGCGCGTAGCGCTTGCAACCACACACTTGCCCATTTCAGAGGTGCCCCGGCACGTCACGCGCCAATCGCTCGAGCGCATCCTCACGGTTCTGGATCACGGTCTGCGAAATTCCTTCCGCCTCGCCGCGCCGCGAATACTTGTTTGCGGACTCAACCCGCACGCAGGCGAAGGCGGCCACCTCGGCCGCGAAGAAATTGAGGTGATTGCGCCAGTCATCGCCGCGCTGCGCGAGCGCGGCCTGGCAGTCACGGGCCCGGTGCCCGCCGACACGGCATTCACGCCTGCGTCGCTCGCGGGTGCAGACGCCGTGCTCGCGATGTTCCACGACCAGGGACTGCCCGTCATCAAGCATTCGGGCTTCGGCCGCACGGTCAACGTGACGCTCGGCCTGCCGTTCCATCGCGTCTCGGTCGACCATGGCACGGCCCTCGAACTTGCCGCGACTGGGCGCGCGGATCCTGGCAGCCTGTTCGAGGCAATCCGGCTCGCGCAGCAGCTCGGATCGCCCTGAAGTGATCCGCGCGCGCAAGCGCCTTGGCCAGCATTTCCTGCATGACCCCGGCGTGCTCGCGCGCATCGTCACGGCGATCGGACCCCGGCCGGGCGAGCGCATCGTCGAAATCGGGCCCGGCCGCGGCGCGCTCACGCGGCCGCTGCTGGAGCTATGCGGCCGCGTTGAAGTCATCGAAATTGACCGCGACCTGATTCCATTGCTGCGCGAGAACACGGCCGGCGCTGGCGACCTGGTCGTACACGAGGCGGACGTGCTCGATGTGGATTTCGGCAGGCTGCATGGCGCGGGCCCCCGCCTTCGCGTCTGCGGCAACCTGCCATACAACATTTCTACACCGCTCCTGTTCCACCTGCTCGAATCGCGAACAGTCATACAGGACATGCATTTCATGCTCCAGAAGGAGGTCGTCGATCGGATCGTCGCGCCGCCGGGCGGCAAGACCTATGGCCGCCTGACCGTGATGCTCGCCGCGGCATGCCGCGCGGACGCGCTCTTTCGTGTCGGGCGCGGTGCATTCCAGCCACCTCCCGCGGTTGATTCGGCGATTGTCCGCCTCGTGCCGCACGAGGCCTCCCCGTTTCCGCTCCCGGATCCGGCGCGGTTCGCGCGCGTCGTCGCCGCAGCATTCTCAATGCGCCGCAAGACGCTCAGGAACTCGCTGCGCGGTCTCGTCGACCCCGGGCAATTCGCCGCGGCCGGCGTCGATCCCGGGCGCCGCCCCGAAACGCTCGCGCCAGCCGAATTCGCGCGCCTGGCGGCGCTATAATGACTTCGGCATGAGTATTTACCGCAGGATCCTGCTGGTCGTGGACCTCGGCGAGCAGTCCGAGCAGATCGGCGCCCGCGCCCGCGACCTCGCCGCGCTGATGGGTGCCGAGCTCTCGGTCCTGCACGTCGTCGAATACGTGCCAGTCGAGCCGATGGGAGAGACGCTCCTGCCCGCGGTCCAGATCGAGGAGGAGCTCGTGCAGCGCGCGACACAGCGGCTCGAAGAATTCTCCTCGAAGCTCGGCATCGGCACGGCTCGGCGCCAGGTCGCTGCGGGTAACATCAAGGCCGAGATCGTGCGCGCGGCGCAGGAGCAGAAGTCGGATCTCATCGTGATCGGCTGCCGCGAGCGGCGCGGTCCCTCGATCCTCGTCAATCTCACGGAGGACACCGTGCTGCACGCCGCCCCCTGCGATGTTTTGGGCGTCCGTCTTCGCTAGGCAGGGAATGGACGAGCCGGGCGAAAACCTGATCACGGTCAATGTCGACACCCGTTACCTCGAGGACCAGTCGGACCCCGAGGAGCGCCGCTACGTGTTCGCCTACACCATCACGATCCGCAACCGCGGCACGGTGCCGGCCAAGCTGCTCACGCGCCATTGGGTCATCACGGACGCCAACGGCCGGGTGCAGGAGGTCCGGGGCGAAGGCGTCGTCGGCGAACAACCGCACCTGATGCCGGGACAGGGTTTCCGCTACACGAGCGGCGCCGTGCTCGAAACCCCGGTCGGATCCATGCAGGGCTCCTACCAGATGGTCGCGGACAACGGTGTGCGCTTCGACGCCCCGATCCCGGCGTTTACGCTCGCAATTCCCGGCACGATCCACTAGGTCGATCATGGCCCACTACGCCATCGGCGACCTGCAGGGCTGCCACGCGGAATTCATGGCGCTGCTCGAGCGCCTCCGGTTCGATGCCGGACGGGACCGGCTCTGGCTCACTGGCGACCTGGTGAACCGAGGCCCCGCCTCGCTCGCGGTGTTGCGCGAGGTCAAGGCGCTGGGCCGCTCAGTGACCGTCGTACTCGGCAACCACGACCTGCACCTGCTCGCGATGGCCTTCGCGCCGAAGACCGTCAAGCGGCGAGAACCGGAACTCGAGGCGATTCTCGACGCACCCGATGCGGACGAGCTGCTCGCGTGGCTCGCGTCGCGGCCGTTGCTTTATCGCGAAGCCAGAATTGGCTGGACGCTGATCCATGCCGGGCTGCCGCCGCAATGGACCCTGGCCCAGGCGCAAGCCTGCGCGCGGGAAGCGGAGCGCGCCCTGCGCGAGGACGCCAGGGGACTGCTCGAGTCGATGTACGGCAACCAACCCGACTGCTGGTCACCCGCCCTCGATGGCACCGGCCGACTTCGGTTCATCGTCAATTGCCTGACGCGCCTGCGCCTGGTCGACCGCAAGGGACGGCTCATGCTCTCGTATAAGGGAACGATCGCAGACGCCCCGGCGGGCAGCATGCCCTGGTTCCGCCATCCGGAACGCGCCACCCGCCAGGACGCGCTCGTGTTCGGACACTGGTCTGCGCTCGGCTATCTCGCGGAACCGGGGTTGCGCTGCCTGGACACGGGCTGCGTCTGGGGTGGCGCGCTGACCGCGATACGCCTGGACCTGGACGGGGAACCTGTCAGCCTGCCCTGCGCAGCGAGACGGCGCGCAGCCAGCTGATCAGCGATTCTGGGCCTGGCTTGTATCGACCGGTTGCACGCCGGTCAGGACTTCAAACCGCAGGTCGATGCGATTCCCGACCAGCTGGTGGGGAATGCAGTTGATGTCGCCTTCCATCGAGCGCGTCAGGAACTTGGGCATGATGCGGTCTCGGAACAGCTCCACGAGCTCGCAGTCCCCCATTTCCAGACCTTTCGGCGAATTGCGCTTGATTACGATCGGCTTCCAGACACCAAGCACGGGCTCCCCGACATCCTTGTCGCCCTCCTTGGGGATCGTCGGAGCATAGAACGTAATCTTCAGCTTCGGGAAGTCGGCGACTTTCTGATAACCGTACTCGCAGCCCCGCTCGAGAATCTTGACGTCGTCGCGCACGCCCATGTGCTTGAGCAGTAGCCGGACCTTGCTCTTCAAACCGCCGCAGGTGTAGCGAGTGGTGAAGCCCATGTAGAGAAAGTTCACTTCGTGCCGGGTCCAGGCCGCTGCCTCCTCAGTCGGCAGGCTGTCGTCCGCGATGGCGGGCATCGCGGCGATGATTGCGCAGGTCAGGAGTGCGGCGCGCAGCGCCATGAAGCTTTCCTCTTCCGGTCCCGTACCTCAGACCGGCTTACGGCCTGCCGGGTTCCGTCGGGTGACTATAATGACACGATGACCGTCATGCGATTCGAGGCCCAGGGCCGAAGGCTCCGCGTCGACTTTTCAAGGCCCCTCTCGATCGCGATTCCGCTTGATTTTACAGGCTCTCAACCCGCATTTTTCGGCGCGCCCCGGGCGGAATCCCGGCCACTTTGCGCCGGCGACTTTGTGGGCGACACGCGCAGGGGCGGCAGTTGCAATTGCGAGCTGTTGACTTTGGCGCCGCATTGCAACGGCACGCACACGGAATGCATCGGCCACGTGACCGACGAGCGAGTCGCAGTCAGTGAACGCTTGCCGGGCGGCGTGCAGCTGGCCCTGCTCGTCACCGTCGTTCCGGCCAAGGCAGTCAATGCGACAGAAGACAGTGACCCGCAGCCGGAGCCGGATGATCGCCTGGTCACGGCGGCCGCGCTGGGCGAGGCATTCGGGCGGCACACGGGACCCCGGCCTGGCGCGCTGGTCGTCCGGACTCTGGTCGGCGGCGACGGTCCGCTGCGCGCGTACCAGGGACCGGCGCCCGCGCCGTATCTTTCAAGGCAGGCGGCGGCCTGGCTCGTCGAGCAGCGGATCGAGACGCTGGTGCTCGACCTGCCGTCGGCGGATCGCGCTGAAGACAGTGGGCGGCTGACAGCGCACCGGCTTTTCTTCGGCCTGCCGCCCGGCTCGCGCGACTCCCGCGAATCCCGGCGGCCGCGCGCAAGCATTACCGAGCTCGCCTGGATCGATCCCGCGATCGAGGACGGCCTCTACCTGCTCGATCTCCAGATACCGCCTTTCCTGGCCGACGCCGCACCGTCCAGGCCGCTACTCTATCCGGTGCGGACCGAATGACGGCAGATACGACACGCGAGGCCGCGCAAGCTCGCGACGCCGCGGATCCGTGGACGGCGCGCCGGGCCGAATTCCATTTCCCGCGCCGACCCGATGGAGGCGAGGTCGTCTACCTCTGCGGTAATTCCCTCGGCCTGCAGCCCCGTCGCGCGGCCGACGACGTGACCGCCTTCATGGCGCAATGGCAGCGGCTCGGCGTCCTGGGCTACCACGACCCAGAGGCTGACTGGCTCAACCTGCACGAGCGCCTGGCGCCGACGGCGGCGGCGCTCGCCGGCGCAAAGCAGGCAGAGGTCATCGTGATGAACTCGCTCACGATCAACCTGCACCTGCTCATGGCGAGCTTCTACCGGCCGACGCGCGAGCGGCACGTCGTCCTGATTGAACGCGGAGCCTTTCCATCCGACCGCTACGCGGTCGTCTCGCAGCTGCAGTGGCATGGACTAGAACCCGCGTCGTCCTGTGTCCAGGCCGCGCCGCGCGCGGGCGGACATCTCCTGCGCCAGGAGGAGCTCGTGGCCGAGATAGAGCGGATCGGACCACGGCTTGCGCTCGTCCTGTTGCCTGGCGTCCAGTACCTGACCGGCCAGCGGCTCGACATGCGGGCACTGACGGATGCGGCTCATCGTGTGGGTGCGATCATGGGTTTCGACCTTGCGCATGCGATCGGCAACCTGCCGCTGGCGCTTCACGACTGGGACGTGGATTTCGCGGCCTGGTGTTCGTACAAGTACCTGAACGGCGGCCCGGGCGCGACGGCCGGCGCTTTCGTTCACGAGCGACATTTTGACTCCAAAGCGCCCAGGCTCTCGGGCTGGTGGGGCAACGACCTTGAAACACGCTTTGAGATGGCGGCGGAATTCCGGCCGTATCGCGGCGCCGCCGGCTGGCAGGTCAGCAACAATCCGCTCCTGGGAATGGTCCCCCTGCAGGCCTCGTTTGCCCAGTTTGCCACCGCGGGTCTTGCGGCCCTGCGAACACGATCGGTTTCCCTGACCGGATGGCTCGAGCGGCTGCTCGACACGCGCCTCGGGGACCGCGTCGAGATACTGACACCGCGCGATCCGCAGCAGCGGGGCGCACAACTCTCGGTGAGGCTGCGCAGCAAGCGCGGCGACGGCCGCGCCCTGTTCGACCGCCTGCTGGCTCGTGGCCTCACCTGCGACTGGCGCGAGCCCGATGCCATCCGGCTCGCACCCGCGCCGCTCTACAATTCATACGAGGACTGCTGGCGCGCGGTCGAGTTGATCGCCGGCGAACTCAAGGCCTGAGGAGCGTCACGAAACTGAACCGGAAGGCGTGCCTCGCATCCGCGGCATGCGTTTCACGGGAGACCTCGCGCCACTGACCCCGGTCGAAACCGTCCAGCCACGTGTCGCCATCGATCATCGCATGGACTTCCGTCAGCTCGAGGCGCCCGACCAGCGGCCAGCAGGCCGAAAAGACTTCCGCGCCGCCGATCACGAAGAGCTTCGAGACGTCCGCCGCCGCAAGCACGGCATCGACCGAGGCGACGGTTTCACACCCTGCCGCGCGCCAGGACGCATTGCGGGTCAGAACGAAATTGCGCCGGCCCGGGAGCGCCTTGCCGATCGATTCGAAGGTCCGCCGCCCCATGAGGACCGCATGGCCGAGGGTAAGTGACTTGAATCGCTTCAGGTCCTCGGGAAGATGCCACGGCAGCCCGTTGGCGTGCCCGATCACGCCATTGTCGGCCATCGCGACGATCGCGACCGGAGCGCCGATCACGGCGCGGGCTCAGATCGCGACGGGCGCGCGGATCGCCGCATGCGGCTCGTAGCCGAGGACCTGGAAATCCTCGTAGCGGTAGTCGGCGACGTCCGCGGGACGGCGCAGCAGCGCCAGCGTCGGCAACGGCTGCGGCACGCGCGCAAGCTGCGTGTCGGCCTGAGTGAGGTGATTCAGGTACAGATGGCAGTCTCCGCCGGTCCAGACCAGGTCGCCGACCGAGAGATCGGCCTGCTGCGCGAGGATGTGCGTCAGGAACGCATACGAAGCGATGTTGAACGGCACGCCGAGGAAGAGATCGGCGCTCCTCTGGTAGACCTGGCAGGAGAGTCGGCTGTCCGCGACATGAAACTGCATGAGGCAGTGGCAGGGTGCAAGCGCCATGCGGTCGAGCTCGCCTACGTTCCATGCGCTCACGATGATGCGGCGGGAGTCCGGGTCATTGCGCAACTGGTCGATAACGCAGGCGATCTGGTCGATGTGCCGGCCGTCCGCGGCCTGCCAGGCGCGCCACTGGCGGCCGTAGACAGGACCTAGATCGCCCTGCCCGTCCGCCCACTCGTTCCAGATCGAAACGCCTTTTTCCTGCAGGGAACGCACGTTAGTCTCGCCACGCAGGAACCACAGGAGTTCCTCGATCACGGACCTCAAGTGCACGCGCTTCGTGGTGACGAGCGGAAAGCCGGCCGCAAGGTCGAAGCGCAGCTGTTGCCCGAACAACGACAGTGTGCCGGTGCCCGTGCGATCCGTCTTGCGGGCTCCGCGCTCGCGCACCTGGCGCATCAGGTCGAGGTAGGTGTGCATTTCAGGCGTAGTTCCCGGACGGCACGCGGCGCGCGTAAGCGAAGGCAAACATCGACAGGCCCGCGACAAGCACCGGCAGTGAGAGCAGCTGGCCCATCGTCAGCCAGCCGAAAGCGAGATAGCCAATGTCCTGGTCCGGAACGCGCACGAATTCAACCACGATCCGGAATATCGCATAGAGCGTGAGAAAGAGTCCCGCGGGCGCGAGGCGTGGCCTCGGTCGCGCCGTGAACCACCACAGGATCGCGAACATGACGATGCCCTCCAGTGTGGCTTCGTAGAGCTGTGACGGATGGAGGACCCGGCCGTTCACCAGCATGCCCCAGGGCAGGTCGGTCGGCTTGCCCCAGAGCTCGCCGTTGATGAAATTCCCGATCCGGCCCGCGAAGAGTCCGACGGCGGGCAGCGGCGCCGTGAAGTCGAAGACGTCCGCAACGCGTCGGTGGCGCCGCCAGGCAAAAAGCGCGATTGCGCACATGACGCCGGCCAGGCCGCCATGGAAGGACATGCCGCCCTGCCAGATCCGGAATATCGCGAGCGGATCCGCGCGCAGCGAGTCGAATCCGTACACGAGGATCCAACCGAGGCGCCCGCCGACGATCACGCCGACTGCGGCAAAGAAGATGAGGTCGTCCACATCGACCGGCTTCCAGGTTGAACCCGGCAGGGCGGCCCGCCGTCGCGCAAGCCACCATCCTGCGATGAAACCGACCACGTACATCAGTCCGTACCAATGCACCTTGACCGGGCCGATTGCGAAGGCCACAGGGTCGATTTCGGGGTAGATGAGCATCAGTCGGTCACCCGGAACAGGAAGGCACGCAGGTACCGGGTCTCGTCGATCGCCGGGTGGACGGGATGATCCGGCGACTGCGCGCCCACGCCGATGAGCTGCGCGAACCGGCCCAGGTGCCGTGCGGCACGCTGGACCGCGTCTGTCAGTTCCCCCGGCGCGAGGTGATAGGAGCAGGAACAGGACATCAGGAGTCCGTCATAGTAGAGGAGTCGCATGGCAAGCAGGTTGATCCGCCGGTAGGCGGCAAGTCCCTTGGGATGGTCCTTGCGGCGCTTGATGAAGGCCGGCGGATCGACGACGACGACGTCGAATTTCCGGCGGTCCGCGATGAGCGCCTGCAACGTCTCGAAAGCATCGCCTTCGAGCAACTCGGCCTGGAGGCCGTTGGCCTCCGCCGTCGTCGCGGCTGCCGCGAGCGCGATGGCGGAGGAGTCGATGCAGGTCACGGCCGCAGCGCCGGCGCGACCGGCCTGCAGACCGAATCCGCCGGCATGACTGAAGACATCGAGCACGCGCGCCCCTCGCGCGTGGCGTGCGAGCATCGCGCGGTTGGCGGTCTGGTCGAAATACCAGCCGGTTTTCTGGCCCGTGGCGAGCGGTACGCGGAATTTTACGCCGCCCTCCGGAACGTCGACGACGTCCGGCACCGCGCCGAACGCCGCCTCGACGTGGCGCTCGAGGCCTTCCAGCGCCCGAACGGGTGAATCGTTCTTCCACAGCAGCGCCTTCGGAGCGACGACCTTCACCAGCGCTTCCTGTATTTCCGTCTTCTGGACTTCCATGCCGGCAGTCCCGATTTGCGCAACCAGGACGTCGCCGTAGCGATCGACCACGAGACCCGGCAGCCGGTCTGCTTCGCCGAAGGCGAGGCGGTAGAACGGCGCGCTGAAAAGCCGTTCCCTGAGTGCAAGCGCAACCTTTAAGCGGTGCACGAGGAGCGACTTGCCGGGCGGAAAGCCGGGATCGCTGCCGAGCAGGCGGGCGCTGATGAGCGTGCGCGGATTGACGTATGCGTAGCCGAGAAAGCGGCCGCCGCTCGACATCACCTGCACCTGCGCGCCCGGTTCGAAAGCCGTGAGCGGGGTGGATGCGACGTCGACCTCGTTCGAGAAGATCCACAGGTGCCCGGCCTGAAGGCGGCGCTCTTCACGCGGTTTCAGTACGAGCGGCGGCAGTTCGCTCCCGGCCTGTGCGGCGGTTTTCATGATGCTCGACATGCGGGAGCGCGGCGCGGTGGCTATAGTGGAAGCAATTCTACCCGACCGCGGCGGCACCGCCATGCAGTCCGAGCCAGGCGCCGGGCCGCGCAACCGGCTCGCGCAGGAAACGAGCCCCTATTTGCGGCAGCATGCCGAGAATCCGGTGGACTGGCATCCCTGGGGCGCGGAAGCGATCGCACTGGCGCGCGAGCTCGATCGCCCGATCCTGCTGTCGATCGGCTATTCCGCCTGCCACTGGTGCCACGTGATGGCGCACGAGTCCTTCGAGGACGAGGCGACGGCCGCGCTCATGAACCAGCTGTTCGTGAATGTCAAAGTCGACCGCGAAGAGCGGCCGGACCTCGACAAGGTTTACCAGCTCGCGCACCAGTTGCTGGCACAGCGAGGCGGCGGCTGGCCTCTGACCATGTTCCTTGCGCCGGATGACCTGACGCCCTTCTACGGCGGCACCTATTTCCCGAACCGGCCGCGCTACGGAATGCCGGCATTCACCGAATTGCTCGAACGGGTGGCGGCCTACTATCGCGACGAGCGCGAGGGCGTGCGCACCCGGAACGCCGCGCTGCGCGGCGTACTCGACGACTTGCAGCCGCCGGCCGCGCAAGCCGGCCACGCCGTCTCGGCCGAGCCGCTGGCGCGTGCCCGCCGGCGCCTCGAGGCCAGTTTCGACGATCGCTTCGGTGGATTCGGGCCGGCGCCAAAATTCCCGCACGCAACCTCGATCGAGTTTCTCCTGCGCACCTGGCGCGCGACGACATCCGGTCCCGCGACGGACGTGAAGGCGCTCACCATGGCCACACTGACGTTGCGCCGCATGGTGGAAGGCGGCCTGTTCGACCAGCTTGGCGGCGGTTTCTCCCGGTATTCCGTCGATCCATACTGGATGATTCCGCACTTCGAGAAGATGCTCTACGACAACGGGCCGCTGCTTGCGCTTTGCGCCGAGGCTGCCGTCGCGACGGGCGATGCCCTGCTGCGTGACGCGGCGGCGGCGACTGCGAACTGGGCCCTCGACGAGATGCGTGCGCCCGGGGGCGGATTTTTCTCCGCGCTCGACGCGGATTCCGAGGGCCACGAAGGCCGCTTCTATGTCTGGCAGCGTAACGATGTCGAGTCGCTACTGGAACCTGCCGAGTATCGCGTGCTGGCGCGGCGCTACGGGCTGGACCGCGAGCCGAATTTCGAGGGCGCCTGGCACCTGCACTCATCCGTCGCAATGGATCGCGTCGCCGGGGAATTGTTCCTGACCCAATCGCAGGCCGGTGCCTTCCTGGACTCTGCCCGGGCCAAGCTGCTCGCCGCGCGCGCCGGCCGGGTGCGGCCTGGCCTCGACGACAAGATCCTGACGTCTTGGAACGCCTTGATGATCCGGGGCCTCGCGATTGCGGGGCGGCTGCTCGATGCGCCGCAGCCCGTGGAGGCTGCGCTGGGGGCCCTCGACTTTCTCCAGGGGCACAGCTGGCACGGCGGCCAGCTATTTGCATCCTGGAAAGGGGGCGCTGCGCGCTTCCCGGCTTACCTCGACGACCACGCCTTCCTGCTCGACGCGCTGCTCGAGGCCCTGCAGTCGCGTTTCCGCGCGAAAGACCTGCAGTTCGCCTGTGAAATCGCCGATATCCTGCTCGAGCGATTCGCCGACCGCGAGCGTGGGGGATTCTGGTTCACCGCCGAGGGCGAGGACCCGCCGCTGCACCGGCCGAAAAGCTACGCGGACGATGCAATGACGTCCGGAAACGGCGTCGCGGCGAAGGCCCTGGCGCGGCTCGGATGGCTCACCGGCCAGACGCGATACCTCGACGCCTCGGAAGCCACGATACGCGCCGGCTTCCCCTCACTCTCCCATGCGCCGGAGGCGCATGCCGCGATGCTGGTCGCGCTCGAAGAATATCTCGACCCGGTCGAGATTATCGTCATCCGGGGGGCAGCGCCGGACATGGCGCCCTGGCAGGCGGTCCTCGCGCGCGACTACGCGCCGCGGCGCATGGTGATCGCAATTCCTTCCGAAACGTCCGGCTTGCCGGAGGCGCTCGTGAGCAAGCGCCCGCGCGATCGCGCCGTCGCTTATGTCTGTCGCGGGCCCGTCTGCTCGGAGCCGGTATCGAGCCTCGAGGCGCTCGGGCTCAGCGCTGCACGGCCTTGAACTTGGCCAGGCCGGGCTCCTCGCTCGTGTAGCGGGGCAGCGAATCCCCCAGTTCAATCCAGTCGGCGTGCTGGTCATAGAAGACGTGGCATTGCGGATCGCGGTCGATCGAACCTGCAATGGCGGGGCGCACAATGTGTATCTCGCCGGGGCAGATCGTCGAGGCGAAGAAAAGCGTCGTGCCGCAGGTCGGGCAGAAGCCGCGGCGGCTCTGTTTCGAGGAGCCGTACCATGTCGGTTCCGCGGATCCCCGCAGCAGCCGGAAACGCTCCTCGGCCGCGCCGACCCAGCTCACGAAGGCGGCGCCATGTGCGTCGCGGCAATAGCGGCAGTGGCAATGGGCGAAGAAAAGCGTCGGCGGCGCCACCGCGAACCGCACCGCACCGCAAAGACAGTGACCCTCGAACTCGCTCAAGCAAGGATCCTCGCAATGAATGCGATCCACATGCCGAATAGAAGCAGCGTGCTCGCGGCGTATGCGAGGAAGCGGTGCGTGACGCGGTTGTAAGTCACGTGGATGACGCTGTGGAGCGCGCGCAGGCCGACATAGCCCCAGGCCGCTGCAACATAACCCGGCGTCGAACCGCCATTCATGGCCATTGCGACGCAGAGCAGGTAGAAAAGCACCGGCACTTCGAACAGGTTGCGGAAATTCTCCGCGGCCTGGGTACGCTCGAGGCGGCCGGCCAGCTCGATCGCGGTCGAGACCGCCTGGGGGTCGATGCTTTTTGCGCGCATCTCGCCGAGGCGATCCGCGTAGAGCTTGAGCCACACGAGCGCCGTCAGACCCACCTGAGCGGCACAGGGTACCCAGATCGGGTCGGTCATGGCGTCACCTTGCCGCGATCACCACGAAGGCTGACGAGCGCGTAAAGCATCACCCCGCCGAAAAGCGCAAAGAGCCCGAGGCCGCTCGTCCGGCCCGGCCACCGGCCGGCCATGGGCTCGGCAAAGAAGGCGAAGAAAAGCATTACGGCGCTCGCAAGCGACAGCAGCGAACCGACGATCGCGGCGCTGCGCCTGGCGGCCCGGTCCGGAAGCAGGTAGTGCGCGCCGAGCGCGAGATTCACGAGACCCGCGCAGAGGAGATAGATGTGCCGTGAACGAAACAGCAGGCGCTCGCCCCAGTCCATCGACATGACCGGTGGATCGTGCGTACTCATGAGCAGGCCGGTGATCAGGAATGCGACGACCGTGACCGCCCCGACGACTCGATGCGCCATGCGCAACGTGGACTGCATGCGGCGTAACATAGCATCCGATGATTGCCCGGCACGAATCGCTGACGCTGCCCGGCTTTGCCGAGGTGCAGGCCGCTGCCGGCCGTCTCGCCGGCGTCGTTCGGCGCACGCCGCTCCTCGCCGAGACGCCGCTCGACGGGCTGCTGGGCGGCCGGCTCCTGTTCAAGGTGGAGTCGTTGCAGCGGACGGGGTCATTCAAGATCCGCGGCGCCTACAACCGCCTGGTTCAGCTCGATGCCGCGGCGCGCCGTGCGGGCGTCGTGGCCTTTTCCTCCGGCAACCATGCCCAGGGCGTCGCCGCCGCGGCAAGTATGCTCGGCATCCCTGCGATCATCGTGATGCCCTCGGATGCCCCTCGGACCAAGCTCGAGAACACGCGTGCGCTCGGCGCGGAAGTCGTTCTCTATGACCGCGTTCGGGAGAGCCGCGAGCAGATCGCCAGGACGCTCGCTGACGAGAGCGGCGCGACCCTGGTTCCAGCATTCGACGACCCCGAGGTCATCGCCGGCCAGGGTACCGTCGGACTCGAGTTGATGCAGCAGGCGGCCGAGCTCGGGCTGACGCCAGACCAGGTCCTGGTGCCCTGCAGCGGAGGCGGCCTGGTCAGCGGATCGGCAATCGCGATCCGGGCGCTCGCCCCGTCCGCCAGCATATTCGGCGTAGAGCCCGAGGCATTCGACGACACGCGCCGGTCGCTCGCAGCCGGAACGCTACTCAGGAATCCGCCGGAAGCGCGTTCGATCTGCGACGCCCTGCAGTCCTCGCCGCCCGGGCAGCTGACGTTTGCAATCAATCGCGAGTTGCTCGCCGGCGTCCTCACGGTCAGCGATGGGCAGGTGGAAGCCGCGATGGCCAGCGCTTTCCGTCATCTACGGTTGGTCGTCGAACCCGGCGGAGCCGTTGCACTCGCCGCCGCCCTCGCAGGCAAGCTGACGCTCGCCGGCCGGGTCACCGCAATCGTCGTGAGCGGCGGCAATGTCGATTCGGAGGCCTTCGCGGCGGCGCTAGGCCGGTAAGGATTCCTCGAGGAAATCGACCCGCCCGGTCTCAAGCGAATACCAAGCTCCGGTGACGACGAGCCCGTCAGAAGCGATCAGGCCCTCAATGATGGCCGAGCCGTGACGGAGCTGGTCCACCGAAGCGCGCACGTTGGCAGTCATCGCGGCATGCTCGACCGCGAGCGTGCCTTGCGCTTGGTGGCGTGCCACGAGTTCCTCCACGCCCGGCCGGATGCGGTCGACGATAGCCCGCAGGTTCGGTGACTGGTTCTGCGTCGGGCGGTGCAGTTCGTCGATCGTCGCCGCGATCGCTCCGCAGGAAGAATGCCCGAGCACGACCACGAGCCGAGTGCCGAACCGGTCTGCCGCGAACTCGACGCTGCCGATCAGGGACGGCGCCACGATGTTGCCGGCGACCCTGATCACGAACAGGTCGCCCGGGCCCTGGTTAAAGACGAGCTCCACCGGCACGCGTGAATCGGAACAGCCGAGCACGATCGCAAATGGCTCCTGTGCGGCCGTCAGCTTCGCGCGGCGTGCGGCCGTGATCAGCGTGCCTGCCCCGCGCGCGTTGGCGGCGAATCGCATATTGCCCTCCCGGAGTTTCTGAAGCGCCGCCGCGGCGCTCATGCCCCGGCTCACGGCGCGATCTCCGACTCGAGCTGCGCGATGAATTCCTCGAGGAACGCAGTGCGGCGCGCGGCTTCGCGGCGGCCGCCGCCGGTCTGCATCGTGTCGGCGAGTCTCAGGAGCTTGGAGTAGAAATGATCGACCGAGGCGCCTCGGTCATCCGGCGGGCGCGACTTGCAGAAGGGGTCGCCAGGCTGGTACAGCAGGCGGCCTAATGCCGCGCCGACCGCGATGCAGCGCGCGATGCCGATGGCGCCAAGCGCATCGAGCCGGTCCGCATCCTGCACAACCTTTGCCTCGATGGTCCGCGGCGCGATGCCGGCCGAAAAGCTGTGGGCCTCGATCGCATGCCGGATCCCCGGAAGCCAGACCCCGGGATACCCGGCGCCCTCGAGGAAGCGGACCGCACGATCGGCTGCGAGCCGCGAGGCGTGCGCCCGGCCCGGGGAATCCTTGGCGACGTGTACGCAATCGTGGAGCCACGCGGACGGCAGCACGACCTCAACTTGAGCTCTCTCCTCTGCGGCGAGGCGCAGCGCGGACGCGACGACGCGCTCGAGATGCGCGGTCCCATGACCGGGATCCGCCCCGGATTGTGTCGCGACGAATCCCCGGAACCGGACTTCCCACTCGCTGCGCAGCGCATCAAACGCGCCTTCGGCAATGGGGTTCAATGACGGTCTCGCCTGCGGCGCGGTGCCTGCGCGTGGCGGCGGGCCGGGCGCTTGGTGCGCGCGGCCAGTGCGACGTTCATCGCCTCCCGCGCCCATTGGGTAAGCTCATCGGAATCCTCGAGCACTTCGGCGGGCACCTGCCAGTAGCCCAGTGCCCGGTCGGGCTGGTCCTGGAATGGGCAAAAGGGGGCCGAGCCTGCGCGCTCGAAGCGAGCCCGGTTCGAATCGTCGGTCTTGAAATAAAGGGTGTCGTCGTCGATCAGGGCGAAGAAGAGCCCGTCGAGGTAGAGGCCGACGCCGCCAAACATGCGCCGCGACGCAATCCGGCCCGAGGGCCGAAGCTGCTCGAGCACGAAATCCCGGAAGTCGTCGCTGACGGCCACTTGTGTAGTCTAGGCCGCGCGACCGGCGAAAGCGCTGAGCACGCCGGCGACGTTGACGCCGATATCGGACACCGCATATCCGCCTTCCTGCACCAGAACGGTCGGCAAGTCGAGCGAGGCGATGCGCGATCCCATGAGCGGATAGTGCTCGCGGGAAAGATTGAACGCGCTGATCGGATCGCCTTCGTAGGTGTCGACACCGAGCGACACGACGAGCGCGTCGGGCGCGTAGTGGCCGATGGCGTCGAACGCAGCGCCGAGCGCCGCGTCGTACGCGTTCCAGCCGGTGCCCCGCGGGAGCGGCAGGTTCAGCGTAAAGCCGTCGCCGCGGCCGGCGCCACGCTCGTCGGCGTATCCCAGGAAGTAAGGGTATTCCGTGTCCGGAGTGCCGTGCAGCGACACGAACAGCACGTCGTCGCGCTCCCAGAAAATCTCCTGCGTGCCGTTGCCGTGGTGGTAGTCGATGTCGAGCACCGCGACGCGCGCACGACCGGCATCGAGCAGGTACTGTGCCGCCAGCGCCGCATTGTTGAGGAAGCAGTAGCCGCCGTAGAGGCTGCGGCCTGCGTGGTGCCCCGGCGGGCGGCACAGTGCATAAGCTTCGCCTGCGCCCTCGTCCACGATCGCCGCGGCGGTCATTGCGCATTGCGCGGCGGCGAGCGCGGCGTCCCAGGTGCCCTCTACGATCGGCGTACTGGCGTCGAACGCGTAGTAGCCCATCGAGCCATGGATACCCAGGGGCCTGCGATCGCGCCTCAGGCCGCGGGCCGGGAAGCTGCCCGGCAGCATGCAGCCGTCGCGCCCCTCGGCCTTCCAGCGCGCGAAGGCGGTGCGCAGGAATTCTACGAACCCGGCGTCGTGGATGCTCTGCAGCCTGGATTCCGGAATGTCCCGTGGCGCTGCCAGCTCGAATTGCGCTGCCGGCAGGGCCGCAAGGATGTAGTCGACGCGCGCGGGCGTTTCGAATGTCGGCACGAACTGGCCCCGGTGCAGCTCCATGCCGCCATCGTGGCGGGCATGCAACGGTGAGTGCACGACGATCATGGGCACCCCGCGCTCACGCGGTACGGCCGAGCGCCGCGTGTATGCGGTCGCGCAAGTCGCGGTGCAGGTCCGGGTCGAAGGCGGGCGCGGCATCCCAGTCGTAGGCCCAGGGCTGCGCCGTGCGCAGGTTCTCGGCTTCGTCGTGATAGCGCGGTATCACGTGCGCGTGCAGCGCGGGGTCCAGGTTGCCGTATATCGCATAGTTGATTCGCACGGCGCGCGTGACCGCGAGCACTGCGTCGCCGAGTGACGCCATGTCGGCGAGGAAGGCGGCGCGTTCCGGCCCTGCCAGCGCGTTCAGCGCCGGCACCACCGGGTCCGGCAACAGCAGGCAATAGCCAGGCAGGAACTGCCTTTCGCCCAGCACGGCCCAGCCGGAGGCGAGGCGCGCGACGAATGCCGGATCCTTCCCCGCCCGCAGCGCATCGACCCGGCGATGAATCGGGGTCGTCACGTTCTATCCCGACCAGCTCCGCACCCGACCGACATCGAGATGCACGAAATCCGAGGCCGGATAATAGCCGACACCGCCGGCCTGCCTGGCGAGCGCGAGGTCGCGCAGCCGCCCGAGCGCGACCCCCGCGAGACGCACGTCGATTGCCTTGCCTTCCATGTGCAAGCTGTGTGACGAGACGCCGTCGGTCGTCGCGACGAGCATCGCGTTCGATACGGGCGAGCGGTACCCCGAGATGATCTGGTATCGCGGCTCGACGCCGGCCGAGCGTGCGAGCTCTTCGAGCAGGTCGAACAATCGAGCGTCCAGTGGCAGCACGCCGCCCGTGCGGAAGTCGCGCAGCAGCCAGTCAAGCCGCCCGAGCTCGCCGGGAAGGTAGCCCGAATCGGTCCGGTAGACGGTATCAAGGACCTCGCCAGTGTGCGTGTTGGTCAGGACCAGCCGGTGGCCGTCGCGTTCCGCTGCGCCGGCCGGCCACGCGGCCACGGCCGTGACGGAGAGAATTCCCAGCAGGATGCGCCGCCTCCGGACGCAGCTGCAAGGCGTTTCAGTCCGGTACGCGCTCGACATTGACGCCAATGACCGTGGCTCGCGGAAAGAAATTGAAATCGGTCGAGGTCGCCATCGTGTAGGCGCCAATCTGGCGCGCGAGCAGGCGCTCGCCGATCTCGAGCACGGGCATGGGCAGGTCTTCCGCCACGACGTCCAGGCTGTCGCAGGTCGGGCCCGAGATCACGCAGGCCTCGCGCGGACGGTCCGGGTCGCGCAGCGGCTCGACCGGAAAACGCATCTTGTCGTATTGCTGCCCGCTGAACGTGCCGTAAATGCCGTCGTCGAGGTAATACCACCAGCGTCCCTCCCGCTTCGCGCGACCCATGACCGTCGACAGGCTGACGACCGCGGGGCCGCAGATGAAGCGGCCGGGTTCCGCGATGACGCGCACGCCCGAGGGCAATCGAGCGAGCGCGGCGCGGATCGGCGCGCAGAATCGGTCGATCGCGGGGGCCGGCTCGAGGTAGTCGATCGGGAACCCGCCGCCGATGTCGAGCACCTCGAGCGTCGGGAGACTGCGCGACTGCGCCTCGGCGATCAGCCGGCCGCAGGTGTCGATCGCCTCGACGTACCTGTCCGGGCTTCCGACCTGGGAGCCCACGTGGAAAGAGAGGCCCGCGACGCGGATTCCGCCTTTCATCGCGTACTCGACGAGGTTAATCGCCGCTTCGGCGTCGCAGCCGAATTTTCGCGACAGGTCGATGATCGCCTGCGGGTTGCGGAACGACACCCGGAGCAGAAGCGCGACGCGCTCGCGGTAGACGACGAATTTCGCGATCTCCTCGGGATTGTCGACTACGAAGGTCGAGATCCCGTAGTCGATCGCGTGGCGGATATCCGAATCCCGCTTGATCGGGTGCGTGTGGATGCAGCGTGACGCCGGTACGCCCGCGTCGCGCACGAGGTCCACCTCGCCGTTCGTCGCGAGATCAAACCAGGATCCGGCGCGAGCAAGCACCTGCACGACCGTCGGGTCCGGCAGCGGCTTCAGCGCAAAGTGCAGGTCGACGCCCGGCAGCGCAGCCTCGAGAGCGCGGTACTGGCGGCGAAGCACCTCGCAGTCGATCACGAAAAGCGGCGAGCCAAAACGCGCAACGAGCGCTTCGAGCGCATCGGGCGAGTAAGGCGAGGCGAGGCGTATGTCGGTCTTCAATCCGGGTACTCCCTCATTCGAGCAGAGGATCGACCAGTGTGAGCAGGCGATCAAGCGCGCCGCGGTTCGCGTCCAGTACGGCCCTGCCGGCCTCACCCATGACGGAGCGCAGCTTGCCGTCGTCGAGCAGTTCAATGATCGCATGAGCGAGCTGCGCAGTATCAGAGACGACAAAAGCGGCGCCGGCGTCCATCAGGAGCTGAGAGATTTCCTCACCATTGAAGTTGTGCGGGCCGGTCAGCACCGGGCGGCCGACCGAGGCGGGCTCAAGGAGGTTGTGGCCCCCGATCGGCGCGAGGCTCCCGGCGACGAATGCAAGGTCCGCGGCCGCGTAGAACATCATGAGCTCCCCCATCGTGTCCCCGAGCAGGACGCTCGTCGAACGGGAAATTGCCGCGCCCGAAGAACGATTCGCAGCGCGGTCATGGCGCCGGGCGAGCAGGTCGCGAACTGCGTCGAACCGCTGTGGGTGGCGCGGCACGAGCACGAGCAGCGCGTCAGGAAAGCGTTCCTGCACGCGGCGGTGCGCATCCAGCACGATCGTCTCCTCGCCTTCGTGCGTACTGCCAGCCACCCAGACCGGGCGGCCGGGCGCGTTCCGCTCGCGCCACTGCCGCCCCTGTTCCTCGATGCCGGCGGGCGGCTGGAAGTCGAACTTGATGTTGCCCGTGACGTGCGTCCGTTCGGGTGTCGCGCCGATCGACCGGAAACGCTCGGCGTCGGACTCGCTCTGGGCCGCGATGACGATCCCATGCGACAGGGTCTCGCGGAACAACGGAACGAGCCTGCGGTACTTGCCGACGGAGCGCGGCGATATGCGGGCGCTCGCGAGCACGAGCGGCACTCCGCGCCTGCCGCACTCGCGATAGAGATTCGGCCAGAGTTCGGTCTCCAGGATCATTGCAAGCCCCGGCTTGACGCGGTCGAAGAATCGCTTTACGGAGCCTGGCAGGTCGAATGGCACGTAACGGAGCATGACTTGCCCACCGAACAGGAGCCGCGCGCGGGCCGCACCGGTCGGCGTGACGGTGGTCAACAGCACCCTGTAACTCGGGTGGCGCCGGCGCAATTGCGAGATCAACGGCAGCGCGGCCTGTACTTCGCCGACCGAGACGGCGTGAACCCAAAGTGTAGGGCCCTCGACGATGCTGCCGAACCCGAACCGCTCGCCAAGGCGATCGCGGTAACTCGGATCGCGCAGTCCGCGCCAGAGCTGGACCAGGATCGCCACCGGCGCCGCAAGGTAGATCAGGATGTTGTAGAGGTAGTACATTGCGCCTCACGCGTCGTGCGCAAGGCGCAGGATTGCAAATCCGGTCCGCCAGTCGCCTGCCCCCTCGAAGTTCTTTGCGAGACTGCGCGCCAGCCGGTCCAGCACGCGCGCGCGCCAGGAGCCCGGACGCCGCAGGCGCCCGCGGTCGAAGTCGAGAAACCAGACCTCGCGATGTTCTCCCAGCATGATGTTATTCGCATTGAGGTCGGCGTGCTGCACGCCGGCATCGTGAAAATGACGCAGACAGCGCCCGATTCCGGCCCAGCGTGCATCGTCCATGAGTCCGGCCGCCAGCATTTCCGACAACGGGCGAACGCCGGGCAGCCGCTCCGTGATGAGCTCCGCGCCGTAGGTCATGTGCGCCCGCACATAGCGGGCCGCGACCGGCGCTGGTACCGGCAGTCCGCGTTCCCGGAGCGCCGCGAGCAATCTGAGCTCCCGAAAGGACCGGGTATGCTCCTCGCCCAGGTAAAGGTAGCGATCACGCGCGACGCGCGCTGCAATGCCGCCGCGCAGGTAACGGCGCAAGACCCAGTGATCGCCGCCATGATCGATGAAGTGAATCGTGCCGCGGCCGCCAGGCCGGTCATGGAGCGCACCCTGCGCACGCCAGTGTGCCAGCTCGAAGAGCCGCGGCCCAGGCAACGAGACACGCCGGTCATCGAACAGGATCGCGCCGCGGTCGATGGCGATGCGCTCAAGCATCGCGGCTCAGCGGGAGAGAACGTACTCGGCGCTGCAATAGGGGCACATTGCGAAGCCCGTCGCCTCGATCGGCAGGTAGACGCGGGGATGACTGTTCCACAACGACATCGACGGCATCGGGCAGGAAAGTGGCAAGTCGGCCGCCGTGACTTCATAGCGCTCGCGCGCATTGGGCGTTTGCAGCTTGTTCTCGGCGTGCATGCGGCGATTATAGCGGCGCGGGGTCCGCGCCCGCGACCATGACCCGGTCCCAGACCAAAGCCACGTCCGCCCGCATCGGCCCGTACTCGGCCGCGTTGACGACCGGCGGACGCTGTTCGAGCGACAGGTGATGCGCCGCCTGGCGGTAGGCGCGGTAGGCATCCACCAGCCGGTCGATGACCCGATGGTCGACGAGAGCCGCCGAGCCGACGGACTCGAGGTGACGGATCGTGTCCGAGAATTCGGCCAGCGGCGGATGATCCCGTACGTGTCTGAGCACCCAGTACTGGGCGAGAAATTCAATGTCGGCAATTCCGCCGCGGTCATGCTTCAGGTCGAACCGGCCATCCCCGGGCCTGCCGTGCTCGGCTCGCATGCGCTCCCGCATTGAGAGGATTTGCTCGCGCAGGGTCTCACGCTTCACGGATTCGACGAGCACCTCACGCCGGATTCGCGAAAAGGAAGCGCCGAGGCCCGCGTCACCGGCCACCCAGCGCGAGTGCAGCAGCGCCTGGTGCTCCCAGGTCCAGGCATCGCACCGCTGGTAGTCCTCGAACGCCTGCATCTGCGTGAACGCAAGGCCTCCCTTGCCGGAGGGCCGTAATCGAACGTCCACTTCGTAGAGCCTTCCCGCCGCGGTGTGCACCGTCAGCAGGTGCACGAGACGCTGTGCCAGGCGCAGGAAAAAGACTTCGTTATCGACCACTTTCGGCCCGGATGTCTGCTGCCCCCCGCCGGCGGAATCATGGAGGAACACGAGGTCGAGATCAGAGGCATAGCCGAGTTCCATGCCGCCAAGCTTGCCGTAACCCGCGATGCCGACCCGCGCCGTACGCACGCCTCCCTGGTCCTCGCAGCAGGGCTCTCCGTACTGTGCCGCGGTGTGCGCCCAGGCGAGCGCAAGTGCCTGTTCCAGTATCAGTTCAGCCACGTCGGTCAGGCGGTCGCTCACTTGCATCAGTGGCAACCGGCCCCTGAGGTCCAGCATCGCGATGCGAAATGTCGCCGCTCTCCGGAACTGGCGGAGCGAGTCCACGCGCAGTTCTTCGTCCTCGCCCGCATGCCCCAGGCGGGCTTCGAGCTCGGACGCGAATTGCGCGCGGTCCGGCAGCATCTCGAACACCCGCGCGTCGAGGAGCTCGTCGAGGAGGAGCGGATGCGCGGCGACTTGCCGTGCGAGGTAGTCGCCCATGCCGCAGATCTCAACGAGGCGCTCGAGCGCCTGGGCATTCTCATTGAGGAGCGCGAGATAGGCCGTGCGCCCGGCGATCGCCTCCACGATGCGCAGGAGCCGCGCCAACACGACCTGCCCTTCGCCGGGCGCGCGCGCATCCAACCGGGTAACGGAGTCGAGCAGCCGCGGCAGCAGGGTACCGAGCCTCCGGCGGCCGAACGCGTCGAGCCGGCGGTAGTACGCGGACTTGCGGAGCTCAAACAGGACGCGCGCGGCAGCCGCTGGGTCCGCGAGGCCCGATTCTGCGAGCTCCTCCGCAATGCGCCCGAGGTGCGGTACCTCCGTCAAGAGCGCCTCAATGGACGCGGCCGGCGGCTCCTCCGCGGGACCGCTGCGGCCGAGCACGACGTTGCCGAAGTGCGCCGTGACCGCCTGCCGGTGCGCGTCGAGCACCCTCGCGAATGCAGGCCAATTGCCGAATCCCATGCTAGCGGCAAGGCGGTCGCGACCTGCGTCCTCCCCGGGCAAGGCATGCGTCTGCGCGTCGTCCGCCATCTGCAGACGGTTTTCGACGCGTCGCAGGAAGCCATAAGCGTCCGCCAGCGATGCAACTGTCTCCGCGGGCAGGCGCTTCGCTCCGGAGAGCCGCGGCAGCGCCGCCTGCAGCGAGGGCGTTTGCAGCGCGGGTTCGGAGCCGCCGCGGATGAGTTGCTGCGACTGCACGATGAACTCGATCTCGCGAATGCCACCCGGGCCGAGCTTTACGTCGTCCTGCAGTTCGCGGCGCTTGACCTCGCGCGCGATCATCGCCTTCATGTCGCGGAGGCTCTCGTAGACGCCGAAATCGAGGTAGCGCCGGTACACGAAGGGCCGTACGACGTGATCGTAGAGGCTCCGGTAGCGGTCGGCGCCCGTGATAGCGCGCGCCTTGACCCAGGCATAGCGCTCCCAGTCGCGACCGTGCTGCTGCAGGTAGTCCTCGAAGGCGCCGAAATTCATCGCGAGCGGCCCCGGCTCGCCGAGCGGCCGCAGCCGCATGTCCACGCGAAACACGATGCCCTCGGCGGTGCGCGCATCGAGCAACCTGATAAGGGACCGGCCGAGCCGCGTGAAGAACTCCTCGTTGGCGACGCGGCGCGGGCCGTCGGTTTCGCCGCCTTCGGGGTAGAGGAAGACGAGATCGATGTCCGAGGAGAAATTGAGCTCGCCACCCCCGAGCTTGCCCATACCGACGACGAGGAGTTCCTGGGCCTCGCCCCCCGCCGATCGCGGCGTGCCGTAGCGCGTCTCGAGTGCACGCCGCGCGAAACCGAGCGCTGAGTGTATCGCGGCGTCCGCGAACGCCGAGAGCTCCGCGAGAGTCTCGCTGAGCGGCGCGAGGCCCGCGAGGTCGCGCCAGGCGATGCGCACGAGTTCACGCCGCCGGAGGCGGCGGAGCGCATCCATGTACGCGGCCTCCTCCCCGCCCGCTTCCGGGAGAGCCGACGCGAGCGCGGCGAATTCACCTGCGCGCCGCGCCCGGCCGAGTTCGCCCGCCTGCGCGAGGCCCGTGAACAGCGCGGGGTCCCGCTCCGCAGCTTCCGCCACGAATCGGCTCGCCGCGAATACCGCGGGGCGAGACGCCGCGACAACGGGCGGCAGCACTGCGGTTTCGCCGCTCAACCGCCGCTCACCGTCCCGTCCGCCGGGGCCGCGGGCGTCGCAGGCCGCGCCGTCTTCAGCGCCTCGTCCAGTAAGTCGAGGAGCGCATCGCGGCTGTCGGTGCACGGGAGACCTTCATTGAGCTGGACAAGCTCCTGAGTCGCCTTCCGAATCCTGATCTCTGCCTCGCGCCGGTCAGGAATGACCATGTCAGGCTCCTTGTGCCGCGAACGGTCCGCCACCGGGGACTCGATGGTGCCCATCCGCCACACGGCCGAGACGCCAAAGGCTTCAACCGCGTGCTTGCTCATGCGTGATCTCCGGCATGAAGGGCCTTGAGTCGGTCCAGGGACGGCAGGGCGAAGGCAGCGATCGCCTGCCGCAACGCATCGCTCGCCGCGGCCTGCTTGACCCCGCCATCGCCCGCAAACCTTTCGGGTTGCCCGATCGGCGCCTTCGAATCCATGCATGCGGCTGCCTGCATGCGCGCACGGGCCGGCGCGTCGACGGCGAGCCCGAAGTGCGGCGCCACGGCATCCCAGGCGGCGTCCGGCAGTGAAGCGTAGTCGACGAGCACTCCGCGCGCCGGATCGAGGCGGCCCGCCGCCGTGCAAAAAGCGCCGTAAAGATGCGCGACGTATTCCTCGCGGGAGCGCGATCCGCCCTCCGGGTCGATCGACTTCGCGAAGGGCGCCGCCGGCGCCTCGCCGTCCCAGATCCAGCCCGCTGGCTCCTGCAGCAGTGAGACCGACACCTCGACGGGGTCGCGTAGGCACAGGATCCAGGGCGTCTTGGGAAACGCCTCGGCGACCAGGTCGCAGAAGAACGTGTTCCAGCTCGTGAGCTTCCAAACCCAGGGCTTGCGTGCATGGCGCGCGAACGCGGCGCCGAGCGAGCGAAGCGCCGCAACCAGTTCGGCGCGCGGCCACTTGTGCGGCGGCAGCAGGATCTCGTTGACCGGCAGCGGCTCAGCGTAGATCACGGCGCCGACATACTGCTTGAGCAGCTGCGAGACGAGCGTCGAGCCGCAGCGCGCGACGTGAAAGATGATGCCCGCGGGCGCCGTTCCCGCGGCACCCTTGCCGACATCCTCGCGCGCGACCTGCACAACCGTCTCCCGCGCCGGGATGCGCGTGATCGTCTCCTGCATGAAGGGATCCTGCAGCTCGGACGGCCGGATCTCGCGCAGCGCGAGATACAGGCCCGTCGGATGCAGGGCCGCGCGCGTCGGCAGCCAGTCACCCTGCATCGCCTGCATTATCGGGCCTTCCTCGACAGGAGCGGACGGCCAATGGTAACGTCCGGGCGCCATGGAATTCGCGGAATTTCTCGCGCCGTTCGATGCGGGCACGTTCCGCTCACAGGTCTTCGGCCAGCGCCCGCTGCACGTGCGCGGGGGCACGGCCGGCACCGCCCTGCTTCCGTGGAAGCGCTTCAACGAAGTGCTCGCCCTCACGCCGTACTGGAACGAGGACACGCTCAAGGTCTACTTCAAGAGCCGCGCCGCACTCCGGGAAAACTACTGCGACCTTGCGGACCTGGAGCCGGGCGCGAGCGCGCCGGTCAATCCCGCGAAGGTGCAGGCACTCGTTGCACTCGGCGCGAGCGTTGTCGCCAACAGCATCCACCGCGTCTGCCCCGAGGTCGGCGCGGTCGCGTCAATGCTCGAGCGCGAGTTCGCCGCACGCGTCGTGGCGAACGTCTACTGCTCCTTCCAGGGCGTACAGGCCTTCCAGACTCATTTCGACCTGCACGACGTCTTCGCCGTGCAGGTCGAGGGGGAGAAAACCTGGCGCGTGTACGAGTCGCGCGCGGACGCGCCTGTGAATCCCGTGCCTCCGGGCGACGAGTGGGAGAAGTGGCTCACCGAGACGCGCGGGAAGCTCCTCTTCGAGGCGCACATGAAGCCGGGTGAAGTCCTGTACCTGCCGCGCGGGCAGTACCACGATGCGCTGACGGGCGACCGCGCCTCGTTGCACGTGACATTCGGCGTTTCGCCGGCAACCGGTCTTTCGCTCTTCAAGCTGCTCGAGAGCGCGCTCGCGCGCGAGCGCGAGTTCCGCACCTACCTTCCCGATGCGCGCGACGAGGCCGCGCTTCGCCAGCGACTTTCCGCCCTCGCAGACCGCGTCCGCACCGTCATTGCCTCGCCCGCCTTCGCGGTGGAGGTGCTGAACCACCAGCGCGACCTCGGGCGGCCGCCGGCCGAGTACGGCTTGCCGGCACGGAGCCCGCCCGCCTGGTACTCCGTCGCCCGCCGCGCCCAGGTGCTCCGTCGTGACGCGGGCTTCGCGGTCGCCTTCGAGGGCGGCGAGATCGCTGTCGGCGCGACCTATCCCACGGTCGAGTGGCTCCTGAAGCAGCGGATGTTCTCCGTGGACGACGCGCTCGCGCGGCAGCCCGGCGTCGATCGCGCCGCGCTCGCGGCGGATCTCGAGCGGCTCGAGAAGGCCGGCGTCATCGTCGCGACCGAGATGCGGTGAGTGGCACGGACTCGATCGATGCCATTGCGCGCGAGGCGACGCTCGCGTTCCGAGAGCGCCGATACCGCGACGCGTCCGCCGGCTACGAGCGCTGCATCGCGCTGCATCCCGGCGCCCCCGCCTTCCATTTCAATCTCGGCACGGCACGCGAGCTCGCGGACGACCTGCCAGGCGCGATTGCGGCCTATCTCGCCGCGTTCCGGCTGAACCCGAAGGACGGCCGCCTGGCGCTCTTCGCCGGCGCCGCGCTTGAGGCCGCGGGCCGGCACGAGGACGCCGCGATCCTCTTCTCGCTCGGCGACGACGTGGACCCGGCCGTGCGTCGCGCCAAGGACCGCGTCGACCTCGACCCGGAGATCCGGCGGCGCTCGGCGATCGCCGACCGCGTGATGCGCGAGCATTTCACGCGACTGCACGAGGCCGCCGTCGTGGCATTCGAGCGGGAATTCGCAGCGGGCGGCGCTGCGCCGCCCGAGGTCACGCGCGTGCGCCGCGCGATCTGGATCCAGACGCACGACGGACCGATCGCCTATCGCGTGCGGGAGCAGCAGCCGAGCCTTTTCTACATGCCTGACCTGCCGGCGATGCCTGTCACGCCGCGCGAGCGGCTGCCATGGGCGTCGGCCATCGAGGCGAAGACCGACGAGATGCGCGCGGAATACCTCGCGGCCGTCGCGGCGGGAACGGTCCACGCTCCCTACGTCGATGCGAATACCCGCGCGCCGATCTGGAAGGCGCTGCGCGGCAACCTCGACTGGTCGTCACTCCACCTTTTCAAGGTCACCGAAGAGACGCCGTTTGCGCGGCTCTTCCCGAATACGCTGGCGGCGCTCGAGGCCGCCGACATCGTGCGCGTCGAGGGGCGCCCGGTGGAGCTCTTCTTCTCGCGCCTCAAGCCCGGCGCACATATACCGCCGCATTTCGGCGCCGCGAACAACCGCATCACGGTCCACTTGCCTCTTCTGGTACCGGGCGATGCGGAGATCCGCGTTGGCAGCAAGCACCACGCCTGGCGCGAGGGCGAGCTCTTCGCATTCGACGACAGCTACGAGCACGAGGCATGGAACCGCGCAGCCGACGATCGCGTGGTACTCATCTTCGAGGCGCACCACCCGGACCTCAGGGCCGACGAGCGGGCGGCGATCGAACATGCAATCGCCTGGCGCGGCCGCTGGCTGCGCGAGCGCCGTGTCCCGTCCTGAGATGCCGTTCGGCGTTCGAATCCAGGCCCCGGTCGCGCTGGCAGCCGCGCTGCTGCCGGCCGTCGTCGCGCTCGCGGCGGGCGCCGGGGACGGGTTGCCGCGCATGTCCGCCGTGCCGGGCGGTGTCGTGGTGCTTCCCATGGATGGGCCCACAGACGCCCCGCCCGTCGCCACGCTCGACGGCGCCCGCGTCATGGTCCTGCGCGGGGACGGACGCTGGCTCGCCGTCGTCGGCATTTCGCTGGATACGAAGCCCGGTCGCCGGGAGCTCGTCGTCGGCCAGGGCGGCAAGTCGCAGCGCCTCGGGTTCAACGTCGCAGCGAAAGCTTACGACGTCCAGAAGCTCACGGTTGCGCCGAGCCAGGTCGACCTCTCGAAGCACGACCTCGAGCGCGTCGAGAGCGAGAAGCAGAGGATTCGCGGGGCGCTCAGGACGTTCTCGGATCGCCCGCCAGCGACGCTTCAGCTGGTTGCCCCGGTGCCGGGCCGGCGATCGAGCTCATATGGCTTGCGCCGCTTCTTTAACGGCCAGCCACGGAGCCCTCATACGGGCATGGACATCGCCGCTGCGGCCGGCACGCCCGTGCTGGCCGCGGCCGACGCCACCGTCGCCGACGTCGGCGACTACTTCTTCAATGGAAACACGGTCATCCTCGACCACGGCTCGGGGCTCGTCACGATGTACTGCCACCTGAGCCGCACCGAGGTGAAGCCGGGCGAGACCGTGGCCGCAGGCGATCGGATCGGCGCCGTCGGCGCCACGGGACGGGTCACGGGCCCGCACCTGCACTTCGGCGTCACGCTGAACGGCGCCCTGGTGGACCCGGCGCTCTTCCTGCCGTCCGAGTCTGCTTCGGCCGCGGCGGGCCCATAAAAGGAAACCCCGCCTTTCAGCGGGGTTTCGATTCGACAACAAAGCCTTCCGGCATTACATGTCCATGCCGCCCATTCCGCCCATTCCGCCACCACCCATCGGCGGATGGTCGTGCTCCTCCTTGGGAGCCTCGGCCACCATGACTTCGGTCGTCAGCAGGAGGCCGGCGACGGATGCCGCATTCTGGAGCGCCAGGCGCGTGACCTTGGTCGGATCCAGGATGCCCATCTCGATCATGTCGCCATACTCGCCGGTCGCAGCGTTGTAGCCGAAGCTGCCCTTGCCCTCGCGGACCTTGGCCAGCACGACCGAGCCATCTTCACCGGCGTTCTGCACGATCTGGCGCAGCGGCTCTTCGATGGAGCGCGACAGGATTCGAACGCCGACGTTCTGGTCCTCATTGGCGCCAGTGAGCTTATCGAGCGACTTCTGCACCCGCACCAGCGCAACGCCGCCACCCGGCACCACGCCCTCCTCGACCGCGGCGCGGGTTGCGTGCAACGCGTCTTCGAGGCGGGCTTTCTTTTCCTTCATCTCGATCTCGGTCGCCGCGCCGACTTTGATCACGGCCACGCCGCCGGAAAGCTTTGCGACGCGTTCCTGCAGCTTTTCCTTATCGTAGTCGGAAGTGGCTTCCTCGATCTGGCGGCGGATCTGCTCGATCCGGCCCTTGATGTCGCTCGGCTTGCCCGCGCCGTCGATGATCGTCGTGTTCTCTTTCTCGGCGATGATCTTCTTGGCCTTGCCGAGGTCGTTGAGAGTCGCCTTCTCGAGCGAGAGGCCCACTTCCTCGGCGATCACGGTGCCGCCCGTCAGGATCGCGATGTCCTTCAGCATTTCCTTGCGGCGGTCGCCGAAGCCCGGCGCCTTGACCGCACAGACCTTGACGATGCCGCGGATGGTGTTGACCACGAGCGTCGCGAGCGCCTCGCCCTCGACGTCCTCGGCAATCACGAGCAAGGGCTTGCCAGCCTTCGCGATGCCCTCGAGCAGCGGTAGCATCTCGCGGATGTTCGAGATCTTCTTGTCGTAAAGGAGGACATATGGGCCCTCGAGCTCGCTCGTCTGGTTCTGCGCGCTGTTGATGAAGTACGGCGACAGGTAGCCGCGGTCGAACTGCATGCCCTCCACGACTTCGAGCTCATTCTCGAGGCCCGAGCCTTCCTCGACAGTGATCACGCCTTCCTTGCCGACTTTCTCCATTGCCTCGGCAATCTTCTTGCCGATGGCCTCGTCACTGTTCGCCGAGATCGTGCCGACCTGGGCGATAGCCTTCGAGTCCTTGCAGGGCTTGGAGAGCTTCTTCAACTCATCGACTGCCGCCGTCACGGCCAGGTCGACGCCGCGCTTGACGTCCATCGGGTTGATGCCCGAAGCGACGGCCTTCATGCCCTCACGGATGATCGCCTGTGCGAGCAGGGTCGCCGTCGTCGTGCCGTCACCGGCCTCATCGGAAGTCGACGATGCGACTTCCTTGACCATCTGCGCGCCCATGTTCTCGAACTTGTCCTTGAGCTCGATCTCTTTCGCGACCGATACGCCATCCTTGGTGATGGTCGGCGCGCCGAAGCTCTTTTCGAGCACGGCATTGCGCCCCTTCGGGCCCAGCGTCGCCTTGACGGCGTTCGCGAGCAGGTTGACGCCGCGGACCAAACGGGTGCGCGCGTCGTCTGAGAATCTGACTTCCTTGGCTGCCATGTTTGCGATGTCCTCTGGATTACTTTTCGATGACGGCCATGACGTCTTCCTCGCGCATCACGAGGAGCTCGTCGCCGTCGACCTTGACTTCGGTTCCGCCGTATTTGCCGAACAGGATCTTGTCGCCGACCTTGAGGTCGAGCGGACGCACGCTCCCGTTCTCAAGAATCTTGCCCTTGCCGACGGCGACGATCTTGCCGCGGATGGGCTTCTCAGCAGCGGTATCGGGGATCACGATGCCGCCGGCGGATTTGCGCTCTTCATCTTCGCGCTTGACGATCACACGATCATGAAGCGGACGGATCTTCATGGTTCAACACTCCTTGGGAAATTCACTGAAACTGTGCGGGAGGGCGCGGACACAAGTCTTAGCACTCTCCTCGTTCGAGTGCTAATGATAGGGATCGCCGACTCAATTGCAAGCACTGTCGAGCTTCGAGTGATAGGTTCATGTAACTTATTGACAACATTGGAGAAGTTTAGTTTCCTGAAGGTCGCGAAGCGCCCAGGGGTTGCCGAAAACGGGCAAGGCGTCGCGACAAGCCGGCAGCAGGCCGCTAACCTCTCGGCCGCGATGAAGAAATTCAAGACCGCGCTTTGCCTCCTTGCTCTTTTCCTTTCGGGCGCCACGGCGGCTCAGGGCCTCCTTGGGCCCGTGTCCAATGAGGACCAGTTCCTGCCTGTGGACCAGGCCTTTGGTTTTTCCGCGCTCGCGGATGGCGGCGACGCGGTACGGCTCGACTGGCAGATCGCACCCGGCTACTACCTGTATCGCCACCGCATTTCCGCGAAGACCGAGACCCCGGGGTACGCACTGGGCGAGATTGCGATGCCCGCGGGCAAGAAGAAGACCGATGAATTCTTCGGCGACGTCGAGGTGTATTACGACGCGCTCGACGCGACTGTCCCGGTCTCGCGCCCCGAGGGCGGATCTTCCTTTGAAATCTCGGTCAGCTACCAGGGCTGCGCCGACGCCGGCCTCTGCTACCCGCCGGTCACAAAGACCGTCGCGATCGAGCTGCCTCCGCCTGGCACGCGGGCGAAGGACGAATCGGCGCCGATGGTTTCAGAACAGGATCGCCTCTCGAACCTGGTCGCAGGCGGCGGCCTTCTTGCCATCATGGCGAGCTTTTTCGGATTCGGGTTGCTCCTCGCTTTCACCCCCTGCGTCCTGCCGATGATCCCGATCCTTTCGGGCATCATCGCCGGACAGGGTGAGTCCGCAACCCCGCGTCGATCGTTCATGCTGTCTATCGTCTACGTACTCGGCATGGCGCTCACTTACACGATCGCAGGCGCTGCGTTTGCGGCGGCGGGTCAGCAGGCGCAGGCGTTCTTCCAGCAGCCCTGGATCATCATTGGCTTCGCGGCGCTGTTTGTCGTCCTAGCGCTCGCCATGTTCGGGCTATTCGACATCAAGGTTCCCTCTGCCGTCGAGACGCGGCTGGCACGCCTGTCAGGGCGGCAGAAATCCGGCAGCTTGATCGGCACGGCCGTCATGGGGGCACTCTCGGCGCTGGTCGTCACCGCCTGCGTTGCTCCACCGATGGTGGCGGCGCTCGCAGTCATCGGCCAGACGGGCGACATCCTGCGCGGCGCCCTGGCTCTTTTTTCCATGGCGATCGGGATGGGCTCGCCGCTCCTGCTGGTCGGCTTCGCGGGAGGCCGTTTCCTGCCGCATGCCGGCTCCTGGATGACATCCGTCAAGACGCTTTTCGGCGTGTTGTTCCTCGGCGTCGCGGTCTGGATGCTGGATCGGGTGCTGCCCGGCTCGCTGACGCTGGCCTTGTGGGCACTTCTCGTCATCGTCGGCGGCTATTACTTCGGCGGTTTCGGGCGGGCCGGCCCGGGCAACGATGCCTGGCGGCTGGTGGCACGGGGACTCGGGCTCGCCGCCATTGTGTGGGGCATCATCATGCTGGTGGGCGCGGCGGCCGGCGGCCACGACCCCCTTCAGCCGCTTCGCGATACTTCACTGCCAGTCCTGGACGGAAAGACCGCGAATGCGCAAGTGCTCCCGTTCCGGAAAGTTGCTTCGACCGAGGAGCTGGACCGTGAACTCGCGGCCGCGCAGGCGGAGGGCAGACCCGCAATGCTCGATTTCTATGCCGACTGGTGCGTGTCCTGCAAGGAAATGGAGAAGTACACGTTCTCGGTCCCGGAAGTCCAGAAGGATCTTGCCGGCTTCGTGCTGCTCAAGGCGGACGTGACCGCCAATAGCGAGGCCGACCAGGCCCTGTTCCGCCGTTTCGGCGTCTACGGCCCGCCGACCACGGCCTTTTTCGGGCCGCAGGGCCGCGAGTGCCGCGCCTTCCGCCTGGTTGGCTACGTCAAGGCCGATGAATTCCGCTCGCATCTCGCGCGCTTCGCGCGAGAATGCTGAGCATGGGTCGCACCGGGCGCTGGCTCCTTGTCCTCCTGATCGCGCTGGCAGCCGGCATCGCCGCTTTTTTCGGCAGCCGAGCGCTCCTGGTCCATGAAGAGCCGCCGGCGCCTCCCGCGATCCATCCGGCTGTTGTTCCCGAGCGGCGCCCGGACATCCAGCTCGCGGACCGCGATGGCCGGCTGCGCGCGTTGTCGGAATGGAGCGGCAAGCCCGCGGTGATCAACTTCTGGGCGACGTGGTGCGCACCCTGTCGGCGCGAGATCCCGATGCTGAATGCGCTCACGCGGGACCCGTCATTTTCAGGGTTCGCGATGATCGGCGTCGCGATCGATTTTCGCGAGGACGTATTGCGCTTCCTCAGCGAGACGCCTGTCAATTACACGGTCCTGATCGGCGAGCAGGACGGACTGGATGCGGCCCGCGCTTTCGGCATGGAGTCCATCGGATTGCCCTTCACGGTCTTCACGGACCGCCGCGACCGCATCGTGACGATCCACGTCGGCGAATTGCATCGCCCGGAAGCCGACCTCATCCTGTCCGTCGTCCGCGCGATCGATACCGGCCGGATCGACTTGAAGGCCGCCCAGGCCCAGATCCGGGTCCAATTACCGAATATCGGGTAGTTAGACGCGAGTTCGGCGCTGATCGCCGCCTGATCGCCTCAATTTCTGGACAAAATCCCTGGTGTCCGGTTGAATGGCACGGCCTCTGACGGGGAAACAGGGGATCGAGGCGGCCGATGCGTCGGATTCTGCTCATCAATGGGCCCAATCTCAATCTGCTCGGAGGCCGGGAACCGGGGTGGTATGGCGACGCCACGCTGGCGAACATTGAAGAGCGCCTTGGCACGATCGCGGCAAAGCGCGCTGCGAGTGTCGAAAGCTTCCAGAGCAATGCCGAGCATGAGCTCGTCAACCGGGTCCAGGCGCTGGCGGCCACGCCGGTCGATTTCCTGATCATCAACCCGGGCGCCTTTACCCACACGAGCATTGCGCTGCGCGATGCGCTGCTCGCGGTAGCCGTGCCCTTCATCGAGGTGCATCTGTCCAACGTGCATGCGCGGGAACCCTTCCGCCGGCATTCCTATTTTTCCGACATCGCGGCGGGCAGCATCGTCGGACTAGGAGCGCAAGGCTACGAACTCGCGCTCACGGCGGCGCTGGACCGCCTCGATAGCCCATCCGGGGGAGCATGATGGATATCCGCAAGATCAAGAAACTCATTGAACTGCTTGAGGAATCGGGGCTGGCCGAGATCGAGATCACCGAAGGAGAGGAATCGGTCCGCATCGCGCGAACCACTCATGGCGCGCCAGCCGTTTCCCAGGCCGCGCCTTTGCCGTCGTCGGCACCCGCCGCCCCTGCCGTCCAACCGGCTGCAGCGCCGTCCACGGCGTCCGCGATGCCGGCAGCCCGCGACGAAAACCTCGTGACGGCACCGATGGTCGGCACTTTCTACGCCTCACCGGCGCCCGGCGCGAAGTCTTTTGTCGAAGTCGGGCAGGAAGTCCGCGTCGGGCAGGTGCTCTGCATCATTGAAGCAATGAAAATGATGAACCAGATCGAGAGTGAGCGTGCCGGCAAGGTGGTCGCCGTGCTGGCCAAGAACGGCGAACCGGTCGAATTCGGACAGCCGCTCTTCGCGATCGAATAGCGCGTGTTAGACAAGATTGTCATCGCCAACCGGGGCGAGATCGCTCTTCGCATCCTGCGCGCCTGCCGCGAGCTCGGCATCAAGACGGTGGCCGTACATTCGACGGCCGACCAGAACCTGAAACACGTGCTGTTGGCGGACGAGACCGTCTGCATCGGACCGCCGGCGTCGCGCGAAAGCTACCTGAACATGCCGGCCATCATAAGCGCGGCCGAGGTGACCGACGCCGTCGGCATCCACCCCGGCTACGGCTTCCTCTCGGAGAACGCGGACTTCGCCGAGCGGGTCGAGAACAGCGGCTTCGTATTCATCGGTCCCAAGAGCGAGACCATCCGCCAGATGGGCGACAAGGTCTCGGCAATCCGCGTCATGAAGGAGCACGGCGTGCCCTGCGTCCCCGGATCCGACGGCCCGCTGCCCGAGGACCAGGACGAGTGCTTCAGGATCGCCCGCGGCATCGGTTACCCCGTGATCATCAAGGCTTCCGGTGGCGGCGGTGGCCGCGGCATGCGCGTCGTTCACAGCGACGCGACACTCGTCAACGCGATCAACGTCGCGAAGACCGAGGCGCTCGCGGCCTTCGCCAACGATACGGTCTATATGGAGAAATTCCTGGAAAAGCCGCGGCACATCGAGTTCCAGGTGCTCGGCGACAATTACGGAAGCGTCGTGTCGCTCGGCGAGCGCGACTGTTCCTTGCAGCGGCGCCGCCAGAAAATCATCGAAGAGTCCCCGGCGCCCGGCATCACCGCCAGGCAGCGCGCCGAGATGGGCGGGAAGCTCGTCGCCGCCTGCGCAGCGGTGGGCTACCGGAGCGCCGGCACGCTCGAGTTCCTGTACGAGGACGGCCATTTCTACTTCATCGAGATGAACACCCGAGTGCAGGTCGAGCACCCGGTGACCGAGCTCGTAACCGGCATTGACATAGTCAAGATGCAGCTGCGAATTGCGGCTGGTGAGCCGCTGCCCTTCAAACAAGAGGACATCGTTCTCCGCGGCTGGGCGATGGAGTGCCGCATAAATGCCGAGGATCCCAAGACCTTCGCGCCCTCGCCCGGTCCGGTGCGGCTTTGGCACGCCCCGGGTGGTCCCGGCGTGCGCGTGGACAGCCACCTGTATTCCGGCTATTCCGTGCCGCCCTTCTACGATTCGCTGGTCGCCAAGCTCATTTCCTACGGCGAGACCCGCGACACCGCGATCGCCAGGATGCGAAATGCGCTCTCCGAGATGGTCGTGGAAGGCATCAAGACCAACGCGCCGCTTCACCAGGAGATCTTCGGGCACTCGGCCTTTCGACAGGGCGGGCTCGACATTCACTATCTCGAGCGCCGCCTCGGCCTGAAATAGCCGCCACGCCAGGCTGTCGATGCCCTTCCACCAGCTGGTCATGGACCTTCCCGGCGTCGAGTTCGATCGCGCAGAAGACGCCTGTCGGCGCCTGGGCGCCCTCGCGATCTCTCTCGCCGATGCCGGCGACGAACCCCTGCTCGAGCCGCCACCCGGCGAGACGCCCCTATGGCAGTCCCTGCGGCTGCGCGCCCTGTTCGATTTCTCAGCCGACCCCGGTCGGCTCGCGGCCACGCTCGCGACTATCCTCGACCTCCCTCCCGGGGCGATCGGCATCGAGCACGTGGAGGACCGCGCCTGGGAGCGCGAATGGCTCAAGGACTTCCGGCCGATGCGCTTTGGAAGGCGGCTCTGGGTCTGTCCGGCAGGACAGCGGCCCCATGGGCCGGCGGAGGTCGTCCTGGAACTCGATCCCGGTCTTGCCTTTGGCACCGGCACCCATCCGACAACGGCCCTTTGTCTCGAGTGGCTGGATGCCGCAGTCCGGGGCGGTGAGCGCGCCCTCGACTACGGCTGCGGCTCCGGCATCCTCGCGCTCGCGGCGCTCAGACTGGGCGCCGTAGAGGCGACGGCATTCGACATCGATCCGCAGGCCCGACACGCGACACGGGAAAACGCTATCAAGTGCGGTCTGGCCGGACGGATCCGGATTCCCCGCTTTCCCGAGGACGTTGGCGGTCGCTTCGAGATCGTGCTGGCCAATATCCTGGCGGGGCCGCTCATCGAGCTCGCGCCCCGTTTCGCCCACATGGCCCGGGCCGGCGGCATGGTCGTTCTCGCGGGCATGCTTTGCGGACAGGCCGTCGAAGTAGCGCAGGCTTATCGAGCGTGGTTTGATATCGGCCCGGCGGCAGAACGCGAGGACTGGACATTGCTCGTGGGCCGTCGCCGCCCGGAGTAGGCGTGTACACCCAATGCCCTGATTGTGCGACGGTATTCCGCGTCACCGCGGAGGCGCTGCGCGCGGCCCAAGGCGACGTGCGCTGCGGCGTCTGCTCGACGAGCTTCAATGCGCTCGAAAACCTGAGCGAGCAGGCCTTCAAGTCGGCACCGTCCGATGAAAAGACGTCGCTGGACGATTCGATGACCGTCGAGGAACTGCCGGGCAACGAGAACATCGAGTTGTCCTCGCCGGTCGAGCTTGCCGCCGTGCCCGATCTGCCTAGGCCGGTCGACACCGCCGAACCGCCGGACGAAGAAGAGCGAGCGATGGAATTCCATGGCGATGCGGCGATGCTCGATCGCCTGTTCGTCATCGAAAATCCGGAGCCGGTACGTTTCGACACGGCGGCCGTCGCAGCGAACCTGAGTGTCACCGAGCCGCAACTCGACCTCGACAGCACCGACGAGCACCCAATCCTCGTCCTTGACGAATCAGACGAATCTTTCGAGGAACCCGAGCCTGGAGCGCCGGCAGCGACGGTGGATGATCCGGTGGCGGACGAGGAGGACGAGTTGGACGCCGTCGAGTCGATCGTGCTCGAGACCCCAGCGCCGGCGCCTGCATCGCGGCCGGTTCCGGCGACCAGCGCCCATACCGCTCCACGCATCCTGATCCCGGGCGAGATGCGAAAGCGCCTTGCGGAAGAGGCGGCGGCGCGTGCCGCAGCCGAGCGCGAATTCGAGGTGGACGAATCGCCGGGCTTGCTCTCCCGGCGCTGGCCCTGGGTCGCCGCAGTCACGGCCCTCGCCCTGCTCCTTTTCCTGCAGGTGATCAACAGCGAACGCAACGATATCGTCCGAAACCCGACTTTCGGGCCCCTGGTCGCCGGCGCTTACGCCTTCCTCGGCGCATCGGTGCTCGCCCCGACCGACCTGTCGGCATACGAGCTCCGGCAATGGGGAGCGTCCAGCGACCCCAACGAGGCGAATCGCCTGTTGCTGAGAGCGAGCATCATCAATCGGGCAACATACGCGCAGCCACTGCCGCTGCTGCGTCTCGTGCTCCAGGACCGGTTCGGAGCCACCCTCAGAATGCGCGATATCGGCCCGGCCGATTACCTGCCGGGCGCCGGCGGAGCGGGGCTCCTGGAGCCGGGCGAACGTGCGGATGCGCTGATCCGCATCGTCGATCCCGGGACCGAGGCCGTCGGCTTCGAGCTCGATATCTGTCTGCCCGCCAAGGGCGGTGTCCGCTGCGCCAACCAGATCAAGACGGCGCGCCAGTGAAAATCGGGCCTTACGAACTCGCGGCGCCGCTCGCGCTCGCGCCGATGGCCGGCGTGACGGACCTGCCGTTCCGGCGGCTATGCCGGCGCTTGGGCGCGGGGATTGCGGCGTCCGAAATGGTGACTTCCGACGTGCGCCTCTGGAATACGTCCAAGTCGCGCCTGCGGCTCGACCACCGCGGCGAGCCAGAGCCGCGAGTCGTGCAGATCGCGGGCTATGACCCGGGAATGATGGCCGAGGCCGCACACGTGAATGTCGCGCTCGGCGCCCAGGTCATCGACATCAATTTCGGCTGCCCCGCCAAAAAGGTCTGTAGTCGCGCGGCCGGCTCGGCGCTCATGCGCGATGAGCCTCTCGTCGCCCGGATCCTCCGCACGGTCGTTGCGGCATCGGCCGTTCCCGTCACGCTCAAGATGCGCACCGGCTGGGATCGCGGGAACCGCAATGCCGTATCGATCGCCCGCATCGCGGAACAGGAAGGCATCGCCGGCCTGGCGGTACACGGCCGTACCCGCGCCGATTTTTTCCAGGGCAAGGCTGAATTGGAAACCGTCGCGGCCGTCAAGCAGGCCGTGCGCCTGCCGGTGTTCGTCAATGGCGACATCGATTGTGTCGCCAAGGCCTTGAAGGCGCTGGAACAAAGCGGCGCCGACGGCATCATGATCGGGCGCGCCGCACAGGGGCGTCCGTGGATCTTCCGCGAATTGCGCGCAGGACTCGCCGGAAACGTCGCCGCTCCGGCTTCGCTCTGCGAGGTCCGTGCTATCATGCTTGCGCACCTCGAGGCCCTTTACTCGTTTTATGGCGAAGCGAAAGGTGTGCGCGTGGCGCGCAAACATCTCGGTTGGTATTGCCGTCTCCATCCGGACGTCGGACACTTGCCAGCGGAGTTGTTGACGACGGAATCCGCGAAGGAGCAGCACGCGCTCACCAGCGAATTCCTGTCAGGTCTGATCGGCCGTATGGCGCGGGCAGCCTGACCGACAACGGGACGGAAATCGGGGACTCACAGTCAATGACCGCGAAGACAAGGGCGCAGACGTCGCGCCGCCCGCACCTCGTTCGTGCCATCAACGGGCACTCCCGCGAAATACCGCTGCGCGATCACACCGAACAGGCGCTCTGCAATTACTTTGACAGCCTGAACGGACACCGGCCAGGCCGCCTATACGATCTCGTGATGCGCGAGGTCGAGCTGCCGCTGTTCCAGGCCGTGATGGACTACGCGGACGGCAACCAGAGCCGCGCGGCGACGATCCTCGGCATCAATCGCGGCACCCTGCGCAAGAAATTGCGCGAATACGGGCTCGCTTCCTGATCAGATGACGCCGCCGAACGCCCGGCGGGCGTTACTTTCCGTTTCCGACAAGACCGGCCTCGTCGAACTCGCCCGCGAGCTCTGCCATCTCGGTTTCAGTTTGATATCGACCGGTGGCACGGCGCGCGAGATCGCGGCAGCGGGACTGCCGGTCACCGAAGTGGCGCAACTCACCGGATTCCCGGAAATCATGGACGGGCGCGTCAAGACCCTGCACCCGAAGGTGCACGGGGGCCTGCTCGGACGGGATGGCCTCGACGAGGCCGTGATGAGGGAGCACGGCATTGCGCCGATCGACCTGCTCGTCGTCAATCTCTATCCCTTCGCCGCGACGATTGCGGCGCCTGGATGCAGATATGACGATGCGATCGAGAACATCGATGTCGGCGGCCCGGCGATGCTCCGCGCCGCCGCCAAGAATCATGGGCGCGTGGCGGTACTCGTAGATCCCGCGGATTACGCCGGGGTGCTCGCGGAACTTCGCGCCGGCGGCGTCACCGACGCGACGCGCCGTCGCCTCGCCGCGAAGACTTTCGGCCATACGGCCCAGTACGACTCCATCGTGTCCGGCTGGCTGCGCAGGCAGCAGGGCGACACGGCATTTCCGGATGCGTTCGCGGCAGGGTTCTGCAAGAAGCAGGACTTGCGCTACGGGGAGAATCCGCACCAGGCCGCGGCGTTCTATGCCGACCCGCTCGCGACGGGGGCCACTGTCTCGACGGCCCGGCAACTGCAAGGCAAGGAACTTTCCTACAACAACATCGCAGATGCAGACACGGCCATCGAGTGCGTCCGGCAATTCGACGTCCCGGCCTGCGTGATCGTGAAGCACGCGAATCCCTGCGGCGTGGCGGTCGGGTCCGACTTGCACGAGGCGTACTTGCGGGCGTACGAGCCCGACATGACGTCGGCCTTTGGCGGCATCATCGCCTTCAACCGCCCGCTCGACGCGCGGACGGCTGCCGCGGTCATGGAGCGGCAATTCGTCGAGGTGATCGCGGCCCCGGCCTGCGCGCCAGACGCTCTCACGTCGCTTGCCGGCAAGAAGAACATACGCCTGCTCGATACCGGGCTTCTTCAAGGTGTGCCGCCGCCCGCGGTCGAGCTCAAGTCCGTGGCCGGCGGCCTGCTCGCACAGTCGCGGGATGACGGAATCGTCGACATACATTCGCTCAGGCAGGTCACGCGGCGCGCGCCGGACCCGGCGGAGCTCGCAGACCTGCTGTTCGCCTGGCGTGTCTGCAAGTTTGTGAAGTCGAATGCCATCGTCTTTGCCCGGGACGGCCGGACCGTCGGTATCGGCGCCGGCCAGACGAGCCGTGTGGTCTCCACGCGCATCGCGGCAATGAAAGCCGCGGACGCGAGGCTCGAGGTATCCGGCTGCGTGATGGCCTCTGACGCCTTCTTCCCATTCCGGGACGGCCTTGATGCCGCCGCCAGCCTCGGGATCCGGGCCGTGATCCAGCCGGGCGGCTCGCTGCGCGACGCCGAGGTGATCGCCGCGGCAGATGAATGCGGCATCGCGATGGTTTTCACCGGCCTGCGGCATTTTCGCCATTGAGCGCACGGTGAAGGTACTCGTGATCGGCGGCGGCGGACGCGAGCACGCGCTGGCCTGGAAGCTGGCGCAGTCGCCGCGTGTCGCTGAAGTCCTCGTCGCACCCGGCAATGCGGGCACTGCAACCGAGCCGAAATGCAGGAACGCCGACGTTGCCGCGATGGATATCGCGGGCCTGGTCGGACTCGCGCGCGCCGAGCGCGTCGCGCTCACCATCGTCGGGCCCGAGGGTCCGCTGGTCGCCGGCGTGGTCGACGCCTTCGAGACGGCTGGCCTCGCCTGCTTCGGCCCGCGGCGCCTAGCCGCGCGCCTCGAGGGCAGCAAGCTATTCACCAAGGAATTCCTGACGCGCCACGGCATCCCGACGGCGCGCTATGCTGCATTTACGCGGGCGAACTTCGATCCCTCGGCCATCCGCGCGCAGCGCCCACCCATCGTCGTCAAGGCGGATGGCCTGGCCGCGGGCAAGGGCGTGATCATCGCCGCAAGCGCCGACGAGGCGATATGTGCAGCCGAAGACATGTTCGCAGGCAGCTTCGGCGAGGCGGGCCGCGTGGTCGTCGTCGAGGAATTCCTCACCGGCGAGGAGGCGAGCTTCATCATCATGGCGGATGGCGAACACGTGCTTCCGCTCGCAACTTCGCAGGATCACAAGCGCCTCCTTGACGGCGACGAGGGTCCCAACACCGGCGGCATGGGCGCTTACTCGCCCGCACCGGTCATTACGCCCGCACTCCACGCTCGAGTCATCCGCGAGGTTATCCAACCGACATTGCGCGGCCTCGCGGCCGAAGGCATGCCTTACCGTGGATTTCTCTATGCAGGGCTGATGATTGCCGACGACGGCACGCCGAATGTGCTCGAGTTCAACTGCCGCTTCGGCGACCCCGAAACACAGCCGGTACTTTCGCGCCTCAAGAGCGACTTCGCGACGCTTTGCGAAGCCGCGCTTGCGGGCCGCCTGCATCAAGCCCGCGCCGAATGGGATTCGCGTGCCGCGCTCGGTGTGGTGCTCGCGGCCGACGGCTATCCGGACAATCCGCGCATGGGCGATACGATCGCCGGCCTCGAACAGGCGGCGGCGCTGCCCGGCAAGGTCTTCCATGCCGCAACGCGCCGGGAGAGCGGCGGCATCGTGACTGCGGGAGGCCGGGTGCTCTGTGCAGTCGGGCTCGGCGACGGCGTCGCCGCCGCGCAGCGCGCGTCTTATGCCCTCGCCGCCTGCATCACGTGGAAAGGCATGCAGTACCGTCGCGACATAGGCTGGCGAGCGCTTTGAGCAGGATTTTCCTGCGCCGCGAGCACGATCTCACGCCCAAGGCGGCCCGCAGGAAAGTCGAGCGCGTGGCCGACGCACTTGCAAGGCGCTTCGACGCGGAATGCGAGTGGAAAGGCGATGTCCTGTCGATCTCGCACCCGAGCGTCAACGGCAAGGTCGTCGTCGGCAAGGACGAGGTCGTCGTCGAGGCAAAGCTCGGCTTCATGCTGGCGATGTTCCGCGACCGCATCGACGAGGAGCTGGTGCGGATACTCGACAAGGAATTTCCCGACGCGAAAGCCTAGCCCGGCGGCCGCACCAGGATCGGCCAGCTCAGCGTTGATTCGACATTGACGCCGTTTCGCCGAGCCGGCACGAACACCAGTCTGCGCAGGATGCAGATGCCCGCCTGGTCGAGGTCGTCGTCGCCGCTTGTGGAAACGACCTCGGCCTTTCGCACCCGCCCGCCTTCGGTCACGGTGATGCGGTAGTTGACCCTGGCCTCGTCGCTCCGCCCGGCCGGATAACAGGCGCGATAGGCCTGGAGGATCCGGGCGTCGCCCGATCGCAGGATGGGCGATTCGAGGCGAACGCGCTCGTGCGCGTTGCGAGACAGGTTGAAGTCGATCGGGACCATTGTCCAGGACTCGACGGCCTCGAGGTTGAGCCGCGCGGGATAAAAATCGAGACGTTCCCCAAGGCAGCGAGCTGCTTCCTCCATCCACGGCAGCACGCCGTCCGGCAGCACCGTCTCGAGCACTTTCCCGTCCTTGCCGATCTTGACCAGCAGGTCGAGCTTGCCCTCGTAGGCGGAGTTCAGGGTCACGAGCGGCTGAATCGCGGGCTGGCAGTACTGGATCGCCCGCATGAGGTCCTGGCGCAATTGCGGCGGCGACGGGAATCCGATGGTGACCGTGGCCTTGCCGGCGACTGGCTCGCCATTTTCCAGCGCGGGCTCGAAGTGCATCGTCACTGCGATGCATTGCGCGGCGGATGCGATCGGCTCGGGCGTGCCCGGCTCACTGGCCGCGCCAATGACCCGCCCTTCGGCGCTGACAGATACGGTCACCTTGGCTTCCCCGGTCACTGCGCCCTGACGGCTGTACAGGCGATAGCAGCTGTCGGTCGCATTGGCCGGGCTGCCGAGCGCGTGGGGCGGGCTCGAGCCTTCGGTGAATGCGGCGCTGGCTGACAGACAGAGCCCGATGCCGCCAAGGAAACTGCGCAGGACCATGCATCTACATTTTAAGGCCACGGTCGTATGTGCCGCCGCCCTCGCCCTGAGTAGCTGCGGCAGCGAAGCAAAGCTGCAGGTCGAGAAGGGAATCGGGCCGGATCCGCAGCTGCCGCCCCCCGAGAAATCGCTCATTCCCACAGTCAATATCGCGCCCGCCGTCGGCTGGCCAGACGGGACTCGGCCGATCGCAGCTGAAGGCACCCGCGTTGCCGTCTTCGCCGATGGGCTCGACCATCCACGCTGGCTCTACGTGCTGCCCAATGGCGACGTGCTGGTCGCCGAAACCGCGGCGCCCGACCGCCCCGATGACGGCAAGGGCATCCGGGGATTTTTCATGAAAAAGGTGATGAAGCGGGCGGGCTCGGCGGTGCCGAGCGCGAATCGCATTACCTTGCTGCGCGACAGCGACGGCGATGGCGTCGCCGACAGGCAAACGGCGCTTCTCACGAACCTCAATTCGCCATTCGGCATGGTTCTCGTCGGCGACCAGCTTTACGTGGCCGACACCGACGCGCTCCTTCGGTATCCCTACCATGAAGGGGACACGACGATCGCCGCCGCTGGAGTCAAGGTCGCGGACCTGCCGGGCGGAGCGCTCAATCACCACTGGACCAAGAACGTGATCGCGAACAAGGACGGGTCGCGCCTTTACGTCACGGTCGGCTCCAACAGCAATGTCGCCGAGAACGGCATGGAGCAGGAAGTCGGACGTGCCGCCATCCTGGAAATCGACGCTAAAACCGGCGCACGGGAAGTCTTCGCCTCGGGTCTGCGCAACCCGAACGGGCTCGTGTGGGAACCGGTGACCGGCGAGTTGTGGACCGTCGTGAACGAACGCGACGAACTCGGCAGTGACCTCGTCCCGGACTACCTTACCTGCGTACGCAAGGGCGGGTTTTATGGCTGGCCCTACAGCTACTACGGACAGATCGTCGACGAGCGCGTCAAGCCGCAACGGCCGGATCTCGTCGCGAGGGCGGTCAAGCCGGATTACGCGCTGGGGCCGCATACCGCTTCGCTCGGGCTTGCGCTTGCGGATGGTGCGAATCTGCCGGACCGGTTTCAGGGCGGCATGTTCGTCGGCCAGCATGGGTCATGGAACCGCATACCGCGCTCCGGTTACCGGGTGATCTTCGTGCCGTTCAGCGACGGCAGGCCATCGGGCCCGCCGATCGACCTGCTGACCGGCTTCGTCGACGACGACGGCAATGCGAGAGGCCGTCCCGTCGGCGTCGCCGTCGATCGACAAGGCGGCCTGCTCGTCGCCGACGACGTCGGCAACGTCATCTGGCGAGTGACCGCGAATCCGACTTAATACCCGAACCCGTCCTTCAGGCCTCGGTCATACTCCCGCCCGGGGAGGGGGTCATGAAGAAGCCACTCAGGATACTCGGCGGGTCGCTGCTCGCGATCGCAGGGCTCGCGGTCATCGCATGGGGCGTTGCCTGGGGCATTGCCCAGTCCCGCTACAACAGGCAGTGGGTCGCCCACGAGGCAAGTTTCCCGATTCCGTTCCCGCTCAGCGAATCCGACCTCGCGGTCATCCGCGAGGAGCGGATCGCGGGCGGCGCACCGGCGGAAGATCCGTTCGCGGACGTGGACCTCGAGGCGCTCACTCGGGTGCGCGCGCAGGAGCGCGGCAAGCACCTGATCGATAGCCGCGTGGCCTGCTCGGCCTGTCATGGCGCGGATTTCGGCGGCAACGTGATCATCGACGTACCGATTGTCGGCCGTTGGGTCGCGCCCAACATCACGGGCGGCGAAGGCAGCGTCACCCGGGGCTACACCGCGTCCGACTGGGATCATGCCGTGCGGCACGGCCTGCGCCGCGGAGGACGCTCGTCCTCGATGCCCTCGGTCGATTTCGTGAATCTTTCCGATCACGAACTGTCGGACATCGTGGCCTATATCCAGAGCCGGCCGAAGGTCGACCGGGATCCCGGCCGTGTCCGGTTCGGGCCCGTTTTCTCGTTCCTGATCGCGGTTGATTCGAGCCCCCTCTCTGCGAGCCATATCGACCAGTTGAAGGCGCATTCCGTCGAGCCTCCGCAGATGGCGCCCACCGTCGAATTCGGCGAACACCTCGTGCAGGTCTGCCGCGGCTGCCACGGGGATCACCTTTCCGGCGGCAAGCTGAGAGGCGACCCGAACATGCCGATCGTCGCAAACCTCACGCCGCACGAATCCGGGCTCAAGGACTGGACCGAGGCCGACTTCATCCGCGCCTTGCGCGAAGGCAAGCGCAGGGACGGCAGCGCGATCAACGGGGCCATGCCGTGGAAAGCCTATGGCCAGATGGGCGATGCCGAGCTGAAGGCGATCTACGCGTACCTGCGGACGGTGCCGCCGATGCCGCAGGGGAACCGATGAATCACGGATCACCGGCGGGCGGCTGAGAGCCGCTGCGCTTCTCGATCCAGATCCAATGCCCGCCAGAGGTACCACGACGCCGTCGTGCGGTACGGCGCCCAGCGCTCCCCGAATCTCGCGAGCGACTTCGGCTTCGGCAAGTTGCGCTTGCCGTATGCGATCTGGTAGCCAAGCCGGATGCCGTAGTCGTCCACCGGAAGCACGTCCGGCCGCCCCAGCGTGGACATCAGGAACATCTCGACGGTCCAGCGTCCCACGCCGCGGGTCTCGACCAGCCGCTCGATGATGACTTCATTCTTCATGCTCGCCAGCGCCCGCCGCGGCGGAATCGTGCCGTCGAGCGCCTTGGCCGCAATATCCTTGAGGGACGCCGCCTTCGCGCGCGAGAAGCCGCATCCGCGGAGGGCTTCATCCGGTGTCTCGGCAAGCAGCGCGGGTTCCGGGCAGCCGCAGGCGTCATAAAGGGCGTAGAACCGCCCCAGGATGGTCCGCGCGGCCTTGCCCGTGATCTGCTGGTGCGCGACCGCCTGGACCAGCGCCTCGTAGGCTCCGACCCCGCGTTCGGGCTTGACGATGTAGGGCCCTGCGCGGCGGATGAGCTGCGCCATCACCGGATCGGACCGGCGAAGGAAGCGCAGCGCCTCCGTCATCCCCGCTTCATGGAGTCGAAGAACTCGGCGTTGGTCTTCGTATCCTTCATCTTGTCGAGCAGGAATTCGACCGCGGCGAGCTCGTCCATCGGGTGCAGGAGCTTCCTGAGGATCCAGATCTTCGCGAGTTCGTCCTGGGTCGTAATCAGCTCCTCGCGGCGCGTGCCCGAGCGATTGATGTTGAACGCCGGGAAGACGCGCTTCTCGGAGATACGCCGGTCGAGGTGGATTTCGCTGTTGCCGGTGCCCTTGAACTCCTCGTAGATCACGTCGTCCATGCGCGAGCCGGTATCGATCAGCGCGGTCGCGATGATCGTCAGCGAGCCGCCCTCTTCCACGTTTCGCGCAGCGCCGAAGAAGCGCTTGGGACGCTGGAGCGCGTTCGCATCCACGCCGCCCGTCAGCACCTTGCCGGAGCTCGGAACCACGGTGTTGTAGGCGCGCGCAAGGCGCGTGATCGAGTCGAGCAGCACGACCACGTCACGCTTGTGCTCGACGAGTCGTTTCGCTTTCTCGATCACCATCTCCGCGACCTGCACATGCCGGCTCGCCGGCTCGTCGAAGGTCGAGGCCACGACCTCGCCCTTCACCGTGCGCGACATCTCGGTCACTTCCTCGGGCCGCTCGTCGATGAGCAGCACGATCAGGTAGACGTCGGGGTGGTTCCAGGTGATCGAGGTCGCGATGTTCTGCAGCAGCATCGTCTTGCCGGCCTTTGGCGGCGAGATGATGAGGCCACGCTGCCCTTTCCCGAGCGGCGCCATCAGGTCGATCATTCGTGCCGTCAGGTCCTCGGTCGAGCCGTTGCCGCGCTCGAGCTTGAGCCGCTTGGTCGGGTGCAGCGGCGTCAGGTTCTCGAACAGCAGCTTGTGGCGCGCGGACTCCGGCGTGTCGAAATTGATCTCGCCGACCTTCAGCAGAGCGAAATAGCGCTCGCCATCCTTGGGCGGGCGGATCAGTCCTGAGATCGAATCGCCGGTACGGAGGTTGAATCTGCGGATCTGGCTCGGGCTGACGTAGATGTCATCGGGTCCGGCGAGGTAGGAACTGTCTGCGGAGCGGAGGAAACCAAAGCCATCCTGGAGGATTTCGAGCACGCCGTCGCCGTAGATGTCCTCCCCGCCCCTCGCATGTGCTTTCAGGATCGAAAAGATGACGTCCTGCTTGCGCTGCCTCGCCATGTTCTCGAGGCCCATGGACTCGGCCATGGTGACGAGCTCGTGGACGGGTTTCGTCTTGAGCACCGTCAGGCTCATGGCACTGCGGGAGGCGGCAAGCTCTTCCGGCGAAATGATGTCAGCTTCGCCGCCCTCCACCATGTGGTCATCGACCGGCAGCCCCTCCTGTCCGTGTCGTGGACCGCCGCCGCCGCGATTGCGGTGTCCCTTTTGGCGATTACGCGCCTGGTTGCCGAGATAGCCCCTCACAGGTGCTGGTCCAGCAGGGCCGTCAGCTTCGACTTCCCGACCAGGCCTACCTGCTGCGCCTCTGGGGCGCCGTTCTTGAACAGGATCAGCGTCGGGATGCCGCGCACGCCGTACTTGACGGGCGTATGGCGGTTGTCATCGATATTGAGCTTGGCCACCTTGACCCGGCCCGCGTAGTCCTTCGCGATGTCGTCGAGTATGGGGGCGATGGCCTTGCAGGGACCGCACCATTCGGCCCAGAAATCGAGCAGAACGGGTGTTTCGGATTTGAGGACGTCGGATTCGAACGTCGCGTCGGTGGTATGGACGATATTGCCGCTCACGCGGGCATTTCTCCTGGTTTCAAGTTGATCGGTGCGGGCGAGTGCCCGATACGGCACAATATTTGGCGCAGTTGGGAGCAATACGTGCGGGAATCCGCACCGCTAGGGTCCTTTTGTAGCGCGTCGGAGGCCATTTTTCAAGTGATGTCCGTCAAAGTAGTAATCCGGTGACACAACAGCAATTTTCGGACCTTTCCTTCACCGGACTGCACCTGCCCGAATCTGTCGCCCGAGGCATCGCGGATGCCGGCTTCGAACGCTGCACGCCGATCCAGGCGCAGGCCCTGCCGCGGGCGCTCGCCGGGTTCGACGTCGCGGGCCAGGCTCAGACCGGCACCGGCAAGACCGCGGCGTTCCTCGTCGCCCTTTTCGCCCACCTGCTGCGGTATCCGGCTTCCCCCGACAGGCCGGTCACCTCGCCGCGCGCACTGATCCTCGCGCCAACCCGCGAGCTCGCGATCCAGATTCACCGCGACGCCGAGATACTCGCCCAGTACACGGGCCTTGCGCTCGGCCTCGCCTTCGGCGGCGTGGACTACGACAAGCAGCGGCGCACGCTCGCCGCCGGGGTCGACGTCCTGATGGGCACGCCGGGCCGCATCATCGACTTCTTCCGTCAGCACGTATTTGACCTGCGCCATGTGCAGGTCATGGTGCTCGACGAGGCCGACCGCATGTTCGACCTCGGCTTCATCAAGGACATCCGCTTCCTGCTACGGCGCTTGCCGGCGCCCGAACGCCGGCTCAACATGCTCTTCTCCGCAACTCTTTCGCACCGCGTGCTCGAGCTCGCCTACGAGCACATGAACGACCCGGAATTGATCCGCATCGAGCCCGAGCGCATAACGGCCGAGCGCGTGAGGCAGGTGATCTTCTACCCGGCCATGGAGGAGAAAGCCGCGCTGCTCGTGCACCTGCTGCGCAAGGACGCGGCCACCCGCACGCTCGTGTTCGTGAACACCAAGCGGCTGGCGGAGCGGCTCGAGCGCTTGCTGCGCGCGAATGGCATCGTCGCTTCCGCCATGTCGGGCGACGTACCACAGCGCAAACGCATGCGGATGCTGCGCGAGTTCCACGACGGCAAGCTCGCCGCACTCGTCGCGACGGACGTCGCGGCGCGCGGGTTGCACATTCCCGACGTGAGCCACGTCTTCAATTACGACCTGCCGCAGGACCCGGAGGATTACGTCCACCGGATCGGCCGCACCGCGCGGGCGGGCGCCGCCGGCGATGCCGTGAGCTTCGGCTGCGAGCAATTTGTCGAGTCGTTGCCGGACATCGAGTCATTCATCGGTCACCGGATTCCTGTCGGCAGCTTTGATCCCGCCGCGCTCCCGCCTCTCAAGCCCGCGCATTACGCCCCGCGCTCGTTCGGCGACCAGGAGGATGACGGGCCGCCCCCCGGCCAGTTGCACCGGCCGCATGGCCGGCACCACGGCGAGGGTTCGCAGGCGGGGACCGGCCCGGCCCGGAAAAAGCGTCGCCGCCGTCGCCAGGGCGGAACCCCGGGCGGCGCGCCCCAGGGCCCTGCGCGCTGAGTACACGGGCGCGCGGCGAACTGCGGCCAGAATGACGCGCTTTCCTTCGGCTCCCCGAAATGGTGTGAGGAATACACGGCGTCGAAGTGTCGCCGGATGCCGAGATAGGCGTCCTTGATCGCCACGATGTCCAGCGACAGTGCGTGGCTCCAGTAATTGACGCAATATCAGTCGAGCGTGCCCGCGGTCGACTCGAAGATCGGCCGCATCAGGCGATGCGCTTCCTCTACCTGAATGCCACGGCTTTCGGCGACACGCCGTGGCAGCTGTTCTTCCCAGAATTCCTTGTCGTAACCGAGGTCGAGCCGCGTGCCGTCCAAGTCGAGCAGGACAGTGTCGATCACGGGCCAGTCGGGGGAATGGGCGCTTCCCTGCACGTGCCTATGATATAAGGCGCCACTTTCCGGAGCAGATATGTCCACCGACCCGAACCGCCTGCTGCTCGAGATCACCGCGCTTGCGCGCGAGGCGGGCCGTGCCATTCTCGAAGTCTACGCATCGTCCTTCAGCGTCCAGCAGAAGGAAGACCGCTCCCCGCTTACGGAGGCCGACCTGCGCTCCGAGCGGCTGATCCTGGCGGGACTCAAGCGCATCGCGCCCGAAATTCCCGTGCTGTCCGAGGAATCCGGGCAGGTGCCTTATGCCACGCGCCGACGCTGGAGCCGGCTCTGGGTCGTCGATCCACTCGACGGTACGAAGGAGTTCGTACAGCGCAATGGCGAATTCACCGTGAACATCGCCCTTGTCGACAATCATCGACCCGTGCTGGGCGTCGTCCATGCGCCCGTGCTGGAACGCGACTATTTCGCCTGCGAGGGCGTCGGCGCCTTCCGTTCAGACGCGCAGGCCGCGGGCCGCCCGATCCGCGTCGCGAAGCGCGGCAGCGGACCCGTTCGCGTGGTCGGCAGCCGCTCGCACCGGGGCAGCTCCCTCGACGGCTTCCTGGCGCGCGTCGGGCCACACGAGTTCGTCGAAGTCGGAAGCTCCCTGAAGCTCTGTCTCGTCGCGGAAGGCCAGGCCGACGTCTATCCGCGGCTCGGGCCTACGAGCGAATGGGATACTGCCGCCGGGCAATGTGTGCTGGAGCAGGCGGGCGGGCAGGTCCTGAAGCTTGACGGCGAGCCGCTCGCCTACAATGCGCGCGAAGAAGTCCTCAACCCGTATTTCGTTTGCATTGCCGACGCCGACATCGACTGGCTCGCGATGATGCGATGACCTGGGAGCTTCTGGTCGCGGTGACCGTACTCGCGGCGATCGCCGGCTTCTGGCACTCGAGCCTGGCCGCGCGGGAGCTTGCCAACCGCATCGCGGAGGAAACCTGTGCCGGCGCCAGTGTCCAGATGCTCGACGGCACCGTCGCGATCCATCGGCTGCGGATCGTACGTACGGGCAGCTCGCCGCTTGCCTGGCATCGCACCTATGTTTTCGACTACACCGCGGACGGCTACAGTCGGCAGCGCGGATTCGTGGTGCTGACCGGTGACCGCATCGATACCGTCGGCCTCGGTCCGCGCGCTGTATGAATCCTCAGTCTCCGGTTGATCTGCACCTGCACTCCACGGCATCGGACGGCTTGCTGGACCCGGCGGCCCTCGTCACGTACGTGGCCGCCTGCGGCGTCCGGCTCATGGCTCTCACCGACCACGATACTGTCGCCGGCTGCGGCGTGGCGGCGGTCGCCGCTCACAATCACGGCATTGGCTTCGTCGCGGGTGTGGAGCTCTCCGCAGCCTGGCGCGGAAGGGCCATTCACGTGCTCGGCCTTGCCATTGATCCAGGGTCCCCGGCACTCGTGCACGGGCTCGAATCGCAGCGGGCAATCCGCGATGCGCGCGCGCAGGCAATCGCAGCGAGGCTCGATGCGGCCGGCGCGCCGGGAACTGCGGCGCTCGAAGCCATCCGCGCGCGGGGCAGCCTGCCGACCCGTACGCACTTCGCGCGCGAGCTGGTCGCCCATGGCTTCGCAACCGATTGCGGCGCCGCATTCGATCGCTGGCTCGGGCGCGGCAAGCCGGGGCATGTGCGCAGCGACTGGCCTGAACTGGCTGAAACGGTGGCCTGGATCGTCGCGGCCGGCGGCAAGGCAGTGATCGCGCACCCGATGCGCTACCCGCTGTCGGCGGGCGCGCGGCGCGAGCTCTGTGCCGAGTTCGCGGCCACCGGAGGGCGCGGCGTCGAAGTCGTCACCGGCGGCGGCGGTCCGCGTGACCGCGAACAGGCGCTCTCGCTCGCCGTGCGCTGCCGGCTCGAAGGGTCGGTGGGCTCGGACTTCCACGACCCCGCCGTGCCGTGGAATCCTCCGGGTCGTTTGGCTAAGCTTCCCGGGTCGGTCCGCCCGGTGTGGTCGGACCCGCCGTTCCCCGTGTTCGAGACCGACGCCGAGCCGGCATGACGGACGAAGACAAGGTCAATACCCAGTTGTTCGAACGAATGCAGCGCCTGCGCGAATTGCGCATCGAGCATCGCGATCTCGACGACGTCATCTGCCGACTCTCGCTCGATATCTACGTCGACGAGCTGCAGCTTCGTCGACTGAAAAAGCGAAAGCTGCTGCTCAAGGACCAGATTCTGCGGCTCGAGAGCGAATTGATCCCGGATCTCAACGCGTGACCGATCGCCTCGACGCGCTCCTGGCCGCGGTCCGGACCGTACTCGGTCATGCGCAGTTTCCGGTCACCGTCTTCGCTGCGCTCGTCGTCACCGCGGGCGTTTTCTGGGACCAGCCGGCCTCCGCTCTCGCGCCGCGCTTCACGGCGCCGATCGAGCCGTCGACGGACGGACAGGGCTGACATGCCGGGCGGCGGAACCCGTCTCGCCATCCCCGCGGGCGAGTACACGCTTTCGTACGTGCGCAGTCCCGGCCCGGGCGGCCAAAACGTCAACAAGGTCGCGAGCGCCTGCAAGCTGCGTTTCCATGTCGGCAAGTCCGTGCTGTTGAACGAGGCGGGCAAGGAAAGGCTGCGTCATCTGGCAGGCCGGCGCCTCACGCTGGACGATGAGATCGTGATCGAGGCTCATCGCCATCGCGGGCAGGAGACAAATCGCCGCGACGCGATCGGCCGCCTGGCGGAATTGATCGTCCAGGCGAAGAATCCGCCGAAAGTCAGGAAGCCGACGCGACCCGGCCGCGCAGCAAAGGCCCGGCGTCTTCAGCGCAAGCGGCTGCGCAAGGAAACGAAGCGACTGCGCGGCCGGCCGTCCTTTGACTGATCCATTTCAGGCCGCGGACTGCTTCCGCGGCAGCAGCCACGCCCCCAGAGCCGGCAGCAGCAGCATCGCGCCCAGCATGTTCACGAGGAACATGAATGTGAGCATGAGGCCCACGTCCGCCTGGAACTTGAGCGGCGAAAATACCCAGGTCGCGACGCCGATCGCGAGAGTGACGCCCGTGAAAAAGATCGCCGCGCCCGTAACGCGCAGCGCGGCCAGGTAGGCGTCGTGCACGTCGTGGCCGCGGTCCAGGAACTCCTGCATGCGGCTGAACAGGTAGATTCCATAGTCGACACCGATGCCGGCGCCGAGCGCGACCATGGGCAGCGTGTTGACCTTGAGGCCGATGCCGACAAAAGCCATGACAGCGTAAACCAGGATTGAAACCAGCGCGAGCGGGACGATCACCATGATCGTGCCGATCACGGAGCGGAAATTCACGAGACACATGACAGTCACGGCCGCGAAGACCCAGCCGAGGATCACGAATTCCTTGGCCTTCACCTCCTCGTTCTGGGCCGCCATCACGCCGACATTGCCCATCGCGAGCCGGTAGGCGACGCTCTCGGTAGGCCGCTTTTCGCGGTAGTCCTTGACGGCGGCGACGACCCGCTCGATCGTCTCGGCGCGGTGATCCGAGAGGAAGAGCATCACCGGCATCACGCTGCAGTCGCGGTTGAGGAGACCGGTGCTGGTCTCTATGTAGTTCTGCGCCTGCACGAGCTGGCGCTCGTCGCGCGGGAGGTTTCGCCACTTTAGGCTCCCCTCGCTCCAGCCCGCGCTCACGACCTTGGAGATGCCGGCGAGCGACATGACGTCGCGGACACCCTCGACATTCGCCATGTGCCAGGCGAAGCGGTCAATCGCGTCGATGATGCGGAAATCGATGCATCCGTTCGGCTTGGTCTCGACGATCACGTTGATGATGTCCGTGCCGATCGAGAAGCGGTGGCTGATCAGGTTGCTGTCGCGGTTGTAGCGGGAGTCGGCTCGCAGCTCCGGCACGCCGGCCTGGGTGTCCCCGATCGGCGTCTTGCGACCCTCCATCGCCCCGAACAGGCCGAGCAGGAGCGCAATCGCAATGATGGCGGCCGCCGGGCCGCGGTGCGTGATGCGCGCAAGTCCCGCCCATACACGCTGCAGCGCCTCCTGCCGCCTCGCCACGCGATCGCGGAAGCGCCCGGTGATCCGGACGTAGGAAACGAGCACCGGCAGCAGGATCAGGTCCGTCAGGATGATCACGCCGATTCCGAGGCTCGCCGTCACCGCCATTTCGCGGATCACCTGCACCGGGATGAGCAGGATCGTGATGAACCCGACCAGGTTCGCAAGCAGCGCGACGATTGCCGGCAGGAACAGCAGCCGAAACGTCCGCCGCGCGGCCTCGTTGCTGTCGGCTCCGCTCATCGCGGCGTCGCTCACGGCGCTGATCTTCTGCACGCCGTGGCTCGTGCCGATGGCGAAGATGATGAACGGAACGAGGATGCCGAGCGGATCGACGCCATAGCCGAGGATGACGAGCAACCCGAGCATCCAGACCATCGCGACGAGAGAGGAGATCACCGGCACCAGCGCGATCCGGAGCGACTGGATGTAGATCCAGACGAAGAGCAGCGTGAGCGCAACAGTGACGATCGCGAACGTGACGACGGAAAGGGTGCCCTCGGCGACGTCTCCAACGACCATTGCGAAGCCGATCATGTGCACCGATACCGGCGCCTCGACCGACACCTCGACCTTGTCTCGTTCGATCCGCGAGCGGACCTTCCTCTCGAGTTCCCTGGAGATCGAGATGTAGTCGATCGGCGCGCCCGTTTCCGGGTCCGCGTCAAGGAGCTGGGCGCTGACCATCGCGCCGGAGAAGTCATTGGCAACCAGGCGGCCGACGATACCCGCCTTCAGGATGTTCTCGCGTACGCGCGCGAGCCCCTCGGCATCCGGCTGGAAATCCGAGGGAATTACATCGCCCGCCTCGATGCCGCCCTCGACGACCTCGGTGTAGCGCGTATTCGGCGTCCACAGCGACTGGACGCGCGAACGGTCGACGCCCTTGATGAAGAAGACTTCGTCGGTCGCGACCTTGAGCGCCTGGAAGAACTCCGGCGTGAACATGTTGCCGTCGCGGGCAATCACCGCGATCAGGAGCCGGTTTGCGCCGCCGAACTCGTCCTTGTGGTCAAGGTAGGTGCGGATGTACTCGTGTTGCAGCGGCAGCTGCTTGTTGAAGTTGGTGTCGAGCCTGAGGCCCGTCGCCGCGATCCAGCCCAGCGCGACGGTGACGAGCGCAAACACCGTGAGAATCAGCTTGCGGTGATCGAATACATGCGGCTCGAGCCAGGCCGCAATCCGGGCGTCGCCGGATTCCCTCATGGGACCGCTCCGACGGGGAGCGTCAGCCGGCGCACGCCGCCCTCCCCGGCCACGATCAGGGCGCCGTCACCCGAGGGCACGACGGCCGAGATGGCCTTGCGATCGTCCTGCTGCGTGAGATTGAAACTCCGGCCCCCGTCGCGGCTGACGAGGAGCACGCCGGCCATGCCGGCGATGACGACGGTCTTCTCATCGATCCGGGCGCCGGAATTGAGGAGGACAGTCGTGCCGGTCGGGATCGCAATCCAGTGCATCCCGCCGTCCTCCGAACGGAACAGGTTTCCCCGCAAGCCGAATGCGAGGACGGTGTCGCCTTCGAGCGGCAGGATGCCGTGGAACGAACCATCGTAAGGGGAAGGCAATTCGCGCCAGTGCACGCCGTCGTCGTCCGACCGGAACAGCCGCCCCGCTTCCGCGCCCAGGTACATGCGTCCGGCGGGTCCGCGCGAGATGGCATTGAGGTGGAACTCGAAGCCGAGGTCGACGTCGGCTTCCATGTCGTCGGCCGTTGGCTCGACCCTGGCGGCGCCAGGCAGCGCGGCGGGCTCGAACGGTACCTGGCTCCAGACGGCCCCGCCGTCGGCAGTCATGTAGATCGTGCCGTAGGCGCCGACCGCAACGCCCCGCGATGCGTCCGCGAAGCAGACATCCAGGAGCGGTTGGGCATTTTCCGGCTCGAAGTGCACGAGCTCCCAGGAATTCCCGCCATCCTGGGTTCGAAGAATCGTCTCGACATGACCGACAGCCCAGCCGTTTTTCTCGTCGGCAAAGTAGACCGCGGTGAGGTTGGCGCTGACGGGCACGGGGACCTGGATCCAGGTCGCGCCGGCGTCCTCGGAATGGAGGATATGGCCGCGCTCGCCGACCGCGAAGACGCGTTTACCGGCCCAGGCGAGGTCGAGGAGCAGCGATCGAGGCGCCAGCGGGGCGATCACAGCCGGCTGCGCTGCAGGGTCCTCGCGAGCATCGTCCTGGGGAAGCGCCTGCGGCGCCACCGCAAGGGCGAACGCCGCGAGCGCGAGCCTGCTCACTTTAGCGCGTGCCGCGCCTTGCGATCGCGGCCGGCGTGAAATCGGCCGCCGTCAGCTTCACGCTGAAGTTGACGGTCTGCGGCTCCTCGTTGTCGAGGCCGAGCGCCAGGTAGCGGCCAGCCTGCAGGTCGTAGGTCAGCTCGAGCGTGGTCCAGAAGGTCGGCACATCGTAGTACTCGATCGAGTGGCCTTCCTGGATGCGCCAGAGCTGGCCGCGGTCGTCATAGCAGTCCACCACCAGGATCTGCCAGGAGTCCTCGTCCACGTAGAAAGTGCGGCGCTTGTAGAGATGGCGCTGGCCCGCTTTCAGCGTCGCGTCCACGACCCAGACACGATGCAGCTCGTAGCGAGCGAGGTCCTGGTTGATGTGGAGAGGCTTGATGATGTCGTCGTTCTTGATCTTGTTGCTGTGAAGCATGTAGGCGTTGTAGGGAACGATGATTTCCTGCTTGCCCACCAGCTTCCAGTCGTAGCGCTCCGGGCTCCCGTTGTACAAGTCGAACTGGTCGGAGGTACGGAGCCCGTCCGACCCGGTACCGGGATTGTCGAAGGCGACATTCGGCGCGCGGCGGACGCGGCGCTGGCCCGGGTTGTAAAGCCAGGCCCGGCGTTGCTCCTTGCTCTGGTCGAGCGTCTCGTGCACGAGAAGGATCTCGCCCGCGAGGCGTGCCGGTGCGATCGTCTCCTGGATGAACAGCACGATCACGTTGTCGAGCGCCGCCTCGGTCGCGCCCGGGAGCGCATAGGTAACCATCGTCTCGTCATGGAACTTGACGAGGTTGTAGCTGCCCGTGCGCGTCACCGCCGCCTGGCCGATGTAGCGTTCGGCGACGTCGGCGCGATAGCGCAGGATGTGGTTCCAGATCACTTCGAGGCCGGACTGCGGAATCGGAAATGGCGGCCCGCCGATCGCGCCTGTCACGCCCGCGCCGTTGCCGGTCAGTTTCGCAGTCGTCGCGTTCCCCTTGACCGCATCGTAGATGCGCTCCGGGAAGGCCGCGCTGCGGTGCGACGGATAGACATTCATGAAATAGCTGCCCTTGTAGGCAGTCAACAGCGCCTTGTTTCCCGCCGTAAGGTTATCGGCGTACTTCCCCATGTTCGAGGCGTCGATTCTGTACAGCGGCTTGTCGTTCGCGTACGGATCCGGATGATGGCCGCCGCTCTTGAACCCCGGCACGCCGGCGTCCGCCGGGGACTTGATTCCGCCCGTCCAGGCCGGGATAGTTCCCGCGGCGTTGCCGGCTTTTTCGGCCCCCATCGGGGTGAGATCGGCGCCAAGCCGCGCCACCTGCTGGGCGGTGACTCCCGCCGCAGCGATTCCGGCCATGCCTGCCGTGGCCAGGAGTCCCAGGCCGAGGATCAGCTTCAGCTTCGTCATGTCTTGTCTCCGCCCCGATTCAGAACGAGTACTTGATCGTCGCCGCAAGGAAATCGCGATCGGTCAGTTCGTTATAGCGACCGGCGCCATCAAACGTGGTGTAGCTGAGATCGACCTCCAGTCTTGATTGGTAGCTGGCCAGCACGCCGAACGTTGCGCCCCGTCGCCCCTCGACGAAGTTGCCGCCCGGCCCTGGCGTCGTTCCATCGACGTCCTGCGACCAGACGAAGCGCGGGGAGACATTCCATGCGCCGATCAGGCCGAGGTAGTCGAGCCGGATGGCGGCGCGATAGCCCCAGGAATTCGCGTCCGCGAAGCGGTTCAGCGGCTCGACTTCCCCGAAGTGCCGGGCGGCGAGCGCTTCATTGCCGGACACGGATGTGCCCGGTCCGTTCATGCGCAGTCCCTGGCCATTCGGCCCGCCGCTCGTCTTGCTCGGCAAGCCATCGACCTTGGTCATGCCCGCCTCGACGACGGCCACGAGCTGCGAGGCGCCCAGCATCGGCGGGAACGCCTTGGTCGCCGTGAGCTGGCCCTGCCAGACATCGAAGCGGTCCCAGCCCGGGACCACCTGGTCGATGCCGTATGCGCCGAGCTGGCCGCAGCGCGCGAGTGTCGGCAGGGCGGGCGTGCAGGTTGCCGGCAGCGCGATGCCCTGCGCGCCCAGCGCCACGGCCTCGAACGGCGTGAGCGCGGCGAAGAGGAGCTCGACGTCGTCGAACTGCAGCGGCACGTCCTGGCGGTACGAAACCTCGCCTTGCAGCGCGATGCCCGTGGTGCCGAGCTGCGAGTTGAACGAGACGCCGAAAAGCTGGATGTCCTCCGGATATTCGGTGAAGTAGCGGGCCGTCTGCGCGTATTCGTGCGTCGCGAGCGCCGTCGCCTGCGCGGAGACACTGCCGCCCGCGAGTACGGTGTTGCCCGCGATGGTCGCGTAATCCGTCGCGGTGCCGACGGACAGGTTGCCGCCATTCGCCGCGGCCGTGCCCGCGCCTGCGTTGGCGGCGATCGCGACGGCCGAATCGAAGGGCAAACCGGATGCCAGGCCCTGCGCGGTCGCAATGACCGCGGTCAGCGCGCCGAGCGAATTGCCAATGCCCGCCTGCGTGCCGGTCCGGCCGCTGATGACCGGCAGCTTGCTGTGATAGTTCACGAAATAGAATCCGAACTCCGTACCCTGCGCGAAATCGGGCAGGTACCAGCGCAATGCCACCCCGTATTGCCCTGAGTCAGAAGGCCGGATCGTGGGCCCGCGAGGCACGGCCTGAAAGTTCTCGATGAAGGGCCCGCCGAGCGACCTGAAGTCCGTGCCCTGGTCCGAATACGCGCCGAATCCCAGAAAGACCTGTTCGCCCCCGCGCGGCACGAAGTCATTGGTGGAGAAATAAGTGCCGACCGGCTCGGGCTGAGTCTGGTCCCAGTCGAACAGGCCGATCGCCTCGGCTGTCACGTGATCGGTGATACCGAAGGAAACCTTCAGCATCTCCTGCGGCAGGTAGGCTTCGCGCAACTCGGCGCCTGGAACCCGCAGGGCCGACACGTCGAAATGATTGATGGCGTTGTTGATCCCGCCCTGGATGAAGGTGCTCTCGCCCCAATTGACGACCTGGCGCCCCGCGCGAATGTCGAGTTCGTGGCCGGCAAGGTCCCAGCGGCCATAGACGAATGCGTCCAGCAGCCTCACGTAGGAACCGGCAAGCTCCTTGCCGCGCGCGGATATCGGCGTGCGCTCCGTGGGCGAATCCTCGACGATGTCGTCGTAGAGCGCGGAGCCGCGAACGAAGAGCCCGTAGTTGTCGTGATCGAGCGAGAGTTCCGATACGAGCTTGTAAGTGCTCGAGACCCGACCCTTGCGGTAATTGAGGTCGCCGTCGTCAACGTTCGGCGACCGCCCGGTCCCGCCGTCGGCCGTGCCGATCAGCCGTGGGTCGCGCGCCTGTTCACGCCAAGTCTGGCCGAAGGAGACCGTCGTATCGAAGCTGCCGTTCCAGCCGCCGGTGGCGAAATCAATCGCGTGGGCGACGCCGGGTGCACAGATCGCGGCGATCAGGGCAGGCAAAGGACGCAGGAGAGTCTTGGTCATGTGGTTCCCCAGGGCCAGGACCGATCGGAATTTCGCGCAAGGATATATCAGCGCTCCCGCTTTGCACTGCAAAACGCGGATTGGGATCAGCTGTGGGTGACCTGCAGGATGCTATTCCGGATCTGCTCGGACAGGACAATGCGCGCATCCTGGGCCACCGCGAGCAGCGCATCGTCATAGGTCAGGCGCCCATCGCCGTCCGGGCGAATAACGCCGCGCTGCCGGAGCAGGTCAATGAAGTCGCGAAACATCGCCCGGTCGAAGAATTCGGGCGCCGCCAGCCCATAGAGCATCGACATGCGCTGTGCCATGGCCACGCAGCGCTTTTCGAGCGCCTCCGGTGTCAGCGTCGATCGACCGGCGCGAAGAAGGAGCGCGATTGCGAGGTAGTAACGCTCGATGGTCTGGATGGTCGCCTGGGCGAGGACAGAAAGCCTGACCGCCTCGGCGCTTCCGGTCGTCGAACGGCGCCAGACCGTGCCGTCCGGGTCGCGCTCGAGCAGGCCCTGGCGAGCAAGCGCAGCAAGGACTCCGTCCACGACCCCCGGCAGCTCGTCCTCACGCCAGCGCAGGCAAAGCTCCGCGCGAACGTACGGGTAGACCCGCCAGACCAGCCGCTGAATGTCCTCGTGACGCATGGCGGAGTTGTTGAGGAATGCGCAGGCCACGAGCGATGGCATGGCAAAGAGATGCAGCACATTGTTCCGGTAGTAGGTCGAGAGGACGGCATTGCGCTCTTCCATCCGCAGTACGTCGCCGAGCGGGTGCGCGCGGCGCTCCAGCAGGCCCATCTGCTCGCCGTGCCGGATGATCGATGCGCCGTCGGTCACCGCTACCGAGACGTCCGGTGAATAGGGAAAGCCGCGGAGCAGGTCGATGTAGAGTTGCAGCTGCCGCTCGAGATCGCTCTCGAGCATCGCCTGGCGCGGCGCCGCAAGCAGCGCGACCGACAACAGGTTGACGGGCGTCACCGCGGCGGCGGCATTGATGCGTCGCATGATCTCTGCGGCGACCTCGTCGACCGCGTCGCCGAACCAGGCGGGCCGAGAATTCTCGTCGTGCGGCCCTTCCCGCCAATCCCGGTATACCTGGTCCAGGATGCCGTCCAGCAGCAACGGCTCGCCAAACGCGACGTATACGCGCCCCAACTCGCGGCGAAGTTCGGGCAGCACCCGAAACATTCCGCCGACCGATTCCTTCGTTTTAGGCCGACCCATCAGCTCGTCGATGTACGACTCTCCCTCGAGCAGCCTGTCATAACCGAAATAGACGGGCACGTAGGCGACCGGGCGGCGCGTGTCCCGCAGGAAGCTGCGCAACGTCATTCCGAGCATCCCGGTCCGCGGGCGAAGCAGCCGGCCGGTCCGGCTCCTGCCGCCTTCGATGAAGAACTCGATCGGGTGGCCGCGGTTCATCATCACGTCCACGTACTTCATGAACACGATCGGGTAGAGGCCCGAGCCGCGGAAACTGCGCCGGATGAAGAAAGCGCCGCCCTTGCGCAGCAGGCGTCCGATCACCGGCAGGTTCAGGTTCACGCCCGCGGCCACGTAGGGAACGGCGTAACCGCGCCGGTAAATCACGTAGGAAAGCAGCAGGTAGTCGACATGGCTCCGGTGGCAGGGCACGTAGACGATTTCGCAGGTCGGCGGCAGGCGATCGAGGTATTCGGCGTTCGTCACCTCGATGCCGTCGTAAACGCGAGTCAGGAAGCGGTTCAGGACGCGTTCCGTGATGCGCACGAAGGTATGCGAGTAGTTGGCTGCGATTTCAAGCGCGTGGCGACGCGCCACCCGCAGCCCGTCGCGCCGCGTCAGTTTCGTGTCGCGAATCTCCTGGCGCACGGCCTGCCGCACGGCCCGTGTGCTCAGCACCTGGCCGATGATTGCGCGCCGACGAGAGAGGTCGGGGCCCAGCGTGTCGGTCCGCATGTGCCGGAATTCGGCGCGCATGTCCTTGAGCAGCCGGCGCGCGCCGCGCGCCCCATCTGGGCCCGCTGTCGTGTAACCCTTGATCGAATGCGGCTCGCCAAAACGGATCAGGGTGCTGCGCCCGTTGAACACGATCGAAAGCAGCCGACGAAACGGACCGACCAGCGCCCAGTTCTCCGAGAACATCATGCCGAGCCAGGATTTCTCGCGCTGCGGCGCCCTGCCCCAGTAGACCGCGACTGGCGCGATGTCGAGTTCGAGCGCCTCGTCCGTGCCCGCCGCCGCGACTGCCTGCGCGAGTTCCGACGGCATGCGGCGATCCGCGCGCCGGCGCAGAACGCCCGCGCGCCGCTCGAGCGCGACCGCCGAATGCGGCAAGTCGAGGTTCCGCAGCTTGAGCCGCTTGCCGGGACGCCGCAGGCCGCCCTGCATGCAGGCGATCTCGAGCGCTAGCAGGTCGGAAATGCTGCGCTCCTCGAGCACGTAGAGCAGCGGCCGCGCGCGCCCGTGCAGCCTCTGCAGAGCGTCTTCCGGCACGACAGCCGGGCGCACGAAGACGCGCATGGCTCCGCGCAGCATCCACAACAGGGTGCGGTTCAAGGTGTGTCCCGCTCAGTCCTCGTCGGGAGCTTTTTTCGGCGCGCCTTCGTCCTCGTCCAGGCGCTGGTTCAAGTTCTCGCGGTACGTCTCGGCAGCCGCATCTGTCCGGTCCTGCACCTTCTTCGGCGTGCCGACCAGCGGCCCGAACGCCGTGTCTTCCACCTTCATCGTCGGCACTTCCGTCTTCTTCTTCGGTTCGTCGCTGCTGCCGCAGCCCATCACGGTCAGCGTCAATGTCATCATTCCCAACGCCAGAATATTGCGCATGTTGGCGCCTCCCGCTCGTTAATCCGGGCAGTCTAGCGCGTAATCGCAATGCGACTCTCCCGGGCGCGGACTTCGCGCCGGACGGGGTTCCCTCGCTCGCTCAGAAGATCGGACATTCGCTCGCTCGGGACCCCGCCCGTCACTATCCGCGCTCCCGGCGCCTCGGCGCGACCTCGCGCTAGCGCCTGCGAAGCGGCGGGCGGGTGGCGAGCGAGTGACTAAGTTCCGGCGGAATGAGCGAGCCAGCCAGCCCGACGCGATGGCAGGCACCAGCGCGACGCGAGAAGTGGAGTCGGCCGCGGGTCAGCGGCGCTTGGGCAGGTCCAGCGCGACAAGGAAATATTCGAAGAGGTAGTTGACTAGCGAAAGTTCGCTGTGCAGCCGGTGGTCCGAATCCAGGATATGCAGCGTCGCCGATTGCTCGCGCGCAAACCGCAAGCTGTTCTCCACCGGCACCACGTCGTCCTTCCATCCATGGACAATCGTCTTTGGGCAGGGCGCCGGCTTCGCCGTGAGCTGCTCGGTGCCCGGCATGTAAAAAGCGGGCGCCAGGAGGAACAGGCCTCGCGCATGCAGAAGCGCGGAAGCCGAGGTTGCCACGTAACCGCCCATGCTCGAGCCGACCAGCACGAGGTCGCCGCGCAAGTCGCGGCAAAACGAGAGAAGCCTCGTTACGCGGTCGCGGGCGTCATTCACGCCGCGGTAGTCGACCGAATCGACCTTCCAGCCTTCGCTCTTCGCGACTTCTGCCATCGCGGAGATCTTCGTTCCCCACGGGCCGCTCTCGAGACCATGCGAGAACACGACATGACGACTCGCCATTCAACGCTCCGGTTATGGACCGCCTGATGGTATCAGTCCCGGCGCGGGCGCCACAGCAGCGTGTCGAGATCCGGGCCGCCGCTGTTCATGAGATCGACCCGGCCGTTCCGGAACACGACGCCTTCCTCCTCGAGGAGGCGGCGTTGCGTCCGGTGCGCCGTTGATCCCGCAGGCAGGCTGATTGCACCCCGCGCATTGACGACGCGATGCCAGGGAAGCTTGAGGCTCGCTGGCGCGATCTTGAGGGCATGTCCCACCAGCCGGGCGCGGCGCGGCAGGCCCGCACGCCGCGCGATACCTCCGTAGCTCGCGACCTGGCCGTGTGGGATCTGCGCCACCGCCTTCCAGATGCGCTCCAGCAGCTTGCGGTCCGTCACAGTCATGAGCGCGAATTCTAGCGGCCGCGACGCTGCGTGCTATGGTCCTGATGCCGTGGACGAAGAGGACGACCGGACCCAGATCGACCCGCGGGCGAATCCCTGGGCGATGCTCGCGGCGCTGCCCCTATTTTCTGGCCTCCCCAAGAGCGTCGTCGATGCCGCCGTCACGGAGCTGGAATGGATATCGCTCCCGGGCGGGCGCGTGCTATTCGAGGCGGGCGCACCCGCCGACGCCGTCTACTTCGTCGTGAGTGGCTGCCTTGGCGTCTATGGCAGCGGCGGCGAGTTGATCCGCCGCATTGCGGCCGGCGAAACCGTCGGCGAAATGGGATTGATCGTCTCGCGTCCCCGGACCGCGACGGTACGGGCGTTGCGCGATTCCGAGCTTGCGACCCTGTCCGCAGGCACGTTCGAGCGCGTGCTGCTCGGTCATCCCGAGGCCATCCTGCGCCTCGCACGCATCACGGTCCGACGGCTGGAGGACCGGGACGCAGACCGCGAGCGGCAGATGACCCCGCGCACCCTCGCCATGATCCCGCAGGACGCCGGCATCGACGTGGCGCTGCACGCGGAGCGGCTGGTCAAGGCGCTCGCGCACCTCGGCCGCGTAGATCTCGTCGGCAGGCAGCGTGCCGGCAGCCACAGCCCGCAGTGGTTCCACGAGCGCGAGTCCCGCAATGATTTCGTGGTCTATCTTGCCGATGCCGGCGACTCGCCATGGACCCGCCTCTGCCTGCGCCAGGCCGATGTCGTGTTGCTCGCGGCGCGCGCGACCGCCGGTAACGACGGCTTGGCCGGATCACACTGGCTCGACGGGACGATGCGCCGTTCCGAGCTCCTGCTGTTGCACGAGGGCACATTCGTAAACGGAGCGGTGGCCCGCTGGCAGACGCTCCTGCCGGGCGTTCCCCATCATCACCTGCGCGGGCCGGCGGACTACGACCGCCTCGTCCGCCTGTTGACGGGGCGCGCGGTCGGCCTGGTGCTTTCAGGCGGCGGCGCCCGCGGTTTCGCGCACCTTGGCGTCGTGCGGGCGTTGCGCCAGCACGGCGTGCCGATCGACCTGGTCGGCGGCACGAGCATGGGCGGTATCCTCGCGGCAGGTGTCGCGGCGGACTGGGGCGACGAAGAGCTCGTGGAACGCTTCAAGCGGAGCTTCGTCGACACGAACCCGCTGTCGGATTTTACGTTGCCGCTCGTGTCGCTCGTGTCCGGCCGAAAGGTCGGGATGTTGCTGCGCCGCGAACTGGGCGACATCGACATCGAGGACTTGCCGCTGCCATTCTTCTGCGTATCGTCCAACCTGACGACCGGACGCATCGCCGTCCACCAGCAGGGCCCACTCTGGCAATGGCTGCGAGCCTCGGTCGCGATCCCGGGCGTCCTGCCGCCCGTCTTCCAGGGCGGCGAGGTCTATGTCGACGGCGGCGCGATGAACAACCTGCCTGTCGATATCATGCGTGCGAAAGGCCGTGGCCCAGTGATCGGCGTCGACGTCGGCACCGACCGCACGTTTACGACGGATGTCGAGGCGACCGAGACGCCGTCGATCTGGAAACTGTTTCGCGGCCGCACTGGCCGCCGGCGCCCGAACATCCTGCAGGTATTGTGGCGGGCCGGCATGGTAAACAGCGCCACCGCGACGCTCGAGCGGCGACAGCAGAGCGACCTGCTGATCACCCCGGCACTTGAAACGCTCGACTTGCTCGACTGGAAGGGTTTCGGGCGTGCGATCGAAATCGGCTACCGCGACACCTGCGAGCGCCTCGCGGGCGGGGCACTCGCACAGCTTCGTAAAGCGTACGCCGGCGACAAGCTATCCTGAGCCCCATGGGCGATGGGCGCGGGTGGCAATTCTGGATCGACCGGGGCGGGACCTTCACTGACATCATCGGTCGGGCGCCCGACGGGGCTCTGTGCGTCGAAAAGCGATTGTCCGAGTCCGGCGCAGCGACCGATGCAGGCGTCGCGGGCATTCTCGCGCTGCTCGATCGCGATGGCGGCGCCAACCCGCGTATCGAGGTCGTGCGAATCGGCACGACCGTTGCAACCAACGCGCTGCTCGAGCGCCGCGGCGTGCCGACCGCGCTGGTGGCAACCGCCGGCTTCGCCGATGCGCTGGCGATCGGCTACCAGAACCGCCCGCGTCTGTTTGACCTCTGCATCGAAATACCGGCGCCGCTCTATGCCGAGACCGTTGAGGCGGACGAACGGCATTCGGCCGACGGCGAGGTGCTCCGGCCGCTCGACGAGGCGCAGCTCGGCAGAGACCTCGAGAGCCTGTGCGCCCGTGGCATCGAGAGCATCGCGATCGTCTTCATGCACGGATTCCGCTATCCGGCGCACGAGCAGCGTGCGACGGCGATCGCGCGCGGCCTCGGCTTCGGCGAGGTCATTGCGTCGCACGAGGTCTCGCCGCTCATCCGGTTCGTGAGCCGCGGCGACACGACAGTCGTGGACGCCTATCTGACGCCGCTGCTCGCCCACTATGTGCGCGCGTTTCGCGCCGCGCTCGGCCCGCGCCACGCGGGGGCCCGGCTGGAATTCATGCAGAGCAACGGCGGCCTCGTCGCACCCGCGGCATTTCGCGCCTGCAATGCCGTGCTGTCCGGACCGGCCGGCGGCCTGGTAGCCACCGCGCGCATCGCGGAACGCCGGCGTCAGCGACGCCTGATTGCCTTCGACATGGGCGGCACCTCGACGGACGTCGCGCTCTATGACGGCATTCTGCCCCAGCGATTCGAGACGAGCATTGCGGGCGTGAGGCTGCAGGCACCCATGATGAACATCCATACGGTCGCGGCCGGGGGCGGTTCCCGGCTTGCCTACGAGGGCGGACGACTTTGCGTCGGTCCGCGATCGGCGGGCTCGAAGCCCGGCCCGGCTTGTTACAGGAATGGCGGGCCGCTCGCGGTCACGGACATCCAGGTCCTGCTCGGCCGCATCCGGCCCGGGAATTTTCCCGCGATTTTCGGCCCCGGCGGCGACCAGCCGCTCGATTCGGACATCGTGCGGCGACAATTCGATGCGCTGGCTGCGACTATTTCAGCCGACAGCGGGGTAGCGGTCGAAGTCGAGACGCTCGCAGCGGGATTCCTGGACGTCGCCATCGAGTCCATGTCCCGCGCCATCCGGCACGTCTCGGTCAGGGAGGGCCATGATCCGGCCGAGTTCGCGCTGCTGTGCTATGGCGGGGCGGCACCCCAGCATGCCTGTCGCGTCGCGGACTCGCTCGGCATCTCGGAAATCCTCATTCACCCGCTCGCCGGCGTGCTTTCTGCCTGGGGCATTGGCCTCGCCGACCACCGCCTGATGCGGCGCCAGAGCCACGAGCAGCCGTTGACCGCAGAATCGCACGCGGGCCTCGAGGCCAAGTTCGCGTCCATGATTGCACCGCTCGTCGACGCGATGGCTGCCCAGGGCGCGCAACCTGACGAGGTACAACTACGGCGCGCGCTCGAGCTGCGCGCGCCGGGAACGGAGACGGCGCTCGAAATTGCCTATGCGCCGCTGCCGGAAGTCAACCGCTCCTTTCGCGCGGAGTTCACGCGCCGCTTCGGATTCGCGCCGCCGCACGAACCGCCGCAGATTGCGACGCTTAGCGTCGAGGCGGTCGTCGCGGGCGCCCGGGACACCAGTTCCATCGCCGCCGGTCGGCCCGCGACAGCAGGACGCCGCGTGAAAGCCTGGTTCGACGGCTGGCGCGAGGTGCCCCTGCTCGACCGGTCCACGCTGGCACCGGGCCAGGCCGTTACGGGACCCGCGCTGATCGTCGAGCCGAATTCCACGACGGTGGTCGAGACCGGATGGTCAGCCGAGCGCTTGCAAGATGGGATTCTTGCACTCCTGCGTCGGCAGCGTCTGGCGGCCGTGTCGCTTGACGCGAGAGTCGCCGACCCGGCGCAACTCGAGTTGTTCAATCACCGATTCATGCAGGTGGCGGAACAGATGGGTGCCGTCCTGCAGGCGACGGCCGTGTCGGTCAACATCCGTGAGCGCCTCGATTTCTCCTGCGCACTCTTCGATGCCGGGGGCGCACTGATCGCAAATGCGCCGCACATGCCCGTGCACCTGGGCTCGATGGGCGCGAGCGTGCGCGCCATCATCGCTGCGAACGCGGGCGGGCTGCGCCGTGGCTGCGCCTGGATGCTGAATGCGCCCTATGCCGGCGGCACCCATCTGCCGGACATTACCGTTGTGAGCCCGGTATTCATCGGTGAAGATCCTCGGCCGGCCTTCTTCGTCGCCTCGCGTGCGCATCACGCCGACATCGGCGGAACCACGCCGGGCTCGATGCCGCCTGACTCTCACACGATCGGGGAGGAAGGCGTGTTGATCGACAATTTCCTGCTGGTGGATGAAGGCGAGATCCGGGAACAGGAGCTGCTGAGGCTCCTCGGGTCGGGGCCCTGGCCCGCGCGGAATCCCGGACAAAATTTGGCGGACCTCAAGGCCCAACTCGCGGCCAACGCGCGCGGCATCGCCGAGCTCGAGGCGTTGATCGCGCGCTCGGGCCTCGAGACTGTCGTGCGCTACATGGGTCACGTCCAGGACAACGCCGAGGCCTGCGTCCGCGAGGTCATCGGGCGACTTGGCGATGGCCACCTGCGCTACGAAATGGACGACGGCAGCGCGATCGAGGTGACCGTGCGTGTCGACCGCGACAGCCGCAGTGCGGTGGTCGACTTCTCGGGGACCTCGCCGCAGCGCCCCGGTAATTTCAATGCGCCCCTCGCGGTCTGCACGGCAGCTGTGCTCTACGTGTTCCGGACGCTCGTCAACGCCGACTTTCCGCTGAATGAAGGCTGCCTCAGGCCGCTCACGATTTGCGTCGATCGCGGCTCGATGCTGAATCCCGTCGCCCCGGCGGCTGTCGTCGCCGGCAATGTCGAGACCTCGCAGTGCATCGTGGACGCGCTTTTCGGCGCACTCGGCGTGCTCGCCGCCTCGCAGGGAACCATGAACAACCTCACCTTTGGCGACGCCGGCCACCAGTACTACGAGACGATTGCCGGCGGCGCCGGCGCCGGCCCCGGGTTCGACGGCGCTTCCGGCGTGCAGACGCACATGACGAACTCACGCCTCACGGATCCCGAAGTCCTCGAGAATCGGCACCCCGTACTGGTCCGCGAGTTCCGCTATCGCCACGGCTCCGGCGGCCACGGCCGCCATCGAGGCGGGGATGGTCTCGTGCGGGCCATTGACTTCCGCGCGCCGATGACAGTCGCCGTGCTGTCGAATCATCGCCGGATCGCGCCTTTCGGGCTCGCGGGCGGGGGTGCCGGCGCGGTCGGGGTCAACCGCCTGCGACGCGCGAGCGGGGAATCCCTCCTGTTGCCGGCCTGCGTTGTCGTGCTGGTCGAGCCCGGTGACGAAATCGTGATCGAGACGCCGGGCGGCGGCGGATTCGGCTAGAGGCCGTCGGTCGCCGGCAATTCGAGTTCCGCGAGCGCCTGCGTGAGGCCGGTATCCGGCAGGCCCATGAGGTTCGGGCTCACGGTCCGGACCTGGCTGCCGCCCGCGCGGTGGCTCACGATCCAGGCGTGGAATCCGCCGGGACGCTGGGCGGGAATGCCGAACATCACGTTGATGATGCCCTGTTCGCGATGACGCTCGCGGTTGACGTGCTCGTCGCAAAGCACGAACCACCGGTCGCCGGGCTCGCGGTTCTCGAATGCGCCGCGCGCCTCGAGCGCAGCCAGGAAATCACGGATCTGCTGCGCGGCGCGTCGCCAGGCGGAAGGCTCGTTTGGCTCGAAGAGCATCCAGCGTGTGCCGCGCTCGATGCTGTTGACGACCAGCAGCGCCAGCCGCCGCGCGGCAAGTGAGCGCCAGTCGGCCGAGCCCGCCCCGGGGCCAGCGAGGGTGCAGGCTTTCGGCCCCTCGCGTCCCGGGCGGCGCACGGTCTGCACCGTGTTGACGCCGACGGCCGCGAGCCGGTTGCGCTGTTCGTCGTCCACGGCACAGGAGGGACGCAATCCGGGGCGGACCACGGCATCCTCTGCGCAGGCGCTCGTCCACACCGGCCAATGTTCCGACGCCCGCGAAAGCGTGCCTGCGACGGCGCCGGACGGAGCGAAGGCTTCGAAGCGCCCACGCAGCTTGTCGTAACCGAGAAGGCGTGGGAAAAACATGCAGGCCGAATCGGATGGCAGCGGCCAGTGCCGCATCTCTGCCAGCGCCTTCGCCGCGCTGTCCCAGACGAGCGGCGGGTCGACGAAAAGGATCGCGCGGCGCTCGCGGCAAAAGCGGTTTGCGACGAGCAGCGTGCTTGCACCGACGTCGACGTCGCGCGCAAGCGGCGGTATGCACAGCAGGTTGAAACCGTCGGCCGCATCGAGCGCGAAGAGCCCGGTCCCCTGCGCTGCCGAGCCGATGATGTCGTAGTCCGTGAGCGGCGCCCCGTCGTCGGCGTCCGTGCCGGAAAAGACATAGCCGGCAAGGCCGCGCGGATCGTGCCGTGGCGTCGGGTCCGGGCGGAGCCGTGGCAGTTCGCTGACGACGCGCGCAAGCCCGGATTCCGACAGCACGGCGACGACCGAGCGAGGCGAATCCGGGACGATGGACACGCGGCGAAAGATCTCCTGGTCCTCGATGTGCTCCGAGCCGGGCGTGCGCACACGCTGGATCACGAGGTTGAAGCGGTCCTCTTCGTTATCTCCGATGCCGTCATAGTCGATGGCGGCGCGCAGGAACTCGCGCGTACCCGGTGCAAGCGCCCGCAGCACCAGCGCCTGGCCGCCTGCCGGAAGCTGCAGCGTGCAGCAGCGCGCGCCATTCGCGACGCGCACGATGATCGCCGAGCGGCCGCCGTTCTCGAAGAATTGCTCGACTGCATAGGAAAGCGTGGATGGCTGCCACAGGCCGCCGAAGACGCGCTGAAATTCGTTGAAGCCGGAGATGCGGACAGGAAGACTTACGGGCCCGCGCAGGCAGCGACCGACGAAAGCCGTTACGGCGGTCGGCGCTTCCGCAATTGATTGCCCCGAACCGGCTTCTTCTTGAACCTCGATGCCGGCCAGTCGTTCCGTCACGGCTGACTCCCCCAGCTCCCGCGCAGACTATCATGATCGGCCATGACGGGCGGTTTCACCAACTGGCGGCTCGGATTCACGCTCTCGCTCACGACCGCCGCTTTGTGGGGTGTACTGCCGATCGCGCTCAAGGTGGTGCTCGAGGCCATGGACGCGCACACAATCGTCTGGTGGCGCTTCACAGTCTCGATGGCCGGTCTCGGCGTCTTCCTCGCATTGCGCGGCGGCCTGCCGCGGCTCGCCGGCGCCGGGCGCGCAGCGATCGTCCTGCTGCTCATCGCGACATTGGCGCTGACCGGCAATTACGTCCTCTACCTCGTCGCACTCGACCACACGACACCCTCCGTCACCCAGGTCGTGATCCAGCTCGCACCGTTGATGCTCCTGATCGGCGGCATCCTCGTCTTCCGCGAGCAGTTTGCGCGACAGCAATGGATCGGGTTCGCCGTGCTCGGCGCGGGCCTGCTGCTCTTCTTCAACGAGCGCCTGCCCGAGCTCGTTCACCCGGCGCAGGGTCTCGGGCTCGGCGTGGCGCTCACCGTCGCGGCCGGAATTTCCTGGGCGCTGTATGGCCTCGCACAGAAGCTGCTGCTGAGGCACTTCACTGCACAGCAAGTGCTCTGGATGATCTACGTCGGTGCGACGTTCGTGATGCTGCCGACGAGCGCACCGGCACAGATTCGCGGACTCGACGGGTTGCAGCTGGGCATGCTCGCGTTCTGCTGCGCCAATACGCTTGCGGCATATGGGGCCTTCGGCGAGGCGCTCTACCACTGGGAGCTGTCGCGCGTCAGCGCTGTCCTCGCGACGGCGCCCCTCTTCACGATCGGCGGAATGTGGGCCGTGGAGCATTCGGGCCTGGCGCTCGTCGCTGCAGAGCACCTCAACGCGCTTTCGGTCGCGGGCGCGCTGATGGTGGTCGCAGGATCGATGACCTGCGCGCTAGCAGCCCGTGTTTGAAGGGGACGCACCCCTTTGCGAATATGAAGGGGTGCGTCCCCTTCAGATTCAGGGTCCGGTGCTCGCCTTGGTGCCCGCAGCATCGGCGGGCTTCTGGAACTTCGGGTCGCCGGCGTACTGGTCTTCGACGCCGTTCCAGGTCGCGCCGACCGGGATGGCGTTGCGCACCCGCGGCGCCTGCGCGATCGTCGCCGCGAGGTCGCGTTCGGCTCCGGGGCCGACAGATATCGTGATGCCGCGCGGGTCGGCCGCGGCAGCCTGCACGGCTTCCCAGTCGATCGCCTTGTCATGCTCGGCGACCTTTTTCCACAGCGGCGACTTCAACTGCTTCGACTTCTGCCTTAATGCCTTCGGTACGTCGGACCAGTCGCGCTTGTCATCGTCGAGCGGTTGATAGGTCTGGACGAGCAGGTGGTCGCCACGCCAGCCGAGCAGGTACGGCTGGTTGACGACGGTTACCTTCGTGCCGTCAGGCACAGCGTCAAAGAGCAGCGCGATGTCCTCGGGATAGAGTCGGACGCATCCTGCGCTCGCGCGCATGCCGACGGCGGGCGGCTTGTTCGTGCCATGCATCAGGTAGCTCGGCCAGCCAAGGCGCATCATGTGACGTCCCAGGGGATTGTCTGGTCCCGGCGGCACCGTGGGCGGGAGGATGTCGCCGTCCTTCGCATGCTCCTTTCGCACGGAACTCGGCGGCGTCCAGGTCGGATCCTTGACGTGAGCGACGACCTTGGTTGTGCCCTCGGGTGTCGCCCAGCCGACCTTGCCGATGCCGATCGGGTGCGTGATAACTTCGACCGGTCCTTCCCTCTTCGGCTTTGGGAAGTAGTAGAGGCGCATCTGCGCAAGGTTCAGCACCAGGCCCTCGCGCGGGGCATCCGGCAGGATGAACTCGGTCGGCAGCACGATCTGGGTCCCCTCGCCGGGGAGCCAGGGATCAACGTCCGGATTGGCACGCACGAGCTCTTTGTAACCCACGTTGAATCGACGCGCGATGTCGGCGAACGTATCCTCGTGCCTGGACAGGATCACCTGGACATGGCCGACTACGTCCTGGTCGGGCGCGACGAAAAAGCGGTGGGTCGCCTCACCGAGGGGCAATTCCGGCTTGGGCGCAACTTGCGCCTCCGCCTTCTGCCCGGATTTCGGCGGCTTCTTCCACAACGATTCGAAAGGTGTGCAGGCGGCGACGAGCGCCGCCAGCAACGGGACTGCGATTCGGAACGCGGGCAGGAGCATGGCCCGCGCATTATCCCCGGGCGGGCAGCCGATCACCAGATCTTGACGCGCTCCGCCGCCGGCCGCCAGAGCTTGTCGCCTTCTTCGAGGTCGAAGGCCGCGTAGAACTCATCCATGTTCGAAACGACGCCGTTCGCGCGGAATTCGCTTGGCGAATGCGGATCTGTCAGGACGACCTCGCGCATGAGCCCCTCGCGCCACTTCGTGCGCCAGGCCTGCGCATAGCCGAGGAAAAACCGCTGTGGTCCCGTGTAGCCGTCGATCACCGGAGCTTCGGCGCCTTTCAGCGAATGGATATAGGCGCGGTAGGCAACCGTGGCGCCCGAAAGGTCGCCGATGTTCTCGCCGAGCGTCAACTCGCCGTTGACGTTGAGCCCCGGCAGCGCCTCGAACCCGGAGTATTCCTGGACTAGACCGTTCGCCTTCGCCTTGAACTTCTCGTTGTCCTCGGGCGTCCACCAGTCCCGCAGGTTGCCCGAACCGTCGTACTGGCGGCCGCGGTCGTCGAAGCCGTGGCTGATCTCGTGGCCGATCACGGCGCCGATCGCGCCATAGTTGACCGCGTCGTCTGCCTGCATATTGAAGAGCGGCGGCTGCAGGAAAGCAGCCGGAAACACGATCTCGTTATTGGTCGGCAGATAGTAGGCATTGACGGTCTGCGGCGTCATCAACCACTCGGTCGGGTCCTTCGGCTGGCCGGCGCGCGCGGCCTGCCAGTCCCATTCGAACTGGTTCGCGCGCATGACGTTTCCGGCGAGGTCATCCGCCCGGATCTCGAGCCCCGAGTAATCGCGCCACTTGTCCGGGTAGGCAATCTTGACGTTGATCTTCTTGAGCTTCGCGTGCGCCTCGGCCTTGGTTGCGGAGCTCATCCAGTCGAGCCGGTCAATGCCACGGTCGAATTCCGCAAGCAGGTTGTCGACCAGCGTCACCATCCGCACCTTCGCCTCCGGCGGGAAGTGGCTCGCGACGTAGGCCTTGCCGATCGCCTCGCCCATCGCATTGTCGGTCTCCTGGACGGCGCGCTTCCAGCGCGGCCGGAGTGTTTCCGTGCCGCGCAGCGTGCGCGAATTGAAGTCAAAGGAGGCCTCGACGAAAGCGGCGGGCAGGACACGCGCGAAGGCGCCGATCGTGCGCACCTTCAGGTAATCCTTCCAGACCGCGAGGTCGGCCTCGTGCAGGTGTTTGCCGAGCGCCGTCGCGTAGCTCGGCTGGCGAACGATGAATTCGCCGTCAGGCAGGCCGCTCGCGGCATAATAGGCGCTCCAGTCGAGGTCGGGCGCGAGCTTTGCTGCGGACACCAGGCTGTTGCGGTTGTAGGTCTTTATCGGGTCGCGGTTCTCGACCGGCGTCCACTGATCGGTCGCGAGCTTGGTCTCGAGCTCGAGGATCTTCGCGGCCCGCGCGGCGCCATCCGGCTCGCCGGCAAGTGTCAAAAGCTTTGCCAGGTAATCGACGTACTTCTTGCGGAATTCCACATAGGTGTCTTCCGTCTTCAGGTAGTAGTCCCGGTTCGGCATACCGAGGCCGTCCTGGGACATGTACGCGATGTTGTACATGGAGTTTCTCGCGTCTGGAGACACGTACACTCCGATTGGCACGCTGATGCCGCGGCCCTGGGCGCGGCCGAAGAATTGCGCGAGCGCCGTCGGCCCGTCGATCTCCGCGATCTCCGCAAATAGCGGCTTCAACGGCTCGATGCCCCGATCTTCCACTTTCTTCTCGTCCATGAAGCTCGAATACATGGCGCCGAGGCGCTGCATCGCAGGCTGAGCCTTGTCACCGGCCGCCGCGGCCTCCAGCAGGATCGCCTGCACGTCGGCCTGGGCCTTTTCGAACAGCATGATGCCGATTCCCGCGCTCGCGTATTCCGCCGGGAACGGCGTGTTTGCGAGCCAAGTGCCGTTGACGAAGCGGAACAGGTCGTCCTGCGGCCGGACGCTGCGGTCCATTGCCGATGCATCGATACCGGACACCATCGGCGCGGCCGAGTTGTCGGCCGTGGCGGCTCCAGCGAACGAAATGCAAAGTACGGCGGGCAGCAACTTGCTGAATGACATTCTGGAACTCCAGTCTGGGAGGGCGCGAATTATAAGGCAGCGGTTCGCCGGACAGGTTCCGGTGCGCGACCAAGCGTGAGTCAGGCGCGACCAGCGCGCATCGTCAGGGGCCAGCGCATGTCCCGCGGTCCGTCGCCCCAAGCCGCGGCAAGCGGCGCCGCGAGCAGGCGAAGCGGATCCCGCCCGGTCCGCGCCCGGCACCGTCGCACGGCCGACCAAGTGTCAAGGTAGCCCAGCATGGCGGCGACGTCCCATCGCGAATGCATTTCGAAAACCGGCGCCTCGACCGGTGCAAACGGCAGCACGAGATCGCGGTAGCCCTCGTCGACGTGGCGCCGCTCGCGCGGCCAGTAGGGCCCGACGACATCGCGGGAAAAATCGCCGACGAGCCGGTCGATCGCAGGCAGGACGATGCAGTTGCCGTAGCTCCAGATCGCGAGGATGCCGCCGGCGTGCAGCACGCGCCCCGCCTCTGCAGTGAATCGCGGCCAGTCGAACCAGTGCGCCGCCTGGGCTGCGACGAGAAGGTCGGCCGATCCGGCCTCGACCGAAATTGCCTCGGCCGGCTCCTGACGGTATTCGACGCGCGCGTGCGGGCGCGCTTCGCGAAGCTGCGCCGCGGAGGGTTCGGTTGCGATCACGGCGTTGAAATACCGGGCCAGGCCGGTCGCGGCCTGGCCGTTGCCACTCGCAACGTCGATCGCGAGGCGCCGGCACGGCGATATGGCCGCAAGCCAGTCGAAGAGTGCGGGCGGATAGTCCGGCCGGTATTTCTGGTACGCGTCGGACTGCCCCGAAAAGTGATCCTTGAACACAGGCGGCGCCGTCACGCGGCGATTCTAGCCGGGTAAAAAAAGCCCCGGGTTTTTGGCCCGGGGCAGAAGTGCGGACTTTCGGTGAAGGGAAGGAAGTCCGCTAGGGGATACTGACGTAGGCAGAAGTAACGGTTCGAAGACTAGCGCCACGGGCCGGGCGCCTTGCGTGAACCGGCCCACAGTTTGGGATGCAGGTCGCGGTTGGTCCGGAAAGGCTTATGATTCATGGGCTTGAACATGATGCAAAGGTCCCGAGTGGGCTCAAAATACGCGACCCCCGAGGGCGCGCGGCGCCTGCGCCTCGAGCTCGACGAGCTCTGGCTCGTGGAACGCCCCGCAGTGACGCGCTCAGTGGCGGAGGCGGCGGCCCAGGGTGACCGCTCGGAAAATGCCGAATACATTTATGGGAAGCGGCGCCTGCGCGAGATCGATCGTCGCGTTCGCTTCCTGCGCCAGCGGCTCGACGGGCTGAAAATCGTTTCGCAGGCGCCAGCCGACCGGAGCCGGGTGTATTTCGGCGCCTGGGTGACGATCGAGGAACAGAGTGGCAGCATGCGGCGCCACCGCATCGTCGGACCGGACGAATTCGATCGCGAGCCCGGCTACATCAGCATGGATTCGCCGCTCGGGTGCGCGCTCCTCGGCAAGCGCATCGCCGACACGCTCGAACTGCGACTGCCCGGCGGGATGGTGGCCGTCACCATAACGGCGATCGACTACGAATAGCGAAGGGGACGCACCCCTTCACGAACATCAAGGGGCGCGTCCCCTTCGCTATGTGACGCGGATGTTCTTGAACTGCCAGGGATCGCTTTCGTCGAGGTCCTCGGGGAACAGCCGGCCGCGGTCGAAGAGCGGCGTCCAGTCAGTGTACTTGCCGACGACCGGCCCGAGGTAGGGCCGACAGATCTCGAGGTTCCGGCGAAAGTCAATTTCGTCCGGCTCGACGACGCCCATGGCCGGATTCTCGATCGCCCAGATCATCCCGGAAAGGGCCGCCACGGTGACCTGCAGCGAGGTCGCGCTGTTGTAGGGCACCAGCCGGCGCGCCTCTTCGATCGACAGCTGCGAGCCGTACCAGTAGGCATTCTTCGGATGTCCCGCGAGCAGCACGCCGAGCTCGTCGATGCCCGACGTGATGTCCCCCATCATGATCCGCTTCTTCTCCTGGAGCTGGTAATTGCGCCCGCAGAATTCATGCACGGAGAGCACCGCGTTGTCGGACGGATGATAGGAGTAATGGACCGTCGGCCGGTACAGCACTCGGTCGTTCTGCCGGACCGTGAGGAAGTCCGGGATCGAAATGGACTCACTGTGCGTAATCAGGAAGCCGTGGAAGTGCTTCGCCTCCGGCGTCCAGGTGCGCACGCGCGTTGCGCAGCCGGGCTGCATCAGGAAAATCGCGCACTTGCGCCCAAAGTCGTGCTGGCGGCCATCGCGAGGAAAGTGCCGCTCGTGAGTGCCCCATCCGAGTTCCGCGGGCTGGCTGCCCTCACTCACGAATCCGTCCACGGACCAGGTGTTGACGAACTCTCCCGGCATCTTGGGCTGGCTGGAGACCTGCGTGTCGCGCTCGGCAATGTGAATGACCTTGACGCCAAGGTCTTTCGCCAAATTCGCCCAGTCCTCGCGGCTTTTCGGGTCGCCGGCATCGCGCCCGCAGCCCGCCGCGACGTCGAGCAGGGCCTGCTTGACAAAATGGGATACGAGCCCGGGATTCGCTCCGTGCGTGATGACCGCGGTCGGCCCGTTGGTCCATCCCTTGCGCAGCTCGAGCACCTCCTCGCGCAGCGCATAGTTCGTGCGCCGGCTCGCTGGGATGTTCGGGTCCGTGTAGCCGCCGGGCCAGGGCTCGATGCAGGTGTCTAGATAGAGCGCGCCTTTTTCGTGGCAGAGCCTGATCAGGGCGATGCTTGAAACATCGACAGAGAGGTTCAACACGAAGTCGCCGCGCCCGATCAGCGGGTCGAGCACGTGACGGAAATTCTCGCGCGTGAGCGGGTGCTTGAGGAACTTGATGCCGTACTTTCCGGCCTCCTCGCGGCCCGCTTCGTCGGCCGTCACGATCGTGATGCGGTCCGCGGTGAGCCCGCCGACATGGCGCAGGATGAGCGGCAAGACGCCCTGGCCGATGCTGCCGAAGCCGATGAACACGAGCCGGCCCGGGAAATGCGTATGGATCGCGTGCTCGCTCATGATTTCGGCAAATCCGTTATCTTGGGAATCAAGGGCGCAGAATGTACCGCAAAATCATGAGAACGTGGCGCTATCCCCTTCTCCTGCTCGCAGCCTATGCCGCGATCTGGCTCACGCTCGCGATCGAGCCGGTCTTCCGCAAGGACTGGCTGCTGGAGAACGCGATCGTATTCGTCGCGATCCCCCTCTTTGTGTTGACTGCGCAGCGCCTGCGCTTCAGCGACTTCTCCTACACCTGCCTATTCGTATTCTTCGTTTTCCACGCCATCGGCGCGCACTTCACCTATTCGCTGGTGCCCTATGCCGACTGGTGGCAGGCCGTCGGCGGCGCGGCCCTGGAGGGCCGCAATCACTACGATCGTTTCGTGCATTTCGTCTACGGCCTGCTGGTGACGCCTGCCGCGGTCGAGATCTTCGCGCGCTACGGTCGCTACCCGCGTGCCTGGGCTTTCCTGCTGCCCTGGATGTTCATGGCGGGTCATTCCGTCGTTTACGAACTGATCGAATTTGCGGCCGCGCTGCTTTTCGGTGGCGACCTCGGCCAGGCCTACCTCGGGACCCAAGGCGACATCTGGGACAGCCAGAAGGACATGTCGATGGCCCTGCTCGGCACGACAATCATGCTCGTGCTGCTTGCCGCCGCGGGCCGTCTTCCGGTCAGGCCGGCTGGAACGGGAACGGTGCAGGCTGCGCCCGGCGCTGCCTCGACCTCTCGGCCTCGACCGCACGGCGCCAGAAGGCGCGTTCCGCATGGGTGACGGCAGGTAGCGGCACATGCCCGCGCGATTCCCGCGATGCCGGCACCGGATCGTTCCCGGTCTGATGCATTTCGTCCATCGCAGGTAAGATGCAGCCGGCGGAAAAAAGGTTGCGAACCCCACTCATTTCGACTGCAGAGCTCGCCCTCCACCTGTCAGACGCGGACTGGCTCGTCGCGGATTGCCGGTTCGAACTCGGCAAGCCGGAAGCGGGCGCCGCCGCCTGGCGTGGGGGACATATCCCCGGTGCGGTTCATGTCGACCTCGAGCATGACCTTGCGGCGCCAGTCACCGCGAGTTCCGGACGCCATCCGTTGCCTTCGGTGGCCGATTTCTCGGCCACGCTCTCGCGACTGGGCGTCGGAAACGGGACGTATGTGGTCTGCTATGACGCAGGCCCTGGCACCTATGCCGCCCGTCTCTGGTGGATGTTGAGGTGGATAGGCCACGACCGGGTCGCCGTGCTCGACGGCGGTTTCGCAGCCTGGAGCCGGGAGGGCCGGCCGGTCACGACAAGTACGGCGGCGCGAGTGCCGGCTCGCTTCGTCCCACGTGTGCGGCCGGAGATGGTCCACGAAGATGCGGCCGGCGTCGCGCGGGCGCTCGCCCACGGCGAGACGCTCGTCGACGTGCGCGGCGCGGAACGATTTGCCGGCGTTGCCGAGCCGCTAGACGCGGTCGCCGGCCACGTGCCGGGTGCGCTCAACCTGCCCTTTCCGGAAAACCTGGGAGCCGACGGACAGTTCCGCCCGCCGGCTGAGATTGCGGAAATGTGGCGTTCGCGCACCGGCGCGGCGGCCGGGCGGGCCCCGATCTGTATGTGCGGATCCGGCGTGACCGCCTGCCAGGGGCTGCTCGCACTCGAGGTAGCCGGCATCAGCGGCGGCCGCCTCTACTCCGGTTCGTGGAGCGAATGGATCCGCGATCCCGCGCGGCCGGTCGCACGAGGCGCGGCATGATCTGCTATCGTCCGCAGCCCTGCACGGTCGAACAGGACGGCTGAGTTGGACAGCGTGACGCGCGGATCGGTGACGCCACGTTCGCCCTGGAGCATCGAGGACTCCGAACAACTCTACGCTGCAGGCTCCTGGGGCGGCGGCTACTTCGGCATCAATGCCGCGGGCCACGTCGTTTGCCGGCCCGACCGCTCCGGCGAACGCGAGATCGACCTCTATGAGGTCGTGCGCGAACTCGGCGCTCGCGACCTCACGGCGCCGGTGGTGCTGCGCTTCTCCGACATTCTGCGCGACCGGCTGCGGTCGCTGCATGACGCATTCGCGGCAGCGATCTCCGAGAACGACTACGGCAACCGCTACGCCGCAGTCTTTCCGATCAAGGTCAACCAGCAGCGGCTGGTCGTCGAAGAAGTTTATCGCGGCAGCGCGGACCTGGGCTTCGGACTCGAATGCGGCAGCAAGCCCGAGCTCCTCGCGGTAATGGCGATGACCGGCGATGCGACGAAGCGCCTCATCATCTGCAACGGATTCAAAGACGACAGCTACATCGAGGCCGTCATCCTCGCGACCAAGCTGGGCCGCTCGATTATCCCCGTGGTCGAGAACTTCTCCGAGCTCGGTTACATCCTGCGCCACGCCGAGAAATACCAGGTGCGCCCGACGATCGGCGTTCGCGTGAAGCTCGCCGCCGAGGGTGCAGGCCGCTGGCGAGAATCGGCAGGCGACCGCTCGAAGTTCGGCTTGTTCACGACCGAGATCCTCGAGCTGGTCGAGGTGCTGCGCTCGCAAGGCATGCTCGACTGCCTGAAGCTCGTGCATTGCCACCCGGGCTCACAGCTGCATGACATCCGCCGTGTCAAGGACGCGGTCAACGAGCTGGCCCAGGTGTACGCCGAGCTCGCGCGGCTCGGCGCGGGGCTCGAGTACATCGACGTTGGCGGCGGGCTCGGGATCGATTACGACGGCTCGCGGACCAGTTTCGAGTCGTCCACGAACTACTCCCTGCGCGAGTACGCGAGCGACGTCGTCTACCGTGTCGCAAGCGTGTGCAATGCCCGCGGGCTCGCACATCCCATGATCATCAGCGAATCCGGCCGAGCAATCGCCGCGCATCACAGCGTGCTGGTGTTCAACGTGCTCGGCGCCGCCCGGCTCGATCGTTTCAGCGTGCCGGACCGCGCCGGCAATGGCGGCCTGCCGCAACCGGTGGAGGACCTTTATGACGCCTGGTCGACGGTGAGCGAGCGCCGCCTCGTCGAATGCTGGCATGACGCCCAACAGGCCCGCGAACAGGCGCAACAGATGTTCAGCCTGGGCTATCTCAGCATCGAAATGCGCAGCCTCGCGGAGCGCCTGTACTGGGCAACCTGTGCCAGGGTGCGCGACCTGACGCGTAAACTCGGGAGGATTCCCGAGGAACTCGACGACCTCGAAACGATCCTTTCCGACATCTATTTCTGCAACATGTCGGTGTTCCAGTCGCTTCCTGACAGCTGGGCGATCGACCAGCTCTTTCCGATCATGCCGCTGCACCGCCTGGACGAGAGCCCGACACGCAGCTGTGTGCTCGCGGACATCACCTGCGATTCCGACGGCAAGATTGACCGTTTCGTGTCGCAACGCGACATCAAGCGCTCGCTCGAAGTGCACGAGCTCGTGCCGGGCGAGGATTACTTCCTGGCTGCCTTCCTCGTCGGCGCCTACCAGGAGACGCTCGGCGACCTTCACAACCTGTTCGGCGACACGCATGTCGTGCACATCCGTCTCGACGACGAGCACGGCTGGTGGATCGAGGAGATCATCAAGGGCGACAGCGCAAGCGCCGTGCTCAGCTACATGCAGTACGACCCGGGCGAACTCTACCCGCGCTTCGCGCGCGACTGCGAGCGCGCGATGCGCGACGGCAGCCTCTCGGTCGCGGAGGGCCAGGCGCTCAAGCGCTTCTACGAGTCGGAACTTGCGGGCTATACGTACCTCGAACCGGATGGCGCCACCTGATGACGCCGGAAAGGAGCAATGCGATGAGATCAACGCCATTACTCGCCCGCACCGCGATTTCCGCCCTCGCCTGCTTCGCCGCCTGCGGGGCTGCCCTGGCCGCGGCCCCGCCCGCCACTGACTCCGCGACGCTTGCGACCCTCGACAAGGTGCTGGCCGGCGACCATCGTTCCGCGGAGAACAGGGCCCGCGATGCCTGGCGCCACCCGAAGGAGACGCTCGCGTTCTTCGGCTTCAGGCAGGACATGGCTGTCATGGAAATCTGGCCGGGCGGAGGCGGCTGGTACACCGAAGTGCTCGCCCCGGCCCTGCGCGAACACGGGCGCTACATCGCGGCGGACCGGAACCCGAACTCAGAGAGCAAGTACACGCAGGACAACCTGAAGAAATTCGCCGACAAGCTCGCATCGCGCCCGGACCTCTACGACCGCGTGAAAGTAACCGCGCTGGAGGCGCCGGACGCGCTGCATCCCGTGCCGGACGGCAGTGTCGACATGGTCGTCACGTTCCGCAACATCCACAACTGGATGGGCGGCGACAATGCGGACGCAATGTTCCAGGCGATGTACGCCGCGCTCAGGCCCGGCGGCATCCTGGGCGTCGTCGAGCACCGCGCCAGTAGCGAGCAGCCGCAGGACCCAAAGGCCAAGTCGGGCTATGTGCGCACGGACCACGTGATCGCGTTGGCCTCGAAAGCCGGGTTCAAGCTGATCGGCGAGAGCGAGATCAACGCGAATCCCAGGGACGACAGGGACCACCCGGATGGTGTCTGGTCGCTGCCGCCGACCCTGCGGGGTGGGGACAAGGACCGCGACAAGTACCTCGCAATCGGAGAAAGCGACCGCCAGACACTGCGATTCCGCAAGCCCGAGTAGCGCCGGCGCGCCGCGCTTCGTTGTATGCCGGAAAGCCCTGGACCTCACCCGGGTATCCTGGGCCGCCTGTATGTTCATCCAGTCCCCGGCCGGACCTGCGGGCACCCCCATTATGTGAATGCCTTCGCGGATTGCTCCTGGCCTCTCCGCTATCGTCCTGAAATGCCCGGCGATGACAAGTCCAGGAAGATTTCCGGCGACGCGAAAGAGATGACTCACTACGCCGAGGAACAACGCCGCGGTCACGGACGCATCGAATTCGACGAGCTCGGCAATGCCGTCTGGGTGCCCGCCAGCGGCACGACCAGCGACGAAGTGATGCGGCGGCTGCTCGACGACCCCACGCTCGCGTTCAGCAGCGACTATTCGCCCGGCACCGACAAGCGCATACAGCAGAATCAGGTGGGCGTGAAGAAAGGCTACGATCCCTACGACAGCGGGTTGCTGGTCAAGAAGGAATGGAAAAAGAAAAAGGACCTGCGCCGGCTTTCGACCTGGATCAAGTCGCGCAAGCCCAAGGACGATTGAGCGGTTGACCCTCCGGGCCGGGACGCGCAGTCTCGGCCGAATGAACGCGCTCACACTGGTCGTAGGCAGCCGCAACTACAGCTCCTGGTCCCTGCGGCCCTGGCTGCTCATGCGGCACCTCGGCCTCGAATTCTCCGTCCAGCAGTTCGATTTCGGCACGCCCGAATTCGAAACGGAGATTCCGAAGATATCGCCCACGCGCCGGGTACCCGTGCTGGTGCACGGGGAGCTGCGGATCTGGGAGTCACTCGCGATATGCGAATACGTGTCCGAGTTGGCCGGCGGACGCGGCTGGCCCGCGGACCCGGCAATCCGCGCCACGGCGCGTTCAGTTGCAGCCGAAATGCACTCCGGCTTTCAAGCGCTTCTGTCTGCCTGCCCGATGAATGCGCGCGCGACTGGCCGGCGCGTGCCGATGACGGCCCCGCTTGAACAGGATCTGCGGCGTATCGATGCAATCTGGTCCGGCTGCCGCCGTGACTATGGGGATCGCGGGCCCTACCTCTTCGGCGGTTTCAGCATCGCTGACGCGATGTTCGCTCCCGTCGTGCTGCGCGTGCGCAGCTACGGGTTGCCCCTTTCGGAACTTGCCTCGCGCTACCTCGACACGGCGCTCGCCGACCCGCACCTCGGCAATTGGATTGAGGAATCGCAGCGCGAGACGACCGTGATACCGCACGAGGAAGTCGGTGCCGGCGCCTGAGGCTCGTGCAATGTCCTGGACCAGCGCCATCGGCCTCGGCGCCCGGCTCGATACGGCAATCGGCGACGCGGCCGAGCAGCTGCGGGTCGAGTCGGGCGCAGGCGGATACGATCTCGCGGTCGCGTTCGTCTCGGCAGCCTATGGCGCCGCCATCGAACGGCTGCCGCAGATGCTGCGGCCCCATCTCGGCGATTGCCTGCTGTTGGGCTGCAATGCCGGCGGCCTGATCGGCGGCGGCAGCGAGGAAGAAGAGGAACCGGGGATCGCCCTGCTCTGCGGCAGGCTCCCGGACTCCGTGCTGACCTGCCTGCATCTCGAACAAGCGACGCTGCCGCCGCTTTCGGCTTCGCGTGAAAACTGGTGGCGGCTGCTGGACGTGGGTCCCGAGTCCGAAGCGAGCTTTCTCCTGCTCGCGGATCCTTCGACACTCGATACCGAGTCCTGCGCGCGCGGGCTTGACCGCGCATTTCCCGGGTCCACCGTGGTGGGCGGCCTCGCGAGCGGTATCCTGGAACCGGGGAATGCGCGCTTGCTGACGAACGACGAAGTTCATCCTTCGGGCGGGATGCTGCTGGCACTGTCGGGCAACGTCGTCGTCGATGCGGTGCTCGCCCAGGGATGCCGGCCGATTGGTGACCCGCTGTTCGTGACGGCCTGCGACAACAATCTCATCAACGAACTCGACGGTCGCCGGCCGAAGGAATTACTGACGTCTCTCTTTGCGACGCTCGACGACGCCGACTGCGCCCGGTTCGGCGACGCGCTCTGCATCGGACTCGCGTTGCCGGGGCCGCGGCAGACGGTCGGCGCCGGAGACTTCCTGATGCGCAATGTCCTCGGGCTCGACCCGGACAGCGGCGCGCTCTGGGTCGGCTCGAGGATCGCACCCAATGCGATCGTGCAATTTCACTTGCGTGACGGCAGCGCTGCCTCCGAGGAGCTCGAAGAACGGCTAGCCGCCTCGCTCTCGGGCCCCCGTCGCCCGTCAGCCGCGCTGCTGTTCGCCTGTGCGGGTCGCGGCCGCAACATGTTCGGCGTGAGCGGGCACGATTCCGGGACGCTGCGGCGCATGATCGACATTCCGGTGGCCGGCATGTTCAGCGCAGGGGAGATTGCCCCGGTCCAGGGCGCGACGTTCGTCCACAGCTACTCGAGCGTTTTCGGATTCATACGGCCGAGGACCGCCGCAGCCGCCTGATAGAATCTTTTCGTGGCCCGGGGGATGATGATATGCGAAGAATGCTGCTGGCCGCTGCCCTGGCGGCCTTCCCGGTGCTCGCTTCGCCGGCGCCGCATGGCCTGACTGCGGCCGATCTCGTGGAGCTCGCGCGGTTGAGCGAACCCGCGCTTTCGCCGGACGGTCAGCGGGTCGTCTACACGCTGCGCGAGACCGATCTCGCCGCGGATCGCGGCCGCACGGATCTATGGCTGCTCGACCTGGACACCGACGCGACGCCGCGCCGGCTGACCAGCAGCGAGGAAAACGACGGCTCTGCCGACTGGGCGGCCGATGGCAGCGGCATGTTTTTCCTGTCTTCGCGCTCGGGATCACCCCAGGTCTGGTACCTGCCGATCGGCGGCGGCGAGGCGATGCAGGTCACTCGGCTGCCGCTCGACGTCGTTAGTTTCCGTGCCTCGCCGCGCGGCGACCGGCTCATTGTCGCGATCGAGGTCTTCGCGGATTGCCGGGACCTCGAATGCACAAGCAGGCAACTCGAGGAGCGCCGTGGACTCAAGCAGCACGGCCAGGCTTACGACCAGCTGTTCGTTCGCCACTGGGACAAGTGGGAGGACGGGCGGGTCTCGAAGCTCTTCTCGATCGCGCTGGATCCGGAGCGCCGGGCGCGCGGCGAGCCGGTGCCGCTGACCGCCGCGCTTGACGCGGACATTCCGTCAAAGCCTTTTGGCGGCCGCGCCGATTACGCGCTCAGCCCGGATGGTTCCCAGGTCGTGTTCGCGGCGCGCATACGCGGCCGCATCGAGCCGATCTCCACGAATTTCGACATCTGGCGCGTGCCCGCCGACGGCAGCCGCGAACCCGTCAACCTGACGCCGGACAACCCGGCGTGGGACGCGCAACCTGCCTATTCCCCCGACGGGAAGCTGCTCGCGCATCTCGCGATGGAACGCCCTGGTTTCGAGGCTGACCGTTTTCGTCTCGTCGTTCGCGACGCGGCGAGCGGCGCAATTCGCCTGACGACCCGCAACTGGGACCGCTCGATTGCGGGTTTCCGGTTCGCTGCTGACAGCCGCGAGATCTATGCGGTTGCGGACGACTTCGGCCAGCGGCCGCTGTGGGCCATCGACGTGTCAAGTGGAGAGCGTCGCAAGCTCACTGGACCGGGCAATGTCACCGAGTTCGACGTGGCGGGCGAGCGCATTGTCCTCGGCCTCCAGGGTCTCTCGGCGCCCGCCGACCTTTTCCTGATTGACGGCCATGCGCCGCCGCACCCAGTCACGCATGTCAATGCCGTGCGGCTGGCGGACGTGAGGTTCGGCACGGCGGAACAGTTTCGTTTCGCGGGCGCGGGCGGCGATCCCGTGTACGGATATGTGATCAAGCCGTGGAACTGGGAGGCGGGACGCCGCTATCCGATCGCCTTCATCGTACATGGAGGCCCACAGTCGAGTTTCGCCAACACCTGGAGTTACCGCTGGAATCCCCAGGTCTTCGCTGGCGCCGGCTACGGCGTCGTTTTCATCGACTTCCACGGCTCGACGGGCTACGGCCAGGCATTCACCGATTCGATCAGCCGCGACTGGGGCGGCAAGCCGCTCGAAGACCTGCAAAAGGGCCTGGCGGCTGCCGTCGAAAAATATACGTGGCTCGACGGCAACCGGGCCTGCGCGCTCGGCGGTTCCTACGGCGGCTACATGGTGAACTGGATCGCGGGCAACTGGCCCGACGGCTTCCGCTGCCTCGTGAACCACGCCGGCCTCTTTGACAATCGTTCGATGTACTACACGACCGAGGAACTGTGGTTTCCGGAGTGGGAACACGGTGGGCCTTACTTCGAGAACCCCGGATCACACGAGAGGACCAGCCCATCCAATTTCGTCAACGCCTGGAAGACTCCGATGCTCGTGATCCACGGAGCGCTCGACTACCGCGTGCCCTACTCCCAGGGCCTCGCGACCTTCACGGCGTTGCAACGGCGCGGCATCGAGAGCCGCTTCCTGTTCTTTCCGGACGAGAATCACTGGATCCGGAAGCCCGCGAACAGCCTGCAATGGCACGAGGAAGTACTCGGCTGGATGGCACAGCACCTGAAGTGAAGACAACGTTCCTCTCCTGATCAATCCTCCCGCCACTCCGCCCGGTAGGACCGGCCGAGCAGGATCAGGCGCCGCAATAGCGCAGGATACGGAATACCGTCGTACAGCGCGGCATACGCAAAATCCTCCTCGCGCTCGAGGTTCGGGTTGGCATTGGCTTCGAGCACGAACGGTGTGCCGTCCTCGCGCACGCGAAAGTCGATGCGTGCGTAGCCAGTCATGTGGAGCGCCCGGTAAATGCGGCGTGCCAGGCGATTGAGCCTTTCGGGGAGACCCGCCGGCAGGTCCTTCGCCTCGTCGCTCGTGATGCCGTGCCGCTTCTGATAAGCGCGATCCCACTTGGCCTTGCGCGTCGCGATCGCCGCTCGCCCGGGCTTCAGCTCCCCGAAGATGAATTCCCAGGGGGTCAGCGTCCGGATCCGGTCATTGCCGAGCATGCCGACATAGAGTTCGCGCCCATCGATGTATTCCTCGACCAGGGCATCCGATTGCGTGTGCTGGTGAATGAACTCGATTCGCTCGCGCAGTCGCGCCGCGTCCTCCACGATCGAGGCCTGCGAGATGCCGAGCGAGGCGTCCTCGGTGGCCGACTTCACGAACAGGGGATAGCGCAGAGTCCTCGGAATGCGGATCGCGCCGCCGCGGCGGAAAACGGCGAAATGCGGCGTCGGGATCCGGTGGTAAGCGAGGATCTGTTTCGACAGCACCTTGTCGCGCGACAGCATCATGCCGCGCGGATTGCAGCCGGTGTACGGTTGGCGAAGCAGCTCGAGATAGGCGACGACGTGCTGATCGTAGGTGACGATCCCGCCGAATTCCTCGAGCAGGTTGAAGCAGATATGCGGCCGCCATTCCTGGATCGTCATACGCAGCTCGGTCAGGCTGTCGCCGATGCCGATTGGCCGCACGTCATGCCCAGACTTGCGCAAGCAGCTCACGACGTCGAACTCCGTGCGGTACTCGGCCGCCGCCTGCTTGTCGACGCCCTTCAGCGTCTCCGGCGGCACCAGCGTTTCGTGCACGAGCACGAGTATCCGCAGCTTTTTCATAGCGAAAGCCGCGGCCCGCAGTCGCGCATCGTGCGCAAGACCTCCGCGGCAACTATGCGCTCGAGCGGAGCACGCGCCGCGCGGCGCGTGCCGCGCAGCTGGAGGTCGAGGTCCCTGCTGCGCGCGATCATGTGGTTCACGACCTCCCGGACGACATATTCGCTCACGTCGAGCCGTCGCGCGAGCCGGCGCCGGAGGCGTGGCAATTCCTCGCGCAGCAGGCGGGCGGCGCGGGCCCGCCGACGGCCCGTGCCGGCGGGAACGAACAGTCGCCGCAGCGCCGCATCGACGCGTGGCGCGGAAGGTCCGCGGGCGCGCCGCGTAACGCGCCGAAGATACTGGCCGAGAGTCAGCCGGGACTCGCGCACGGGTTCGATGACGTGCCGCGAGCGCACGATCGCTGGCCGGCCACTCAACTCGGCCATCAGCGCCTCGACATAACGCAGCTTGCGAAGTGCCGAGGGCCAGCGCGCGTAGCGTCGCCGCCAGTCCGAGCGAGGCGTCAACCAGACCGCAAAGGTTTCCGCGAAGTCCTCGGCGGGGTGGCTCTGGGCGTACCAGCCTCCCAGGTGCTGGACGTAGCGGCGGCTGCCAGGGCGCGGCCGGTAAATCGCGGCGTATGGCTGCGAAGCCTGGCCGAATGCCTCGCGCCAGCCGGGTCGGCGGCGCAGGCGATAGGCGCTGTCGACTGCATGACCCGCCTCGTGGCGCAGGATGCGCATGAGCTCGCGCTCGCGGCCGCCCTCGACTTCGCCGGTGAATCGGCGCTGAAGCGCGCGCAGTCGCGGGTGCAGCAGATAGAAAGGCACGGCGATACCCGGAATGCCGTCGGGCGAGAACCATTCGAGTGCGAGCCAGCAGCGCGGCCGCAGCACGACTCCGCGCGCCGCCAGCTCGCGATGCAGGCGCCGGATCGCCCGCGCGACGTGCGTGCCGCGCAGCGAGAGCCCGAGGCCCGAGATTCGCCGCTCAAAGAGCCTCTCGTCCGACAGCCGTTCCCAGTCCGGACGGCGCCGCTTCACTGCGCCGCTCCGGCCGGATCGCGGGCGAAGAGCGCGTCGGCGAGCGCCTCGATCTCCGCGCTGCGTGCAAGGCCGGACCTCGTCCCGTCCGGGAGCGCGGACGCGCCATAGTGCGCACCGGCGAGCTGGCCCACCATCGCGGCCGCAGTTCGCGCGTCGCCCGGGCGCGAGGCCGCCTCCTCCAGGCACTGCGCGAGATCTCCGCCGGATTCGAAGGCCGCGAGCGCCGATTCGAGTGCGGCGACTGAAGCGAATTTTCCCCGCAGCATCCGGCGAGGCCGGCGGCCGCGCCAGGCTCCGCCCGCGAGTTCGCGGATCGGGGACCTGAGCGCGTCCGGGCGCCAGCTATCCGGCGCCGGGCTGAAATCGTCCGCCAGAAGCGCCTCCTTGGCGGCGCCCGCGAGGGCGCCGGCGAGAAGCGCGGCGAAGAAGCGCACGGCGTCGAGCGTCAGCGGCGCCTGGTGCGTGACACGCGCGCAATTGACCGCCGCGTCGATTCCCGGCAACGGAGCGTCTCGGAACCAGGCGACGGCCGGGCCGATTCGCGCGAGCGGTTCTGCGTCCGCATGCGCCGGGTCGTGCGATCCCGCATAGGGATTTCCGGTCCACTGCGCCGTGGCCAGCGCACGGGTCGTTGCCGCGCTGATGCCGACACAGCTGCCGGTGCTTGACCAACGTCCCTGCAGCTGCCACTCGCGATAGCGCTCGACCTGGTTGGCAGGGTCCGGGGCTCCACACGACACGAGGCTGTCGGCAAGGCACAGCGCCATCGCGGTCCTGTCCGACCACGCACCCGCAGGCAGGCCCAGGGCCGCGTGGCAGATCGCGTCGCCGGCTGCGAGGCCGAGCAGCATGCCGCGCACTCGGTCGCGCGTGTCCGGGGTCGCGCCGGCCCGCGCCGGCGCCGCCACCGCCATCCCGCGCGAAGGCTGCCAGCCACGCACGAACGCGGCCTGTTCTTCGGTCTCCGGTATTGTCGGCCAAGTGCGGGAGCGCGCATTGTCGCGCCATTGGCGATTGAGCCGCTCGAGAGCCGCCTCGCCGCCGTCCCGTTCCGCGATCCAGCATCCGGCGACGAGGTTGGTGCGACCGATTCCGGCGCGGCAGTGCAGGTAGACACAGCGGCCGCCTGCGAGCGCACGGTTCAGCGTTTCGATGATTTCGCGCATGTGCGCGTCGGACTGAGGCACGCTGTGATCGCGGATCGGGCGCCGCAGGTAGATGGCCTCGCGGCCGCTGCGTGGCGCGGAGAATAGCGGCTGGTACGAGGGAAACTCGTCCGGCTCAGTCAGGTCGAGGAAGCAGTCGATGCCGGCGTCGGCCAGCTTGCGCAACCGCTTGCGCGTCGATTCGTCGTTCGTGCCGGACGGGTGTTCACCGGCGAGTACGCGCCCCGGCTCGATCCAGTAGCTGTTCGGCAGCGGCAATCGCGCCACTTCAGGAGCCGGGTCCCGGCGGCGAGCGCTCGAGCCCCGCGAAGTCGAATGCCCCGGGGTCCGCGAGATGGGAGGTTTCGACATTGCAAATCGCGCTGAAGATGGATTCGACTCGTCCCGGGCTCGCGCGCTCCCAGTCGGCCAGCATGCGTGCGACGGCTTCGCGCTGCAGGTTGGGCTGCGAGCCGCAGAGCGAACAGGGGATGATCGGGAACTCCCGCGCACGCGCATAACGGGCGATCTCGCGTTCAGGCACATAGCAAAGCGGCCGGATCACGACATTGGCGCCGTCGTCGGAGCGGAGCTTTGGCGGCATCGCCTTGAGGCGGCCGCCGTGGAAGAGATTCAGGAACAACGTTTCGACGAGATCGTCCCGATGATGGCCGAGCGCGATGCTGGTGAAGCCATGCTCGCGCGCGAAACGGTAGAGCGCACCGCGCCGCAGGCGGCTGCAGAGGCCGCACTGGGTCCTGCCCTCGGGAATCACGCGGCGGACGACCGAATAGGTGTCCTGCTCGATGACGTGATACGGCACGCCGAGCGCCTCGAGGTAGCCCGGCAATACGCTTGTGGGAAAGCCCGGATGCTTCTGGTCGAGGTTTACCGCGACAAGTTCGAATGCAACCGGCGCCGCCCGTTGCAGCGAGAGCAGCATGTCGAGCAGCGTGTAGGAGTCCTTGCCGCCGGAAAGGCAGACCATTACGCGATCGCCCGCGCCGATCATGTCGAAGTCGGATATCGCCTTGCCGACCAGGCCGCGGATTCGCGCGGAAAGACGCCGGAAATTCGCGGAGGTTTCGTATCGAGCCGGAATCATGCCGCCATTCTAGTTTTCCGCGAGGTACTTGCGCTCCAGGTAGCGCAATATCGGCGCCGCAGAAAGAGCGCGGCCGGTCGCGTACCGTACGAGCTGGGGCACGCCCATGCTCGCACCCATCGAGTGCACGCGCTCGCGCAGCCACGCAAACAGGCGCCCGAACTGGCCGGCCGCGATTTCTGCCTCGATTCCCGGCTGCTGCTCGCGAATCGTCTCCCACAACTGGCCCGCGATGACGGCGCCGACGCCGTACGAAGGGAAATGCCCGAAATAACCGATCGCCCAATGGATGTCCTGCAAGCAGCCCTCGACGTCGGTCGCCGGCACCAGTCCGAGTCGGTCGGCGGACAGGCCGTTCCAGGCTTCGCGCAGGTCCCTCGCCGCGAGTTCCCCCGACAGGAGGCGGCGCTCGAGTTCGTAGCGCATCCAGATGTGGGTCTGATAGGTGAGCTCGTCGGCGTCCATGCGGTTGGTTCCGCGCGCGACCCGATTCAGGTGGCGGTACAGATTTTCTTCCGACCACTCGGGTCCGGCCGCCCCATAGTGTTTCTCGACCAACGGCCGCAGGAAGCTGACAAAGGCGCGGCTTCGGCCGATCATCATTTCAAGCAGCAGCGACTGGCTTTCCTCGATGGCCATCCCGCGGTCCTGCCCCACGGGCTGGTCGACCCATTCCGATGGAAGTCCGAGGTCGTACAGTGCCTGCCCGGTCTCATGCAGCGCGCCAAGCAGGCCCTGGAACGGATCCCTGAGCGCGAACCGCGTCGTGACGCGGATGTCGCCGGGCACGCCTTCCGTGAAGGGATGGTCGCTCTCGTCGAACCGGCCGCGGTCGAAGGGAAACCCGAGGGCCCTCATGACATCAGTCGAGAGCCCGCGCTGCCGGCTCGCCGAGAACCGGCCCTCGATCGGAAGCGCGGGCGCGGCGGCCTGGATCTCGATCGCCTCGGTCACGAGTCCCGGTAGCCGCTGCGTGAGCGGGTTGAAGATCGCTTCGATGTCGCGCGACAGCAGGCCCGGCGTGAACTCGTCGGCGAGCGCGTCCCAGGGATCGAGCGAGAAGCGCTGGGCGAGAAGCTCGGCCTTGCTACGCACGAGCTTGATCGTCTCCTCGAGCTGAGGGATTAGCACGTTGAAGTCGTTCTGCTCGCGTGCCTCGCGCCAGCGGGCCTCGGCACTCGCGAAGGCTTTCGCCATGCGCGCGATCAGCGAGGGCGGCGTCGCGATGGCGTGGTCATGCAGGCGGCGCATCTCCCGAAGGTTTGCGGCCTGCCACGCGGCGAGTGAACCTGCGCTCGCGTCGGCGCGGTCGAGCAGGCGAGAGATGCGCGGCGACACCAGGAGGGTGTGGCACTCGACCTGCAGCGCAGCGAGCTGGTCGCCGCGCACATCGGCGCTGCCGCGCGGCATCGTCACCGCGGCGTCCCAGCGCAGGAGTGCGAGCACGCCCCGGAAGGCATGCAGCCGCCGGAATTCCTGCTCGAGCTGCTGATACGGGGTTGCAGTCGCCAAGCGGCTCCTCAGTTGTCGCTGGGGTGGACGGCAGGCCGTGCCGGCGGCGCCGGGCGCCACCGGAGACCGCCTGGCGGGCCCCCGCAGATGGAACCCCGCAGGACCTGCGAGGCGTGCTGGATGCCCGGTGATTCTACCAGCCGGGGCACCCCCGGCCCCGGTCACGACCAATTTTTATTATAATATTCAGTGATTTGAATGACGGCTCGCGGCTTGACACCGACAGGCGGTGGGCTCGCGTGTCAGCTGTCCCCGCTCAGTTCCGGCGTTTCGGATTCGAGTTTTTCGAGGCGTTGCGAGAGTGCCTTCGGCGAGCGGGTGTACGGCGCCAGCAAGGCGTAGAAGGACGGCACGACGTAAAGCGAAAGGAGCGTCGAGAACGCGACCCCGAAGATCACGACGACACCGATCGCGGAACGGCTCGCGGAACCCGGCCCGCCTGCCAGCACGAGCGGGGTCGCACCCATGATCGTCGCGATGGATGTCATCAGGATCGGCCGCAGCCGCACGGCGGCCGCCCCGGTGATGGCCTTCTGCACCGACTGTCCCTCGTCCCTGAGCTTGTTGGCGAAGTCCACGATCAGAATGCCGTTCTTCGCGGCCAGCCCGACCAACATGACGATCCCGATCTGGCTGAAGAGATTGAGCGTACTGCCCGAAATCCAGAGCCCAATGAGCGCGCCGAGCACCGCGAGCGGGACGGTCAACATGATCACGAACGGGTGGATGAAGCTCTCGAACTGTGCAGCGAGCACGAGATAGACGATGAGCAGGGCCATCGCGAAGGTGAAAAGCGCGGCGCCTCCCGCCTTCTGGAATTCGCGCGACTCTCCCTTGAAGTCGATCTGCGCCACCTCCGGAAGCTCCTCCCTGGCGGTCTTTCGCATCCACGTCAATGCTTCGCCGAGCGTGTAACCCGGGGCAAGGCTTGCGGACAGCGTGATGGCGCGCAGCCGGTTGAAACGCCTTAGGCTGCCGGCCTCGGCGACTTCCGCGAGGGTCACGAGGCTCGACAGCGGGATCAGTTCTCCGCTGCGCCCGGAGCGGACATAGAGATTTTCCAGGTTCGCGGGTGCGGCGCGATCGTCGCGGTCCGCCTGCAGCACGACGTCATATTCCTCGCCGTCCTCGACGAAGGTGGTGACGCGGCGCGAGCCCATCATGGTCTCGAGCGTCCTGCCGATTTCCGCGGTCGACACGCCGAGATCGGCGGCACGTTCGAGATTGATCGAGACGCGCAATTGCGGGCGGGTTTCCTTGTAATCGGAATCAGGTTCGCGCAGCCCGGGATTGTCGGCCATCCGGATCAGCATGCGGTCGCGCCAGGCTGCAAGCTCTGCATAGTCGGGCCCGCCGAGCACGACCTGGAGCGGCTGGCTGCCGCTGCGGACGAGCCCGGTCCGCACCCGCGGCAGGGCGCGAATCGTCGGAATCGAGCTCAGCAGCTTGCGCAACTGCTCCACGACCTGCGCCGTCGTTTCGTTCCGCTTGTCCCAATCCTGCAGGAAAATGATTGCCTGCCCCGTATTCATCTCCTCGCTGGCGCCGAAGCCGCCCGGTGCCCGAGTATTGATGCGCTGAATCGGCTTGCCCTCGCCGATCTGGGCCGAAATGAGGTTTTCGACCTTGTGGATCTGCGTCACCGTGTAGTCGAATCCCGCACCCTCCGGACCCTCGATCGTGATGACGAACGCTCCGCGGTCCTCTGCGGGCGCGAGTTCCTTCGGGACGATCGTGAACAGAAGGACACTGAGCGCCGCGCTGACGGCAAGCACGGAGCCGAAGAAAACCGGCTTTCCGATCGTGAGGCCGACCTGCCGCCGATAGCCGTCCGAAAGCCGGGAGAACTGCCTGTGCATCCACGCGTTCAGGCCGCGCGGCTCGGTATGCGGCCTCACGAGTTTCGAGGACATCATCGGCGTCAGCGACAGGGCGACGAAGCAGGAAATGGCAACGGCGCTCGCCAGCGCGACCGATAGCTCCCGGAACAGCCGGCCGGTGTTGCCTTCCATGAAGCCAACCGGCAGGAACACGGCCACCAGCACGATGGTCGTGGCGATGACTGCGAATGCCACCTGCGCGGTGCCCCGCCTTGCTGCAACCAGCGCCGGCTCGCCCAGGTCGGCGCGGCGCTGGATGTTCTCGACGACCACGATCGCGTCATCGACGACGAGACCGATGCAGAGCACGATAGCGAGCAGCGTCAGCAAGTTGATCGTGAACCCGAACAACCACAGGGCGGCAAACGCTGTCACCAGGCACACGGGTATCGTGACGGCGGGAATCAGCGCCGACCGCACGCTGCCGAGGAACAGGTAGATCACGATGATCACGAGCGCGATCGCCTCGACCAGCGTCAGGAACACGCGATTGACCGCCGCGCCGATGAAGACCGTACTGTCGTAGGCGACGAATATGCGTGTCCCCTCGGGAAGGCTCTTCTGGATCTCGCCGGCGAGCGCACGGGCCGACTTCGCGACATCGAGGCTGTTGGCCGTCGAAGTCTTGACGATGCCGAGGCCGATGTTCGGCTCTCCATTGCTGCGGTAGTACGCCCTCCGCTCCTGCGAACCGCGCTCGACGCGGGCGACGTCGCCGAGCCGCACCAGGTAGCCGTCCCGGCCCTTGGCCAGCGTCATACGTGCGAAATCCGCCGGGTCGCGATAGCCGCGTTCCACGCGAAGCGTGAAGTCCCGGTCAGTCGATTCGAGCGAGCCGGCCGGCAATTCGACGTTCTCGCGTTCGAGGGCAGACTCGACTTCCGTGACCGTGAGCCCGCGCGCGGCCAGCGCCGAACTGTCGAGCCAGACCCTCATGGCATAACGCTGCTCCCCACCGACCTGGATGCGCGACACGCCATCAAGCGCCGACAGCCGGTCGACGATGTAACGGTCGGCGAAATCGCTGAGTTCGAGCGTGTTCATGCGGGTCGAACTCAGGTTCAGCCACAGGACGACATCGGAATCCGTCTCGGCTTTTTCGATTTCGGGCGGATCCGCCTCGGGCGGCATCCGGTCCTGCACCCGGCTGATCGCGTCGCGCACATCGTTCGCGGCCGCCTCGATGTCCCGGCCGAGCGAGAACTCGATGCTGATGCTGCTTTCGCCGTTGCGGCTGCGGGAGTCGATTGTTTCGACGCCTTCGATGCCGGACAGCGAGTCCTCGAGGATCTGGGTGATCCGCGTCTCGACCACAGAGGCGGAGGCCCCGGGATAGGAGACGTCGACGGAAACGACCGGCGGGTCGATCGCGGGCAGCTCCCTGAGCGTAAGGCGCGTGTAGGCGATCATCCCCAGCACGACGAGCAGAAGGCTCAGGACCGTGGCGAAGACCGGTCGCCTGATCGAGATGTCCGACAGGACCACGTTATCCCGCCGTCCCGGCGCGATCGAAACTGACGCTCGCGCCATCGCGCAGTTTCACGATGCCCTCGGTCACGATGCGGTCTCCCGCGGCGAGGCCCTGCACGATTTCCACTTCGCCCTTGCGGCGTGACCCGAGGCTCACCTTGACGCGCTCTGCCGTGTTGTCGGGCTTCACGCGGAAGATGAACGATTCCGGGCCGACCTGCATCACGGCGATCTCAGGGACGACGAGCGCGCTGCGCGGCGCCCGGAAAAGCACGACCGACATCAGCATTCCAGGACGCAGCAGCCGGTCCGGGTTCGGCACCGCCGCACGCACCGTGGCCGACCGCGTGACCGGATCGACGCGCGAGTCCACGCTCGTCACGGTCCCCGCGAATTCCCGCCCAGGGTAAGTCTCGCTGCGCGCGGCAACATCCTGCCCACGCGCCAGCAGCGAGAGGAACCGCTCGGGCACCGAGAAATCGAGCTTGATGACCGAGATGTCATCCAGCGTCGCGATCGCCGTGCCCGGCGTCACGAGCGAGCCCGGGCTCACTTGCCGCAGGCCCAGGACGCCGTCGAACGGGGCCGTGATCACGCGGTCCGACAGCGCGGCGCGAACGACATTCATGCGGGCCAGCGCTGCATCGCGCGCTGCGCGTTGCGTGTCGATCTGGCTCGCCGATACCAGTTGCTTGTCGGCCAGCTCCTGCTGGCGCTTCAGCTGGCGCTCCGCCTCATGGTATGCGGCCTGGGCCTCCTCCAGCCCGGCGACTTGCGCACCACTCGAGAGATCCACGAGCACGTCGCCCGTGCGAACGTCATCGCCGCTCTCGAAGGCGACCTTGCGGACGATTTCGCTGACTTTCGCGGTCAGGGTGACCGACTCGTTGGCGCGCGCGGTGCCCAGTGCCTCGATCGTGTCACGCCATTCGACCGGCGCGACGGTCGTCGTGATGACGGCGGTTGCGGGCGGGGCTTCGTTGGCCCCGGGGTCGTCGCCGCAGCCGGTGAGGAGACCCAGCAGCAGGAACGGGAATGACAGGACGGGGCGGGCGGGCCGCGGCGGATTCGAACTCATTTCGTCGATGCTAACCGATGGATATCCGGGTCGCGCGTCAGCGCTTTTCCAGCCATTGGGCGATCGTCCGTGGCAGGAGTTCCTGGGCGCTTCGGCTCACGTATAGGCCGATGTGCCCGCCGTCGAATTCGAACGGGCTGTAGTCGCGGCTGCCCGTGAGCGTCTCGAGCGGCCGCGATGCGGAAGGCGGCACCAGGTGGTCCTGCGTCGCATAGACATTGAGGATCGGGCACCGGATTGCCCTCGGGATGACCGGGCGACCCCCGATTTCGAGACCCCCCCGAACCAGCCGGTTCTCCCGGAAGAACCCGCGCACAAACTCGCGGAACGCCGTGCCGGCCTGGTCGGGGCTGTCGTGGATCCAGCGCTCCATGCGCAGAAAGTTGGCCAGCGCGTCGCGATCCTCCGCAATGTCGGCAAGGCCCGCGTATTTCTGGGCCGTCAGCCGCAGCGGCATCAGCGCCATGAACGCCGCATTCAGGAGTTCGCCCGGCACGTTGCCGAGCACCTCGACCATCCGGTCGACATCCACCTGGCGGATCCATTTCGACAGCAGGTTCTCGTCCGTATGAAAATCGACCGGCGTCACCATGGTGACGAGGTTCCTGACACGCGCGGGATGCAGCGCCGCGTGGCAAACCGACATCGTGCCGCCCTGGCAGACGCCGAGCAGGTTCACCGACCCGATGTCATGCGTGCGGCGCACATGGTCGATGCAGGCGCCGAGGTAGCGGTTGACATAGTCGTCGAGCGAAAGGCGGCTGTCGCCGCGGTCGGGGTAGCCCCAGTCGACGAGGTAGACATCGAGGCCGCGAGCCAGGAGGCCGCGAATCAGAGAACGATCCGGCTGCAAGTCCATCATGTCGGGCCGGTTGACAAGTGCGTAACAGATGACGAGCGGCGGCAGGCCCGCGCCTTCAGTGGTTCGAACGTAATGCCACAGGACCGTCTTGTCCTGCCGGTAGGCCTCTGTCCGTGGCGAGCCGACGTGAGTGTGGATGTCGATGGTCGCGAGCTGCTGCGACGCGCGGGCCATGCGTCTGCTGAAGTCTGCCATTTCTGCTGCGACGAGGGCCGGAACGAGCGCGAGCCGCGTCATTTTCCCGCCGTCCCGGCGCGCAGCTCGACGAGCGCCGCCAGCAGCTCGGCCTGCGCAGCGGCGAATTCCTCGCGACGAGCTGCTGCCAAATACGCCGCCTCGCCGCACTCGATCCAAACCGCATGCAGTGCGCGCAGGCTCGTGATCGGTGGCGCCCCGGGCCCGGTTGCCGCGAGCGACGCGCCAAAACGCTCGCAGGCGTCGGTCGCAATGGCTGTCGCCTGCCGCGCGCAGCGCTCGGCAGCCTGCTGGTAACGGAGCCAGGCGGCGCCGGCCTTGGCGGCATCCGCGCCGGCAACGGGGAATGCCATCGGCGTGAAGATCCTCCGATAGTGCTCGATGAGCGGTGTGCGCAGCGCATCGAACCCCGGCAGGGCCGACTGCGGCAGGGTCAAGAACAGCGATGCGACGCCGGCGTAGCCCTGGACGTATTCGGCCAGCTTTTGTTGCGCCAACGTCAAAGCGTCGGTGACCAAAGCGGGTCCCGGCGTGGCCTGGCGCAGCAAATCCTGCCGGGCCTGCTCCCAGGCAGACATCCAGGGCGGGACACCGGCCGGACCGCTCACGCCCGACGGCCATCAGGCTGCTGGGTGCGTTGCAAAATCAGGGTCGACAATTCCGACCGTCCGGATTCATTCGGGTATTTCATAAGATATTGTTTTATATATCTTTAAATACGATCGGTCGAAAGAATCATGGTCTAAGACCGAAGTTTATTGCACTGCAACATACAGATCGCTATACTACCCACATTGCGGAATGACCCATTCGTATTCAAGGATGCCAGAAATGACTAACCCGACCTTCGATTTCAACGCCTTCATGGACGCCGGCAAGAAAGCTTTTGCCCCCGCCGTGAAGTGGAACGAGCTCTCGCTCGCCGGTTTTGAGCGCATTGCGCGCCAGCAGTACGCCTTTGTTGGCGAAGTGCTCGAGTTCTCGCTCCAGCAGCTTCAGCTCGCGAGCACGGTGCGTGATTTCAACGACCTGACCGCCCGCCAGATTGAGCTGTCGACCCAGTTCGCCGAGCGCGCGACTCAGCGTTCGCAGGACCTGATCAAGCTCTCCTCGGAGCACCAGGCCCAGATGACCAAATGGTTTGACCAGACCGTTTCCGAGTCCGCCAAAGGCGCAAAGAAAGCCGCCTGATCGGATTCGATCCTCCCCCTCGGGACGGCGTGCCTTCAGGCCGCCGTCCTTTTTTTCGCCCTGCAGTCGCCGGAATATGTCCATGCCGCAGTGCGTCAACGCACTGCAGCATGATCCGTTAGACTTCGGCCATGAGCAAAGAACGGCTGATCAAGAAGTACGCCAACCGGCGGCTTTACGACGCTTCAATCAGCAAGCACGTCACGCTTGAGGACATCCGCGATTTGATCGTCAAAGGCGAGAAGATCCGGGTCGTCGAGGACAAGACCGGCGAGGACATCACGCGCCTGATCCTGCTCCAGGTCATCGCCGAGCAGGAACAGTTCGGCAAGCCCATCCTTACGACCCAGCTCCTCGAGTCGATCATCCGCTACTACGGCGGGCCGATGCAGGACTTCATGGCCGGTTACCTCGAGCAGAGCGTCGCGGCTTTCATGCGACAGCAGGAAAACGTCCAGCAGCAGATTTCACAGATGCTGACCAGTGCCCCGCCGCCCATGAACGCCATGGCCGAACTCACCCGCCAGAACATGGACATGTGGCAACGGATGCAGGAAGGCATGCTTCAGATGCTCGTTCCCGCCCGTAAGCCACCAGGTGACTCCGAGCCCGACGAAGCCCCGGATTCCGGCAGTACCGACGCCTGAAGGGGACGCACCCCTTCGCGAATATGAAGGGGTGCGTCCCCTTCGTCGCGGGCTAGGCAGTTCCTTTCAGTTGCGCTGCGTGCTCCCAGGCGAGCATCGCCCGCTTGCGCTCCACGCCCCAGTGATAACCGCCGAGCGCGCCGTCGCGGCGCAGGACCCGGTGGCAGGGAATGAGCCAGGCAACGGGATTGGCCCCGACGGCTTGCCCCACGGCACGGCTCGCACCGGGGCTTCCAATTGCTTCCGCCAGGTCCCCGTAGTTCGTCGGGCCGCGCGCGCCGAGCTCAAGCAGCGCCTGCCAGACCTTGACCTGGAAATTCGTGCCGGCAGGTGCAAGCACAATGTGACCCTCGCGCTCGACGAAGACCTGGCGCGCAATGCCCGCAGCGACTGCGTCGTCGCGCGTATACGTCGCACGCGGCCAGCGCCGCTTGAGCGTGGAGTAGGCCTGCTCGTCACCGCCGTCTACGAATGCCAGGTAGACGATCCCGCGATTCGAGGTCGCCACCTGGATGCGCCCGAATGGCGAGGCCGCGAATCCATGGCACAGGCGCAGTCCCGCGCCGCAGGCCTTGTATTCGCCGGGTGTTACGGCCTCAAACTGGACGAACAGGTCGTGCAGCCGGCCGCCGCCAGACATCCCCGCCGCCCAGGCGGCCGCCAGCACGGAACTCCGATCGTCGAGCTCCTGCTTGGCGACCGACAAGGACAGCGTACGCAGGTAGCGCGTCGGCGACAAACCGGCCCAGCGGCGGAATTCCCGCGAGAAATGAAAGACGGAAAGACCGGCGACTCGCGCCAGTTCGTCGAGATTCGGCTGACGCTCGTGGTGCCGGTCGATGTGCGAGATGACCCGTTCGATGCGGCGGTAATTCGTGGTTTCGTTCATGGCGCCAGCGTGAAGCCGTTGCATGCCCGCGGCAACCCGATTTTTGCTGCCGCTTCAACCGCCCTTACGCCGCTTACCGAGCAGTTCCGCGACCGGAAGCGTTCCTTTCTCGTTGAAGGGAATGGTCCGCAGCATGCCGATTTTCGTGGAGAGCTTGCCTTTAAGGCGGTATCTGATGGATTCGCCCTTGCGGTCGCTGCCCGCGATCTTGAGGAGAGCCGTCGCGGCATTTGCCGTGACATTCATGTCGAACTCCGCTTCACCGCGCGCTGGCACCACGAACTGGCGTGCCGAGACGCCATGCGCGAACGGCTCATCGGCGAGCTCGATCTCCACGTCAAGCCCATTGACCGGCAATTCGATCGAATTCGGGTTGCGGACTTTCAGGCGCACCTCGAGCCGCTGCTCGAAGACCGACGCCTCCAGGGCTCGCAAGCTCACGAAGGAAATGTCGGGCGATTCCAGGTCGCGCGGGATGCCCGCACACCCGGTCAGTGAGAGGCAGCCGACGACCGCGGGTAGCAGATTTCTCATGAGTCCACGAACCTTGCCTGATATGGCAGTTCTTTCGAAAGGACTTGTTGACTACTAGTAAGTTAGTAGTATTATACACTTCGTAGTGCTGTGGAACAGGTAATCATCTGTGAATGCAGGTACTGCCCCGGAAGGCGAACAGGATCGAGATGAACAGGAGCGTCTGGCCCAGAAATTCCAGCGCGAGCTCAATGCAGGTCTCGTCGGACTCGTCCTCCTAGCCGTCCTTGAACAGGCCGAGGAGGACCTTTACGGCTACCAGATTGCCAAGCGCCTGCAGGACCTTGCGGCCGGCAGCCCGCCGGTGAAGCAAGGCGCCCTGTATCCCGTGCTGCGCCAGCTCTCTGCCAACGGACTGCTGGCCAGCCGCATCGTGCCGTCTTACGCTGGCCCGCCGCGCCGTTATTACCGGATTACCGAGGCCGGGCGCGGAACCCTGGCGGAATGGCGCGGGATCTGGCGCAGCACTCGCGACTTCGTGGATGGGTTTACGGAAGCGAACGGAGCCTCCTCATGAATGAAAAAACCGCCCCTCGCTCGATCGAGCAGTATCTCGCTGCGCTGCGTGCCGCACTTGCCGAAGAAGATCCGGCGCTGGTGCAGGACGCGCTTTACGATGCTGAGGAATACCTTCGCGCCGAAGTGGCGGCCGATCCGTCACGCCAAGAGGCCGACACGCTCGAGCTCATCGCCAGCACCTATGGCGCGCCCGAGGAAGTCGCCGAAGCCTACCGCACGACTGAGAAGCAGGTGCGCACGGCGCTGGCGCCGCCGCCGCGCAAGGCGCCGCATACCGCTTTCGGCCGGTTTTTCGGCGTTTACAGTGATTCGCGGACCTGGACTGCGCTGTTTTACATGCTGCTGGCCCTCGTTACGGGCATCTTCTACTTCACGATGACGGTCACGGGCCTTTCGATGTCTGCGGGACTGGTATTCCTCATCATCGGCATCCCGTTCTTCCTGCTGTTCGTCGGCTTCACGCGAGTCCTCGCGCTCGCGGAGGGTCGCCTCGTCGAGGGACTCCTCGGCCAGCGCATGCCGCGCCGGCCGCTGTATCCCGCAACGGGGATCCCGATCCTCGAGCGAATCAAGCAGATGCTCGTCGATCGTCGCACCTGGACGACGATGTTCTACTTCCTGTTGATGCTGCCGCTTGGCATCCTCTACTTCGTGATCGCGACAGTCGGTATCAGCGTCAGCATTGGCCTGGTCGGCGGTTCGATCGCGAGCATGTTGCTCGCGGCCGGAATCGGCAGCGGCGGCATCACGCTGGACGACCAGTCCATCTATTTCGGCCCATCCCCTCTCGCCGCGCCCTTCCTGCTGATCGCCGGCATCTTGCTGCTGACGGCTTTCATGCACCTGATCCGCGGCATCGGCCGCGGCCATGGCACGCTCGCCAAACACCTCCTAGTTGCGCGCGCCGATGTCGGCTGAGCGGGCGCGCTGCGGATGACGGCCGCCGCCCTCCTGATGCTGCTTTGGCAACCCACACTGGCCGCGACGGAGGCGCCGCCCGCCCCGCGCTGCCTGCCCGGTCATGACGGATTTCTCAGCATGCGGCTGCGCGGAAGCATCGAGGAGGATGTGCATTGGCAGGAGCCCGCGCTCGAGTGTACGGGCATGTCGCGGCCGGACGGCCGCGGCCTGCGGTTACGATTCGCAGGTTCTCTCGCCGGAGGAGAGCTCGCGGTCGTCTTCGCGGCGCCCGAGCTCGGCATCGGCGCCTCCGGGCACGGCGTTCCCGTGAATGTCACCTTGCTCGACGGCGGCGGTGAGCGGATATACGGAACCCAGGGCGATAACCGCTGCGTTTTCGACGACGTCGAGCAACAGGCGCTTTCGGACAGCTCCCTGCCCGCCCGCAGTTTCCGGGTCAGTGCGCGCGGTTTTTGCGTCGCGCCGGCGCGCGCCGTGGACGGCGAAGGGGCGGTTCTGCTGACGCGGTTTGATTTCGCGGGACTCGTGAGCTTCCGAGAGGATGACGGGGCGCCGGCGGCCAACCCTGCCGCGAGTCGATGAGGCCGCTAGCTCCGCTCATGGCATGCGCGGCACTGCTCGTTGCCTGCGCGAACATGCCTGCTCCGTCGCCCCCGCAGTTTCCGGCACTCCGTCAGACCGAGATCCAGGCCGTTACCGCGAGCGGAATGCATCGTTTTGTCGTTTGGATCGCAGCGGATGACGAGAGCCGCGAACGAGGCCTGATGTTCGTACGCGAGCTGGCGCCTGACCAGGGCATGCTCTTTCTCTTTGATTTTCCACAGGAAGTCGCATTCTGGATGAAGGACACCGTCCTGCCGCTTGACCTCATCTTCATCGACCCGGCGGGCAAGGTCCTGCGCATTGCTGCGAATGCAAAGCCTTTTTCGCTCGATCCGATCGAATCCGTGGGAAAGGTGGTCGCCGTGCTCGAAGTGACTGCCGGAACGGCCCGCAGAATCGGACTTTCTCCATCCGACCGAATCTCATTGCCGGGTTTGCGAACGACATCCGGCCTCCAGCCGGAGCCCCCGGATACCGCACCCACCCCACGCGCCCCAAATTGATCCCGATTGGGTTTGCGCTACCCAGATTTCGCCTGTGAGGTGGGCTGTACCATCCTGCGCGCAGCTATTCCAGCAACGAAAGTGGGCCGCTGTGACCACCAGATCCGCATATCCCTGCCACGCCAGGACATGCCAAGCACAACCCCTGTCGCGTCAAGACAACAATGAGAGCGGCGATTCTGTCGCGGGATTATTTTCCTGACATGAAGGTTGCGTCGTAGCAACCAAACACGGGGAGCGGATTCCCCGCCGTTCCCCTCAAATGCGTTGCTATTTGGCAACGTTTGTTGCCACCGGGAACAATGTTGTTATGATGCCGCCATCCAAAGTGGCTGGAAGGCCGTATCTATTTCGCCACGGTGGCGTTTGGATTTTTGGTTGACATGGCAACTCAACAAACCAGAGAACGGCTTGGCCGTTCGCGGGAGGACGTAAGCAATGGAACGTAAATACCAGGTCGCTTCGGCTGTCCGTCGCGCACTCGTCATGGGTGCATTGACGGCCGCCGGTGTGGCACCTGCGCTCGCGCAGGAAAACCTGGGTGAGATCGTCGTCACGGGTTCGCGCATCAGATCCGCGAATCTCGAGTCGACGACACCCGTCACGCAGGTCACCGCGGCGGATGTCGTGACGCAAGGCGTCACCCGCATCGAGGACCTCGTCAACCAGTTGCCGCAGGCCTTTGCGGCTCAGAACGTGACGATCGCGAACGGCGCGACCGGCACGGCAACCCTGAACCTTCGTGGTCTCGGCTCGCCGCGCACCCTCGTGCTGGTTGACGGTCGTCGCATGCCGTATGGCGGCGTGACCAACTCGGCGGCGGATATCAACCAGATTCCGACGCAGATGGTCGAGCGCGTCGACATCCTGACCGGCGGCGCATCCGCGGTGTACGGCTCGGATGCCGTGGCGGGCGTTGTCAACTTCATCATGAAGAAAGACTTCGAGGGCGTCCAGGTTACCAGCCAGTACAACGTTTACATGCATGAGAACGACTTCAGCGGACCCGGAGAAACCAAGCTGCGAGACGTGATCGCTTCGCGTGCAGCCACCAATCCGGCGCAGTTTGCATTGCCGAAGAACACGGTCTATGACGGCGAGGGCAAGGAGCTGTCACTGATGGTCGGCGTCAACAGTGGCGATGGCCGCGGCAACATCACGGCCTTTGCCACGGTGTACGACGGCGCCGCGATCCTGGAATCAGAGCGGGACTTTTCGGCCTGCTCATTGAACCCGGCCCCGGTCGGCGGCTCTTTCAGCTGCGGCGGCTCGTCGACGAGCGCCGGCGGCCGCTTCACCGACTTCTCGACCTATGACCTGACGGTGGACAGCGCCACCAATATGCGTAACTGGAACGGGGCCAACGACCAGTACAACTTTGGGCCGTTGAACCACTTCCAGCGTCCGGAGCGTCGGTACAGCATCGGCGCCATGGGTCACTACGAGTTCGGCGAGCACGCCGACGTGTACACCCAGTTGATGTTCAACGACTACCAGTCGATTGCGCAGATCGCGCCGAGCGGTGACTTCTTCGAAACCGGCACGATTAACTGCGACAACCCGCTGCTGCCCGCCGGCGCCCTGCCGACGATCGGCTGCGACGCGACGGCGATCGCGAATGGCGACTCGGTCACGATGTACATCGGCCGGCGTAATGTCGAGGGTGGCGGGCGGCAGCAGTCGTTCGCGAACTCCACGTTCCGCGCGGTGGCGGGTGTCCGTGGCGCGATCAACGAGGCCTGGGGCTACGACGTATCGGCGCAATACTCGCAAGGCTCCGGAACGACGTCGACGCTCAACTATTACGTCACACCGCGCGTGGCGCGCGCCCTGGACGTCATCGATGTCGGCGGCGTGCCGACCTGCCGCTCGGTCGTCGACGGCACGGACCTGAACTGCGTCCCCTGGAACCCGTTCGTGCCGGGTGGCGTGACCCAGGACCAGCTCGGTTATCTGCAGGCGTCCGGCTTGCAGATCGGCCGAATCAGCCAGGAGATCTACAACGGCGTGATCACCGGCGACCTCGGCGTCTACGGCGCCAAGTCACCGATGGCCTCGGACGGCATCCAGGTGGTGTTCGGTGCCGAGTACCGGCGCGATACGTTGAGCAACACCGTCGACGCGCTGCAGGAACAGGGCGCGCTGGGCGGCTCCGGCGGTCCGACCATCGGCATCACCGGCGCGACCAAGGTCGATGAGCTCTTCATGGAAGCCCGCGTACCGATCGCGCAGGACCAGGCGTTTGCCGAGAGCCTGTCGTTCGACACCGCCTACCGCTATTCGGACTATGGCAACATCACGACCGACACTTACAAGTTCGGCCTCGAGTGGGCGCCGGTCTCCGACGTCCGTTTCCGGGCGAGCTACCAGAAAGCGGTTCGTGCGGCCAACATCGTCGAGTTGTTCACGGCTCAGGGCTTCAACCTGTTCGACGCCCCGGGCGATCCTTGCGGTGCCCAGGCACGCTCGCCGCAGGCAAGCGACGCGGAATGCATCGCGACCGGCGTGCCGGCCAACCTGGTCGGCGCGGCTTCGCTCGACAGCCCGGCGGGTCAGTACAACTTCCTGCAGGGTGGCAACACGGAACTGACGCCTGAGGACGCGGATACGTACTCCTATGGCATCGTGCTCCAGCCGCGTTGGGTGCCGGGTCTGGCCATCACGGTCGACTACTTCGACATCAGCATCAAGGACACGATCACGATCCTGGGCGCCAACAACATCCTGACTGCCTGCTACGCCGGCAACCAGGATGCCTGCAACCTCATCACGCGCAACCCGGGCACGGGCCAGTTGTGGGTCGGGACGGGTCACGTCACGGACCTCAACACCAACATCGGCTCGCTCAAGACCAAGGGCTATGACGTCAACATCGGGTATACGGGACTGGAGATGGGCCGTTTCGGCAGCATGGCCTTCAACCTGACGGGTACCTACGTGGACGAACTGGTCACACAACCGGTGCCAGGCCTCGACATTCATCCGAGTCCGAACGTTTTCAGGGACACGTATGACTGCGTGGGCTTCTACTCGACGGTGTGCGGAACGCCCACCCCGCAGTGGCGCCACCGGTTCCGGACCAGCTGGCAGACGCCGTGGGATCTCGACCTGTCGTTCACCTGGCGTCATTACGGCGCGGTCACGGGGCTCGCGCAGGCCAACCAGGAAATGCCGGATGGTCAGCTCGACAAGAACCTGCCGGCCGAAGACTACTTCGACCTCGCGGCCAACTGGGCGATCACCGAAAAAGCTTCGGTCACGCTCGGCATCAACAACGTGCTGGACGACAACCCGTCGATCAGCGGCGCGGTTGGCACCACAGGCAACGGCAACACCTTCCCGCAGACCTACGACGCCCTCGGTCGTTACCTCTTCCTGCGCGCGACGGTGGACTTCTAGAGCGACTCAAGAACGAATCTTCGTCAACTTCAGGCGGCGGTCCTTCGGGACCGCCGCTTTTTTTCGTACCATAGCGGCCCATGAACGCCGAAAGGCATAGCGCGGCGGCCGATGAGCTCCGGGCCCTGCTGCCGGTTTCGCCGGACGCCTATCCGCAGAACGTCGACCTCGTGCGGGGGTTGGTGCTGGTGATCCGCATGGACGCACAGGCCTACCGCGCGGCCAGCTTCCTGGACGACCGTATCCTGGGCCCGGCAACCCAGGGCGCCTGGCTGCCGGGGCCGTCGGTCACGCAGGCCGCGAGACAGGTCGCGGCGGGCAAACCGTTGCATTTCATCTTTCACACGGGCCATGTCGGCTCGACGCTCCTCTCCCGGCTGCTGGACCAGACGGGCCAGGTGCTCGGGCTGCGGGAACCGCTGCCATTACGGACCCTGGCGGAAGCCCAGGACGCGCTCTCGACGCCTGAATCGTTGCTCACCGACACCCAGTTCAACGGCCTGCTGGACATGCTGTTGCGGCTCTGGAGCCGTGGCTACGACTGGACGCGTGCCGTCGTCGTCAAGGCAACGAGCAGTGCCGGTCGGGTTGCCCCGCGTTTGCTGGCGGCGGCACCGGGCGCCCGCGCCGTCTACATGAATGTGCGCGCCGAGCCCTATCTCGCGACGCTCCTCGGCGGCGCGAATTCGGCGATTGACCTGCGCGGCCATGGCCCGGGCCGCATGCGGCGCCTGCTCGCGGGCCGGACACTGGCCGTTGCGCCGCTTTACGCGCTTTCGGCGGGTGAGCTCGCGGCACTCGGCTGGCTGGTGGAAAGCCTGTCCCGCGCCGAAACGATCGCGGCGGCGGGTGCGCGGGTGCTGGCACTTGACTTCGACGACGTCATGGCGGACGTGGCGGGGTACCTCGGACGGGTCCTCGCGCATTTCGGCCTGCCGCAGGACGCGGACCTGCTCGCGTCAATCTCGCGAAGCCAGGTACTGCAGCAATATTCAAAAGCACCGGAAATTCCTTTCCCGGCGGGAGAACGCCGCCTGCGCCTGGCCGAGTCGCGGCGCGACCATTGCGAAGAAATCGCGAAGGGACTCGCCTGGCTCGATCGCGCGGCGCGGGAGGACGCTGCCGTCGCCGCGCTCCTGGCGGCGGGCCCCGCATGAGCGCGAGCACAGACAGCGGCCTTGAGCTAGCGGCGAGCCTGGAGCGGACAGGAAAGCTCGCGGAAGCGGAATCGAACTACCGCAAGCTCATCGGGGAGCATCCGGATAGCGCCGTGGCGCGTTTCAATTTTGCCTGTTTCCTGCGCCGCCGTGGGCGGCTCGACGAGGCGCTGGACGAGCACCAGGCGGCGCTCGACCTCGCGATCGACCGCCCGGAAGAAGTCCTGTCGAACATGGCGGTGATCCAGGCCGAGCTGCGCCGCGACGCCGCGGCGAAACTGCTGCTCGAGCGGGCGCTCGCGGTCAACCCGACCTATCTGCCGGCCATGTTCAACCTCGCGCTTCATCACGAAGAGTACGGCGATCGGCCGCTCGCTCGGGAACTCTTCCGCAAGATTCTCGAGCTGGACCCCACCTGGCACGATGCCCTGGTGCGGATTGCACACGCCGAAACGGTCACCGATCCGGATGGCGAACTGGTGCGGCGCCTGCGGCGGGCGCTGCGCCGCTCGAATATCGACGCGCTGACCCGCGAGAGCCTGCACTTCGCGCTCGGCAAGGCGCTGGACGACTGCGCCCGCTACGACGAAGCCTTCGTACAGTATGGGCTCGGCAATCGCGCCAGCGACGCGCGTCTCTCGCGCTACGACCCGACCGCGGTGGCGGGCGGCGTGGCACGGGTCATCGAGGCGTTCACTGCGGAGCGCATCGCGTCCGTGGCGCCGGTATCCGAAGCACCCCTCGTCTTCATCACGGGCATGTACCGGTCCGGATCGACACTTTTCGAACAGGTCCTGGCCGCCCATCCACGCGTGACGGCCGGCGGCGAGATCGAATACTTCATGCGTTTCCCGCTGTCTTTCGATCCGGCCGACTGGCCGGCGATCGCGCAGGGCTACGTCGACTACCTCAACCGCAGCTTTCCGGGCGCGGAGATCGTCACGAACAAGCGACCGGACGCGTTCGCGCTCCTCGGAATGCTGAAGGCCGTCTTCCCCAATGCCCGCTTCGTGAACACGGTACGCGACCCGCGCGACACCTGCCTGTCAATCTGGTTCCAGCAGTTCGACGGCCGGCTCGGCTATGCCGCCGACCTCGGCCACATCGCCCATCATTACCGGCAATACCTCCGGCTGATGGACCATTGGCAGGGAATATTCGGCGCGGTGATCTTCGACGCCGACTACGATGCCTACGTGCAGGATCCGCGCGGCGTGACCGAAAAGCTGCTGGCATTTCTCGGCCTCGAATGGCACGAGGGTTGCCTCGAGTTCCAGCGCAATCCCGTGAGGGTCCGCACGGCGAGCGTCACCCAGGTGCGTGAGCCGCTATACCGCAGGTCTTCCGGTCGCTGGCGCAACTACGAGCGGCAACTCGCGGCTTCCCTGCCCGAGCTGGCGGCCGGTTAGCTCGTCGACCACATCCTGAGCAGGTTCTGGCGCACGACGTCGAGCCGCACCCGGCTCTCCGGATTCATGCGCAGGCCCTCGAGCGCCGCGATCTCGTTCAGCTCGTAGACCTGCATCCGCTCGTGCTGGTCGGCGATGTGACTCTCGATGAAGGTGATCGAGACGAGCCGCTGCCCCGAGCGCACGGGCACGACCTCGTGCAGCAGCGTCGACGGGTAAACGATCGCCTCGCCCGGCGCGCCCTTGAATGCGAGCGTCTGGTTGCCGAGGACCATCGCGAGCTCGCCGCCTTCGTAGGCCGCAGGATCGCCGATGAAGACCGTGCAGGACAGATCCGAGCGGATCTTCGCGTTGGGCAGCTGGATGATCGCCGCGTCGGCATGCGAGCCGTACTTCATGCCGGGCTCGTAGCGGCACATGAGCGGCGGCGCGATGCGTTTGGGCAGGGCGAAGCTGCCGAATTCACGCGAGCGGGCCATCGCATTGCCGACGATCTGCACGGATTCCGCGTACTTCGGGTCGGCAGCGTCGGCCTGCAGGTTCTGCTTGCTGGTGTTGGCGGGATTCGAGGCGCGGCCGTCGACGAACTTGATTTCGCCGGCAAGCGCGACGAGGCGCGCGCATTCCTCGGCCGAAAGCAGGTTCTTGATCTTGAGTAGCATGTGAAGCGAACTATATCTGAGCGTCGGGGACCGTGCCCCGGAAGGCATCGGTCGCGGCGATCACGGACCGGATCGCCTCGCGCTCCTCGGGCGAGAGACGCGGGCTCCAGATGTCGCAGATCAGGATGATGCGGGTCTCGTCGCTCTCGTTCCAGGCCTCGTGCTCGATGGTGTCGTCAAAAACCCAGGCCTCGCCCGGGCGCCATTCGCGGGTTTCTCCACCCACACGGAATCCGCAGGCGGGTGGCAGGACCAGCGGCAGGTGCACGACGAGGCGGAAGTTGGCGATGCCCGTGTGCGGCGGGATCCGAGTTTTCGGCTGCAGCACCGAGAACATCGCGGTCGGCGAGCGCAGGTCGACCTCGGCCTGCGGCAGCCGCCGCACGGCCGCCATCGTCTCCGGCGAGCGCGCAATGCGCTCCGCAATCGGCCGGCCCTTGTCGTAGAAGTGAAATGCGCTCCAACGCGGCGACCTGTTGAGTTCCCGCCATTGGTCCAGCGGCAAGTGGTCTTGGTACTGGATGTAGGGACTGAACCCCGCCTCGTCCTCGACCAGGATCCGGCCAAGCTCGCGGCCGATGGCGTCGGTCGCGGCTTCGAATTCCGGCAACCAGGGGAATTCTTCGCGCTCGTAGAACTCGATGTCGGGAAGGCCCGGGTACCAGTACTCCATCGGCTCCTGGCGGTAGCGCTTGCGCGTGCGCAGAGTCGTGTCGATGAACGACTCGAGGCGGCGCCGTTCCGCGGGGCTCAACGCATCCCGCGCGCCGGCAATGTGCTCGCGGACGTAGCGCCCGAGCTGGCCGACATGCTTCGAATGCACCTCGCGCGCCCGGGCGAGAGCCTGCAGTGTCGGCGGGTCGAGCTCGCCGTCCGGCGGCGCCTGCGCGAGTGCGATGCCGTATGCGTTCGCGGCCTCCTGGCCGCGCCCGAGCCGGTCGAGTAGGGCCGCCTGCATCAGCAGCGCCGCAAAGTTCCGGTTGTCGAGCCCGAGCGCCTCGCGCAGGGCCTGGAATGCGCCTTCAAAATCCTGGAGCTGCCGCCGCACCACGGCGAGATTGAGCCAGAGGCGGACGTCGCCGCGCTCGCGCGCGAGCGCATCGAGGAGCATCGCGTGCGCAGCCTTCATATTGCCCGCCGCCATGGCCTGCAGGGCGGCCTTGTTCGCGCGTGCCGCATCGATGCTCATGCGGCGGCTAGACTAAGGTTTTGCGGCGCGTCACGCGAGTCCCCATAATTCCGGCTCGACATGGCCAGCCCCGCTGCATCCGCGAACGCCTCCGCCCTGCTGAAGCTTGCGCACGACTGCCGCGCGCGCGGTGACCGGGCCGGCCAGGCGGCAGCTCTTGACCGGCTGCTGGCGTCTGAACCGCGAAATATCCCGGCGCTGATTCAACGGGCCGACCTGTATGCGGCGGCCGGAGACGCCCGCTCGGCGTCCTCTTTCTATCTCCTGGCGATCCGCTCGGCGCCGCCTTCCGGCGTCCCGCGCGAGACCGCGAGCGAACTCCTGCGTGCGAAGCAGGCCTGCGAGCGCTACGCGATCGACTATCGAGACTACCTGGTAAGGGGCCTGACTGCGAAGGGCTTCGATGCGGCCCGTTCGAGCCGGCGTTTTGCCGAATCGCTGGACATTGTGCTCGGGCAGAAGCAGATCTACCTGCAACAGCCGAAATACTATTATTTTCCCGGTCTTCCTCAGATCCAGTTCTACGAACGAAGCGGCTTCTCCTGGTTCGACGACGTGGAAGCGGCGACCGCCGACATCCGGGCCGAGCTCGAGCAGGTATTGCACGAGAAGGGCGCCTTCGCACCTTACGTCCAGGGACACGCGAACCGTCCCAGGAAGGACGAAATGGGCATGCTCAACAATCCTGCGTGGAGCGCCTACTACCTCTGGAAGAATGGCGACGTGGTCGCGGAAAATGCGGCTCGATTCCCTAAGACGATGCATGCGCTCAGGAACGCACCGCTGGCGCACGTGCCGAACCGCTCTCCGTCAATCCTGTTCTCCTTGCTTCGGCCCGGCGCCCACATTCCGCCGCACAATGGCCTGGTCAACACGCGTCTCGTCTGTCACTTGCCGGTCATCGTGCCCGGCAAGTGCAGATTCCGCGTCGGCAACGATACGCGCGACTGGGTCGAGGGCAAGGGCTGGGCATTCGATGACACCATCGAACACGAGGCCTGGAACGGCAGCGACGGAACTCGGGTCATCCTGCTGTTCGATGTCTGGCGGCCGGAGCTTGACGAGGAAGAGCGCGCACTCGTCGTGTCTCTGTTTGAAACCATCGATGCACACAGTGGAACGAAGCCGGACTGGGAGATTTGACATGAAAGCATTTGGCAGGCTCATACCTGTGCTCGGCCTCGCATTCGCGATCGGCCGGGCGGACGCCTCCGAGGACATCGGCGCTGCACTCGTGGCCTGCCGAGCCGAGTCCGACGATGCGCGCCGCCTCGCCTGCTACGACCGCGCCGCCGACGCGGGGCACCCGCCGGTCGTGGCGCCCACGCCGGCCGCAGCGTCCGCACCCGCGGCCGCGATTGCGCCCGCCACGGCGCCTGCGGTCGCCGCCGCCGCACCTGCCGCGGAGGCAACGCCTGAGGACAGCTTCGGGCGCGAGCGTGCGCTCGAGCACGAGGAGGCCAAGCGCGCGGAACAGGAATCGCGCGCACTGGACGAGCTGAAAGCGACAGTCACCGCAATCGAGACCCGAATCGACGGGCTCATGACCATGACGCTCGACAATGGGCAGGTGTGGCGGCAGAACAGTCCCGACGCGCGGTTCCGGCTCAGGGTGGGCGACCCGGTCCGCATCGAGCCCGGCGCCCTGAAGTCGTTCATCCTGTCCGGACCTTCCAAGCGATCGACGCGGGTGACACGGATCAAGTAAGTGGGCACACCGGCGCTCGATTGCTGGCGATGCGGCGCACTGCTCGCCGACATCAGCCTGCCTGTCGGCCGTACCGACTATTGCCGAGCCTGCCGCGCCGAGGTTCATGTTTGCCGGATGTGCCGGTTTTACGACTTGTCAAAGGCGAAGCAATGCGCAGAACCCGTTGCCGACCCCGTCCTCGACAAGGGGCGGGCCAATTTCTGCGGCTATTTCGAGCCGGTCGCCGGCCGGTACCGTGCGGGAGACCCCGCCGAGGAGGCGGCCCGTTCGGCGCTTGACGCGCTATTTGGCCCAAAAAAGTGAATTGGCTCCCGATTCGGGGTAGGCATGCTGCGCGGCTTCGGCCACAATGCTGGGTCCGTTCCTAGCCGGAAAACCCAGGATGAATGCGACCGCTTCCCGGCAACCCGCGCCCATACTCTGGGCCACCGTCCTCATGTTCGTGCTGACGTTTGCGGCGGCCGTAATCGTCGTGCCGTGGTACGGATTCACACACGGCTACAGCGTTGCCGCCTGGGTATGGTTTGCCGTCCTGCTCTACGCCAACGGTCTCGCGATCACGACGGGCTATCACCGGCTCTGGTCGCACCGGACCTACGACGCGCATTGGTCGCTGCGCGTCGTCTTCATGATTTTCGGCGCGATGGCCTTGCAGAACAGCGTCCTCATGTGGGCCTCGGGTCATCGCAACCATCACCAGTTCGTGGACAACGACGATCGCGACCCGTATTCCGCGCGCCGTGGGCTCTGGTTTTCCCACATCGGCTGGATGCTTCGCCGTTACCCGAGCGGCGAGACGGATTTCAGTAATGTCCGTGACCTGCAGCGCGACCCCGTCGTTGCATTCCAGCACAGGTATTACTACCCGCTCGCGATCGGCCTCAACGTGCTCGTGCCGCTTGGCCTCGGCTGGCTGCACGGCGACCTCTGGGGCGTGTTCCTGCTGGCCGGCGTCCTGCGCCTCGTCGTCAGCCACCACCTGACCTTCCTGATCAACTCGGTTGCGCATGCCTTTGGCCGGCAGCCGTACAGCGACGATCACAGTGCCCGCGACAATGGCTGGCTCGCATTCCTGACCTATGGCGAGGGCTATCACAACTTTCATCATCAGTTTGCCCATGACTACCGCAACGGGATCCGCTGGTGGCACTGGGATCCGAGCAAGTGGATCATCTGTTCGCTGTCCTGGGTCGGGCTCACGAGGCGGCTGCGCCGCACGCCCGCCGTCGCCATCCAGCGGGCGCGCCTTGCCATGCAGTTTCGCCGCGTCGAGGCCAACCTGAAGGACCGTGGCGCGAACCTGCCGCACGTCGACCTCGAGCGGCTCCGTGCGACGATCGCGCGCGAATACGACCAGTTCGTCGCCACCCTTGCCCAGTGGTCGAAGCTGACCGACACCTGGTACCAGAAGACCCGCGAGCAGCTCGTCCAGCGCTGGGAAGAGGCAAGTTTCCGCTCCGAGACCCGCGCCCTCCTCGCCGAGCTGCGGATGCAGCATCGCCGCCTCAAGGTCCTGGACGCCCAGCTCGCCTGAACGGCACCCCACCCTGTCGCCAAACGGCGACAGGGGCAACGTCTCCCAAATGGTACTGCGTGCTCGCCCGCGGCTGGCCAACTGGCTACTCTTGCCATTCCCCAACGGAGGATTTCCCATGGCCATCTGGAAGGACATCGTCGCCAAGGATTCGACCCAGCCGGAATCGGCCTCAGGATCCGCCCCGCCCGTGAACCGGCCACGACCGGAAGCCGTACCGAGCGCACCGGCGCCCCAGGCGGCAACCATGAACCGCAAGGATCTCAAGGAGTCCATCATCGCGACCGGACTGACCTTCGAGGGAAAGATCGAGGGATCCGGGCACGTCCGGATTTCCGGCCGCTTCAAGGGTGACGTGAACGTCGACGGCACGCTGACCGTCGAGGCTGGCGCCCACCTGGCCGGCGCGGTTCGTGCGGGCTCCGTCGTCGTCGCCGGAGAGATCGAGGGCAACATCGAGGGGGCCCAGCGGGTCGAACTGCACCAGAGCGGCGTCGTCAACGGCGACGTCAGTGCGGGATCGCTCACGGTCGCGGACGGCGCGCGCATGCGCGGCCGCGCCGAGTTCGGCTGGCACGAAACCGGCGGCAAGGGCGGCGGCCACCGCTGAGCCATGGTGCGGGCAGTCGAACGGCGCGCAGCGGTCGGCAAGACCCGCTCTTGCCCGCATTGCCGCGCGACGATCCTGGAAAGCGCCTCGGTTTGCCCAGCCTGTCGGCACCACCTGCGATTCGAGAATCGCCGCGGTGAGCAGCCCGAACAGGCGGGCCAGGTCGCGCTCAAGGTGTCGGGTCAGTTTGCACGGGCGGCGGCGTCAGGTCCGGGGGAATACCACGTCGTCGTCGTGATCCGCGATGCGGGCGGCGCAGAACTCGCCCGCAAGGTGATTGGCGTGGGTGGCCTTGCGCCCGGGGAAGAGCGCAAAGTCGACCTCACGGTCGAGATCTTCGACCCGTCCGCATCATGACGCTCAAGATCGCCGAACTGCACCACCTCGCGGTGCGAATCGCGTCGGGCCCGGATGCGGCGGCAGCAGCTCTGCGCTTCTACAACGACGTCCTGGGCCTCGAATGCGATCACGTGCCCTGGGACAGCCCGGGCGAGCGCCAGCGCATCAACGCCGGCTCCCACGCGCAGATTCACCTGATTCCGAGCGCGCAGAACAGCGCGCTCGCGGGAGGCGAACTCGACGTGACGGCCCCGCACATCGCCTGCGCGGTGGCCTCGATTGACGACGCCCAGGCTGAGCTGGATCGTCTTGTCATTCCCTACCGGGTGGTCCACGGCCGCCTCGGACCGGATTCCCGACGCCTGTTCCTGGCGGACCCGGCGGGCAATCTGGTGGAGCTGCACCAGCTCGGCACGTGCCGTTGCACCGCCCGCGCGCGCGAAGGCATCGGCCAGGCGCGTGTTTCCGGTACGGTCCTGTTCGCCGACATGCGCGGCTTCACGGCGGTCGCAGAGCGGCTCGCGCCTTCCGACGTCGTGCCGCTCCTCAACGAGTACTTTTCCATGCTCTCTGCGGTCACGCGCGAGCACGGCGGGACCGTTTTCCACATGGCGGGCGACGGGCTGATGGCCGGTTTCGGGCTGCCGCTCCCGGCGGACGATGCGAGCGGTCGAGCGGTCTCGGCCGCCCGCGGCATGATCGCCGGCTTCGGAAAGCTCGCCGCCGAATGGAAAGCACGGCTCGGTATCGAGACCGGGATCGGCGTCGGCATCAATGCCGGCGACGTAATCGTGGGCGACGTAGGCGCCCCGGAGCGGCCGAGCTACACCTTGATCGGCGACACGGTGAACGTGGCGGCGCGGCTCGTGCAACGCGCGCGCGCGGGCGAGGCGCTTTTCTCCCTCTCGGTCAAGCAGTCGCTAGACCCCATGCCCACGGGAATCGTGGAATTGCCGCCGCTCGTCCTGCGCGGCCGCACGCGCCCGGTCGAAATCTACTGCATGGAATCACCCACCCGGATCGACCTGCGCACGGCCGCCGCCTGAGCAGGCCCGGGCCTGCGGCAAGGTATAATGCCCTCGCAGTTGCCGGGCTGGATCAGGATCCGGCGGAACTGTCGCGCGTAACGGCCGTCTATCGGTCGCGAAACATCAACTGAGACGGGGCCTCAATCGAATGGTATCGGCAAGGCGAGCCGTCCTCCGGGCGGTAACCGGAATCTGTGCCCTGATGGGTCTCGTTTGGCTCGCCGGCTGCGAGGGAGTGCTCGGCGCAAGCCCTCCGCACGCCGCGCCGGCCAATCCCCTGGCCGAGGGAGCGGACGGCGAGGTGGAGCTGTCATGGGACGCGGTCACCGATGCAAAGCGCTATGCGATCCTCTGGGACGACAACGACGTCCCAACTTATGATAATGAAATCAATAACATAGAGGACACGAGTTATACCCACACGGGGCTCACGAACCTGCGCACCTACCACTACAAGATCGCCGCGGAAACCAGCGGCGGGCGCGGCCCCGAAAGCGTTGCGGTCCGTGCGACGCCGGGCCCTGTCCCGGGACCCGTCGAATGGACGGTGGTGACGGCGCAGGATCCGGGCCACACCATCTATTTCGCGGCGGCGGCCGGCGCCACCCATTACCGCGTGTATTTCGCGGGCCTCGAATCGCAGCTGGCCGGCCGCCGGCCAACCGCGCCTTTCGAGGAAGCGGACGCTTCCCCCTATGTCCGGCCGTCCATCAGCGTGACGTCGGCGACCTACTACCGGGTCATTGCCATGAACGACACGCGGATAGGCACCGGGGGCCCGGTTGCGGTGTCGCCAGCCAACATCATCAGCGAACACGACCTGCCGGTAGCCGGCGCGGCTTTCGGCAAGACGGACGACGACGATTGCCTGGACCTGCCGACCGCAACCGGCGGCAGCGACACCGGGGTCTGCAGCGGGACTTTCACGGCGCGGGTCCTCGAAGATGTCGGCCTCGGCGACCTGATCGCCAATCCGCGCCAGGTCAGCGATGTCCGGTTCGCCGACTTCAATGGCGACGGCTTCGACGATCTCTTCAGCAACACGAAAACGCCGGCCACCGACGGCAACTCGATTGCACTCCTGCACGTCAATCAGGGCGACGGCAGCTTCCAGACCTCCGCCGCAGTGTCGGCGCTCGCCATCGGTGGCATCGGCGGTACGCTGCTGGCCGCCGACTTCGACAACGACGGCGACGTCGACCTGTTTGTGCCGAACGACCAGACGCAGGGCGACGGTGCCCGCAACTGGCTCCTGATGAACGATGGCGCCGGCAATTTTACCGACACCGCCGTCGCGGCGGGCGTCGCCACCAACCCGCCCGGAAGCGCCTACATTCCGCGAGGCGGTCAGGCGCTCGACTTCAACGAGGACGGTTTCGTCGACCTCGTGTTCGGCTCGCGCCTCCTGCTGAACAATGGCGATGGCACGTTCAGCGATGGCAGCGGCGCCGCAAATATGCCGGTCGGCGCCGACAACGGCCTCAAGTTGATCGACGTCGACCTTGACGGCGATCTCGACCTGATCCGCCACCTGGGCACGGTGACGCGCCTGTACCGCAATGTCGGCGGCGTCTTCGATGCCGGTGAGCGAATCGGTGAAGAAACCGGCGTATCGACCTATGGTTTCGGATTGAATGCCTGCGACGTCAATGGCGACGGCTTCGAGGACGTCGTCATCGCCCGGAACCGGGCCTCGACCGACAAGGGCTCCCCCAAGCTGCTGGTCAACGTCGAGGGCAGCCTGCTGCTTTCAAAGACGCAGGAAGGCACGACCACGGACCCGGACAGCCTTGTTGCGCTGAACGAGCAGCTCGCCTGCGGCGACCAGAACAACGACGGCATGATCGACGTGATTTCCCGGTGGGGCGACACATACCGCCTGCTGCGAAGTGCCAGCACCCTGACCCAGCGGATCCGGCTCAGGATCGTCGGCAGCGGCGGCGAACGCAACCAGCAGGGCCGGATCGTCCGCATCGTGCCACGGGAAGCGCCGAACCGCATCATGACGCGCGTCATCGACTCGGGCTCCGGCCTCAGGTCGCAGAACATGTACGACCTGCTGATTGGCGCGCCCTGGCCGGGCGACTACGACGTGACGGTTCGATTCGCCGCCGGCGACGTCATGACCACCGCCAAGGGCGGCGATGAGCTGGTCATTTTCGAAGACGGCCGCGTCGAGGACATTAATCCCGACTGAGTCGGCGCGGCCCTCAGCCGAGTGCGGCCACCAGGTCCGCGAGCAGGTCCGCGACGTCTTCGATTCCGATCGAGAGCCGCACCAGGGAATCGCTGATGCCGAGCTTCGCGCGCGCCTCCGGCGGCACCGATGCGTGGGTCATGATGGCCGGGTGATCCACCAGGCTCTCGACCCCACCGAGGCTCTCGGCGAGCGTGAACACTTCGAGCCGCTCCAGGAACCGCCGCGCCTCCGGCAGCCCGCCTTTCAGGAAGAACGTGACGACCCCGCTGCCGCCCTCCGCCATCTGGCGCTTCGCCAGTGCGTGCTGCGGATGCGACGGCAGGCCCGGATACAGCACGCGCTCGACGCGCGGGTGGCGTTCGAGCATCGATGCGATCGCGAGCGCGGATTCGCTAGACTGCCGCATCCTGAGCGGCAGGGTCTTGAGGCCGCGCAGCGCCAGGAAACTGTCGAAGGGCCCGCTGATGGCGCCGATGGAGTTCTGGAGAAAGGCAATTCGCTCGCCGAGTCCGGCATCGGCGACGATAGCGACCCCGCCCACCATGTCCGAGTGCCCGTTCAGGAACTTGGTCGCCGAGTGCATGACGATGTCCGCCCCCAGTTCCAGCGGCCGCTGGATCCAGGGCGTCGCGAACGTGTTGTCGACGACCACCAGGATTCCGCGCCCGCACGCGGCATCCGCTACTGACGCGATGTCCACCAGGCGCAGCAGCGGATTCGTGGGCGTTTCGATCCAGATCATGCGGGTGTTCGGGCGAATCGCCGCGGCCGCGGCATGCGGCTGCGACAAGTCGGCGAACGTGAAGCCGAGCGCGGCCGAGCGCTTCCGCACGCGCTCGAACAGGCGGAAGCTGCCGCCGTACAGGTCGTCCATCGCGACCACGTGATCGCCGCTGTCGAGCAGTTCGAGGAGCGTCGCGGTCGCCGCCATGCCCGAGGCGAATGCAAATCCGCGTGACCCGCCCTCGAGGTCCGCAATGCAACGCTCGAAGGCCATGCGCGTCGGGTTTTGCGTACGCGAATATTCGTAGCCCTTGTGCACGCCCGGGCTCTCCTGGGCGTAAGTGGATACGGCGTAGATGGGCGGCATCACCGCGCCTGTGGTCGGGTCCGGCGACTGCCCCGCGTGGATCGCGCGGGTCGAGAATCCTGGCTTGCCCTTGACGTCCTTCATCGACGGCCTCAGTGCGCGTCGAGCGCGGTCATCTGGCGGCGCAGGTAGTTGAGGACGTCGGCGCGCGCGATCAGCCCGTGAAAGACGCCCCCATCCATGACGGCGGCATAAGGCCTGGCTTCCAGCATCGCGACCAGGTGCCGCAGGGCGAGCGACGGCTCGACCACGGGGAAATTCGTGTGCATCGCCTCGCTCACCGGGTCGTTGAACCGTTCCGGGTCCCCGAATGCATGCCGCAGGATATCGTCTTCGTCGATGAACCCGACCAGCCGCTCGTTCTCCATGACGGGGAGCTGGCTGAAGCCCGCGTTCCGCAGCCGGTTGTGCGCGGTAGTTAGCACGTCGCCCGGGCCGACCGTGATGGTGGCACGCTCGCCGTGCGGCCGGCCGATGAGATCGCGCAGGTCGCCATGCTGCTCGCGGCGGATGAAGCCCTGGTCCTCCATCCAGAAATCGTTGAACAGCTTCGACAGGTACTTGTTGCCGGTGTCGCAGGCGAAGGTCACGATGCGCTTCGGCGACTCTTGCTCGCGGCCATACCGGAGCGCGGCGGCGACCAGCGTACCGGTCGAGGACCCGACGAGGAGCCCTTCCTTCCTCAGGATCTCGCGCGCGATCGCGAAGGACTCCCCGTCCGGAATGCTGTAGGCCCTGCGGCACATCGAGAAATCGCAGATATCCGGGATGAAATCCTCGCCGATGCCTTCCACGAGCCAGGAGCCCGCCTGGCCGTGGCGGCCCTTGTTGACCTGGTCCGCGAGTACCGAGCCCTCGGGGTCTGCAAGGATGATCTCGACGGAGGGCAGGCGCTCGCGGAAACAGTCCGTGAGCCCCGTGATCGTCCCGCTCGAGCCGATGCCGACAACGACGGCGTCCACCCGGCCTTCCATCTGCTCGAGGATCTCGGGACCAGTGGTAGTCGCGTGGGCTTTCGGATTGTCCGGATTGCCGAACTGGTTCGCGTGGAAGTAGCCGTGCTCGCGCGCGAGCCGCGCGCCGACGTCCTGATAGTACTCCGGATGCCCCTTCTCGACGTCCGAGCGCGTGAGTATGACCTCCGCGCCCATCGCCCGCAGGTTGAAGATTTTCTCCTGGCTCATCTTGTCGGGCAGCACCAGCACCACGCGATAGCCCTTTTGCGCCGCGACCAGCGCAAGGCCGAGGCCCGTGTTGCCCGCGGTCGCCTCGACGATCGTTCCGCCGGGCTTGAGGTCGCCGCGCCGCTCAGCTTCCTCGATCATCGTGAGGCCGATGCGGTCCTTGATCGAGCCGGCCGGATTCTGCAGTTCGAGCTTCAGGAAGAGCCTGCAGGGACCGGCATCGAGCTGGCGAAGTTCCAGTATCGGCGTCCTGCCGACCATCTCGAGTACGTTGCCGAATACCTTCATGGGTGGTTGTCGCTCCGCCCGCGGGACGATAGTGTGACGGAATTGTAGCGGGAGACGCCCGGTGCATTGGCGAATGATGGCGGCCGCCCTGCCGGGCGCCGGGCTTGCCCTCGCGCTCGCGGCCACGACCGCGCAGTGCGGGGATCCCCTGCCGCCCGTTCGCGACGATGCCGGCGTGCAGGCGGCCCTCGAGGACGCACGATCGCGCTTCCTCGCGGATCAGCGCTTCGACCGTCTCGACGTCACCGTCCTCCTCGCGGCGAAGGACGGCTCGTGGTTGCGCGGCAGCGTCGGCGGCGCCACACCCTGGTATCCGGCGAGCTGCGTCAAGCTCGGCTTTGCGGTCGCGGCCGTGCATTGGTGCGAGTCACAGGGCCGCGCGGCCGACTGCCTGGACGAACGGGTGGCGCCGATGCTCCGGGATTCCGACAACGTCGCGACGGGCTTCGTCGTGGACGCAATCACGGGCGCCCCGAACGGCCCGGTCGAGGGCGCCGATTTCGAATCATGGTTCGCGCGCAGGCGCTACACCGAGAACCTGCTCGCGGCGCACGGCCTGCTCTACGGCCAGCGTTTAATCAACAAGACCTACCCGACGAATTCCGGCGAGGAGCCTGCCGGGCTCGAGGCTCTCGCACACAGGCGTCACGGGCGCAACGCCATGCACGCGGACGGCGCCGCACGCCTCATGTTGGCTCTCGTCTCCGGCGAGTTCGGTCAGCCCGCGGCCGACTACATCCGCATGCGCCTGAGACGGCCACGCGTTTCAAGCAACAGCAGCATGGGCGGCGGATTTCCGGCTGGCACCATCTACGAAAGCAAGATTGGCGACGCTTATGACACGCTGGCCGAGATTGTGCATGCCGAGTTGCCGGACGGCCGGCGCCTGATCGTCGCGGCTTTTTCGAACGCGCGCGACCCGGACGGGCCCGACGAGCAGGACCTGACCGCCCTCGCCGGCTTCGCGAGGCTCCTCCTGGAGAAGCTGCCTGCATCCGATGACTGAGCGCGCCGACCGCATGCGCGGCATCGTCCTGATGATTGCGGCGGTCGGGATCTTTGCCGTCATGGACTCGCTCATGAAAATCCTGGCCGCGAGCTACCCGCCGCTGCAGATCGCATCGCTGCGCGGCGCGAGCTCCCTGCCTTTCGTGTTCACGGCCTGCCTCGTGACCGGGCGGCTCGGACACCTGAAGCCACGGCGCTTCGGCCTGCACCTGCTGCGCGCGCTGGTCTCAATCTTCATGCTCGGCTGCTACGTGTGGGCGCTCGCGCGCATGAGCATGGCGAACACCTATGCGATTACACTGAGCGCGCCACTTCTTGTCGTGCCCTGCGCCTGGTTGATCCTCGGCGAGAAGGCTGCCCGGCATGTCTGGGTCGCGCTCCTGGTCGGCCTGGTCGGCGTCCTCGTGATGCTGAAGCCGACGGCGTCCGGATTCGTGAGCCTCGCCGGGCTCGCAGCACTCGGTTCCGCAATGGCCTGGGCAGTAGTCGTCGTAACGCTACGCCTGATGGCCGCGACGGAGACGACGCCCTCGATGGTGTTCTGGTTTCTGCTGCTGCTCGCGACTGGCGCGGGTGCGCTCGCGGCGCCCGGCTGGGTCGCGATCGCCGCAGCCGACTGGCCATTGATCGCGCTGCTCGGCCTGACCGGGTGGGCCAGCCAGCACCTCGTGACCGAGGCGTTTCGCCTCGCGCCAGCCGCGACCATCGCGCCTTTCGAATACATGTCTATCGTCTGGGGCGCAGCGATCGACTGGGTCGTCTGGCAGACCGTCCCCGGCGCTCGCATCGTGGCAGGCGCCGCCATTGTCGTCGCGGCTGGCCTGTACCTGCTGCACCGGCAGCGGAGGCAGCCCTGACCGCACCGGGACAGGCTATCCTGCCGGGCATGGACCTGCTGGAGAATCCCTGGGTCTCGAAGTTCATCGTCGAACTGGTCGTGAGCCTGGTGCTGGTGCTGGGCGGCTACCTGGTCGGCAAGTATCGCGAGAAGCGCAGGATGATGGGCCGCAGCCTGGATGACTACGACTTCTATCCGTACGCCTCGACCCGCGAAAATTTCGCCGAGTTCAGCCTCAAGGACTTCCGGCTGGGCGTCCACTATTTCCTGCGCAACACTGATGCCCGCGCGGCCAGGCAGCTCATCTTCATCGGCGAACAGAACGAGGTCCGGGACCAGCTCGACCCGGCCGAGCGCACCGCCTACGTCAAGCTGTTCGCCCGGTACGACGGCAAGTCGGTCGCGGACGACACGCACGAGTTTCTCGAGAACTACAGGAATATCGTCCGGCTCTTTGGCCGTACTTTCCGCAACATGGGCGTCGAAGTCCTCTTGCACGACCTCTCGAACCCGACACGCTCGATCGCGGCCATCGAGGGCGGCGAAACCACCGGCCGGTCGCTCGAGATGGGAACGACGACGCTCCTCATCGACTTGAAGCGGCGGCGTGCGCTGAACCAGGACAAGCTCAACTACGAACTCAATATCGGCGCACGCCGTTTCAAGTGCACGACGATCCCGATCGTGCGAAAGGATTACGGCGTGGTCGGCGCGGTCTGCATCAACATCGACATCAACTACGTTCGCGACGACGTGCTGCCGTCAGCGGAACGGATCCAGGAATTCCTGTCCCGCTACTGCCAGACCGACATGCATCTCGAGGAAAACATCCTGAGCCGGGACGAATACCAGCAGGCGCTGCAGGGCAAGCGCCACTTCCGCGATGCGGCTCGCTAGCGCGACAGGTCCCGGATCAGGCTGTGCCACTGGATTACGGCGCCGTCGATCGTCGCGACCGGCACACGCTCGTTGAGCCCGTGCGAGAAATTGTCCTTCGGATGCATGAAGATGCCTGACACGCCGTAGCACGGCACGCCGAGATTGCGGTAGTACAGGCTGTCGGACGCACCCGCCGACATTGTCGGCACGATCGGCAGCCCTGGCGCGCGCAGGTCGATCGCCTTCCGAAGCGCCTTCATGACATCCTCGCGCAGGGGCGAAGCGTCGCTCGGCACCGGCTTGTTGACGACTTTCACCTGCGCCTGCGGGTCGTCGATCACGCGCACCAGCGTCGACTGGATGCTCTCGACGGACTCTCCCGGGAATACGCGGCAGTTGATGTTGGCGGTCGCGCTCTGCGGCAGCGCGTTCGGGGCGTGCCCCGCCTTCGCCATCGTCGCGACGCAGGTCGTGCCGAGCTGGCCGACATATTCCGGATACGAGGCCAGGAGGTCATGGGCCTCCTGATCCTTCGGGTTGTCGGCGTACCGGAGCATGGCTGCGCCGGCCGGACCGGGCGTGATCGGGCCCGCCGCCCTGAAGTACGCGCGCGTCAGCTCGCTGATGCGCGCGGGAAAGTGAAACTGCGATATCCGCGTGACCGCGCGCGCGAGGTCATAGATAGCGTTGGTGGGACCCGGGCGGCTGCTGTGGCCGCCCGGATTGGTAAACGCGATCTCGAAATCCATGTAAGTCTTTTCAGCTGCCTGCATGGCATAGACAATCGGCTCGCCGTCATCGCCGAGATAGGCACCGCCAGCATCGCTGTTGAGGAGGAGCTCCGCGTTCTTCAGCTCCTCCGACAGCAGGGCCGTCGAGGCCTGTGTCGTCTCTTCATCGCCGGTCAGCGCGAGCACGAGGTCGCGTTTCGGCTTGAAACCCTCCTGTTTGAGCCAGAATAGCGCGCCCATGATCGAGACCAGGCCCACCTTGTTGTCGGCCGTGCCGCGGCCGTAGACGTAGCCGTTTTCCACGACCGCCGTAAACGGATCGCGCTCCCAGTCCTCGCGCCGCGCCGCGACAACGTCCATGTGCGCGGCAAGCAGGATCGGCTTCGCCTTCGGATCGGTGCCGCGGTACACCGCGGTCAGCGTCGCGGTCTCGCCGCGCGGCTTGATCTCGATGTCTCCTGCAGCGAATCCGTGCGCCTTCAGCTCGGCCGCGAGGTATTCGGCATAGGCCGGTACCTGGCCCTCGCCTGCCATCGTCTTGAATCCCACCGAGCGCTCGAGCATCTCGAGCGTGTGCTCAGAGATCTTCGGCGGAATGGCCGTGTCCGAGGCCGCCGAGGCGGCGAGCGGCGCGAGGCACATGACGATGGCGCCGAGGCGGCGTCCTGAGAGTGGGCATTGCATGTGACGAGTCCCGTGGAGCAGGTGCGCCCATTCTGCGATAGAGTACGCGGGATGAGCAAACCGCGGCCGTCATGACAATCATCGTACTGCTGGCCGCGCTCGGCGCCCTTGCCGTCGTCTTCACGGTGGCCCTTTGCAGGACCGCGGCCAGGCGCGGCGAGTTGCGCCCGAATGCCGAGGCCATCGGTCTCGGCGCAGTGGCAAATTTCTTCGACACGCTCGGAATCGGGTCCTTTGCGACGACAACAGCCTGGATCAAGTTTCGTAATCTCGTGCCGGACAGCTTCATACCGGCCACCTTGAATGTCGGCCATGCGCTGCCGACGATTGCGGAGTCGGCGATCTTCCTCGTGATTCTCGGCGTGCACGTCGACCCGACACTGCTCGCGTCGTGCGTCATTTCGGCAGTGCTCGGTTCCCTGGTCGGCGCTCCGCTCGTCGTGCGCGCGCCGGTGCAGGTCGTCCAGGCCATCGTCGGCATCGCGCTGCTGATCGCAGCAGTCCTGTATGCCATGAGCAACCTGAACCTCATGCCGATCGGCGGCAGTGCGACAGCGCTGCCGGCCGCGGCGACAGCCGTGGCCGTGGCAGTCCACTTCGTCCTCGGCGCCCTGATGGCATTCGGGATCGGCCTTTACGCTCCGTCGCTGATCCTGCTTAGCCTGCTTGGACTGGACCCGAGACTCGCGTTCCCGATCATGGCGAGTGCCTGCGCGTTCCTGATGCCGACCACCGGATTCAGGTTCATGAAAAGCCCGCGCATCGATTTGAGAGTCGTGCTCGGCATGGCCCTGGGCGGGATCCCCGGGGTGCTCGTGGCTGCGTTCCTCGTCAAGGAAATGCCCATCATCTGGCTGCGCTGGGGCGTCGTCGTCGTCGTTCTCTATGCCGCGTTCCTGCTGCTGCGCTCGGCCTTCAAGGGCCAGCCAGCCGCACTCGGCGAGGCGACCTGAGCGGCAAACGACTGACGTACCCCCTGCAGGAAAAGGTGCGTCTTCAGGCTAAGCCTGCGCTCAAAGCCGATGACCAGCGTCGCCTGGAGGCCGCAGTCCGCGTGGCCCGTCGAAATGAAATCCTTACGGCCCCCGAACTCGAACTTCGCCGTCGCTTGCGTGAATCGACGGCGGGTGCCTTCCGTGCAGGCCGGTTCAGAAGTCCCGTGTCAGACGGACACCGAACTCGCTCGCGTCATTCGACAGGATGACCAGGACGTAGTCGCCCGTGTTGAGCCGCGCATTGTCGTAGCGCTCGTCCGTGATGTTCTTGCCGTACAGGGAAACCGACCAGTCGCCGTCTGCCGGCTCGTAGGTGACGTCGAAGTTGATCAAGTCGCGGCTGTCGATGCGCGTGAACCGTCCCGGGTCCGAGCTCGGCTCGCCGTACATCTTGTCGCGGAACGACCAGTCGGCCCGCATCGTGACATTGCCGCCGCCGAGCGGGAAATTGAATTCGGGGCTGACGGACGCCGTGAACTCCGGCGTGAGCGGCGCGACCGCTGCCGGGTTCGGGTCATGCACGTTGGCGTCGATGTAGCCGAGGCTCGTGTGCAGCCGGAATGCATCGGTCGCCTGCCAGATACCCTCCCATTCGACGCCTTTCGAGGTCTGGTCCACGATGATGTTGGCGGTGTTGAATCCGCCTCCACCTGCCGTTGTGCTCACCTGGTAGGGCAAGTCCGAGTAGTCCGTGTAGAAAACCGAGATGCTCATCTGCAGGTTGTCCAACGGCTGGCCCTTGAGCCCGACCTCGTAGTTCCGGGCTGTCACGTTGTCATTCGCGACGAAGCAGTTCGGCCGGCTGACGTTGCCCGGCTGCGTGAAGTCGAGGAATCCGAACAGGCAGTACGGCCGCGGCGGGAACTGGCCTGACTGGTAGCCGTTCTGGATCGTTCCGTACGCGCTCAGGCGCTCGTTGAGCCTGTAGTTGCCGGAAATGTCCCAGCTCGTCTGGGACCAGTCACGCTGCGCACTCTCGACGATCAGGCCCGAGTTGATGTTCGTGCTCGCGTGCTTGTCGTCCCGGGTGTAGCGCAGACCGGCCGCCAGCCTGAAGTCATCCGAGAGATGGTAGCCGACGTTTGCGTAGATTGCCTGGCTGTCCACTTTCTGCGCGAGCCGGAAATCACCTGGTCCGCCGAGAAAGATGGTCGGGTCCTGGACGTTCTTGCCGTCTTCCTTGAACCAGTACAGGCCGGCGACATAGTCCCACGCATCGTAGTTGCCCGTGAGCTGCAGCTCCGCCGACTGCTGGTCGGCATCGCCTTTCTCAGGGAAGCTCAGGAAATCGTCGAAGAAACCGTCGTCATCGAGCCCTGCCTTGTACTCCGAGTGCCGGTCGCTCAAGATCAACTTCGCTGCCATGTTGTCGGCGATCTCGTAGTCCACGGTGAGCGAGACGCCCCTCGCCGAGTTGGTCACTTCGGTCTGCGACTCCTGTCCCGTGTTGTTGTTGTAGGGATTCGACGCGGTGTCGGAGTTGCGGTAACCAGCGGCATACACGCCGCCGGTTGGCACCTCGTCGATCAGGGTGTCGTACGGGCGCAGCCCGCCGTCGCCGTCGTCGCCGTCGAAAGTCGCCAGGAAGGAAAGGCGATCGGTTGGAGACCACTTGACCGCGACGCGCGCCGAGATGTCCTGCGTCTCGCCGACTTCCTTGCGCGGGTTCTCGATCATCAGGAACCGGCCGAGCCCGTCCCGATGCTGGAAAGCGCCGGTCAGGGAGATCGCAAGTTCGTCGGAGAACGCCATGTTCGTGTAGAAGTCGGCGTTCAGGCGGCCCCGTGAACCGGCCGTGAACGACATCCGGCCACCGTCCTCATCGCCGGGCTTGCGCGTGATGATGTTGATGGCACCGCCGATCGAATTTCGCCCGTACAGCGTGCCCTGCGGCCCGCGCAGGACCTCGACGCGCTCTATGTTGGCGAGGCTCCAGTTCTGGCCGACCTGGCGGCCCAGGTAGACGCCGTCCACGTACACGCCGACGCCCGGGTCGGTCGTGATCAGGTGGTCTTGCAGGCCGATTCCGCGGATGAAGGGGTTCACCGAGGATGTCTGGCCAGCGGAAAATCCGGTGACGTTGAGATTCGGCACGAACTTGCCGATGTCGGTCAGGTCCGAAATGCCCTGCTTCTCGATCGTATCGGCCGAGAAGGCGCTGATCGCGACGGGGACGTCATAGATGCTTTCCTCGCGCTTCTGTGCCGTCACGATCACCGGTTCGAACACCGTGGACTGCTGCGCGACGGCGGCCTGCCCCGCCATCAAGCAGCCGATAGGCATGGCGCCTGCAATCAGCGCGAGATTTTTCTTGTGCACTGCGAAATCCCCCTGGTCGGTGTCGAGTTGCGGCGATCATAAACCGGCCGCAAACCGGCCGCCGCAAAAAGCGGCCAGAGAGATTCGTTGGCGAAATAGTCCTGGGGCGACCCGGTGGGTGCGATCAGCCGGTCGCCCGGGCAACGGAGAGGTACTGGGCCGCGATCCAGTAATCGACGCGCTGATTGCAGGCCTTACGGGCCGCACCGCCGCTGGTGCGCGAACCAGGGCAATGGAGCGTGCCGTCGGCCTGGATCCCGGCGCTGCGCAGCAGCGTCAAGGCGACGCCGTTCAGGTCGATGCTGCCGTCGCAGTCGCCGTGCGGGCAGGCAAACTCGAAATAGGCTTGGGCCGACGGATAAAGCGCATGGGTCTGCGCGGCGGGCACGACGCCCTGCTTAGACACGAAGCGGAGCTGGACCCGGACTTGCTCGACACGCGGAAACGCGGTCGCGATCGTGCCTGCAGCCTGACGCTTGCGCATCGACTTCTCGCGCTTCTGTTCGAGGAGCGAACGGGCGGTGCGGGATACGATGCGCATGGGTCATACCTCTCGAATGCAGAATTGGTAACGGCGAACGCCCCTTTCGGGGCGTCGCCGGTCGACTGCTGGAATCAGTAACGATTCCCGCCGCCGTTGCGGTAGCCGCCGCCACCGCCACCGCCGCTACGTTCCTTGGCCTGGGCCTCATTCACCTTGAGGGCACGGCCTTCGAAGTCCTTGCCGTTCAGGGCCTGCATCGCCTTGGAGGCATCGGCATTCGACATCTCGATGAAGCCGAAACCGCGGGGACGGCCCGTGTCGCGGTCGTTGATCAGCGCGAGCGACTCGATCGTGCCGTGGGGCGCGAACAATGCGCGAACCGATTCTTCAGTCGCGGAGAAAGGAAGGTTTCCGATAAAAAGCTTGGTCACTTAGGATTACTCACATAAGAAAGATGGCAGCAAGCGGATTTCCACCTGCTGGTTCGGCGATGCTTTTCGTGGTGGCTGGACCGGGTCAGGAGGCGCGCCGAAGCGGCGCAATGAGCCAGACTAGACAAAACTAGGGAATCACCAGACTCCTGCATCCTAGCAAATTCCGCCGCGGCACGCGCGCCAATATCAGAATACTTGTTTTAGGCATGACTTGTGATGTACGATACATCACACAGGCGACTCAATTGCTCGCATGATCACGTCCGCCCAGCTTCGCGCCGCCCGTGGACTCCTAGGCATCGATCAACGTGAGCTTGCGGATCTCGCCGGCCTGTCAGTCCCGACGATCCAGCGCATGGAAGCGAGCGCGGGCGTCATTCGCGGCAATGTCGACTCGCTGATGAAGCTCGTTACCGCGCTTGATCGCGCCGGCGTTGAATTGATCGCCGAAGACGCGGCAAGCCAGGCCACGGGACGCGGCGTACGGCTCAAGATTGCCCCGCGCGCACACGGGATTCGATGACATCGGATATCCAATGGCTGCTCTGCGGCGTCGCCGCGCTGTTGGCAACCTCCATGATCGGCATCGCGCTCGGCCGATGGGCTGCGGGCCGGCGGCTCGTGTACGGGCTGGCGTTTGTCCTTTGCGTCGCGATGTCGGCCATCGCCCTCGCACAGCTCATCAATCCCGAAAGCACGCCAACCGCCGCGTGGCTACCACTCGGCCTGCCCTGGCAGGGTGCACACTTCCGCCTCGACGCCTTGTCCCGATTCTTCGCGTTCGTCACCGGCCTCGGCGGTGCGGCCGCGTCCCTCTTCGCCCTGGGCTACGGGCGACACGAGCCGGAACCGCAGCGTGTGCTGCCTTTCTATCCGCTCTTCCTTGCCGGCATGAATCTCGTCGTGCTCGCCGACGACGCCTTCAGTTTCCTGCTCTCCTGGGAATTCATGTCGCTCTCCTCGTGGGCGCTCGTGATGTCGCATCACCAGGACCGCGCCAATGCGCACGCCGGCTACGTCTACCTGATCATGGCGAGCTTCGGCACGCTCGCGCTCCTGCTGGCCTTCGGGCTGCTCGCCGGCACGGCGGGCGATTACACCTTCGCCGCGATGCGCGGCCCGTCGCACGCGCCGGCGACCACTCTGCTGGTGCTCTTGCTCGCGCTGCTGGGCGCCGGTTCCAAGGCGGGCATCGTGCCGCTTCACGCCTGGCTGCCGCTCGCGCATCCCGCCGCACCGAGTCATGTCTCGGCCCTCATGAGCGGCGTGATGACCAAGGTCGCCGTGTATGGCTTCATTCGCATCGTGTTCGAACTCCTTGGTGAGCCTCAATGGTGGTCCGGCGTCCTGGTGCTGCTCGTGGGCGGGGCGACCGCGGTGCTCGGCGTGCTTTACGCGATGATGCAGCACGACCTCAAGCGACTGCTCGCATACCACACAGTGGAGAACATCGGCATCATTTTTATTGGGCTCGGCCTTGCGCTCGCATTCGAAGCCAACGGACTTCCGGCGGCCGCTGCGCTCGCGCTGACGGCCGCGCTGTTTCACGTCTTCAATCACTCCGTCTTCAAGAGCCTGCTGTTCTTCGGCGCGGGTGCAGTGCTCACGGCCACCGGCGAGCGCGATATGGAGCGTTTGGGCGGCCTGATCCACCGCATGCCGCGGACCGCGTTCGCGTTCCTCGCGGGCTGCGTCGCGATCTCAGCGCTGCCGCCCTTGAATGGCTTTGCTTCGGAGTGGCTCACCTTCCAGGCCATTCTCCAGAGCCCGGAGCTGCCCCAGTGGGCGCTCAAAATCATGGTACCGGCCGTGGGAGGCCTTCTCGCGCTGTCGGCAGCGCTCGCCGCAGCCTGTTTCGTCAAGGTCTTCGGCATCAGCTTCCTCGGCCGGCCGCGCTCGGAAGCGGCGCGCGATGCGCGCGAGACCGACGGCTTCTCGTTGGCGGCGATGTTCGCGCTCGTCGCCCTCTGTCTCGCCGCCGGCATCCTGCCGGGCATCGTGATCGATGCGCTTGCACCCGCGATGCAGCTGCTCACGGGCACGCGCATGCCGCTGCAAGCTGCGGTGGACTGGCTGTCCATCGTACCCGTGACGGCGGGACGTAGCTCATACAACGGCTGGCTCGTGTTCGTGTTCATCGCGCTGTCCGCATCGCTCGCCGTGCTGGTCATCCACCGGTTCGCCTCGCACACTCGGCGCCGAGCGCCGGCGTGGGATTGCGGGTTCCCGGAAACGGACTCGGCGACGCAATACACGGCGACTAGCTTCGCGCAGCCGATCCGGCGCGTATTCGGTACCTGGATCTTCGCGGCGCGGGAATCGGTTGAGATGCCGCCGCCCGGAAGTGCGGCGCCAGCGCGTTACGTTTTAGTGGTTCGCGACCTGCTCTGGGATTGGCTCTATGCCCCTGTCGCCGACGCTGTCAGCTTTGCGTCCGAGCGCATGAACGTACTCCAGTTCCTGACCATCCGCCGTTACCTGAGTCTTGTATTCCTCGCCCTTGTCACCCTGCTCCTGGTGCTCGCGCTATGGTCCTGATACCGGAGCTGCTCGCTCAACTGCTGCAAATGGCGCTCGTGCTGCTGCTGGCTCCGCTGCTGACCGGCTTCGTGCGCAAGGTCAAGGCCCGCCTGCTGCGGCGGCGCGGAGCATCGGTTTTCCAGCCGTACCGCGATTTGCTGCGCCTGCTGCGCAAAGAGGTCGTGCTCGCCGAAAACGCCTCGTGGCTCTTCCGCGCGGCGCCGTACTTGATCTTCGCGACAACCTGGGTCGCCGCCGCGCTAGTGCCCACGTTTGCCACTGGTCTGCTCTTTAGCTGGACCGCGGACCTGATCGCGATCATCGCGCTCCTAGGAAGCGCGCGTTTCCTGCTGGCCCTGGCCGGAATGGACGTGGGCACCAGTTTTGGTGGCATCGGTTCAAGCCGCGAGGTGATGATCGCATCGCTGGCCGAACCGGCGATGCTGCTGATCGCCTTTACCGTCGCACTGGTCGCAGGATCCACTCAGCTCTCGACTGTTGCGAGTTTCATGAATTCCCCGGAAGTCGGGCTGCGCGTCTCGCTCGGTATGGCGGTGATCGCGCTCGTGATGGTCGCGATCGCCGAGAACGGACGCGTCCCGGTGGACAACCCGGCGACCCACCTCGAGCTCACGATGGTGCACGAGGCGATGGTGCTCGAATACTCGGGACGCCATCTCGCGATGATCGAGTTTGCCTCTTGTCTCAAGCTCCTGCTGTACTTCTCACTGATCGCCTGCCTGTTTACGCCCTGGGGCCTCGCCCCTCCCGGCGCGGGCCCCGCAGCATTCGCGGTCGGTGCCGCCGCCTGGATCGGGAAGCTCGCAGTCGGCGGGACGCTGCTCGCACTGTTCGAGACTGCGATCGCGAAGATGCGCGTGTTCCGCGTGCCTGAATTTCTCGGCGCTGCACTGATGCTCGGCCTCCTGGCGACCCTCCTGATGTTCGTGTCGCGGAGCCTGTGATGGACCGGCTCGCACTCGACATCGCCCATTTCCTTGCCGGCGGCCTCGTTCTCGTCAGCTTCATGATGCTGTACCAGGACCGGCTCTACGCGCTTCTCAACATCTTCGCACTTCACGCGATCGTACTCGCCGCGTCGGTCGCATGGCAGGCCCATATCCAGGACGCGCCCCACCTCTACGTGACCGCCGGTATCGCCTTTGTTTTCAAGGGGCTCATGATTCCCGGCGCGCTGCACCGGATGATTCAGCGCCTCGGGATCCATCGTGAAGTCGAGACGGTGATTGGCGTGGGTCCCACCATGCTCGCCGGCATGGGGCTCGTTGCGCTGTCAATCGCCGTGATGCTGAAGGTTACTCAAGGCGCCGATCCGCTCGCTCGCGAGGACCTGGCCTTTGCGCTTGCGGTCGTGCTCCTGGGACTCCTGATGATGGTCACGCGCCGAAATGCCGTCAGCCAGGTCGTCGGGTTCATGTCCCTCGAAAATGGGCTCGTTCTCGCCGCGACCGGCGCCAAAGGCATGCCGCTCGTGGTGGAGATCAGCGTCGCATTCTCGATCCTGATCGCGTTCATCGTCATTGGCATCTTCCTGTTCCGGATACGCGAGCGCTTCGACACCGTGGACGTGCAAGCGCTCGACCGCCACCGCGGTGAACTCCGGTGATGAGCCTCGCGGACCTTGCCATTCGCGCGATCCTGCTCATTCCGATCGGATCCGCCGTGCTGCTCGCGCTGCTGCCCGGCTACCGGATGACCGCGCGACTCAACGTGCTGGCGGCGCTCGCCACCTTTTCGGCCGCCCTCGTGCTCCTCCTCGGCGAGCGGCCGCCGCCAGGATCGTACCTGCTGGTGGATGACCTCAATATCGTCTTCATCGTGCTGAGCACGCTAGTGGGTTTCACCACGAGCGTGTTCAGCGCGGGCTACATCCAGCATGAGCTCGACAGCAAGCGGCTGACGCCCGGGTACCTGCGTTTCTACCACGCGATGTACCAGGCGCTGATGTTCGGTATGAACCTCGCGCTCGTCGCCAACAACATCGGGCTTATGTGGGTCGCAATCGAGCTGGCGACGCTTACGACCGTACTGATGGTTGGCATTTATCGCACGCACGAGGCGCTGGAGGCCGCCTGGAAGTATTTCATTCTCGGCAGCGTCGGAATCGCGCTCGCGCTCTTCGGAACCATCCTCGTCTATATGGCCGCGCATCCGGTGATCGGGCAGGGCCGCGATGCGATGGTGTGGACCATCCTGCTGATGCACGCGGAAGCCTTCGATCCTTCCCTGATGAACCTCGCATTTGTCTTCTTGTTGCTCGGCTATGGCACGAAGGTCGGCCTCGCGCCGCTGCACGCGTGGCTACCCGATGCGCACGCCGAGGGCCCGACACCGATTTCAGCGGTGCTCTCAGGACTTCTGCTGAACGTTGCACTCTACGCAGTGCTACGCTTCAAGCTGCTGCTCGCCGCGAATCCGGCGGCGCTCGCGCCGGGACCGCTCATGGTGACGATGGGCCTGGTGTCGCTTGTGTTCGCCGCCTTCATGCTCTACCGGCGCCGCGACATAAAGCGCCTGTTCGCGTACTCGTCGATCGAGCACATGGGGATCGTTGCGTTTGCGTTCGGCATGGGCGGGCCGCTTGCGAATTTCGCGGGCCTGCTGCACATGGTCCTGCACAGCCTGACCAAGGCCGCCATCTTCTTCGCCGTGGGCCACGTGGCGCAGGTCAAGGGAACGCAGAAGATCGCGGACATCGGCGGCCTGACCGTGTCGCATCCATGGCTGGGCTGGGGACTCGTCATCGGCGTAATTGCCATCGCGGGACTTCCGCCGTTCGGCATCTTCATGACCGAATTCCTGATCGTGACCTCTACATTTGCGAGACAGCCATTGCTCGCGATTCCGCTTGTCTTCGGTCTGCTCGTGGCGCTGGGAGCCCTGTTCTTGCGGGTCAACAGCCTGGCCTTCGGGCCGGTGCGGGGGAACGTCGCGCCGGCGCACGCGTCGTACGCCCCGATGTACGCACATTTCGCGCTCGTGCTCCTCGCCGGCGTCTATCTGCCGCTGCCGATGGTCGAATGGTTCCGACACGTCGCGGGGATCCTCGGATGAGCGACGCACGACCGCCGACACCCGTGCCTGACGCACCGACCCTTGGCGAATTGCAGCAGGACGGGCAGCACGTGGCCGGGCATCGGCCGTGGCCACGCGCCATCGTGGACGCGGATACCTGGATGCTCGCAGCCGAGTGCCTGACGCAGGGCAACATGACGCTGCTCGATCTCTGGGGCGAGGCCGAAGCCGTGCACCTCGCGCTGCTCTCAGAGCCGGAAGGAACGATCGGCATCTTGAGCCTGCTCTGCCCGGACGAAGAATTCCCTTCCGTCGCCGAACTGCACGCGCCTGCAGTCCGGCTGGAACGCGCGATCCAAGACCTGTTCGGGCTCAAGGCCGTCGGCCTCCCGGACTCGAGGCCCTGGCTTGATCATGGGCGCTGGGGTGTCCGCCGGCCACTGGGCGACGCCGAGCGCATGCCAGCCGGCAATGCGCCCTACGCTTTCCTGCCGGTCGAGGGCGAGCACTTGCACCGGATCCCGGTCGGGCCGGTACATGCCGGCATCATCGAGCCAGGGCATTTCCGGTTCACGGTCGGTGGCGAAACCATTGTTCGGCTCGAAGCGCGTCTCGGTTACGTTCACAAGGGCATCGAGGGACTCATGGCCGGTTCCGAAGTTGCCCGCGCTGCCGGAATTGCGGGACGGGTTTCGGGCGACAGCACTGTCGCTTACGCGTTCGCGTTCGCCCGCGCGGTCGAATCGGCGCTGGAGACTCAAGTGCCGCCCCGTGCGACATGGCTGCGCGCTCTTATGGCCGAGCTCGAGCGCCTCGCCAATCACTTTGGCGACATCGGCGCCATTTGCAATGACGCCGCATTCTCACTGTTGCATGCGCATTGCGCGGCGCTGCGCGAGCAGGTGCTACGCACGGCCGATCTCTGCTTCGGGCACCGCCTGATGCGCGATGTCATCGTGCCGGGCGGGATCATGCGCGACCTCAATGGCGCCGGTGCCGCCGAAATTGCGGCGCTCGTGTCCGAGGTGCGGCGCCGCTTTCCGCACTTGGCCAATCTGTACGACAACACGGCGTCGCTACAGGACCGCACGGTCGGCACTGGCATCCTGAAGCCGGAGCTTGCGCGGCGGTTCGGGGCCGGCGGTTTCGTCGGCCGGGCGTCCGGGCGCGCCTTCGACGCACGCCGCATGCCCGGCTATCCCCCATACGACGCTCTGGAATTCCAGGTGCCAGTGTTCGACGCCGGCGACGTGGACGCGCGGGTCTGGATCCGCATTCGCGAAGTCGAGCAGAGCCTCGGAATCGTGGAGCAGGTTCTCGCCAGGCTGCCGGCCGGACCGGTTCATCAATCCCTTGCGCCGCCGCATGCGTCGGGTGAGGGCGCCGCGCTCGTCGAGGGCTTCCGCGGCGACATTTTCGCATGGATGCGAGTTGATGAAGACGGGCGCATCGAGCACTGCCGCTTGCGAGATCCGTCATGGTTCCAGTGGCCGCTGCTCGAGGCCGCAATCGATGGCAACATCGTTGCGGACTTCCCACTCTGCAACAAGTCCTTCAACTGCTCGTACTCCGGTCACGATCTCTGAGGGCGACAGGCGATGCGCAAGCTGCTTTTTGAAATTCTGGTCAAGCCGCCGCTCACCGAGAATGAGCCGGACGTGGGTGAGGGCGCGGTCGGTGAGCTGGCGCGCGCCGTCGACCAGGCGGCGCGAAGGCGCCTTGGCCGCAGCCTCGGGGTCCGTCAGGTGGACGCAGGCTCCTGCAACGGTTGTGAACTCGAGATTCACGCGCTCAACAACGCGTATTACGACCTGGAGCGATTCGGTATCCGTTTTGTCGCTTCGCCACGTCACGCGGATGTTCTCCTGGTGACCGGCCCGGTCACGCACAACATGAGGGAGGCCCTCGAACGAACCTATGCAGCGACTCCCGCGCCAAAATGGGTCGTTGCAGTAGGCGGATGTGCCAAGGACGGCGGCTGTTTTGCGGGCAGCTACGCCGTGACCGGCGGCGTTTCGAGCATCGTTCCGGTGGATCTGCACATTCCGGGTTGCCCGCCACGGCCAGTTGAGATTTTGAGGGGTTTGCTGGCGCTCCTGGCCTGACAAGACCTATTTCACCATGAAGCGAATCGAAGAAACCCTGGTCCTGGACGGCGGGCTTGCGACCGAGCTCGAACGGCGCGGGCACGACATCACGGGCGCTTTGTGGTCCGCGCAGGTCCTGCGGACGGCGCCGGAGGCCATCGAACAGCTCCACTATGACTACTACGCGGCGGGCGCCCGTGTCGCGATCTCGGCGAGCTACCAGGCCAGCTACGAAGGATTCGCGGCAATCGGCATCGACGCGGACGAAACCACGGCCCTGCTGCACCGCTCTGTCGATCTCGCCCGGTCCGCCCGCGCGCGCCACCTCGGCGAACATCCGTCTGGCCGGCGAGAGCTGTTCGTCGCCGCTTCAATCGGGCCCTACGGCGCCATCTCGCACGATGGCGCGGAGTACCGGGGCGACTACGGACTGTCGGTCGAGGCCCTCGTCGCATTTCATCAGCGCCGATTCGAGGTGCTCGCCGCCGCCGGCGCCGATTTCCTCGCCTGTGAGACGATACCCGTGCTGGACGAGGCCCGTGCGCTGGCCGCGCTTCTCGAGCAGCATCGCGGCCTGTCCGCCTGGATGAGTTTCACATCCCCTGACGGGATCCACACTTCACACGGCGAACCGCTCGCGGATTGCGCGCGCCTTGCGGATGCCGTTCCCGGAGTTTTCGCGGTCGGGGTCAATTGCGTCAGGCCCGAAGTCGTCGGAGAGGCGGTTCGAGCGCTCCGTTCGGGCACGGACAAGGCGATCGTCGTCTACCCGAATTCAGGCGAGCGCTGGGACGCGAAGACGGAGGACTGGGGCGGTGCGCCCGTCCGCGGCAGCCTGGCCGCACACGCACCCGCCTGGACCGCGGCCGGTGCCACTCTGATCGGTGGCTGTTGTCGCATCGGTCCGCCGGAAATCGCCGCCCTGAATCGGGCGCTTTCTCGGTCCTGATTCCAGTTCAATTCGTCATATTTCAGTTACTTAGTCGAAAACCAGTTGCGAATGATTCTCACTTACCATTATGCTTCGCGTGAAAGGTCCACGGGTCGGGTCAACCATGAATGTCGTTCGCTCCTCTTTTGCGCTCGCGTCCGTTCTGGTCGGCGCCCTGCTCGTCGCCCCCGCACGCGCGGAGCCGCTCGAATTCACGCTGGTGATCGAGTCGCACCAGTTCACGCCGGCGGAGCTGAAGGTGCCGGCAGGCCAGAAATTGCGGTTGATCGTCGAAAACCGCGATGCGACGCCGGAGGAGTTCGAGAGTTACGACGTCAATCGCGAAAAGATCGTCCCCGCAAATGGCCGGATCGCCCTCTTTGTCGGGCCGCTCAAGCCGGGCCGCTACGAATTTTTCGGCGATTTCAATCCCAAGACCGCGCGCGGTTACCTGGTCGTCGAGTAAGTCATGATCGCCTCCTTCATCATCGTGCTGCGGGAAGTGTTCGAGGTGTCGTTGATCGTCGGCATCGCCCTCGCCGCCTCGAAAGGACTCCTGGGCAGCCGACGCACCATCCTGATCGGTTGCCTGGCCGGACTGGCCGGTGCCCTGGCGCTCGCCGGCGCTACCGGATGGCTCGGCGAGACGCTGGAAGGCATGGGCCCGGACGTCTTCAACGCCAGTGTCCTGCTGGCCGCGGTCCTGATGCTGGCCTGGCACCACGTCTGGATGCAGCAGCACGGCGCGGCAATTGCCCGTGAGCTGAAATCCGTCGGTGGGGAGGTTCGCGCCGGCAGCCGACCGCTTGGCGCGCTGGCGGCCGTGGTGGCGCTCGCTGCACTGCGTGAGGGCGCCGAGGTGGTGTTGTTCCTGTATGGAGTCGCGGCGGGCGGCCAAACGGCCGGCCCGATGATTGTGGGCGGGGCACTCGGCCTTGCAGCAGGCGCGGCGGCCGGCACCCTCCTGTATCTCGGCCTCATGCGCATCCCCCCGCGGCACCTGTTTGCGGTGACCGGCTGGATGCTCGTGATCCTGGCCGCCGGCATGGCGGCGCAGGCGGCTGCGTTTCTGGTGCAGTCCGGCTGGCTGCCGGCCATCGTCGAGCCACTGTGGGACACGTCGTCGCTGCTGCCGAACCAGAGCCTGGCGGGCCAGGTGCTGCACGCGCTGGCAGGCTATGACGATCGCCCGAGCGCGAGCCAGTTGCTGTTCTTCGGCGTGACGCTGGCCTCCATCCTGCTGCTGTCGCGGTTCGTGAACCGCCGCAAGCTCTCCGTTTCGCCGGCCGCTGCGGCTGCCGCACTGATCGTCCTGGTCGGCGCAGCGATTGGCACCGCACCCCGCGCCGAGGCCGAGGACAAGGTCTACTCGCCCATTGTCGAAGAAGGCGAGAAAGCGCTTGAATTTCGCGGCCTTCACCAGTCGGACGGTGATCCCGCCGTCGACGGCGCCCAGCAATACAAGATTGACCTGGAGTATTCGCCAGCCTGGTTCTGGAAGACCGAGCTCGTGGGCGAATGGGAAAAGGAGCCCGGCGAAGGCTTCGGGAATACCGAAATCGCCTGGGAGAACATTTTCCAGCTCTTCGAGCAGGGCCGTCATGCCATTGACGCCGGACTCCTCGTCGAATTGGCTCACTCCACGGAGCCGGGCGGCCAGGACAAGCTCGAGCTTGGTGCCTTGCTGCAGAAGGATCTCGGATCCAGCCAGGTGCGCGTGAACCTCCTGACCGAACGCGAATTCGCCTCCGGAGCGGACACGGAACTCGAGTACGCGATGCAGTACCGCTGGCGCCGCAATCCCCTCTTCGAACCGGGTATCGAGTGGTATGGTGAATTCGGCGAATTCGGAGATTTCGGTTCGCTCGGCGACCACGGCCACCAGGCGGGCCCCGCCGCTTTTGGCCGCATGCCGTTCGCCGGCGGCGCACTCAGGTACGAGTTCGCCTGGTTGTTCGGCCTGACGCATGATGCTGCGGCGCAGACTGCACGCTTCCTGCTGGAATACGAATTCTGAAAGCGCGCCGCCGGCGCACCAAGGCGCCCCGGTGTGTACTCAGGCATAGTCAGGCCCGTCATGGACGGAATTCACGCCGGGCTGGGAGAGATCAACGGGTTTGTCTGGGGCCCGGTGATGCTCGCACTGATCCTGGGCACGGGTCTTTTCCTGCAACTGCGCCTTGGGCTGATGCCGATCCGCAGGATCGGCACGGGATTCCGCCTGATGTGGCGCGGTCGCACGGGCGATGCCGGTGCAGTGGGCGAGGTTTCCCCGTTCGCCGCGCTGATGACCTGCCTTGCGGCAACGGTCGGCGTCGGCAACATCGCCGGCGTCGCGACTGCCATCGCGCTCGGCGGCCCGGGTGCCGTGTTCTGGATGTGGATGACCGCGCTCGTCGGCATGGCGACCAAGTACGCCGAGGTCGTGCTCGCCGTCCACTTTCGCGAGCGCGACGAAACAGGCCGTTCGGTCGGTGGCCCGATGTATGCGATCAAGAACGGGCTCGGCAGGCGCTGGGCCTGGCTTGGCGTGGCATTCGCGATATTCGGCGGACTCGCCGGATTCGGCATCGGCAACATGGTGCAATCGAACACGATTGCCAGCGCACTCAACAACACTTTCGGCATCGATCCGACGGTGATCGGCGTCGTACTGCTGGTCCTCACTTCCACCGTAGTGCTGGGCGGCATCCGGCGCATCGCGGCAGTGGCAAACAAGCTCGTGCCATTCATGATTGTCGCTTACGTCGCGGCGGCGATGACCGTGCTGATCGCGAATGCGCCCGCAATTCCGTCGGCATTCCTGTTGATTGTCCACGACGCCTTCTCGCCCGTGGCGGCAACCGGCGGTTTTGCCGGCGCCGCAGTGATGGCGGCCATGCGTTTTGGCATCGCGCGCGGCATCTTTTCGAATGAGGCGGGACTTGGCAGCGCCGGCATCGCGCAGGCAGCGGGTCAGAGTTCAAATCCTGTCAAGAGCGGCCTGATCGGGATGATGGGAACGTTCATCGACACGATCATTGTCTGTTCGATGACCGCGCTCGCAATCGTCGTTTCCGGCGCCTGGCAGAGCGGCGAAACCGGCGCTCCGCTTACCCAGCTGGCATTCGAATCGGCGATCCCAGGTTGGGGCAGCGCAATCATCGCCATTTCGATTACTGTCTTTGCATTGACTACGATTTTCGGCTGGGCTTACTACGGCGAGCGCTGCTGGCAATTCCTCATCGGCGTGCGTGCGATCGTTCCGTATCGCATCCTGTGGTGCGCCGCGGTCTTCGCGGGCACCGTGACGCACCTCGACCTCGCCTGGCAACTCGCCGACACGCTGAATGCCCTGATGGCAGTGCCGAACCTGATCGCGCTGCTCGTCCTCTCGCCGGTCATCGTGCAATTGACGCGCCGCGAGAATGGCGGCCGGCAGACCTGACGAGGTTCAAGTCACCCCGATTTGACGGCTTACCACACTTCGCAGCGATCAGCGTTCGCTCGGACCATGGCATCGCCGGGCTTGCAACTGAATGCTTCGCTGAAGGCAGGCAGGTTCGAGAGCGGGCCGTTGACGCGGAATTTTGCGATCGGATGCGGGTCGCTCTGCACCATGGTGCGCTGCGTTTCCGGACGGATCTCGTCGCCACGCCACTGGCCCCAGGACAGGAAGAACTGCTGTTCAGGCGTGAATCCATCGACGGTCGGCTCCGGACCCTTGCCTTCGCGCGACTTCCGATAGGCCAGGTAGGCCAGCTTGGCGCCGCCCAGGTCGCCGATCGATTCGCCCAGCACCAGCTTGCCGTTGTGGTGGACTCCGGGCTCGATGAAGTAGTTATCGAACTGCCTGACCACGCACTGGCTGCGCGCTTCGAATTTCTCGTGGTCGGCGGCGGTCCACCAGTTGTCCAGGCGGCCCTGTGCGTCGAATTTCGAGCCCTGGTCGTCGAAGCCATGGCTGATCTCGTGGCCGATGACCACCCCGATCGCGCCGTAGTTGACTGCGTCGGTGGCGGTGACGTCGAAAGCCGGCGGTTGCAGGATGCCGGCCGGAAACACGATCTCGTTCTTCAACTGGCTGTAGTAGGCGTTTGAAGTCGGCGGCGTCATGGCCCAGCGGCTGCGATCGACCGGCTTGCCGATTTGCAAGAGGTTGTCATTGACGTTCCAGCGCATGGCCGCCACGACGTCGTCAAAGTACGAGCCGCGGCCGATCGTGACACCGGCGTAATCCTTCCACTTGTCGGGATAGCCGATCTTGGCGTTGAAGGCGGCGAGTTTCTCCTGTGCCTTGACCTTGGTCGCCGGACTCATCCAGTCCAGATCTTCGATCGTGTCATGCATCGCCAGCAGCAGGTTCCTGACCATTTCCTCCATGCGCGCCTTGGCTTCCGGCGGGAAATACTTCTGCACGTAGGCACGGCCGAGCGCCTCGCCGAGCTGGTCGTCGGTGGCCTCGGCGCAGCGCTTCCAGCGTGGCTTCATTTCGGTCGCGCCGCTGAGGAACTTGCCGTAGAAAGCAAAGTCCTGCTCGACGAATGGCGCGGACAGTGAATCCGCGAAGGTATTCAGCACGTGCCATGCCAGGTAATTGCGCCACTGTTCAAGGGGTGCCCTGGCGACTTCCCGGTCAAATGCCTGCACGAACTTCGGTTCGGTTACGTTGAGGTCGGCGTGCGCCAGCCTGGCGGCGTCAAGGTAGCGGCCCCAGTCGAAATCCGGCGCCATCGCCGCCAATCCGTCGAATGTAGTCTCGTGATCCAGCTGGAATGGATCGCGGCTCGCGACATTGTCGAGCGTGGCTTCGGCGAGCCGCTTTTCGAAATCGAACACGGAGGTCGCGGCGGTTTCGGCCGCTTCCGGCGTGGATCCGGCGAGGCTGAACATCCCGGCCAGGTGTTCGTGATACTTCGCGCGCGCTTCGACGAAGCGGTCTTCCGGCTTGAGGTAGTAATCGCGGTCGGGCAGGCCAAGTCCCGCCGCGAGCACGTGCGCGATCATCAAGGTCGGGTCGTGCAGGTCCTGGTTGGCGACGATGCCGAAGCCGACGTCGACTCCAATCGAATGCAGGTGACTGATGACAGGTTGCAATCCGGCGCGGGTCTTGATGGCCCCGATCTCGTCCAGCAGCGATTGCACCGGTGCAATTCCGCGCGCATTGACGCGATCTTCATCCATGCAAGCCGCGTAGAAATCGCCCGACAACTGCTGGGCGCTGCCGGTCGGCCAGTCGCTGCGAAGCGATTCTTCATCGAGGATATCGCGCACGTTGTCCTTGTTGATCTCGCCGGACTGCCAGCGCCGGCTCCAGCGATCCATGTAGTCGGGAATCGCATGCTCCTTGCGCCAGGCCCCATTTGCGTAATCGAAGAAATCGCTGCAGGCGTTGCCATTACGATTGATGTCACCCGGCTCGATGCCGTGGGGAGCTGCGGTGGCGGCGGTGGCCAGGCTGAACAATCCGGCGATAGCGAAATTGCGCTTCTTCACGGGAGCGACTCTCCTTGACCGGGACAGTACGAACTATAACGAGAGGCCGCGCCGATGGGTCGACTGCGGGCCGTTTCTTCCTCAATCGCCGGACAGCGCGGCGACTAGCGCCAGGTCCCCCGGCCGCACCTTGCCGACATCGAATGTCTTCGCAGTGGCCATCATGCGGGTCAAGGCCGCCCCGATCGGCATCGGCGGCTTCTTGTCGCCCGGCTTGACCCGATGGAAGCGCACCGGATTAATGCGTGCCACGACGAACGCGCGCAGGTACGGCGACTTGAAGCCGCGCGCCTCCAGTGACTTGTTGATCTTGCGCACCTGCGCATCGATGTCACGCAGGCGTGCGGCGTAGCCCTCGCGCTCACGCAGGCTCACAGCCAGCGTGCGATCGGTGAAGCGGTCCACCTTCCTGAGAAACGAGCCATAGGCGCCGCCGGCGAAGCGCCCGTCCTTCGCGTAAAGCACGCCGAGCGTCAGGAACTCTGGCGCCTCGAACTGCGCCGCGTAGTCGCTTTCCTTTGCGCGCGGCTCACGGCGCGCCAGCGCGCGTGCCATGCGGATCACTTCCAGGCTCCGGTCCTTGAGGTTGTGCGCCTTCTCGGTATTGAGCGCGAGGATGCGAAACGCCAGCCCTTCGTCCGGTGACACGAGCGCCGTGATCTGCTTCAGCCCGAGTACCTTGGCGGCAGCGAGGCGATGGCGGCCGTTCGGGGTGCAGAATTCGCCATTCTCGCCGCGCACCACGATGATGGGATCGAGGAAGGACCCCGATTCCTCGATCTTCTGTGCGAGGCGCCTGGTGTGGGTCGGCGAGAGGTCGCGCTGGAACGGCGTCGGCTGCACGGACGCGAGCGGCATCGTGGCCACCAGAACCGTGCTGCCCGAAAGCGGCTCGCGATAGGCGCCGATCGGCGCGCCGCCGCGTTCGCGCACCTGAATGGCGAGGCCCGCAACGCGCGGGTCGTCGATCGGCAGCGCGATATCCGCGGCGTCCAGGCCGCGCCTTTCCTTGCCAGGAGCGAGGGACTTGCGCCGGGCCGTGGTCTTCCTGGCGCCGCCTTTTTTTCCTCTATCCTTGCTGTGCGCGGATGTGCTCATGTGCCGCCTCGGCCACGAAGCATGTCAGACGGGATTGGCGGTGGCCAGTGGCGATATTGAACCCTCGCCACGCGGACCAGATTCGCACGGTCGTTGCGATCCCGTATTCACTGAAGGACACTTACGCGCAAGGAATGCGCAAGAAACAGAAAACGGCAGACGCCGGCGGATTGCCCGTCGCGCAGAATGAAAGTCAAAGGCTGAGCCTGCTTTTGCTGTCCGTGATTGCGCTGGCTCTCGGCATCATCACCGGATTCGGCGCCATCGCATTCCGCGGCCTGATCAGCCTGTTGCACAACCTGTTCTTCGCCGGACAATGGTCCTGGCACTACGACGCCAATGTATTCACGCCGCCGAGCCACTGGGGCGCATGGGTCATCCTGGCGCCCATCGTCGGCGGAATCATCGTCACTTTTCTCGTCACCCGCTTTGCACCGGAGGCCAAAGGCCACGGCGTACCCGAGGTGATGGACGCCATCTATCATCGCGAGGGCGTCATCCGCCCGATCGTGGCAGTGGTGAAATCCCTCGCCTCCGCCGTGGCCATCGGCAGCGGCTCGTCCGTGGGCCGCGAAGGTCCCATCATCCAGATCGGGTCAGCTCTGGGCTCCACGGTCGGGCAGATCATCCGCATGCCGGCGGGCCAGCGCATTGCACTGGTTGCGGCCGGCGCCGGCGCCGGAATTGCCGCGACATTCAATACGCCGATCGGCGGAGTCATGTTCGCCATCGAGCTGATGATGCCGGAAGTGAGCGTCAGCACGTTCCTGCCGGTGGCCATTGCAACGGGAACCGCCACATTTATCGGGCGCTGGTTCTTCGGCCCGCAGCCGGCGTTCCTCGTCCCGCAGATGGCGCCCTTCCCCGCCGATGCCAGCGCGGTAGTCCTGTTGGTGCTGTATGCGGCACTGGGTGCGGTCACCGGCGTGGCGGCGGCGGGTTTCATCCGCGGCCTGCACCTGGCAGAGGACCTGTTCGACCGGATTGCCCACCGCTACGTCCGCCACATGCTGGGCATGCTGTTCGTGGGCGCGCTGATGTACGCGCTATATCGCGCGCTCGGACAGTATTACGTGGACGGCGTCGGTTACGCGACCATTGAGAGCATCCTGGGTGGGCAGACCTCCGTCGTCTGGCTGCTGGGGCTGCTGTTCGTCTGCAAGGCGCTTGCCACTACGACCAGCCTGGGATCGGGTTCATCGGGCGGCATCTTCTCACCGTCCCTGTTCATGGGCGCCACGCTGGGCGGCGCATTCGCGGCGCTGCTGTCGGCCGCGGGCATGCCCATTCCGCTGAGCATTCCGGCTTTTGCGATGGTGGGCATGGGCGCGATGGTCGGAGGCGGCACCGGCGCGGTGATGACTGCGGTCACCATGACCTTCGAAATGACCCGCAATTACGACATCGTGATGCCGATGATCCTGGCCGTGGCCACCAGTGTCGGCATGCGCCGGCTACTTTCGCGCGAGAACATCTACACCTTCAAGTTGTTCCGCCGCGGGCGCACCATTCCCAAGGCGCTGCATGCGAACATGTTCCTGGTGCGCCACGCACGCGAAGTGATGGATTCGGACATCTGGGTGCTGCCGGCGGAAGAGAGCTTCGACAAATTCCTGCGCCAGCATGAGGGGGAACAGCGCCTGCGCCACGTCGTCGTGACCCACGGCGGCCGCATCTACGGCGTGATCCGCGTAAACACCGGCCTCCGGCGCGGCCTGGAAAGCGCGCGGACCGGCGCGACGCTGGGCGACGTGGCCAATCGGGCATTCACCGTCGTTGGCGAGCACGTGATCGCCTCGGACGTCATCGCGCGCATGTGGCGCAAGAACGCATTCATGGCGGTCGTCGTGCGCGGCAGCGGCGTGCCGCGCGGCGAAGACGTCGTGGGCGTCATCACCAAGGAACACGTCGCCGATTCGGTGGCGAGCGGCTTGAAGATCTTTCCGCGCTGAAGCGCGGCGGACGGAGTATAAGACTTCCTGTCGACGGCCGGGCGAACCTGGGCTAGGCAATCCATGCAAATTCCGTGGGCGCTGCTTGCTGTCCTGGCCGTCCCCACCGTCGCCCAGGCTGCAGACGTCGATGCCGGAAGGGAGCGCGTCAATTCAGTGTGCGCTGCCTGTCACGGCAAAAACGGCGTGAGCGTCGCTGCCTTCATCCCGAACCTGGCCGGCCAAAAGGCGGAGTACATCACCAACCAGCTGCAAGCATTCAAGAGTGGTGATCGCAAGGACGACTTGATGAGTGCGATTGCAAGCCAGCTGAATGACGGCGACATCGAAAACGTTGCAGCATTCTTTTCCGGCTTGCCGGGACCCGTATTGGGTGCATCGCCTTCTAGTTTGCTGCCGAACGTGGCGGAGACTCGGGTCAGTTTTCCGGCGGACTACAAGGCGAGCTTCGCGCAGTACATGAAGTTTGATTTTCCCGAGACGAAGGAGGTTCGCCATTATTACGCCAACTCGACGGCGATCCAGGCAGCGCGTGCGGGTAATCCGCTGCCCGATGGGTCGATGATTCTCGTCGAGGTTTACGATGCCAGACTCGACGAGCAAGGGAATCCGGTCCGCAGCAGCGACGGATTTTTTGCAGCCGGGCAGCTAAAGGGATACGCAGCCATGGAGAGACAGGCGGGATGGGGCGCCGCCCTCCCCGAAATGCTGCGCAATGAAAACTGGAATTACGCGCCCTTCACGGCTGATCGTGTCGTCCGCGGCGGATTCAACCAGGCCATCTGCTTCGCCTGCCACAAGCCCAAGCCGGAAGACAGCCACCTGTTCACGATGAAGCAACTGCGCGCATTTGCGCAATCGAAATAGCTCGCCCGCTCGATTCGCCGCCGGAAATCACTGACTCAGCCCACCGATTTGAAACGGGCGCTCAAGCGGCCAGTCTGCCCCGACTTATTGGAGATTCACCATGTACCGCCTGATTCAATTGGTCTGCGCCGTCCTGACGGCTTTTCTGTTTGTCGCTTCCCCCGGTATCCAGGCGGCGGAGATCGCCCGGTTTGACGATGGGCCATTTGCGGGCAAGGGATATCCCTTCTCCGAGTCCGCACGGGCAGGCGACCTGCTTTTTCTCGCCGGTCAGGTCGGCGAGGATGCGGATGGCAAGCTGGTGGCGGGCGGCATCCAGGCCGAAACCGAGCAGCTGATGTTGAACATCGAAGCTGCACTGGCGCGCCGCGGCCTGGCCATGGAGCACGTGGTCAAATGTACGGTATTCCTGGCCGACATTGCCGAATGGGGCGCTTTCAACGAAGTCTACAAAAGACATTTCGCACCGCCATACCCGGCGCGCAGCGCAATGGCGGCCAGCGGATTGGTGGGCAACGCGCGGGTGGAGATGGAATGCATGGCGGGATACCCCAAGTAGGCTATCCTTATGACCGGGATCGCTACAGCTGCGAGCTTTCCCGGGTTCGCTCAAGTTGGTTCTGGGTGACTGCGTCCCGGGTGCGGCAAAGTACGCGCGCGAGAGTCAACCCGACGAGTCCGCCCACAAGCTGAGCTCCGATGAATCCCGGAACGTCACAAGGCCGGATTCCAGCGAACGTGTCCGAAAGCGAGCGACCCAGCGTGATCGCGGGATTGGCGAATGACGTCGAGGCCGTGAACCAGTAGGCAGCGCCAATCCAGGCTGGCACGCGCCACGCGGCTTCTCGCACTGACGGTGAACCCAACGCGACCAGGACCAGTCCGGACGTCGCAACGACCTCCGACAGCCATTGCGAACCGCCCGTCCGAACATGGTTGGACGCCTCCACCAGCGGCAGGTCAAACATGGCGCTCGCCAATATCGCGCCCGCACAACATCCGAGGACCTGGACCGCCAGATAGCAAACGACATGCCATCCCGGCAGCTTTCCGCGAACAGCCTCGACCAAGGAGAGAACCGGGTTGAAGCGCGCACCGCTGATGGGGCCCAGCAGTGCGATCAGAGTTGCGAGCGCGGCGACCGTCGCCAATGTATTGGCCATCAGGGCGATGGCGAGGTCCCCGTCGGCCAGGCGCCCAGCCATGATCCCGGAGCCAACGACCGTTGATGTAAAGAGCAGCGATCCCAGCCCTTCCGCAATCAGCGGACGAAACAATCTACGCAACTGCGTCAGCAGGCTTGCGCTTGCCGATGGCGTCCAGACGCTCTTGCAGCTTGATTTGATCGAGCGATCGTATCGGCAGGCTCGTGAAGATCTTGATCCGATTGTCCAATTCCATGAATGCGGACCTGAAGGCGATCCACTGATCCTTCTCCGGGCCCTTGGTCGCCGCCGGGTCAGTCATTCCCCAGTGAGCAGTCATGGGCTGACCTGGCCATACCGGGCAGACCTCGCCAGCCGCGTCGTCGCAAACGGTAAACACGAAGTCGAGTCGCGGAGCGTCCGGCCCGGCGAACTCGTCCCAACTCTTGCTGCGAAGTCCTTGCGTCGGGATCTTCATGTGCTCCAGCAACTGGAGCGCGATCGGGTGCACCGAGCCTTTCGGATGGCTGCCGGCGCTGTAACCGACAAATCTTCCGCGCCCCCACTGGCCAAGAAGGCCCTCGGCAAGAATGCTGCGTGCGGAATTTCCGGTGCACAGAAACAGGACGTTGAATGGGCGCTCGTTCATGGCGCGGCTATGCTGCCTTGCGCCGCCTGGGCGATTTGACGGTCGTCGCGGGTTTGCAGTCCGTCGTACACGCCTCCGTGCTCGACGCGCAGCAGTTTTCAGTCAGGTATCCGACCAACCCCTTCATTGCACCGAAATCAGCGCTATAAATGAGTTGCCTGCTGGCACGCACTGCGGTGATCAGTCCTGCTCGTTGCAGGGCCTGGAGATGAAAGGTGAGCGAAGACGGGCCCAAGCCGATCCGGGAGCCAATCGCGCCTGCGGCCAGTCCCTCCGGTCCACGCTCGACCAGGAGGCGATAGATCGCCAGACGATACTCGTGCGCCAACGCCCCCAGTGCATCGATGACTCGCGGGGTTTTCATGCATTCGATGCTCTTACGATATTACTCGTACTGTCAAGAGTTGAGATCGTCACGGCACCAGCACCGTCCGTTCGGTAGCGAGGCCGGTCGGCCGCCGATAGACTTGCCGCCATGCTGAGGACGGTTCTCACCTACGGCTTCGCGCTTGCAGCGGGCGCCTTCACGCTGCAGTGGCTCGAGTACCAGTTCTGGGCCCGCACGCACGCGGGCACCGTCTATGTCGCACTGATCGCGATGGCGTTCCTGGGACTTGGAATCTGGGTGGGCCGGAGGCTGTTTCGCAGTGAGCCGCGCGCAGGCAAATTTGCCCCGAATGAGCGCGCGCAGTCCTCACTCGGAATCACTGGGCGAGAACGACAGGTCTTGCAATTGTTGGCGGATGGCCACTCCAACAAAGAGATCGCCGCACAGCTCGAACTGTCCCCCAATACGGTCAAGACACACGTTGCACACCTGTTCGAAAAGTTGCGGGTCGCGCGGCGGACGGAGGCGATCCTGCTCGCCCGCGAACTCGGACTCGTCCCGTAGGCCTGTCTGGCCGCCGCGATTTGGGGTGACTCGTCCGAAATCACCCTTTCGGGTGATGGTGCGGTGGCATCGCTTGTCACGTAATGTCGGCACCTAAACCAGGGGGATTCCGACATGTCTCGCATTATTCTGATCTTCGGCATTGCCGCCGGACTGATTGTCGCCGTGCCCATGTGCCTGATGGTGGCCAATTCCGAGCACGGAAGCGCAGCGCAATCCTATTTCGCGGGTTACCTGGTCATGGTACTCGCGCTCAGCCTGATCTTTTTCGGCGTAAAGCGGCTGCGCGATCGCGAGCTGGGAGGCGTGATCCGCTTCTTGCCTGCCTTGCTGGCAGGTCTAGGGATCAGCACCGTGGCAAGCATCATCTATGTGATTGGCTGGGAGATCACGCTGGCGGCCACCGATTTTGCGTTCATCGATTCGTACAGCACTGCCGCAGTTGAGGCGGCGCGAGCCAAGGGCGCGTCAGCGGCCGACATCGCAGCAATCGCGGCGCAGATGGACGAGTTTCGCCGGCAGTATGCGAACCCGTTTTTCCGGCTGCCAATGACCTTCATCGAAATCTTCCCGGTTGGGATACTCATCTCGCTGGTCTCGGCGGCATTGCTGCGCAACAGCCGGTTCCTGCCCGCACGGACACTGGCGCGGTGATCCCGCAATCGTCGTCTGGAAACGAACTCGGTATTGGCGGCAACGGACGGAATCGCACCACCGACACGCAGATTTTCAGGCGCCAACATCCCCGGCCTGAGCAAACCCGAGAAAACCAGAAACGCTGATCTGCCTGAATCAAGTCGAACCTCTGCAGCATGCCGGCCGACTTCGTGACGCCTTCGCATCGCATGCCCGGCATGTTGGCGATCAACTCTTGCGTCATCGACAATTGGTTCGAAGTAAGGCGGTCGAGACTCATCAGCAGCCAACGTCATAGTTGCCCCTCAATGGAATGGTGGCGATTGCACACTGCCGTCTAAGGCATCCGTGTGCGGCTCGGAGTCGACTCACCACCCATGAAGAGTGAAATCCCTGGCCTATGTGTGCTAACGCACTGACAGATATCCAGCCTGATTGTAGCGTCATGCGCTTGGCGGACCATGGACGCTGGCAAGCAGTCGTCGTGCGTTCGCTGATCACGCTCCAGGCGCGAACCGACGCGCCGACTGGAGGAATCGTCGCGGCGCCCACTACCTCGTTGCCGGGACTCAAGGGTGGTGTGCGCAATTTGGACTATCGCTATTGCTGGCTGCGGGATGCCGCGTCTACCTTGAACGCGCTGCTGCTCACCGGCTACCACGAGGAAGCGATCGCCCGGCGCGAGTGGCCTACTGCCGCGGCCCAGACACCATGAAGCCGCGGACGGATATCGTGTTTCTATTCGACTGCGACAATACGCTGCTCGATAACGACCGCGTGCAGGAGGACCTGAGCGCACATCTCGCACGCGAATTCGGAGTCGACGCACGTGATCAATACTGGCAAATACTTGAAGCGCTCCGCAGCGAGTTGGGTTACGTCGACTACCTGGGTGCATTGCAGCGCTATCGGCTCGTCGTGCCCAACGACACGCGCCTGCTGCAGATGTCTTCGTTCCTGGTGGACTATCCGTTTGGTGACCGCCTGTATCAGGGCGCGCTCGCCGTGATTGCCCATTGCCACGCATTCGGACGCACCGTGATTCTCTCCGACGGCGACGTCGTCTTTCAGCCTCGCAAGATCCAGCGTTCCGGGCTTTGGGATGCGGTTGACGGTCGGGTACTCATCTATATTCACAAGGAGCAGATGCTCGAGGATTTGCAGCAACGCTATCCGGCCCGTCGCTACGTCATGATCGACGACAAGTTGCGCATCCTGGCCGCGATGAAAACAGTTCTGCGGGATCGACTCGTCACCGTATTTCCGCGTCAGGGACACTATGCCCTGGACCCCAACAACACCGCGGCCCTTCCGCCGCCCGATCTGACGGTCGAACACATCGGGGACCTGGTCCAGTGTGACCTCTCAACGCTGCTGCGAGCGGGGCAATCATGAAACCCACGCAACAACTGCACGATCTCGGTCAGAGCCTGTGGCTGGACAACATCACGCGCGGGCTCTTAACCGGCGGAGCCTTGCGCGAATACATCCGTGACTATTCGGTGACGGGACTCACTTCCAATCCCACGATCTTCGACCATGCGATCAAGGATACCGATTTCTACGACACCGCTATCCACCAAAAAGCGGCTGCCGGAAGATCGGGTGAAGCGTTGTTTTACGAACTAGCCCTGGAGGATTTGACGCAAGCCGCGGGTCTCTTTCGCGACGTCTTCGATGCAACCAATGGAGCGGACGGCTGGGTCTCCCTCGAGATATCGCCCCTGCTGGCCGACGACACCGCCGGCAGCATCCAGGCCGCGGCGCAGCTGCACGCACGCGCACAATGCCCTAATCTGTTCATCAAAATTCCCGGCACTGCTGCGGGACTTTCCGCGATTGAAGAGTCGATTTTCGCCGGGGTGCCGGTCAACGTGACACTGCTGTTCTCTCGCGAGCAGTACCTCGCCGCGGCCGAAGCGTACATGCGCGGCATTGAGCGACGCCTCGTGGAAGGTCTCGATCCGAAGGTCGCTTCGGTCGCATCGATATTCGTCAGCCGTTGGGATGTCGCAGTCCAGGGTAAAGTGCCCGAGCACCTGCGCAATCGCCTCGGCGTCGCGATCGCCAGACGCAGCTATAAAGCCTACTGCGAACTACTGGCAGCGGCTCGCTGGCAGAAACTTGAGCGCGCCGGCGCTCAAACTCAACGTTTGCTTTGGGCCAGCACGGGTACTAAAGATCCCAAGGCATCGGACACTCTTTACGTTACCGCGCTTGCGGCGCCGAACACGATCAACACGCTGCCGGAAACAACCCTGCAGGCATTCGCGGAGCACGGCCGGGTGAAAGAAGTGATGCCGTCCGATGGCGGTGATGCCGAAGAACTGCTGGCCGCATTTGCATACGAGGGCGTGAGCGACGCAGAACTGGCCGCCGAACTTCAGCGCGAAGGCGCCCAGGCCTTTGCCAAATCCTGGAAGGATCTACTGGATTGTCTTACTGCGAAAAGCGCCGCGCTCGCCCAAGCCAACCAGACATGAGTAACGCGAAAGGTGCAGCGATCAAGGTGAGTCCGCTCGCGGGTAAGCCCGCGCCGCCGAGCTTGTGGGTCGATGTACCGAGATTAATTACGTCATATTACAGCGAGCGTCCCGATCCTACGGTGGCCGCACAACGCGTCGCCTTCGGTACCTCGGGGCATCGCGGCTCGTCATTTGAGAACAGTTTCAACGAGCCTCACGTACTGGCCATCACGCAAGCGATCTGTAGCTATCGCCGGCAACAGGATGCCGACGGGCCACTGTTCCTGGGCTTTGACACGCATGCGTTGTCGGCGCCGGCATTCGCCAGCGCGTTGGAAGTACTCGCTGCCAACGAAGTCGAAGTCATGATCGCCGACAAGGGTGAGTACACCCCGACACCGGCGATCTCGCACGCAATATTGACACACAACCGCGGACGCGATGGCGCGCTCGCGGACGGCATCGTGATCACGCCCTCGCACAATCCGCCGGATAGCGGTGGCTTCAAATACAACCCATCGAATGGCGGTCCGGCTGACACGCAAGTCACCGGCTGGATCGAAGCTGAAGCCAATCGATTGTTGGAAGCTGATCTAGTCGGCGTGAAAAGAACCCCGTTTGCCAAGGCGCGTCACGCTTCTACAACCCATCTGTACGATTACCTCAATACCTACGTCAGGGATCTGGACCGCGTCATCGACATGGACGCAATTCGCGATGCGAATATTCGCATGGGCGTCGATCCGCTCGGCGGCGCCGGCGTTCACTACTGGGCGGCCATTGCCGAGCGCTATCGCTTGAATCTTACGGTCGTCAACGACACCGTGGATCCCACGTTTCGTTTCATGACGGTGGATTGGGATGGCAAGATTCGCATGGACCCCTCCTCCGTGTATGCCATGCAAGGCCTGATCGGTCTGAAAGATCGCTTTGACATCGCTTTCGCGTGCGATACCGATCACGACCGGCACGGAATCGTCACCCGAAGTGCGGGCTTACTGCCGCCCAATCACTATCTCTCGGTGGCGATCAACTATTTATTTCAGAATCGACCCCGCTGGCGGCAAGACGCAGGCGTCGGAAAAACCGTGGTGAGCAGCCAGATGATCGACCGCGTGGCGGCGAAACTGCAACGCAATCTCTATGAAGTGCCCGTCGGGTTCAAATGGTTCGTCAATGGCTTGTTGGATGGCTCGTTGGGATTTTGTGGCGAGGAGAGCTCGGGGGCATCGTTCCTTCGCAGGAACGGAACTGTGTGGACCACCGACAAAGACGGCCTCGTGCCGGCGTTGTTGTCGGCGGAGATCACCGCGCGGTCGGGTCGTGACCCCGGAGAAGTCTATCGCGCGCTGATACGCGAGTTTGGCGAACCGCTCTTCGAACGCATCGATGCACCAGCCACACCCGCGCAGAAGGAATTGTTGTCGTATCTCACTCCAGAGCAGGTCGTGTCTGAAGACTTGGCCGGCGAACCGATCCAATCCATTCTTACCCAGGCGCCGGGTAATTGTGCAGCCATTGGCGGGCTTAAAGTGATTGCCGAGCATGGTTGGTTCGCCGCACGACCTTCGGGCACCGAGGAGATCTACAAGATATACGCCGAGAGTTTTCGCAGCGTCGGTCACCTGCGCCGTATCCAGGATGAAGCACAGAGCATGGTCGGCACTGCTTTTGCGGCAGCTCCCTCACCAAACGGTCAAGCCATCGGAAAATTGGAGCGGCGGGGAAAATCCAGGTGGCGTAATGAGGGCAATCCGAATTGATTCCTGCTGACCCAAAATCACGCATCCTCGCAATCAATGGCGGCTCGTCGAGCATCAAGTTCGCGCTATATCGGGCAGGCGACGCGCTGCAGCGAGGGCTTCATGGAAACATCGACCGCATCGGCTCAAGCGAGACGGATCTGACTTTCAATGATCCGACGGGCAATTCGCCGGGCCGCGGCAGTCTCGCGGTCCCCGATCACAAATCGGTGGCCGGCTTTTTGATCGATTGGCTCGAAGAACACGCGGATTTCGAATCCATTCTGGCCGTGGGACATCGGGTGGTGCACGGGATGCAACACAGTGCGCCGGAACCGGTTACCCCGCAATTGCTGGATGAACTGCAGAGCATCCGGCGCTACGACCCGGAGCATTTGCCGCTGGAGATCGAACTGATCGAAACGCTCCGGCAGCGGCATCCACAGCTGCCCCAGTGGGCCTGCTTCGACACTGCATTTCACCGCAGCATGCCCCAGGTTGCGACCTTGTTGGCCATCCCGCGGCGCTACCAGAAACAGGGAGTCCAACGCTACGGCTTTCACGGGCTGTCCTACACCTTTTTAATGGAAGAACTCGTCCGTCTCGGCGATCCGGCGGCATCGCAGGGCCGCGTGATCCTTGCGCATCTCGGCAATGGCGCCAGCATGGCCGCGGTACTCAACGGCAAGAGCGTCGACACGAGCATGGGATTCACACCTGCCTCCGGACTGCCCATGAGCACTCGCAGCGGCGATCTGGATCCGGGATTGGTGAATTTCCTGGCGCGCACCGAACAAATGACCGCAGCACAATTCGACCAAATGGCAAACCGCGAATCAGGGCTGCTTGGAGTGTCGCAGATCAGTTCCGACGTCCGCGACCTGCTGGCGCGGGAAACCAGTGACGTACGGGCGGCGCAGGCCTTGGCGCTATTTTGCTACCATGCAAAAAAGTGGTTGGGTTCCTTCGCCGCCGTACTCGGAGGCGTGGACACGGTGGTATTCGCCGGCGGCATCGGGGAAAACGCGCCGCTCATCCGCGAACGCATCTGCGAGAACCTGGGATTCCTCGGCATCGAGCTCGATCAGGAGCGCAATACGAAAAACGCGGCGCTCATTTCGCCGGATGCCGCCCGCGTCAGGCTCCGGGTGGTCCGCACCGATGAAGAATTGATGATTGCACGCTCCGTTTTGCGTGCCTGCGCCTCATGATTTACCTCTGCCCGATGCACCCCGACGTGCAGCAGGATCATCCCGGTCAATGCCGGAATTGCGGCATGGCGCTGGAACCCAAGACACAAACAACGGGCGCCGTCAAAGAGGAGGACGCCGATCTGCGCGACATGACGCGTCGTTTCTGGATTGGCGCGGCATTGACAGCGCCGGTGTTTGCGCTGGCCATGGCGCACCTGATTCCAGCCCTCGGCAGACAGCCCTGGGTGATGGGCGAAATCTCGCGCTGGCTGCAATTTGCGCTGGCAGCGCCTGTAGTGTGGTGGGCCGGCTGGCCGTTTTTCCAACGCGGCTGGCGCTCCATCGTGACGCTTCAGTTGAACATGTTCACGCTGATCGCGATCGGCGTAGGTGCGGCTTTTGTCTTTAGCGCCGTTGCAATCCTCGCGCCCAACCTGTTCCCGCGCACGATGCAACATGAGGGCAAGGTCGGTCTCTATTTTGAAGCCGCAGCGATGGTCACGGTGCTGGTGCTCCTGGGTCAAGTCCTCGAATTGCGCGCCCGCAGCCGCACAGGCAGCGCCATCAAAGCATTACTCAATCTCGCGCCGCCCACGGCGCGACAAGTCCAACCGGGCGGCGATCGTGAAATCCCGCTCGACCAGGTGAAAATCGGCGACCGGCTGCACGTGGTTCCGGGCGACAAGGTGCCCGTCGATGGCGCAGTGGTCGAAGGTCATTCCAGCGTGGAAGAGTCCATGATCACGGGCGAGCCGCTCCCGGTGGAAAAGACCGTCGGTGATGCCGTGACAGGCGGAACCGTCAATGGCACGGGCAGTTTTGTCATGCGGGCCGAACGCGTTGGGAATGACACGCTGCTCGCACAAATCGTAACCATGGTGGTCGAAGCCCAGCGTAGCCGCGCACCAATCCAGGGCCTTGCCGACAAAGTTGCGGGCATCTTCGTGCCGGTGGTGCTTGGCATTGCGGTGCTCACCTTCGTTCTCTGGATGTGGCTTGGACCGGAACCGAAGCTCGCGTACGCCCTTGTCAACGCCGTAGCGGTGCTCATCATAGCCTGCCCTTGCGCCTTGGGCCTGGCAACGCCGATGTCCATCATGGTCGGTGTCGGGCGCGGCGCCCAGGCAGGCGTGCTCGTCAAGAACGCCGCGGCGCTCGAACGATTGGAAAAAGTCACCACGCTGGTCGTCGATAAGACGGGCACCCTCACCGAGGGCAAGCCCAAACTGACGGATGTGCTGCCAGCGAACGGTTTCGACCCGCAGGAATTGCTGCGTCTCGCCGCTTCGGTGGAGCAAAATAGCGAACACCCGCTCGCCGCGGCGATGGTTCGGGGCGCGCAGGAACGGGGCACTGGGCTTGAGGCTGTAGAGAATTTTCGTTCGGTCACGGCGGGCGGTGTCCTCGGCACCGTCGCGGGTCGCGCGGTAATGATCGGTAAAGCAGATTTCCTGCGAGACGAAAACAAGATTCCGGGACTCGACCCGCTGGAGGCCTCGGCCGCGACGCTCCAGGAGGACGGCAAGACGGCGATATTTATCGCCATCGATGGCAAGGCGGCAGGGATTCTCGCAGTGGCCGACCCGATCAAATCCACTACGGCCACAGCCATTCGTGAGCTGCACTCGCTTGGATTGAAGATTGTCATGCTCACTGGTGACAATCACCGCACTGCCGCCGCCGTTGCCAGGCAGCTGGGCCTCGACACAGTGGCAGCGCAGATCGACCCGGCCGGAAAGGTTGCCAGGGTCAAAGAGTTGCGTGCCCAGGGCGAACATGTGGCGATGGCCGGCGACGGTATCAACGACGCCCCCGCTCTGAGTGAGGCCGACGTGGGCATCGCGATGGGTACCGGTACCGATGTGGCCATGCAAAGCGCGGGCATCACGCTGCTGAAAGGCGATCTGCGCGGTATTGCCCAAGCTATCCGCTTGAGCCGCGCCACCATGCACAACATCCGGCAGAACCTGTTCTTCGCGTTTCTATACAACTCGCTGGGTATTCCAGCTGCTGCGGGCGTGCTGTATCCATTCTTCGGCTTGCTCCTGAGCCCAGTCATTGCCGGGGCTGCGATGAGCTTGAGTTCCCTCTCCGTCATCACCAACGCCTTGCGGTTGCGCAAGGCACAACTCTGATTCAAGCGCCATATGGACACAAAAACCGACACGCTCTCGCCCGAATTGCTCCGCCGGATGGATGCCTACTGGCGCGCCGCCAACTATCTGTCGGTCGGCCAAATCTATCTCTTCGACAATCCATTGCTTAAGCGCCCACTGACACTCGCGGACGTGAAGCACATGCTGCTGGGACACTGGGGCACGACACCCGGACAGAACTTCATCTACGTGCATCTGAATCGGGTAATCAAAAAATACGACCTCGACATGATTTACGTGGCCGGCCCCGGGCATGGCGGTCCGGCGGTCGTGGGCAACACCTACCTCGAAGGCACATACAGCGAGATCTACCCTGACATCAGCCAGGATGAAACGGGCCTGCAGAAACTGTTTCTGCAATTTTCCTTTCCCGGCGGCATTCCCAGCCACGCCTCGCCGGAATGTCCGGGCTCGATCCATGAAGGAGGCGAGCTCGGATATTCCCTCAGCCATTCCTTCGGCGCAGTTTTCGACAACCCCGATCTGATCGTCGCGTGCGTCGTGGGCGATGGTGAAGCGGAAACCGGACCGCTGGCCACCGCATGGCACTCAAACAAGTTTCTCGACGCCGCCACCGATGGCGCGGTGCTGCCGATCCTGCATCTCAACGGCTACAAAATCTCCAACCCGACTGTCCTGGCGCGCATCACCCGTGAGGAACTGGAACAGTTGCTTCGCGGCTGCGGATGGACGCCCCACTTCGTCGCAGGCCACGAACCTGCACCGATGCACGAGGCCATGGCCGCAACGCTTGACGCGGCCGTGGAGCAGATCAAGAGCATTCAACACAACGCCCGCGTCAACGGCGACCTCACGCGACCGCGCTGGCCGATGATCGTGCTCGATTCGCCCAAGGGCTGGACCGGACCGAAGTTCGTCGATGGCAAGCAGATCGAAGGCACTTTCCGCGCCCATCAAGTGCCGCTGTCAGACCCGGCCACGCATCCCGGGCACCTCGAGCTGCTGGAAGCGTGGCTCAAGAGCTATCGGCCGCATGAACTGTTCGACGCGCAAGGGCGCTTGAAACCGGAATTGGCGGAACTCGCGCCCAAGGGCGCCCGACGCATGGGCGCGAATCCTCACGCCAATGGCGGCATACTGCTGCGCGACTTGCGCATGCCGGACTTCCGTGAATATGCCGAGAAAGTGCCGCAGCCGGGCGCGCGCGGCATCGGAGATACGCACGTGCTCGGGGCGTTCCTGCGCGATGTCGCAAAGCTGAACGAGAGCCAACGGAATTTCCGCGTCTTTGGCCCTGACGAGACGCTTTCCAATGGCCTCGGAGCGCTGTTCGAGACGACGGAACGCCAATGGGATGCCACGGTCGTATCGAACGATGAATTTTTGGCGCCTACGGGCCGCGTGCTGGACTCGATGTTGAGCGAGCATCAATGCGAGGGCTGGCTTGAAGGCTACCTGCTCACCGGGCGACATGGACTCTTCAATTGTTATGAAGCGTTTATCCACATCATCGATTCGATGTTCAATCAGCACGCGAAATGGCTGAAGGTCACTGCGCAGCTACCGTGGCGGCGCAAGATCGCCTCGCTGAATTATCTCCTGGCCTCGCATGTCTGGCGCCAGGATCACAACGGCTTCACCCATCAGGATCCCGGTTTTATCGACCATGTTGTCAACAAGAAAGCAGACGTCGTCCGGGTCTATTTTCCGCCGGATGCCAACTGTTTGTTATCCGTAGTGGATCATTGTTTGCGCAGTCTTCACTACGTCAACGTGGTGATTGCGGGCAAACATCCCGCGCCGCAATGGCTGGAAATGGCTGCCGCTGTCAAACATTGCACGGAGGGCATCGGCATCTGGCAATGGGCCAGCAACGACCAGGCCGTGTCGCCGGACGTGGTCATGGCCTGTTGCGGCGACGTGCCGACGCTCGAGACCCTCGCTGCCGTCTCCATCATGCGCGAACATCTGCCGGACTTGAAAATCCGCGTCATCAATGTGGTCGATCTCATGAAGCTGCAACCGCCGTCGGAGCATCCGCATGGCCTCGGCGACCGGGATTTCGACGAGTTGTTCACCCGGGACAAGCCGGTCATCTTTGCGTTCCATGCGTATCCCTGGTTGATACATCGGCTGACATATCGCCGCACCAATCACGAGAACATTCACGTCCGCGGCTACAAGGAAGAAGGCACCATCACGACGCCCTTCGACATGACGGTGCTCAATGAACTCGACCGCTTTCATCTGGTGATGGACACCATCGATCGTCTGCCGCAGACCGGCGACCGGGGCGTCTACTTGAAACAACAACTCAAGGACAAGTTGATCGAGCACCGACAGTACATCGAGAAGCACGGGCAGGACATGCCGGAGATTCGCAACTGGAAATGGCAGCCCACTTGAATGAGCGGTCCAGCGCGGCGAATCGCGGCGCCGTCGTTGCGGTGCGCGGCAGCGTCGTGGACGTACGATTCGAGGGACAGTTGCCGCCGATCTACTCGCTACTTCGCGCGGGATCGCAACAACAGATTTTCATCGAAGTAGAGGCGCAACTCGATGCGCACCATGTACGAGGGGTTGCCCTAACCCCCACGGAAGGTCTTGCGCGCGGCATGAGCATCGAAGACACGGGCGGGCCGTTGAAAGCGCCTGTGGGCAAAGCCGTTCTCTCGCGCATGTTCGATGTGTTTGGCAATACCATCGATCGCGGCGCAGTGTTGTCGGATGTGGAGTGGCGCTCTGTCCATCGGGCGCCGCCGCCGCTGGCGCGGCGTTCGACCAAATCAGAAATCTTCGAAACTGGCATAAAAGTCATCGATGTACTCCTGCCGCTCGAGCGCGGCGGCAAGGCGGGATTGTTTGGCGGCGCAGGCGTTGGCAAGACGGTGCTGCTCACCGAAATGATCCACAACATGATCGGACACCAGGAAGGCGTCAGCATTTTTTGCGGCATCGGTGAGCGCTGTCGCGAAGGCGAGGAGCTTTACCGTGACATGCAACAAGCCGGCGTGTTGCCGAACATGGTGATGGTCTTCGGCCAGATGAACGAGCCGCCCGGCAGCCGGTTCCGCGTGGGGCACGCCGCGCTCACGATGGCCGAGTACTTTCGGGACGATGAGCACCGCGACGTGCTGTTGCTCATCGACAATATTTTCCGCTTCATCCAGGCCGGCATGGAAGTGTCGGGCCTGATGGGCCAGATGCCTTCGCGTTTGGGCTATCAGCCCACGATGGGTACCGAATTGTCACGCCTGGAGGAACGCATTGCCAACACCGATACCGGCGCCATCACCTCAATCCAGGCGGTGTATGTGCCAGCGGACGATTTTACGGATCCGGCAGCCGTACACACGTTTTCGCATCTGTCCGCGTCCATCGTTCTCTCACGCAAGCGCGCGAGCGAGGGACTTTATCCGGCCATCGACCCACTGCAATCCAGTTCAAAGATGGCCACGCCCGGTATCGTCGGCGAACGCCATTACAATTTAGCGCAGGATATCCGACGCACGCTCGCACAATACGCCGGGCTAAAGGACATCATCGCCATGCTCGGACTCGAACAACTGTCGCCGGAGGATCGCAACGTGGTTACCCGAGCGCGCCGCTTGGAGCGCTTCCTCACGCAGCCCTTTTTCACGACCGAACAGTTCACCGGCCTCAAAGGCAAGCTCGTAAGTCTCGAGGACTCGCTAGATGGCTGTGAACGTATCCTGCGGGATGAATTCAAAGACATTCCGGAGAGTGCGCTCTACATGATCGGCTCCATCGATGAGGCAAAGGGCAACGTGAAACCTGCTGCAAATGCTCGACCGAAGGTGGAACATGCCCTCGACACTCATGAATCTTAAGGTTCTGCTGCCCTTCCAGATCTTTGCCGTGAAAGCCGGTGTGTCGCGCATCGTCGCGGAGACGCGCGAAGGTTCGTTTGGACTATTACCCCGACGGCTCGATTGCGTCGCGGCGCTTGTGCCGGGAATCCTGCTTTACGAAACCGAATCCGCGGGCGAAGTGTACGTGGCCGTGGATGCGGGCGTGCTGGTCAAAACGGGCCCGAACGTGCTCGTGTCGGTGCGGCGCGCCGTAAGTGGAACCGATCTCGCGCACCTACGTGATGCGGTCCAACACGAGTTTCTGACCCTCGATCAACAAGAGCAAAACGTACGCTCGGTCATGGCGACACTGGAAACGGGATTTCTGCGTCGCTTCGCGGACTTCGAACATGGATAGGAAACCGACGTTCGGCGACGAGGTGGGCGCAAAGGCGGCGCGCAAACTCAAAGCACGACGCCACACCACGCGGGGCGTGTGGTTCGGTCTGGGGATGATGGGACTCATCGGCTGGTCCGTGGCGGTTCCGACTCTGCTCGGGGCAGCGCTGGGTATCTGGCTGGACCGACGACATTCTGGTCCGCACTCCTGGACGCTGGCGCTGTTGGTGGCTGGGCTCGCGATCGGCTGCATGAATGCGTGGCATTGGGTTGCGAAGGAAGACAAGGCCATGCGTGACGGAGAAGAGAACGGCGATGAATGAATTGTTCATTCTGCCTATGGCGTTGACGGCGGGTCTCTTGCTCGGTGCGATCTTTTTCGGCGGGCTCTGGTGGACGGTTCGCAAGAGCGTTGCGTCCAGATTCCCGGGCCTTTGGACCTTCGGCAGTCTGTTGCTGCGCATGAGCGTGACCCTGGCGGGCTTTTATCTTGTCGGGCGTGCACATTGGCAGCCCCTCGTGGCGTGTCTGCTCGGGTTTGTCATCGCACGTTTCATCGTGACGCGGCTAACGCGCCCGTCGGTCGAACAGTTCGCCGCCAGAGCACAGGAGGCGAGCCGTGCGCCTTAGTCCCGATGGAATGATTCTCTGGCAACACGGATGGCTCAAGCTCAACGCCACTATTGTTTTCACGTGGGCGTTGATGCTCGTGCTCATCGTCGGCTCGAAGCTCATCACCCGCCGCCTTTCCGCGGAGTTGAAACGCTCGCGCTGGCAAAACCTGCTGGAAATCGTCGTGACCGCGCTCGGGAAACAAATCCAGGACGTCGGCCTGGAAAAACCGGCAAAATATCTGAGTTTTCTCGGGACACTGTTTCTGTTCGTCGCCTCGGCGAGCCTCTGCGCCGTCATTCCCGGATTCGAGCCGCCGACCGGCTCGCTGTCGACAACCGCCGCACTCGCTTTGTGCGTGCTGGTGGCCGTCCCGATGTTCGGCATCGGCGAACAGGGCCTCGGCAACTACCTTAAATCTTACGCCGCACCGACGATTCTCATGTTGCCGTTCAATGTCATCAGCGAGCTGTCGCGCACGCTGGCGCTTGCCGTTCGTCTGTTCGGCAACATGATGAGCGGCGCGATGATCGTCGGCATTCTGCTCACCATCACTCCTTTTATCTTCCCCATCGCCATGACGTTGCTGGGCCTGCTCACTGGCATGGTGCAGGCGTACATCTTCTTCATCCTGGCCACCGTTTACATCGCGGCCGCCACGCGAGTCCGCAAGCCCAAATCGAACGATGCTGCGCCTGAACCCGCAGCGACTCAATGACGCATTCAATCACGAATACAGCAGGAGACATTATGGACAGCATGACGATTATCGCGGCCGCATCGATTGTCGTTGCCGGCGTGACCACCGGTTTCGGAACGATGGGTCCTGCGCTGGCGGAAGGCCGCGCAGTTGCGAGCGCGCTCACCTCCCTGGCGCAGCAGCCCGATGCCTCCGCCACGATTACCCGGACCTTGTTCGTCGGTCTGGCGATGATCGAGTCGACGGCAATTTACTGTTTCGTGGTATCCATGATTCTGATTTTCGCCAATCCGTTCTGGAATCACGCAATCGCCCCTCTTGCGGGAAAGTGATCCATGCTCATCGACTGGTTCACCGTCGGTGCGCAGGCGCTCAACTTCATCATCCTGGTTTGGTTGCTGAAGCGCTATCTTTACAAGCCCATTCTCAACGCCATCGATGCGCGCGAGCAGCGGATCGCCAAAGAACTGGCGGACGCCGCCGCAAAAGAGGCGGATGCAAAAAAGGAACGAGACGAGTTCCAGCACAAGAACGAGGAGTTCGATCGACAACGCGCCGAACTGCTGAAGAAGGCGACGACTGATGCGCACGACGAACGTCAGCGGCTACTCGATGCGGCGCGGCAGGCGGCCGACGACTTGAGTGCCCAACGACAGGAAGCACTTCGAGACGACGTTCACAACCTGAATCGAGCCATCAGCCGCCGGGCGCAACACGAGGTGTTCGCCATTGCGCGCAGGGCATTGGTGGATCTGGCTGATGTGGATCTGGAACAGCGCATGAGCAAGGTGTTCACGCAACGATTGCGTGCATTGAGCGGCGAGGTCAAGGAACATCTCGCCAAGGCGCTAAAGGCAGCGGCGCAGCCGGCAATCGTGCGCAGCGCCTTCGAGTTGCCGGCCGCGCAGCAAAGTGCGATTCAGAACGCGGTCAACGTGACGTTTTCGGCTGACATCCCCTTGAAGTTCGAAACTGCCCCCGATCTGGTGGGCGGTATCGAGCTCGCTACCGAGGGACACAAGATATCCTGGAGCATCGCAGGGTATCTGGTGTCGTTGGAAGAAGGCGTCGGCGAACTTGTGAAAGAGCATGACAAGGCCGCTCCCAAGGCAAAGAAGCAGTAAGCGTGGAACCGGAGAATCTCAAAAACGTTTTCGACGGCGCGTTTGCTGAAATCAGTCAGGTGCGTGAAAAGCTCGCACCGCAATTGGCGCTGCGTGAAGTCGGTACCATCACCAGCGTTTCAACCGGAATCGCGAAAGTCGCGGGCCTCCCGGGCGTGGGCTTTGACGAGATCCTCAAATTTCCCGGCGATGTGTACGGCATCGCATTCAACGTCGATGCGGATGAAGTGGGCGTTGTGCTGCTGGGCGAGTACTGGCAATTGCATGCGGGCGATGACGTGGAGCGCCGCGGCCACGTGATGGACGTGCCGGTCGGCCACGAATTGATCGGTCGCATTGTCAATCCGTTAGGTCGCCCTCTGGATGGCAGGGGCCCGCTAAACTCCACCGCGCGTCTGCCCATCGAGCGCCCGGCGCCGCCCATCATGGATCGCGCGCCGGTCACCGTGCCGCTGCAGTCCGGAATCAAGGTTATCGATGCATTGATCCCCGTGGGTCGCGGCCAGCGCGAATTGATTGTGGGCGATCGGCAAACCGGCAAGACCGCCATTGCGCTCGATACGATCCTCAACCAGCGCGGGAAGAACGTGCTGTGCGTCTACTGCGCCATCGGTCAGCGTGCTAGTGGTGTGGCCAAGGTAGTCGCCACGCTGCGCGCGAAAGGCGCCATGGAGTACACCATCGTCGTGGTGACGGAAGGCAACGATGCTCCCGGCCTCGCCTACATCGCCCCTTATGCCGCGACCAGTATCGCGGAGCATTTCATGATCCAAGGCCGCGATGTGCTGATCGTCTACGACGATCTCACGCACCATGCTCGCGCGTATCGCGAGCTTTCATTGCTGCTGCGGCGTCCGCCGGGGCGCGAGGCATTTCCCGGCGACATTTTCTACATCCATGCACGATTACTGGAACGCGCCACGCGCTTGCGTCCCGAACTCGGTGGCGGATCACTGACGGCGCTGCCGATTATCGAAACCGAAGCGCAGGACATTTCCGCCTACATTCCGACCAACCTGATTTCCATCACAGATGGGCAGATCTATCTATCCCCCTCGCTGTTCGAATTGGGGGTGCTGCCCGCGGTCGATGTCGGCAAGTCCGTTTCGCGCGTAGGCGGCAAGGCGCAGCGGGCGCCCTACCGCGCGGTGGCGGGCGATCTCAAGCTCGCCTACGCGCAGTTCGAAGAACTCGAGACTTTTGCGCGATTCGGCGCGCGCCTGGATGAAGACACGCGCAAGACTATAGAACACGGACGGAGAATCCGGGCTTGCCTCAAGCAGCCGGAATTCGCGCCAGTGTCGGTTTCCGCACAAATCACTCTTCTGCTGGCGTTAACTGCCGGCCTCTTCGACACCGTGCGGATCGACAAGATGCCGGACGCCGAGGGCGCCGTGCTCGAGGCATCGACCAGCCTTCCGGCGGAGATTTGCGCGCGATTCAACACGGCCGAGAAGTTGAGCGATGAGGATCGCAAAGCGACCATTGAGATCGCCCGCCAGGCGCTCGTTTCTTTCCAGCCCAAGCCGCAGGCCAAGGGCACATCGTGAGCGACAGCACCGCCAGCCTGCGCCACAAGCTCGACAGCGCCGGCGATCTTCAATCCGTGGTACGCACCATGAAAGCATTGGCCGCATCGAGTATCGGTCAATACGAAAAGTCGGTGTCCGCCCTGGGAGATTACTATCGCGCCGTGGAATTGGGATTACGCGTGTGCGTCCGGCAAGTCGGCTCGGCGGCATTGCACCAGCCGCGCGGGAGTAGCACCGATGCGGGAATGATTGGCGCGGTCGTGTTTGGATCTGACCAGGGATTGGTGGGGCAGTTTAATGAGCGCGTCGCCGATCATGCGGTACAGGCTCTCGCCGCGCTGCCAGGAGAAGTTCATCAGGTATGGGCGGTGGGCGAGCGCGTTCATGCGCGGCTTGCCGATTCGGGATTACCCCTCGCGGGTCTGTTCGCGGTGCCACATTCCGTCCAGAGCATTGCTCAGCTTGTGGGGCGGATCTTGGTCAACACCGAGACCAGCCGCAGCCAGGATGGAGTTGCCGAGCTGCACCTCTTTCATAACCGCCCTACCTCGGATGCGGGTTATGAGGCAGTCAGTCAGCGACTGCTGCCGCTCGATGACAACTGGCGCCACAAGCTGACCGAACTTCCGTGGCCCACGAAAAACCTGCCCGAAGCCATCGGTGACACTACGGCGACTCTGCGCGCGCTGATCCGTGAATACATTTTCATCTCCCTGTTTCGGGCCTGCGCCGAATCTCTCGCCAGTGAGAACGCGAGCCGGTTGGCCGCAATGCAACGCGCCGATAAGAACATCGACGAATTGCTGGAACGGCTGCGCGGCACATTCCACCGTGTGCGTCAGAGCAGCATCGACGAAGAACTGTTCGACGTCATCGCGGGCTTCGAGGCATTGTCGCAACAGAACCACAATGCGACTCGAAATCAGCCAGGAGCGCCGGATCATGAGAAATAAAGTCGATCCCGGAGATTTCCGTGTAGCGGCTGGCAAAAAGGTCGATCTCACAAAATGGCCGACGCGAGTGAAGCCCATTTACAAGTCGAAGAAGGAGTATAAGAAATACCTCCTGAAACAGGTGGAGACGTTGAGCGAGCTGCAACGTCTTCACTATGCGTCCAACCGCTACGCGGTGCTGCTGATTTTCCAGGCGATGGACGCCGCAGGAAAAGACGGCGCCATTCGCAATGTGATGTCCGGCGTCAATCCGCAAGGCTGTCAGGTCTTCAGCTTCAAGCACCCGAGCCCGACGGAGCTGGATCACGACTTCTTGTGGCGCACCACTCGATCTCTCCCGGAGCGCGGCCGCATCGGCATCTTCAACCGCTCCTATTACGAGGAAGTGCTGATCGTGCGTGTCCATCCGCAGATTCTCCGCAGCCAACAGCTCCCGGATGCGTTACTTGACGAGAAGACTGTTTGGAAGGATCGGTATCGGTCGATCGTCGACCTGGAAGATCACCTGCACCGCAACGGAACGCGCGTCGTCAAGTTCTTCCTGCACTTGTCCAAGGATGAACAACGCAAGCGCTTCCTCGATCGCATCGATGAGCCGGACAAGAACTGGAAATTCAGTCGCGCCGACGTCGAAGAGCGCAAGTTCTGGAAGGACTACATGAAGGCGTACGAGGCGTGCCTGGGCGCAACCAGTACGAGGAATGCACCCTGGTATGTCGTCCCCGCCGACGACAAGGAGAATGCTCGTCTGATCGTTTCACAAATTGTCGTCGATGCCTTCAAGGAACTTGGGATGGCCTATCCCGAGACCACCGCTCGGCGCCGTGCAGAATTGCAATCCATCCGCAAAACGCTGACAAAGGAATGAAATCGAGCGTCGAAGCCGAGCTGAAACTTCTTCAGCGCGACTCGTTCAGCTATTTTGTGCACGAGGCGAATCCCGCCAACGGGCTGGTGATCGACAAGACGGCTCCAGACTGGCCTGCCAGCATTGCCGCCACCGGCTTCGCGCTGGCGTCGTACCCGGTGGGGATCGAGCGCGGGTTCATGTCGCGTGCCGCCGCGGCGGCACGCACGCTTGCAACATTGCGTTTTTTCTCGAATAGTCCGCACGGCCCCGAACCCGATGCCACCGGCTATCAGGGCCTCTACTATCACTTTCTCGACATGCGAACCGGCCGGCGCGCATGGCAATGTGAGCTATCGACGGTGGACAGCGCTCTTCTGCTAGCGGGTATGCTGACCGCTGCAAGCTACTTCAATGCGGATATGGCCGACGAGCTCGAGATTCGCACACTCGCCGACGCGCTCTATCGCCGCGCCAATTGGCAATGGGCGCAAAATGACGGCGCCACGTTGACGCATGGCTGGAGACCCGAAAGCGGTTTCCTTAGATATCGCTGGGAGGGCTACGATGAGGCGCTGCTGCTCTACATGCTGGCGCTCGGCTCTCCCACCTTTCCGCTGTCCGAGAGCAGCTACGCCGCGTGGTGTTCGACGTATCGATGGCAACACAGTTACGGATACGACTACCTTTACGCGGGATCGCTTTTTACGCATCAGCTTTCGCATGTCTGGATCGATTTTCGCGGCTTACAAGACGCATTCATGCGCGACAAGGACGCAGACTATTTCGAGAACAGCCGCCGCGCCACCTATGTGCAGCAACATTACGCGATCGAAAACCCTCTCGAGTTCAAAGGCTACGGCCGGTGTTGCTGGGGGATCACTGCGAGCGATGGCCCCGGTCCGCAGACGATCAAAATTGACGGCATAGAGCGGCAGTTTTTCGACTACCTCGCGCGCGGCGTGCCGCACGGGCCCGATGATGGCACCCTTGCGCCCTGGGCCGTCGTGGCGTCGCTGCCTTTTGCGCCCGAAATCGTAGTGCCGGCGATCGAGCACTTCAATTGTCGGCCTGAACTGAAAGCAGCCCGGCACTACGGCTTCAGAGCAACGTTCAACGCAACGTATCCGGGACCATCCGGCGGCGCCTGTGGCTGGGTGTCGCCCTGGAATTACGGATTGAACCAGGGGCCAGTCGTGCTGATGATCGAGAACCATCTCAGCGGCTTGATATGGCGCCTGATGCAAAGTTGCTCTTACATTGCCAGCGGTTTGCGTCGAGCGGGCTTCACGGGAGGTTGGCTGTGAGCACGCAGCGTGCGGATGCGAGCTGCTCCCTCACGATGCTGGAGACACGCCAGTGGGACACCGCCGTGTTTTTGGCGACTGGCGCGAACAAGGCGCCAGATGTAGGGACCGCATCTGTGTACGGCAGCGCGCAGACGGACCGCTCGTCACATGGTCCAATTAGTCTGCTGGACAACCATTTAGGAGACTTACATGTACATCGGCGGCATACTCGGCACAATTCTCGTAATCGCGCTTATCGTCTACTTCGTGCGTCGCATCTGAAGTCTTTGAAAAGATGGTGGCCAGGGATGGAATTGAACCACCGACACGCGTTTTTTCAGTTACTAACTGATATTCGCAACTTGAACTGCATCAACCGATTAGCCGGGGCGCCCGTCGCAATGAATGCCCCACGATGCAGGACCATGAAGGACTGATTCGCGCAAAACTTCCGCAGAAGAAAATTGCGGTTCACGGACCTGTTCGCGAGCTCAATCAGCCGGCCGGCGGCTTGCCGGTGTTAATCGCCAATTGAGCAGAGAAAGCTCGCTTGTAGGCGGGTCGTGCTTCGCCGCGGGCGGCATAGGCAGCCAGGTTCGGAAATTCGTCCAGAATGCCCGATAATTTCAGCCTGAGCAGTACCGACACCATCATCAGGTCGCCTGCGCTGAACGGACCATCGAGCCAGTCGGCATCGCCCAGGCGAGCGGAAAGTTGGTCCAGCCTGTTGCGGACGCGACCCTCGACCAGAGGCAGGCGCTCCTTGTTCCAGGGCTTGTCGCCCTCCAGAAGCCTGGCAGTTGCGAGCTCGAGGATCGGCGGCTCCACCGTATTCAGCGCTGCAAACATCCACGTGATCGCGCGCGCACGCGCATGGGCGTCCTTTGGCAGCAGGCCCGCATGGTGCTCCCCGATATGGAAGATGATCGCGCCTGTCTCGAACAGGGCGAGATTGCCTTCCTCATAGGTCGGAATCTGGCTGAAAGGATGAAGCGCTCGATGAGCGGGTTCCTTCATCGCACGGAACGAGACAAGGCGAACCTCGTAGGGTTGGCCCACTTCTTCAAGCGCCCAGCGAACGCGCGTATCACGCGCCAGTCCCTTGCCGCCATCTGGCGATCGTTCAAAGGCGGTAATGATGATTGTCATCGGGATTCCACTCCAAGCTTACTCTGAACCTGAACTGGAGGGCCAAAGTCGTCGCCTCGGTGTTGGAAATTCACGCAGAATTCCCATGCGAATTTCTTGCCAATTTGGGGCTCGAAGCTCCACCCAGATTACCGGGTTTGACTTGTAGCTGATCATCGCAAACGGCAGCTTTGGGGCTTCGCTCTTGCCCGGCGCAGCGGAGCATACAATCGTGACATGAAAAACCATTTGCTCAGATTGGCAATTACTTGCGCGGCCATCATCGCCTTCGATGCCCAGGCGACCGACACTCCTGGCTCGCTTCCCGTGCATTGGAGTGAAGGTGCGCAGAACTGCGCAAAGAATCCGACACCTCCTATTCAGGCGCATGCATACAACCCGCATACTTTCATCCTGCGCGAAAGTCTTTGCGCGACCTTCGAGGGGAATTTCATTTACCTGCTCGTAGGAACTTCAAGGTCGTTGCTCATCGATACCGGAGACGTTGCAGACCCAGAGCAAATGCCGCTGGCGCGCACGGTGATGGATCTGCTCGCAATTGCAGGCGCAGCCGATCGACCATTACTCGTGGTGCATACCCACCGGCATCAGGATCATCGTGCTGGCGACGGACAATTCAAGGGCTTGCCCAAAGCGACAGTCGTGGGCTACGACTTGGCAAGCGTCAAACAGTATTTCGGCTTCGCCGCGTGGCCGAATGGCTTGGCGCAGATCGATCTAGGCGATCGAATCGTTGACGTTCTGCCGACTCCGGGCCATGAGGAGACTCACGTATCCTTCTATGATCGCAATACAGCATTGTTCTTTTCGGGTGACTTCATGATGCCCGGCCGTCTAATAATAGGCGATGCGGCAGCCGCTCTGGCGAGTGCCCGGCGCGTGGCTGGTTTCCTGCGGGATCATCCAGTGAGTTACGTACTCGGCGGACATATCGAACAAGCTCAAAGTGGCGAACTGTTTCCTTCTGGCTCCACTTATCATCCTGACGAGCGTCCACTGCAGATGGATCAGGCGGACCTAATTGCACTGCCAGGCGCCCTGGAGCGTTTCAATGGCTTTTACGCGCAGCAAGGCCAATTTACGTTGATCAATCCAATACGCATCCTGATCGCTGCGGTAACTGCTGCGTTGGTTGTGCTTAGTCTTTCAGGTGTATGGCTGGTCCGATTTCGTCGCCGACGTCGAGCTGTCCGATCTGACAGTGACCGGTAGCCTGCCGGCGATGCCTAAGTCGGCTTGCGACCCGATCCGGGAATGGTGGCCAGCGGCGGAATTGAACCACCGACACGCCGATTATCAGTCACATACTGATGTCCGCGACATCAACTGCATCAACCGGTTAGCCGTGGCGTCCGTTGCAACGAATGCTCCACGATGCAGGACCTTGCAGGACTGATTCAGGCAAAACTCCCGCAGGCCAACAATTAAGCGTTTAAGCGGCCGGTCCGCGGCAGTGGCGAGCGCGGCGCAAGCGCGTCTAGGATTGCCGTGAATAATGCGGGTCGGCTCCGCATGTCCCGATCCGCTCCGTTCCCATTGCTCCTCGCTTACGCGCAGCGCGGATGAATACTGCCCGCACCAACCGCGCATCGCGATTTTGAGATAGGTTCTAGCTACTTCCCGGCCGCATAGTCTTTCGTGAGCCGGTAGAGGAACTCGCGCCCCTCAATTAGCGTCTGCACGCGGATGCGCTCGTTGAGGCCGTGCGCATTGCTGGTTGCGCCGTCGCTCAGCATGCCGGAGACGCCGTAACAGGCAACGCCCGCGGGTGTGAGAAAGCGGCAATCGGTGGCACCCGAGGACATGCTAGGGATCACCGCGACGCCGGGATACATGTCGTGGCTCAGCGCTTCGACGGGACCCAGAATCCCGCGCGACATCGGCGGCGGCGCGCCGGGATTTTCCGGCGTCGACTGAAATTCGACGATGACGCCCGGATCGTCGATGACCTTGATGAGTTGCTGGCGGATTTCCTCCTGCTTGTGCCCCGGGAAAATACGGCAGTTCACGTTGGCGGTGGCGCGCTGCGGCAGCGCATTCGGCGCATGACCGCCGTTGATCTGCGTGGCGACACAGTTGGTGTGCAGGATGGCGTTGTTCGACGGGTCCTTGCGCATGCGCCCGATTGCGGCTTCATCGCCGCTCGCCGCGGCGATCATATCCTTGCCTTTCTCGCCGCCTTCGATGGCACCAAACTTCTCGAAATAGGGACGTGTCACGTCGCTGAACTCAATCGGAAACGAGTACGCCTCGATTTTGTCCAGGGCGTGCGCAAGCTGGTAGATGGCGTTGTCGGGCATCGGGCGCGAGGAGTGGCCGCCCGGATTGGTGGTGGTCAACGTGAAGTCTTGATAGACCTTTTCAGCCGCGAGCACCGAAACGAAACGATACTCGCCGGTGTCCTGGTCGTAGCGGCCGCCGCCGCCTTCGTTGAGCGCGAATTGCGCATCTATAAGATCGCGATGATGGTCGATCAGGTATTTCACGCCGTTGAACACATTCGGCGTTTCCTCGCCGCAGGTGAGCGCCAGCCTTATGCCGCGCCTGGGCCGGTAGTTTTCGCGCTTGTAGCGGACCATCATGTCGGCGAACACGGCGGCCATGGCCTTGTCGTCCGAGGAGCCGCGCGCGTAGAAGAAGCCGTCTTCCTCCACCAGCTTGAACGGATCGCGCACCCAGTCCGCGCGCTTGGCTTCCACCACGTCGATATGCGCCAGCAGCAGCAGAGGCTTGAGTTTTTTGTCGGTGCCCGGCAGCAGCGCAACCAGATTGCCTTGCTTGGGCCAGCTTTCAGGCACGATCACTTGCATGTCCGCGTCGCCGTAGCCGGCGGCGGCGAGGCGTGCCTTCATTGCATTAGCCGCATCGGTACACGAGCCTTCGGACAAAGTAGTGTTGATCTCGACCAGTTCTTTGTAAAGCGCGCGGAATTCCGGCTCTCCGGCGCGCGCTTGCTTCGAGGCGGCACTCTGGTGGCTCGCGGTGATTCCGGCCGAGTGTGCGTTGGTTGTAAACGCGGCGGCGAGAGTGAGGGCGATAAGGGTATAGGCACGCATCGAGTTTCCCCAGGAGCTGGCCGTCCAGCAAGGCTGCGGACTTTAACGCCTGTTGCGCAGGAGTGCACGCAAATGCCTCAGAGCAGGGACTTCTTATGTGCATCCAGCCTGCGATTGGCACGCAGAAGCTGCTGCACGCCAGCGATTGCCAGGACCCATAACCGGGATGGCGATATGCGCCCAGCCCGTTCCGCCCGGCGTGAACGTAGTTTCCTCTCACTCCCGAGCCGACCCGCCATGCCGTGCTGGCTGCCCGTTGCTAAGGCGCCGTCTACGATCTATATGCGACTGCACTCGCCGTGCGAGATGTTGCTCTAAAGCGAATGGACGCCGCAGCCGGTCGTGCGGCAGTAGCGAGAACTCGCTGAGATGAGGAAGGTGGCTAGGGGTGAAGTTGAACCACCGACACGCGGAATTCCAGCCACTGTTGATGTAAGCTTCGGGACTGACATCAACCGGTTTGCTGGGGCGCCCGTTGCAGAAAGTGCCCCGCGATGCAGGGCTGGCCCGGATTTCGTAGTCCTCAGTTGTTGACGGAGTAATTGTCTTGGCAATCCTTCGCACCAGCTTCCAGCGAATTGACGGGTTGTCACTCGTACTTGTCATCGGCACCGCGGCAGTATTCGCGTCGTTGTCGAACCTCATCGGTCACGGCATCTCGCGCCCAGTACTATTCACACTGTTCGCGGCGGCGACGGTCGTTGCCTATCGGATTGCGCTCGATAGGGATCGAAAACGATTCGTCGCAATTGGCGTCCTGCTGGGTTGCGCGCTGGTTGGCGTCGATATGCTCGGCCAGATCGTCCTTGTCAATTATCACGCACCAGCCACCTGGGATTTTTTCGCCTTTTACATGGACGGAAGCGTTGGTGCGCGGGGCCTGAACTTCTACCAGCCCGATAGCTATCGACAGGTTTTTCCCGAACTAGTAGTACCGATAACGATTCGGTCGGATTTCGTGCCCGAGATAGTCGAAGTCGGATTCATGTACCCGCCGATCACGATGTTCCTGCTTTTCTGGATGGGTTTTCTCCCGTTAGGACAGGCCCATGTCCTGTGGCTCGCATCCGTGTGTACGGCCTTCGGATTTGCGACGTGGGCCCTGGCGAGACATCTGTTGGTTGATGGGTCGCTGCCGATCAGGCTGCTCGCCGCAACCGCACTAATTACGATGCTGCCGGCAAGCATCAATACCCTGCAACTCGAACAGACATGCGCGCTGCTGCTGGCAGTCAGCGTACTGTGCCTTGCGGCCAATACCGACAAGCGTGCAGGCCTGCTCGCGGCCCTGGCATTTACAATCAAACCGATTCTCGTGCTTGCGGCGGGTTACCATTTCTTGCGCGCGCGCTGGGTCGCGCTCGGATATTTCCTGGGTGCCTTGGTTGCGCTGATTGCCGCGGCGATGATCGTATTCGGGCCGGTGACCGTTTTGGACTATGTGCGCGCCAATCCCGTGCCCAATGCGCCGCCGTGGATGTTCACGGAGTGGCACAACCAGTCGCTGCTCGCGACCCTGGTGCGACTGAACCCCTCCGTGGTTCCGAGCCATCAGGCGATCTGGTACCCGCAGTTTCTGCTCATCGGTGCAGTCGTGGCCGCGATTTCAACCTGGCTGGCATGGCGGCTCGCGCAAAGCGGAGACAAGCTCGCCTTTGGATTGCTGATCGGCGCCGCATTGATGCTGTACCCGGGCACGCAAAAGCCCTACGGTATGCTGATGCTGATTCCGCTGGTGCAGCTTGGCATGCGTACGTGGCACACGTTGCCCGGCGCCGCCTGTTTCGCGGCATTCACGGCATTCGTCTATTTCGTCGATGATCGCATGCTTTTCGCAGCGAACGCCGCCGTTTGGTCGGCGACTTGCGTATGGGCCGTTTGTGGCGAGAAGCTTGAGCCGTATTTCAGAGCCAGCCAAACATCGCGCTCCGCGATGTAGCGTGGCCTGGCCAAGACGAGATCTTGCGTGTCACCGGCGTGATGGGAAGTTACAGTGCGAAGGATGGTGGCCAGGGGCGGAATCGAACCACCGACACGCGGATTTTCAGTCCGCTGCTCTACCAACTGAGCTACCTGGCCATATTCGGGGGCTGCGTATTAGACAGGGCCGCCCGCGCGGGCGTCAAGAATTGGCCTGCAGTGCCCCGGTCTCGAGGTCGACGGCCGCTTGCGTCAGCGTATCCCTCAGCGGCGCGAGCAGGTCGACGTAGCGCTCCGCGCGTCCGCCGCGCACCTCGAGTGGCCGGCGCGCCTGGATCATGCTCATCGTGCCGATGACGCGTCTGCTTTGCCAGAAATTGCGGCAGGCGCTTTCCCACTCGAGGCCACTCGCGGCGAGGAGCGCGGGGCCAGCCGTGTCGAAATCGCGGATGAAATCCTCGTACTGGATGGTCGTGAACCGACCGCCCGCGACGCGCTCCCAGTGGGCCATTAGACGCGCGTACTCGCCGTAGTAGTGCCCGATGTCCTCGAGCCGGTTTGCGTACTGGATCGCTTTCCCGAACTGGTTGCGGAACATGGAGAGTCCTGTTTCCACTGGGTTGCGCCGCACGTGGATGATCCGCGCCTCCGGAAAGAGGTCTGCGATCAGGCCGATCGCTTCGAAGTTCCAGGGATTCTTGTCGGTGACGATCGCAGCGCCGTGTCCGGCCGGCAATCCCTGCCAGTAGAGTTCCCGCCACGACTGCCGGGTGGCCGTGTCGATGGCCGCGGCGCCGCTTTCGCGCGCATGCGCCAGGAACTCCGGCAGGATCCAGCGCATCGGCGCGCGTTCTCCGCAGGCGAGCGCCTTCGAATGCGCGCCGATCACGCTCTCGATCAGGGTCGTGCCGGAGCGCGGCATGCCGACGATGAAAACAGGACGTGGCATCACGTCGGTGGTGGGCGCCCCGGGTACTTTGCCGAAAAGCGCGATCAACTCGTCAACCTGCCTCCTGCGCGCCGCGGGATCGTAGCCAATGCCCTCGGCACTCCCCTGCTCCCGGGCCAGGCGATTGGCCTTCGCATAGGCGGCAAATGCCTGCGTGGCGTCGCCCTGCACTTCGCGGCAATCGGCGAACGCGTATGCGGCCGTCACGCGGTCCGACAGGCGCAGGTCCGCCCGATCGACCAGCGCTTCGAGCGCCTCGGTTTCGGCCCTGGACAATCGCCCGTTCGTCAGTTGACTGAGCGCCTTGTAGGCCGATGCGTCATTCGGCCGGGCGGCCAGCGCGCGGCGTGCGTAGTTTTCCGCTTCGTCGTATTGGCCTGAGAGCATCAGGAAAACCGATTTCGTCGAAAGCAGGTGGCCGTTCTCCGGATCGAGGACCTCCGCCTCTTCGATCGCGCGTGACGCACTTTCGTAGTCGAGCGCGTTCAGGCAGATCCGCGCGAAGGTTGCGAGGTTTCTCGCGGTGCGCTCGCCGATCCCGAGCGCGTGTCCATAGTTCTGCTTCGCCTGCATGTAGTAGCCGGTCTCCAGCTGTGCTTTTGCCAGCGTGCGCCAGGCGGCGGGATTGCGGGACTGCACGGCGATCCAGTCGTTGGCCGCCTGCTCGAGGCCGGCCCAGTCCGCCCGCGACTCGAGGATGTCGGCATTCAAACGCCGGACTGCGGCGTTATCGGGCGCGAGGCGCGCGGCCTGTCCGAGAATCCGTTCCGCGTCTGTGGTCTGCCTGGCGTCGAAGTGCGCCTGCGCCTGCTTGAAAAGCAGCGATGGGTCCTGGGGCTGGAGCTCGTTTGCGCGCTGAAAATGACCGGCGGCTTCCTCAAATTGCATTTGCCGCGCCTTCAGCTCCCCGAGCCGCTCCCAGGCCCAGGCGTGCTGCGGCTCGGCGGCGACAATGCCGGCGACCACGTTGACCGCTTCGTCGAGCCGTTGTTCGTGCGCGAGCCACTGCGCCAGGTTCATCCGCAGCGCGGCATGGCCGGGCGCGATCTCGACGGCCTTGCGTAGCGGCGCCTCGGCCTCGTGTGCGCGCCCGAGCTGAAGCAGCATCAGGCCGTAGACCGAATTGGCTTCCGCGCTGCCGGGATCCTGGTCCAGCGCGAAACGGTAGTGCTCGAGCGCCTCCGCCGCGCGGCCGGATTTGCGCGCCGCGTGGCCTTGCAGCATGCGTTGCTGCGATGGACTGGCTCTCATGGGATCACTGCGGGGCGTCCGGGTCGACAAAGCCCTCCGGAGCCTGCGACCCATCGCCGAAGAAATATTTCTCCATTTCCGCGACCAGGAATTGCTTGGCTTTCGGCTCGAAGGGCACGAGCCGGTACTCGTTGATCAGCATCGTCTGGTGGCCCAGCCACTGCTGCCAGGCCTCTTTCGACACCTGGTCGAAAATCCGCTGCCCGAGCTCACCCGGATACGGCGGCCGCACGAGGCCTTCCGCCTCGCGGCCGAGCTTGACGCATTGAACCATTCGGGCCATTCCGGATCTCCTCGAGCAATCTTGCCACGGGCGCGGGCAGTCCGACCGCCGGGGCCGACGCAAGTTCGAGCCAGCGCATGTCCCGGTCAGCGATCTCGCCCCGACTTCCGGGCAAATGAATGACCGAGGGCTCGATGTCGAGGTCGAAATGCGTGAATACGTGGCGCAGCACCGGCAGGTACCCGGTGCGGCGAGCCGCTTTTCCGAAGCGCGCGGCGGCCCAGGACTTCGCCGCCGCCGAATCCGGGAATTCCGGCGGCGCCCACAACCCGCCCCAGATGCCGCGCGATGGCCGGCGCTCGAGCAGCACGTTTCCCTGTGCGAGCACGAAGACCATGTGTGTGCGACGCAGCCGCCGCGCTGCGCGGCGGCGCGTAACGGGCAGGTCCCGCACGCGGCCTGCGGCCAGCGCGCCGCAACTCGATGCCAGCGGGCAACGATCGCAGGCCGGGTTCGATCGCCGGCACAGCGTAGCCCCAAGATCCATGATGGCCTGGGTGTACTCGCCAATGCGCGTCTGCGGCGTGCAGGCATCGGAAAGCGCCCACAGTTTTCTCAGTCCCTGCGCCGAGTCCGGCGGTTCCTCGACGAGGAAGACACGCGCGAGCACGCGCTTCACGTTGCCATCGAGGATCGAAAGGCGCTGGCCGCGCGCCAGCGCGAGGATGGCGCCGGCCGTCGAGCGGCCGATGCCGGGCAGCACCACGAGCGCGTCCAGCGACTCGGGCAATTGGCCGCCGTGGTGGGAAACGATCTCCTGCGCGCACTGATGCAGATGGCGGGCGCGCGCGTAGTAGCCGAGACCGGACCAGAGACGCATCACTTCATCCAGCGGTGCAGCCGCCAGCGTCTCGGCATCCGGAAAACGCGTCACGAAACGCTCGTAGTACGGCCGGGCCGTTTCGACCTGCGTCTGCTGCAGCATGACTTCCGAGATCCAGACGCGGTACGGCGTCGGATCCGCCTGCCAGGGCAGGTTACGGCGGCCATGGGCCGCGAACCAGGGCAACAGGGACTGTGCGAGTTGGGCAGGTGCAAGACTCATGGCCTGGCCTCGTCGTTTCGCTCGACGCGCAAAACCGTGTTGCGAAACTTCGCGCCGGCGATGCGCGCTTCGGCGATGCGGATCTCGGCATCGAGGTCGAATTGGGCGAGCTCGGCGACGGCTGCCTCGAGTGTCGCGTTCTTCTTGCTCACGATCTTTTCCGCGGCTGGCAGGTAGCGATTGACGTCAATGCGGTCGAGGCTGGCACGGACCAGGCGTCGTCCGGGCACGATCCGGCCCTCGAAGTTGGTGTCGTCGAGCCGGCCTGACACGGGATCGAGTTGCAGCTCGCCGTCCTGGATACGGGCCTGCAGCACGAGCTGAAGCGATTCGAAAGCCGCTGGATCGCTGGTAGCCGGCAGCGGGTGGCCGAAGATGATGGCCGGTGCGCGCGGCGCGAAAGGTTCGGTCGCCACCCGGATCGCTGCCCCGAGCGAGGGCTCGCCGAATTCGATGCGTCCTTCGAAGCGGCCAGGGATACCCGCGAGTGTGAAGCGGCCGGCATCGAGCGTTGCGATGCCCGTGCCCGATTCGTACGAGGCCCGTCCCAGTGCGCCGGTCAGCTCGACACCGGCGAGCGGCAACGGATCGCCGCCCGCCCAGCCGCGAAATTCGAGTGCGCCGCCTTCATAACGACCCGTGTCGAGATCGAACCGTCCCCGCCCCTTCACCGCGTAGTGCACCGTGTTCGGTCCGAAGATGCCCCCGAACCGGAGCTCGAGCGGAAATTCGACGGCCGGCGCGACGTCCCCGGCCGTCGCCGTGATTGCCGTCAGTTGCCAGTGGGTGTCTGCGCCCGCATTCCGGTAGTCGATCGTGCCTTGTTCGAGATCGAATGCGCCCAGGGACCAGGCGTGCCCCGGGGCCTGTCCGCCGTCGGCCCCGGGCTTCGGGTACAACGAGGCCCAGTTCGGCACGCCGTCGGCGCCGACGGCGAGGCGCGCAGTCACATCCGAGATCGAGATGGCATGCACGCGGGTCCCGCCGAACACGCCGCGCCAGGGCAATGACACCCGAAGCCGGCCGATTTCGAGCAGTGACTCATCGCCAAAGCCCGGCGGCTGCGCGATCGCAAGCCCGCCGATGTCCAGTGCGGGCGAAGGCAGAAATCCGATCCGAAGTTCCGCGACCGTGGCAGGCAGCCCCGTCGCGTCTGAGACCCACCCCGCAGCCAGGCCGCGCGCCAGCGGCGTCCGGGCTCCGACCCACAGAATGGCAAAGGCCGCCACCGCAACGATTGCGATGACGGCCGGGATGGCCTTGAGTTGGCGGTGGAGCGGCATGAATCCGGTGGCCCGTGATGACCACCGGATTTTAGCCTAGTGGTCGCAGATGCTGACTTCGCCGGAAAGCGTCTGGATCTCGACCCGTGCGCCGCCGCTGCCCTGCGTGAAGTCGAGCACCCTGCCCGGCGTGTACTTGCTCGTCTTGCGCGCCGTCTGGCCGAAGCAGTTCTTGAGCTGGCCGCTGAAGGATTCGAGGCTGAAGTCGGCGTTGACCGGCGGTTTCACCACCAGTTCGACCACGCCGCTGACCGATTCCATGCTGACGCGCGCCGTCGGCATGAGGTCCGCGTGGACCTCGATATCGCCCGAGACCGTGCTGAGATCCAGGCGATCCGCCGCCGCGACCGTGGCGGTGATGCTCCCGCTCACCACTTCGCCCTTGTAGTTGCCCCGAATGCCCGTAACGGTCGTCGACCCGCTGACGTTTTCCGTCGAGACCTCGGCCTTGCCGTCGTGCCCGACCAGGACGACTTCGCCGGACACCGAGGACAGGGAGACCGGCGCATCGTAGGCCTGGGTCTTGACCGTGCCGCTCACGGACTCGAGGCTCTGTTCGCCCCGGACGCCGTCGATCGTGATGTCCGCGCTCACCGTATCAATGATGAGGCGTGCGCCCTTCGGGACATGCAGCGTCAAGTTCGCGTCGTCCTCGTCTTGGTGGTGGTACTTGCCGCGCGGACGGTCCACTTCAATGTGCACGCGCCGGTCCGTCGCCTCGAATTCGAGCTCGTCCTTGCTGCTCTCGAGCTCGGCGACGAGATCGACCTCATTGCGGTCCCAGGCCGTGACGTCGACACGGCCCTGCACGTTCGATACCTCGATCGTCGCGTCGGGGGCGATCGTCGCATGCCGGTTCACTTGCTGGGCCGCCAATGCCGGCCCCGCCATCGCCGCGCAGACAGTGGCCGTCAGCCATGTACTCCGAATGTTCATCTCAGGTTCTCCTCGCGAGGCCGTCACCCGCAGTGACGACCGTCGAATACAGCTGCAATTCCTGCTTGTAAGTGCCGACCAGGAAGCTTTTCAGCATCCGGCTGGCCGGGTCCTTTGCCAGTGCCGCGTCGATCTCGTCCGCCGCAGTCTGCATGACGGCGAGATTCTTCAGGATCGCCCCCCGCGTTTCGGGTTTCAGCTGCCCGAGCTTCTCGCGGAACTGGGCCAGGAGCTCGTCGCGCACGACGAGATCTTTCGTACTGATCCCAGAATTCGGCCCGTAGTTGACCGGAATGATCGCCGTCTCCACCGGCTGGGCACCGGCCAGTGCGCCCGGCGTGACGGGTTCCGGTTCCCGCATCAGGGCCCAGGTCAGCAGCGCCGAGACCGAGGCGACCAGGATTCCCGCCGCGAGTGCCGTCGGCCAGCGAAAGGCCCGCGGCCGGGACTGCGCCGGCGCCTCAGCAATGCGCGCGGCGATCGACGGCCAGAGATCCCGCGGCGGCGCGACCTGCTTCGGCAGCTCCGCCGCCTTGGCGAGCAGCGGATCCTCCGGGGGATTGCGCGGGCCGAATGAAATGGTGTTCATGTGACGTGCTCCGAACCCATGCGCGCGCGCATCAGGTGGCGCGCACGATGCAGCTGTGCCTTGCAGGTGCCGACGGCGACGCCGAGCATTTCGGCCGCTTCGTCATGGCTGTAGCCATAGATCCCGTGCAGCACGACGATGTCGCGGGCCCCCGGCGGGAGCGCAGCGATCGCCCGCTCGATGTCGATCGGCGTCGCCTCGTCCATCGCCGGTTCCGCTTCGAAATCCATCTGCGCTCCGGCCTCGTTCGTCATGCTGATCTCATTTCGTCCCTGCGGGCTGCGCCTGCGCGCGAGCACTGCGTTGATTGCGATCCGGTGCAGCCAGGTGGAGAAGCTGCTCCTGCCCTCATAGCCGGGCAGGCTCCTCCAGGCGCTCACGAACGTGTCCTGGGTCAGGTCTTCCGCGGATTCCGGCTGGCCGGTCATCCGGAGGCAGAGCCCGTAAACCCGCCCGACATGCTGGCGATACAGGTCTTCGAAAGCGCCCATGTCGCCCCGGCAAGCCCGTGTCACGAGTTCGGCGCTCGAATCCACTGTACTTGCCAGTTGCGTCACCCGTGACATCCGATCCGTAGTCCGTTCATGTACTTGGACGCGGCGGCCGCCCGGAAGGTTGGAAGCCTTACAATCCGGCCGGTATGGCGCAGTTTGCGACGATAACGGGCTGGGGCAAGTGCATGCCGCCAGCCATCCTTACCAACGCGGATCTCGCGACTTTCCTCGACACCGACGACGAATGGATTCAGTCGCGGACTGGCATCCATGAACGGCGTATTTCCCATGTTTCGCTCGGCGAGATGGCTCATGTCGCCGCGCGGCGCGCCCTCGCCGGGGCTGGCCTCGAGGCCTCCGACCTGGATCTCATTGTCTTTGGAACCTGCAGCATGGACGAGCAGGTGCCCAACATGGCTTCTGCGCTGCAGGCAAGGCTCGGCGCCCACGACGCCGGCGCGATGGACATCAATACAGCCTGCACCAGCTTTCTCTACGGCCTGACGACCGCAAGCTCGATGATCAAGACCGGTGTCGTGCGCAGCGCGCTCGTGATCGGCGGCGAGCTGATTTCCCCCATGATGGACTGGGCCAATCGCAACGTCTCGGTGCTGTTCGGCGACGGCTGCGCCGCCGTCGTGCTGCAGGCGACCGACCGTGAGGAAGGCGTGCTCGCGGACCGGCTGGGCTGCTACGGGAACGTGCGCGGCATCCTCCAGGTCCATGGGATGGGGTTGCGCTATGCCAACCGGGGCTGGGTGCTCGGCGACACCGATTGGGTGTTCGAGGGCCAGGAAATCTTCAAGCGTGCGGTCATCGGCATGAGCCGTGCCTGCGAGGCCGTGCTGAAGGCGCGCGGACTCGAGGCCGGCGACATACACCTCGTGGTGCCGCACCAGGCCAACCTGCGCATCATCGAAGCGGTCGCGAAGCGTTCCGGAATCCCGATGGAACGCTGTTTCGTGAATATCCAGCGCTACGGCAACATGTCCTCCGCGACCGTACCGGTCGCGCTCGTCGAAGCGCTCGAGGCCGGTCGCGTCGCCCCGGGATGCCATCTCCTGCTGACGGGATTCGGCGCGGGCTTGTCCTGGTCCGCGCACGTGCTGCGCTGGGGCGATCGGATCACGCCCCTCGATACGAGCGATGCGGACCTGCCGCCTTGCCCGAAAAGCGCGCTCGAGATGATCCGCGGCTACATGGCCCTCAAGCACGGCTCGCGCCAAGCCGGCTGACCAAGTCCCGGTAGAGGCCTACGAAGCGCTCGGCTGCGCCGGCAACGTTTTCCCGCCAGTGTTCCGCGGCATGCTCGTCCGCACCGTCGCTCACGAACTTCGCGCAGGCGAATCCTGCGCCTTCGACCCGGCAGGCCTTGGCGAGCGCATAGGCCTCCATGTCCACGACGTCGCAGTCGACGCCGTGTCCGACGGTCGCGAAGGAATCGCCGCTGCCGCAGATCGCCTCCGGCAGGCTTGGGAAACTCGCCGGGAATTCGAGCACGGGCGGCCACTTGTCGAACGGCGTCTCGCCGGGAGGAAATCCAAGCGCGGCGACGTTCATGTCGCGATCCACGAAGCGGCGGCAGGCGACCAGCGTGCGGGGGGCCATGTGCCGGCTGCCGGCGGTGCCGAAATTGATGACGAAAGGCTTGCCCCGGCTCTCGAGGCGTAGTCGGGCCAGGCGTCGCGTCAGGGCGATCGCCGCGTTGACCTTGCCGACACCCGTGTAGAGGACCTCGATGCCCTCTTTCTCGAAGCGGCCGTCGCTCTCGGCCGGCAGCGCCATGGCGACGAGAAAGCCAGTCGCGTCACTCGCCATATTGGATGACGGAGCGCGGGGCCTGGCCCATGCAGCGGAAGTCCCTTGCAATGCCGAGGTCGATCAGCACGCCGGCATCAAGGACACGGAAACCGGCATCCGTCGCGAGCTCGGCGGATGCCGAAAGCGTGCCGCCGGTGGCGAGCACGTCGTCGACGAGGATGAGATGCCCTTCTCCGCGCTGCATCTCGAGCACGCCGGAGCCGTACTCGAGAGCGTAGTGCCGCTCGACGACGGGCGGCGGCAGCTTGCCTTTCTTGCGGATCGGCACGAAACCCTTGCCGCGCTTTTCCGCGAGTGCTGCCGCGAGTATGAAACCGCGCGATTCGACGCCGGCCACGGCGTCGGCTTCCGACCACTCGCGCGAGGTCCACAGGGAATCGATCGCGACGACTGCTTCGGCGAAGTGCGTTCGCAGAAGCGGGGTGATATCGCGGAACAGGATGCCCGGCTTCGGGAAATCGGGGACGTCGACGATCAACCGGGCGAGTGGATGCATGGATGCCTCGTCAACGCGGGCCGGGTTTGCCCGTTCCTAGTCCTGAATGCCGCAAATCGTGAGCGATTGGAACAGGAGACTCAATATGTTAAGGACAATCGCATGGACCATCGTCCTGTCGGCTGCCGCCCTGCCGGCAATGGCCGGCACGCCGCGGATCGATGCGCGCGAGCACAACCAGCGCGGGCGCATTGCACAGGGCGTCCGCTCAGGCGAGCTGACACGGCCTGAGACACGGCGCCTGGTGCGCGGCGAAGTCCGGCTTCACCGCCACGAACGCATCGCGAAAGCCGACGGCGTCGTCACACGCGCAGAGCGCAATCGCCTGCACCACAATGCTGAACGCATGAGCCGACGCATCTACCGCCAGAAGCACGACCTCCAGTCCCGCTGACATCGAAGGGGACGCACCCCTTCATATTCGTGAAGGGGTGCGTCCCCTTCGATCTAGGCGCCGCGGGTCGCGCCGGCGGTGTGCTCGCGGATGAACTCGGCGATCTCGGCGATGGCGTCGTCGCCCTCGATGAGCCCGCGGATCGCGGGGAACACGTGAGGCATGTCATGCCAGACCGCGGTCCGCGCTCCCGCGGTCTTGGCTCCGTAGCGCAGCGTGTCGTCGAGCATCAGCTCCGAACTGCCGACGAGCAGCATCGTCGGCGGCAGCCCCGAGGTTCGGCCGAACAGCGGGGAGATGCGCGGGTCGGTGAGGTCGAGCCCGGCCGCGTACCAGTCCTGAATGCGGCACGCGGTCGCGGCGCGGAACATCGGGTCGATGCCGTCGTTGCGCTCGACCGATGCGCCGCTGAATGTCAGGTCCAGCACAGGCGACAGGAGCACCATGGCGGCGGGCAGCGGCAAGCCCTCGTCCCGCGCGCGCATGGCGGCGACCACCGCGAGGTTGCCGCCCGCGGAATCGCCGGCGAACACGATGCGCTCCGGGTCAAAGCCCGATGAGAGCAGGTGGTTCCAGGCCGCGAAACAGTCCTCGGTCGCAGCGGGGAACGGGTGCTCCGGCGCGAGCCGGTAATCCACCATGAGCCCGCGCGCGCGCGCGGCATGGCCGATCGCGGCAAGCAGCGGATCGTGGACCGCGCGCAGCCGCGTCACGAAGCCGCCGCCGTGGAAATAAAGGATGACGCCGCCCTGCGGACGGCCCGCCGGTTCGACCCACCAGGCCTGGGCCTCGCCGACGGCAAACGGCGCGGATACCTCGAACTGCTCACGCCGCGCAAGGATCGGGGCTGCCCGCGCCGCCATCGCGCGCAGGCGCTGCGGCGTCTCGGCACGCACGAGCGCCGCCCGCGCGACGTGCAGGACGCGTTCAATCGCCCAGCGTTGTAGGGCCGCGCGCATCCCGGCATCCTACCCGCTATGGGACGCATCTTCGAAGTCAGGAAGCACGCGATGTTCGCCCGCTGGAACCGCATGGCGAAGCAGTTCGCCCGGATCGGCAAGGACATCACGATCGCCGTGAAGTCGGGCGGCGCCGATCCTACGAACAATCCGTCGCTGCGCCGCGTCATCCAGAATGCCCGCGCAATCAACATGCCGAAGGACAAGATCGAGGCCGCCATCCGCCGGGCTTCGGGCCAGGGCGCGGCCGACTTCCAGCAGGTGCTCTACGAAGGCTACGCGCCGCACGGTATCGCCCTTCTTGTCGAGACGGCCACGGACAACCCGACGCGAACTGTCGCAAGCGTGCGCAACATCCTCAGCAAGCACGGGGGCAACCTCGCGAGCAACGGCAGCGTCAGCTTCCTATTCCGCCACATGGGCGTCTTCCGCCTCGACCCGGCCGGGATCGACCAGGATGAGCTCGAGCTCGACCTGATTGATCACGGCCTCGACGAGATGGGAGAGAGCACGGGTGAGAACGGCGAGCCTCAGCTCGTCGTCCGCTGCGCTTTCGAGGATTTCGGCCAGCTGCAGAAGCGGCTCGAGGAACGCGGCATCGTTCCGCTGTCAGCCGAGCAGGAATACGTATGCACGACGCCGATGGAACTGCCCGAGCCGCAGGCGAACGAGGCGCTGGAGGTCATCGACAAGCTCGAGCAGGATGACGACATCCAGAAGGTCTATCACACGCTGGCGTGAAACCCGGGCGCGATCAACGTAGTATCGCCGTCTCTCATCCACGACTGGGAACCTCCAAGAGGCGTGTCATGAAATTCTTGACTTTGGCTGGCCCGATCGCCGTCCTTGCACTGCTTGCCGGCTGTGCCCAGAAAACGCCTGAGGCGCCCGCGGCACCCCCGCCGCCGGATGCTGCCACGATTCGCGCCGAACTGATGGCGACCCTCGAAAAGATCACGGCCGCCCTGACCGCCAAGGACAGCGCTGGTTTCGCCGCATTCTTTACCGAAGACGCAACCTGGGTCCTCCCGGATGCATCGACGTACAAGGGCGCGGCAGAAATCGAGAAAGGGACCGATGAATTCATTGCGTCATTCGAATCCGTCACTTTCGGCACGGCGACGATTGACAAGCTCGTCGTCGTCAGTGACACGGAAGCCGTCACGTTCTCGAACGGCTCGTTCACGGTGACGGCGAAGGACAAGAAGAAGAACAAGCCGGAGACCCGTAACAATCCGTTCGCTGACTACTGGGTGAAAGGCGCTGATGGCTCCTGGCGCATCGCGTACGAAGTGAATGCCGAGGGACCGATGCCGGCGGCGCCCGCACAGCCGTAGCGGACGGTCACGGCCGGCAGTCGCCGGACGGCAATTGTAGGACGCGCTACAAGAGTACGGGCTGGTTCGGTTGTTCGTCGCGATCCCCGCCCTGCCCCGGAAAGTGTGCGGCAAGCAGCCGGCCCACGCCGGCGACGCCGGCCTGCGCGCCCTCCTCGAATCGCCCCGCCCTGAAATGCCCCTCCATTTCCCGGCACAGGGCATCCCAATCCGACTGCGGCACGCGCGAGGCAATCGCGCGGTCGCTGACGATCTCGACGGCATGGTCGGCCATCAGCACGTAAATCAATACACCGTTGTTGCCCGCGGTATCCCAGACGCCGAGTTGCCCGAACACAATCACCGCGCGCTGGCGCGGCGTGAGCCCGTACCAGAGTTCCGGCAGGTCGAACGCGGTCTCGATCGCGAAGCGGATCTCGCCGGCGTGCCGTCTCTCGAGATCCGCGACGCCCCGCTCGATCCGCGCGAGCACGGCCGGCGTGAACCGGCGGCGCGTTCCCCAGCGGGTCGAGAACAAGTGACGTAAGGTGCGGCGAAACTGCATGACTTACCAGCGACCCGAGGCACCGCCGCCCCCGAAGCTGCCGCCGCCTCCGCTGAAACCGCCGCCGCCGCCGCCCGACCCGAATCCACCGCCGCCCCAGCCGCCGGTCGTCCAGCCGCCGTGGCCCGGCCGGCTCGACCAGCGCCCGCCGTTGCTGAATCCGAGCAGCAGCGAAAGTATGAATCCCACGAAGCCGGCTCCAAGCGCAAGACCGAGTGCCTGCGTCACGAACCAGGCGACGCCCCCCGCGATGCCGCCCGTCGCGAGCGAGCCGAAGGCCCGCCCGAAGATCGCGCGCAGCACGACGGAGCCGAAGAAGACGAGGCCAAAGAGAAGCGGCAGCATGTCCCCGATGCCGCGCGTCTCGCCGCTCCACTGTTGATCGGGCTCGGGCAGCGGCTCGCCGTCCACGACGCCGATCATACGGTCGACACCGGCGGCAATGCCGCCCGCGACATCGCCCTCCCGGAAGCGCGGCGTAATTGTCTCGTCGATGATGCGGTTGCTGACGAGATCGGTGAGCGCGCCCTCGAGCCCGCGCCCGACCTCGATGCGAATCGTCCGGTCCTCCATCGCGACGAGCAGGAGCGCGCCGTCGTCCGGCTTCTCACGGCCGAGCTTCCAGGCGTCCACGACGCGGATCGAATACTGCTCGATCTCCTCGGGCTTCGTCGTCGGGACGATCAGCACAGCGATCTGTGCGCCCTTGCGCGCCTCGAACGCGGCGAGCTTCGATTCGAGGCCCGCCTGCTCGTCGGCGGTCAGCGTGCCGGTCAGGTCCGTGACCCGCGCCTTGAGCGGCGGGATTGGCTGCAGCAACACCGCCAACGCCGCGATCGTCGACAGGAAAAGCAGCGACGCCGCGGCAATGCGCAGCGTGAATTCCCGGGTCATCGCGGCAGCCTGCGCGATCAGGTCGCGGGCTTCGTCCCGGGCTCCTGTGCGGGTTGCGCCGGGGCCGGGTTGAAGTCGACAGCCGGCGGCTTCGCGATTTCCGCTTCGTTCTCGACGGTGAAATTAGGCTTCACGTGGTAGCCGAACATCATCGCGGTCAGGTTGACCGGAAAGCGCCGGATCGTGCCGTTGTAGGTCTGTACCGATTCGATGTAGCGATTGCGCGCCACCGCAATTCGATTCTCCGTGCCCTCGAGCTGGGCCTGCAGGTCGCGGAAATTCTGGTCTGACTTGAGGTTCGGGTAATTCTCGCTGATGGCGATCAGGCTCTTCAGCGCATTGGTGAGCTCGCCCTGCGCCGCCTGGAATTTCTTGAGGGCCTCGGGGTCGTTCAATGTCTCCGGCGTGACCTGGATCGATGTCGCGCGGGCACGCGCCTCGGTAACACCGATCAGCACGGTCTGTTCCTGGGCCGCGTAGCCCTTGACCGTGTTGACGAGGTTCGGGATCAGGTCGGCGCGGCGCTGGTATTGGTTAACGACCTCGGACCAGGCGGCCTTGATCGCCTCGTCCTGTGTCTGGATCGTGTTGTAGCCGCAGCCGGAAAGAGCCAGGCAAAGCGTTGCGATGAAACCCGTCGTCAGGTAGCGCATGGAATGACTCCCTTCTTGGTTTTCCTATCGTACTTCCCTGAACGCTGCAGCGGCACGCCGGTTCCTGTATAGTTCGCGCGCCTCCCCCTCCCCCGGAACCCAAAAAACATCATGAATTTCAATGAACTCGGGCTCGAGCCCGAGCTGCTGTCGGCCATTGCCGCCCACGGTTACACGACCCCCACGCCGATCCAGGACGCTGCGATACCGCCGGTACTGGCCGGCCGCGACCTGCTGGCGGGCGCCCAGACCGGCACCGGCAAGACTGCGGCATTCGTGCTGCCGCTGCTGCAACTCCTGGGTAGCGCCCAGGGCCGCGCGCCGCGCGTGCTTGTGCTCGCACCGACCCGCGAACTCGCGGCGCAGATCCATGCAAGCATCCAGGTGTACGGCGCCGACAAGAAACTACGCGCGCGCGTGATCTTTGGCGGTGTCGGCGAGCAGCCGCAGATCAACGGCCTGCGCGCCGGCTGCGACATCCTTGTGGCGACGCCCGGCCGGCTGCTTGACCTAGCGAATCGCCGCCTCGCCGACCTGTCCGGAATCCGGCACCTGGTGCTCGACGAAGCCGACCGCATGCTCGACATGGGTTTCATCCACGATATCCGACGCATCATCAAGCTGCTGCCCGCCAAACGGCAAAACCTGATGTTCTCCGCGACCTACACGCCCGACATCCGAACGCTGGCCGCACGCATTCTAGTCAATCCGGTGCAGGTCGAGGTGACGCCGCCGAACAGCACAGTCGAGCGCGTCGTGCAAATCGCCTTCCGCGTTGCGAAGGACGACAAGCGTCATCTCCTGGTGCACCTGTTCAAGAACGGCGCCAATGGCGAGGGCAGCTGGCAACAGGCCCTGGTGTTCACGCGCACCAAGCACGGCGCAAATCGCTTGAGCGAACAACTCAGCCGCGCAGGCATCCACTCCGCCGCTATCCACGGCAACAAGAGCCAGGCAGCACGCACGCGTGCGCTGGCCGATTTCAAGGCGGGCAAGCTCACGGCGCTGGTCGCGACAGAGGTCGCTTCACGGGGCCTCGACATCCGCGAGCTGCCGCAAGTCGTCAATTTCGACCTGCCGCATGTGCCCGAGGACTACGTGCATCGTATCGGCCGCACGGCACGCGCCGGCAACGACGGCCATGCCGTGTCGCTGGTGTCTTCAGACGAGGCATCCCTGCTGCGGGACATCGAAAGGACGATGCGCCAGGCGGTTCCATTCTCGCCGACTCCCGACTTCGCGCGTGTCGAACTTGCGCCCCTGCCGGCCCAACGCAGCGAACAGGCCGCTCCCCGACGGCGCGTCGAGAGCCACACGCATCACTTCCGGCCGCGTCGCCGCGGCTAGGCGACTCGCTCGATCAGCGGCGGCGCCACTGGCGCCCGATCCGCGATCGAGAACGCTTCGGTCAATGCCACTGCCGCAATTTCCGCCGCGTCAGTCCCGGCCGCGTGAACGCGCGCGATCGGCTCGCCTTTTCGCACGTGCGCTCCGACCGGCAGCAGCCGGTCGAACCCGACTGCCGGGTCCACGGAGTGCCCTTCCGCTACCCGCCCGCCCCCGAGCCTGACGACTGCGAACCCGACCGCGCGCGTGTCGATGCAGCTGATGATTCCCTCATCTGCCGCGGCGACGTCGACGATGACCGGTGCACGCGCAAGGCTGGCCTCCGGCCGTTCGAGAACGTCGGTCGGCCCACCGAGGCTCGCGACCATGCGCGCGAATCGCTCCGCCGCAGTGCCGCTCGTGATCGAGCGGGCAAGCGCCGCGCGCGCCGCCTTCGCGTCCTTCGCGAGCTTGCCGAGCGTCATGACCTCGGCGCCGAGGGCCAGCGTGACCTCGAGCAGTCGGGCATCGCTGGTCTCGCCGCGGAGCATCGCCATCGCCTCGCGCAGTTCCAGTGCATTGCCGGCCGAACGCGCCAGCGGTTCCGACATGTCGGTCAGGAGCGCCCGCACCGGCAAGCCGGCTTCCGCCGCGGTGCGAATCATCGCGCGCGCCAGCTCGCGCCCGCGCTCCGGCTCGGGCAACACGGCTCCATTGCCGCGCTTGATGTCGAGCACCAGGGCCTCGAGACCGGCCGCGAGCTTCTTCGAAAGGATCGAGGCGATGATCAACGGCAGGCAGTCCACCGTGGCCGTGACGTCGCGAATCGAATAGAGCCGGCGATCTGCCGGCGCAATGCGCTCGCCGGCGCCGACAATGGCGACGCCGGCGTCGCGAAGCGCCCGGCGCACGCGCTCGGGAGGTGGTCGGGACTCATACCCGGGAATCGACTCAAGCTTGTCGAGCGTGCCGCCCGTGTGGGCGAGACCGCGCCCCACGATCATCGGCACCCAGGCGCCGCAGGCAGCGAGCATCGGGCCGAGTGCGAGCGAGACAAGGTCGCCGACGCCGCCGGTCGAATGCTTGTCGAGCACCGGGCCCGGTGGCGATTCCCCCTTCCAGTCGAACACTTCGCCGGTGTCGCGGATCGCCCGCGTGAACGCGGCGCATTCCGGGTCCGTCATGCCCCGGTAGTGGATCGCCATCGCCAAGGCGCCGACCTGCGCGTCGCTGAAACTCCCGTCCTTGATGCCATTGGCGATGCGGGCGAGGTCCGGGGAATCGAGCGCGCCACCGTCGCGCTTGATGCGAATCGCCTCCTGCGGCAGCCAGGTCATCATGTGATGCTTGAGATTATCAGCCTAAATGACGGAATGTAAAAAAGAATTAACCAGATTGTTACCGATCACTAATGCGCCACGGCCAAGCTCCTGTCCATGAAAGTCCGGAGCCTGTTCCTATCGGACATTCACCTCGGGCATCGCGGCAGCCGAGCGAACGAGCTGCTGGCCTACCTCGCCGAAGTCGAGGCCCGAAATGTTTTCGTGATTGGCGACTTGGTCGATTTCTGGGCGCTCGGCCGCTCCGTCTGGTGGCCGGAGGCGCACCAGGACGTTCTTCGTGTGCTGGTCGACCGTGCGCGTGCCCCGGTCGATCTTATTCGCGGCGCGGTGCGCTCGGCAGGCTGAACGCCAACGGCAGCAGCTCGCGGATGTTAACCCTGTGCGTGGCCCCGCCCTGCCACGGAAAGAAGACGATCGCGCCGCCCTCGGCGGAGTGCTCATGAATCCGCTGCCTGCAACCGCCGCAGGGCGATGCGGCCAGCAGGCTGCCCGCGCCATCCGTCGCCCAGACCGCAATTTCCGCGACCCGGAACGTCACGCCTTCGGCCGCGACCCCGGCTGCGATCGCGCTCGTCTCCGCGCAGTTGCCGAGCGGGTAAGCGGCGTTCTCGACGTTGGCTCCGATGTAGATCGCGCCGGTTGCCGAGCGAATCGCCGCACCGACGTTGATGCGGGAATACGGCGCGTGCGCGCGAGCCGAGGCTTCGCGTGCGATTGCGACCAGCTCGTTCCTGCCCTCCGTCACGGCGCGGAAGTTCCGCCGGCGCCGGGCGCCGGACCGCCCGCCCCGTCGATACGCTCGATGAAACGTTCCGCCGGCGTCCCGGACAGGGCCTGGGCGGCCGCCCAGGAGTTGACGGCTTGCGCCTCGGCCGCGCCCAGCCGCGATTCCGCGTCCAGCAGGTCACGCTGCTGGCGAAGGAATTCCTCGAGCGACGCGAGCCCGACGCGCTCGAGCTCAGCCTGGACGCGTACGACCTCCTCACGCGCGGCGATCTCGTCGCGTAACGCCGCGACATCCGCCATGGCGCTGCGGTAGGCGGTTGAGAGGCTGGTCCAGGCGCGCCGCGACTCGCGATCTGCCGCCAGTGCGCTCTGCCCAGCCGCCTTCGCCTGGGCCTTCGCGGCGGACACCCGCCGCCAGCCCGCCGGATCGAACGGCACTACCAGCCGGACCATCACGCCCCAGGCGTCCGACTCATTGCCGCCTCCTTCGAACTGCGTGTAGTCGGTCCCGATCGACAATGCGGGCCAGAGCGCACGCTCGGTCGCGCGTGCACGCTCGGCGGCCGTGTTCTCGCGCTCGTGAGCCAGCGCCGCCGGCAACAGGTCCTCCGGGGCGGGCGCGTCCCAGGCGGGAATCGCGATGGCGGCGCTCGTCGGCACGAGCCGGCGGCCGCTGCTTTCCTCAAGCGCTGCCTGTGCGAGCTCGATCGCGCCGGTGAGCCGAATCTCGTCGGAGCGAAGCCTGCTTTGTTCGGCCTCTGCCAGGCGCAACTCCGCGATGGAGGCCTGCTCAGTCTTGACCTCGAGCCTGACGCGCTCAACCGTCTGCGTGACTCGCTCACGCTGGACGGCGAGCACGCGTTGCTGCCGCAGCAGCGCCTGAAGCTGGACGTAGGCGGCGGTTGTGTCCGCCAGCTTGAGCAACGTCGCCTGCCGCTCGGCCAGGCGAGCCGCGGCCAGTCCGTGTTCGAGAGCGCTACGTGACGCGCGAATGGCGCCGGCAAGGTCCACCGGAACGCTGTAGCTCAAGCCGTAGCGGCGGACGTCCTGCGCAAACGGCGGATTGGCGAACGCACCCGGTGTCAGGACGCCCAGGAATCTCTGGTCGTCGTAGCTCGAGGCATCCGCGAACATGGCGCCGCTGCCGAAATACCGGCCTGTTTCCGCGGACATCTCCTCGCGCAACGCATCGCTTGCAAACTCCGCGGCATTGACGGAAGGATGATCAAGGCTCTCGTGCAGCAGGTCCGCGAGCTCGCCGGCGGCGCAGACGGCTGGGGCGAGTCCCGCGACGGCAAGGATCAGCGAGCGCCAGTAGCGGCTGGCCGCGGACCCGGCCTGCCCGTGACAACCGGTTCGGTTGGTGCGGCGCACGGAGTCAGGTGGCTCCCCGCACCAGCTGCTCCAGTTGCCGGTGCCCCAGCAATCCCGGCTGCTGCCACGTGAGCACGCCGTTCCGGAACAGCGCGAAGTTGGGAATGCTGCGGACCTCGTAGGAAGAAGCCAGCATCGGGTGGTCCTCGGTATTGACCTTGAGCACAATCGCTTCACCGGAAAGGCCGGCCGCGGCCCTGGCGACTTCCGGCGCGGCCGTGCGGCAGGGACCACACCACGGCGCCCAGAAATCCACGAGCACGGGCACGAGGGACTCGCGCGTGATCTCGCCGAATTCGGCGGCCCCGACCTCGAGCGGCTCGGCCAGCGGCGGGAGCGACTGCTTGCACCCTCCGCAGCGGCCGGTGTCGGCAAGATGCCTCGCGGGCACACGATTCTGTACGCCGCAATGCGCGCAGCGCCGGATCAAGGCAGCCTTTCCTTGAGCGGAAGGATGCCCAGTGCGCGCAGTACGTATCGCTCGTAGACGGGCACTACGTTGCCGCTTTTCATTTTGCGCATGAAGTACTTCTCGAATGCGGCCTCGTGAGCTCGTACGCCGCCGGCATTCCGCCGATGCCCGCGCCCATGACGACTACAGGTGCCATTACACATCCTCTACACCACGCGGGTGCTTGCAATGACAATCCAAGATCATTATATTAGCTCTCACTCAATTAGCAATAGTTAATTTATGACCACTGCGATCCAGACCGCCAAGCTGCCCCCAGCCGATGAAATGTCGGCGCACGCCGAGTCGGCCGCCGCCCTGCTTCGAGCGATGGCCAATCCGTATCGCCTGCAGATCCTGTGCGTGCTCGGCGAAGGCGAGATGTCCGTGGGCGCGCTCAACGAACGCATTTCGCTCTCGCAGTCTGCGCTGTCGCAGCACCTCGCCGTGCTTCGGGACGACGGGCTCGTGGCGACGCGGCGCGAATCGCAGACCATTCACTATCGGGTCCGGCCCGGGCCCGCCCTCGACGTGATCCGGGTGCTGCACGGGCACTTCTGCAGCGCCGTGCGGCCCCGGCGCCGCTAAGCCAATTGAGGCCGCAATGAAAGAACTCGGGATTCCGGCCTTGCGCAGGCTTTCCGCGGATGTCTGGACTTCCGGGCAGCCCGACACGCAGCAATTGCGCGCGGCGCGTGACGCGGGGCTCAGGACCGTCATCAGTCTCTGTCCGGCTGGCGAGTGCGGCTGGGACGAAAAGGCAACGGCCGAATCTCTGGGACTGCATTACGAGTCCTTGCCCGTCGGCGCCGCTTGCGACGTGTCGCAGGAGGCATCGCGCAGGCTCCACCAACTCATGGAGACCTGCGACAAACCGGTGCTCGTCCATTGCGGCAGCGGCAATCGCGTTGGTGCACTGTTCGCCCTCGAGGCTTTCTACATACATGGCCAGGGCGTCGAGGATGCCCTGGCCCACGGCCGAGCCGCCGGGCTCAGCGGTCTCGAGCCCACGGTGCGCTCCATGCTCATTTCATCCGGAGGCAAACCATGACGACTCAAACTCTCGCTTCGCCGCAAGGCCGGTCCGCAACGGTCGACCAGTGGGTCTTCCGTATCGGCGGGCTTTTCGTGCTCGCATCGCTGGTCCTTTCACGGCTTCACAGCGTCAACTGGCTTTGGTTCACGGCCTTCGTCGGCGCGAACATGTTCCAGGCTTCCTTCACAGGATTTTGCCCACTGGCGATGATCCTCCAGAAGCTCGGCGTCAGGTCCGGGGCTGCGTTCTGCCCGCCCGCGGCGCGCGGCTAGCGGGCGCCGTGGTGAACGCCATGGCGCGCCGGCTGCCGGTGTGGATCGCCGCGGCGGCGCTCGCGGCCGCCTGCTCGGATTCTTCTCAGTCCGCGGCTGGCGCCGACGCGAAGGGCGCGGCAGCCGCCCTCGCAACCGTCGTCGTGCATTCTGCGCGCGTCGCGCGAGAGACGGCATTCGACGGCGCGGTCGAGGCGCTCAACCAGTCCACCGTCGCCGCGCAGACCAGCGGGCGCGTCGTGGAGCTGCCGTACGACGTGGGCGACTACGTCGAGAAGGGCGCTGTCATCGTCCGCTTCACCGCCACCGAGCAGCGCTCGCGGCGGCAGGCGCTGGAGGCGTCCGCGGCGGAGGCGCAGGCGCGGGTTGCGGAGGCGCAGCTTACCTTCGACCGGACACGGGATGTCTACGAGAAAAAGCTGATTGCGAAGGCGCAGTTCGACAAGGCCCGGGCGGACTTCGACGCCGCGCGTGCACGGGCGGAATCGACTCGCGCCCAGCTTGCCGAGGCGCGCGAAGGGTACGCATACACAACGATCGTCGCGCCCTATGCCGGCATCGTCGTTGCAAGGCACGTCCAGCTGGGCGAGACGGTCGCGCCCGGCAAGCCGATCATGACGGGCCTTTCGCTCGAGCACCTGCGCGTGGTCGTTGAGGTGCCGCAGCAGCATATCGGGCCGCTGCGCCGGCACCGCAAGGCGCGCGTGCTGTTGCCTGACGGCAGCTCAGTTGACGCGAGCGCGTTGCGCATTCCACCGAGCGCCGACCCGGTCACGCACAGCTTCCGTGTCCTGGTCGAACTGCCGCCGGACGAGCATCATGGCGTGTACCCGGGCACGCTGGTCAAGGTCGCCTTCGTGAGCGGCGAGGAAGAGCGGCTGCTGGTGCCGGCGAAGGCGGTCGTTCGCCGCGGCGAGCTGACCGGGGCCTACGTTGTCAATCCGGGCGGGCGCATCAGCTTGCGTTATCTCCGCCTCGGGTCGCCCGCCGCCGACGGCGGCGTACCCGTACTCGCGGGACTCGCCTCGGGCGAAAGGGTGGCCACGGATCCCATCGCCGCGGGAATCGCCTACCGGAGCCAGCCGGCCGCCGGGTCTGACTCGTGAGTTCGCCTCCGGAAATGCGTCTCGGCATTTCCGGGCGCATCGCAAAGGCGTTCCTCGCGACCGAGATCACGCCGCTCCTGGCGCTGAGCGGGATACTGCTGGGTCTCTTCGCCGTGGTCGTTACGCCCCGCGAAGAAGAGCCGCAGATCAACGTCACTTTCGCCAATGTCTTCATCCCCTTCCCGGGCGCCTCCGTCAAGGAGGTGGAATCGCTCGTCACGACGCCTGCCGAGCAGATCGTGTCCGAGATCGAAGGGGTTGAGCACGTGTACTCCGCCTCGACTCCTGGGATGTCGATGCTGACCGTGCGCTTCAAGGTCGGCGAACCGCGCACGGATGCCATCGTGCGTCTCTACAACGCGTTCTACTCGAACCAGGACTGGCTGCCGCCGAATGTCGGCGTCGGCATGCCGCTGATCAAGCCCAAGGGCATCGACGACGTGCCGATCGTCGCCGGCACGCTGTGGAGCGAGAACCCGGAGATCACGGGGGCGGACCTGCTGCGCATCGCGCACGCCATCGAGGCCGAACTCCAGCGCGTGCCGGGTACCCGTGACATCGAGACGCTGGGCGGGCCGGACCGCGTCGTGCACGTCGTGTTCGACCCTCAGCGCCTGGCCGGATACGGCCTCGCGCTCGACGACCTGCGACATGCGCTGTCGTCCGCGAATGCATCTGCCGACGCCGGCAGCGAAGTGCGGGACAACCGCGAGATCCTCGTGCAGGCCGGCACCTTCCTGATGACGCCCGAGGAAGTCGCGGATCTCGTGGTTGGCGTCCGCGACGATGCGCCCGTGTTCCTGCGCGATGTCGCTGACGTCGGCGAGTCCGCGGACCAGCCCGAACGCTACGTTAGCATCGGCGCCGGCCCGGCTGGCGGGGTCCGGAGGGCCCGGGCGGCTGGTCGCTACCCTGCCGTCACCATCAGCGTGTCAAAGAAGCCCGGTGCGAATGCGGTCGACGTCGCTGCGGATGTGATCGCCCGCTTCGAGCAGATGCGCGGCATCCATTTCCCCGACGGTGTCCATGCCACGGTCACCCGCAATTACGGGGCGACCGCCGAGGACAAGGCGCGGACCCTGATCAAGAAGCTCGTTTTCGCGACGCTTTCGGTCGTCGCGCTGGTGCTGGTGACGCTGGGCAGGCGCGAGGCGGTCGTCGTCGGCGCGGCCGTGATCGTGACGCTCGCCATCACGCTGTTCGCGTCCTGGGCCTGGGGCTTCACGCTCAATCGCGTGTCCCTGTTCGCGCTGATTTTCTCCATCGGCATCCTGGTGGACGACGCGATCGTGGTGGTCGAGAACATCCATCGTCACATGCAACTGGGCGGCAGGACGCTTTCGGAGGCGATCCCGGTAGCCGTGGACGAGGTTGGCGGCCCGACGATCCTGGCGACGTTTACCGTGATTGCCGCCCTGCTCCCGATGGCTTTCGTCACGGGCCTGATGGGCCCCTACATGCGGCCGATTCCGATCAATGCCTCCACCGGGATGCTGATATCGCTGGCGGTCGCCTTCATGTTCACGCCATGGCTTTATCGCCGGCTTTTCCTGCACGCGGCAGCCGCCCAAGTGCCCGCCGGATCCGGTGAAAACTCAATGCAGCGCTTTTTCGCCAGGGCCCTGACGCCGTTCCTGAGGCGGGAAAACGGCCGCGCCAACCGCTGGAAGCTGCTCTATGTCCTGCTAGCGCTGATCGCGCTGTCCATCGCGCTGGTCGGCCTGAGGGCGGTCGTCCTGAAAATGCTGCCGTTCGACAACAAGAGCGAGTTCCAGGTGCTGGTCGACATGCCGGAAGGCACGCCGCTCGAGGATACATACCGCGTCCTTCAGGCGCTCGCCGATCAAGTCGAAACCGTGCCCGAGGTCACCGACTACCAAATCTACGCCGGCACTGCGGCACCGATCAATTTCAACGGGCTCGTGCGCCAGTACTACCTGCGCCGCGCGCCGTACCAGGGCGACCTGCAGGTCAACCTGCTGGACAAGCACCGGCGCGAACGCAAGTCGCACGAGATCGCGACGGCCGTACGCGCGCCGCTGGCAGAGATCGGCCGGCGGTTCGGCGCCACGGTCAAGATCGTGGAGGTGCCGCCCGGCCCGCCGGTGCTCGCCCCGCTGGTCGCAGAAATCTACGGGCTGGACTATGCACGGCAGATGGAGGCGGCCCGACAGGTCCGCGCAGTCTTCGAGTCGACGTCGGACGTGGTGGACGTGGACGACAGTCTCGAAGCCCCGCAGCAGAAGCTCGTGGTTGCGGTGGACCGCGCGCGCGCCGCACGGCTTGGCGTCGGCCAGGAATCCGTGACCGCGGCGGTCTCAGCGGCCCTGCGCGGCGAGGACATGTCCTACCTGCATGACGAGAACGCGAAGGTCCCCGTGCCGGTGCGCGTGGAGCTCGCGCCCGGCGACAAGGCCGACGCTGCCGTCCTGGGCGGCCTGCGCGTCCGCGCGCGGACCGGTGCGCTGGTACCTCTTTCGGATATCTCGCGGATCGAGGCGACTACGCGTGAGCCCGCCATCCATCACAAGGACCTGCTGCCGGTCGTCTACGTCACGGGTGACGTCGCCGGCAGGACCGACAGCCCGCTCTACGGCCAGCTCGAGATCGCCGACTCACTGAAAGACAAGCCGATCGAGGGCAGGCCGATCGCGCAGCGCCTGACCAGCCCGCCCGACGATCCCTACCAGTGGAGCCTGAAGTGGGACGGCGAGTGGCAAGTCACGTTCGATACCTTCCGCGACATGGGCGCGGCTTACGCTGCGGGACTCGTCCTGATCTACCTGCTGGTCGTCGCGCAGTTCAGGTCCTACAAAGTGCCGCTCATTATCATGGCGCCGATTCCACTGACGATCATCGGTATCATGCCGGGCCACGCACTGCTCGGTCAGCAGTTCACCGCGCCCTCGATGATCGGCATGATCGCACTCGCCGGCATCATCGTGCGCAATTCGATCCTGCTGGTGGACTTCCTCCAGCAGGAGGTGCGTGCCGGCAAGCCCCTGCAGGAGGCAACAATCGCCGCCGCCACGGTGCGCGCCAAGCCGATCGCGCTCACGGCAATCGCAGCGATGGCGGGCGGCTTCTTCATCCTTGACGACCCGATCTTCGGCGGCCTTGCGGTGTCGCTGATCTTCGGGCTGTTCGTATCGACGGCAATGACGCTGCTGGTGATTCCCGTCGTCTACTACCACTACCACTGGCGTAAGGCCTGACGCGCCGGGTCCCGGCGGTTCATGGAGCGGGTGATGGGAATCGAACCCACGTTAGCAGCTTGGGAAGCTGCAGTTCTACCATTGAACTACACCCGCTTGATTCAGCGGATTGTCGGTGCGGCCCTTACTTCGTGACGAGGATCTTCTTGACCCAGCCGCTGCCCTTGCCGGACTCGACCTTCAGGAATCCGTTCTCCTCGGCGCCCATGTAGATGAGCTCCTCGCCCTTGTCTAGGGTTGCGACCGCCTTGCCCGTTTCCGCGGCGCTGCCCATGATCTTCACGCCCGCGATCTTCGGGGAGAGCACGTCGCCCTCGTTGAAGACGGCGCCCGCCTTGGTCGAGCCGCCGGCCGCCGCTTCCTGCGCGAGCGTGCCGACGTCCCTCTGAAGGCTAGGATCGTTCCGGATTGCGCGCACGACGTTGTTGTAGTTGTCGGCAAAGGAAGCCGCAATGATCTTGCCCTCGTTCGTGTTGCCATAACCGCCGATGCCGCCGGCCGCGCCGCCGCCGAAAAGACCCACACCGAGATTCAGGTCAGCCTTCTTGGAACTGCCCTCCGCCGAGGCGACCTGCACGCCGGAGCGCGCGTCGGCGACCAGCATGCTGGTCTGCGCTTCCTTGAACTTGAGTCCGCCCGCTACGGCGCCGAGCACGCGCGCCTTGCCGCCGAGCATCCCGCCGAGCGCGCCGCCTACTCCACCGGCATTGTTTTCCGAGAACACGACGGCCGGCGTCAGGATGAAATCGGCCGCGACCATCTGGCCGCCGCCGATGTTCGAGCCCTGGCGCATCTCGCCGCCGCCCGCGAGCGCCCGCTCCTGCATCATGTTCTGCATGCCCTGGCCGCGCTCGACGACGATGAAGCAGTTGGACTGCTGGATCATCATGCGGATGAGGCCGACCGGGGACTGCAGGTTGTAGCGGGCGAGCGCGCCCATGACGTAGTCCTGCGGTTCGACGACAGCCATCGCGCCCATTGGCTTGTCGCATTTCTCGAGGTCGCTGGCCGCGCCTTGCGCACCCTGTGTGCCCGCCGCCCCCTGGACATCCGAGCCACCCTTGCCTTTCTTGGTGTCGAGCACGCCCTGGGCCTGGGCGCTCGCCGCCAGGACGAGAACGGTCAGAATCGCCACAATCGGGCGAAGCGCAAGCGATCTGCAATTCATGTCCTCACTCCCGGGATCATTGTTCGCGCGGAATATACTCCCTCATGCGCACAGGTAGCCATTCCACCGACGTCGCGATCGCCGGCGCGGGAATCGCGGGCATCGCGGCGGCCCTCGAGGCGCTGGGCCGCGGGCGTCGTGTCCTGCTGCTCGACCGGGACATCGAGGAGAACCTGGGTGGCCAGGCGAAGGACGCTTTCGGCGGCCTCTGGTTCGCCGGATCGCCCCTGCAGCGACGCCGCGGAATCGGCGACAACGTCGAGCTTGCCTGGTCCGACTGGCTGGCATTCGGCGAACTCGGGCCCGGCGATGCCTGGCCGCGAGCCTGGGCGCGGGCTTATGTCGAACGCTGCGTGCCGGAGATACACGACTGGCTCGTCGCCCTCGGCATCCGCTTCATGCCCATGCCGATGTGGGTCGAGCGCGGGCTGTACTCGCCCGGCAACTCCGTACCGCGATTCCACCTCGTCTGGGGCACGGGACGCGCGCTCTCGGACAGCCTCGTCGGCCGGTTGCTCGGCCATCCCCAGCGCAAGCTGCTCGAGATGCGTTTCGGCCATCGTGTTGATGCATTCCTCACTCGGGCGGGCAGGATCGTGGGATTGCGGGGCGCCGTCGAGCCTGGCGGTGCGCCATTCGAGGTCGAGAGCGAATCGGTCGTCATCGCGGCGGGCGGAATCAACGGCGACATCGAGCGCGTGCGCCGGCACTGGCATGCGGACTGGGGCGACCCGCCACCCGTGATCCTGAACGGCTCGCATCGCTTCGCGGACGGCCGGCTGCACGACGCCGCCGACAGCGCAGGCGCCAGCGTGACGCACCTCGATTGGCAGTGGAACTATGCGGCGGGCATCCGCCACTGGCGACCTCGCAAGCCCGGGCATGGCCTCTCCCTGATACCGCCGAAGTCCGCGCTCTGGCTCAATGCGCGCGGCGAACGCATCGGGCCCATGCCGCTGGTCTCGGGCTTCGACACGCATGACCTCGTCGCACGCATCTGCCACCAGCCCGGCGGCTACAGCTGGCAACTGCTGAACCGGAAAATCGCCCTGCGTGAGCTTGCCGTGTCCGGCGCGGAATTCAATCCCGCGATCCGCGACCGGAAAAGGCTCCAGGTCGCGCGCGACCTCCTGTTCGGCAATCGCTGGCTGTTCGATGAACTGACACGCAACAGCGAGGACGTGGTCCAGGCAGACACGCTGCCCGAGCTCGTCGAACGCATGAACGCACTTAACGGCGACGACGTCGTGGAACTGGCTGCAGTCGAGTCGGCCGTCGCGGGCTACGACGCCGCCATCCGCCGGGGCGTGCGCTTCCACAACGACGAGCAGTTGCGGCGAATCGCGTGGCTCCGGCGCTGGCCGGCCGACCGGATCCGGACCTGCGCATTCCAGCCGATCCGGGCCCGCGACGCGGGGCCCTTGATGGCCATCCGTGAATACATCATCAGCCGCAAGAGCATGGGCGGCATCCAGACAGACTTGCAAGGCCGCGTGCTCGGGAACAACAACCGGCCGATCGAGGGCCTTTACGCCGCGGGCGAAGCCGCAGGATTCGGCGGCGGCGGCATGAATGGCAAACGCGGCCTCGAGGGGACGTTTCTCGGCGGTTGCCTGTTCTCCGGCCGCATCGCCGGGCAGTCGGCATAGGAAACGCGATGCATTGCGAGGACGCGATCAACGTCGAGCAACTTCGCGCGATCGCAAGGCGGCGGCTGCCACGCTTCGTATTCACCTATGTGGACGGGGGCGCGGAGGACGGGCTCACGCTCGCCGCCAACCGCGAGGCCTTTGCCCGCCTGAGATTCCGGCCCCGCACGCTGGTCGACGTCGCCAAGCGCGACCTCACGGCGCGCATCCTCGGCGCGCCCGCGGCGATGCCGGCCGTCGTTGGCCCGACGGGCCTCAACGGGCTCAGCTGGCGTGACGGTGACATGGAGCTCGCACGGGCGGCCGCGGGCGCCGGCCTGCCATTCGCGATGTCGACGGTCTCCATGAGCCTCGTGGAGGACATCGCGCGCGAGGCGGGCGGGAGGCTCTGGCTGCAGGCCTACGTGTTCTCCGAGCGCCGTATTACCGATGCGATCATGGCCCGCGCGCAGGACGCCGGCTTCGAGTGCGTGATGCTCACGAGCGATTTCCCGGTGGCCGGCAAGCGCGAGGGCGACTTGCGTACCGGGCTGCTGCCGCGGCAGGCCTTCACGCTCGCGACTAAGCTCGACATGCTGCGGCACCCGCGATGGCTGGCGACGGTTGCGACCCGACGGCCGCGTTTCGTCAACGTCGAGCGCGAGCTCGGCGACGGCCAGGATGTCAATGCCTTCGTCGGCCACGGCATGTTCGATCCCTCCTTCACCTGGGATGACGTCAAGCGCTTCCGCGACCGCTGGCCGCGCAAGCTCCTGCTGAAAGGCGTGCTGCGCGCGGACGATGCCGAGCGCGCGGTCGCCGCCGGCGTCGATGGCATCGTCCTGTCAAACCACGGCGGCCGTCAGCTCGACGGAGCCATCAGCGGGCTCGACGCCCTGCCGGAAGTCGCGCGCGCGATCGGCAGTCGCGCGTCGATCCTGGTCGATGGCGGCGTCCGCCGCGGAAGCGACATCGCAAAGGCCGTTGCCCAGGGTGCCGAGGCCGTGCTGCTCGGCCGCGCGCCCGTATACGGCCTCGCTGCCGGCGGCCGCGCCGGCGTTGCGCGCGCGATCGAAATTCTCGCCGATGAGCTCGATCGCACGCTCGCGTTGACCGGCTGCCCGGATATCGCCTCGCTGGAACCCGAATTGATCGTGCGAGCGTGAATACGCCGAGACAGCCCGTCCGAAGCTATGTGCTGCGGGCCGGGCGCATCACGCGCGCACAGAAGCGCGCCCTAGACGACCTGCTGCCGCGCCTTGGTATCCCTTATGCGGCCGCGCCTCTAGAACTCGAACGCGTGTTCGGGAGGCAGGCGCCGCGCGTGATGGAGATCGGCTTCGGCAACGGCGACACCCTGGTGACACTTGCGTCGAAATCCCCGGACACCGACTTCATTGGCGTTGAGGTGCACCCGCCCGGCATCGGACATTGCCTGCTCGCGATCGAGTCGATGGGACTCACGAATGTGCGCGTCATCGCGCACGACGCCGTCGAGGTCCTCACGAACCAGCTGCCGCCCGCCTCGCTCGACGAGCTGCAACTCTTCTTCCCGGACCCCTGGCCCAAGAAGCGGCACCACAAACGGCGCATCATGCAGCCCGCTTTTGCCGCGCTCGTCGCCAGCCGGCTGCGGCCGGGCGGCCGGCTGAAGCTTGCGACGGACTGGGAGCCTTACGCGGCCTGGATGCTCGAAGTCCTGGGTGCCTCGCCGGAGTTCACCAACGCCGCGTCGTCGGGCGGCTGCGTCGATCGCCCGGACCGCGGCGCGACCCGATTCGAGAGCCGCGGGCGGCGGCTCGGACACGAGGTGTTCGACCTGGAATTCGTCCGACGCTAGCCGAACGCGCTGGTCGCGCCGTCGATGATGAACTGCACCGCAAGTGCGGCGAGCACGACACCGGAAAGCCGGTTGACAACATTGCCGCCGGTCACGCCCATGACCCTCGTCACGAGCGGCGTCAGGCGCATCAGGATGTAGGTGATCGCGAGGACCACGAGGACGACGCCGAACAGGCCCGCCGACAGCGAGAAATCGCCGCGCGATGCGCCGAACGTCAGCAGCACGATAGCCAGCGCGCCCGGCCCTGCAATGAATGGAAATGCGAGCGGAAAGACCGAGATGTCAGCGCGCTGTCTGGCCTCCACCCGCTCTTGCGTCGTCTGGCGCGTGCCCGACTCCCGCGCGAAAACCATCTCGAGCGCGATCAGGAAAAGCATGATGCCGCCGGCGATGCGGAACGCCTCGATGCTGATGCCCATGACGCGCAGGAACCACGCGCCGCCCACGGCGAACAGCAGGAACATGCCGGCGGCCAGCAACACCGCCTTCATTGCCATGTGGCGCCGGAACTCCTCGTCCGCGCCTTCGGACAGCGCCGCAAAAATCGGTACCAGCGAAATCGGCTCGACGATCACGAAGAAGAGCACGAAAAACTTGACAAGTTCGTCGATCATTCGCCGCTGCGGCCTGCTGTCCCGAGTGCGCGATCGATCATACCCGCGCGCATCATGAACCAGAACAGCAGGATGCCCGGCAGGGCCGCGACGGTCGTGAGCAGGTAGAAATTCACGTATCCCAGCGACTCGATCAGGCCGCCCGCTGTTCCGCCGGTCAGGAGACGACCGAGAACGCTCGCGCCTGCCGAGATCAGCGCGTACTGCGCCGCAGTGAACTGGAGGTTGCAGAGCGCGGAGAAGTACGCCACGACGACGACGCCGCCATAGCCGCTCGCGAAATTCTCGAACCCGATCGCGGCGGCGAGGCCGATGTTGCTGTGCCCTGCCGCCGCGAGCAGCGCAAAGCCCAGGTTCGAAACGCACATCAGGACCAACGCGAGCAGTACGGATCGTTTCAGGCCCAGCTTCGTGTAGAGGATGCCGCCCACGAAAATACCGGCCAGGAACGCCCAGAAGCCGAAGCCGACGTCATACAAGGCGATTTCGCCGTTCGTGTACGCGAGGTCATTGAACAGGAGGCGCAGTGTCAGGTTGGCAAGCGTGTCTCCGATCTTGTGCACGAGAACGAACAGCAGCACGAGCCAGGCGCCGGATCGACCCATGAACTCCGCGAATGGCCCGATGATGGAGGCCCAGACGGCGGACACGCCTTTCTTCTCGATCGTGACGTGCCGCGCGGGCTCGCCCAGAACGAGGCCGGTCAGCATCGCCGGCAGCGCGAATGCGGCACAGGCGACGTAGGCAGTCGTCCATCCCATGCGCTCCGCGACGACGAGCGCGAGCCCGCCCGCGGCCGCCGAACCGATCCGCCATCCGTATTGGGACATGCCGGATCCGACCCCCAGCTGTCGTGGCTTCAGCGTTTCGATCCGGTAGGCGTCGATGACGATGTCGTAGGTGGCCCCGGCAATGCCGACCAGGACCGCCGCGATGACCGTCGCCTGGATGCTGGCAGCGGGATCCGCGAAAGCGAGGTTGACGACCGCCGCGATCACGCCGGCGCCGGCAAGGAGCAGCCAGGAAACGCGCTGGCCGAGCCGGCCGAGCAGCGGAATCCGCACGCCGTCGACGATCCAGGCCCAGAAGACCTTGAGGTTATAGACGAGGAAAGCGAACGTGAAAGCCGTGATGGTCCGCTTGTCGATTCCGTCCTGCGCCAGGCGCGTAGTCAGCGTGGCGCCGATCATCGCGTAGGGAAAACCGGAAGAGACGCCGACGAAGAATGCGGCGAGTGATTCCTTCTCGAGATAGGGCCTGAGCGCGCTCCAGGCCTTCACAACTCGTAGTCCATCGTGAGCGGCGCGTGATCGGAGAACCAGGAATCGCGGTAGATGGATGCCTTGCGCGCGCGCCCCGCCAGCCGCGGACTCGCGATCTGGTAGTCGATGCGCCAACCGACGTTCTTCGCGCGTGCCTGGCCGCGGTTCGACCACCAGGTGTACTGCTCGGGCCGCGGGTCCACTTCGCGGAACGCGTCCACCCACTTGAGCTCGCCGAAGACGCGATCGAGCCAGGCGCGTTCTTCCGGAAGGAACCCGGAGTTCTTCCGGTTCGATTTCCAGTTCTTCAGGTCGATCTCGCGGTGCGCGATATTGATGTCGCCGCAGAGAATGTAGTCGCGGTCGCGACGCGAAAGCTTCTTCAGGTATGGGAGGAATGCGTCGAGGAATCGGTACTTCGATGCCTGTCGCTCGGGCCCCGAGGAGCCCGAGGGCAGGTACAGGGAGACGACCGAAAACCGCCCGAACCGGAATTCAAGATAGCGGCCCTCGCCATCGAACTCGGGTACGCCGAAGCCCGCGGTGACCCGCTCGGGCTTCTGCCGGGAATAGACCGCAACGCCGCTGTAACCGGGCCGCTTCGCATCGAAATAACGGCAGTGGTAGCCGGCCGGCCGGAAGCATTCATCACCGAGCTGGTGTTCCTGCGCCTTCGTCTCCTGCAGGCAGACGACGTCCGCGCCCTGCTCGGGCAGCCACTGGAACAGCCCCTTGCTGGCCGCAGAGCGGATACCGTTGCAGTTGAGTGTGAGGATGCGCATGCTGGAGTCGCGGCCGACCGGCCATGATACGCAAGGGCGCACAGTACCTGCATGCGACCGCACCAGAAAGAGTTCATTGAGATGATCCTGGCGAAGCATGTGCTGCGCTTCGGCGACTTCACACTCAAGTCCGGCCGGACGAGTCCCTATTTCTTCAATGCGGGCCTCATCAACGACGGCGGCTCCCTTGCCCGGCTCGGCGCCTGTTACGCGCAGGCGATCGTCGATGCCGGCCCATCCTTCGACATGCTCTTCGGTCCCGCGTACAAGGGCATCCCGCTCGTGACGGCGACCGCGGTCGCATACGCGGTGCATCACCGACGCAACGTGCCGATCGCCTACAACCGCAAGGAGGCGAAGGCGCACGGCGAGGGCGGGTCCCTCATCGGGGCGCCGCTGGAGGGCCGAGTGCTGATTGTCGATGACGTCGTGACCGCGGGGACCGCCATCCGCGAATCGGTCGGGATCGTCAGGTCCGCGGGCGCCGTCCTGGCGGGCGTGGTGCTGGCGCTGGACCGGCAGGAACGCGGCCTGGGGCGGCAATCCGCGGTGCAGGAGATCCAGTCTTCCTACGGCGTCCCGGTGATCCGGATCATTACCCTCGATCACCTGATCGAGTACATGGGGGCCGGGGACGACAGCGACGAGCTCGCGTCGCTCAGGAACCACCGCAGGAACCATGGTGTCGACACGGAAGCGTGAAGCAGTTACGTTCGACGCCGGGCCGGGAACCGAGAATATGCCGGCAGAGGTGCTCCGGATGAACGCCTGGTCGACCAAAGTCCTGTTGCCCGCCCTGATGCTCGCAGTCCTTGCGAGCGGAGCGGCCGGGCAGACCGACAAGCAGAAGAAGCTGTACCGCTGGGTCGACAAGAATGGCCAGGTCCACTATGGCGACAGCGTGCCGGCCGAATACGCCGAACAGGACCGCGACGTCCTCAACAAGCAGGGCGTCAAGGTCGGCCGGGAAGAAGGAACGATCACGCCGGAGGAAGCCGCGGCCAAGGCGGCCGAAGACAAGGCGGCCCGCGAAGAGCAGAAGCGCAGGCTCCGGGACCGCGTGCTGCTGCAGACCTACCAGTCGGTCAAGGAGATCGAGGCCCTGCGCGACAACCGCCTCGATCTCGTCGATGCCCAGTTGACGATCCAGGAACAGTCGCTGTCGAACCTGCGGGCCCAGCGCGCGCAGATCGAGCGCCAGGCCTCGCGTTTTGCGCCGGTCAACAAGGATCCTGATGCCCCGCCCCTGCCCGAGGAAGTGGCGACCGACCTCGAGCGGTCGGCGAATGACATCCAGACCCAGGAAGCGAACCTTGAGAGGCGCCGGCAGGAGCGCGAAAACATCCGCCTGACGTTTGAGGCGGACATCAGTCGTTACCAGGAATTGCGCGCGATCCAGCCGCGCTGAGCCGTTTCAGCCGCGGCCCGAGCTTCCGAACCCTCCCGCTCCCCGGGTGCTCTCCTCGAACTCGGCGACGACGTCGAGCTCCACCTGCACGACGGGCACGACGATCATCTGCGCGATCCGGTCGCCGGGCACGATCGTGAAGGCATGGTCACTACGGTTCCACACCGAGACCATCACCTGCCCCTGGTAATCCGAGTCTATGAGGCCGACCAGGTTGCCGAGCACGATGCCGTGCTTGTGGCCGAGTCCGGAGCGCGGCAGGAGCACGGCCGCCAGGCCCGGATCCTCGAGGTGGATGGCGATGCCGGTGGGTACGAGGTGTGTTTCTCCCGGATGCACGACCAGGGTTGCGTCGACGCAGGCACGCAGGTCAATGCCGGCCGAGCCGCTTGTCGCGTGCGCTGGCAGGGCAAAGTCCTGGCCGACTCGCGGGTCGAGTATCCGGACCTGCAGTTTCCTCATGCGCCGATTATCCCAGTACCGGCGCGATTTGCGACCATCGCACGCCTGGGTATTCGCCCAGACTCGCCGCATGCATATCCGGGACTGGCCACCGGCCGAAAGGCCCCGTGAAAAACTGCTCGCACTCGGATCGGGCGCCCTGTCGGAAGCCGAACTCCTGGCGATCTGGCTGCGCCACGGCACCAGCCACATGAACGCGCTCGATCTCGCCCGCTCGCTGCTTGCTCGATTCGGGTCGCTTCGAAGTCTCCTCACGGCAGGCAGGAATTCACTTTGCGGCCAGGCCGGCATCGGGCCTGCACGCTGGGCCGAACTGCAGGCGGCACTTGAGATCGTGCGGCGTCATCACCTGGAACGGCTCCAGGCCGGTCCCGTCCTCGCGAGCCCGCGCGCCGCCCGGGACTACCTGGTCGCGCGGCTCCGGGACCTCGAGCACGAAGTGTTCTGCTGCCTGTTCCTCGACAGCCGCCACCGCCTGACGAGCTGCGAGGAGCTATTTCGCGGTACGGTGGACGGCGCGAGCGTCCACCCGCGCGAGGTGGTCAAGCAGGCGCTCGCCCGCAACTCGACGGCCGTGATACTCGCGCACAACCACCCCTCCGGCATCGCGGAACCGAGCCAGGCCGACGAGATCATCACGACCCGCCTACGCGACGCCCTCGCACTCGTCGAGATCCGCCTGCTGGATCACTTGATCATCGGCGACGGCACCTGCGTTTCCCTGGCCGAAAAAGGCCTTGTTTGACGCGCAACACGCTGATTTGACTGTGCATTGCTTCGCTGGTCTAATACGCGGCCCCCGAGAGAGCCAAATCCATGTCACGAGTCTGTCAAATCACCGGCAAGCGTCCGCGCAGCGGCAACAAGGTCTCCCATTCGAACATCAAGAAACGCCGCCGCTTCCTGCCGAACCTGCACACACAGCGCTTCTGGCTCGAGAGCGAAGGCCGCTGGGTGACTCTCAAGCTTTCGACCCGCGGCCTGCGCACGCTCGAAAAGCGCGGCCTGGACAGGGTAGTCGCAGATCTGCGCGCCTCCGGAACTCACGTCTGAGGTCAATGCCATGCGCGACAAAATCAAACTCGTTTCGAGCGCCGGCACCGGTCACTTCTACACGACCACCAAGAACAAGCGCCTGCATCCCGAAAAGATGGAAGTGAGCAAGTACGACCCGGTCGTGCGCAAGCACGTGACCTACAAGGAATCGAAGATCAAGTAGGCCCTGGGCGGCCGCTCGGCTAAACTCCTCCGCCTGACACCGGGGGAGTACAAAAATGCGTAACGCATATCTTGCTGCCGCCATTGCCGTGGCGCTGCCGCTGCCTGCTGCCTGGGCCCAGGAAGCCCCGGCGCAGGCCACCACGCTTGGCGACGTCATCGTCACCGCCCAGCGCCGCAGCGAGAACATCCAGGACGTGCCGGTCGCGGTCTCGACACTCTCCGACGATGCGCTGGACGTCGCGCGCTCCGGCGGCGACGACATCCGCTTTCTGTCTGCGCGACTGCCGAGCCTTAACATCGAATCGTCGTTCGGCCGCGCATTTCCGCGTTTCTACATTCGCGGCATCGGCAACACCGATTTCGACCTGAACGCGTCGCAGCCGGTGTCGCTTGTCTACGACGACGTCGTGCAGGAGAACCCGATCCTGAAGGGCTTCCCCGTATTCGATCTCGAGATGGTCGAGATGTTTCGCGGGCCCCAGGGCACGCTGTTCGGCCGGAACACGCCGGCCGGCGTCATCAAGTTCAATTCCGTGCGCCCCTCGCGCGAACAGGGCGGCTACGTCCAGGCGAGCTACGGCTCGCAAAACTCGGTGAATATCGAGGGAGCCGTCGGCGGCGCGCTCAGCGACAACTGGTCGATGCGGCTTTCCGGCATCTACCAGCATCGCGACGACTGGGTCGACAACACGTTTACCCGCAAGGGCGACCAGTACGAGGGCTTCGACGAGACCGCGGGTCGGCTGCAGCTCCTCTACGAGCCGGGCGACCAGCTCTCGGCCCTGTTCAACGTGCATGCACGCAACCTCGACGGCACGGCGCGCATGTTCCGCGCCAATATCTTCGTGCCCGGAACCAACAACCTGGTGCCCGGTTTCAGCGAGAACCAGGTTGCCCTCGACGGCCAGAACGACCAGAACCTCGACTCGGCCGGCGGGAGCCTCCGCATCGCCTACGAATTCGGCCGCGTGACCCTTTATTCCATTACGGGCTACGAGTCGGTCGAGGTGTTCTCCCGCGGCGACATCGACGGCGGCTACGGCGCGGTATTCGCGCCGCCGTCCGGCCCGGGCTTCATACCGTTCGCGGCGGAGTCCGCGGACGGCCTGCACGGCCACAAGCAGTTTACCCAGGAGTTGCGCTGGGAATCACGGGACCAGGGCAAGTTCGACTGGCAGGCAGGCCTCTACTACTTCGACGAAGAGCTGACCATCGACAGCTTCAACTACGACACCTTCGCAAACGGCGTCAGGAACGGCGACGTGCAGCAGCAGCAGGACAACACGGCCTGGGCGGTATTCGCGTCGGGTGATTTCAAGCTGAGCGACGCGTTCACGCTGAGCGCGGGCCTGCGGTACACGGATGACCAGAAGGACTTCACGGCCGAGCGCTTCCTTTCGCCTGTCGGCGCGGGCCCGATCGGCCCGATCGACGTCGATACCGACGAGAACCATCTCGACTGGGACGTCAGCGCCACCTGGGCGCTCAGCGACGACACCAACCTTTATGCGCGCGTGGCCGAGGGATTCCGCGCGCCGTCGATCCAGGGTCGCCTGCTGTTCGGCGACACCGTATCCGTCGCCAAGGCCGAGGACATCATTTCCTACGAAGCCGGCATCAAGACCAGCCTGTTCAACGACCGCGGCCGGCTCAGCTTCTCGATTTACAAGTACACGATGGACAACCAGCAGCTGACGGCTGTCGGCGGCGGGACGAACTTCAACACGCTGATCAACGCGGACAAGACCGACGGCCAGGGCGCGGAACTCGACTTCGAGGCCTACCTGACTGACCACCTCCTGGTGACGGTCGGCGCGAGTTACAACGACACCGAGATCAACGACCCGAACCTGGGCGTGCAAGTCTGCAATGGCGGCTGCACTTTCACGGACCCGGTCATCTCGCCGGCGATCCCGCCCTTCGTGCCGGCCACGGTCAGCATCGACGGCAACCGCCTGCCGCAGTCGCCCGAGATGATCGCGAACCTCACCGCGCGCTGGGGCATGCCGGTCTCGAACGGCGAATTTTACGTCTACACCGACTGGTCGTACCGCAGCGACGTCAACTTCTTCCTGTACGAATCCCGGGAGTTCACGGGCAAGGACCTGCTCGAGGGCGGCCTGCGCGTCGGCTACAACTGGAACGACGGGAAGCAGGAAATCGCCGTCTATGGCCGCAATATCACCAACGAGATCGAGGCCGTCGGCGGCATCGACTTCAACAACCTGACCGGCTTCATCAACGAGCCGCGGCGCTACTTCGTCGAGTTCAGGACGAAGTTCTGAGGCCGGGCACCGTGGGATGCCGGAGTTACCGGAGGTAGAAACGACGCGCCGGGGCATCGAGCCCTGGCTCGTCGGCCGGCGCATCGAAAGCCTGCGCGTGCGCGAATGGCGCCTGCGCTGGCGCATCTCGAGGAGCCTTCCGTCCAGGCTTGGCGGTGCGCGGATCCGCTCCGTGGGGCGGCGCGCCAAGTACCTTCTCATCGTGACCGACGCAGGCACGCTGATCGTTCATCTCGGCATGTCAGGCAGCCTGCGCATCCTCGACGCCGCTGCGCCGCCGCTTGCCCACGACCATGTGGATCTCGTGCTCGACTCGGGGCGCTGCCTGCGCTTCAACGACCCGCGCCGCTTCGGCTGCTTCCTGTTCACGACCAGGGAGCCCGCGCGCCACCGGCTGCTCGCGAACCTCGCGGTAGAGCCCCTGTCCCCTGAATTCAGCGCTGCCTCGCTCTGGCGGCAGTCGCGGGGGCGGCGCGCCTCCGTGAAGGCATTCATCATGGATTCGCGCATCGTGGCAGGTGTCGGCAACATCTACGCGAGCGAGGCGTTGTTCCGCGCCGGCATCCGGCCAGGGCTCGCGGCCGGCCGCGTCAGCCGCGCGCGCATGGCGCTGCTGGTCGACGCGATTCGCGACGTACTCGGCGAGGCCATCGGCGTCGGCGGGACCACGCTGCGCGACTACGTCGACGCCTCGGGCATGCCCGGCTATTTTGGCCAGCGCCTGCACGTCTATGAGCGGGATGGCAAGCCTTGCCGCCGCTGCGGAATGCCGATCCGGAGGTTCACCCAGGGACGGCGCAGCACCTACTGGTGCGCGCGTTGCCAGAGCTAAGCCTTCTTGTGCCCGCTCAGCGCCTCGGCGACAGCCGGGTGCACGAACTGCGAGACATCGCCGCCGAAGAGCGCGATCTCGCGCACGAGCGTGGACGAGATGAATGTGAATTGTTCCAAGGGCGTCATGAAGACATAGTCCACGTCGCGCGCCAGGTGGCGGCTCATGTTGGCGAGCTGGAATTCGAACTCGAAGTCCGACATCGCGCGAAGTCCCCGGACCACGATGCCGCAGCCCTGCTCCCGGGCAAAATCGACGGTCAGCCCCCCGTAGCCGAGCACCGAGACGTTGGCGAGATCCCCGAGCACCACTCTCGCGAGTTCAACGCGCTCGTCGAGCGTGAAGAGCGGCGCCTTTCCCGTGTTCGCTGCGATGCCGATCACCACGCGGTCGAAGATCCCCGCCGCGCGGCGCACGAGGTCCTGGTGGCCGTTCGTAATGGGATCGAACGTGCCTGGATAGACTGCGCTGCGCTTCGGATTCACCTATGGGGTTCCTCGCCCTTGCGCCGGGCGAGATGATACCCGACCGCTCCCGCCCGTCCCGTCCGATGCGCACGCCAGCCGTCGGGCAGCTCGGGTACGCCCTGGACGGCGGGCATTTCGATGTAGATGCATGCATCTTCGGCGAGCCATCCGCTGCCTTCGAGCAGGCGCATCGATTCCGCCAGCAACCCCGCATCGAAAGGCGGATCCAGGAAAACAATATCGTGCTCGGCCGGCTGCCCGCCGAGCCAGGTGAGCGCGTCCGCCTGCATGACGGCGGCGCGCCCCGGCGCCAGCGAGTTCATCGTCTCGCGCAGCCTGGCCGCGTTCTCCCGGTCCCGCTCGACGAAGGTCACATGGGCGGCGCCCCGCGACAGGGCCTCGATCCCCAGGGCGCCGCTGCCTGCGAACAGGTCAAGGCAACGGCCGCCGGGAACGGCCGCCGCGAGCCAGTTGAACAGGGTTTCCCGGACCCGGTCCGGCGTCGGGCGGATGCCTCCCTTGCCCGGAAAGCGGATACGCCTGCCTCGCCACTCGCCGCCGATGACACGGAGGGTATTGAGCATTTTTTGCACCGCACATCCCTTAGACTTGCGCGATGATACGCGCCCGCGGACTTCACTTTGCCGGAGCTTCCGACATGAGCAACCGTTACGTCGCCGCACTCCTCATGACCGGCTTCCTGGTCGCCGGCTGCACTGGCTCGGGCTCCGACAGCATCGGCCCGACCAATCCCGAGTCCGGCAACGGCAACCCGTCTAGCGCGTCCGGCGTCGGTGCGTTCCACGCGAACTTCGTGCCGCTCTCCGGCGTGCTGCCCTATCCGACTGACCTCTATTTCAACGGCTCGACCGATGGCACGCTCAATATCCCGAGCACGCCCTTCCTGCCGAACGCCGCCGCGATCAACGCGCTCGACGGCTATTCGACGGTAGCCTCCGCGACCGCGCGCTTCTCCGCCCCGATCGATGCCGCGACGATTTCGGCGGCGACCGTGATCATGATCGAGGTGGATGTCGACAACGCGACCAAGGCGACCGTCGGCTTCCGGCGCGCGCTCGTCTATGGGACCGATTACACCGCGCGCGTCGCGACGACTGTCGACTCCGGCGGGGCGACGCTTGAAATCCTGCCGTTGAAGCCGCTGACGCCCTCGATCGGCGCCACCAACGTCGGCTACCTGGTGATCCTCACCAACGGCCTCCGGGACGTGAACGGCGATGCCGCGACACCCGACAAGGATTACCTCGCGATCAAGAATGCGCAGCCAACTTGTGCGGCCATCACCAATGCTTCCCTGAATGGCATTTGCCTGCTGACCGGCGCACACCTGGCGATCGCGGGGGCTGTCGGCGTACCGGCCGCAAATATCGTGCTGACCTTCTCGTTCTCGACGCAGTCGACGGCCGACTCGATGAATTACGCGGCCCTGCTAGCGCAGCCGGGCCCGATCGGCGTCGTCGCGACCGGCCTCAACCTGCAGGCGCTCAACGCGGCACTGCCGCCGATCGCGGACATCTACGTCGGACAGCTCGAGATCCCGTATTACCACGATCCCGCGAACCCGCTCACGGGTTCCTGGCACGGCGCCCCCTTCACGGCCGTGCCCGGCGCGCCGACCACGACTTTCCTGACGCGGTTCAACCCCGTGCCGGTTGCACAGGCGACCCTTGACATCCCGCTCTTCGTGACGGTGCCAAACGCGGGCAGTGGCCAGATGAAGCCGGCCGGTGGCTGGCCGGTCGTGATCTTCCAGCACGGATTGCAGGGCAACCGCACCCAGTCGGCCGCGGTCGCAGGCGCCTATGCCGCGCAGGGCTTCGTCGTCGCGGCGATCGACATACCGCTCCATGGCATCACCGACCCGGCGAACCCGCTGTACCAGCCGGGCGCCGAGCGCACCTTTGACCTCGACCTCGTGGACAACACCACGGGTGCCCCGGGCCCGGATGGCATCATCGACCCCTCGGGCTCTTACATCATCAACCTGACGAGCCTGTTGACGAGCCGCGACAACCTGCGCGAAGCCGCGATCGACATCGTCCAGCTCGCCAGGTCGCTGCCGAATCTCGACCTTGACGGCGACACCGTGCCGGACATCGACCCGGCACGGATCCACTATGCATCGATCTCGCTCGGCAGCATCGTCGGCACCGTCGCGAATGCAATGCCGATCTCCACGGTCTCGGCCTACCTCAACGTGCCGGGCGGCGGCGTCGCGAACCTGCTGCGCGATTCGCAGGCACTTTCACCGTCGGTCAACGCCGGGCTTGCCGCCGCGGGACTCCAGGCGGGCACGACCTTGTACGAACAGTTCTTCCGCGACGCCCAGACGATTGTGGACGCCGGTGACCCGATCAACTACATCGCGGCGACGGTCGCCGCGCGCCCGGTGCTCGTCACGCAGGTGCTGAATGACGCGGTCATACCGAACTCGGCGACGCAGCGGCTCATCGCCGCAGCTCCCTTCGTCAAGACGGCCGCCGCGGGGCCGAACGGGGTCGCGGCGGGCACCGGCACCTGGGTGCACTTCACTTCGGGCTCGCATGGCTCACTGCTGAGCCCGGCGGCAAGCCTCGCTGTGACGACCGAGATGCAGACGCACGCCGCCTCGCTCGCTGCTGCCGGAGGCGCCGCGTTCGTCATCACGAACCCGGCCATCCTGGAACCTTGACGCCGGCCGAGGGCGGCTTCCTGGCGCGCCTGCGCGCGCGCGTCAATCGCGGCAGCTCCTGGGTCGCGGATCTCCTCCCCGGCCGGCGCATCGACGCGGCCCTGCTCGAGGAGCTCGAGACGCGGCTGCTCTCGGCCGATGTCGGCGTGGATGCGACCCAGGCCATCCTCTCGCAGCTTCGGGACAAGGTTGCGCGCGCGGAACTCGACGATGCAAAGGCGCTCGAGGCGGCCCTCGCCGCCTCGCTGCTCGCGATCCTGCAACCCGTCGAACGGCCGCTGGCCATCGACCGCACTCGCAAGCCCTTCGTGATCCTCGTGGTCGGCGTCAACGGATCCGGCAAGACGACGACGATCGGCAAGCTCGCTCGACGGATGAAGGACGAAGGATTTTCGGTGATGCTCGCGGCAGGCGACACTTTCCGCGCGGCGGCCGTCGAGCAGCTCGCCGTCTGGGCCGAGCGCAATGCCGTGCCGATCGTCTCCCAGGCGGCCGGTGCCGATCCCGCGGCGGTCGTATATGACGCCCTTCAGTCGGCAAAAGTGCGTGCCATCGACGTCCTGATTGCGGACACCGCGGGCCGCCTGCACACGCAAACCCACCTGATGGACGAGCTCGCGAAGATCGCCCGTGTGGTGAAGCGTCTGGATGCGGACGCGCCACATGAGGTCCTGCTCGTGCTCGACGCGAGCCTCGGGCAGAACGCGGTCCGCCAGGCGGAACAGTTCAGCAAGGCGATCGGCGTCACCGGCATTGTCATGACCAAGCTGGACGGCACGGCCCGTGGCGGCGTCGTGGTCGCCATCGCGCAACGGTTCGGTACGCCGATCCGCTTCGTCGGCGTTGGCGAACAGGCGGAGGATTTCGGTATCTTCAACGCCCTGGCATTTGTCGAGGGGCTGCTGCGACCAGCGGCGGCCGACCTGCCGTGATCCGATTCGACCGAGTCTTCAAGCGTTACCCGAACGGGCGCGAGGCCCTGTCGGAGCTCTCGTTCGAGCTGGACCCGGGCGATATGGCATTCCTGACCGGGCATTCCGGCGCAGGCAAGAGCACGGTGCTCCGGCTCATTGCGCTGCTTGAGCGCCCGACGCGCGGGCAGGTGATCGTCAACGGCCGCAATACGGGGACGCTCCGCCGCGGGGCGATCCCGGCTTTCCGGCGCCAGGTGGGCATCGTTTTCCAGGACCACCGGCTGCTCGACGACCGGCCGGTGTACGACAATGTCGCACTGCCACTCGCAATTGGCGGCGTTCCGCGGCGCGAGATGGACAAGCGTGTGCGTGCGGCGCTCGACCAGGTCGGGCTTCTTGGCCGCGAACGCTCCTTCCCCCTCGAGCTGTCCGCCGGCGAGCAACAGCGCGTTGGCATCGCCCGCGCGGTCATCACGAAGCCGCCGGTGCTGATCGCAGACGAACCGACGGGCAACCTCGATCCCGACCTCGCGCTCGAGGTCATGAATCTGTTCCAGCGCTTCAACGCGGTCGGTGTCACGGTCCTGGTCGCAACGCACGACGTTCACCTGCTCGAGCGCTTCCGCGTGCGGCGCGTGCATATCGAGCAGGGCCGCCTCGCATCGGTGCCGCATGTCGCTGCCTGACTCTATGTCCATATTCTTCGAGCGCCATGCGCAGGCGCTCCTGGGATCGCTCGGACGGCTTGCACGCCAGCCATTTGCGAGCTTCCTCACGATCGTCGTGATCGGCATCGCGCTTGCGCTTCCGGCCGCGCTCTACCTCGTCGTCGCCAACATGCGTGTCGTGACCGCGGGTCTCGGCGACACTGTGCAGCTCTCGGTATACCTGAAAGTGCCGACCGCCGCGGACGAGGCAAAGAAGGCGGCGAATGCGATCGCGGCGCATGCAGGCGTCTCGGAAGCCGTGCTCGTGAGCCCCGAGGAAGGACTGGCCGAATTCCGGAAGCTGTCCGGCATCGGGGAAGCCCTGCAGTCCCTTCCGGAGAATCCCCTCCCGTGGCTAATCAAGGTGCGTCCTTCGCCGCCCGATAACACGGCCGCCGCCGTCGGGAAGCTGGCGGAGAAGCTGCGCGGGATCGAAGGCGTGGATATCGTCGAGGCGGACACGGCCTGGGTGCGGCGCCTGCATGCGATCGAGGACACGCTGCAGGAGCTCGTAATACTCGTTGCTGCCGTGCTCGCGATCGGGGTTCTCGCAGTCGTCGGCAACACGATTCGGCTCGAAATCAATGGCCGCCGCGCGGAGATCGAAGTCACCAAGCTGGTTGGCGGCAGCAACGCCTTCGTTCGCCGCCCATTCCTTTACTCTGGTCTGTGGCAGGGTCTCGGCGGCGGAATGCTTGCTGTCGGCCTTGTCCTCGGCGGCCTCGCCGCGATCGAGCCCTTTGTCGCCCGGCTCGCCGCAGCCTACGGCGCCGCCTTCGCGCTGAAAGGACCCTCGATCCGCGAATGGCCGGTCATCGTCGGCGGCGGCGCGGCCCTCGGATTCGTCGGCGCCTGGCTGGCCGCGGCCTATCACCTGCGACGGATCGAGCCACACGCTTAACGTATTGTATTTGAACGGGTTCCGTGGGCTTTCGCGGGGAACTTCCGAGGGTCTTAGCACTCTATAATTGCGAGTGCTAAAATCGATTCACGGAGGTCGCCCCAACCATGACTGGCCAGGTGCTCGCGCTGCCTAATTCATCGCTTGTCCTTTCCGGCCCGCTCGGAAGCCTCGAGGCTTACGTCGAGCGTGTTTCGACGATTCCGATACTCGGGCGCGAAGAGGAACTGGAGCTTGCCCGGCGTTTTCATGAACACGGGGATCTTGACGCCGCACGCGAGCTCGTTCTCTCGCACCTGCGCTTCGTGGTGCACATCGCGCGCGGCTACATGGGTTATGGCCTGCCGGTCGGCGACCTGATCCAGGAAGGCAATGTCGGCCTCATGAAGGCGGTCAAGCGCTTCGACCCCGACATGGGCGTGAGGCTTGTCAGCTTCGCAGTGCACTGGATCCGTGCCGAGATCCACGAGTTCGTGATCAGGAACTGGCGTCTCGTCCGAATCGCGACGACCAAGGCGCAGAGGAAACTCTTCTTCAACCTTCGGCGAATGAAGAAGAATCTCGCCTGGCTGTCGGATGAGGAGACGCGCGCCGTGGCCAGCGAGCTCGGCGTCGAGCCCCGCGAAGTGCGCGAGATGGAGCGCCGTCTCTCGGCGCGGGACCTCTCCTTCGACCCGGCGCCGGACACCGGCGATGAGGAGTCCTTCGTCTCGCCCTCGCTCTACCTGCCCTCGCCTGAGGCAGATCCTGCCGCCATCGTCGAGCAGGACCAGTGGGACGGGGCCGTCGCCGATTCCCTCGCGACGGCGCTCGATGGTCTCGATGAGCGTAGCCGCACGGTCATCAAGGCGCGCTGGCTGACCGAAGAGAAGAAGACGCTCCAGGACCTCGCGGACGAATACGGCGTTTCCGCAGAGCGAATTCGCCAGATCGAGTCCGCGGCCTTCGGGAAGCTCCGAACCGCCATGGCCGGCGGCTGACTCCGGTCAGGCGGCGGCTTCGACCGCCGCCGCAACCGCCTTGTGTACCTCGAGGTTGAGGGCATCGGGCACGAGATCGTTCCCTTTCGCGAGCTCCGCAATCTTTTCCGCCGCCGCCAGGAGCATCGCGTCGGTGAAGCGGGTTGCACGCGCCGCCAGCGCGCCCTTGAACAACCCCGGAAATCCCAGCACGTTGTTGATGCCCTTGCCGTCCGCGGCAATCGCCGCGCCGTGCTGGATCGCGAGTGCGGGCTCGATCTCGGGGTCCGGGTTTGACAGGGCCAGGACGACCTGGCCCTTGCGCACCGTCCCGGGCCTGATCAGTCCGCGGACGCCGGTCGTCGCGATTACGATGTCGGCCCTTTGCATGATGTCTTCGAGCGTCGATGCTTCGCCGCCCATCGCGCCCAGGCGCCTGAGCGCACCGCCGTCGAGGTCCGCCCCGAGCACGCGTCGGACACCCGCACGCTGAAGAAGTCGCACGATGCCGATGCCGGCCGCGCCCAGCCCGATCTGCCCGACGACGCAGCTGCCGAGATCCATGCCGACGCGCCTTGTCGCGTTAAGAGCGGCCGCGAGCACGACCACTGCAGTGCCATGCTGATCGTCATGCAGCACAGGCCGGTTGAGCCGGGACCGCAACCCTTCCTCGATCTCAAAGCAGGAGGGCGCGGCGAAATCCTCGAGCTGGATCGCGCCGAAGCCCGACGCGATCGCCGTAATGTAGTCGATGCAGCGCCCCGGATTGGACTCGTCGAGCAGGATCGGAACGGCATTGATGCCGATGAGCGTCGCAAACAGCGCCGCCTTGCCCTCCATGACTGGAAGCCCCGCGAGCGCTCCAACGTTGCCGAGGCCGAGCACGGCTGTCCCGTTCGTCACGATCGCCACCGTGTTTCCCAGGGCCGTGTATTCCCAGGCCTGCGCGGGGTCTTTTTGGATCGCGAGGCAGACGCGGGCGACGCCCGGCGTATAGATGTCGCGGAGGATCTGCTGCGTCGTGATCGCGATGGCCGATTGAGTCTTTATCTTTCCGCCGCGGTGCCGGTCGAACACGCGGTCCGACTTGCCGACGAAGCGCGCGCCGGGCAGTGCGTCGATGCGCCCGTAAAGGCTGCGATCCGCCTCTTCGTCCATTTCGAGCGTGATTTCCCAGAGCGTCAGGCCCTGCTCCCGGCGAAGCGCCTGCAGATGGTCAATCGTCAAGTCCGCGTCCGCGATCACCTGCAGCACCTTCGCGAGGCTGCCCGGCTGGTGCACGGTCTCGACTATCAGGATCTCGGGTATCTTCACGCGCGGCATGGTACCCGATCGGTGGTAACCTAATGCGATCGGCAATCGCCGGGGAGTAATCCAATGTCCAATCGATCGAGAGCATTCCTGGTGGCGGCCCTTGCCGCCGCATGCCTGGGCATCGCGGCCTGTGCGAGCCAGAAAGAGCCGGCCGTGCAGGCACTGGCGGCGATCGACAAGAAGTTCGAGGAGTCCGGCGCCGAGATCCAGAAGTACCTGCCCGAGCGGTACGAGGAAGTGTCGAAGGGCATCGAATCCCTGCATGCGGCGATGGCGAAGGAAAGCTACGGCGACGTCGTTTCCGGCGCCGCCGGCGTCGAGGACGGGCTCAAGCGGGCGATTGCCGACAGCCGCATCAGTCGTGCCCAGATGCTGGTCGAGATGGAATCCGAATGGACTGAGCTCACGAAGACCATGCCCGCGATGATCGCGGCCATGGACAAGAAGGTCGCGTCGCAGCACGGTCGCCCGCCGAATGGCATGTCCAAGGACGCATGGAAGGAGACAATCGCCTCCTACGACGCCGCGCGCAATGCCTGGAGCAAGGCCGCGGGTGAGATGTCGAACAAGAACTTCGAAGCAACGGTGATCGCGGCACGCGACGCGAAAGCGAAAATCTCGTCCATCATGGAATCGCTCGGCGTCAAGGCATCCTGAGAACGCGCCGTGAAGAGCCGGAAACTGCTGGCCGTCCTTGCCGTATGCATCGTCCTCGGCTCCTGCTCGCAGAAGGATCCCGCGGAGGAAGCGATCACGGCTGCGGAAAATGCGCTGAACGCGGTCTATGAAGACGCCGGCAAGTACGTGCCCGAGCGCTATACGGAAGTAAAGGCGGAACTCGTCGCCGCGCGCGCGGCATTCAACGAAGAACGCTACGCCGACGCGATTGCCGCGGTCAAGGACGTGCCCGCCGAGGCGGAGGCGCTCGCGAAGGAGGCCGCGGCGGCGAAGGAAAGGCACATGTCGGAGATGAATGCCGACTGGGCGCGATTGTCCGGCAGCCTGCCCGACCTGCTCGCTGCAATCGGCGGCCGGCTTCAGGAATTCGGCAAGATGAGCCGGCTGCCAGTAGGCATGGACAAGCAGCTCCTCGACGAGGCGGGGGCCGCGTTCGCAAGCGCGCAGTCGACGTGGGAGGAAGCGGGCGCCGCGTACGGCAGCGGGGACCTCGAAACCGCAGTCGGCAAGGCGCGGGATGCCGAGGGTATGGCCCAGGACCTCGTCGCCCGCCTCGGAATGCAGACCGCGTGAACCGGCAGGCAGCCCGGGAAGCGCTCGACCCACTCGATCTCTACGAGGTCGGCGCGTCGCTTTCGGACGAGGAGCGCATGGTGCGCGACTCGGTCGCGCGCCTTGTCGATGAAAGAATCCTGCCGGTCATCCAGAAACACTTCGAGGAACACACTTTCCCGCGCGACCTGGTGCCGGAGATTGCATCGCTCGGCTTGCTGGGCAGCTCGATCACGGACTACGGCTGCGCCGGCATGAATTCCGTGTCCTATGGGCTCATCTGCCAGGAGCTCGAACGCGGGGATTCGGCCATCCGCAGCTTCGTCTCGGTGCAGTCGAGCCTGTGCATGCACCCGATACATGCGTTCGGCAGCGAGGCGCAGCGCGGGAAATACCTGCCGCGAATGGCGGCCGGCGAGCTGATCGGATGCTTCGGCCTCACCGAACCGCACGGCGGTTCCGATCCCGTGAACATGAAGACCCACGCGAAGCGCCGCGGCAACGACTGGGTCCTGAACGGCGCCAAGATGTGGATCACGAACGCGCCGATCGCCGACCTCGCCATCGTCTGGGCGAAGACCGACGAGGGGATTCGCGGCTTCATCGTCGAGAAGGGAATGCGCGGATTCGCGGCCCCGGAAATCGAGCGCAAGTTCTCGTTGCGCGCGTCCTCGACGGGCGCCCTGTACTTCGAGGACGTCGTCGTGCCGGAGGAGAACCTGCTGCCCGGCAGCACGATCGGCCTCAAGGCCCCCCTGTCCTGCCTGACGCAGGCGCGGTACGGGATCACCTGGGGCGTCATCGGCGCGGCGCAGGCCTGTCTCGCCCAGGTGCTCGATTACACGCAGACGCGTGTGCTCTTCGGCCGCCCGCTTGCCGCGAACCAGGCGATACAGATCCGGCTCGCGGCGATGGCGCGCGGCATCACGACCGCGCAACTGATGTCGCTCCAGCTGGGCCGGCTCAAGGACGCGGGCCGGCTGCATCCGTCCCAGGTCTCGCTCGCCAAGTGGAACAACTGCCGGGTCGCGATCGACGTCGCCCGCGATGCGCGCGACATGCTGGGCGGCTCCGGGATCAGCGCCGAGTACGTGCCGATCCGCCATGCGCTCAACCTCGAAAGCGTCATCACGTACGAGGGCACGGAAACCATCCACCAGCTCACGATCGGCCGCGAGCTGACGGGGATCAATGCCTTCTAGCGCCACCGCGGCGCGCCTCGCGCGCGAGGCGCTCGAGCAACTCGGCATCCGCTACACGTTCGGCATCCCGGGCGTCCACAACACCGAGCTTTACGACGAGATGGGAGCTTCCGGTTCGATCACGCCGGTGCTCGTCGCCCACGAAGGCGGCGGTGCGTTCATGGCCGACGCCGTCAGCCGCACGGGCGCCGGCATCGGGACGCTCCTGATCGTGCCCGCGGCCGGAGTGACCCATGCCGCGAGCGGTATCGGTGAGGCCTTCCTCGACGGAATCCCGATGCTCGTGATCGCGGGCGGCATCCGCCGCGACCTTGGCCGCGCCTACCAGCTGCACGACATGGACCAGCACGCGCTCCTTGCACCGATCACGAAAGGGCGCTGGTGCGTCGAGCGGCATGCGGACGTGATCCCGGTGATTCACGAAGCGTACCGGTTGGCGACGGGCGGCGAGCCTGGACCGGTGTTCGTCGAGATTCCCGTCAACCTGCAGCTGACAGCGGGCGATGCGGGCGAGCGGCCCGCATTTGAGCCGGCTGCACCGGCGGGGCATCGCGCAGGCGCCGTGGAAATCGGGCGTGCGGCGGAATTGTTCGGCTCCGCGAAACATCCGGGCATCTTCTGCGGCTGGGGCGCGGTCGACGCGTCGGCCGAGCTCATCGCGATAGCTGAGCTTGCCGGTGCGCCGGTCGCGACGACGCTGCAGGGCCTGTCGGCGTTTCCCGGCAATCACCGGCTGCACGCCGGCTTCGCGCTGGGCCCGGCTGCCGTGCCCGCGGTCGAGAACGCCTTTGCAAACTGCGACTGCCTGCTCGCCGTCGGCACGCGCTTCGCGGAGATCCCGACCGGGAGCTATGGCTATGTGCCGCCCGCAAACCTCATACACGTGGACATCAACCCGCGCGTCTTCGGCGCGAATTACCCGGCTGCGGTCGCGCTCGAGGGGGACGCGCGCGCCGTGCTTGCCGCATTGCGGGATGACCTCCCGGCCTCCCCTCAGACCGCGCGGGCGAACGCGGTCGCCGAGGCCGTCGCCGCGGACAAGCGGCGCTATCACGATGAATGGGTCGCGCACGACCCGAAGGGTCGCGTCAATCCGCAGCGCTTCTTCGACTCATTGCGCCGCCGCCTGCCGGATGACGGCATCGTCGTCGCCGACGACGGCAATCATACCTTCCTGGTCGCCGAGCTCATGCCGATCCATGCGCCGCGCGCGTTCTTCTCGCCCTCGGACTTCAACTCGATGGGATACTGCATACCCGCCGTCATCGGCGCGAAGCTCGCGCGCCCTGAGCGGGTGGTCGTCGGCATTGTCGGCGACGGCGCCGTGCGTATGACCGGGCTCGAGATGGCGACCGCGGTTGCGCAGAAGACGGGCGTCGTCTGGTTCGTCTTCAACGACGGCGAGCTCGCGCAAATCGCACAGGCGCAGGAGACGCCCTATAACCGCAAGACATGCACTGTGCTGCCGGCACTCGATTTCGAATCGCTCGCGAAGGCGAATTGCGTCGGCTACCGCCTGATGCACGACGATTCCGATATCGACCGCGTCATCGGCGATGCGCTCTCCGCTGCGGCGGGCGGCGAGCCAGTGCTGGTTGACGTGCGGATCGACTATTCGAAGCGCACGCGCTTCACCGAAGGCGTCATCCGGACCAACCTGAAACGCTTCGGCGTCGCGGACCAGGCAAGGCTCGTCGGCCGGGCGCTATGGCGCAAGTTGACGGGCTGAGCATGACTCCGGAACTCGGCGACGCGGTCGGCTCCTCGCAGCACTGGGCTGCGGTCGGCGTCACCTTGCTGGTCGTCGCGCTCGCCGTCGGCCTGCATTACGAGGCTTTGCAGCAGCTCAATCGCCGCATGCCGCATTGGAGGCTGCCTCGGCATCCGCGGATCCTCGTGATGATTTTCTGCATCCTCGCGATGCACATCGCCGAGATCTGGCTCTTCGGCATCGCAATCTACGCGCTCGTGCAGATGCCGGACGTGGGACGCATCGTCGGTGCCGATCCGCTTCACCTGCTCGACGCGATCTACGTGTCGGCAACGACATACTCGACGCTGGGATACGGCGACCTCGTGCCGGAAGGCGCAATCCGGTTCCTGCTGGGTACCGAGGCGGTCGTCGGCCTCGTGATGATCACCTGGTCCGCATCCTTCGCGTATCTCGAAATGGCCCGCTACTGGAAGGCCGGTGACTAGCCACGCCCGGGCAGACTCGGCCGGCACGCCACTCCAGACCGAGGCGGTCCGGACGCTGCTCAGGGAGAATGCCTTCGGTCACGCGGTCAGCGAGTTGCGGTTGATCGAAACGGCGATCTCATGGGTCGTGCTGACCGGGCCATACGCCTACAAGCTGAAGAAGCCGGTCAACTACGGATTTCTCGATTTCTCGACGCTCGACCGACGGAAACACTACTGCGAGGAGGAAGTTCGCCTCAACGGGCGCTTCGCTCCGGAGCTCTACCTCGGCGTCGTGCCCGTCACGGTCCGGGACGGTTTGCTTCGCATCGGCGGCGAAGGCGAGGTCGTCGACTTCGCGGTTCGCATGCGCCAGTTCGAGGAAGCGGCGCTCCTCAGCCGCGAAATCGAGTCCGGCGTCTTCGGTCCGGCGCAGGCCGAGGAATTGGGGCGCTGGCTTGCGACGATGCACCGGCAACTCCCGGCACGGCCGGCGCCATCCGACGGGGAACCGGGCAGCCCGGAATCATTCCTTTCCGCGCTAAGGCAGAATTTCCTGCAGATCCGGCCGCGCCTTCCGGACGAGCCCCGAAGGCGGCGCCTGGCGGAGACGGAAGAGTGGGCGCTTCGACGTTACCGGGAGATCGAGGTCCTGTTGCGTCGGCGGGCTGCGAATGGCTGGGTTCGGGAGTCCCACGGGGATCTTCATTTGCGCAATGTCGTCCGTCTGGACGGCCGGCTCGTGCCATTCGACTGCATCGAGTTCAACGAGCACTTCCGGGTGATGGACCTGCAGGCGGAGCTGTCGATGCTCGTGATGGACATCGAGCGGCGAGGCCGCCGCCTGGAGGCGGCCATCTGTTTCAACGCCTGCCTGGAGGAGTCCGGCGACTACGACGGTGTAGAAACCAGCGACTTGTTCCGTTGCTACTACGCCCTCGTACGGGCAAAAGTCGCCTTGTTCGAAACGAAATGGCCGGAATTCGACGGCTACATGGCGCTGGCGCGCGCATATTGCGAACCGCGACAACCGGCGCTGTGGCTCATGCACGGCTTCTCCGGCTCGGGCAAGACGACGGTCGCTGGACAGATGCTGGCGCAACTCGACGGGGTTCGCCTGCGTTCCGACGTCGAGCGCAAGCGGCTCTTCGGCGTCGCGCCCACGGCGCGAAGCGGCGCGACGGGCTTGCATGAGGCAATTTATGCGCCTGCGGCGACGAATGCCGCCTATGACCGGCTTGAGAGGCTCGCGCGGATCATTCTCCGGTCGGGCAGGCACTGCATCGTCGACGCCGCTTTCCTGGATGCCGGACACCGCAGCCGTTTCGCGTGCCTCGCGGCGGATCTTCACCTTCCCTGCCATATCGTGAGTTGTGAAGCAGGCGCGGAAATACTTCGTACGCGCCTGGCCAGGAGGGCCGCCGCGACGGCTGACGCGTCGGAAGCCGGCCTGGAAGTGCTCGCATACCAACTCTTGCACCACGACCCGCTCAGCCCGGCCGAACGAGCCGCCAGTGTCGCGGTCGACACCGACGCGCCGGCCTGGAACGCGGAGCTTGCCGCCGCCCTAGCGCGGCTCGCCGGCTGATCCTGCTGGCAGCGCCAGGCAGGAAACCTGCGCTGCCAGAAGCGTCGCGCAATGCGCGCGCGCCATGGCTTCATCAAAAGGACCCGCACGCAGTCGCCAGAAAGCCGGCTCTCCATCCGCCGGCGAATCCACGCGCACGGAAAGTCCCTCGAGTTCCATCGGGTGCTCTCGCGCGAGGCGCTCGAGGCCCGCGCGCGCCATCGTCCCGTCCGAGAATGCACCCAACTGGATTTCGAAGCCTGGCGAGGCCGGTGGGATGAATTCCACCAGGCGCTTGCGCGCGAGCGCGGAATGCTTTCCTTCCGGCCATTCGCCGAGGTAGCGTTGCCAGGCCTCCGGAGTACCGAAACGGTCGGCGCGCGCCCACGCTTCGGCTTCATGCATCCGCAACAGCACGGCGCGCGCCTCGGCGGCGTGGCCGCCAGCCGGGTATGCGTCGAGGTACGACTGGTAGGCCGCGAGGGAGCTTTCGCGTTGCGCGGCCTCCCAGCCGGATTCCTCGCGGCTACAGGCCGTTGTCGCCAGGGCGGCGAGAATCCACGACGCGACTATAATTCCCCGCATGTTGCCAGTGATCGTCGCACACCGAGGCGATGCAGAACACTTTCCGGAGAACAGCCTCCCAGCGCTCGAGGCGGCCTGGCGGCGCGGTCTCTCCCACGTTGAGTTCGACGTACAGCTTTCGGCCGATGGCGTGCCATTCGTCATCCACGACGCAAGCCTCGAGCGCACGACCCGCGCCACTGGCGACGTGCGGCTCATGATGTCGGGCCAGCTTGACGGCATAGACGCCGGTGAGCCCGCCCGTTTCGGGCGCTCGCATGCCGGGACCGCCTTGCCCCGGCTTGCCGGCGTCGTCGAGATGATGGCGGGCCTGCGCGAGGCGCGCGCCTTCGTCGAGGTCAAGCGCGCGAGCCTCGTGCACCATGGGCGCGCCCTGTGCATCGAGCGAATCCTCACGGTCCTGTCCCCCGTGCGCGATCGTTGCATTCTCATTTCCTTCGATGCCGATGCCTGCAGGCTCGCGCGGGCGTCGTCAGGCATGCCGATTGGATGGGTGCTGGACGGCGACCCGATCCAGCTGCGCTCTGCGCTCGAATTGATGCGGCCAGAGTTCGTTTTCTGCAATCACCGGCGGCTTCCGGCGGGGCGCGCCATCCCGACCGGTTCCTGGACCTGGGTCGTCTACGAAGTGAAGGATGCCGGTCACGCGCTGGAGTTGCGCGAGCGCGGCGTTGCAATGGTGGAAACGATGACGCCCTTCCGGCTTGCCGGGGAACTGGCCGCGCGCGAATCGCTGCACGCATGACGGAGCCTGCCTACGTCTCCATCGACCAGGGCGGCCATGCGACGCGCGCGAGCGCTTACGGCGCCGATGGGGCGCTCGAAGGCGCCGCGCTCGTTACGATCGCGACCCAACGCAACGCGCTCGGCCACGTCGAGCACGATGTCGGCGAGGTCGTCGCAAGCGTCCGGACCGCACTCGGCGAGCTCGCGCGCATCGTGCCGGTATCGCGCTGGGCGGCGGCAGGATTCGCGGTCCAGCGCTCGAGCCTGGTTTGCTGGAGCGCGGATGACGGCCGCGCGCTGTCGCCGGTCATCTCCTGGCAGGACACGCGCAACGCCGCCTGGCTCAAGGGCCTCGCACGTCGCGCGGGGGAGGTCCAGCGCCTGACCGGCCTCCCGCTGTCGCCCCACTACGGCGCGAGCAAGCTTCGCTGGTGCCTCGATCACCTGCCCGAGGTCCGAAGCGCCGCCGCGCAGTCACGGTTGCACGCCGGGCCGCTCGCCTCCTACCTGCTTCACTGCCTGCTCGAGGAGCATCCCTTCCTCGCAGATGCATCGACGGCGGCACGAACGCTGCTCTGGTCCCCGTTCGAGCGGGACTGGTCGGAGGAACTGCTCGACATGTTCGGCATACCGCGCGCCGTGCTGCCGCGCACGGCGGCGACCGCCTGCGACTTCGGGACCCTGGCCTGCGAAGGCCGTGAAATTCCGGTCAGCGTCTGCAACGGCGATCAGTCGGTTGTGCCGTTCGCCGCGGGTCCGCTCGACTTCGATGCCGCGTACGTCAACCTCGGCACGGGCGCGTTCGTGCTGCGCCCGACGACGGAGGCGCTCCGCGCCCCGCCGCTGTTGACCAGCGTCATACGTGCCGATGCCGAACATTTCGATTTCGTGCTCGAAGGCCCGGTCAATGGCGCCGGCGCCGCCCTGGACTGGCTGGAGCGCCATCACGGCGCTGCGGCAGACCGCCTGCTCGCCCTGCTGGCCCGGGAGGACCTCGCCGACGACGACGCACCGTTCTTCCTGAACGGCGTCGCGGGGCTCGCGTCGCCGTTCTGGCGGCCGGATTTTCAATCCTCGTTCGTCGGCGACGGCACGGACCTGCAGCTGTGCCGCTCCGTGCTGGAGAGCGTCGCCTTCCTGATCAAGGCGAATCTCGACGAAATGGACCGTCACCGACCGTCGCCGGCGCGCGTCGTCGTAAGCGGCGGGCTCGCCGAAAACCGGCTGCTCTGTCGGATGCTCGCCTGCCTTTCCGGGTCGCCGGTCGATCGCGGCAGCGACCGCGAGGCGACATCCCGGGGCCTCGCTTTCCTCGTGGCCGGAACGCCGGCCGGATTCCAGGGGCCGCCGGTCGAGCGTTTCGAGCCCGACCCTGACCAACGGTTGCTCGCCCGCTACCTCAAATGGCTGGCCCTGATGCGGGACGCGGCCGGACCCTCCTGATCAGTCGCGCTCGAGTTCCGCCACGATCTGCCGGTCGATCCAGCTCGGACCGCGCATCGCATCCATGTAACCGCAGTGGCCGCCGAAGCGCGTCACCGTGAATTCGAGTGCGTCCGGGCGCGCGAGGCGCGCAAGGTCGCGCACGAGGATCATCGGGTCGTCCTCGGAAGTGATGATGTGGGACGGAACGTCGAGTGATTCGAGTACGCCGTCCGTGATCGCATAGCCGCGAAGATAAGTCGCCAGGTCAGGATAGTCCGTGTACCTGAGCACCATCCGCTCCGTCATGCCCGTGAGCGACGGATCGCGTATCAACTCGCCGAATTCGTAAGTGTCAGGCCAGGCCGCCTGTTTCGCCAGCAGGGAGCGGCGCCATTTGTACATGAAGTACTGGCGATAGATAGCGCGCCCGCGCTCAAGGGCATCGAGCGTCGTCGCGGGATCCAGTACGGGACAGACTGCCACGATGCGCGCGATGCGAATGCCCGCAGCGCGGGCTCGGGCACCAACGCGCAGGCAGAAATTGCCGCCGAGCGAAAAGCCGGCGAGATGAAGGTCGTGACTGGGAAAGAGCGATTGCAGCCGCGAGACGGCGCCTACGACCTCCGGCAGGCGGCAGGAATGGAAGAGCTCCCGGTTCAATGCGTGCGTGCCGCCATGGTCGCGCAGGTTGAGCCTGAGCACGGCGAACCCGCGCTGGTGGAGAATCTCGGCGACCGACAGCAGGTAGAGCGATTCCGAGCTGCCCTCCCAGCCGTGCAACAGGACCGCGAGCCGGCGCCGCGTGCTCCCCGGCATGACGGGTGGATCCGCGTGGCGGCCCATCAGGCGCACGCCATCACCGCAATCAAGAACCAGCGGCCGACTCGCAGACATCATGGCCGCCGCGCGGCGCTCTATCGCATGGCGCCGCAGCGGAAGGCTCGGCAGCATTGACTGCAGGTGCGGGTTCGCGAGCCAGCGCGGCGGCCTGAAATCGTGGATTAATTCATTCAAGGGTGATCTGCGAGGCCCCGGGAAGCCTCGTTACGAATTCGCTGCCCATGAGCCCTGCGGGCGTCGTGAAGCCTGAGGGAACGTCATCGTCGAGAAGGCGCCCTGCGATCGCGACTGCGGCATCCCTGGTAACAGTGTAGCCATTGGGAATGCGAAGCCGTGCGCAAAGCGTCCGGCCGGCTTCATTCGCCGCCTCGCCCCAGACGAGCACGGGCGATTTCTCGCGCGCCGCGGCATCCGGGCCGGGCGCGCGCTTCTCGATCCGAGACCTCAGGAAGGATTGCACTGCACGGCGGCGCAGCAGCCATCCGATCCGGCCGAGACGGCGCAGATTCGCAAGCGCCTGCGGCGACACCGGGACGTAGACCTCAACGTTCGGGATTCCCGTGGTGCGATAAGCCGTGCTCACGTCGCCCCAGGGTATTGCGGTCGCGAGCTTCTCGCCGGCGCCGAAATCGATGCGGCGGGCGCGCGACCCGAGGGGTATCCGCCGGAGTTCCCCGTTTTCGCGCACGCAGCCGCCGTGGCCAAGGCCCTCAACGCTCGTCTTCGCGGTCCCTCGGCTCAGGCCGCTTCGGCTGTCGAAACCGAGCGCGAGCCGCACGGCGTCCGGGAGCGCCTGGGCGAGCGTTAGCGCGACGCAGTCCGTCGGCACGACGTCGAAGCCGATGCCGGCGCAGACGAGGATACCGGCCGTGCGTGCGGCAGCGTCCTGCCGGAACGCATACTCGAAGACTCCGATTTCGCCCGTGATGTCCGTGTAATGAACGCGCGTCGAGACGCATGCCGCCATCATCGGCGCGGCGGTTGCGGAAAACGGGCCGGCACAATGCACGACGACGCGGCAACCGGAGAGCCCGGCGGCGACGCGCGCGGGATCCGAGAGATCGAACACGCGAAATTCACAGCCCAGTTCCGCCGCGACTGCGGCCACGGCATCGCGAGACCTGCCGGCGAGCACCGGCGCCAGCCCGCGGCGGCTCGCCTCGCGCGCGATCATCTTGCCCGTGTAGCCGTTCGCGCCGTAGATCAGCGGACGTCGGCTCATTTTTCGACGATGCTGATCTCGATCCGGTTGTTTGACTGGGCCGCAGCGTTCCACTGGCCGGCCGTTGCCTGATCGATGGGCGGATAGGCGACGGCCAGCCGGTCGCGCGGGCCCGCCTTGAGATCGAGCTCAATGGCCCCTCCCGTGCGCTGGCGGACGGAGGCCGCCAGGTTCGCATAGGCGAGCGGCTGGTTCGAACGGCTCGCATGCGAATCGTCGAATGGATTGCCCACCTGCTCGCACTGAACCGCAGGCGACGTCGGCGGGGCCAGCGTATAGCCGTCGGGACCCGCACTTGCGAGGCAGAAGCTGCCCGCGTAGTTCTCGATCCGGACCACACCGCTGATCGACGCGCGCTCGAGCTGGGCGACCAGCGCACGCACGGACTCGAGCCGCGCGGGATTGAGCGCCTGCTCGCCGAAGGGCACCGCGAGCACCAGCGGCCGGAATCCCTCCTGCGAAGACGACCCGGCCGAGGCGCTGCCGGCGATGCGCCATTTTTCGATGGCCTTGGTCAACGTGTCGTTCGAGGCCGTGACAGCCTGGAATGCCCGCTCCGCCTGCTCGGCCTCAACGCGGGCCTGCCAATACAGGATGCCCACGACGAACAGTGCCGCGAGGGCGGAGGCCGTGGCAAGGACCCAGGGCCAGCGGCGTGAGGCCGGGGTCCCGGCCGGGTCGCTCTCGCCTTCTTCCACGACCGACGGCTCGTTCGGCCGCAATTCCGCAACGATGCGATGCGTCCACGCGTCGAGCGTCGAGACGATGAACCGCCTCAGCTCCAGGTTCTGCGCTTTGAGCAGGGCTTCGACCGGCGCGGGGGCCGCGGGCCGCTGCGCGGGTTCGCCGGGCGCCCCGCCGCCGACGGGCTCGAGCGCGGACGGTTCGTCAGTGCGCCGGTCCGCCAGCAGCTGGAGCTGGTACAGGGCTTTCGTGACGTCGATGGGGCGGATGGACTTCGGCAGTACGCCGACCGCGCCGGAAGCGCGCGCCTGCCCGCCGTAGATTTCGCCCTCCTGGGACGTGTACATCATGATCGGGATCGAGGCGAGCTCGGGATTCGACTTGATTTCGCGGACCGCCTGCAGCCCGTCCATGCCCGGCATCAGGTGATCCATGAAGATCACGTCGGGACGGCGTTCCTTGAGGTACTCGAGCGCCGATTCGGCCGACTCCGCGGAATCGACGAGGATGCCGTAACGCTCGAGCATGCGAGACAGGACGACCCGCGCGGACTTGGAATCGTCGACGACCAGCGCTCGCTTGCCAGGCATCATCAGCGTCTCCATCCTGTCGACGAAGTGTATCTCAGCCTGCCTCCGCCGAAATGTCGACAACCGGTCAAAGTGCGAACTGTCTTCGCAAATCCGCTACTGCCTTCGCTAAAGTCAGGTATTAGGCCGTTGGAACCAGCATGAAATCTGATGCGCAATGGCGCCTCGAACTCGAGGACGGCACCGTCATGAAAGGCGTTGGCTTTGGAGCTTTGCGCCCAGTGGCAGGGGAAGTCGTGTTCAACACCGGAATGGCCGGATACGTGGAGTCCTTGACCGATCCCTCGTATCGCGGGCAGATCCTCGTCCTGACCTACCCTTTGATCGGCAGCTATGGTGTACCGGCGCCGAGGAGGCCCGGTAGCCTGGATGGACCATTCGAATCCGGGCGCATCCAGGTACAGGGCCTGGTCGTCCAGCACTACGTGGCCGTGCCGAGCCATCACGCTTCGAGCCGGTCGCTGGGCGATTGGCTTGACTCGGAGGCCGTGCCCGCGATCAGTGGAGTCGACACGCGAACTCTGACCCGGCGGCTCCGGGAGTTCGGCACGATGCGAGGTTGGCTTGCTCCGGACACGATGTCGACTGCCGAAGTGCGAGAGCATGCGGACCAACGGGACATGCAAGCCGGAATCTTCCATGAAGTTGCACCAACTGAGGTGATTCGCTACGACGGCGGATCGCTCGAAGTGCTCGTGATCGATGCCGGGGCCAAGGACAACATCGTGCGTTCATTGCTCGCGCGTGGCGCTGCCGTTACGCGCGCACCATGGCACTCCAAACTGGCGCCGCTTGCCGAGCGCGCTGACGCGATTCTCATCGGCAATGGTCCGGGCGATCCGAAGGACCTGAGCCCCCTCGTCGCCCAGGTCGGCGCCTTGCTCGGGCATTATCGCAAGCCCATATTCGGTGTCTGCCTCGGCAACCAAATTCTCGGCCTCGCCGCGGGTGGCGATACTTACAAGCTGCCCTACGGGCACCGCGGCGTGAATCAACCGGTCCGCGACTTGCGGACAGGCCACTGCTTCGTTACGAGCCAGAATCACGGTTACGCCGTGCGTGAGGAGTCGCTACCCGCCGGCTGGCATCCCTGGTTCGTCAACGTGAATGATGGTTCAAATGAAGGCATTTGCTATGCCGACGGTCCGTATTCCAGCGTGCAGTTCCACCCGGAAGCGTCGCCGGGACCGCAAGACACCGGATTTCTCTTCGACGACTTTCTGCGCCTTGCCGGAACGATCAAGGCCTAAACGCATGAGTTCCACGAAAGGCCCGGCGAATCCGCGGCGAACGCTGATCCTCGGTTCCGGGGCGCTGCAGATCGGACAGGCCGGGGAGTTTGACTACTCGGGGTCGCAGGCCATCAAGGCGCTCCGGGAAGATGGCGTCTTCACGGTCCTGCTGAATCCCAACATCGCGACGATCCAGACCAGCAAAGGCATGGCGGACCGCCTGTACCTGCTGGCGGTCACGCCGGAAATCGCAGCCGACATCATACGCAAGGAGAGCATCGATTCGATCCTGCTCTCCTTCGGCGGACAGACTGCGCTCAACTGCGGCATCGCGCTCCACGAAACCGGCGTGCTCGACGAGCTCGGCGTGCGCGTGCTCGGCACGCCTGTAACCGCAATACTCGATACCGAGGATCGCCGGCTGTTTGTCGACCGGCTCAATGAAATCGGGGTCAAGGCCGCAAGGAGCATCGCTTGCAACTCGGCTTCCGAAGCGCGTCGCGCCGCCGGCGAAATGGGCTTCCCGGTGATGCTGCGCGCCGGATTTGCGCTCGGTGGAAAAGGCAGCGGCGTCGTAAGGCGTGAGGCCGATCTCGGCGAGGCGCTTCGCCGGGCGTTTTCAGGCGGCGTCAAGCAGGTGCTCGTCGAGGAGTTCCTGGGCGGCTGGAAGGAGATCGAGTACGAGGTTGTGCGGGACGCCAACGACAACTGCATCACCGTATGCAACATGGAAAACCTCGACCCGATGGGAATCCATACCGGGGAGTCGATTGTCGTCGCGCCGTCTCAGACCCTGAATGACGAGGAATACCAGCTGCTGCGCAGCGTCGCCATCCGCACGGTGCGGCACCTAGGCGTCGTCGGTGAGTGCAACATCCAGTATGCGCTGGATCCGGATTCAGTCGACTACCGAGTGATTGAGGTCAATGCCCGCCTTTCGCGTTCGAGTGCGCTCGCCAGCAAGGCAACCGGCTACCCGCTGGCCTACGTGGCGGCGAAAGTGGCGCTCGGTTACGACCTGACGCAGATCCCGAACGGGATCACCCGTCGGACTACCGCCTTCTTCGAGCCCGCGCTCGACTACCTGGTGTGCAAGGTGCCGCGCTGGGACCTGACGAAGTTCCACGGGGCGACAAAGCAGATTGGCAGCGAGATGAAGAGCGTTGGCGAAGTCATGGCGATTGGGCGCACGTTTCCGGAGGTCATCCAGAAGGCCCTGCGTATGCTCGACATCGGCGTCATGGGGCTCGATCCGGACGCGTTCGAATTCGACGACCTCGAACAGGAGCTCCGCAACGCGACACCGCGGCGGATCTTTGGCGTGGCGCAGGCGCTCGCCAAGGGCATGAGCGTCGCGCAGATACACCAGGTTACCGACATTGACTCATGGTTCATCGAAGCCATGGTTCCCGTCGTCGAAACCTTCAAACGATTGCGTCGCAAGGGTGCCGAGTTGACGCCGGAGCTGCTGCACGACGCGAAACTGCTCGGATTCTCGGACAAAGCCATCGACGACGGACTGCAACTGCCCCAAGGAAGCACACGCACCGAACGGCAGCGGCTCGACATCCGTCCGCAATTCCCGCAGATCGACACGCTGGCGGCTGAATTCCCTGCCGACACAAACTACCTCTACTCGACCTACCATGCGTCGGCCAGCGACGTCGAGCCATCGGCGCGGCGCAAAGTCATCGTGCTGGGAGCGGGCGTCTATCGAATTGGCTCGAGCGTCGAGTTCGACTGGTGCTGTGTCAATGCCGTGCAGACGCTGGCCGCACTCGGCTACGAAACCATCATGGTCAACTACAACCCCGAGACGGTCAGCACCGATTACGATATCTGCGACCGGCTGATATTCGACGAGATCAGCCTCGAGTCGGTCCTCGACATCTACGAGCGCGAAAAGCCGGACGGGCTCATTGTCAGCATGGGCGGCCAGGTGCCGAACAACCTGGCAATGCGGCTGCATCGCGCCGGCGTCCGCATATTCGGGACCGATCCCTCCAATATCGATCGCGCCGAAAACCGGCAGACTTTCAGCGCGCTGCTCGACGAGCTTGGCATCGACCAGCCGGCCTGGCGGCATATGACCGACACGTCATCCGCGGCGGCAATCGTCGAGCAACTGGGTGGCTTCCCGGTGCTCGTGCGGCCGAGCTACGTCCTGAGTGGCGCGGCAATGAGCATTGCACACGAACCGAATGAGCTTCAGCAGATACTGGCGCGCGCAAAGCGCGTGTCGCCCGACCACCCGGTGGTCGTCTCGAAATTCGAGACGCGCGCGCGGGAGATCGAGATCGATGCGGTCGCCGACCGCGGCCAGCTCGTGCTGTGGGCAATCAGCGAGCATGTCGAGGATGCCGGCGTGCATAGCGGCGACGCGACGCTGGTGTTGCCGCCGCAAAGCGTCTATATCTCGACCATACGGCGCGTACGCCTGATCGCGGCGGAATTGGCCGCCGCGCTTGGCATAACGGGTCCGTTCAATGTCCAGTTTCTTGCCAAGCACAACCAGGTCAAGGTCATCGAGTGCAATCTGCGCGCGTCGCGCAGTTTCCCGTTTGCATCGAAAGTCACCGGCGTCAATTTTGCCGCCGAAGCGACCCGCCGGATGATGGGTGTCGCGGGCGATAGCTCCGTTGCGAGCCTCGAGCTCGATCATGTTGGCGTCAAGGCGCCGATGTTCTCTTTCGGGCGCCTCGCGGGAGTCGACCCGATGCTCGGCGTCGAGATGGCGAGCACCGGGGAGGTCGGCTGCCTTGGCGCGGACCTGCAGGAAGCGCTGCTGCATGCCCTGCATGCCGCAGGTTTCCGCTACCCGACCAAGGGCGTGTTGCTGTCGCTAGGCCCGGTGGCGGACAAGTACTGGTTTGCCGAAGAGGCGCGGCTGATCCACGAACAGCTCCGGCTGCCGATCTACGCCACGGGCGGAACGGCTGAGGCGCTGGAGGCGCTCGGCATTCCGTGCACGGCGGTCGCCAAGAAGCCTGGCAAGGGCACCAGCGCAATGGAGCTGATCGACGCCGGCGAGATCGACCTGATCGTCAACGTGCCGCGCGAATACGACGAATACGGGCGACCCGACGGTTATCTCATCAGGCGCCGGGCAGTCGAATCAGGCACGCCATTGTTTACGGACCTTAAGCTCGCCAGTGCCTTGATTGAGGCCCTGTGGCGCAAGCGTGGAATCGCACTCCCCATCAGGGCATGGCAGGATTTCCACGATGCGGCCCGCGATCGTACGGAGTAGTCAGTTCTTCAGTCTGTAACCGGTGCGGAAAATCCACGTGATCGCGCCGACACAAACCAGCATGAAGACGAGCGTCATGCCGAGGCTGGTTTCCACCGAGACATCGGACTTGCCGTAGAAGCTCCAGCGGAAGCCGCTGATCAGGTACACGACCGGATTGAACAGCGCCACCGTGCGCCAGGTGGGCGGGAGCATCTCGATTGAGTAGAAGGCGCCGCCCAGGAAGGTCAGAGGCGTCACGACCAGCATCGGAATCAGCTGCATCTGCTCCCAGTTCTTGGCCCAGATGCCGACGATGAAGCCGAACAGGCTGAAGGTGACCGCAGTCAGCGCCATGAACGCGATCATCCAGAACGGGTGCAGGATCGTGATCTGCACGAAGAAGGACGCCGTCGCCAGGATGGTGAGTCCAAGCAGCACCGATTTCGTCGCCGCGGCCCCGACATAGCCGAGTGCGATCTCGTAGGCAGCGACCGGCGCCGAAAGAATCTCGAAGATCGTGCCCGTGAACTTCGGGAAATGAATGCCGAACGAGGCATTCGAGATGCTCTCCGTGAACAGCGACAGCATGACGAGGCCCGGTACGATGAAGGCGCCGTAGCTCACGCCATCCACCTCGGCCATGCGTGAGCCGATCGCCGCCCCGAATACAATGACGAACAGCGCCGTCGTGATGACGGGCGTCAGCACACTTTGCAGGAGCGTGCGCAGGAACCGCGCCATCTCGAACCGGTAGATGGCCCAGACGCCGTGGCGATTGAAGGCCGGCACGCTCAAGCCCGAGCTCCCCGGCCCACGAGGCTCACGAAGATCTCCTCGAGCGAGCTTTCGCGCGTGTTGAGGTCGCGGTAGTTGATGCCGAGCTGCTCGAGGCGGCGCAGCAACGGCGCGACGCCGGTCTGTTCGTGCGCCGCATCGAAGGTGAACTGGAGCTCGTGACCGTTGGCATTGAGCGCAAGCTTCCAGTCGGCCAGCTCGGCCGGGATCGCAGCGAGCGGCTCCTGCAACGTCAGCGTAAGCTGGCGCTTGCCGAGTTTTTTCATCAGGACCGCCTTTTCCTCCACGACGATCAACTCGCCATGGTTGACGACGCCGATGCGGTCGGCCATTTCCTCGGCCTCGTCGATGTAGTGCGTCGTCAGGATGATCGTCACGCCCTGGTCCCGGAGACGCCGCACGAGGTCCCACATGTCGCGGCGCAGCTCGACGTCGACGCCCGCGGTGGGCTCGTCGAGGAACAGGATTCGCGGTTCGTGCGCAAGAGCCTTCGCGATCATCACCCGCCGCTTCATGCCACCGGACAGCGTCATCAGGATGTCGCTGCGCCGGTCCCAGAGCGAGAGGTCACGCAACACCCGCTCGACGTACGCGGGATCCGGTGCGCGGCCGAAGAGGCCGCGGCTGAATGCGGCGGCCGCGCGAACGGTCTCGAAGGCCTCGATGGCAAGCTCCTGTGGCACCAACCCGATCCGCTCGCGCGCAGCGCGATAGTCGCGAAGGATATCGTGGCCGTCGACGAGGACCGTGCCAGACGTCGGCCGCACGATCCCGCAGACGATGCTGATCAGCGTGGTCTTGCCTGCGCCGTTCGGCCCGAGCAGCGCAAAGATCTCGCCCGGCCGGATGTCGAGCGACACGCCTCTGAGCGCGTGCTGCCCGTTCGCGTAAGTCTTGGTGAGTTTCGAGATCGAGATGACGCCGGGCATCGGCACATTCTACCGTCTAGGCGGCAGGCAGCCCCGCGAGCCGCCGTTCGATGAACCGCCGTGCCGCGCCCTGCTGCGTCAGTTCGAGCGCGCGGCGGTAGGCCTGGCGAGCCTCATGCGTCCTGCCGAGCCGGCGGCAGAGATCCGCCCGCGCGGCATGCGCCGGCTGGTAGTCGGCGAGGTCGCCGCGGGCAAGGATCGCGTCGATCAGCGAAAGCCCTACGGCAGGGCCGTCGCGCATCGCGATGGCCGCCGCCCGGTTCAGCTCGATCACGGGGGACGGCTCGACCTCGAGCAGCAGGTCGTAGTTTCCGACGATCCGGTTCCAGTCCGTTGCGCCCGCCGTGGCGGCTTCCGCATGCGCGGTCGCGATCGCCGCCTGGAGTGTGTAGGGCCCGAAGCGCCGCGAGGCCAGGGCGCGCCGCGTGAGCGCCAGCCCCTCGTCGATCTGCGCCCGATTCCACAGCGACCGGTCTTGCTCGTCGAGCAGGATGATGTCGCCCGTGTCGGACGTGCGTGCCGCCCGGCGGGAATCCTGCAGCAGCATGAGGGCGAGCAACCCCGCGGCCTCCGGTTCCGGCAGCAGGTCGAGCAGGAGGCGGCCGAGGCGGATTGCCTCGGCCGACAGGTCGGAGCGCGTGAGCGCGTCTCCGCTCGTAGCGGCATACCCCTCGTTGAAGACGAGGTAGACGACGCGCAGAACGGCGTCGAGACGCCCTGACAGCTCGGCGGCTGACGGGATCTCGTAGGGTATCCGGGCGTCGCGAATCTTCGACTTCGCGCGGACGATGCGCTGCGCAAGCGTCGAGGCCGGCACCAGGAATGCGCTCGCGATTTCCTCGGTTGAGAGGCCACAGACTTCGCGCAGCGTCATCGCGACCTGCGCGTCGGACGCAAGCGCGGGATGGCAGCAGGTGAAGATGAGCCGCAGGCGGTCATCCTCTACGGTTTCCTCGGCGGCCAGGGAGGGGTCCGCATCCTCCGTGCCTGTCAGGTCGAGGACGGTGTCGTAAGGCGCGTCCAGTCGCGCGGCGCGGCGCATCGCGTCAATGCCTTTGAAGCGGCCGGCGGACACCAGCCAGGCGCGCGGGTTCGCGGGCAAGCCGTCCCGCGGCCACTGTTCGACCGCCGCCGCAAAGGCCTCGTGCATGGCCTCCTCCGCGCGGTCGAAATCGCCGAGCAGGCGGATCAGCGTCGCGAGCACGCGGCGGGATTCTTCGCGGTAGACAGTCTCGATGAACTCTTTCAGGCCGCGGACTCCACCGCGCGGACCTCGACCACGATTCGCCGTCCGCTTTTCAGGCGGACCGTCTGCGCACTCGCCGAAGGCGCAAGCTTTGCGCTCACGAGGTGCTTGCCCTGCCGCTCCATCTCCCCGATCCAGGCGTCATAGTCGCGCATGATCGCGTCCCGGCTCGCTTGTGGAAGCGCCGCCCAGCGGCTCTCCTCGATGCAGCACATCATCATGTACTGCATGTCAGTACTCGACGATCGCCTTGAACCCGCCCCAGAACATGCGTTTTCCGTCGAACGGCATCTGCTTCGGGTCCATGTACTTCGCGAATCGTGGATCCTTCATGATCTTCGCCATGATCCGGTTGCGCTGGCTGCGCGACTGGTACACGACAAAGGAGAACACGACCACTTCACCGCGCTTCAGCTTCACGCTCCGCGGGAATGACGTCCGTTTGCCGGGCTTCACGTCGTCCGCCACGCTTTCAACATACTGCAGCGCGCCGTACTCGCGCCAGATCTTGCCCGCGAATTTAGCCATGCGACGATAGGCTGCGATTTTCTTTTTAGGCACGGGAAGCACGAATCCGTCCACGTAATGCATTGCTTTCTCCTACAGTTTCTTCAACACCGGATGCTGGGCCATGAAGGTCTCGTCAGCGGGCCGGATTTCGAAGGGCCCCAACCGGATCCCTGGGTGACGGCTCATGATCCTCTGCGCCTCGCCCATGTCCCTGGCCTCGAGGACCAGGATGCCGCCGAGCATCTCCTTGGTCTCCGCGAAAGGCCCATCGACGAGCGACGCCTTGCCGCCTTGCCAGCGGATGGTCGTCGCAGCCGCGGCATCCTGCAGCGCAAAACCGCCTGCGAAATGCCCCTTGGCGTACAGCTCCTGGTCGAAGTCCGTGCAGTCCTTGACCATGGTCTGCTGCTCCGCGGGGCTCAGCTTTCCCCACGCGTCCTTGTCAAGGCAACCGAGGCAGACGAATTTCATGGCCGGCTCGAAGCGCCGCTCATGCCCATCTCGCGGAAACGGTCGAGCGTATCGCTCTTGCCGAAATCCTCGAGTTCGAACATCTGCCGCACCTCGATCTCACAGTCGGAGCCGTCAAGCGTCGGGTTTGGGAATTGGCGGGACCATTCGACCGCCTCGGCGCGCGTCTTCACCTGGATGACCGTGTAGCCGGCAACCAGTTCCTTGGTCTCTGCGAAGGGCCCGTCGACGATGCTGCGAGTCGCCCCGCGATAGCGCACACGCCAGCCTTTCGACGACGCTTGCAGCCCGGATCCGTCGACCAACACTTCCGCTTTCGCGAGCGCCTCGTGATAGGCCGCCATTTCGGCGAGCAAGTGCTCGGGAGGCATCACGCCCGCTTCCGAGTCCTTCGTCGCCTTCACCAGGATCATGTATCTCATGACTGGTACCCCATGATTGGACGTACTTCTACCGAACCGAGCCGCGCGCCCGGTATGCGGGTCGCAAGCTGGATTGCCTCGTTGAGGTCGCGGGCACTCACCAGGTAGTACCCGCCGAGCTGTTCCTTCGTCTCGGCGAACGGGCCGTCAGTCGTTGCCACCTTGCCCTGGCGAACGCGAACGGTCGTCGCGGTGTGCGTCGGCTGAAGCGCGTTGCTACCCACATAGTTTCCGCTCTTCTTGATCGAATCGGTGTAGGCAGAAAACTCGCCGATGAGCTTCGCCGACTCGGCGGGCGGGATCCTCTGCCACTCCTTCTCGTCCTGGTAGATCAGGCACAGGTACTGCATTTCGGGCTCCTAGGACCAGAATGACCATATAGGCTGGGTTCATGACAACTGATAGTCGATTGGACTGCGTCCCAATCGACAAGCCGTGCGTAAAATATCGGAAGCCCATGAATCTGCTGGAAGATTTCCTGCCCGCCACGTTATTCGCCTCCTTCGCTTTCCTCGGCGCGGGCCAGGAAGCGTCCGCGGCCGGAAGAATTCGCGTCGATGTCGGGCAGCTCGAATTCGAGGGTCTCGCAATCGACGGGCTCCAGGTCGAATTCTTGCCTGGCGGGGCGGCGGCTGGCAGCGTGACGCTGCACGCCGCGAACATTCGCGGCTTTCCAACGACCGGCCCGCTGTCAAAGCTCGCCCTCGATTGCCAGTCGTTGCGTGTCGCCGGTGACGTGCTGCGCTGCGACAAGGGGCAACTGTCGGGTTCGCTTGGATCGCTCGGCGTCCAGGACACCCGTTTCTCCGCACGACGGCTTGCGGATGGGAGCCTCTCGCTTGCCTTCGACTCCCTTGTAGTGGCTGGCGGCCGTGGCCGCCTCGACCTGGCACTCCAGGGCACCCGCTGGCAAATGGAATCGAAACTTGCGGGACTCGACCTCGAGCAGTTCGTGGATGTCGCAAGACCCTGGGTCGAGTTGCCGCCGGACTTCACCGTCGCAGGCCGCGTTGCGGGCGATTTCCGCGCGACGGGCAATGGCGACCTCCTGCGCACCGCAGGTGCCGAGGTCACGATCGAGCGCCTGGATTTTTCGGACCAGGCTGGCGAGCTCGCCGGCGAGATGCTCTCTGGGGCGCTTTCGGTCCAGGCGACGGCGGACGAATCGAGCCGCCTGGCAGCCCGGGGAAGTCTTTCATTGAGCTCCGGACAGGCCTACACCAACCCGGTCTTCCTGGACTTTGCCGCAAACAACCTCGATCTCGAGTTCTCCGGCGTGCTCGATACCAGGGCCGACCGCTTTGAGGCGGATTCCTTCACTCTGGATCATGCGGGAATCGTCAGGGCCGGAGGTTCGGCCACCCTCGATTTCGCGGCGGACGAGATGCTGCAGTCGGCGCGGGTCCGTCTCGAATCGCTCAATCTCGCGAGCGCGCTGCCGGCGTACGTTCAGCCCTTCCTGATCGGCAGCGCTTTCAAGGACCTCACCGGAGTCGGGACGGTTCGCGGCGAGGTCGAGATCGACGGCGGATGGCCGACTCACGCTGCACTGGACCTGGATTCGGTCGCGATCGCAAGCGCGACCGCCGCGGTTTCGCTCGAAGGACTGCGCGGCCGCGTCAACTGGTTCGACGACGCCTCGCGTACGGCGCTGGCCGGCAAGATTGACGACCACCTGTTCCTCTCGAGGCTTGCCTGGGATTCGGGCCGGCTCTGGGGCCTCGAGCTCGGCCCTGCCGAGCTGCCGTTTGCGACGACGGGCCGCAACTTCCGCCTGCTCGAGCCCATCACGCTCCCGGTCTTCGACGGCGGCCTCGCGATCGACACGCTGCGCGTACGCCACGCGGGATCGGACGACATGTACGTACGCTTCGATGCTGAAATTCGGCCGATCAGCGTCGCCCTGGTCTCCCGCGCATTCGGCTGGCCCGAGTTCCAGGGAACCCTAGCCGGCAGCATTCCGGGACTCCAGCTCAGCGAGGGAGTCGTGACGCTCGACGGCAACCTGGAAGCCTCGGTCTTCGACGGGCGGGTCGTCGTCCACGACCTGAGCCTCAGTGAGCCGCTTGGCAAATTCCCGAGGCTGCATGCGGGCATCGATATCGGGAATCTCGACCTTTCCCTCGTGACGCAGACGTTCTCGCTCGGCATGATCACAGGGCGCCTCTCCGGCCGCATCGACGGCCTCGAGACATTCGACTGGATGCCGGAAGCCTTCGACGCCTTCCTCTATACGCCGCCGGACGACCGCTCCAAGCACCGGATCAGCCAGCGTGCCGTCACGAGCCTGTCGAGCATCGGCGGGGGCAGCGGAGGCGGCGTCGCCGCGGCACTGCAGGGAGGATTCCTCCGGTTCTTCGACGAGTTCCGCTACGACCGACTGGGACTCAGCTGTCGCCTGGCAAACGACGTCTGCATCATGGGCGGCGTGCTGCCCGCTCCCGGAGGCTATTACATCGTGAAGGGCGCGGGCCTGCCGCGCATCAACGTCATCAGCAGCCAGACTAGGGTCGCGTGGACCACTTTCGTGCGACAGCTCGGGGCCATGACGGAGTCGGAATTCGTCGTCGAGTGAGGCTGCGGCTGCGCTAGAATCGGTTCAGGAGTCGTTCAGTCAGGGAGCCGACAATGAGGCCCATGGTTCGCTGGATCACCGCGTGTCTCGCCGCCTGCTGCCTGGCGCTCGCCGCCTGCGTGACGATCAATGTCTATTTCCCCGCGGCGGCTGCGGAAAAGGCCGCTGACCGGATCATCGAGGACATCTGGGGTCCGGAGAAAGGTCCGAAACCGGCCGGCGACGAGCAGAGCTCGATCGGCCATGACGCCGGCGGACTGGTGGTCGCTGCGCTTCGCGGTGCGCTCGACTTCGTGGTTCCCGCGGCCCATGCCCAGGCGGACATCGACGTCTCGAGTCCCGCGATTCGCACGCTTACCGCGTCGATGAAGGGGCGGGCCGCGGAACTCGAGCGGTTCTTCATTTCCGGCGCCATCGGGCTGACGGCCGACGGGCTGATCGAGATCCGCGACGCGAGTGCTGTTTCGCTCGCCGACCGCAACAAGCTCGCCCGGCTCGTCGCCGACGAGAATTCGGACCGCAATTCGCTCTACCGCGAGATCGCGGGCGCAAACGGCCATCCGGAATGGGAAGCCGACATTCGCAACACGTTTGCCGAGCGCTGGATCGCGAATGCGCGGGCCGGCTGGTATTACAAATCGAAGAGCGGCGGCTGGACGCAGAAGTAGCGCTATTCCGTGCGGGCGATCAGCCCGGTACCCTGGTTCTTCGGTGCATTGACCTGGCGGCTGACCTGCCAGGCCTCGAGTGCCCCGGACTCGAAGGGCTTCAGCAACTCCGCCAGCTTTTCGGTATCCGAAAAAGCCGTGTCCAACCAGCGGTCCCAGTCCGCCTCGGCGACCACGACCGGCATGCGCTCGTGGATCTTCCGGATTGACTGCGCCGCATCGGTCGTGATGATCGTGCAGGACTCGAGCAGGGTCCCGTCCTCCGGGTCCTTCCAGCGCTCCCACAAGCCCGCGAAGCAGAATGGCCGGGCGTCTTTCATCCGGATGAACCAGGGTTGCTTGCCCCCCGGCGCCACCTGCCATTCGTACCAGCCGTCGGCCAGCACGAGGCAGCGGCGCTTCCTGAATGCGTCGCGGAAAGAGGGCTTTTCCGCGAGGGTCTCGGATCGTGCATTGATCATGCGGTTTCCGATCGCGCGTTCCTTTGCCCACTTCGGCACCAGGCCCCAGTGCAGCATGACAAACGCACGGGCGCCCTCCTCTCCCGCCCTCACCGCGGGCACGGACTGCGTCGGCGCAATGTTGTAGCGCGGCTCGAGCTCCGGCACGTCGTCGAGCGCGAATGTCCGCTTCACGGCCTCCGCGGGGGAAAAGAATGCATAGCGGCCGCACACGTCGCTGCCCGCCTATTCCCGGATGCCGGTTCCGCGGTTCATGAGCAGCACCACGATCGTGAACATCGCGATCGTGAAGCCCGACATGATCAGGAAGGCGATGCCGGGATCGACGTCGCTGGTCCCGAGGAATCCGTGGCGGAAGGCATTGACCATGTAGAGGATCGGGTTGATGTAGGACAGCCGTTCCGCCCAGGCCGGCAGCAGCGACACCGAGTAGAAGACGCCGCCGAAATAGATGAGCGGCGTGAGGATGAACGTCGGAAACCAGGATATCTGGTCGAAGTTCTTCGCGAAGATCGCATTGAAGAATCCGCCGAGGGAGAACACCGCTGAGGTCAGCAGCACCGACCCGATGATCAGGACCGGATGCGCAACCGGCACGCGCGTGAAGAATAGCGTGACCAACGTGACCACCGCCCCCACGAGCACTCCGCGCATCACGCCGCCCGACACGTAGCCGAGCACGATCAGCCAGTTCGGCAGCGGCGCGACCAGGAGTTCCTCGATGTGCTTGCCGAACTTCGCGCCGAAAAAGCTCGAAACCACGTTGCCGTAGGAATTGCTGATCACGGCCATCATGATGAGGCCCGGGGCGATGTACTGCATGTAGTCGAATCCGCCCATCTGCCCGATCCGGCGGCCGATCAGGCTGCCGAAGATCACGAAATAGAGCGTCGCGGTGACTGCCGGCGGTACCAGCGTCTGGCCCCAGATCCGGACGATTCGCCCGTACTCGCGGCGCACGATCGTCTGCAGGCCGATCCGGCGGATGCGGGCGAGTGACTGTGCCTGCACGTCAGCGCGCCTGGGCGCCTGCGGCGCCGCGGTTCTCGACGAGGCGCATGAACAGCTCCTCGAGGCGGTTGACCTTGTTACGCATGCTGACGACCTCGACGTCCTGCCGCGACAGCCGGGCGAAAATGTCGTTCAGGTTTTGTTCCTTCGTCACCTCGACCTCGAGGGTGCGGTCGTCCGTCATGCGCGCCACGTAGCCCGGGAGCTCGGGCATCGTCGCGATCGCCGCGCGGAAGTTCAGGACAAAGGTCTCCTGGGAAAGCTTGCTGATCACGCCCGCCATGGTGTCGTTCTCGATGATGCGGCCGCCGTCGATGATCGCGATGTGGCGGCAGAGGCTCTCCGCCTCCTCGAGGTAATGCGTCGTCAGGATGATCGTCGTGCCCTGCGCATTGATGGCTCGCAGGAAAGTCCACATGCTGCGGCGGATCTCAATGTCGACGCCCGCCGTCGGTTCGTCGAGGATCAGGAGGCGCGGCTCGTGCACGAGCGCGCGCGCGATCATGAGCCGGCGCTTCATTCCGCCCGACAGGGAACGCGCTATATGGTCGCGCTTGTCCCAGAGCTGGAGCTGACGCAGGTATTTCTCGGAACGCTCGATGGCGAGCTTGCGCGGGATGCCGTAGAAACCCGCTTGGTTCACGATGATCGTGAACACCTTCTCGAACTGGTTGAAGTTGATCTCCTGCGGTACCAGGCCGATGCAGGACTTCGCGCGGTCCAGCTCGCGGTCGATGTCGTGGCCGAACACGGCGACGCTGCCGCCGCTCTTGCCGACGAGCGACATGATGATGCCGATGCTCGTCGTTTTGCCGGCACCGTTCGGTCCGAGCAGCGCGAAGAAATCGCCTTCCTCGACGTCGAGGTCGATGCCGCGCAACGCCTGCACGCCGTTCGTGTAAGTCTTCGTCAAGCCGCGGATAGAGAGCGCCTGCATCAGGCGCGGGATTATCTCACGCAACACTCCGCCGGTGGCGACGCTGCAGGGCCTGGACGCGCGCGCTTTCCGCGCCCTGGATCTGCAGCCCGAGCTGGCGCAGCAGGTTCACGGACTGGTCGTCTGGACGCACCGCACAACCCTCGAACTGCAGCCAGAATCTCGCACGCGAGGAAAACCTCGCGGTCAGCACGGCGGCGATCCGGCGTGCAAGGCGCTGGACGGCCGCCACCGGCATCGAGGAGATGGCCGCAATCGTGGCCGGCGATGCGCCGAAGACGAGACGCGCGCCCGCCGTCCGCGTCTGGGCCAGGTGCCAGACGATCATGATGGCCGCGTGCGCGAACGAGATGACGCGCTCGTCGGCAGCAGGCTCGGCGCTCGCATCCTGCACGCCCCCTGCCGCCGCGACTTCGGCCGTCCAGAAATTGCCGTCGGCGAAGCGGAAGTCAAACAGCGCGTAGGGCAGCCGCTCGCAAAGCCGCGGGCCCGCCTCCGGGTCGATCAGCGAATCGATTGCGCGCGGCGGCAAGCCGGATATCTGCTTGAGCCGCCCCTCCTCTGCAAGCTCGACCGCGAGGTTCAGGAAGGCAAGGTTGATCGAGCCCAGTGCGCGTCGCGTCGCCGCATCGAGCAGGGGGCGCTCAATCCAGTCCGCGTCACCAGCGGGTGGTGCGAGCGCAAGAGGCTGTTGGCGATTCATGGCATTTCTCCCCGTAGACGCGCCATTTCGCGGTTCGCCGGCTCTGGGGCCAGCTTAGGATTGACTGGTGTAAAACTACCAGTACCATCCTGTACCGTCAAGGCAATCCCAATGCGCATCACCGACGATCGATATACGCGCGACCGCCTTCGGCTCGACCTGGCCTTGCGCCTGATCCGGCATGAGGCGCGCACCCGCACGATCAAGAGTTGGACCGGCCTCACCGATGACCGGATACGCAAGCTCTATCGCTCCTACGTCGCCGACGCGGGCCGGCGCGACGTGCGGCGGCACCGTGGCAAGAGTCCGCGCCAGAACGCCTTCTTCATGCGCAATGCTGGCATCCGGCGTGAAGCTGCCGGGCTCGCCACCCTCCTGTGCATTCTCGGCCTCGTGAGGCGCGACGGAGCCGCAGCCCCGGGCGCCGTCGAGCAGCTGCGCTGGGGCGAGAGCTTCTGCGAGGCCTACGAGACCTTTCTCTGTCTCAACGAGCGCCCGCAGATCTCCTTCGAACACGCTTGCCACCTCCTGCGTTCGCTCGAAAAGCAGAACGAAATCTGTCTGGACGACTGCGAGGGCTGCGGAAGCCTTCTCGTCGTCATGCGTTACGCGGAGCGGCCCAGGGCCTGCGAGTTCTGCGCAACGAGCCGGCCGCCTGCGCGCCCCGGACTGTCGGTAGGCGACTGCTAGAATGCCTTTTTCGCCTGCCAGGAACTTGAAGCAATGCGCCCCAATGTCTTCGCCGGGCCGCATGTCGATCGACTCAAACTCGCCCATGCCGACGCCGAATCCGTCGCGCGCGCGATCGCGGACGGTTCTGCGCGGCTGATCCCGGTCTGGAAGTCGCGCTGTCCGGTCGTCCGGCAACCGACGCCTGCGGCCTTCCTGCTGCCATTTGAAAGCGGGCTCTTTGCAGGCATCGACATCCGGGAGACGATTCTCCTCGGCGACTATCGCGGTCTCGCCATCTTTACGACCGAGATCGACTCGGCCGATCCGCCGTCGCTTCCCGGCGGTGCGGAGTTCGCGGACCTGCGCCATGCAGCAGCGCTGCTTCCGCACGATGAGGCGGGCCTCGTCGCCTATGCCCGCGCGATGATTTCCTTCCGCCACCGCCACCGCTTTTGCGGCAGCTGTGGCGCGCCGACCGAGCCACAAGGCAATGGCCGCGTAATGACCTGCTCGAAGGACGAGTGCGGCACGGAATTCTTCCCGCGTGTCGACCCGGCAGTCATCGTGCTCGTGACAGACGGCGACCGCGCATTGCTCGGACGCCAGCCCGGCTGGCCCGATGGGCGTTATTCAACTATCGCGGGCTTCGTCGAGCCGGGCGAAAGCCTCGAGGACGCCGTGCGTCGCGAAGTGCTCGAGGAAACCGGGATCGAGACGGGCGCAATGAATTACCAGTCCTCGCAACCCTGGCCTTTCCCCCGCTCGCTGATGCTGGGATTCCGCGCCGAGGCCCTGACGACGAAGATCCGTCTCGGCGATCGCGAGCTCGAGGACGCGCGTTGGTTCCATCGGGACGAACTGGAGGGCGGTTCGATGATGCCTTTCCGTCAGTCGATCGCCTACCGCCTGATCCAGGAATGGCTGAACCCGTGAGCATTCTCCTGTCGATCGCGACCGGCCTCGCCCTCGCCGCGGCCGCGGGATTTCGTGCTTTCGTGCCCCTGCTCGTCGCGGGCCTCGCCATCCATGCCGGCTACGTCGAGCCCGCGCGCGGCTTCGACTGGCTGGGCGAGCCCGTGGTGCTCGTCGCGCTTTCGGTCGCAACGCTCGCCGAGATCGCCGCCTACTACGTGCCTGGCATCGACCACGCCCTGGATCTCATCGGCGCTCCGGTCGCAGTGGCCGCGGGCATCGTGGCGGCCGCCGGGGTGATGGTGGGACTGCCCGAGTGGCTCCGCTGGTTCACGGCCATCGGCGCGGGCGGCGCGGTCGCGACCGCGGGCCATGCCTTGAACGCCGTCGGCCGCGCCAAGACCGGCGCCGTCTCCGGAGGCCTCGGGAATCCAGTGTATTCGACCGCGGAACTCGCCGGTTCCGTACTGTTCTCGGCCGTCGCGTTCCTGTTGCCAGTCGTCGCACTGTTCGCGGTTATCGCGCTCGGAGCTTACGTGCTGCAACGCTGGCGTCGGCGCCGGGTCTGATTTTCCATGGCTCGCCTCGCAGCTCTGGCCACCCTGTGCCTGGCGGCACTCGCTGTCCTTCAGCCGGCGGCCGCCCTGCCTTCCATCGCCGCGTTCGGCAGGAAGCCCGAGGACGCGCCGAAGATCGAAGTCGAGTTCCAGGGGGTCGAAGGATCACTGCTCGAGAACGTCCGCGCCCTCTCGAGCCTGCATCGCCTGTCCGGCTTGAAAGACCTCGACGCGGACATGGTCGGGCGCCTCGTCCAGCGAGCGCCGGAGGAAGCCCGGACGGCCCTGCGGCCATTCGGGTACTACGAACCGCGGGTGTCTACGGAGCTCGAGCAAGTCAAGGGCGTCTGGCGTGCCCGCGTGAAGATCGAGCCAGGCACGCCCGTGATGCTTGTCGAGCAACAGGTGGAAGTCACTGGCAGCGGGCGCGACGAACCGTTCTTGCGGCAGGCGCTGGCCCGGTCGCCGCTGCGGACCAACGAGCGCCTGAGCCATGCCGCCTACGACCAGTTGAAGGGCGACCTGCTGCGCGCAGCACTCGGGAACGGCTACCTCGACGCCGAGTTCACGCGCGGCGAGCTCCTCGTCGACCCGGCCGCACATGCGGCGCGCGCTTTTGTCACACTCGACACCGGCGAGCGCTACCGCTTCGGGCCGACGACCATCGAGCAGAGCACGCTGCGCGCGGAGCTCGTCAGGCGCTATCTGCGCTACCGCGAGGGCGACTGGTACAACGCGGAGGCGCTCCTTCGTACGCAGTTTGCGCTCGACGACTCGCAATATTTCTCCGTCGTCGAGGTCCTCCCCGAGCAGCGCGACCGGCGCAACAAGACCGCGCCGGTCCGCATCACGTCCGAGCCTGATCGCCGGCATGTCTACACGATCGCCGCGGGATATGGAACGGACACCGGCGCGCGCAGCACGGTCGGCTGGGAGGACCGACGCTTCAACGACAGCGGCCATCGCATGCGCGCCGAGATCCGCGCCTCGGATTTCGACACGTCGGCCAGCCTGACCTACGTCGTGCCCTGGACGGACCCCGCGCTCGAGAAGCTCTCCTACGGGCTGCGCGTTTTCCGCGAGCAGCGGGCGGATATCAGGACCACCGGCGAATCGTTCAAGGTGGGCCTCACACAGGTGCGCGGCAACTGGCAACGCGTGCTTTCTGTCACGGCTGACGAGACCGAGGACAAGGTCACAACCGTCTCGGGTGGATCGACGTCCATCGACCGCAATCGCACGGCGCTCCTCGTCCCCGGAATCACTTACGCACGGTTGCCCCGCGGCTTTCTCGGCATCAATACCGTGCCACGCGGATTCCAGGTCGAGCTGCTGGCCTCGACGACGTCCATCGGCTCGGACACGGATTTCGTGCGTGCCGTGGTGAGCGACGAGCGGCGACTCAGGCTGACGAGGAAGTGGCAACTACAGCTGCGCGGCGAAGTCGGCGCGAGTGCCGTGGGCGAGTTCCAGGAGCTCCCGGCGCAATACCGCTTCTTTGCCGGCGGCGACAACAGCGTCCGCGGCTACGGCTACCAGGAACTCTCGCCGGTCGATGCGGATGGCAACAAGGTCGGCGGTCGCCACTTGCTGACCGCGAGCGTCGAGCTGCAGCGCAGCCTCCCAAAGAACCTGGTGGGCGCAGTGTTCGTCGATGCGGGCAATGCGTTCAACAGGTTCGGCGACCCGCTCGAGTACTCGGTCGGCATCGGCCTGCGGTACCGGCTGCCTTTCCTGAGTATCGGCCTCGACGTCGCGCAGTCGATCTCGGAACCCGATCGCGGTCCGCGGCTGCACATCAATTTCACCCCGGAATTCTGAGATGGGTTGGCCGGAGCAAAAATGGGTCCGCTGGGTTGTCAGGGCGCTGGTGGCGGTGCTACTGCTGACCGTCGTCGCCGCAACCTGGCTCGTGACGACCGAGGCCGGGCTGCAGCGGGTCGTCGCGGTGGCCGAGTCACTCGACGCGGTCAAGGTCCGGGTCGAGGGCGCGGAAGGTCGTCTGGTTGGGCCGCTTCGCATCGCGTCGATCGAGATCGATCACCCCCGCGCGAAGATCCGGATAGCGGGCTTTGAGACCGACTACGAGCCACTTGAGCTCCTTGCCGGCCGGATTTCCGCGGATGGACTGCGGGTCTCCGATGCGACGGTCAATCTGCGACCGCTTTCCGGCCCGTCACCACCGCCATCGTTCATGCCGGGCTGGTTCAAGCTCGTGCTGGACGAAGCCACTGTGTCGCGCCTGCGGCTGGTTTCGCCCAATGGCGTGGAAGTGCTCTTCAAGGACATTCGCGGCTCTGCACGCCTCATGAAGGACCGGATCGAGTTCGATGGCGTACATGTCAGCTCGCCGGGATGGGCGGTCGCGGGCGCGAGTGGCCGGCTTTACGCGCGCAACCCGCTGGCACTCGACGTCGACGCGGCCTGGTCGTTGTCGGACGATCACCGGGTCGTGGGCATCGTGCACGCCGTCGGCGACCTCGACCGACTGCTCGTCGATGCCCGCGTTGCCGCGCCAGGTACGGGCCGCATAACGGCGGAGATCAGGAATCTTGCTACCAGGCTCACTTGGCGCGGTAAGGCCGAGATCGACACGCTCAATCTCGAGCAATGGATCGCGAATCCGCCCATCGGGCCATTGAATGCAACGCTCGCAATCGAAGGAGACCGATCGCACTACGCCGCGAAGGGCCTCATTCGCGGCAAGGGACTGCCGAAAACCGGCGTGCGAACGGATGCCCGGGCAAGTTTCGCGGACCAGGTCGTGACGCTTGAATCCCTCGCACTCGAAACCGGGCCGGGCGTGGTCGTTCGGGCGCAAGGCCATCTCAATGTGGCACAGGCACCCTCCTACGACGTGACGGCGTCCTGGACTGGATTCCGCTGGCCCCTGACCGGCCATCCGCTCCTGGCTTCCCCGCGCGGCGACCTCGAAGCTGTCGGCTGGACCGAATTCAACTATCACGTGAACGGCGAGTTCCAGCCAACGGGCGGGCCGCCATTCGCCGGCAATGCCGATGGGCGCTTCACAGCCCGCGAGATTGCGGTCGACGAGTCCGCCTGGGAATTCCTGGGCGGTCGAGTTACCCTGCGCGGCTCGCTGGGCCGCGACAAGGCAGCGGACTGGTCCGTGTCAGGCCATGCGTCCAACATCGATCCTTCGGGATTCCGCGATGAATTGCCGGGCCGGCTCGCATTCGACTTCTCGGGCTCTGGCTCCGGCTTCACTGAAGACGCACCCTGGTCCGCGAGCATCAAGAACCTGTCGGGCGAGTTTCGCGGGCAACGAGCGAGCGGCCATGGCGGCATCAGGCGTGGCCCGGACCAGACGGAGTTAAAGGACGTCGCGCTCGCGCTCGGGCCGGCACGGCTCGAAATCGACGGCGTCCTGGGTCGCGCGTCACGTCTCGACGCTCGCCTTGTATCGGATGACCTGTCCGCCTTCCTCCCGGAACTTGGCGGCCGCCTGGATGCGACTTTGCTCTTGCGCGATCGCTCGATTGCCCTCGGGTTCACGGGACACGACCTGGCCTGGGGATCGAACCGCGCGGTCATACTTTCCGCCGATGCACATGTCGACCGCGACGGACGCGAGCATTCCTGGCTGCGCCTGCGTTCCAACGGCCTCACGGTCGCAGGCTTCCCCGTCACCGACACTCGGCTCTCGCTCGACGGCCTGCCGCGGGACCACAGCCTGACGTTCCGGGTGGGTGCGGGCGAGGATGCGGTCTCGCTGAGCGGCCGCGGCTCCTGGGTCGACGACCGGTATACGCTGCGTCTCGAGAGCATCGACGCCAGCGGGCCACGGGTCGTTCCGTGGCGGCTTGTGTCGGCGACACGGCTACTGGCAAGCCGTGAGGATGTGACACTGGAAAACGCCTGCCTTGCTTACGAATCGCGGCGCATCTGCTTCGAGGGTCGCTGGCAGTCCGCGGGCGACTGGACCGTCAAGGCATCGACGGAGTCTTTCCCGCTCGAAGCACTCGATCCGCAGCGTCTCGGCGTGCCGCGTTATCACGGCCTGCTCGTCGTCGATGCCGAAGCCTCCGGCCATGCCGGCGAACCGTGGAACGCCAATGTCCGCGGGGAGATCCGGGACGCGACCCTCGTCTATCAGTCGTCGAGCGGCGCCGACCGGACGGTGGCGCTTGGGCTGACGCGAATTGCGCTCGTTTCCGATTCGGAGCGGCACCGGCTGAACCTGCGGGTAAGCGATGCCGCCGATCTCGACCTCGCGATTGATCTCGAGGCCATGCGCGTTCCCGGTGCTGCCTTTGGGGACCTGCCCGTCAGCGGGACCGTCAAGGGCAGGACCCGGCAGGTCGGCCTGCTGCCGCTCCTGGTCGATGCGATCGACAACGCCAGCGGGGAATTGGCGCTCGATTTCTCCGTGACCGGGCGCGTTTCCGCTCCCACGCTCGAGGGCGAGGCGCGCCTCAGTCAGGGCTCGCTGGATTTCTACCAGACCAACCTCCGCCTTCGCGATCTCCGCTCGACGGTTCGGCTGAAGGATGATTTCCTCACACTCGACGCCGAGGGCAAAGCGGGCGACGGCACCCTGGCGATCGGCGGGAGGCTCGGCTGGCGTGACCGTCGCCTCAATGGTGAACTGACGCTGACCGGCGACCGCCTTCTTGTCGCTAATGTGCCTGAAGCCCGCGTTTTTGCCTCGCCCGAGCTGCAATTCAAGCTCGACGACCGCCGGATCGATGTCACGGGAGAAGTCGTGATCCCCGAAGCGCGCATCGTGCCTGCCGACACGGCGGGCGCCGTGTTGACTTCGTCCGACGAGCAGGTCGTGCGGCCGGAATCGTCGGGGGAAGGCAGCGGCGGTCCGCTGGAAGTCACGAGTGAAATCCGTCTTTCCCTCGGTGACAAGGTGGCGGTCAAGGCCTATGGCCTCAGCGCCACTGTGACGGGTACCGTACGCACGCGCACCGCGCCGCGAGAGAGCACTGTCGGTTCCGGCGAGCTCGAGGTGAAGGAAGGTGAGTACAAGGTCTACGGACGCGAGCTCGAAGTCGAGCGCGGGCGGCTCCTGTTCACGGGCGGGCCGATCACCGATCCGGGCGTCGACCTGCGCGCCACGCGCGAGCTTCCCGGCTACAAGGTCGGCGTCATCGCCCGCGGGCCCCTCCGCCGGCCGCAACTCACGCTGTTTTCCGAGCCGGGCCTGCCGCAGGCGCAGATCGCCTCGATGCTGATCGTCGGGCGCTCGAGCATCCAGGGCGATCCGGGGGCCGCAACCAACGACGCGACCGCGTCCGAGAGCGGCGGCGCGATCATCGCCGGCCAGCTCGGCAAGTACGTGGGGCTCGACGAAGTGGGACTCGCCCAGGATACGGGCACGGGAACCGCGCTCGTGCTCGGAAAATACCTGTCGCCACGGCTCTATGTCAGTTACGGTATCTCGCTGGTGGACGAGATCAACACGTTGAAGCTCCGCTACACGATCGGAGACCGCTGGGTGCTGTCGGCGGAGTCGGGCAACGAGTCCGCCCTCGACATCGAATACCGGATCGAGGACTAAGGAACCTCTGACATGCCGCGCAAGCAATCCATGATGAGATCGATCATCGTCGACAAGATCGCCTCCGTAACACAGGCGTGCGGGCTTTCGCATGAGCTCCGCCTCTCGACCGACATCCCGTGCGAGGAAGGCGTGGTGCTCGCCGTGGAAATCCTCACCGACAAGGCGAACTACAACACGCTCGAGCTGACGAGCGGCCGTATGGCCAAGCTTGCGCGCGGCAACGTCGTCGTCGGCGCGCTCGGCCACCGCAAGGCGCTGTTCGGCTATTCGGGCCACCTGCCGTCAAAGCTCGCCACCGGCGACGTGATCCAGATGCTGAACATCGGCGGCGTGCTCGGTGTCTGCGACTCCGTGAATCCCGACAAGGGCCGGCCTTTCGACTGCCGCGTGCTCGGTACGGTCCTGCATTTTCCATACCTCGGCGAGCGAATCGGCGTACCGGCGCGGGTAGGAATGCGCAAGCTCGACTTCGACGCCCCGCTCGAGACAAACGGCGTGCCCGTGGTCGCGCTCGCGGGAACCTGCATGGAGGCGGGAAAGACCGCCGCCGCCTGCGCGATGATTTCGCGTATGCGCCACCGCGGGCTGGTCGTCGACGGCTTCAAGGCGACCGGTGTCTCGCTGCGCCGCGACATCCTCGCGATGGAGGATTCCGGCGCGCGGCGCTCGATGATCTTCACCGACTTCGGCATCGTGACAACCACGCCGAAAACGGGCCCGGCACTGACACGCACGATGCTGACCGAGATGGCGGCCGGCAAGCCGGATGTCATCGTGTTCGAACTCGGCGACGGAATCCTCGGCACCTACGGCGTCGAGGCCATCCTCGACGCGCCGGACATCCGCCAGGCGTTGACTGCCGTGGTGCTTTCGGCCAACGACCCCGTCGCCGCCTGGGGCGGCGTGAAACTCCTGCGCGAGCGCTTCGGAATCGAGCCCGCGGCGGTCACTGGGCCATCGACCGACAATTCCGTCGGCGTGGACATTATTCGCGAACGCCTGAACGTGACGGCGTTCAATGCGATATCGAATGGCGCGGCACTCGGCGACTGCGTCATCGCCGCCGCAGGACTCGAGTCCGTCGCGCATTCGGGCGAGATCGAGGAATGACGTCGCGCGTGCCGGCGGTCATCCTGGGCGGGACGGGATACGTCGCCGGAGAGCTGCTGCGCCTCACGCTCGGCCACCCGCGACTCGGGCTCGCGGCGATCGCCTCCGACAGCCAGCCCGGAGAGCCGGTGGCGATGGCCTTCCCGCACCTCGCCGCCGTCTGCGGCGACCTGCGTTACGTGTCGATCGCGGAAGCGACGGAGCTCGCCGCCCGGCAGCCGCGCAGCGCCGTGCTTGCGGCCGCGCCCCACGGCGTCTCGCACAAGCTGATCGACGGATTTTTGAGCCGTGCGGAAGCGGCGGGCGCGAGGCCCTCTGTCGTCGATATTTCGGCGGACTTCCGTTTCGCGGACCTTGCCGAGTACGAGCGCGTGTACAGGCATCCCCACGGCGCGCCTGCCCGCGCCGGGGAATTCACCTGCGCGGTGCCGGAGCACCTCGACCGTGCGCCGACGCCGCACGTCGCGCATCCAGGGTGCTTCGTCACGGCTTCGCTGCTCGCGACAGTCCCGCTCCTCAAGCTGGGCCTCGTCGAGCCTCCGATATTCATATCGGCCGTGACCGGCAGCACAGGCGCCGGGCGCAGCCCGACCGCGGGCACGCATCATCCGCTTCGCCACGGCGATCTCTATGCCTACAACGCCCTGGCGCATCGACACGGAGCCGAGATCAATGCGCTGACATTCGCAGCTACGGGCCGTGACGGCGGCATCGCTTTCGTACCGCATTCCGGGCCGTTCGCGCGCGGTATTCACGCGACGGTGCAGGCGGCGCTTGCCGCGCCGATTGACACGGCCGGCGCGATCGCGGCAATCCGCGGCTTTTACGCAGGGCGCCCCTTCGTGCGCGTCCTCGACGAACCGCCGCGGGTGAAGGACGTGGTCGCGAGCAACTATGCCCACCTGTCGGCGGTCACGGACGGCCGGACGATCGTCGTGATGTCGGTCGTCGACAACCTCGTGAAAGGTGCCGCGGGCGGCGCGATGCAGTGGATGAACCGGCTGCTCGGGTTTGAAGAGACCGATGGACTGCGGGCGCCCGCGCCCGGCTGGACCTGAACGACAAGGAGCTAGCGCTGATGGTGACGCATCGCATCGACCAGGCCGCTGTCATCGCGGCGCTTCGCGGCGCCGCGCCGTACATCCGCCTGTACAAGGGCAAGATCTTCGTCATCAAGGCGGGCGGCGCGATCTTCGGCGACCTCGCCGGCACCCGTTCGCTGATCGAGCAGATCGCGATCCTGCATCACCTCGGCATCCGCGTCGTGCTCGTCCACGGCGGCGGGCCGCAGCTTGACGAGATGCAGCGCTCCCTCGGCATCGAGCCGCGCATGGTGCGCGGGCGGCGCATTACCGACGATCGCTCCATCGACGCGACGACCATGGTGCTCAACGGCCTCATCAACACGCGCATCCTCGCGATCTGTCGCGAGGTCGGGATCGACGCGGTCGGCCTGTCGGGCGTAGACGCCGGCCTCGTCCGTGCCATCCGGCGCCCGCCCGTGCAGGTGGACGGCGAGTCAGTCGACTACGGCTACGTCGGCGACATCGTGTCGGTCGACACGACCGTGATCCGCAAGGAGCTCGACGCCGGCCTGATGCCTGTGATCAGCCCGGTCTCGGCGGACGACGCCGGTGTCGTCCTGAACATCAACGCCGACACAGTGGCCGCCGCAGTCGGCGCCGCCCTCGGTGCGGAAAAGCTGATCCTCTGCACCGGCGCCGCAGGCATCCTCGAGCGCCGGGACGACCCGCGCTCGCTCGTATCCTACACGGACCTCGCCGGGCTCAAGCGGCTCGAGAAGGCCGGCAGCCTCGAAGACGGGATGCTGCCGAAGTCTTCGGCGATCGAGGCCGCTATACGCGGCAGCGTGCGCCGCGTGCACGTCATTTCCTACACGACGCGCGACAGCGTGCTCGCCGAGGTCTTCACCAACGAAGGCACGGGCACGATGATCGTCGCAGACGTGAAGGCCCTGACCCCCGCCGAACAGTCCCGGCAAGGAGTGAGCAAGCCATGAACGGCAAGATTGTCACCATCGTCGCGATCGTGCTGATCGCCCTTGGAGCGGTCGGGCTGAGCCGGGGCAAGTTCAGCTACACCGAGGACAAGCACGAGGCCAACATCGGCAACCTCGAGCTGTCCGTCAAGGACAAGCAGACGGTCGCCGTGCCCCAATGGCTTTCGATCGGCGCCATCGCGGCTGGCGCGGTGCTGCTTGTATTCGCGCGCCGCAGGCGCTGATCCGCGGCCCCGCGCGGTCGACGTCGTCCTCGCGGGCGGCCTCGCCGCTGGCCTCGCCGACATCACCAACGCCAACGTCTTCTGGCGGCTCTACAGCGGGACCCGTGCGTTCGTGATCCTGCAGTCGGTCGCGGCAGGCATCCAGGGGAAGGCGGCATTCGCCGGCGGGACCGGCAGTGCGGCCCTCGGGCTCTTCCTTCACCTGTTCATCATGTGCGTGATGGCGGCGGTCTACTGGATCGCCTGCCGGCGCTGGCCGCGGATGATCGAGCGGCCCGTCGAATCGGGCTTCGCCTACGGCATGCTGACCTGGACCGCGATGAACTACGCAGTCGTACCGCTATCGCGCGCGACGTCCCCGCCCTTCATCGCATCCTGGTTCATCGACGGCCTGCTCGCTCACGTCCTGCTGGTGGGCCTGTTGTTTGCCTTCGTCGCTCGCTGGTCGGCGGGGCGCAGCACCTAGGCTCGAAACCGGGTCGCTGGCCGGAAACGTGCCGGCGAGCGCCGCGTCCAGCAGCTCCTCGAGATGATCCTTTGGCACGCCGCCCATCGAGCCGTATCCTACGCCCTGCAGCCGCAATGAAACAAAAGGGGAGTCACCCGGATGAACGAAAGCACCGGTAAGCTGATCCTGCGCATTACGCTTGGTCTTCTCGTCCTTCTGCACGGCATCCACAAGTTGATAGGCGGCATCGACTGGCTCGACGGCATGCTCGCCGCGGCTGGCCTTCCGGCATTCTTCAAGTACGGCGTCTATATCGGCGAGGTCGTCGCTCCCCTGCTCGTCGTCTCCGGATATTACGCGCGGATCGGCGCCTGGCTGATTGCAGTCAACATGTTGTTCGCACTCGGCCTCGCCCACACTTCGCAGCTGTTGGCGATCGATGCGCAGAGCGGCGCCCTCGCAATCGAGAAGCAGTACATGTACCTGTTCTCCGCGATCGCGCTCGCGCTCATCGGGCCCGGGCGCTACGCCATCAACCAGAAGTAACATGCGTCACGGCGAACGACATGGCTTGGGCCGCGTCAACTGGCTCCGGGCGGCGGTCCTCGGGGCGAACGACGGGATCGTCTCGACGGCGAGTCTCGTAATCGGCGTCGCGGCGGCCGGCGCGGATCGCAGCGCCGTGTTGATTGCCGGCCTGGCCGGCCTCGTGGCCGGCGCGATGTCGATGGCGGCCGGTGAATACGTTTCGGTCAGTTCGCAGGCTGACACGGAGCAATCGGACCTGGCGCGCGAGCGCCGCGAGCTTGAGGAGGACCCCGAGGCCGAGCGGCGCGAGCTCGCGGCGATCTACGTCGAGCGTGGGCTTGACATGCGCCTTGCCACGGAAGTCGCGGCGCAGCTGACCGCCAAGGATGCGCTGCGTGCACACGCGCGCGACGAGCTTGGCATCTCGGAAGTCATGCGCGCGCGGCCTATCCAGGCCGCGCTGGCTTCCGCGGCGTCTTTCGCGGTTGGCGCCGCGCTCCCGCTCGCCACGGCGATTGCCTCGCCCAACGCATACGTCCCGACAATCGTGGCTGCCCTGTCACTCGTATTTCTTGCGGTGCTGGGAGCCATCGCGGCACGCGTCGGACGGGCCGAAGTCCTGAAAGGCACGCTGCGCGTGACGTTCTGGGGCGCAATTGCGATGGCGCTGACGGCCGCGATCGGCAGTGCGTTCGGGGTCGCCGCCTGAGGCAATGCCCGTTGGCAGCGCATCCGCTCGACAACCCGGTCTGGCAGGCGCTGACGACGCAGCACGCCGGCCTTGCGCTCACGGCCGACGGCGCGGCCCGTTACCCGGCGTCCATCGTGCCGTTCGCCGGGATCAGCGCGCCCTCGCCGCGCGCCTCGAACCAGCTGACGAGCCTGGTCGATGACGCGGAGTCGGTCTTCGTCGTGGGTGTTGCTCCGGAACCGCCGCCCGGCTGGCAGCTCGAGCCGAAGAAGCCGGTGCTCCAGATGGTCTGCCAGTCGCGCGCGGCCGACGTGCCCGGCCCCCCGGTGACCACGATGACGGCCGCCCAGGTACCGGACATGCTGGCGCTGACCGATCTCGTGTTTCCGGGCTTTTTCAGGGCGCGAACACTGGAGATGGGTAGTTACATCGCCATCTACGACGGCCCGCGCCTGGCGGCGATGGCCGGCGAGCGGATGCGGCTCGATGGCTACCAGGAATTGAGCGCCGTCTGCACGCACACCGACTACACCGGCCGCGGTTACGCGCAGCGCCTGCTGGCCATCCTCTGCAACTCGGCTTTCGAGCGCGGCTTCACGCCCTTCCTGCACGTCTATGCGGATAACGAGCGGGCGATCGGCGTCTACCGCAAGATGAACTTCGTCGATCGCACCGTGCTGCCGTTCTGGGCGCTGCACCAGTGACCGCGATCGAGACGGAACGGCTCGAGCTCGTCGAATTCACGGAGGAGGACGCGGAATTCGTCCTGCAGCTGGTCAATGAGCCCTCCTTCCTGCGCTACATCGGCGACCGCGGCGTTCGCACGCTCGCGGATGCGCGCAAGTACATTGCCGACGGTCCAGTTGCCGGCTACGCGCGCCATGGTCATGGGCTGCTCAGGGTCGTGCGCAAGGCCGGCGGCGTCGCGGTCGGCATGTGCGGCGTTCTGAAGCGCGACACGCTGCCCGATCCCGACATCGGCTTCTCGTTCCTGCCCGCTTACTGGTCACAGGGATATGCCTTCGAGTCCGCCGCAGCCGTGATGAAACACGCCCGCGAAATCCTGGGACTCGGGCGTATTCTCGCGATCACGACCCAGGACAACATTCCCTCGATGCGTCTACTCGACAGGCTCGGTTTCCGATTCGAACGCATAATTGCCGTCGGCAGCGAAGAACTTCGGCTGTTCGTCAGCGACCCATGAAGCGATGCGCCTGGGCCCGGTCGCCGGCCATGATCGAGTACCACGACCGTGAATGGGGCGTGCCGGTTCACGATGACCGCGTGCTGTTTGAGTTCATCACGCTCGAGGGCGCCCAGGCGGGGCTCAGCTGGGAGACGATCCTGAACAAGCGCGAGGCCTACCGGATGGCGTTCGCCGGCTTCGACCCTGCGAAAGTGGCGCGATTCACGGCTGCGCGGCGCGCCCGCCTGATGCGGGACCCCGGCATCGTCCGCAATCGCCTGAAGATCGACAGCACCGTCACGAACGCGGCGGCCTTCCTCAGGATCCAGCGCGAATTCGGGAGCTTCGACCACTTTCTGTGGGGATTAGTCGAAGGTAAACGCCCCGCGAAGCTTGCGGACGCGCTCAGCAAGGAGCTCAGGCGGCGCGGATTCCGCTTCGTCGGCACGACGATCTGCTACGCCTTCATGCAGGCCGTCGGCATCGTCGATGACCACACGGCGGGCTGTTTCCGGCGCAGGCCCCGGCGACGATGACGCAGCGCATCGCCCATGTCGCATTGCTGGTTCGCGATTACGACGAAGCCATCGCTTTCTTCACGCATTCGCTCGGGTTCCAGCTGCTTGAGGACGCTCTGCGCGGCGAAGGCAAGCGCTGGGTCCTCGTCGGGCCGCAGGGCAAACAAGGGACCGCTATCCTGTTGGCGCGCGCCGCGACGCCGGAACAGCGAAAGGCGATCGGCAACCAGTCAGGCGGCCGGGTCTTCATGTTCCTGGTCACCAATGACTTCGACCGCGACCATGGCCGCATGAAATCTCGGGGCGTCCGCTTCACCGAGGAGCCGAGACATGAGGAATACGGCCGGGTCGTCGTCTTCCTCGATCTCTACGGCAACAAGTGGGACCTCATCGGGCCGCCTCCAGGGCGCGACGCATGAAAATGCCGGTGCTCTTCATAGGCCACGGCAATCCGATGAATGCCATCGAGCGCAACGAGTTTCATTCGGCCTGGGTCGCACTTGGGCGCCGGTTGCCGAAGCCGAAGGCCATTCTCTGCATTTCCGCGCACTGGGAGACGCGCAACGCCTACGTCACGGCGACTGGATCGCCGGAGACGATTCACGATTTCTATGGGTTTCCAAAGGCGCTTTTCGATGTGCGTTACCCCGCGCCTGGCGATCCGGGCCTCGCGCGCCGAGTCGCCAGCCTCATGACCTCCGAACGTATCCGCCTGGACCCGGGCCGGGGCCTCGACCACGGTGCATGGAGCGTACTGATCGCAATGTATCCAGCGGCCGACGTGCCGGTCGTCCAGCTCAGCATGGATACCAGCCAGCCCGGAAGACATCACTATTCACTCGCACGCATGCTCGAGCCACTGCGCGATGAAGGCGTGTTGATCATCGGCAGCGGGAACATAGTCCACAACCTGCGTGAATTCGATTTTCGGGATCCGATGCCGCTCGCCTGGGCCGAGCACTGCGACGCCGAGATCCGCGGAATCATCACGGCAGGGCGCCACGAGCCTCTGATCGACTATCCGTCGCGAGTCGACGCCCGCCTCGCCGTGCCGACACCGGAGCACTATCTGCCCCTGCTGTATGCGATTGCACTGCAACAACCAACCGAGACCGCCGAAATCTTCAATGACAAGGTCCTGGGCTCGATCTCGATGACTTCCGTGCTGATCGGCGGGCCTTCTCGGGTTTAATATCCGGGCCATGGATACTCCCCCTCGTGGGAGCGGCCGGTGCCTGTGTGGCTCCGTCCAGTTCGTGATCCGCGGTCCGCTGCGCCCGACCGCCGTTGCCTGCCATTGCACGACCTGCCGGCGGTTCTCTCGACGAGCCGGCCGGCCTCAAACTTGCCGTTCACTCCTGGACGGCCGAAAGTGCCGACTTCTGGAGTTTCGACCCAGGCATTCCCAGGAGGCCAGGGCCATCGGGCCTCCGGGAGCCATGAATTCGCGCTGCCAACAAGGGGGACACTCATGAACAAGACGTTTTTCATTGCCTGGCTCGTCGTCTTCATCCTGTACATGGCAGGTGATTTCGTCGTGCACGGCGTCCTGTTGAAACAGGACTATCTCTCCCTGCCCTACCTGTTCCGCAGCGATGAGGACGCGGCGCCGTACTTCTACCTCATGGTGATCGCTCACATCCTGATTTCAGCTGCGTTCACCTGGATCTACGCCCGAGGCGTCGAGAACAAGGACTGGCTCGGCCAGGGTGTCCGGTTCGGGGTGGCCGTCGCGCTGCTGGCCGTGATTCCAATCTACATGATCTACTTTGTCGTGCAGCCGATGCCTTCGGACCTAGCGATCAAGCAGGGCATCTTCAACACGATCCTGGTCGTGATTATCGGCGTGTTCGTCTCTTACCTGTATCGAGACCGGGCACGCGCCTGAATGGCGGGCTATTCAGGCAAGCCGCTTGCCGCGAAGCTCGGCCTCAGGGGCGGCATGGTGCTACGGACCGTCCATGCACCGAAAGAGTATCCCGAACTCCTGGCGCCGCTGCCCGACGGCGCCAGGCTCAGGAGCGGGCTCCGTGGCAGGGCGGACATCGTGCACCACTTCGCGAGCGAGAAGTCGGAACTCGCACGGTCCCTTCTCTCATACCGCAAGCAGCTCGCTGCGGACATCCCCGTCTGGGTCTCATGGCCGAAGAAATCCGCGGGCCTGCCGACGGATGTTACGGAGAGCGCGATCCGGGAGGTGGCCTTGCCGCTCGGATTCGTCGACATCAAGGTCTGCGCCGTGTCGGACACCTGGTCGGGCCTCAAGCTGGTCGTGCGCAAGGAACTGCGGTGAGTGACGACGCCTGGGTCGATGTCGGCGCGAGTGCGGAGCTCGAGGCAAAGCCGGTGCAGGAAGTCCGCGTGGGCGCGAAACGCATCGCGCTCACGTTCCGCGACGGCGAGTTCGGCGCAATCTCGGGCGTCTGCAACCACGTGGGTGGGCCCCTCGGTAAGGGCCGCCTCGAGGGCGATTTCGTCGTCTGCCCCTGGCACTACTACAAGTTCCACTGGCAGACGGGCGAAGGCGAGCCCGGCTACGAGGCCGATCGCGTGCCGTCGCACGCGGTCAAGGTCGAAGACGGCCGCGTGCTCGTGTCCGGGGCCCAGCGCACCAAGCGCGGCCGGCTGCCGCACGAGCCCCACTCGCTCGCGCGCGAGCCGCGCCGCGAGGCGGGGCCGATTCGAATCCTTGGCATATCGACGACGGCGATGACGAAAGGCCAGCCGCGATACAGCACCTCGGAGGACTTGCTCCTGCATGCACTGGCCCGCGCGCGCGAAGGCGGCGACCGCGAATGCGACACCCGGCTGATTCGCGTACGCGACCTTTCGTTCCGCGCCTGCGAGGGCTTCTATTCGAAGTCCGCCAGGGCCTGCACCTGGCCCTGTTCCATCACACAGATGGACTCGAAGGACCAGATGGACCAGGTATACGAGGGCGTCGTGCACTGGGCCGACGTGGTCGTGATCGCGACGCCGATTCGCTGGGGCGGCGCGAGCAGCCTTTATTACAAGATGGTCGAGCGCATGAACTGCATCCAGAACCAGGAGACTATCGCGGACCGTCACCTGCTGCGGAACAAGGTCGTGTCGCTGATCGTCACGGGCGGCCAGGACAACGTGCAGGCTGTGGTCGGCCAGGTGCTGGCGTTCTTTGCGGAGCTCGGTTGCCAGTTCCCCCAGTTTCCCTTCATCGCGCATTCGCGGGGCTGGAGCGCGGAAGACATGGAGAACAACGAGCAGTTCGTGCGCGACTCGAAATTCCTGCATGACGGCGCCCTGGCGCTGGTCCGCCGCTCCGCGGACATGGCCCGCATGATGATCGGGAGCACACTCGGTGAGGATGCCTTGGTGCGCGGCGGCCGCAAGGGACACCGGCTAGACTCACAAAGGAGCGATTCATGACCACCATCGCGGCACTCTGGCTGCCGATAATCCTCTCCGCGGTAATTGTCTTCGTCGCGAGCTCGATCATCCACATGGCGCCGCTGTGGCATCGCGGCGAGTGCCCGGCGCTGCCGGAGCAGGACCGCGTTCAGGACGCCCTGCGCCCCTTCAACTTCAAGCCCGGCGAATACATGCTGCCGCGCGCAAAGGACATGAAGTCCATGCAGGCGCCGGAGTTCGTCGAAAGGCTGAATCGCGGACCGGTCGTCATCATGACCGTGATCGCGAACGGCCCGATGTCGATGTCGAAATCGCTCGTCCGGTGGTTCATCTACATCGTCATCGTCTCGATCTTCGCGGCATACGTCGCCGGGGCGACGCTCCCGGCGGGCACGTCCTACCTCGGCGTCTTCCGCGTGGCCGGCACGACCGCCTTCATCGCGTACGCGGTCGGCCTGTGGCAGCAGTCGATCTGGTACAGCCGTCCGTGGTCGACGACTGCCAAGCACACGTTCGACGGCCTGATCTACGGCCTGCTGACCGGCGGCACCTTCGGATGGTTATGGCCGACGGGATGACGATCAGGTTCGAGTCGCGGGTCCTCCCGGACCACGTGCGCCTCGAATGCAGCGGTACGTACTCGCTGGAGTCGACGCTCTGGTTGCTGGAGCAGGCGTTCGCAGCCGCCGCCACCGCTGGCCGGGACGCGGCACTGATCGACGTCCGGAACCTGGGCGGCCGTGAGCCCACGCTCGCTGAACGCTATGCGCACGGCGTGCGCATCGCCGATCTCCAGGCGGCACAGTCGCCCCGCGTTCGGCTCGCAGTGTTCGGCGATGAGCCGATGATTCATCGCGAGCAGTTCGGCGAAATCGTCGCAAGCCGCCGTGGCGCCCGGGTGCGGACTTTCACGGACGAAGCGCTCGCCCTTGAGTGGCTGCTGAGCCGTAGACCCTAGGCTTCCCAAGCCCCGGGGGTTGTGCGAGACTCGAAAATCGCGAGGGGAAACCGATGAAATGCCTGTATTACGTCGCGCCCGAGCTCGAAAGCACCTCGCGTGTTTCCGAAGATCTGCGCGACGTGGGCATTGACGATTTCTTCGTCCATGTCATCGCCAAGGACGAGTCCGGCCTCAAGAAGCGCGACATTCACGCCGGAAACTACCTCGAGACGCTCGATTTCATCCGTGAAGGCTTCCTGGGCGCCGCAATCGGTTTCTTCGCGGGCGTCGTCGGCTGCATCCTGCTCGATCAGTTCGGGCCTTTCGCGAACATACCGTGGTTCGTTTATGTCGCATTGTGCGGCGTCGCCACGCTGTTCGGCGCCTGGGAGGGCGGGCTGATCGGCGTCGAGAAAGAGAACAAGAAGCTCGAGCGCTTCCACGATGACATCGAGGCCGGCAGGTTCCTCATTCTGATATACGCCCGCCGTGACCAGGAATCTGTCGTCCGGCACATGATGAGCAAGCGGCATCCCGAAGCCGAGTTCGCCGGCGTCGACAGCCACTTCGTCAATCCCTTCACGACCGTGCGGCGTCGCAGGACTTCAGGCGATCGGGTGCGCGCGTAACAAGGGGGCTCCCCGATGGCGATTGCTGTAGTCCTGGTCCTTCTCGTCATCGGCACACTGATATTCCATTTTGCGAGCCCGTGGTGGTTCACGCCCATCGCGTCGAACTGGACCACCATGGACGACACCGTGGTGCTGACGTTCTGGGTCACGGGCATCGTCTTCGTCGCGGTCAACCTCTTCCTCGCCTGGGTCATATGGCGCTACCGCCATCGCGAGAAGCAGAAGGCGACCTACGACCCGGAGAACAAGAAGCTCGAGTGGTGGCTCACGATCGTGACCTCGATCGGCGTCGCCGCGATGCTGGCCCCGGGTCTCTTCGTATGGGCGAAGTTCGTCAACGTGCCCGAGGACGCCGCGATCGTCGAGGTGGTGGGCCAGCAGTGGCACTGGTCCTACCGCTTCCCGGGCGCGGACGGCGAGCTCGGCCACAGCGACGCATCGCTCATCACGTCCGATAACCCCTACGGGCTCGATCCCGAGGACCCGAAGGGCCGCGACGACGTGCTGGTTGCGAACCCGGAGCTGCACCTGCCGGTTGACCAGCCGGTCAAGTTGTTGCTGCGCTCGAAGGACGTGCTGCACGATTTCACCGTGCCCCAGTTCCGCGTCAAGATGGACCTTGTCCCGGGCACGGTCACGCATATGTGGTTCACCCCGACCGTGCCGGGCTCGTACGAGGTTCTGTGCGAGGAACTCTGCGGCGTCGGGCACTTTGCGATGCGCGCTCGTGTCGTCGTCACGTCGCGCGCGGAATTCGATACCTGGCTCGCCGCAATGCCGACCTTTAGCCAGACCCAGGCACTCGCCAAGGCGGATCCGGGCGCCGGAGCAGGCACATACGCCGTATGCATGGCCTGCCACGGGCCCTCCGGCGAGGGCAATGCGGCGCTCAACGCGCCGCGGATCGGCGGCCAGGCAGCCTGGTACCTCGGCCGGCAGCTGCATCATTTCCAGGACGGCCTGCGCGGCGTCCAGGAGCGCGACACCTTCGGCGCCCAGATGCGCGCGTTCGCCTCGATGCTCCCGGACGATACGGCGATCCGCAACATAGCGGCCTACATCGAATCCCTGCCGGGGCAGACGCAGCAGCCTAGCGTGACCGGCGACGTGGACCGCGGCCGGCGCCTCTACGCAACTTGTGCCAACTGCCACGGCCGCGAGGGCCAGGGCGCCTGGGCGCTGAATGCGCCGCGCCTTGCGGACATGTCGGACTGGTATCTGGTCCGGCAATTGCAGAATTTCCAGCACGGGGTCCGCGGCACCCACCGCCAGGATTACTATGGCTGGCAGATGGCGACGATGGCCGATGCGCTCAAGGATGAACGTTCCATCAACGACGTGGTCGCCTACATCAACACGCTCAATCCCGAGCCGTCGCGCACGGCGAGGAAGGACTGATGGCTTACGTCGCAATTGCGGATCGCGATGCCCCCATCCACGATCCCCACACATTCATCGAAAAGTACATCTGGAGCCAGGACCACAAGGTCATCGCGATCCAGTACGCCGTCGTCGCGATTTTCGTCGGGCTGGTCGCCCTCGTGCTCTCGGGACTGATGCGGCTGCAGCTCGGCTTCCCGGAGCAGTTCCACTTCGTCGACCCGAACCATTACTACCAGTTCATCACCATGCACGGGATGATCATGGTGATCTACCTGCTGACCGCCCTGTTCCTCGGTGGCTTCGGCAACTACCTGATCCCGCTCATGGTCGGCGCGCGGGACATGGTGTTCCCGTACATGAACATGCTGAGCTTCTGGGTCTACCTGCTCGCCGTCCTCGTCCTGCTCTCGAGCTTCTTCGTGCCCGGAGGCCCGACCGGCGCCGGCTGGACGCTCTACCCGCCGCAGGCGGTCCTGACCGGAACGCCCGGCGCGGGGCTCGGCATCGTACTGATGCTGGTGTCGCTCGGCATCTTCATCATCGCTTTCACGATGGGCGGCCTCAATTACGTCACGACTGTGCTCCAGGCCCGCTGCAAGGGCATGACGATGATGCGCATGCCGCTCTCGGTCTGGGGCATCTTCATGGCGACGATCCTCGGTCTGCTCGCCTTCCCGGCCCTGCTCGTTGCTGCCGTGATGATGACGCTCGACGGCACGCTCGGCACCAGCTTCTTCCTGCCGGCCGTGAGCTCGATGGGCCAGCAGCTCGACCACAACGGCGGCAACCCGCTCCTGTTCCAGCACCTGTTCTGGTTCTTCGGGCACCCGGAAGTCTATATCGTCGCGCTGCCCGCTTTCGGCATCGTGTCGGACCTGCTCTCGTGCCACGCGCGCAAGAATATCTTCGGCTACCGCATGATGGTCTGGGCGATCCTCGCGATCGGCGGGCTGTCTTTCGTAGTCTGGGCGCACCACATGTACGTCAGCGGCATGAATCCCTACTTCGGGTTCTTCTTCGCGACGACCACGCTCATCATCGCGGTGCCGACCGCGATCAAGGTCTACAACTGGGTGCTGACGCTCTGGAAAGGCGACATCCACCTGACCGTGCCAATGCTGTTCGCAATCGGGTTCATCTTCACCTTCGTGCACGGCGGCCTGACCGGCCTGTTCCTCGGCAACGTCACGGTGGACCTGCCGCTCTCCGACACTTACTTCGTCGTCGGCCATTTCCACATGGTGATGGGCGTGTCGCCGATCCTCGTGGTGTTCGGCGCGATCTATCACTGGTACCCGAAGATCACCGGCCGCATGTGGAACGTAACGCTCGGCAAGATCCACTTCTGGATGACCTTCCTCGGTACCTATGCGATCTACCTTCCGATGCACTACCTCGGCATCCTCGGCGTGCCGCGCCGGTATTACGCGCTCGGGAACACCGAGTTCCTGCCGCACTCGGTGCACACGATCAACGAGGCGATCACGATCGCTGCTCTTGTCGTCGCGGCCTCGGTGCTGGTCTTCCTGTACAACATGATTACCAGTCTCTGGCGCGGCGAGAAGGCGTCGCCCAATCCGTGGAAGGCGACCACGCTCGAATGGCAGACGCCCGACACGCCGCCTCACCATGGCAACTGGGGCCCGCACCTACCTGTGGTTTACCGCTGGGCCTATGACTACAGCGTTCCCGGAGCCCCGGACGACTTCATCCCGCAAAACGTGCCCGTCGACCCGAAACTCAGCGCCGGACGTGACCACGGGGTCCATCATTGAGCAGCACGGCGGTCTTCACCGCGCTCTTTTGCGGCGTCGCGGTCTGGTTCGTGGTCGCGAGCCGGCTGACGGCGAAACCCTGGGAAAACCGCGAGCAGCCGGGCGACATCGGCGCGATCCATGCCTCGCCCGCGCGCATCGGCCTGTGGGTGTTCATGGCCGTCGTGACCTCCCTGTTCACGCTGTTCCTGTCGGCGTATTCGATGCGCATGCACCAGAGCATCGGCTGGTGCCACCTGACGATCCCGAACATCGTCTGGGTCAACACGGCCGTGCTCGTCGCCGCGAGCGCGACGATGCAGCTCGCCTCGAGCACCGCAGCCCGAGGGCAGCGCCAGTTCGCGCAAGTCGCGCTGATCGCGGCGGGCGTGCTCTCGATCGGATTCCTCGCCGGGCAGATGCTGGCCTGGCGTGCGATCGGTCCCTCGCTGTACTTCATCCAGGGCAGCCCCGCGATCGCGTTCTTCTACGTGCTGACGATCGCGCACGGCCTGCACCTGCTCGGCGGTCTCTATGTGCTGGGGCGCGCCACGGTGCGTTTTGCCGGCGGCACCGAACTCATAGACCTGCGCCAGAGCCTGGCGCTGTGCGCAATCTATTGGCATTTCCTGCTGCTGGTCTGGCTTGTCGTATTCGCCGCGCTGCTGTTCCTTTGAAAGGAAGTCCCGCCAATGGCCCATGACGCCCAAGCCGTAGCCACAGGCCCGTTCCAGCAGGTCGCCGGCGACTTCGCCGCCGACAAGCAGGCGTTCACGGTGCCCTGGGGCAAGGCGATGATGTGGATCTTCCTGCTCTCGGACACATTCATCTTCACCTGCTTCCTGACTTCCTACATGACCGTCCGGATCTCCACGCTGAACTCCTGGCCGAACCCGAGCGAGGTCTTCGCGCTGCACCTCTTCGGTCAGGACATTCCGCTGATCCTGATCGCCATCATGACCTTCGTGCTGATCACCTCGAGCGGCACCATGGCGCTTGCCGTGAATTACGGCTATCGCCGTCACAAGCGCAATACGGTGCTGCTCCTGTGCGCGACCGCCGCGCTCGGCGCAACCTTCGTCGGCATGCAGGCCTTCGAGTGGACCAAGCTCATCACGGAAGGCGTGAGGCCTTGGGGCAATCCCTGGGGCGCACCCCAGTTCGGCTCGTGCTTTTTCATGATCACGGGATTCCACGGCTGCCACGTGACGGCTGGCGTCATTTACCTGCTGATTACCGCCCGGCGCGTCGCCAATGGCTTCTACGACAAGAAAGGCAGTTACGAAACGGTCGAGGTCGCCGGCCTGTACTGGCACTTCGTCGACCTCGTCTGGGTATTCATCTTTGCGTTTTTCTACCTGTGGTGAGGCAGCATGTCTGAAGCGAAAGAAGGCCAGCAACACCCGCTCACGGTTTACCTGTGGATCTGGCTGCTGCTGTTCGTGCTCAGCACCGGCTCATACCTGGTGGACTATTTCCACCTGCACGGCCTGCTGCGCTGGAGCCTGATCATCCTGTTCATGCTGCTGAAGGCCGGCTTCATTGTCGCGATCTTCATGCACATGGCCTGGGAGCGGCTCGCGCTCAAGCTCGCGATCCTGGTGCCACCGCTGTGCCTCCTGATCCTGATCGGCTTAATGGCGATCGAGGGCGACTACACTTTCCTGACGCGGGGTGCGGCATTCCTGCGCTGATCCGCGAAGCCGACTTCGTCCAGAGCGTGGCGGACGCGCTCCAGTTCATCTCCTACTACCACCCTGCCGACTACATCGAGCACCTCGGCCGCGCGTACGCGCGCGAGCAGTCGCCGGCCGCGAAAGACGCGATCGCGCAGATCCTGACCAATTCGCGGATGTGCGCCGAGGGTCATCGGCCGATCTGCCAGGACACGGGCATCGTCAATGTCTTCGTGAAGGCCGGCACCGGCGTCTGCTGGGACACCGACCGCTCGCTGCAGGAGATGGTCGACGAAGGCGTGCGGCGCGGCTACCTGGCCACCGAGAACCGGCTACGGCCCTCAATCGTCGCTGACCCCCTGTTCGCCCGAAAGAACACCGGCGACAACACGCCGGCCGTCGTGCACGTCGAGCTGCTCGCGGGCGACAGGGTCGAGGTCACGGTCGCCGCCAAGGGCGGCGGCTCGGAGAACAAGGCCATGTTCACGATGCTGAATCCCTCCGATTCCATCGTGGACTGGGTGCTCGAGACCGTGCCCGGGATGGGCGCGGGCTGGTGCCCGCCGGGCATGCTCGGCATCGGCGTCGGCGGCACGGCCGACAAGGCGATGGTCCTCGCCAAGGAATCGCTGATGGATCCGATCGACATGCACGACCTCCTTGAGCGCGGGCCGTCATCGAAGCTCGAGGAGCTCCGCATCGAGCTCTACGAGAAAGTGAATGCTCTCGGGATTGGCGCCCAGGGGCTCGGCGGGCTCACGACCGTACTCGATGTCAAGATCAGGACCTTCCCGACGCACGCGGCCTCGAAACCGGTGGCGATGATCCCGAACTGCGCCGCGACGCGCCATGCCCATTTCGTGCTCGACGGCAGCGGGCCGGTCGCGCTCGATCCGCCGTCACTGGATCTGTGGCCAGACGTGCACTGGAAGCCGGCGGCGGATTCGCGACGCGTGGATCTCGATGCACTGACGCGTGATGAGGTTGCGAGTTGGAAGCCGGGACAGACGCTGCTCCTGTCGGGCCGCATGCTCACGGGCCGGGATGCGGCCCACAAGCGGCTCGCGGAACTGCTTCAGGCCGGGCGCGGGCTGCCGCCCGGCGTGGATCTTCGCGGCCGCGTCATTTATTACGTCGGCCCGGTGGATGCCGTACGTGACGAGGCGGTGGGTCCGGCAGGTCCGACGACGGCGACCCGCATGGACAAGTTCACCGATCTGATGCTCGAGAAGACAGGTCTGTTCGCGATGATCGGCAAGGCGGAACGAGGGCCGGCGGCCATCGAATCAATCTGCAGGCACCAGGCCGCGTACCTGATCGCGATCGGAGGCGCCGCATATCTGGTGTCGAAGGCCATCCGCAAGGCGCGCGTGGTCGCGTTCGAGGATCTCGGCATGGAGGCGATCTACGAGTTTGAGGTGAAAAACATGCCGGTGACGGTCGCGGTCGATGCTCGGGGGGAGTCCGTGCATGAAAGTGGGCCGCGGGAGTGGGGAGCGCGAATCAGGGAATTGATGATCCCCGTAAGGGTCGCCTAGCGAACGCCTGCCGCGTTTCGCAACGTGGCGCCAAAACCCCCCAGTACTGTTTTACCTCGACTCGAAGAGCCGGAAAAATCCTCGCCAACACTCGGCAAGACGTGAAGACCCTGGGCGGTTCATTGGATGGAGTCTCGTTAGCGCAAGATTCTCACAAAGACGTCCCGGCCGAAACGTCTTGTGGAATGGGCAGGCTGTCTTCAACTGTCTCCAGAGTTTTCTCGAACAGCACCCCGATTTCCGCCGGCAACCGTCCACGGATCACCAGCGAGCCGTCGGGCTCGGTACCGAACCAGTGCGAGTGGTCCCGCTGCTGCACCGCTTCGCGGGTCATCTCACTCGCTGCCCCCAGCCCGATCCCGCACTTCCGGTTGAGCCAGTGGGCGCAGCTCCTCAATCCCCATTCGGCCCAGCCGCGGCGGCGATCGAGCTCGGCGATCAGCGCCAGGAAACGTCCGTTGGCGGCATTCAGGTGACCGGCCAGCGTCGTGATCTGATCCACCAGCTCAGGCGTGGAAACCGACGCAAATTCCCCTTCCATGGATCACTTCCTGAGCCTGTGTTTACATACAGTCTCCTATCAAATATCGCCGTTAAAACAAGATAGCCAGAGACAGCCAGATGAGTTTGCTAGCTCGCTCATATGATCCGATAATGATCGCCGGAGACTACGAATTCATGGCCGTCCCTGCCGATCGCGTCGCCCGCATTCTGGGACTCCGGCCGCATGTCCGCTCCGTCGCCGACATCGCCGAGGCCGTCGAATCGGGCCTTCCGAAGCACAGCCTCGAGCGCGTGGTCGATCGCGCCGGTGTCCAGGGCCCTGCCCGACTGAAGCTCATGCACCGCGTCGTGCCCGCGGCGACCTGGAAGCGCCGTCACCGCCTCAAGCTTGTCGAAAGCGAGAAGACCGAGCGCCTCGCCCGCGTCATCGCGCTCGCGGAACTGCTCTGGGACGACGAAACCGAGGCGAGACGCTTCCTCGTGACGCCGCATCCCGAGCTAGGCGGCCGGAAACCCATCGAAGCCGCGCTCACCGAGCTTGGCGCGCGCCAGGTCGAAGACGTCGTCATGCGCGCGCTCTACGGACTGCCCGTCTGACCTCCAGCGATGCGGTTCTATCGCATCGCCGATTCGCGCCATTCCCCAGAGAGTGGCGAAGGCGCCCGCCGCCACGGTGGCCGCTGGAACTCGCCGGGACGCGCCGTAATCTACGCCTGCGAAACGATGACCGGCGCGATGCTCGAAAAACTCGTGCACACGAACGTGCGCATGCCGAAGCACCAGGTGGGCGTGACTTACGAGTCGCCGAATGCCTTGAAGGCGATCTCGATCGAACCGGAGACGGTTCCCGGTTGGGACAAGCGCGACATGGTCGTGAGCCGGGCGGCGGGCGACGCCTGGCTGGCATCCGTCGAGTCCGCAATCCTTCGAGTGCCGAGCATCGTCTTCAGTGTCGAGCGCAATGTCCTGCTCAATCCCGCGCACGCGGACTTTCCGAAAATCAAGGTCGTCAGCATCGAACCGGTCCATTGGGACGACCGGCTTTTTGAGGATCAGCGCGCTAGATAGACGTCCGCAGGCTGATCAGTTCCGGGAAAAAGCCCTTCTGCAGGACGTGCGCGAGGTATCCGACGCCGCTCGAGCCACCCGTGCCGCGCTTGAAGCCGATGATCCGCTCGACGGTCTTCAGGTGCGCAAAGCGCCACTGCTGGAACCGGTACTCCAGGTCCACGAGCTTTTCCGCGAGTTCGTAGAGGTCCCAGTGCTGCGTCGAATCACGGTAGACCGAGAGCCAAGCGGCCTCGATCGCCGGATTCGCGACGTAGGGCTGTGTCCAGTCACGTTCGGTGCATACCGAAGGAATATCAAAGCCTCGGCGTGCGAGCAGACGCAAGGATTCGTCATAGAGCGAGGGCGTCGAAAGCTCACGCTTCAGCAGGGCGTAGGCCGCCTTGTCCTTCGCATGCACCTCGATGAGCCGCGGCTCCTTGTTGCCGAGCAGGAACTCGAGCAGCCGGTACTGCCAGGACTGGAAACCCGAGCTCTGGCCGAGCGAGTCGCGGAATTTCGTGTAGTCCGCCGGCGTCATCGTGCTGAGCACGTCCCAGGACTGGATCAGCTGGGCCTGGGCGCGCGCCACGCGCGAGAGCATCTTGAACGCGGGCTCGAGGTCGTCCCCACGGATCTGCGCGCGCGTCGCCGAAAGCTCGTGCAGGCAGAGCTTCATCCATAGCTCGCTGGCCTGGTGAATCAGGATGAACAGCATTTCGTCATGCTGGCCGGAGAGCGGCTTCTGCGCGTTTAGCACCTTGTCGAGCTGAAGGTACTGGCTGTAGCTGATCGACTTGTCGAGATCCCAATGGATCCCGGCCATTGGGTCGTCGAGCTTTCGGTCGCGCGTGTCGCTCATTCGGCGTCCGGCTGGGCCTCGGGCCGTGTGGTCGCAAAGGCCGGCAGCGTCATCAGGTGCGCGTCAATGGAGACCAGCGCGGGAAACGGCCTCAGGTCAAGATGATAGCGCCGTGCGTTGTACATCTGCGGCACCAGGCAGAGATCCGCCAACGTCACTCCGTCGCGGTACAGGTAGTGCGTACCGTCACCGTGGCGGCGCGCCAGTTCCTCGAGCGCGCGAAAGCCCTGGCCGATCCAGTGCCTCACCCAATCCGCGACTGCCCCGTCCGGCTGTGCGAGCGGGCCGCGCAGGTAATTGAGCACTCGCGAATTCTGCAGCGGATGAATGTCGCAAGCCACGCCGAACGCCAATGATCGCACGATGGCGCGGCCGTGGAAGTCTGGTGGCAACAGCGGCGGATCAGGATGAGTCTCCTCCAGGTACTCGATGATCGCAAGCGACTGGCTGAACACGCGGCCATCGTCGGCGAGCGCCGGTACGAGTTCCTGGGGATTCACCTCGTGGTAGGACTCGCTGTGCTGCTGTCCGCCGTCGCGCACGAGGTGCACCGGGACCGTGCCGTGCGGGATTCCCTTCCACGAGAGCGCGATGCGCACGCGCCAGGCCGCCGAACTGCGCCAGTAAGAAAAGAGCTTCATCGTGCCGCCACGCCGTGCTCGAGGATTCCGATGCCGTCCACGCCGCCGCGTACGCGGTCGCCCGGATTGAGGCGGCCGACGCCGGCCGGCGTACCCGTGAATATGAGGTCCCCGGGCATCAGCTCGAACCAGGTCGAGAGTTCCGCGATGATCTCCGGCACCTTCCAGATCATGTTCGCGATATTACCGTCCTGGCGCAGAGCGCCGTTTACCTCGAGCCAGATCCGGGCGCTCGCAGGGTGCCCGATGTCGGCGGCCGGCGCGATCGGGGTGATCGGCGCGGAGTGATCGAATCCCTTGGCCGTGTCCCAGGGCTTGCCGGCTTTCTTCATTTCCAGTTGTACGTCGCGCCGCGTGAGGTCGTTGCCCACCGCGTACCCGAAAATCTCCGGGCCGCTGCCCAACGCAACGACCAGCTCGATTTCGTGCTGCAGGTCCGCGGTACGCGTTGGAAACGGCACGTTGCCGCCGCTCGCGACGACCGCGTCCGCGGGTTTCGAGAAAAAGAACGGGGGCGCCCGCAGGTCCGACGCACCCATCTCGCGTGCATGTTCCGGGTAATTCCGTCCAACACAGAAGATGCGCCGCACGGGAAAGACGAGCGCAGAGCCCGCGACCTCGACGGTCGGCCGGGGAGCGGCTGGTACGGCATGTTCGGCAACCACGCGGCGGGTACACTAACCGAAAAGAGGGACAGGCAGCCATGAGTATCTGGTTCCGGCAGTTCTCGCTCGACGAGGTCCGCAAGTTCCAGCACGACACGATGGGCGAACACCTCGGCATCGAGATCGGCGACATCGGGCCGGACTACCTCGAGGCAAGGATGCCGGTCGATCACCGCACCATGCAGCCGGACCGGATCCTGCATGGCGGCGCCTCGGTCGCGCTCGCGGAAACGCTCGGCAGCGTCGGCGGCTCGATGTGCGTGGACCGCACGCGCTTCAAGATCGTCGGACAGGAGATCAACGCGAATCACCTGCGGCCGGCGACAGGCGGCCACGTCACCGGGCGCGCAAAGCCGATCCACCTCGGCCGCAGGAGCCAGGTCTGGAACATCGAGATCACCGACGAGCGCAAGCGGCTCATCTGCGTCTCGCGCCTGACGATCGCTATAATTCCGCGATGAAGCCTGTAGTCGCATTCTTGATTGCGATCCTGTTGAGTGGCTGCGGCCAGACCGGCGCGCTCTACCTGCCGGATGAGAGCGTCCAGACGCCGGTCGAGATCCGCACGGAATCCGAGGCCGAGAAGAACAAGGACGAGGACAAGAAGCCCACCCCGCCGCCGGGTCGGTAATCCCCATGGGCAAGACGGGCAAGCTCTGGCTGGTGGACGGCTCGTCCTACCTGTACCGCGCGTTCTTCGCCCTGCCGCCGCTCACGACCTCAAAAGGCGTCCCGACCGGCGCCGTGCTCGGCGTCCTCAACATGCTGAACAAGCTCCTCAAGGAGGAGAACCCGGAATTGATCGCCGTCGTGCTCGACGCGCCCGGCAAGACATTCCGCGACGAGCTTTTCGAGGAGTACAAGGCGCACCGCCCGCCGATGCCGGACGACCTGCGTTCCCAGGTCGCACCGCTGATCGAGGCGATCCCCGCACTCGGCCTGCCGATGCTGCGCATCGAGGGCGTCGAGGCCGACGATGTCATCGGCACGCTGGCCGAGCGCGCCGCCCGGGAAGGCCTCGAGGTCGTCATTTCGACGGGCGACAAGGACATGGCGCAGCTCGTCGACAACCGCGTCACGCTGGTCAACACGATGTTTGACACGAAGCTCGACCGCGCGGGCGTGAAGGCGAAGTTCGACGTGCTGCCGGAGCAGATCGTCGACTACCTCGCCCTTGTCGGCGACAGCTCGGACAACATCCCGGGCGTGCCGAAGGTCGGCCCGAAGACCGCCGCAAAATGGCTCAACGAGTACGGCAGCGCCGACGCCATCATCGCGCACGCGAAGGACATCGGGGGCAAGGTCGGCGAGAGCCTGCGCGACAACCTTGCGACCCTCGAACTCTCGCGCAAGCTCGCCACAATCCGGCGCGACCTGAAATTGCCGCTGACGCCTGCGGAACTCGCGCGCCGGCCGCCCGACATCGACGCCCTGACGGCGCTCTACAGGCGCCTCGAGATGAATTCCCTGCTCCGCCAATTGTCCGGCCCCCCCGCGCCGGCTGCGGGCGGGCGCGATGCGATGAGCGAGCGACTAATTTCCGGCGAAGCGAGCGAGTCGACATCGCGCCCGCCCGCCCCGGCGCGTGCGTACGAGACGATTACCACGGAAAAGCAGCTTGTCTCCTGGTTAACCGCGCTCGAAAAGGCCGATCTCTTCGCCTTCGACACCGAGACGACCAGCCTCGACTACATGCAGGCCGAGGTCGTTGGCCTGTCTTTCTGCATCGAGCCCGGCAAGGCCGCCTACCTCCCACTCGCGCACGACTACCCGGGCGCGCCGGACCAGCTCGACCGTCAGAAGACACTGGCGAAGCTGAAGCCGCTGCTCGAGGACGAAAAGCGCTCGAAAGTCGGCCATCACCTCAAATACGACGCGCACGTCCTGCTGAACCGGGGCATACGACTGGCCGGCATGCGCTACGACTCAATGCTGGAATCCTACGTGCTGAATTCGACCGCGACGCGTCACGACATGGATTCCTGCGCGAAGCTTTATCTCAGCGTCGACACGATCAAGTACGAGGATGTCGCCGGCAAAGGCGCGAAACAGATTCCCTTCAATCAGGTCGCCCTGGAGCAGGCGGCTCCCTACGCGGCCGAGGACGCCGACATCACGCTGCAGCTGCACCACGTCCTGCATGGCTCGCTCGAAAAAGAGCCAAGGCTGCTCGAAATCTACGAGAAAATCGAGCAGCCCCTCGTGCCCGTCCTGCTCGAAATGGAGCATCACGGCGTGCTGATCGACCGCGCGTTGCTGAAAAAGCAGGGTGGAGAGATCGCAAAGCGCCTCGGTGAACTCGAAGTCGAGGCGCACGAGTCGGCAGGCCAGCCATTCAACCTCGACTCGCCGAAACAACTGCAGGAGATCCTGTTCACCAAGCAGGGCCTTCCGGTGCGGCAGAAAACACGCACCGGTCAGCCCTCGACAGCCGAGGAAGTGCTCGAGGAGCTCGCCGAGAGATACCTTCTGCCGCGCATCATCCTGGAGTACCGGGGTCTCGCGAAGTTGCGCTCGACCTACACCGAAAAGCTGCCGGAGCAGATCGACCCGAAGACCGGGCGCGTGCACACCTCGTATCACCAGGCGGTCGCCGTCACCGGGCGCCTGTCGTCGAGCGACCCCAACCTGCAGAACATCCCGATTCGCACGCCCGAGGGGCGGCGCATTCGCCAGGCATTCATCGCCCCGAATGGCCATGTCCTGCTGGCCGCCGACTATTCGCAGATCGAGCTTCGCATCATGGCGCACCTGTCCGGCGACGAGAGCCTGCGGCGCGCCTTCGCCGAGGAAGGCGACATTCACCGTGCGACGGCGGCCGAAGTCTTCGAAGTCGACCCGGAGAAAGTCACCAACGACCAGCGCCGTGCGGCCAAGGCGATCAACTTCGGGCTGATCTACGGCATGTCGGCCTTCGGACTCGCACGCCAGCTCGGCATCGAGCGCCATGCCGCCCAGGAATACGTCGGGCGCTATTTCGGGCGTTACCCGGGCGTGCGCGAGTACATGGAGCGCACGCGCGCAATCGCCAGGACGCAGGGCTACGTGGAGACAGTGTTCGGCCGGCGGCTCTACTTGCCCGAGATCCGCTCGCGTGACCGTAACCTGCAGCAGTACGCCGAGCGGAGCGCAATCAATGCGCCGATGCAGGGCACGGCCGCCGACATCATCAAGCGCGCGATGATCCGGGTGCAGGCCTGGCTGCAGGAGACCGGGGCGCCGGCCCATCTCGTCCTGCAGGTGCATGACGAGCTGGTGATGGAAGTCGCTGAATCTGCGGTGGAAAAAGTCCGCGGGAAGCTCGTCGAACTCATGTGCGGCGCCGCGGAACTCGCGGTCGCGCTCAAGGTCGACACCGGCGTCGGCGCGAACTGGGACGACGCGCACTAGCGCTGGAACTTCCCGGAAACGTTCTCATCTAAGTCGACGAGCGCCGTGAGACGCTCCCCGCTTCCCTCCCTGAGCGGGTCGCCCGGATTGCATCCCCAAGCCGGGTATCAGCCCGGCGGTCCTCACGGATCGCCGGGCACTTTTACGATTCCCGACAGCATCGCCTCCAGCGCTCCCTTCGCTGCGTCGGCCCCTTCCCCGGTCTGGGCCGAAAAAAGCTGGGTCGTGGCGCGGCCGTCCAGAAGGCTGGCAGCGGCGAGCTGGACCTCCCGCGCCGGGTTGCGCCCGAGCTTGTCGGCCTTGGTCAGGAGTACATGCGAGGGAACGCCGCGCGCCGCGGCGTAGGCGAGCATCGCCTCGTCGCTGGCCCCGAAGCCGCGGCGCACGTCCACGACAATGAAGAGCCCGACGAGGGACTGCCGAACCGTAAAATAATGCTCTATCAGGCGTGCCCACTTGGCCCTGACGACATCCGGCACGCGCGCGTGACCGTAACCCGGAAGGTCCACGATCCTGCGCCCGGGCTCGAGCTCGAAGAGATTGACCAACTGTGTGCGCCCCGGCGTGCGGCTCGTCCGGGCCAGGCCCCTGTGACGGACGATGGCATTCAACGCGCTCGATTTCCCGCTGTTGGAGCGTCCCGCAATCGCGACCTCGTAGCCGGAATCGTCGCCGAATGCCTCCGCGGATCCGGCGCTTTTCAGGAATCGGGCCTTGGAATAACGGGACATATATAATTCTGGCATGAAGATCGCATGGTTCGCGTGCATCCTCGCCCTTTCGGTCGTCGCCGGCCCGGCATCAGCAGGCGACGCGGCCCGCGGCGCGCAGAAAGCCGTGGTCTGCGGTGCCTGCCACGGCGCTACCGGCTCCAGCGTCAATCCGGAATGGCCGAACCTGGCGGGACAGCACGGGTCCTACATCGTCGCGCAGTTGCAGCTTTTCCAGCAGGGCAATCGCGTCAACCCATTGATGACGCCGATGGCCGCGCCGCTTTCGGAAGACGACATGCAGGACCTTGGCGCGCATTTCTCCCAGCAGACGCCGGCGGGGCTGGAGGCCGACCCTTCGAACTGGAAGGCCGGCGAGAAGCTCTACCGCGGCGGTGACCCGGCGCGCGGAATACCGGCCTGCATCGCCTGCCACGGTCCGCAGGGCCGCGGCAACGGACCCGCAAGATTTCCGGCACTTCGGGCCCAGTACGCGGTCTACGCCTACAACCAGCTCAAGGCCTTCGCGGAAGGCCGGCGCTCGGCGGCGGGCAACGACATCATGCAGTACGTCGCTTCGCGGCTGACTGACGAAGAAATGCGCGCGCTAGCGTCCTATACACAGGGATTGCGATGAACAAGTTCAATGCCTGGATTCTTGCGGCCATGCTCGCCTGTGCAGCCTGCGGCAAGGAGACCCCGCCTGCCGCCGACCAGCAGGCCAGCGCGCCCACCCCCGCCGCGACCGTCGCCGAGGCGCCTCCGACCGCGGCCCCGGCCGCAAAGCCGGAGCCTGGCAGCAGTGACGGCGAAACCGTGGAAGCGGCGACGAGTGCGACCAGCCCGATCGCGGCGGCGATTGCGGCATCGACGCCAGCTCCTCCCGCGGGTGATCTCTCCCGGTGGAAAGAGGGCGAGAACTTTATCGCCTACCCCGTCGCCCAGCCGGTCAGCACGCCGCCCGGAAAGATCGAGGTCATCCAGGGATTCTGGTACGGCTGCGGCCATTGCTACGCGCTGGAACCGCGCGTCGAATCCTGGCTGCGCACGAAACCAGACTGGATCGAGTTTCGGCGCATACCAGTCATCTGGAACGAGGTGACGCGCGAGGATGCCCGGCTCTATTTCACGATCGAGACGCTCGGCCTCCTCGACAAGCTGCATGCCGAGGTCTACCGCGAAATCCACGCGAAGCACCATCCACTCACCGTCATCAGCGGCGGCCGTGTCGACAAGGCCGCGACCGAAAGGGCCGCGCGCGAATTCCTGGAGGCAAACGGCGTTTCCGACGAGGATTTCGCGAAGTACTACCGCAGTTTCTCGTCGGAAAACAAGCTGCGCCAGGCGGAGAACCTGTCGCGCCGATACCTGCTCGACCACACGCCGATGTTCGTCGTGCAGGGCAAGTACCTCACCGATGCCGAGATGGCCGGGGGCGTCGACCAGCTGTTCCAGGTCGTCAACGACCTGGCGGCCCGCGAGCACGAAGCCAGCTGAACTGAACGGATACCCGCGTGCTGAACTGCTTCGTACCGGGCAGCCAGGGACTCGATCGGCTCGATCCGCCGCCGGCGGACATCCCGGAGCAATGCGTCTGGGTGGACCTGCTCGAGCCGACGCTCGCCGAGGAACGCGCGGTCGAGCGGCTGCTTGCGATCGACGTGCCGTCGCGCGAGGAAATGCGCGAAATCGAGACCAGCAGCCGCCTCTACGAGGAGAACGGCACGCTCTACATGACGGCGACTGTCGTCACCAAGATCGACACCGACCGCCCCGAGTCCGCAGCGATCACCTTCATCCTCTCGCGCAATCGCCTGATCACGAACCGGTATGTGGATCCACTGCCGTTCCGGCGCTTTGTCGCCTACTCGGAGCGGCACCCGGCGGCCGCGACCGGCGCATCCGGGATCCTCGCGGGCCTCCTGGAGGCAATCATCGAGCGCACGGCCGACGTGCTCGAGCGCGTCGGACTCGGCCTCGACGAATTGTCCGCGAGCGTTTTCGCCCCGCCGACGGCACAGAACGCCCCGCGCACGCGGGACCTTCGGGGCGTGATGGAGCGGATCGGCCGGGACGGCGACCTGACCAGCAAGGCACGCGAGAGCCTCGTGACACTCGCCCGCCAGCTGACGTTCATCCAGCAGACCACTGCGGTCCAGATCCCGAAGGAACAGCTCGCGCGTTACCGCAGCATGTCACGAGACGTGCTCGCGCTCTCCGACCACGCATCTTTCCTTGCGAACAAGTCGAGCTTCATGCTCCAGGCGACGCTCGGCCTCATCAATATCGAGCAGAACAACATCATCAAGATCTTCTCGGTCGCGGCCACCATGTTCCTGCCGCCGACCCTGATTGCGAGCATCTACGGCATGAACTTCCATTTCATGCCGGAGCTCGACAAGCCTTACGGCTACCCGGTCGCCCTGCTGCTGATGGCGTTCTCGGCAGTCGTGCCATACATCTATTTCCGCAGGCGCGGCTGGCTCTAGACGACTGTACAGAATGTTCTGTATAGTCAAAAAATGGCACGTCCGACCCTTACTCGCGAGCGAATCCTCGCCGCAGCCCGCCAGATCGTGGAGCGCGACGGCGCCGGGACGCTGACCTTCGACGAGCTTGTGAAGGAAAGCGGACTCACCCGCGGCGGCATCACTTACCACTATCCGACCAAGGAAGACCTCCTGCGTGGCCTGCTGGAGGCTGATTTCCGGCAGTGGGACGACGCGGAAGCGGCGCTGACGCCCACCGACTGCGACCCGGAGACGGCCCGGCTGCTGGGTTTCATCCGGACCCTGACCGCCCAGGACGAATCGCACCGACGCTTCCTGTGCGGCATGCTGTCGGCCGCCACGCTCGACCATTCCCTGATGGACCCCTGCCGGAAGGAGCTGCGCGAGCGGCTCGGCCGTAAGCAGTGGTCGGATCGCGACCTGCGCCTACACCTGGTGCATCTCGCGGCCGAGGGACTCATGTGGCAGGAACTATTTCAGATGTATTCGATGCCGGGACCCGCGCGCGCGCGTCTCGTCGCATTGATGGAGACGCTGGCGCGCCAGTGGGGCGCCGGGCGCGCCCCGAAGAAAATCGCGAAGGAAGCCTGAGCCATGCGCAAATTGATTGGAATCGTGGCGGGAATACTCGCCGCCTGCGGCGGCGGGAATCAGCAGCAGATGCCCCCGCCCGACGTCAATGTCGCAGCCGTCGTGAAAAAGTCGGTCACCGAATGGGATGAGTACAGTGGGCATGTCGAAGCGATCGATTCGGCAGAAATACGCCCGCGCGTGGCCGGCCACCTGAATCGCATCAATTTCCGGGAAGGCGGCATGGTCGAGAAGGGCCAGCTCCTGTTCACGATCGACAGCCGTGAATACAAGGCGGCTGCGGACGCAGCGAAAGCCGATGCAAGTCGGGCCGAGGCGCGAGCCGCGCTTGCGCAGGAGGAGCTGAAGCGCGCCGAGTCCCTCATCGTCGAGCGCGCAATCTCCCAGGGCGAGCTCGACCAGCGCCGCACGGAGGCCCAGCAGGCCGAGGCCGACGTGCTCGCGGCCCGTGCCAACCTCGCGCGCGCAAACCTCGATCTTGGCTTCACCTACATCAAGTCGCCGATCACGGGACGCGCGGGCGAGGCGCTCGTGAAGCCCGGCAACCTCGTCGCGCCGAACGAGTCGCTGCTGACGACGGTCGTGTCCGTGGATCCCGTCTATGTCACTTTCACCGGGGACGAGCGCGCCTACCTGCACTACCAGGAACTCGCCCGCGACGGCAATCGCGCAAGTTCTCGCGACGCACGCAATCCGGTGCTCGTCGGCCTCGCCAACGAGGAAGGCTTCCCTCACGAGGGCGAGATGGACTTCGTCGACAACGCCCTGAATCCCGCGACCGGCACAATTCGCGCACGCGCGGTACTGCCGAACCCCGACGGCGCGTTGACGCCCGGCCTGTTCGCGCGAGTCCGGCTCCTCGGCGGGACCCAGAAAGATGCGCTGCTGATCAACGAGCAGGCGGTGCTGACCGACCAGGACCGGCGCTACGTCTACATCGTCGGAGACAAGAACTCGGCCGAACGCCGCGACGTCAAGCTCGGGCCACACGTCGAGGGCCTGCTCGTCGTCGATTCGGGCCTGAAGCCGGGCGACCGGGTCATCATCAACGGCATGCGCAAGATCTTCTTCCCCGGCCAGCCCGTGAACCCGCATGACGTTCCGATGGACCAGCCGAACACGCCGACGCCGGCCCCGATAAAGTAATGTCGAAGCACACCGACTTTTCCCGGATCTTCATCGACCGTCCGATCCTCGCGACGGTCCTGTCGACGCTGATCCTCGTCTCGGGGGTCATGGCGATCCCGAACCTGCCGATCAGCGAGTACCCGGACGTCGTGCCGCCCTCAGTACAGGTTCGGGCGAACTACCCGGGCGCGAATCCGAGGACGATCGCGGACACCGTGGCGGGGCCGATCGAGGAGGCGGTCAACGGCGTCGAGAACATGATCTACATGAAATCGACGTCGAGCGCCGACGGCCAGATGTTGCTGACCGTAACCTTCAAGGGCGGCACCAATGCCGACCTGGCCGCCGTGCAGGTGCAGAACCGCGTGTCTCAGGCGGTGCCGCGCCTGCCTGAGGCCGTGCGCGCGCTCGGCGTCACCACCGTCAAGGCGTCACCCACCCTGACCATGGTCGTGCACCTAGACTCGCCCAACAAGACCTACGACGCGCTCTATCTCTCCAATTTCGCCAACCTGCGCGTGCGCGACGAGCTGTCGCGGCTGCCGGGCGTCGGCCAGGCCATCGCCTTCGGCATCGGCAACTATGCGATGCGCGTCTGGATCGATCCGGAGCGCGCCGCGGCACGCTCATTGTCCGCCTCGGACATCGTCGCCGCGATTCGCGAGCAGAACGTCGAAGTATCGGCCGGCAGCATCGGCAGTCCGCCGACCCCGGCCGGTGCCGTGCTGCAGGTCTCGATCAACGCCCAGGGCCGCCTCGCCTCGCCCGAGGCCTTCGGCGAGATCGTCCTGAAATCCGAGGGCCCGGAACTCACTCGCCTGAAGGACGTCGCTCGCATCGAACTGGGTGCGAATTCCTACGCGATCCGCTCGCTGCTCAACAACGAGGATGCGGCCGCCATCGCCATCTTCGAGGCGCCGGGCGCAAACACGGTTGCGCTCTCGAGCGCGATCCGCGAGCGCATGCAGGAACTAGAGAGCGGCTTCCCGGAGGACGTCCACTGGTCAGTCGTCTACGACCCCACCGTATTCGTCAGGGATTCGATCAAGTCCGTCATCGAAACGCTGCTCGAGGCGATCGCCCTGGTCGTGATCGTCGTCGTGCTGTTCCTGCAGACCTGGCGGGCATCCCTGATCCCGCTGGTGGCGGTGCCGGTGTCGATCATCGGGACATTCGCGATCCTGTGGCTGCTCGGCTTTTCGATCAACGTGCTCACGCTTTTCGGCCTGGTGCTCGCGATCGGCATCGTGGTGGACGACGCGATCGTCGTGGTCGAGAACGTCGAGCGCCATATCGAGTCGGGCAAATCGCCGCGGGCTGCCGCGCACCAGGCCATGAGCGAGGTCTCGGGACCGATCGTCGCGATCACCCTGGTGCTGGCTTCGGTGTTCGTGCCGCTCGCCTTCCTGGGCGGGGTGACCGGGCAGTTCTACCGGCAATTCGCGGTGACGATCGCGGCGGCGGTCATCATCTCCGGGTTCAACTCGCTGACCTTGTCGCCGGCGCTGGCGGCCATGCTGCTGCAGCCGCACGATGCACGTAAGGACGCGCTCGGGCGCTGGATCGAACGCGTGTTCGGCAAGCCCTTTGCCGCGTTCAACCGCGTGTTCCGCGGCTTCGGCAACCGCTACTCGGGCGGGATCGGCGGCACGATTGCGCGCGCCCCGCGGTTGCTTGTGATTTATGCCGTGCTGATCGTAGTCGCCGTGATCGGATTCCGTGCAGTGCAGGGTGGCTTCATCCCGACCCAGGACAAGCAGTACCTGTTCTCGATCCTGCAGCTGCCAGAGGCCGCAACCATCGACCGGACCGAGAAAGTGATGCGCCGGATGGGCGACATCGCCCTCCAGGTGCCCGGGGTCAAGAACGTCGTGCAGTTCCCGGGACTCAATGCCGTGCACTTCGTCGCGACGCCGAACGTCGGCGTCATGTTCATCGGGCTCGAGCCGTCGGATGAACGCGACATCGAGGCCGGCGAGATCGCGATGCGGATCAACATGGGCTACAGCCAGATCCAGGACGGGCTCGCTTTCGCGCTGCTGCCTCCGCCCGTGCTCGGCCTCGGCAGCGCGAACGGCCTCCAGTTCTACGTCGAGGACCGCGGCGCCATCGGTTATGGCGGCCTTTACAACAACACCATGGGCCTCATCGGCGCGCTCGGCGGCACGCCCGGCTTCGACCCGATGGCGACCTTCACGTCCTACCAGTCGAACGTGCCGCAGCTCGACGCCTTCGTCGACCGCACCAAGGTGAAAGAGCTCGGCCTCGCACTGACCGACGTCTACAACACGCTCCAGGTTTACCTGGGCTCAGCCTACGTCAACGACTTCAACCTGTTTGGCAGGACCTACTCCGTCTACGCGCAGGCCGACGCGCCGTTTCGCGCGACGGTGCAGGACATCGAAGGCCTCAAGGTCCGCAACCAACGCGGCGAGATGGTGCCGCTCGGCAGCGTCGTCGACATCAAGCCGAGTTACGGCCCGGATCCCGTGATCCGCTACAACGGCTATGCCGCGGCCGACGTGTCGGCCGGACTCAATCCCGCGGTGCTCTCCTCCGCGGACGGGCTCAAGAAGGCGCGCGCGATCGCGGACCAGGTGCTGCCGCGCGGCATGACGATCGAGTGGACCGGCCTCACCTACCAGCAAATCACGCAGGGCAACACTGCGCTGCTGGTGTTCCCGTTGTGCGTGCTGCTGGTCTACCTGGTGCTAGCCGCGCTCTACGAGAGCTGGTCGCTTCCGCTCGCGATCATCCTGATCGTGCCCCTGTGCCTCCTGTCGGCAATCGGCGGCACTTGGCTCGTGAACTTCATCCACGGCCTGTGGCTCGCGGTTTCGCCGCCCTCCTTCGCGCCGACGTTCCTCGACAACAACATATTCACGAAGATCGGGCTCGCGGTGCTGATCGGCCTCGCCTGCAAGAACGCGATCCTGATCGTCGAGTTCGCCCGGGACCTCGAGGACGCGGGCAAAGACATCGTCGAGGCCGCGATCGAGGCCTGCAGGCTGCGGCTGCGCCCGATCCTGATGACCAGCTTCGCCTTCATTGCCGGCGTCACGCCGCTGGTCCTCGCCTCGGGCGCGGGTGCCGAGGTGCGCTATGTCATGGGCGTGACGGTGGTCGCAGGCATGCTGGGCGTTACCTTCTTCGGCCTCTTCTTCACGCCGGTCTTCTATGTCGTGCTTCGCAAGCTCGTCGAAAGGCGCAAGGAGCGCCGCCGTCATGCGTAGCGCCCTGGCTTTTCTCCTGGCCCTGGGCCTGGTGACGGCCTGCACCGTCGGTCCGCGCTATGAAAAGCCGGACCTGCCGATGCCGGCGCACTTTGACCAGGCGCCTGACGAAACCGCGGCTGAAC
>CAWFXH010000006.1:0-142634 GCA_963819705.1 uncultured Gammaproteobacteria bacterium
CTTGCGAGGGCGTAGGACAGCATGGGGCGCTCCCGAAACATAGCGAGTATGGGACAGAACGGACGGAGTCGCGCAAAGTTGACAGCGATACTTCGTCGCACTCCCCGACATCCACGATCTTTAGTTATCGGGTCGCATTTTTGGTTCCAGCTTGTGGCCCAGCCAGATTCGCTCTTGCCGGTCATCGAATGATTGCCGGCGTCGCCTGCCTTTCCCTCGCATATCGCGTCTTCGATCAATACGCCAGGAGCTCACGAAGCGCTTTCTCGTCAGGCATCGGATTGACATTCAGTCGGTGAAGCGGGATACCCGCAGCTTGCATAACAGCAGTTTTCCTCTCGTCTGCCGCGAGCCTTGCAGGCCGGTCATGGGATCGATCGTCAAGTTCGATGGCTGCCAGTACCTGGAAGTCGATACTGCAGACGACAAAGTCCGCCGTCAGACGGTTGTAGCGATTGAATACCCTGTAAAAATTGGCGCCCTTCCGGACGCGAATAAACTGGCTGATAGACACCTGGGGTAGCACCAGCAAATCAGGAAAGACTTTGACCAGTCGTTGATACAAAACTTGCTCTGGTTTGCTGAGGACCGGACAAGCGAAGACTGGCCAAAGTTCAGCACTTGGCGACGCCTTTTTCATTTTGGCGGACAGCACGAAGACGACCACCACCAGAATCGCTAAGAGTCCAAGGGCTATCCACATCGTGTCGTCCATCCTTGAGCGCGTCGGTGACTCCGCAGATCATATGGTACAGGTCGCACAACCGAGGCTCATTCCAACAGCCCGGAGACCACGCGAAGAGCCATCGCTCAGGGCATGAGACTCATATTGCGCATAAAATATGGAGCAGGAAAGCAGACGTTCCCCGCGCCTCAAGGTGTCTGTCACTCATGAAAGAACCGGTCGTTCTGGTCGACTTCGAGAACGTCCAGAAGCTCGACCTGGCGCGCCTCCCCGCCCAGGCGCGCATCCGAATCTTCATCGGCGCCCAGCAGCCCAAGCTGCCGACCGCGCTCGTGCTCGAGGCGCAGAAGCCCGGCCGCTCCGTCGAGTGGATCAAGATCGAAAGTACGGGTATCCGCCGGACATGCAGGAGAAGGCAACGGAGACAGCATTGGAACAAGCTGAGGTTCTATCCGCGGACTGGGCGGCCGTCTAGTTAGAGGAGCAAACGCAAATGGCACTGTGGCTCGTTCGAGGCGGCAGGCACGGCGAAAACGAGGAGTATTTCTTCGAGAATGGACGCGTTTGTCTAACGTGGGGTGGAATTGAGGACCAAAGTCTGGCCGGCATCAATTCCTTTGAGGAGATGCGCGATTTTCTAACGAGAACATATCCCGGAAAGTCCTCGGCTTGGACCAGTCAGAATGCGGCTCAATTCTGGAGCTTTGTATCGCGGATCAAAACTGATGATCTGGTTGTAACGCCACGTAAGGGTAAGTCGGCAATTGCTATCGGCACCGTCAAGGGCCCCTACATATACGATCCCGCAGCACCACGCACGTTTCGTCACATTCGTCCTGTTCAGTGGCACGTCTTGGATGCTCCGAGATCGGGATTCGAGCAGGACCTGCTCTATTCCTTCGGCGCATACACAACTATATGTGCCATTAAGCGCAATGATGCTGAAGAACGCGTTCGAAAGAAGTTACGGGAGGGATTCAAGGCAACGGATATACAACCTGCCGTCAAGGACTCTGGTGGGCTTGAGGAGCTAGAGGAGGAGCCAGAGGTGGATATCGCGCGATTAGCGCGCGACAAGATTGCCCAGCTACTTGAGCGACAGTTTAAAGGGCATGCGATGGCACGGCTCGTCGCCGCCATTCTTGAAGCAGAGGGCTATCTGACGCGGGTGAGTCCGGAGGGAACGGATAAAGGCATCGACATTCTGGCGGCCCCCGGCTCGCTCGGTTTTGGTCATCCACGGATATGCGTACAGGTAAAGTCCGGCTCGGCGCCCGTGGATCGGCCCACGCTCGATCAGTTGCTCGGGGCGATGTCGAACGTCGACGCCGACCAGGGACTGCTCGTGTCCTGGGGTGGTTTCAAAAGCTCCGTCGAGCGAGAGGCATCGACACAGTATTTCCGAGTGCGACTGTGGGACTCCGATGCATTGGTCGAGAACCTATTGGCTCAATACGACAAGCTCTCCGAAGAGATTAGGGCGGAGATACCATTGCAACGAATCTGGACACTTGTTTTGTCAGACGATGAAGTTTGAATGTTCGAGTTTAGAGAATGCAATCCGAGCGCTTCACTACTAGCACTTCGGCACGTAAATGAATGGAATTGATCAGTTTCTATCTGACGAAATCGATTGGAGGTACTTGCTAGTAGGAGTAATAGTGCTATTCGCCCTGTTTGTGGGCGCGATACTACCGATGTGCCGGCGCTGGAAGTCGCGCCGACAGATTCGGGCGTTCGAGCGGAGGCAAGAACGAATTTGGCGTGGGCACAAGATCGATAGACGCAAGTGATCGTGTGATCGTGGCCCGACTTAAGTTCCAGTGACTCATGCGCTACTGGTGGGTCAATCAAAACCAAACTTACCGCCAAGAAATCGTCGGCGGCTACATTTGGTCGCCCAAGGTCAACAAGAACGGAAACCTCAATCCATTCTATGAATTCATGCGTGAGGTTGCGCCGAGCGATCTGATTTTCTCGTTTGCGGATACCCGCATTCGGGCGATCGGCATCGCCTTGTCCCCGTGCTACGACTGCGCCAAGCCTTCGGAGTTTGGCGCGGCGGGTCGTGTATGGGGGGATTCGGGCTGGCGCGTCGATGTTCGTTGGCGTGAGCTGCGCACGCAGATCAGGCCGAAAGACCACATGGAGTCGCTGTCGCCCTTTCTGCCAGCGAAGTATTCGCCGCTACAGCCGTCGGGCCACGGTCTTCAGAGCGTCTATCTGACAGGGCTGCCAGACAGCTTGGCCAATGCGCTCGTGCAGCTCATTGGCGCCGAGGCCGTTGAAGGACGGCAGATTGCCCGATCGTTCGTCGCCGATATCACAGATCCGCGCTTGCCGGCTCAAGCGCAGGTGGTATGGGAAGAGGATCTCGCCCGGCGCGTGGAGCAGGACACGCATATCTCCGTAACGGAAAAGCGTCAGGTAATCCTGGCGCGCCGGGGGCAGGGCAAGTTTCGCGAGCGCGTGTCGATGATCGAGCGCGCTTGTCGCATCACACTGGTCAATCGGCCCGAGCATCTGATCGCGAGCCACTGCAAGCCATGGCGCGATTGCGAGTCCAACGACGAACGCCTCGACGGGGAGAACGGGCTCCTGCTGACGCCGACCGTGGATCACCTGTTCGATCATGGCTTCATCTCATTCGAGAACAATGGCGATCTGCTGATCTCCCCGGTGGTCCACCGGGAGTCGCTGAAGAGGATGGGGATACCGTCGGACGAGAAGCGAAATGTGGGGGCGTTTTCGGCGGGGCAGCGGCGATATCTTGAGTATCACCGGGATCTGGTCTTTCTTGAAGCTAGGGTACGGCGCGAATAGTCACAGTAGCCCTTTGGCTTCGAACGCCAGCAAAATTGACGCGGCCGGTCTCTGACGGCTCACACACGACAGCCGGAATACCGTGAACCCCGCGAGGCATTCCGTGGATTTTCTTTACTCGCTGTAGGATGCTCTGGTGAGCATCAACGTGCCGTCCGACAAAGCCCGGGCGGTCTTGGATGCCATGGAGCGGGACATGAGCACGGCGCTGGCCTCTTACAGGCCCTCAAGGTGTGGGATGTGTTCCGAACTTCCCGCCCGCCGCAAACACCGACCGCGATGAACCGCGCGACCGCGCTCCCGAAGAGTTCGAGGAGTTCGATGAGCGCATCGTCGAGCTTCTGCTCGACGAAATCGTGGACGCTGGCTGCGGCCGGCTCTGAGTGCTGCCGAAGCTGCGCACCATGGTCGTGCGCCGCGCTCGATCATTCGAAGTCACATCACGCCGGTCGATGGTCCGGCGCTCCGCATCGGCTGGACGCAGATTCGCATCGGTTGTCACGACGCGCGGGTGCAGACGGTCGTCCCGCCCGTGCCCACGCACGTCGCGCGGCGGGTCGGTCCGGCCAGCGCGCGGGCCTGCGCCACCGCGGGGATGCCCGAAGGGCCGGGTGTCTTGCGCAACGTGTTGTGCATGATCGCGTGGCCCCGGCACCCAGCACCAGCGGCCCAGCTGATGCAGGTACGCCCAGCGGCCGTGGTAGAACGTGAAGGAACTCCAGGCCACGGGTTCGACCCAGGCGAAACCGCCAACCCCGATCGGTTGCCAGTAGCCGTAGCGGAACGGATCCCAGCCGCCGTAGGCGTAGGCTGGCATCCACACGCGTCCGTAACTCGGCTCGTCGGTCCACTCGCCATAGCGGTCGAGTTCGTCGTATTCCTCGTCGTCGTTGCCGGCGTAGCGCGACGCCTCGTCCTCGAGCTGTCCTTCGCGCGAGGCGACCCAGTCGTCGAAGGCGTCCTCCGGCTGCGGCGCAGCGAGATTCGCGAGCGCATCGCGCCCCTCGAGCCGCACGCGCTGGCCGTCGGCCACGCGCACTGGGCCGCTGGCGGTCGTCACTTCCGATGATCCGCCGCGCACCGTCAGCGCGGTCGTGCCATCCGCAGCGACGTCTACCCGGTACTCGCCCGGCTCCTGGAGCGTGATGGCGGTGTTGGGCGTGACGATCTCGAACATCTCGCCATCCAGCAGTTCGCGCAGCACCACGTTCGTGGTGCCGGCGTGCAATTCGATCCAGACGGTCTTCGGGTCGAGACCGATGAGGGAGAGGTCGGTTTGCTCACCGAGCCGGATCGCCGCGGTGCCGAGCGTCACTTCCGCGCGTCCGCGGCGCTCGGTCGAGAGCCGGTCGCCCGGCATCAGCGGCCGGTCGGGCAGGGCGGAAGGGGCCGTTTCGCCGGCACCCTGGAAGGCAACCGGGCCTTCGACATAGCTCAGGCGCGCAATCCGCTCCGGCGGATCGGGCGTCTCGCCCCAGGCGAGGCTCGATGCCGTGAGTGCGAGCATCAGCAGGACGGGATGCAGCTTCATGGCGACTCCAATATACGCCCCTGGACCATGAACCGCGGCTGAAGGGGGCGGCGGCTTTGCATTACCGGGACTTGTCCTCGCGCTCGTGGCGTTCATGATCCCGCGGCTTCCTGCGCAACTTGAGAACATGAGGCTCCGGCTACGCTATCCTTATGTCATGGAGACACCACACGCTCTGATATCGACCGCGTTCGCGCTGGCATTTGCCCTGCCGACCCCGCTCCTGGCCCAGCAGCTCGAACGCGACGTCCCCGTCCTCAGCAACGAAATCACCGGCCGGCTCGAGGGCTACAGCTACCAGGAAGGGCCGGAATCCAGCCTTGAGTTTCGCGGTACCGCGATTGCCCTGGCCGCCGAAGGCGACGCCGATGTGGAGTTCCAGGACGGCCGCGCGCGTGTGGACGTCTCGGTGAAGAAGCTCCCCGACCCCAGAAGCCTGGGTCCGTTCGCGACTTACGTCCTGTGGGCCATCTCGGTCGATGGTCGCACCAACAACCTGGGTTCCATCGAGGTGGAGAACGGTCATGGCTCGCTCGAGGCCACGACGCCGCTCTCCCAGTTCGCGCTGATCGTGAGTGCGGAGCCGCACTTCGCGGTGAGCGCGCCGAGCCGCGCGATCGTGCTCCAGAACCTCGGCAAGCGCGTGCGGGGCGAGAAGATCAACATCACCGGGCTCAAGGAGCGCTTCGACTATTCGGACTTGGAGCCGCAGTCGCGCCAGGCGACGGCCAAGTTGCCGCGCGACCTGGTGCAGGCGCGCTATGCCCTCGATATCGCCGAAGGTGCAGAGGCGGGCCGGCTGGCGCCGCGCGAGTACACGCAGGCCGAGCAGCTCCTGGCCCGGGCCGAGGCGGCGCAGGCTGACAAGCACTACCGTGTGCGCAATACGGCGCCGCAGATCGCGCGCGATGCGGTGCAGATGGCCGAGGATGCCCGTCATAAAGCCGTGCTGGCGGGCGTGGCCGAACGCCGCGACGCGGCGGCCCGCGCGGCGCGTGAGGAAGCCGAGAAGAAAGCCGCCGCGGAGGCCGTCGTCGCGGCCGAAGAAGCCAAACGCCACGAGGGGCTGGCGGCCGAGGCGGCCGCGCTCGAGGCCGAAAAACGGGCGCGGGCGGACCTCATCGCGCGGCTGAACCGCGCGCTGCCGACGCGCGAGACGTCGCGCGGCATCGTCGCGGAAATCGCCGGCGTGCAATTCGCGACCGGGGCGGCGACGCTCAACACCAATGCCCAGGTGGCGCTGGCGCGCTTTGCCGGGATTGTCGGGGTGTACCCGTCGCTGAGCTTCAAGGTCGAGGGCCACACGGACAGCACCGGCAGTGATGAGACCAACCGAGTCTTGTCCTTGCAACGCGCGACGACGGTGCGCGACTACCTGGTCGGGCAGGGCGTGGATCCGGCTTCGATCAGCGTCGAGGGCCTCGGCCCGGACCATCCGATCGCCGACAACACGACCAGCGAGGGCCGCGCGCGCAACCGGCGCGTGGAGATCATTCTCACGGGCGACCTGGTGGCGGATCCCGCCGGCTGATCAGATCCCGAAGACTTTCAGGATCGCATCCGTGATGCCCTCGAGGCCGCGGCCGGTGACGCCGGCCTTGCGGTCGCGCGCCGGCATCTCTTCGTAGACGAACCAGCCGGGCGCGCCGGCGAACAGGTCGTTGAAGAGATCCTCCTGGCCGCGCAGGTAAGGCACGAAGGTCTCGCAGCGAATCGTGCGGTAATCGAGGTTCGCGCTGAATCCCAGCGTCGCCGCCTGGTTGATCAGCCGCGGCTGATCCGGGCGAGGTTCCTCGGCGCGCACGCCGCGGCAGCCCTTGAGGATGAGCTGGCAGGGGCCGTGGAAGACAAGATAGCGCAGCTGCAATGTCAGCCAGGCATGCAGGCTCCCGAGCCGCCAGTGGCGGGTGATGCGGGCGGGCGTCCTCGCGGGCTTCAGCATCCCGGCGAGCGAACGCGGCTGGATGACCATGGCCGCGCCTTCGGGCAGGTCGATCCGGGCGACCTCGCCGAACGGATCCTTGAGCGCTGAGACGACGACGCGCGTGCTCGCCTCGCCCTCCGGGCGAATGCGGGTGAGCGCGTACATGCCGGAGGCGAGGCTGGCGATGGGCAGGCGCGCATTGAGCAGCCACTGCGTGCGCTTGATCGCCGGCTGGCTGCTGCTTTGCAGGAAGTCCGGCTGCACCAGGAGTTCGCTGCCGGGCGGGATGTCGATCGGCACGGAGACGGCAGAAGGTTCCGGACGTGCGGAGACTGTCGCATCGCCCGGGAGAATCCGGATCGGCCGCAGGCGGCCCGCGATCGGCGCGATGATGAAGTAGAAGACGGCCTTGATGAGGATGGGTGTCAGCAGGACGCCCAGGAGAATGCCGAGCGCCGCCGGGAATTTCGACCGGATGGTCTCGATGAGGCGTTCCCGCGGGTTCAGCGTCACCTGCGCGTGCTGGGCGTCGAGCACCGCCTCGGCCGCGGCGATCTCCTGCTGCTTGCGATCCCGCGATGCGTTCAGCGTTTCCTGGCGCGGCGAGACGGCATTCGAGGGGTTCTTGATCGTCTGTTGAAGCGCGGCCCGGCGCTGCTCGAGCTGCGCCAGCTGTTTGCGAATTTCCACGGCCGCGCTCGCGGCGCGCCGACTGGCGGCTTCCGCGGTCCGCGCCGCGCGATCGAGGGTCGCATATTTGGCGCGGGCGGCCGCGAGCGCGGCCAGCTTCTCCGGATGCAGGTACTTGTCCCACCACCAGCTGTCCTGTTCGAGGGCGGCGAGCTCGACCCGGGCCACGCCCGCGGCGCGCCGGGCGCTTTGTGCCTGACGCGTCAGGTCCAGGAATTCACCGCGCGTGCGCTTCACGCCATTTTCGGCAGCCTCGGTCCGGTCGTTGAGGACATCGAGCTCGGTCCAGAGCGCGAGCAACCGTTCCGCGGATTGGCGGCGCCATTCGGCGGCATCGGCCGCCATGTTGACGTCAATGGCCGCGAGTTCCGACTGGAGGCCCTCGAGCAAGGATGCTTGTCTTTCGAGCGATTGCTGGATCGACCGATGCTGGTCCCACTCGGCCTTGAGCCGGGAGCCGATCAGCAGGATGGCGATGATGAGCAGGAGCAGCCACAGCTTGTGGACGATCCACTTGAGCACCATCGCGATGAGCTGGGGCATGGGTGGTCCGGGTCGGCCCGAGGCCGGGATCTAGGGAGTCTGGATCGACGACTCGGCGGTCTCCCGGACCCCGGTCACGAAATGCCCCGTATCGCCAAAGCAGGAGACGGGAATCCACTTGTGCTCCTGGTAGTTGAGCACCACCCGGCTGCCGACGGTCGAGTTGATCCGTTTCGCGACTTCATCCTCGCGTACCGTGAAATAGAATTTCTCGGCGACGGTCCCCGGCATCGTTACCATCGCCATCTCGCCTTCCCAGGTCTTGCAGATCCAGCCTTTCTTCGAGAATTTCTGCACGTAGCCCGCGCGTTCGCCTTCGGAGTAGGCCCAGTTCAGGGTGAACCAGGTAAAGCCCGCGAGGGCGATCACCACGACCCCGAAGGTGTAGAGGAAGGCCTTGATCATTGTTTCTGCTCCCGACACAGATTATCGACATCTTGCTTCAGAATCTCCGCCAGCCTCGCCGCCGCTTTCCCCGGGTTCTCCGGATCCGCAAACACCAGGTACAGCTGCCCAAACCGCTCTCCACCTCCCTCGATCGGCAACCGCTTGAGCTGCCCGGTCTCCATCTCGCGCTGAACCGTCTCCTCCGCGAACCAGGCAAAGCCGAGCCCCATGCAGGCTGCGGCAATCTGTGTCGCCTTGTGCGAGACGGTCCAGCGTTGCTCGGCGCCGAGCCAGCTTCCGGACTCGCGCGGGCGCTGCTGCGCCGTGTCACGAATGACGAGCTGGCGGTACTCGCGCAAGTCGTCGAGAGTTGCCGGCCGGCCGAGGTGATGCAGTGGATGATCCGGGTGGGCGGCGGGGACCAGGTGCAGCGGCATGAGCGGCTCGCCCGAGAATCCCTGGGGAATGAAAGGGCTGATCGCGAAGTCCACGCGTTGCTCCTGCAAGGCCTCATCGGTGCCGCCGAGCACCGTCTCATAGAGTTGTACGCGGATCTCCGGGCGCTCCCTGGCGAAGCGTTCGAGCGAGCGCAACAGCACCCAGGTCGGAAACAGGATCTCGACGGCGATCCGAACTTCCGGCTCCCAGCCGGCCGCAAAGCTCGCCGCACCGCGCTCGAGCGACGCGGCACGCTCCAGCAATAACTGCGCGCGCCGGTAGAGCACCTGCCCGGCGGGCGTGAGTTCCGCCTTGCGGCCGCGGATCTCGAACAGCTTCACCTCGAGCTGCTGCTCGACCTTCTGCACCGCGTAACTGACGGTCGATTGGGTCTTGTGGATTCTCTCCGCTGCCTGCGCGTAGCCGCCGGCCTCCACGACCGCGACCAGGGCGCGCCATTGCTCAAGGCTGATTCGAGGTGTCGTCATATCGAGTTAATCGATGGATAGACTCGAATTTATCCGCTTTTTTATCGAATCTGCAAATACTTTAATGACCACGACCCGAGAGCACCGCCCAGGAGCACCGCCATGAACCCACGCATCATCGACAAGATCGTCCTCAGCACCGAGACCTCGGACGGCGCCGGCGTGCGCCTGCGCCGTACCTTCGGTTCGGCCGCGGCGCTCCGGCTCGATCCTTTCCTGCTGTTCGACGAGTTCGGCACCGACAACCCGGAGGACTACATCGCCGGTTTCCCGCCGCACCCGCACCGCGGGTTCGAGACGGTCACCTACATGATCGACGGCCACATGCGCCATGAGGATCACCTTGGCCACGTCGGTGAGCTCAAGAGCGGCGGCGTGCAGTGGATGACCGCCGGGCGCGGGATCATCCATTCGGAGATGCCGCAGCAGGATCGCGGCCGCATGCGCGGCTTCCAACTGTGGATCAACCTGCCGGCCCGCGACAAGATGCAGCCGGCGCGTTATCGTGACGTGCCGGCCGCGGAAATACCCGTGCACGACATCGCGGGGGGCGGCCAGCTCAAGCTGATCGCCGGGCGTCTTTCGATCGAGGGCCAGGACCTCGCCGGCCCGATCAACCCGACGCCGGACTCAATGGCGACCGATCCGCTCTATGTGGATGTGTCGCTGCCTGCGGGCGCGAGACTCCAACTGCCGGTGAGCACCGGTCACCACGCGTTCGTCTATCCGTTCGAAGGCGAGGTCACGATCGCAGGCACGCGCCTGCCACAGCACAGCGCCGCGATCCTCGCCGACGGCGATCGCGTGACCGCAACGGCGGGCGCTGCGGGCGCGCGCTTCGTGCTGGTGGCCGGCAAGCCGCTGAACGAGCCGGTCGTGCAGTACGGGCCCTTCGTCATGAACACGCGCGAAGAGATCGAGCAGGCGGTGGCGGATTTCCGCGCCGGGCGGCTCGCCGCGTAATCCAACGCATTCACACGAATTGAAAGGAGATTCGACATGAACGCTTCTACGTGATGCCGTCAACACGGAGCTCGCCCGGCACCCAGCGCCCCGGCCGTTTGACGGCCGGGGCCGGGTGGGCCGGTTTGTTGTCTAGTGCTTGGCGGGGGGTGCGCCCAGCATTCTGACGGCCTCCTTAAGCTTCTTCACGCCATCGGCGGTCTTGCCCTGCTTGCACAGTTCGGTGCCCTCGGCACGCAGCAGCCTGGCCTTTTCAATGTCGGGGCCCTGACTGTCGGGATCCTCGCGCTCGAATCGGGTGTCCAGCGTCTTGCAAGTGTCTGGAGTCACCTTGGCGGTGCTGACCGAGTTGGCCATCGCCGCCGGGGCCAACAGCAGCGCCACGGCGCCGGATGCGATCAACTGACGTGCATTCATCGGAGTCTCCTATCGTTGACGGGGGAAGTCGATCAAGCACATCAGACCGTTGCCCGGAGAACGCGTTGTTTCAGGAACCCGGGTTCCTGTTACAGGTCGTAAGCAGGGCCGCGCCCTGTTACACGCTGTTACAAAACTCCCGGGCATCCTGGTCACCATGTCCCAGACGGACCGCAGTCCGCACATTCTTGTCGTGGATGACGACCGGGATATCCGCGACCTGCTTTCGCGCTTCCTGGTCCGCAACGGCCTGCGCGTCTCGGTGTCGCGCGACGCGCGCGAGATGGAGCAGCTGCTGCGCAATGCGCGGATTGACCTGGTCGTGCTGGACCTGATGCTGCCGGGCAAGGACGGCCTCACGATCTGCCGGGAGATGCGTGCCGGCGCGGCGATTCCGGTGATCATGCTGACGGCGATGGGCGATGCCACGGAACGGATCGTGGGTCTCGAGCTGGGTGCCGACGATTACCTGGCGAAGCCGTTCGAACCGCGTGAGCTGCTGGCCCGCATCCGCGCGGTCCTGCGTCGATACGAATCACCCGGGCCGGCCCGGGAACCGCGTGCCGAAGCGCTGCGATTCGCAGGCTGGACGCTGGACCCTTCGCGGCGCCGGCTGATGTCGGGTGACGGCACGCTGGTGTCGCTGTCCGGCGGTGAATTCGACCTGTTGCTGGCCCTGGCTCAGCGCCCGCGGCGGGTGCTGAGCCGCGACCAGTTGCTGGACCTTACGCGCGGGCGCAGTGCGTCGTCTTTCGATCGCAGTATTGACGTGCTGGTCAGCCGCTTGCGCCGGAAGCTGGAGGCGATTCCGCAGTCCCCCGAGTTGATCCTGACCGTTCGCGGGGGCGGCTACATGCTGGCCGCCGAAGTCGCGACGACATGACGCGCCTGCACCCGGACAGCATCGTCGGCTGGACCCTCGTGGTCATGGTCACGGCGCTTGCGATGTCGCAGGTGGCGACCGTCGGCATCATCAGCGCGATGCGCTCGGATACGCTCGAGGTAGTCGAGCACTTTCATTCGGCCGAGCGTATTGCCGGCATCGTCCGCATCATTGATGCCGTGCCGCCGGAGTTGAGGAATCGGCTGCTGAGCGAAGTCGCCGGCGACACGCTCGCGGTGACCTGGGACAAGACGCCGGCCGTGAAACAGTCGAACCCACAGTCCCTCAACGAATCGCTGTTCGACGATGTCATCGACGCCGCGCTGTGGCAAACCCCGAACCGCGTCCACCGGGTCGCGCTGGGCTCCGCGACGAGCAACTCGTTCGGCAACCGCGTGGCGGCCATTGCGCACCGGCCGGGCCGCGTCATGATGGCGGCGATCGCGCTCGCCGACGGCAGCTGGCTCAACTTCCAGGTGCCGATGGCGAATCCCTCGAGCACGCCCGGACTCGGCGTGATCCTGCAGATTGCGGCTTCGGGATTGCTGATAATCCTGTTGTCGCTGTGGGCGGTCCGGCGCCTGACCCAGCCGCTCGCCATGCTTGCCGGCGCCGCCGAGCAGCTCGGCCGGAATGTCAATGCCGCGCCGCTGCCGGTGCGCGGCTCTCGCGAAATGCGGCAGGCGGCGCAGGTGTTCAATGCGATGCAGGAGCGGATCCGCCGCTTCCTGGCCGGGCGTATCGAGCTGATCGCGGCGATTTCGCACGACCTGCGCACGCCGCTGACCCGCCTGCGGCTTCGTGCGGAGCTGATGGACAATGAAGAGACGCGAGCGAAGATGATGTCCGATCTAGCCGAAATCGAGGCGATGATCGGGGCCACGCTCCTGTTCGCGCGCGAGGAGGGAAATCCGGAGGCGCGCATGCCGGTGGACCTGGTGTCCCTGGTTGAAAGCGTCTGTGACGGGCTGCCGGACGTATCCGTTCATGTCGACGCCAGCATCAGCCATCGCCTGGTGTATGTGTGCCAGCCGCTGGCATTGCGCCGCTGCATCGGCAACCTCGTCGGCAATGCGGTGAAATACGGCAAGTGCGCGAAGCTGCGCCTGGAGGCCCGGCCTGATGCAATATGCATCACTGTGGATGACGAAGGCCTCGGAATCGCGGTGCCGGATCAGGAGCGCGTGTTCGAGGCTTTCGTGCGCCTCGATGGCTCGCGCAATCGCGAGACCGGCGGCGCGGGCCTCGGACTTGCGACGGCCCGGCTCGTGGCGCGTAACCATGGCGGTGACGTGACGATCTGCAATCGTCCTGAGGGCGGACTGCGCGCAACGTTGCGTCTTCCGCTGTCCGGGTGAAGACCGCGGACGAGCGGGGAGCGTGGCGGCAGTGGCTTCCGCCGGTCGCCGCGCTCGCCGTGTTCGCGGCCGTGCTGATCGTCATCGACCATGAGCTGAGCGGCTTTCACCTGCGCGATGTGCTGAGGTACCTGCGCTCGATCCCGGCCAGGTCCGTGTTGACGGCGATCGCCGGCACGGTGACGAGTTTCATGTTGCTGAGTACCTGCGACCTGCTGGGCCTGCGCTACGTCGGCCGGCGGCTGCCCTACCTGCGGGTCGTATTCAATTCGGCGATTGCCTACGCCTTCGGCCACAGCATGGGCGCGGCGGCGTTGACCGCCGGCGCGGTGCGCTACCGGCTCTATTCCATGGTCGGGTTGAACGGCGTCGAAGTGGCCACCGTGCAGGGTTTCTGCAGTTCGGCGACGGCATTCGGCCTGGTCCTGCTGGTCGGTGCGTCGCTGGTCGTGGCACCGCAGCCGGCGGCGGCCTCGCTGCAGCCGTTTTCGGGTGGCATCGGCATCGCGCTGCTGATGCTGGTGGCCGGCTACCTGGCCTGGGGCAGCCTCGCGCGCAATGGGCTCGAAATCCGCGGCTGGGTGCTGCGGCCCGCCGGACCGACGCTGACGTTACTGCAGGTCCTGATCGGATCCGCCGATTTGTGCGTGGCGTCGAGCGTGCTGTGGCTCCTGCTGCCGAACACACTGGACATTTCCTTTTTCACCTTCGTCGGGATCTATGCGCTGGCCGTGACGGGCGGCATCGTCAGCCACGTGCCGGGCGGGATCGGCGTCTTCGAATCGATCGTGCTGGTGTCGCTGCCGGACGCGCCGGCGGACTCCCTGCTCGGGGCGATTCTGGCCTATCGCGCGATCTACTACATTTTGCCGTTGCTGCTGGCCAGTGCCGCGTTTGCGAGCCAGGAAGTCAGCACCCATGGCGCGCGGCTCGCGCGACTCGAGACGTTCCTGTCGCGATACATCACGCCGCTGGCGCCTCGGCTCGGCGGCGCACTCATCTTCATCGCCGGCCTGGTCCTGCTGATATCGGGTGCGACGCCGGCCATCGACGCGCGGCTCGCCGTCCTGCGGCACGTCATGCCGCTGCCCGTCATCGAGGCATCCCATCTGCTCGGCAGCATCGCCGGGCTGGGCCTGTTGATCCTGTCGCGCGGGTTATTTCGCCGGGTGCACGAGGCCTACCGCCTGACAACCGCGCTGCTGGCCGCGGGCATGGCCGCGTCGTTGCTGAAAGGCCTCGATTTCGAGGAGGCGACGCTGCTGGCGCTGGTGTTCGCCTTCCTGTGGCTTGGCCGGCGCGCGTTCTATCGCTCCGCGTCGGTGATCGACGATCGGCTCACGCCGACCTGGATCGTGAGCATCCTGGGCGTGCTCGCCGCGGTCCTTTGGATCGGCATGTTTGCGTATCGGCACGTCGAGTACTCGACGGCCCTGTGGTGGAATTTTTCGTTTTCGGCCAACGCGCCGCGGATGCTCCGTGCCTCACTCGTGACGGCCGTTGCCGCCGGCGCCCTGTTCGCGCTGAACCTGCTGCGGCCCGCGCGCCCCGAGCCTGGAACCGCCGGCCCGGCCGATATCGCGCGGGTGCGGCGGACGATCGCGAATTCCGTTGTCACGCTCGCGAATGCGGCGCTGACGGGCGACAAGCGGCTGCTGCTGGCGCCTGAAGAAGATGCATTCATCATGTACCAGCTCTCCGGCAGGAGCTGGATCGCGCTCGGCGACCCGGTCGGCGAGCGGGCGCGCTGCGATGAGCTCGCATGGCGGTTTCGCGAGCTGGCCGACCGGCATGGCGGCTGGACCGTGTTTTACCAGGTCAGCAGCGACCGCCTGCCGCTCTACATCGACCTTGGCCTGGCGCCGATGAAGATCGGCGAAGGGGCGCGGGTGCCGCTGGACCATTTCGATCTCGAAGGCAGCGCGCGGGCGGACCTGCGCCAATCGCATCGGCGCGCCCTGCGTGATCGCGCCAGCTTCGAGGTCGTTTCCGCAGCGTCCGTCGGGCCGCTGCTGCCGGCACTGAGACGCCTCTCGGATGCCTGGCTCCGGGACAAAGCGACGGCGGAGAAGGGCTTTTCCGTCGGCGCGTTCAACGAGGCCTACATCCGGAATTTTCCGGTCGCCGTCGTACGTCGTGACGGCGAGCCAGTGGCTTTCGCCAATCTCTGGACCACGGACCGGAAGGACGAATTGTCGGTCGACCTCATGCGGTTCTCGGGCGATGCGCCGCACAGCGCGATGGATTTCCTGTTCATCGAGCTGATGCTCTGGGGCCGCGCCGAGGGCTATCGCTCATTCGATCTTGGCATGGCGCCGCTGGCCGGGCTGGAAACGCATCCCCTGGCCCCGTCCTGGCATCGAATCGGGAACTTCGTGTTCCGGCACGGCGAGCACTTTTACAACTTCGATGGCCTCAGGCGCTACAAGGCCAAGTTCGATCCGGTCTGGGAGCCGAAATATCTCGCGTCTCCCGATGGTTGGATGCGGGTGCCGCGCATCCTGATGGACGTCTCGCGGCTGGTCTCGGGCGGCGTGAAAGGCATGCTGTCCAAGTGAAGGGCTCGATTGCGCGGGTCCTGCCGACGCTGCTGCTGGCTGCCCTGGGCACTGCGACGGCTGCGGGCCAGGATCTCGGTGACCTGCCGCTGACGGAAGTGTTCCCGAAGCCGGGAGCCGCGCAGGCAGCGGATGCAGACACGAAATCATTCGTCGTGCTGCTGACCGGCGACGGCGGCTGGGCCAGCCTGGACGAGGCCGTGAGCACGGCGTTCTCGGCGCAAGGTTTCCCGGTGATCGGGATCAACTCCCTGCATTACTACTGGAAGGCGCGCACGGCGGAGGAGGCGGCCGGCGCCGTCGCGCGGACGATCGAGCACTACTCGCAGTCCCTGTCGCGCTCGCGCGTGATCCTGATCGGCTACTCGTTCGGCGCCGACGTGCTGCCGTTCATCGTGAATCGGCTGCCGGCGACGCTGGGTCGGATGGTCGACCGAATCGTGCTGATCGGCCCGAGTCAGTCAGCAACCTTTGAAGTGAAGCTCAGCGGATGGATTCCCGGTCATGCGGAGCCGGGCGAGCCGCTGGCGCCAGAGCTCGCAAAACTCGATGCCGGCAGCGTGTTGTGTCTTTACGGCGCGGGGGAGACGAAATCATCCTGCCCGGCGCTTGCGCTCGCGGGCGCCCGCAGCGAGCAGATCGGCCACGGACATCATCTGGGCGGCAACTATGAGGAGGTCGCTCGCCAGATACTGCGATTCGTGCGCTGAGTCCGCCTGGCCGCCAGCAATGGATTACGGTGTCGCAGCGATGGGCGTGTCGATTTCCTTGTGTGCCTCGCGCGCTGAATGGGGAATCGTAGTCCATCAAGACCGCGAGTGTTCGCTGCGGCAGGTGTATCCTGACCGCCGGAGGCTCCCATGAAACTCGACACCAAGGCCGTTGCGGTCACACTCAACAAGATCCTCGAATTCGAGCTCGCGGGCACGGTGCGCTACACGCACTATTCGCTGATGGCCTACGGTTATAACCGAATTCCCATCGTCAGCTGGCTGCGCGGCCAGGCGACCGAATCGCTGACCCACGCCCAGCAGGCGGGCGAGCTGATCACGCAGCTCGGCGAGCACCCCTCGCTCGCAATCGGGCCGCTGCTCGAGACGCATCAGCACGACATTGGCGACATCCTGCGCGAGTCCCTGCAGCACGAGCGCGAGACGCTTGAGCTCTATCACAAGCTGCTGAAGCAGGTGGAAGGCAACTCGATCATGCTCGAGGAATACGCGCGCACGATGATTGCCACGGAAGAGCAGCACCTCGGCGAAGTGGACAAGATGCTCAGGAAGCCGGGGGATATCGGGAAGGCCGGCTGAGTCCCACCGTGGCTGAAGCCAGTGATTTACCAGCGGCCCCGGGCGATGTCGACGCCGCGGCCACCGCGGAAGTCGCCGGCATTCAAGGCGTCCTCCAGGGCCGCAACATCCCCCTGATCCTGCTGTCGTTGATTGCCACCATCTTTCTCCTGCGCTGGGCGCAGGCCGTGTTCATACCGCTCGTACTCGGCCTGGTCCTGAGCTATGCACTCGCGCCGGTCGTCGATCGTCTCGAGCGACTCTCAATTCCCAGGTCGCTTTCCGCAGCCGTCCTGTTGCTGGCCCTCGTCGTCGGCGTGGGGATGGCGGCCCTGTCGCTGCGGGATGAAGCCGTCAACCTCATCGATACGCTCCCCGACGCGGTGCAGAAGATCCAGCGCTCGGTGCGCCGGGAATTGGCGGGTCCGGGGAAGACGATCGAGAAGGTGCAGCAGGCTGCGGAGGAGATCGCGCGCGCGACCGAGGACGCGAAGACCAGGCAGGCGCCGCCCGGCGTCACGCGCGTGCAGGTCGAAAAGCCGAGACTCGATGTCCGGGAGTATCTCCTGACCAACGTCGCCGGCGCGATCTCCGCGATCGGTGTCACGCTGATGGTGTTGTTCCTGGCCTATTTCCTGCTCGCCTCGGGCGACGCATTCCGCCGCAAGTGGGTCCGGCTTTCGGGCCCGACGCTCGGCCGTCGGCGGATCACCGTCCAGCTCCTCGACGAGATCGGGCACCAGGTCCAGCGCTACCTGGGCGTACAGCTCCTGACGAGCATCGTCGTCGGCCTCGCGAGTGGACTCGGGTTCTGGGCGATCGGCCTGAAGAGCGCCGCGGTCTGGGGCATCGTGGCCGGCGTTTTGAACCTCGTGCCTTACTTTGGCGCCATCCTCACGACGGCTGGCACGGCGCTGGTCGGTTACTTCCAGTTCGGGACCTTCGGCATGGCGCTCGCAGTGGCCGCCATATCATTGCTGGTCAACGGCGTCGAAGCCTGGCTGACGCCCTGGGTCGCGAGCCGCGCGAGCCGCATGAACGCGGTCATCGTCTTTACCGGACTGCTGTTCTGGGGTTGGCTGTGGGGCGGGTGGGGCCTCCTGCTCGGCCTGCCGATTATGATGGCGATCAAGGCGGTCTGCGACCACGTCGAGCATCTCAAGCCGATCGGCGAATTCATTGGGGAGTGAAGGACATGACCGAACCGCATCTGGAATACGTCGGCTTCTGGCCGCGATTCGGCGCGTTCGTCATCGACTCGATCCTGGCCTCGATCATCCTGTTCCCGCTGGCGAACTGGGCTTACGACGACCTTATGGGGTCTCGATGGGGATGCTGTGGAGCCCCGCGAACCTCTTTTTCAACGGCATCGCGCCGGCGATCGCAATCATCATCTTCTGGATCTATCGCCAGGCGACGCCCGGCAAGATGCTGATCCACGCGAAGATCGTGGACGCGACGACCGGCGGCAAGCCGAGCACCGGCCAGATGATCGGCCGCTATTTCGCGTACTACGTCTCGACGATCCCGCTATGCCTCGGATTCCTCTGGATCGCGTTCGACGAGCGCAAGCAGGGCTGGCACGACAAGCTGGCGGGGACGCTGGTGGTGCGGTCTAAATAGAGCGGGAATCCAGCGCACGGTTACTGCTGGGCATCGAACGGATCCGAAAACCGCGGATCGGTCAGGAACGCATGGTCCGTGAGCGTGTCGAGAAACGCCTCGAGCGCGTCTTTGTCCGCCTCGCTCAGGTTCAGCTTGCGCGGCCGGTTGGTCAGCGAATCCCGCAGGAGCGAATCGAGATGCTGGGAATCCTGGACCTCGTGATCGTAGAAATTGATGACATCCCTCAGCGTCTCGAATCGGCCGTCGTGCATGTAGGGACCGGATACTCGGATATTCTTGAGTGAGGGCGGGTGGAATTGCCCTCGACCGACGCCCGGGTCCGTGAACTGGACATCAAGCCCGTTGTTCTTGGCGGCGGTAACGGTCAAGACGTCTCCCGCGTGGCAGGAAAAACAGAAGCTCTGGGATGCGATCTCCAATCCCCGGAATTCCTGTGCGTTGAGCACCAGCAACGGGTCCGGGATGTCACCCTCGAATCGCACCAGGAAAGCCTCGTCGGATTTCGCCCGATAGGAAATCAACGCGCGCAGGAATTGCGCCAGGGCCTTGGCAATCCGATCCTCCGTGATTTCGGGACTGCCAAAGGCCGCCTCGAACAGCGGCGGATAGAAGTCGGTCGCGGCTAGCTTCGGAATCAGCAAGTCCATGGGGTTGCCGAGCTCGGCGACATTCTGGATCGGACGGCGGACAAGATTTTCAAGCGAGAAAATCCTCTGGTCCCAGAAATACAGGTTGTAGTCGTTGTAGCGGACGTTCGCGAGGCTCATGGCATTGCGTGTCAGCGGATTTCCAGTGACGCTCGCGCTGAATCGCTCGCCGGCGGCGAACCCGTGGCTTTGCTGGTGGCAACTTGCGCACGCATGAGTGTTCGTGATGGAGACGCGTTTGTCGTAGAAAAGCACGCGGCCGAGCGTCGCGCCGCTGTTGGTGACAGGATTGCCCCGCGGCGTCGTGTCAACGAACGGAATGCGGATGTCGCGCGAGAGTTGGTAAAGGTAAGGCAGGCCCAAGCCTTCATCGGCATAGGTATAGGGAGGCGACGGAAGCACGGGTGGACCCGGCGCTGTAGCGGGCAATACGATTGAGAACGTGTCATCCTGTGCGCCGCCGGCCCCGTCACGTGCGGTGACGGTGACACGCACGAGGCCGACGTTGTTCATGACGCCGGTGACTCTCGTTCCCACGATGGTCAGACCGTGCGCGGCGTCCTGGAACCTGACGTCGTAGGTCAGCGGGTCTCGGTCGGCATCGGTAAAAACCGTCCCGTCGCGCGTGACTTCCAGGTCCACGAAGTTGTTGACCGTGAGCACCACGTCCGGATTTGGGTTGAGCACGACGGGCCTGCTGTTCGGGGCAATATCGATGAGAATCCTGGTACGGTTCTCTCCACCGTGCCCGTCGGTCACGCGAACGGCGGCGCTGAAAGAGCCTTCGTGTTTTGGCGTGCCGGAGATGACGGAGTCGTTCGCCGAGAGACCCGTGGGCGCCGGCTGGGAAAAGGAAATCTCGTAGATCAGCCGATCGCCGTCCGGATCGGTAAACGACGATCCGCCCTGGCTGGCATCGAATCGGAACGAGTGGCCGACGATCAGTTGCAGGTCCGGAATCGTCGCAGCCATGATGGGTGCGTGATTCGACGCAGGCGGGCCGTCGCCACCGTTGCCGCCGCCCCCACCTCCGCAGGCCTGCAGCAGTGACGCGAACAACAGGAGTGCCCCCGGTCGAACGCTCGCCAGCTTCACCTTGACGTCCCTAAAGTCGTGGCTTACCAGCTACTTATGCGTGCATCTTAACAGCCGCTTTGCCAATGACTGTGCCTGGGGGACATAAGAGGACCAGGGTCCTGAAATCATGGGGTCAGCGCCTACACCCCCTGTCTGTCGAATCCGGCACCGCCCGAGCGACCGGGGGTGCAGCCTGAATGGAGGAGTCCCCATGAACCAGCTTGAACCCTACCTGTTCTTCAACGGCAACTGTGCCGAGGCGATGCGCTTCTATGAAAAGACGCTCGGCGGAAAGCTCGAAATGATGATGAAGGCATCCGAGGCGCCTGGCGGCACCGAAAAGCCGGATGCCAATCCGGACGGAGTGCTCCACGCCGCCGTCGCAGTGGACGGCCGGCGCCTGCTGGCGTCGGACTGGATGTCGCCGGATCCTTACCCTGGCATGAGCGGCGTTTCGCTGTCTCTGGTTTACACGACCGTCGAGGAAGCGAAGCGCAAGTTCGATGCGCTCGCCGCCGGCGGCAAGGTCCAGATGCCGCTTCAGAAAACGTTCTGGATCGAGTCCTTCGGCATGCTGAAGGACAAGTTCGGTACGGCCTGGATGGTGAGCGGCGGCAAGCCGGCAAACGGATGACGGCTCGCGAATTTCCGGAAGGCGGCTGTCTCTGCGGAGCCGTCCGCTATCGCGTCACTGCCGAGCCCATTGCGCGTTCGATTTGCCACTGCCGTTCCTGCCGACTGGCAAGTGGCGCGCCGTCGGTTGCCTGGTCGGTCTTTCGGCCGCAAGACTTCAGCTTCGCTCGCGGAACAGCGATTTCTTTCGCTTCCTCTCCGTCCGTGAACCGGACCTTCTGCGGACGGTGTGGCACCCCGTTGACGTACCAGCACACGGGCCGGCCGGATGCGGTTGACATCACGACCGCGACTTTCGATCATCCGGAGTTGTTTCCGCCGGCCAAGGAGATCTGGATCGAGCACCGGATTGACTGGGAGCGTGTGAACGAGGAAATTCCGCAATTTCCGCGGAGCAGCTTCGACAGCTGAAGATGCCGTGCCACGATCCGGTCGTGTAAGCGCGCCCCAGGGGCTGCGTCAAGTTGTGTTGGCGGGTCTTTGCGTCTGCCTGGCGGCAGTCGCCTTCGCATCCGAGCCGGTCGTACAGGAATTCCGGGTCATCGCCTACGTCGCCGGCTGGTCCATGCCGGCCGTGATCCATCCGGACAAACTGACCCACATCAACTTCGCGTTTGCGCATATCGACGGCGGCGGCCGGGTCGTATTCGACGATCCCGACCTTTCGCCGGCACTCGAATCCCTGCTCGCACTGAAGAAGGAAAATCCCCGACTGAAAGTCATTGTTTCGGTCGGGGGCTGGGAAGCCGACGGCTTTTCCGATGCAGCCCTTACCGACGAATCGCGGGGCGTGTTCGCAGAAAGTGCCGTCGAGCTGTTGCGTGCACACGGCGCCGACGGCATCGATCTCGACTGGGAATACCCGGGACAGGGCGTGGCCGGGATCAAGTTCCGGCCCGAGGACCGACAGAATTTCACGCGGCTGCTGAAGGCAGTTCGAACGGCGCTCGACAAGGCGAACGATGCCGAGGGCCGCAGGGGCCGCAACCGGTACACGCTGACGATTGCATCGGCCGACCGTGAGTATTTCAAGCACACGGAGATGAGCCGGCTGCATCTCCTGGTCGACTGGATCAATGTCATGGGCTATGACTTCTTCAACAGCCTGACGCCGACCACGGGTCATCACGCCGGCCTGTACGCCTCCGAGTTCGCGGCGCCCACGGACCGGAATGTCAACGCGTCGATCAGGCAGCACATCGCCGCGGGCATCCCGCCGCACAAGCTGGTGTTGGGCGTCGCTTTCTATGGCCGCGGCTTCACCGGCGTGGAATCCCTGCACAACGGCCTCAACCAGCCTTACGAACGCTACGAGGGCGATCATCCCTACGCCGAACTGGTGGAGAAGCTGATCGATCGCCAGGGATTCGTGCGCTACTGGGATGAACGCGCGAAAGCGCCCTGGCTCTGGAACGAGTCGACGCGGACTTTCATCAGCTACGACGATCCGCAGTCGATCCGCGCGAAAGCCGAATTCGCCAAGGACAAGGGGCTTGGCGGCATGATGTTCTGGGAGCTGAGCCAGGACCGGGACGACGAGCTGCTGGACGTCATCGCGGAGTTCCGCTAGCGCGCCGCCAGCCTGGCCCGGCGCGTTCGCCGCACGAAATCCGCGTTGCCGTAAGTCCCGTGCCGGGCATCGGCGGCGACGTCGAACACCGAGTACAGCACGCCGTTCTCGTTGACCTGCAGCGTGGCGCAGCTGACATCCACGGTCATGTCGCCATAGGCGAGCTGGGTGTTGGCGCAGGAACCCGCAACGAGCGCGCGGTCGCGCGCCCATTCGAGGCCGGCCTGGGCGGCGTGATCGGCCTGGCGCTGCAGCGCATCGAGCGCACTCGCGGCGTGCCGGCCGCTGATCGCCTCGGCGAGGTACGCGGCGATGAGCCCGAGCACCAGCATCACCATGATGACGGAGAGGAGTGCGATGCCCTTTTGCCCTTGCCGCGTATTCATGGCTCGTTCACCAGCCGGAACTCATCGAAGAGCGTCACCGGATCGATGGTGCCGTCGCTGACGACCAGCCGCACGCCGACGAGCCGGGCGTCATTCAGCGTGAAGCGGCAATCCGTCATGTCGCTCGCGAGCAGGTCGCCAAGGCCGGTGTTGACCGGCTGGTTGGCCTGGATGGGATAGCCGGCGTAGCGGCGAAGCGTCCCGCCGTTCGCCGCAGGCGCGCAGAGATAGGATACGGGCGTCCCGACGATGAAGAACCGTTGCCGCGGCGACGGCGCCGGATACAGCTTCGAGGCGATGCGGATCCGCGAGGCCGTCGTGCCCGCGGTGACAATGCCGCGGTTGTTGATCGCGTCCGCGCTGTAGGCGCTCGTGCTGCCCACGGCGCCTGCATCGAGGTTGTTGATGACGACGCCCAGGCCGGTCGCGGGTACGGAGGCGAGCGGCATCAATACGTCGAAGCGGTCGTCTGTGCCCGTGAAGCTGAGCGTCTCGCCGGGCGCCTGGGCCCGGTAATCCGCCTGGTCGATCACCGGGATGAACTCGAGGCACTGCCCGCCGCAGGCGATGCGCACGCTGTTCGGCAGTGCTGTCGGCAGCTCGGCGGCCAGGCGCGCGAGCGCGCGTTCGGCGTGCGCCGTGACTTCAGCCGTCTCGTTGCCCGCGATCATCGCCTCGAGCGGGCGGGCGAAGAAAGGGAGGAGGCCGACCAGGATCAGCGAGGTCAGGACGAGCGCGATGATCAGCTCGATCATCGTGAAGCCGGACTGCCGGTTGTGCGCGCGCATGGCTGCGGTGCTCAATCTTCCGTCCGGAACGACTGCAGGATCACGCCGTCGCCGGCGAGTCCGTCGTGCGTGACCTGGACCTGCACCTGCAGGCCCGTGACGCCGGCGAGCGTCGCGGGCGTGACGCCGACCGCGACCCGGAAGCCGCCGAGGCCCGTAATCGGCTGGCCGTCGCGGCCGCAGGCACAGTCGCCAAGCACCGGGCAGGCGCCGCTCGTCGCGGTGCAGCCGTTCTGGGCCAGGCCGTCGTAGTCGCAGACATCGTCGAACAGGGGTCGGGAGCCTTCGCCGCCACCGCAGAGTGCGCCATTGTCCGGGTCGCGGTAACGGCGGCTCGTGATCTCGCCGAGGTAGGCGTCGGCGACCGTGAGCGCCTGGCTCTCGAGCTGGGGTTCGGCGCCCTGGTGCAGCACGGTCGCATAGACCGTCACAAAGCCGCCGAAGACGAGGCCGAGCACGACGATCGCGGCGACCACCTCGAGCAGGCTGTAGCCGCACTGGCGGCGACGTTCAACCGGACGCATGGCCGGTCGCCCCGACGAGCTGGATCTGGCGCGTCCCGACCGTGATCGTCACGTCGGTGAAGGCGCCGCCCGGCGTGCCGCGCACGGCCCCGGAGGCGTCGAAGTAGAAGGTGGCGGGCGCGGAGGACAGCGTGAGGCCGGCGGGCGGAGCGCTGTCGAGCGTCGAACCTTCGCCCGCTGTGCCGGCGACCGGCAGGTTGAACGCGCCGCTGCAGAGGGCCGCGCGCTGGTCGAGCTGGAAGCCGCCGGCCGCGACGGTGACGCGCACCTCGCAGCCGTCGGACTGGGCGCGGCGCTGAGCGAGTCGCAGCGCCGTCATCACGCGTTCGTGGAATCCGAGTTCGTCGACACCGCGGCCCTGGTCCCAGCGCGCCGCGGCGATCGCCGTCAGGACGCCCGCAATGACGAGGACCGCGATCAGTTCCGGGAGCGAGAACCCCGCGGAATGACGGCGCATGTCATGCACCGAAGCCCCGCAGCGCGGCCGGCGCCCTTACGGGCAGCCGGTCACGTCGCGAACGATCGTCGGCCGGCCACCGGCGGCGGCGACCTGCGTATAGCTGACCCCGCAGTTGACCTTGCCGTCCACCCAGAGCGTGCGGGTCGTGCCGTTGCCGCCGACCACGACACGCGTCGAGAGATCCTCGAACAGGTTCTGGACGTTGGCATTGCTGTTGGTGTTCGGGAACCCGTAGCGGGCGTTGACGGTGACACCGCCGCCCATGTCGACGTTGTAGTTCGCGCTCGCGAGCTGGCCCGCGGCCGCCGCCTTCGCGTACACCATGTTGGACGCCGAGCGGATGCTGTTGTAGAGGCTGTCGGTCACGGCCGAACGCGCCTCGTTCTCCATCGACAGCAGGCGCGGCAGGGCGACAGCTGCGAGGATGCCGAGGATCACGATTACAACGACGAGTTCGATGAGCGTGAACCCGCGCTGCTTCGATGTCTTCATGTCCGCTTCTCCCGTGGTCAAAGGCCGGCGGCCGACCGCCGACCGAGCCCGTATGGCTACATAACCTATCAATTTACCGAATGAATTCATTGAACTACGTCACAGCTCGACTCGCTTCGGGAGTCAGTGGTGCATGGCAACGCGGGCCATGTCCCACATTGGCAGGAAGATGCCGAGGGCAAGTGTGAGGACCATCCCACTCACGATGATCAGAAGAACCGGCTCGATGTAGTCGCCGAGGGTCTTCACGTCGTAGGCGACTTCGCGCTCGTAGAAGTCGGCGGCCTCGTCCAGCATCTCGTCGAGGCGTCCGGTCTCCTCGCCGGTCATGATCATCTGCATGACAAGCGGCGTGAAAAAGTCTGTGCCGCGTGCCGCGTTCGTCAGCGACTTGCCCTGGGCGATGCGATCGCGCATCGCCGCGATCTGCGTCGAGAAGTGGCGATTGGCGCTGACGCCGGCCACGGTCTGGAGCGCCTGGTCAAGCGCGACGCCCGAGCGCAGGCACATCGCCAGCGTGCGCGAGAAGCGCGCCATCGTGGATTTCAGGAGGATGGGCCCGAACAGGGGGATGCGCAGCGACCAGCGGCCCCAGGCCAGCGCACCGCGCGGCGTCCTGAGCCAGCTTCGGATGGCAATCATGACGCCCGCGATCCCCACGAGCGTGTGCGGCCAGTACGCGCGCATCCACGCGGACATGGCGATGAGGCCGCGGGTCACCAGCGGAAGCTCTGCGTGGAAGTTCGCGAACACGCGCTCGAAGGCCGGGATCACGAACAGGTTGACGATGACGAGTGCGATGGAGATCGCCGCGACCACGAGGCCCGGATAGCGCAGCGCCGCCTTGACCTGGCGCTCGGTGACCTGTTCCATCTCGAGGTTGCGCTGCAGCTCGTGGAACACCTGGTCGAGCCGGCCGGTCTGCTCGCCGACCCGGATCATGTTGATCATGAGCGGCGGGAACACCTGTCGATGGGCGGACATGGTCTCGGACAGGGTGCGGCCTTCCTCGACCTTGCGGCGCACTTCGCCGAGCGTGCGCTTGAGCAGTGGATTGCGGATCGACTCGATCAGGGTGCGCAGCCCCCGGTGCAGGGGCACGCCTGCCTTGGTGATCGAATACATCTGCCGGCAGAAGAACACGTGGTCGACGAGCTGCGGCCGATTGAAGAACCGGTCCTGGAAGCTGACGGCGCTGCGGCTGCGCGCACGCCGCTCGACGATCCGGACCGGCGTCAGGCCGCGCTCGAACAGGATGTCCGCGACCTCCGCGGAGCCGCGGCCCTCGATCTCGCCGCTGACCGCATTGCGGTCCTGGTCGCGGGCGTGGAAATTGAAAAGACCCATGGTCGGGCAGCAGCGGTCAGCCGCCGTCGTGGAAATCCGAGCCGATCACGCGCAACACTTCCGCGAGGCTGGTGAGCCCGTGCCGGGCCTGGTCGAGCGCCGCGTGGACGAGCGGGCGATAGCCGGCACAGCGGCGCACGGCGGCGACGAATACGGGGGCCTCGTTGGTGCGCAGGGCGTCAGCGAGCTCCGCGTCCATCTCGAGGAGCTCGTAGATGCCGATGCGGCCGGCGTAGCCGGTTTGGTTACAGTGGTTGCAGCCGGGTGCGCTCTTGTATTCGCCGGCGAGGGCGGTGTCGCCCGCGAGGCTGCGGAGCCAGACAGTTTCCTGCGAGGTCGGCTGCCGCGGCTTGGCACAGCGGTCGCAGAGGCGGCGGATCAGCCGCTGCGCGATCACGGCCTGCAGCGCATTGGCGATCAGGAAGCCCGGCGCGCCCATGTCGAGCAGCCGCACGGCGGTGCTCGGCGCGTCGTTGGTGTGCAGCGTCGAGAGCACGAGGTGTCCCGTGATCGCGGCGCGCAGCCCGATCTCGACCGTTTCCTTGTCGCGCATCTCGCCGACCAGGATCACGTCCGGGTCCTGCCGCAACGCGGTACGCAGCACGCGCGAAAAGTCGAGGCCGATCTGCGGGTGGATCTGCACCTGGTTGATGCGCGGCAAGCGGTATTCGACCGGGTCCTCGATGGTGATGATCTTTCGGTCGGGGGAGTTCAGTTCATTGAGCGCGGCATAGAGCGTCGTGCTCTTGCCGCTGCCGGTCGGGCCGGTCACCAGCAGCATGCCGTATGGCCGGCGGATGATGCTGCGGATGCGCGACAGCATGCCCTCCGGCATGCCGAGCTTCTCCATGTCGAGTAAGCCCCCGGTCTGGTCGAGCAGGCGCATCACGACGGTCTCGCCGAATTGCGTCGGCATGGTCGAGAGGCGCACGTCGAGCGTGCGGCCGCGGACATTGACCCGGAAGCGCCCGTCCTGCGGCAGGCGGCGCTCGGCGATATTGAGCCCGGCGGACAGCTTCAGGCGCGAGACGAGCGCGGCAGCGACCTGCTTCTGGCCGACGGGCAGTTCGCGCAGCAGGCCGTCCACGCGCTGGCGGATGCGCAGCACGTCCTCGTCGGGCTCGATGTGGATGTCGGAGGCGCCGGCCTGGATCGCTTCCTCGAGCAGCGAGTTGATCAGCCGGCTGACGAGGGCGTCCGAGGCATCCTGCTCGGAATAGGCGCCCTCGTCAGGCGTCGATTCGTCGATCTCGTGGCCGAGCTCCGCGGCCAGGCCTTCGATCTCGGCGCGGCGCAGGTACACGCGGTCGAGAGCGAGCAAGAGGTCGCGCTCGCGCGTGATCGCCGTGTGCACGGGCCGGCCCAGCTGGCGCTCGAGCTCGTCTTCGTCGAGCAGGTTGGTGGGATCGGCCATCGCGACGAGATAGCCGTCCACCTGTTCCGCGAGCACGATAGCGCGCAGGCGCCGGGCGGAGATCTCCGGCAGCTTCTGCGCGAGCTTCGGGTCGATCGGGTAATCGGCGAGGTCCACGCGCGCGATGGCAAGCTGCTTGGAGATTGCCTCGATGAGCTGGTCCTCGGTCGCGAGCTGCATCCGGATGAGCGTCTCGCCAAGGCGGCTCTTGGTGCGTTTCTGCTCCTTGAGCGCCTTGTCGAGCTGCTCCTCGGTGAGGATGCCAGCCTTGATCAGCAGCTCCCCGAGGCGGAGCCGCTTCATCGAGAGCACGGTCTTGGCGGCTCTCACTTCGAGACCTCCGACGCCCTGGTCGTGCGCATGCCGCCGCCCGCCGCGAAGTCCCAGACTTCGTCGCTGTCGACCACGACCGGCCGCAGCAGGATCACGAGCTCGGTCTTGCGCGTGGTCTGGCGTTCGTGCCGGAACAGCCGGCCGAGCACCGGCAGCTTGCCGAGTCCGGGCACGTGGCTCTCGGAGTTGGACTTGGTCTCCTGCATCAGTCCGCCGATCACGACGATCTGGCCGCTCTTCGCGCGCACGATGCTGTCGGCCTCGCGCACGGTCGAGAAGGCAAGCGGCAGCGACAGGTCGGAATCGGCGATCGTGAGATCCTTGCGCCGGTCCACGACCTCGGTGACGGCCGGACGCACGTGCAGAATCACGTCGTTCTGGGCGCTGATCTGCGGCGTGACGTCGAGTGCGATGCCGGAAAAGAAGGGCGTCAGCTTGACGTTTGGCGTGCTGGTGGTCGCGCCCGCGCCGGTCACGGTGGTCGAGGACACGTCGGTGACAAAGAATTCCTCCGTGCCGACCTTGATGACGGCCTTCTGGTTGTTGACGGTCGCGACGCGCGGGCTCGAAAGCACCGAAACGTCGCCCTGGGTCTTGAGCAGCTCGATGAAGGCGTTGAAATCGCCGAGCTCGGCGGCGATCGTGAACATGCCGCCGAAAGCGGAGGTCATCGTTCCGTTCGGCAACGTACCGCCGTTCGGGTTGAGGTCGCCCCGGTTACCCGCGATGTCGGATCGACCGCCCTGGTCATTCAGGATCGTGCCGCCGCCGATCTGCCCGAGGGTGTATTGATCGGAGCCGGAACTGATCACACCCGCCCAGTTGATGCCGGCCTGGAACTCGTCGTTTAGCGTGACCTCGACGATTTTCGTCTCCATCACGACCTGGCGGATCATGCTGCCCTGGACCTGCGAGAGATAGTCCGCGACCTCGCGCAGTTCCGCGGGCATGGCGCGTACGACGACTACGTTCGATTGTGGGCTGATCACGACGCTGCGCCCTTCGGCCGTGCCCACGATGCCGGTGAGCGCGAGCCCGATCTCCTGCCAGAAATCCGTGGTGCCGCTCGTGTTGACAATGCTGCCGGGCGTGTAGCGGTCCTGTTCCTCGCCGGTATTGCCGCCGCTGCTGGCTGCGGTGCTGGCACCACTGCTGCGCAGGTTGTCGCCGGCACTGATGCGCGTGCGCGAATTGCCCTCACGGCGGAGGTTCAGGTAATCGACATGAAAGACGCGGGCCTCGAGCCGCGCCGGCAGCACGATGTAGCCGTTGCGTGTCTCCTCGTACTCGTAGCCATAGACCTGCCGCGCTATTTTCATGACTTCCGGAATGGTGACGTCGCTGAGTGTCAGGCTGATCGTGCCGGTCACGTCGGGATGCACGACCATGTTGAAGGCGGTATCACGGACCAGGCCCATGAAGAAGGTGCGGGCGGGCGTGTCCTGTACGTTGACGTTAAAGCGTTCTGCCGCGTGCGCAACGCGCGGGGGCTCGGGTTGCGGTGCAGCAGGCGGCGCCGGCGCGACCGCCGCCGGCGGTTCCTCCCAGACCACCTGGGGTCGTTTGCCCTCGTCGGCCTGCTTCGCCGCGGCCGCGCAGCCACCGATGGCGAGCGCCGCGATGAGCGCGGCAGTCAGTCGTGCCCACATGGTCATGAGTCGTCTCCTGTGGCCGGCTGCTTCACGTCGGGTGAAGCAATCCGGAGCGTGATCAGTTCCGAGCCGCGCTTGAGGGTCACGCGGCCGGGCTCGATCGCCAGGACGGTTGCGCCGCTCACCTGGCTGCCGGGCGTCACTATGCGGTCGTTGATGATGGCGCTCTGGCTCGTGGCCGAGACCTGGGTCGAGCGCAACTTGAGGGCAGGACCTTCCGCCGTGATGGTCGCGGCCGCGGGAACGCCGGGCGGAATCGTCGGGTCGCGCACGGGCAACTCGCCGGCGAGTGCAGGGGCGAGCGTCAGCAGGCTTGCGAGGGCGAGGGCGATGGTCCTGGCGTCAAACACGGATCCACTCCTTGCGCAGGCTGACGGTATAGAGCTGCAGCCGGAAATGACGCAGGCCGGGCTTGTCGGCGTCGATCTCGAGGCTGTACCAGTAAAGGCGCCACGGCAGTTGTTCGAGGGCCTGCACGTATTCGAGCAGGGCCATGTAGTCGCCCTGGAGGTCGATCACGAGGCCGTGCCGGTAGAGCACCGGCAGGTCGAGGCCCGCGGTGTCGACGAGCTGTCGCGGCGGCTCGGTCTGCAGCCCGGTCATCCTGAGGCCGTGGACGCTCGCGATCAGCGCTTGCAACACGGCGCGTGCGTGCTCTGGCGCAATGAGCTGGATCGCCTGACCCTTCAGCTTCTCGTCGAGCGTGCTGACCTGACGGTCGTAGGTGTCGAGCTGGCGGCGCACGGCTGCATCCGGATCGAGCGCTTCCTGCTGGTCGAGCCGGTCGAGCTCATCCTGCAGCGCGCTCTGCTGCGACTCGAGCGAGGCAATCTGCAGTTCGGCGGCTTTCAGCCGCTCGCGCGCCGGCGCCCAGGACAGCGCCTCGAAGACGAGCAGGGTTCCAACCGCGGCCGCCGCGGCAATCACGATGCGCTCGCGAAAGCTGCGCGCCTCGAACCAGCCGCGAACCTGTGCGATACGCTCGATCACGGCGAGTCTTCCACGACCGGGCCGAAGCAATCCTGCGTGTCTTGTGCGGCATCGCCGCAGGCGGTAGCGAGCGCGAAGCTGACGGAGCCCGAGCCGCCCTCCGGCCGGGACAGCTCGAAGCGCTCGAACGAGGTTCCCTGGAAAGCCGGCTCCTCCTGGAGCGCGGCAATGAAGCGCGGGACCAGCGCAGCGTCGAGCGCCCGACCGCGGATCGCCACCTGCCGGCCGCCGTCCCCGATCTGCACCTGCCGCAACCACAGGCCGTCCGGGTAGCGGCGTCCAAGCGCGGCAAGATAGGTCGAGAATCCGGCCGTATTGCCGAGCGTCTTGCCGGCGAGCAGGTCGAGCACCTTGCCCTTGTCCGTCGATTCGCGCTCGAGCTGTTGCAACTGGCTGACAAGCGCGGGGTCGGCGTTGCGCTGCGCGAGGAACTGGCTGCGTTCCTGGAGATTCAGCATGAGGTCTTCGATCGAGACGTTGGCAGCCTGGATGCGTCGCTCGGCCGCGTCGGCCCGCATGTTGAGCCAGGTGCCGGCGGCGAGCCCGATTGCGAGTACCGCGCCGGCGGCGACTGCGGCCTGGACCGCCGACGGTGCGCGCTTAGCCCCGCGTGGCGCAGCGCCGAGCAGGTTGAAGTCCTGTGTCATGCAGACTCCAGCGCGCCGCCGCCGGCGCGCTGGCCGAGCGCGACACTGGCCGCGAGATAAGCTTCCGGAAGCCCGTAATCGCCAGGCTTGCCGGCCGCCGCCTGGAGGGAAATGGGCAGCTCGAGCGGTTCGACCGGAAGGCCCGTGAATTCGCTGGTCTCCTTCATGAATCTCATGAACGGCTCGTCGGTCGGCGCCGCGAGCACGCGGCGGATCGTGCCGAGGCCGAAATGGCTCTCGAAATAGTCGACCGTGCGCCGGAGCTCGAGCGGCAATGTCATGTGAATGCCGGTCGCCAGCGTGTCGGTCGGCATGACGCTGCCAAGGCCGTACTCCACGCGCCGCGTGATGTAGAGCTCGCCGCCGCAGGTGATCTGGATAACGCCCTGGCGTGCGTTCAGGAAGACCGTCGCAACCGGTTCGTCACGGTCGGCGACGCGCGCCACCAGGTCGCGCACCGCCAGCTCGACGATCGTAACCTTATTTAGATTCAAGCCAGAGCGCTTGACCAGCCCGGTCAGCTCGCGGATGGTTCGCGCCGCCGCCGCCACGACATTCACGAGCGGCGTGCGCTGGTGCGCGCCCTGCGGTACGTCGAACACCTGGATAACGGCGTCCTCGATCGGATAGTCGAGCTGGCCCTTGATGCGCCAGCGCGCGGCATCCACGATCTCGCCGTCCTCGACCGTCGGCCGCTCGATCTGGATCAGGTGATAGCTGCCGAGCGGCAGCGTCACGCTCGCGCGGCAACCCTTGGCGCCGAGGTCGGACACGGCGCGGGTCAGCACTCGCGCCTGCTCGTCGGCCTCGGTCGGCAGCTCGACAATCTGCACGCGTCCCGCGCCGCGTCCCGCCGGCGGCACCGCGGCGATCGCCATGGCGCGGTGCAGACAGATGCCGACCGCGGACTGGTTGTCCGCGCGGCTTCCACCGAGCGATTTCAGCGACCGGAGCATGGGCAAAGTATGACGGGGGGTGGAGCCCCCTTATGTGAAACAGGTCTGCGATTCTGTTACGTCGGTATGCCGGTGTGACCGACGTCACGTCGCAAGCCCCCCGGCGGGCGGGCTGGACACGAGACTCGGCGAACGGGGCTCGCCCCCGATCAGGCGATCGGGACGCCCGCCTTCTCCGGCTGCCGCGCCTCGGACCGCCGCGAGCGCATCCCCGGGATAAGCATCGGCACCTGCTTGCGGTACTCCGCGTAGGTCTTGCCGTGCTCCGCCACGAGATCGCGCTCCTCGAACTGGATCGCGAGCACGATGTAGGCCGTGGTCGCCACCGCAAAGAGCAGGTGCGCAAACGTCATGTGCGGCGTCGACCAGAACGCGAGCAGGAATCCGAAATAGAGCGGATGCCGCACGTGACGGTAGGGCAGCGGCGTCACGAAGTTGACCGGCGTGTACGGCCTGCCGAGGAGCTCGAGCGTCACCTGCCGCAGCCCGAACAGGTCGAAGTGGTTGATGAGGAAGGTGACGATGAACACCGTCGCCCAGCCGATCGCGAACACGGTCCAGAGCACGGCCTGGCCGACGGGACTCTCGACCGACCAGATCTCGATGCCGATCGGGCGCCACTGCCAGAACAGCAGGAGCAGCGCGAGGCTTGCGGCGAGCACGAAGGTCGAGCGCTCGATGGCGGGATGGATGATCCGCGTCCAGCGTTCCTTGAACCAGCGCCGGGCCATCACGCTGTGCTGGACGGCGAATATCGTGAGCAGCACGCAGTTGATCGCAATCGCGGCACCGATCGACCCCTCGAGCGGGCCGTCGAGCTGGCGCGGCACGGCGAAGCCGCCGACAAAGGCGATGGCGTACAGGATCGTTCCCAGGAACACGAGATAGGCTGCGAGGCCGTAGCCGAACACGAACAATCGCTTGAGCATGTGAGTTCTCCCGAAATTGGCGCGTGCAGGGTGCGCCCTGCTCGCCGGAGAGGACATGGGTCCTTTGTCCCGGTTGGGCTAAGATCGTGGGCGCCGGCGTGAGACAAATGTCCCGGTGCCCCCAATGGCCTCCAAAAAACCGCTTCGTCAGCAGATCCGCTACGTGAAGGCCTCGGATGGCTCGCGCCTCGCATGGGCGGAGTCGGGCGAGGGCCCTGTCGTCGTCAAGGCAGCCAACTGGCTGACTCACCTCGAGTTCGAGTGGGAAAGCCCGATCTGGAAACACTGGCTCCAGTTCTTCTCGGCGCATTTCCGTTTCGTGCGCTACGACGAGCGCGGCTGCGGCATGAGCGAATGGCGCACCGGTGACCTCGACATCGGGCGCTGGACGGAGGACCTCGAGTGCGTGATCGACGCGGCCGGGGCCAGGGAGCCGGTGACGCTGCTCGGCATTTCGCAGGGCTCGGTCGCCTGCATTTCCTATGCCATCCGGCATCCGGAGCGCGTGGCACGGCTCATCCTGTATGGAGGCTACGCGCATGGCGCCTACTTGCGCGGCACGACGGAAACGCGCACGACCTACCGCGCGATGATCGAGCTTGCGCGCGCGGCCTGGGGCAGCGACAACGAAACCTTCCGCCAGGTGTTCACCTCTCGCTTCATACCGGGCGGCACGCGCGAGCAGCTCCAGTGGTTCAACGATCTCTGCCTCAAGACGACGAGCGGCGAGATCGCCGCGCGACTCTTCGACGCGCGCGCCTCCATCGACATCGAGCCGCTGCTTCCCCAGGTGCGCGTGCCGACACTCGTGCTGCATGCACGGGATGACCATGTCGTGCCGGTGTCCGAGGGACGGTTGCTCGCGAGCGCCATCCCGGGCGCGGAATTCGTGGAGCTGGATTCGCCGAATCACATCCTCCTGGAGGCGGAGCCGGCCTGGCAGCGCTTCCAGGACGCGGTCCTGCACGTCATGCGGCCTGGACACAGCGACGGCGCGCCGGTGTTCGAGTCGCTGTCCGCGCGTGAGCGGGAAGTGCTCGCGCTCATGGGTGACGGGCTCGCCAACGCCGACATCGCGGCGCGTCTTTCGATCAGCGAGAAGACCGTCCGCAACCATGCCTCCAGCATCTTCGACAAGCTCGGCGTGTGGTCCCGCGCGCAGGCCATCGTGTTCGCGCGCGATCGCGGGTTCCGGGCCTGACCGACAGGCATGACGTCCTTCATCCTGGTGATGGCCTGCGCCATTGCGGCCGGTTGGCTCGCGAAGCGCATCCATCTGCCTTACCCGATCGTGCTGGTCCTGGCCGGGATCGGGCTCGGATTCGCGTTCGACTGGCCGTCGCTGGATGTCGATCCGGGTCTCGTGCTCGCCATCGTGCTGCCCGGCGTGCTGTACCCGGCAGCAATCAACACGTCATGGCGTGATTTCCGCCGGAATCTCCGGTCGATCTTGCTGCTCGCCATCGGGCTCGTCGCGACCACGACGCTGGCAGTCGGCGTCGCGTTCAAATGGCTGGTCCCGGAAGCGCCCTGGGCCGTCGCATTCGCGCTCGGCGCGATCGTCTCGCCGCCGGATGCGGTGGTGGCGACCTCGGTGCTGCGGCGGTTCCGGCTCCCGCGCTGGCTGGTGTCGGTCCTGGAAGGCGAGAGCCTCGTCAACGACGCCACCGGGCTCGTGCTCTACCGGTTTGCAATCGCCGCCGTGCTCACCGGCGTGTTTTCCGGCGGGTCCATGGTCGGCGAATTCGGGCTGATCGCGATCGGCGGCATCGCGATCGGCATCGCCATGGGCTGGATCACGGCCTGGCTGCAGGAGCGCCTGCACGAGCCAATGCTCGAGCTCACGATGTCGTTGACGACGCCCTTTGCGACTTACTGGTTGTGCGACTTGCTCGGGGTGTCCGGCGTGCTCGGCGTGGTCGCTGTCGGCCTCTACCGCTCGCGCTGGGGGCACCTGCGTACATCGCCGCTCACCCGCCTGAACATCCGGAGCTTCTGGCGCGCCGTCGTGTTCGTGATCAACTGCCTCGTGTTCGTGCTGATCGGTATCGAGCTGCCGGTGATTTCCGCGTCGCTCCTGGAGCAGCAGTCGCTTTCCTGGACGCAGATCGCGGGCCTCGTGGGAGCCCTGAGCCTGGTCGCCATCGGCGTGCGCTTCCTGTGGATCTTCACGGCAACCTATGGCGTGCGGATCCTGGTGCCTTCCCTGGAACGGCACGACCCCGCCTCGGCGCGGGTTTCGACGCTGGTCAGCTGGTGCGGCATGCGGGGCGTCGTCTCGCTCGCGGCCGCGCTCGCGATCCCGGTGGCGCTGCCGGGCGGCGAACCCTTCCCGCAGCGTGACCTCGTGATCCTGCTCGCCTTCGGCATTGTCTTCGTGACGCTGGTGGGGCAGGGCCTGACGCTGCCCGCCTTGATCAAGGTGCTGCGCATCCAGGCCGACGCCTCGGAACTGACGGAGCTCGAACTGGCGCGCGAGGCGATGCGGCAGGCCGCGGTCCGCGCCGTGGACAAGCTGGTCGCGGAGTACGGCATGCCGGCGCATGAGGCCATCGCGGTGAAACGCTTTTTCGACCGCCATGCGCCGCACCGTACGAGCAGCGCGCCCGCACTGGAAGACGAAGCGCGCCTGTGGCTCGGCGCGGCGGCTGCCCAGCGCGAGGCACTGATCCGGCTGTGGCGCAACGACGAGATCGGGGACGACGTGCTGACCCGACTCGAGCGCGAGATTGACCTTGCCGAAGCGCGCCTTGCGCGCGATGACTGAACGGTCGAGGATGCCGGCCATGCCGACCGAGACCGAACACCACACTTCGCTCGAGGCGACGCTGCGCGAAATCATGCAAATGATGGCGCGGCAGGAAGTCGTCACCCAGCTCGTGGCCAGGGAGAAGACCAATAAAAAGGACCTGGTGCAGTCCCTGGTCGCCCGCCAGCACGCCGTCGAACTCGAGACCAGGCTCAACCGACTGCACCCGGCGGATGCCGCGTTCGTGCTGGAAAGCCTGCCGGTGGAGCAGCGCGACACGGCCTGGCAGCTGATCCACCAGGATCGCCGCGGCACGATCCTGCTGGAGCTGGCCGATTCGGTGCGAGAGCCGCTGGTGGCGCTGCTCGAGGACGACGAGCTGCTGGCGCTCGGCAAGCAGTTGCCGTCAGCGGATTTCGCGGACCTGGTCGAGAACCTGCCGGAGGAGCGTGCGAAGCGCGTGCTGGCACTGCTCGACTCCGGCGAGCGCCAGCAGGTGCAGGCGGCGCTGTCCTTCCCGCCGGAAAGCGTCGGCGCGCTGATGGAGATGGAATTCGTGACGGTGCGCACCGACCTGACGCTGGAGGAGGCGATCACCTCGCTCAGGGGCCGGCGCGGGCTGGCGGAACAGGTCACCTCGATTCCGGTTGTCGATGGGGACAACGTATTGCAGGGGATGCTGCCGTTGTCGCGGCTCCTGTTCGGCGAGGCAGGCCGGCAGGTGTCCGACGTGATGGACGGCGATCCGGTGTACTTTGCGACCACGGACCCTGCCGACGAAGCGGCTCAGGCCTTCGAACGCTACGACCTGATCGCGGCGCCGGTCATCAACCTGCACCGGCACGTGGTCGGCTGGGTGACGGTCGACAAAGTGCTGGAGCGAATGCAGGAGGATACGTTCCGGCAGTCGCTGAGCCAGGTGGGCCTTTCCGAGGACGTGGATCTCTTCGGGCCGATCTGGCAGAGCGGGCGCAAGCGCTGGATCTGGCTCGGGCTCAACCTGTTCACGGCCTTCATCGCCTCGCGCGTGATCGGGTTCTTCGAGGACTCGATTGCCCAGCTGGCCGCGCTCGCCGCGCTGATGCCGATCGTCGCAAGCATCGGCGGCAACACCGGCAACCAGACGGTCGCGCTGGTGGTGCGCGGCCTCGCACTGTCACAGTTGAATGAGGACAATCGCCGCTACCTGTTGCGCAAGGAACTCGCGATCAGCGCGCTGAACGGCGCGATCTGGGGCCTGCTGATGGCCGCCGTGACGCTGCTGCTCTACGGCTCGCTCGCGCTCGCGGGCGTCATGGCGGTGGCGATGCTGCTCAACATGCTGGTCGCCGCCGCGGTCGGCGTGCTATGTCCTCTGCTGCTCGAGCGCATGGGGCGCGACCCGGTGATGGGCAGCAGCATCCTGTTGACCGCGATCACCGACAGCATGGGATTCCTGATTTTCCTGGGCCTGGCCTCGGCAGTCCTGCTCTGAAAGGGGACGCTCCCCTAATAGATGTGTCCGTTGTGTCATCCGCCTGACAGATCGCAGGCTCCCGAATGCCGATCATCCCTACCCATCGAGGGCCCGCCCTCATTCAATCGGTACAGGAGAGCGTCATGTCCAGGAAGAGCAAGTTCGATGCGATTCGCAAAGCCTGCAGTGAACTCGTCACGGCGTGCCTCTTTACCGCCGTGGTCGTCGTGATTGTCGGCGGCACGACCGCCATGCTGCTCGAGCGCCCGGCGATCTACGCGTGATCGCGCCCTGCCCAGGGCGGCGGCCGTTGGGGGTTCGGCCGCCGCCCAAACACTTTGCATGTCTGGCGAACGTAAAAAAGATAGGCCGGCAAAATTGCGGCCTGATGAACGTATGATGACAAGGCGATGTCGTAGCGGAGAACATCGATGCTGGAGTTGATCATGGCACTATCACTTTTGTCGCCGGTTTTCACGCACAACGGCGAGATCCCGAAGATCTATACCTGCCAGGGCAAGGACCTCTCGCCCGCGCTCAAGTGGAGCGGCTTGCCGAACGGCACGAAGAGCATCGTGCTGATCGTGGATGACCCGGACGCGCCGGATCCGGCCGCGCCGCAGCGCGTCTGGGTGCACTGGGTGCTCTACAATATCCCGCCGGACACGACGGGCTTGCGCGAGGCGATTGGCACGGGCTCACTGCCTGCCGGCACGCTGCAAGGCAAGAATGACTGGAACCGCACGGGCTATGGCGGACCCTGCCCGCCGATTGGCCGGCACCGCTATTTCCACAAGCTCTATGCGCTCGACGCCGTGCTGCAAGATCTCAAGCAGCCGACCAAGGCGGAGCTGCTGAAAGCCATGGAAGGCCATGTGCTGGAAGAGTCCGAGCTGATCGGCACTTACCAGAAGACCTGAGTGCCACTGCGACCGCGGCGGGACGGAGTTATTTCTTGAGCAGTGCGGTCTCGACGAAGCCGCGGCGGCAGGCATTGCAGGGCGAGACGAAGGAATAGGAGCCCTCGCGCGCCGTGCCGATGACGATGACCGTCGTGCCGACGGGATACTCGTCGAGCACCTGGCCTTTCTTGCCGGGCGCATCCAGGACGGCGGTGTCCTTCGTGAGAGTCATCAGCCCGCCCGGCGCCACGTCGACTGGGTGACCCTTGAAGTCTATCCAGGTGCGCTGGTAGGCCGGGTTCTTCCATTCGTAGTAGGTCAGCTCGCTGCAGGGTTGAAGGCCGGTGCAGCCGCCGCGCAGGGCCGCATAGGTTCCCTCGGGCGCCGGCATGACCTGGATGCCGGGCCCGTCGTCGGCGTTGATGGCGCCGATCTCTGCCCAGGTGTCGCCGCGCTTCTTGTAGAGCATGAAGGGGCAGCCGCTGCTGCCGCAGGCAAAGGCGCCGGGCGCCCCTTCGCAGTCGAAGTTCGCGACGAGGTCGACGAGCACTTCGCCGCTCGCATCGCCATCGACGTCGAGCGACCAGGCCTCGGAGGGCTGTCGGGCCTTGAGCGTGCCGCCGCTCGCCGAGCACTGGCTGCTCATGTAATCGAGCGAGAGGACCGCGAAAGTCGGACAGCGCTTGGACTGGGCCTCGTCGTCGGCCAGGCAGGCCGCGAAGTCGAGGCGCTTGGTGAGGACTGCCGGCACGCCCGCGGGGCCTTGGGCAACGGCGGCCGTCTTGCCGCGCCGGGAGTGCGTGACGTCCTGGCCGGAGTCGCCGCCGCAGGCGGCCAATACGAGGCCAGCCGTCAGGACTGTAATCAGGATCCGCATACCCGCCCTCCAGAGCGGGAGCGTACCTAGGGTGGACTCAAAACGCCAAATCGGGCCGGTGGACGCGGCCGGGCTCAGGCGGCGTCGGACCTTGGGAGTTTTGGCTCGAGCGCGAGGTCCACGCACTCGGCGCTCTCGAGGCGGCGTGCAACGTCGCGCCAGTTGATCATCTCCCAGAAGTTGACGATCCATTTTTCTTTCTTGTTCCGGTACTGGAGGTAGTACGCGTGCTCCCACATGTCCATGACGAGCAGGGGAATGGTCCCGAGCGGGGTCCGGTCCTGGTGATCGTGGACCTGCTCGATCAGGAGGGTGCCGAGGGTCGTCTCCCAGGTCAGCGCGACCCAGCCCGAACCTTGCAGCGCGGCGCCCGCGGCGCCGAACTGCCGCCGAAACGCATCGGCGCTGCCGAAGGCAGCCTTGATGCGGGATTCGAGCTTGCCGGACGGCGGCGTCCCCTCGTTCGGCTCGAGGTTGCGCCAGAAGATGGTGTGCAGCAGGTGGCCCGAGTAGTGGAACGCGAGGTCCCGCTCGAGCTGGTTGATGCGGGCGTAGTCGCCCGTGCCGCGCATTTCGGCGAGCGCCTCGAGCGTGCGGTTGGCGCCGTCCACGTAAGCCTGGTGATGGCTCGCGTAGTGCAGCTCGAGAAGCTCCGCGGAGTAGGCGGGCTCAAGGGCGTTGTAGGCATACCCGAGTGGCGGCAGTTCGAATCGCGGCATCTTTTTCATCCTGTGGTCGTACCTCTTTAGATCTGAAGGGGACGCACCCCTTCATATTCGTGAAGGGGCGCGTCCCCTTCAGAAATATGAAGGGGTGCGTCCCCTTCAGCGTCAGTTCTTGCGGGGGGCCATCCGGTCGTGGGTCGCGCTGTCAAGCGTGCCCGCGAAGCGTTCGATCTGGCGATCGGCTTCATCCTTGGTGATTCCGTAGGCTTCCTGGATGCGGCCGGAGAGCTCTTCGCGGCGGCCGTCGATCACGTCAAGTTCGCTGTCGGTGAGCTTGCCCCACTGCGCATGGACCTTGCCTTTGACCTGTTTCCAATTCCCTTCAATGCGATCCCAATTCATGTGCTCTCTCCTTGAGGCTTGGGGAGCCGCGGCCAGTCCGCAACTCTCACTATTAGCATCCATGATTGAGCGCGCGCGCTCTGTAGGACTAGGGCTGATTGCCGCGTAAGTCCTGCAGGCTCGCCTCAGTCTCGGCGAATACGGCGTTGGCCTCTTGTTCGCATTGCGCGCGGACCGCTTCCGGCTGCTTCGCACAGCGTTCGAGCGCGGCGTTGTGCTGGGAAGCCGCAGTCGCGATCGAAACCTCGTAGCTCGGCGGCTCCGTGGAGACTGCTTCTTCGTCCGGTGAAACGATGGCCGGCGCCACCGCGTTCGGGTCCGTGGCAGCCGAATTCTGGGCAGCCACGTCCTCCGTCGACCGGCCGCAGGCGGCGAGCAGCAACAGGGCGGCGACTAGTGGCGTGCTGCGGTCCATCATCCTAGGTTCCTGTCTTGAGTGTCCGCTGCAACGGCAGCGTGAATCGGCATTCCGTGCCGACGCCGGGCCCCAGCGAGCGAATCCCGAGTTTACCGTCGAGCGACTCGATCCGGTGCCGCATGCCGAGCAGCCCGTGCGATTGCGGCGTCTCGATCCGCGATTCGTCGATGCCGACCCCATCATCCCGCACGACGACCGACAAGCTGTGATCGTCCGCCTCGACCCGGAGTAGGACCGATTTCGCCTTCGAGTGCTTGATGATGTTCATGAGGCATTCCTGCACCGCGCGGAAGATGGCGATACGCGCATCCGGGGAAAGCTCCGGCATCGGTTCGGGATACTGTTCCTCGCAAGTGATGCCCGCGCGCCGCAGGCTCTCGTCCACCAGCCAGCGCAGCGCGGCGTCGAGGCCGACGTTATCGAGGAGCGTCGGCCGCAGGCTCTCGATGATGCGGCGCTTGAGCGCCAGCCCCTCGTCCATGCAGCGCAACACCCGTTCCCAGCGAAGCTTGCTCGCCTCGCTGCCATCGTCGGCCCGCTTGCGCAGCCACGAGACGTCGATCTTCGTGGCCACCAGCAGGCCCCCGAGCTCGTCGTGCAGTTCGCGAGCGAGCGCCGCTTTCTCTCGTTCGGCGACCTTCTGCAGGCTGCTCGAGAGGTGGAACAGCATGGCCGTGCGCCGCTGGACCAGGCGGTCGAGCTCGCGATTACGCTCGTCGAGGCCTGCGGCCTCGTCGGCGCGCCGTCGCATGTCGCGAGCGAGCAGGGCACCGACCAGGACGACGAGCAGCAGCGAGAGGAAGCTGGCGGCGCCGAGCAGCACGCGCGAGGTCTGCAGGTCCTTCTCCGAGCTCGCGCGGGCCGCGGCGAGGCGCTTGCTCTCCTGGTCCCACAAGTCCCGCAGCTGATGCCGAAGGTCCGTCATCGCGCGCTGGCCGATGTCGGTGTTGATCATCTGGATTGCAGCGTCACGGCCGACTTCGCCGTAAATCCGAAGCGAGGTCTGCATCTCGCCGACTTTCATGCCGGCAGTCGAACGCATGGTCTCAGCTTTCGCAGCGTCGGCGTCAAGTCCCGACGCGCGCAGGACTGCGATGATGCGGTCCAGCATCGGATCGAGCGCCCGCACGGCCGGGTCAAAGCTGCGCAGATAACGTGAGTCCTCGGTCAAGAGGAAACCGCGCTGGGCGGTTTCCGCGTCGAGTACGAGGCGCAGGAAGCGCGAGAGCAGCGCCTGGCGCTCCTCGGCCGCGGAAATCACCTGGCTCGCCTCGTGGATGCGCTTGTAGCCGGACTCGGCGACCATGAACAGGGTCGCAATGAAGGCAACGCCGAGCAGGATCGGCGCATACGTCAGGCGGCTGGGATTGTCGGTGGCCATGTGCGTCCAATCTACGGGCAAAGCCCTGGGTTGTGTCATCCGCCCAAGGGCGCATGTCGGAACCGTCCTACACCCGGCGTAGGCATCGCCGACTCGTTCCCGGGACCTTTGATGTGCGAATTAGGAGTTAGTTTTCAGTAGGATGGAACCTCCATGACGACTGCCAGGGTATTGATCGCAGACGACCATGCCGTCGTCCGGGCGGGGTTACGCCAGCTTTTGGGCGAGGACACCGCCGTCGGCGAGATCGGCGAGGCCGCGACCGGCCAGCAGACGCTGGAGCGGCTGCGGGAGAGCCCCTGGGAACTCCTGATCCTCGACATCGGCATGCCGGACCGCAGCGGCATGGACATCCTGCGTCACGTGCGCTCGGGTTATCCGGAAACGCGGGTGCTGATCCTTTCCGGGTTCCCAGAGCGCCAGTACGCGATCAACATGCTGCGGGCGGGTGCCCACGGTTTTCTCGGCAAGGAGAGCGCGCCGGATGACCTCCTGAAGGCGGTGCACGTGATCCTGGCGGGGCGGCGCTACCTGAGCCCCACGATGTCGGAGCTGCTGATCTCCGAGATTGACAACGGCGGCTCAGACCGGCCAATCCACCAGCAGCTCTCGAAGCGCGAGTTCCAGATCTTCTGCAAGCTTGCGAGCGGCAGTTCGGTGTCGGAGATCGCCAAGGAACTGTGCCTGTCCGTCAAGACGGTGAGCACTTACCGCAGCCGCGTGCTCGAGAAGATGCATTTCAAGACCAACGCCGACATCACGTCCTATGCGTTGCGCAATGGCCTGATCCAGTAGTTCCGTGTCGTGACTCTACGTGTATTGCTGGTGGAAGACTCGCGGGTGCTCGCTGAGCGCCTGCGGGAGGTCCTCGACGGGCTGCAAAATGTCGAGGTCGTCGGCGCGGTCTCGGACGAAAGTTCGGCCGTCGCCGTGGCGCAGGAGAAGCATGTCGACGTCATCATCCTCGACCTGCAGCTGAGGCAGGGCACGGGGTTTGGCGTGCTGCAGCGCCTTGGTAAGGGCCGCCCGAAGGCTATCGTGTTCACGAACTACATGCTGCCGGAGTACCAGCGACTCGCGAATGCCCTGGGCGTCGAGTATTTCCTCAACAAGTCCCTCGACTACGAACGGCTGCCGCAGCTCATCCAGGAGCTCGGCGAGAGCCACCAGACCCACTAGCCCTCGAAGGGGACGCACCCCTTCATATTCGTGAAGGGGCCGGACCCCTTCGCCAATATGAAGGGGTGCGTCCCCTTCAGGAAAAAAAATGGGCCCGCGCTGGGAGGCGCGGGCCCGTGGTGCGAATAACGTCAGCGAACTGTCGAGTGTACGAGGGGGGTCAGTACGACTTGATGCTCAGCTCGTTCTTGACGTTCTTCACACCGGTGACCGACATGGCGACATCCGATGCCGCAGCCTTGGCCGTGGCGCTATCGACGAAGCCCGAGAGCTGGACCACGCCGTGGTCGGTTTCCACGTTGATCTGGTGAGCCTTCGTTTCGGAGTTCCCGATCAGCGCGGTTTTCACCTTGGCGGTCAGGATCGAGTCGTCGATGTATTCACCGGCCGACTCGGATCCCGTCTTCACGGCGATGTCGTTCTGCACCGTCTTGACGCCGCCCACATTGCGGGCGACATCGGCCGCGGTCGATTTCTGCTTTTCCGTGTCCACGAAGCCCGCGAGTTTCACCACGCCGCGATTGACATCGACGTTGATCTCGCCCGCCTCGGTCACGGGATTCTTGATCAGCGCGGTCTTAACGCTCGTGAGCAGCACCGCATCGTCAATCTGCTCTCCCGGCGCTCTTTGAGTCCGGGTCGCCGAGCAGGCGGCCATGCTGAGCAGGGCTCCGCTCGAGATCAGGGCTACAAGTATCTTATTCATGTGTGCAAAACTCCTTCAGCTTCAGGACGGGCCGGGCATCTTGGCCGCCTGCTTGGCCGCCTCGTAAGTCGCGTCGGCTTCATCCTTGCAGGCTTTCTGCTCGCCGCCCGCAAGTGACTCGCAGCGCTCGATGGCGACGTTGTGCTCGCCCTCGGCTTTCGCCATCGCCGTCTCTTCCTGGCCCTGCATGACGTCCTGGTTCATGTCGGCCTGGGCATCGGCCACGTCCTGCGCGGCCTCCGATTGCGCCTCGGCCACGTCGGCCCGCGTCTTGGCCGGATCTTCGGCCTTGTTGCAGGCGCCGAGCGACGCGGCGAACGCGCCCGCAATCAGCATGGTCAATACACGGTTCATGTTCTGTCTCCTGGTTCTTTTTCCAAATCGTGCCGAATCGAGTCTGCTGTGACGCCGGTCCGGTGAATGTCGGTACCGGTCGCGCCCGGATGTCAGAGAGACTCCTACGTCGTCTGACACCGACGCTCCGGCCGTACCGTCAGGCAATCAGAATCGGAACGCGCCCGTGAGCCAGAGCGCATTCGAATTGTCGATGTGGTCGAAATCGAACTGCTCGTACTCGAGGCGGACATTAACCCGCTCGAGGATGTTCACGCCGAGGCCCGCGCTCCAGGTGAAGTTACTGTCGCTGTTCTTGTCGCGTGCGACGCCGGCCGGCGACGAGAGCCGCGCCGTCGTGTCGTACCAGTAATACCCGGCCTTTGCGAACGCCTCGAACCAGTCGCCGATCGGGAGCGTGCCGACGACGTAGGGGGCAACGCCATCCGTCTCGACCGTGAGCCGGGTATCCGGCGCGATCTCGTCCGACGGGCTGCCGAGGTTGACGTACGCGAGCTCCAGCGCGAGCCACCTGTTCGCGCGCCAGCCGGCAAAAGCCTTCCAGGCGGTGTCGTCGCTCTTGTAGCGATCGATGGTCGTCGCGACGTCGTCGACATCGTTGATCTTGACATCAAACGTGCCGACGCCACCGCCGGCGTAAAAGCCGGCATCTTCATCAGCATGTGCGCCCGCCGCGGCCGCGAGGCCGGCAAGCAGGAAGGCGGCAGATATGCCGTACTTCATGAGATTCTCCTGTATGAATGGTCCGCGCGGCGAGTGTCGCCCGCGCGCGATGCAGAAAGAGTCAGTGCACGGCCCCGCGTCAGGTCAGACGAAGCCCAAGGGGGCCGTCAGGGCGCGCGGCGCAACAGTCCCATGATCAACGCCACGCCGGCGACCAACAGGAACACGAAGAACAGGATCTTTGCGATTTCCGCGGCGCCTGCCGCAATGCCAGTGAAGCCGAGAAGGGCTGCAATCAGGGCGACGATGAAGAAAATGAGCGCGTATCTGAGCATAGATCGACGCTAGGCGCCGTCATCATCCCGCGACATCGGCCGCGAGGAGACGCGCGCGTAGGCGCACGCTGACCCAGCTTCCATTACGTCAAGTCACCAGCGCAGGGAGAGGCAGCTGAGCCCGCCATCGAGCTTTCGGAACTCCGACATCTCGAGCGCGATCACCTCGAATCCCAGCAACTCGATGGCGCTGCGGGTTTTCGGATAGCCGGCGGCGACGAGCACGTGCTCGTTCACGCGCAGCGCATTCGCGGCATAGCACTCATCAGCAGGCACCTCGACGATCTCGTAGGCGGCGAGTGCGGGTGCGCGCGGTATGTCCGCGGTCGCGAGCAGCCGGCCGTCGCCGAGCCAGGCGATGCCGGACTTGAGATGCAACAGGGCGCGTGCGTGGCGGATGTCAAGAATGTCCGAGCGATAGCCGAGGTCACCCAGGTGGCCTGCCAGGGCCTCGGCGCCAGCCTCATTGGTTCGCGCGGACAGGCCGATCAGGAAATGCCCGTCCGCTTCGCAAACGTCGCCCGCATCCACGGTGCCGGGCGCCTGGATGCGGGCAATTTCCGGGAACAGGCCCTTGAGCGTCGCTTCGATCAGCTCGACTTCGTCGCGCCGCGAAGGCGCGCCTGGGCGCATGATGATGGCGCCTCGCGCGGTGACGAGGGCCGTGTCCTCGACAAAACAGCCGTCCGGATATCGCGTGTCTGCAGGCAGGATGGTGAGCGAGAGGCCGCAGTCCGCGAGTGCCTCGCAGTAATGCTGGTGCTGTTCCAGGGCGAGATCGGGGTCCGGCGCGCCTTCGACCGCCTGGGTCAGGCCCGCCGCAAGATTCTCTCCTGGTAGCCGCAGCAATGCGTGCGTATCCATCGAAGTGCAGTGTAGATGCTGTTGCATCGCAAAAAGACGCATCCGTTTTTTTGCCGATGGCGTAGTATTTCGGCCAGCGGCACGGTCTCCTGACTGACCGTTGGGGATATCTCAACGTGTCGACTCATCACTAGTGAGGGATTTGACATGGCAATGAATCGTCGTGATTTCGGAAAGGTGATGCTGGGTGTGGCTGGCGGATTGGTCGCCGGTGCGCAGATGGCAAATGTTGCGATCGCCGGCGAAGAAGGCGGCGGCGACACCCACATCTGTAAAGGCCATAACGACTGCAAGGGCAAGGGTGGCTGCAAGACGGGCGACGGCGGCTGCGCCGGCAAGAACTCCTGCAAGGGCAAGGGCGGATGCGCCTCCACGAGTGCCAAGCATGAGTGCGCAGGCAAGAACTCCTGCAAGGGCCAGGGTGGCTGCAAGAGCAGCGACAATGGCTGCGCCGGCAAGAACTCCTGCAAGGGCAAGGGTGGATGCAGCGTGCCGGTCAATCCGGAGCACATGGACGACTAAGGGTCCAGCGGTAGTCGCCCGGGCCTTGTGGCCCGGGCGACTTCTTTCCGGATGTCAGCGAACGTTCTTCAATCGGGCCCGCGGCCAAACCGCTGGGGCCTGCCGGACCTGGGTCTCGGGGTCGGCCTGCGCACGCCGCATTTCCGGCACATCACCGAGAAATGGCCGGCGATGGACTGGTTCGAGATCGTTTCCGAGAATTTCATCGACACCGAGGGCCGGCCGCTTCATTTCCTCGACCGGATCGCCGAGCGCTACCCGATCGCGATGCACGGCGTCTCGCTCTCGGTCGGCAGCACGGACCCGATCGACTTCGAATTCCTCGACAAGCTGAAGGCCCTCGCCCGGCGCGTGCGCGCGAAATGGCTCGGTGATCACATCTGCTGGACCGGCGTGAACGGCCTGAACGGGCACGACCTTTATCCCGTGCCGTACACGGAAGAGGGCCTCAGGCACATGATCTCGCGGGTCAGGATCATCCAGGACTACCTCGAGCGGCCGCTGGTGCTGGAGAATCCTTCGACGTATCTCACTTTCACAGCGTCCTCGATGCCCGAGGAAGAATTCATCGCGCGGCTCGCCGTGGAGGCGGACTGTGCCCTGCTGCTCGACGTGAACAATGTCTACGTGACCTGCCGGAACCATGACCTCGACCCGGTCGCCTATCTCGAGGCGATTCCGTATGAGCACGTGGTGCAGATCCACCTCGCCGGCCACACCGACAATGGCACGCATTGCATCGATACCCATGACGGGCGGGTCATCGACGCCGTGTGGGATCTCTATGGCCGGGTCCATGACCGCGCCGGCGCGCGCGCGACCCTGCTGGAATGGGACGCGAACATCCCCAAGTTTTCCGTTCTGCAACAAGAGGTTAGGAAGGCAGCGCGGTTCCGGAACGGGTCCCGGCGGGCGGCGGCGTGAGGACGGCTTCGGAACTCGCGACGCTGGAGCGCTGGATGCAGGCAGTGGTCACGCATCCGGGAGGCGCGGCGGCGGGCATGAAGTCGCGGCCGGCGCGGCAATTTCTCGACCTTGCCGCGCGCGAGCCGGAGGCGGTCGTCCTGCCCTCGAAGAGCCTGAGTTCGGTCGAGCGGCTCGGGATCTATGCGCACATGTACTTCGCGCGCCTGGTCGAGGTGATGGAAGCGGAGTACCCGATCGCGCGGCGCATCCTCGGGCCGGTAGCGTTTTCGAGAGCCTGCCGGCGTTTCGTGGCGAAGCACCCGTCGCGTTCTCGCACCCTCAATGCGCTCAGCGAGCGGTTTCCGGACTTCCTCGCGCGCTCGCTGCCGCGCTCGAACCGGAACGGGCTCGTGGTCGACGTGGCGCGCATCGAGCGTGCGATGGAGGACGTCTTCGATGCACCGCGCGCGGAACCCATGACGGCGCAGGCGTTTGCGGCGATCGGCCCGGACCGGTGGGAGCGGGCGACACTGCGGGTCAATCCGGCGCTGCGCCTGTTGAGGCTTCGCTATCCCGCCAATGCATTCATGACCGCGATGCGCCGCGGCGATAAGCCGCGCATTCCTCGTCCGCGGGCGACGTACGCGATCGTCTTTCGGCGCGACTTCCAGGTGTTCCGTCGCGACCAGGAGCCGGAGCAGTTCAAGCTGCTGGCGGCGCTTGCTAAAGGGCGGCCCCTGGCCGCGGCCGTACGCGCGAGCATCGGCAGCCGCTCGGGGAGTGCTGATCGCGTGGCGAAACGGCTCGGCAAGTGGTTCGAGGATTGGTCAGCGGCCCATGTGTTCGTAGCCGCCAAGCGTGAAAGCTGAAGGGGACGCACCCCTTCATATTCGTGAAGGGGCGCGTCCCCTTCGCCAATATGAAGGGGCGCGTCCCCTTCGAGCAGCCCTGCTACGATAGATCAGTGCTCTCGATAAGAAGGGGATGTCTATGAACATCCGTAGCCTGGCGAAAGGCCTCAAGTTCTGCGGCGAAGCCGCGGGCAAGAGACAGACTTATTACATATTCGAGAGCGGAACCGGCTATGTCGTGATGTCGGCATCGCGTACCAAGCGCGCGAGCGGCTATTTCAACCTCGTGAGCCGCGATGCCGTGAACCGGATTCGCAAGCGCTATGCCGGCAAGCAGGACGTGACAGCCAAGCAGCTCGCCACCCGGTCGCGCGGCGCCGGCGTCCGCGATGCCCTGCAGGCACTCAACATCCTCTACGTGCTGGTCGCGACGGGCGCCGCAAAACGCGACGACCGCTACCAGGATACGCGACTGCACTTCAACATCGCCGGCCGCTGAAGGCGTCCGGCCGCCCAATTGAAAAGGCCCGCCTCACGGCGGGCCTTTTCACAGGCCGCGTCCTGCGGACCTCGTTCAGGGCTTGTAACGCTTCCAGACATTGCGCGCAATGATCGTGATCGCCGCGCCGGCGACAAACGTACCACCCGCACTGAAAATGCTCGTCAGGTACCTGCCGATTTCCGGAATGTTCATCAGCACCCCGGACAGCGAGGTCAGCACGAGCGCAGTGACCAATACGCGGACATGGTCCTCGGCTGCGACGGCGACGCCGCCTACCAGGCCGAGCAGCACCAACAGCAGCCCCGCGTACGGGATCTCGACGAAGGCGCCAATCACGGCGATCGCAATAGCCACCCAGCCAATAATCTTGAATGGATTCACTGTCATCCCCCCTGATGTCGTTATGGACGCGGCCCTGTTACCCCGGTACCGCTCGGGCGATCCTACCCGCGGGAGGGGGCGGCGGCAAAAGTAGGATCTCGGTATTTCTCGTAACTAATTGAAAAATAAAGAGTTGTAAATTCCGCCGAACCCGCGCCGGGAGACGCGGGTCGGATTGCATGGGCCGCCGGGGGGTGGAATGGGCTTGCCGTCGGGTTGGAATCGCTCCCGCGCGGCGGCGCTCGGAATCACGCTGCTTTTGCACGTCCTGGTCGCCTTCTGGCTGTTGGCGCCGGGACCGGGACTGCCCACCCGCCTCGCGGAGGACCTGAACCTGGTCTGGCTGCCGGTTCCACCGCTCCTGCCGCCCCCGCCATTGCCCCCAATCGAGACCTCGGCGCGTCCTGCGCGCATCGCGCCAATCTCGGCCGCACCCCTGCCCATGCCGGTAATCGGGCCGCTCACTGTCCCGGACTGGAGCGAAACCGCCCGTGAAGTGGCGAAAGGAATGACGGCGAGCCTCTCGCGCCATCGATTCGGCGAGATTCCCGAGGGCCCGGCGGAGCGCCCGCGGGAGGTCTATCCGCCCTCCATCTGGGCGCAACCGCTGCCCCGCGTCGGCACGACGGTCACGACGCCGGAGGGTGAAACGATCATCTGGGTCTCGGATTACTGCTTCGTGTCGATTTCCTCGCGTAGCCTGGCGTTGAAGGAGGTTCATGAGGCCCGCCGGGGCGTGCGGACCTGCATCCTGGCCCAGTTCGGCGACAAGAAGAAACCGCGCAGCGACCTGTTCGACCCGATCAAGCGGCCGCCGCCACCGCAAGAACCGGGTTGCGGCCCGGACGGCATCGGTCAATCTTGTGGCCGATGAACTACCAACTACGCGGACTCGAACCCGCACAATTCGAGAACCTGTTCAACCTGACGGAGACGGCGCTCGCCGAGCGCGGGATGCGCTGGATGCGCGCGGACCAGCCGGTCGGCTTTCCCTGCCGCATCAGCCTCCAGGACGCGCCGGTCGGGGAGGCCGTGCTGCTGCTGCCTTTCACCCACCAGGACAGCCGCTCGCCGTATCGTGCCTCGGGCCCGATCTTCATCCGCCGCGGAATCGCGAAAGCGGCCCGGATCATGAACGAGTTGCCGACATACCTGACCCTCCGGCCGCTGTCCGTGCGCGCCTATGACGCCGCGGACGAGATGCTCGATGCCGATGTCGTCGACGGCGCCGCGGCGGAGCTGATCATCGAGCGTTACCTCGATCGTCCGGATGTCAGCTACCTGCACATCCACTTCGCGCGGCGCGGCTGCTATGCCTGCCGCGTGGACCGGGCTATCTAGAGGTGACGATCAAAAGGGGACGGCCCCTTTTAGAGGCGAGCGTCCCCTCTGGGAAGGGGCGTCATTCACGCGTCACGTCCGACCCTTTAGAATGGCGCATGCCTTCCCGCCTCAGTCGCCGCGGGTTTCTCGCGGGCTCGGCTTCGCTTGTCGCCGTCATGGCGGCGCTGCAGGCGCGCCGTGCAGCGGGGGCGCCACGCGCATCGATGAGCGTCTTAGGGCCTTACGGGTCGCTGCGGCCGGCTGCCGACCTGGAGACCGGCCTGCCGTTGTTGATGCTTCCCGAGGGTTTCGAGTACCGCAGTTTTTCGTGGACCGGCGACCCGATGTCCGACGGTGTCCCGACACCGGATTCGCATGATGGGATGGGCGTTATTTTCGCTGAGCGACGCGGTACGGAAATCGACGTTACGCTGGTGCGCAATCACGAGCGCGCAATTTCAAGTCCGATCCCGGCCCCCGCGCGCTACGACAGCGCAGTCCCGGCGGGCCAGGGATTTCCCCCGGGGGGCGGCACGACGACACTGCGCTTCCGCGGCCGCCGGTGGATCAGCGCGGAGCCGTCCCTGGGCGGCACGATCTACAACTGCGCGGGCGGTGTGACGCCCTGGGGTACCTGGCTGAGCTGTGAAGAGACATTCATCGACCTCAGCCCGAAAGGCGGGCGGCGTCACGGTTACGTGTTCGAGGTCCGGCGCGATCCGGCCGAGACGACAGGTCGTCCGATCGTGGACATGGGGCGGTTCCTGCACGAAGCCGTCGCGATCGACCCTGACACGCGTCATGCCTATATGACCGAGGATAATCGACGTAACTCCGCTTTCTATCGATTCATTCCGAATGACCGAAGCGGAATCCCCGGCAGCTACGAGGCCGGCGGCCGCTTGCAGGCAGCACGGGTTATCGATCACATGCATGCGGACTTGCGCGCGCCTGCGGTCGGTGACCTGCATCGCATTGAGTGGGTGGACATTGCGAGTCCGGATGCTGATCCTGGTGTGCCGCCGCCGGAAATCGTCAATGAATCCGGTCTGGCCAGCGGCCCGTTCCTGCAGGGCTGGTCTCAGGGCGCGCTGCGCATGAGCCGCTGCGAGGGGATCTGCCGGAACGCGGGCAAGTTCTACGTAGTCGATACATCGGCGGGCGTCGGCGCCGACGGAGAACCGGGGGAGGGCGAAGGGGCCGTCTGGGAGTTTGACCCGATCGCTGGAACCCTGCTCGCAATTTTCGTTGCCGGCAGCCAGAAAGTTGGCGACAACATCGATAACATCACCGCCAGTCCGCGCGGAGGATTGGTGATTTGTGAGGATGGAGATTCGATCACGGACGTATACGGGCCGGGCGTTCGACTGCTCGGCCTAACTGCGGACGGCGACTCCTATCCGATCGCCAAGAATTCCGTCGATCTGGTGCTCGACCAGACGGTCGCAGCCGGCAAGCGGATCATGCCCAGCGACTACCGCGGCGAAGAGTGGGCGGGCGCCTGCTTTGATCCCTATGGCGAAGTGCTGTTCGTCAACATCCAACGCCCCGGCATCACCTTTGCCATCTGGGGTCCCTGGGAACGCGGCAACCTCTGAAGGGGACGCACCCCTTCATATTCGTGAAGGGGCCGGACCCCTTCGCCAATATGAAGGGGTGCGTCCCCTTCAGGAAAAAAAGCGGCGGCCCGGAGGCCGCCGCGAGTGATCAAACAGGGAGCTATCAGGAACCGTTATTAGAAGTCCACCGTCGCGCGCAGGAAGACGTAGCGACCGAGGGCGTCGTAGGTCTGCGGGAAGGTGTTGCCGTTGCCCGTGGTGCCAACCGCGCCGCTGATCGACGGGTTGTCGTCCAGCACGTTGTTGAGTCCGAGCGTGAGCTGAGCCTTCTCCGTGATCGCCCAGTTGGCCGCGAGGTCGAAGTAGTCCTCGGCCGCGAGTGTCTTGTCGAGCTGACCGTCCGGCGCCGGCTGGTTGGGTCCCGCAAGCGCCGTGACTGAGCCGTAATGACGCCATGTCAACGACAGGTCGAGATCCCACGGAGTCTGCCAGCTGGTCCGGAACCGGTGACGCCACTGGGGAGTCGGCGTGCCAGGCTGGTTCGAACTGCAGACCGATGAGTAGAAGCCCACGCAGTCGTAGGAGTCCCGGAAAACGTTCGGGCTCGGATGCAGGTCGATACCCGGGGCCGGCTGCGTGATCAGGTCGATCAGGTACGTGCCGGTCAGGTTGAATCCCAGGCTGCCGAAGCGGCCCATCTCCAGTCCCGTATACCCGATGTTGACGTCGTAGCCCGTGGACGAGAGCGAGCCGATGTTGGTGTTGAGGTCCGTGACGTTGCCCGTGCCCACCCACAGCTGGCCGTTCGGATTGCGGTTGATGCGAGAGCAGGCCGCGGGGTCGTTGTTGGCATAGCATGCGGTCCAGGTGTTCGGCGCACCGAACGTCGTGATCGTGTCATCGATCTTGATGTCGAAATAGTCGACCGTGATGGCCAGACCCGGCACCCAACGCGGCTGGAGCACGATGCCATAGGAGTACGTGTCCGCCGTTTCGGGAACCAGATTCAAGTTGCCGCCCTGCAGGAAGTTGTACTGACCCGCCGGGCTGTCGAGCGAAGCAGAACCAACCAGGTTGGCCGGCACGCCGGTCGCGATGCATTCCGCGTCGCTTGCCTGCGGCGAGCGTGCCTGGGCACCGCAAGGATCGCCCGGGGCGTCGAACAGGTTGAAGCCCTGAGCCGTGAACAACTCGACGATGTTGGCCGCGCGAACCGCACGCTGGTAGCTCGCCCGGAAACGGACGTCGGAGACCGGCGCCCACTCGAGGCCGAACTTGTAGGTGTCGGTCGTGACGCCGCTGCCGTAGTCGGAGTACCGGTAGGCGGTGTCGAACGACAGGCTCTCGGCAAACGCCTGGTCCTGCGCGATCGGTACGCGGGCTTCCATGAAGAGCTCATCGACCTTGGTCGCGCCGGTGATGCCGATGGTCGCACCGCCGGATCCGGATAACGCGGCCTGTTCCTGCAGCGCATCGACGGTGTTGCTCAACTTATCGCGCCGGTACTCGGCGCCGAACACCACCTGGATACCGTCGGAGGCCATCGGCGACTTGACGCCGTAATTGCCGAGATCGCCGGTGATCACGCCGTTGTAGATCTCCTGGCTGATCCGCCCGATCTGCAGGCCCGAAGCCTGGAGATAGGCCAGCTGGGCCTGGGTGACGCCACCCGGCACGAACGGGTTCCAGGGGACGCAGTTCAGGTCCGTGCCGTCGACGACCGAGCGGCAGGTCGGCACGCCGCCGACATCGATGACGTCCAGGGCGCGAGCGAGCCGCGGTGTGACGAAATAGTTGAGCGTTCCCGAGGTGCCCGTCCCTTCCGAGAATTGCGCCGATACGTCGTAGCCCCAGGCCTCGTTGATCGCGCCGCGCAGGCCCACTACCGTACGGAACGTCGAGTTCGCGAACGACTGTTGTCGGTTACCGCCTTCGACGTTGCGCCGGCCGATGTACATCGGAACGCTGGTATCCGCAGCGATCGCTGCCGCGTCGCAGCCAATGGTTCCCAGGATGCCGGCGGGCAGCAATGGATTGCCGCAGTTGATCGTACCGGTACTGAAGAAGTCGCCGCTCGGCGCGATCTGCGCAATCGACTCGTAGTCGTTGAACATGAGCTGGGTGTACACGTCGGCGTGTTCGCCGAACTCGTAGTGACCCATGGCGCCGAGGCTGTACCGACGCTCCGGACGCTGGAAGTGGTTCAACGGCCCGAAGTTGTACAGGTCGGTCGTGGCGTTGTAATTACGCATGTTCGTCGCGGTATCGGTCGTCAGGTCGTAGGTCGAGAAGTCGGTGAAGCGACCGCCGGCGTTGGTCGACGAGCCGCCGCAGCTGAAGGATCCCCCGATCCCGGCCGGATTCAATGAACAGGCGGAGAAATCCCGATTGGCTTCCAGCACCGCCTTGCTGTCGAACACCGTGGCATAGGCCGTGATGTTGCCGCGGCCATCGCCACTGTTGACACCGACCAGGAGGGAGAGCTCCTTGCCCTCGCCGTCGACCACGTTGTCGTCCGGCAGCGCGAACTGCGCGGGATTCGTGGCGGCCTTGTCGGCGATGACGTCCCGCAACTTCACGTCGCCCGGGCCGCCGAAGTTGTTGTGGTGCATGTAGAAGTTGTACTGGCTGCTGACCTCGACGCCCTCGAAGTCTTTCTTCATGATGAAGTTGACAACGCCCGCCACGGCATCCGAGCCGTACACCGCGGATGCGCCGCCGGTCAGGATGTCGACGCGCTCGACCATCTGCGTCGGAATCTGGTTGATATCCGCCGCCGAGTTGGTCACGCCGCCATACGGCATGCGACGACCGTCAACCAGCACGAGGGTGCGCGCTGAGCCGAGACCACGAAGGTTCAGGGTTGCCGTGCCGGTCGCGCCGTTCGCCACTGTGACGTTTTGCGCCGCAAAGGCCTGCGGCAACTGGTTGACGAGGTCCTCGATGCGGGTGACGCCTTGCGTCACGACATCCGCCGCGGTGACCTGCGTGACGGGTGTCGTCGACTCGAGATTCGCGGATCTGATGCGCGAACCCGTGACGACGATCTCACCCAGGTTTTCCTGCGCGAGCGCAGGTGCCACACCGGCGGCCGTCAATGCACCCATGACGAGTGCGCGACGGACAGCCGAAGCGACCTGGTATTTACGTTCCATTGCTCTTCCTCCCGCGGGCGGCCCGGCCGCCCGGTTGGTTGCGAAAGACAACGAACCCGTTGTGACTGCGATTTGCCCGTTGTGCGGGGGCAACAAGAGATCGCCACAGGGGTCTGTTGCGTGCTCAGACCTTACGGTGGCAAGCGTCAGAAAAACCGGCACTTGGCAAAGCTTCCCGGCAGTTCGCAAGTTTTGCGGAACGAACTGACGGTTCGCTGCATCTCATGTTGCAGAATGCCAACGGCCTTGGCGGGCGAGCTCGACATGGCGGAGAACGGCAGGAACAGGGTGCGTGCGCTCATCGTGGACGACGAGGAACTCGGTCGTCGGATGTTGCGCTCGTTGCTTGCGTCCGACGACGAGGTCCAGGTCGTCGGCGAAGCCGCGTCCGCTGCCGAGGCGCGGCGCAAGATCGCCGAGCATCAACCCGACCTCATTTTCATGGACATCGAGATGCCGGGCGGCAACGGCATCGAGCTCCTGCAGGAGATCGGTGAACCGATTCCCTACGTCATCTTCGTGACCGCGCACCCGGAATTCGCGCTGCCCGCGTTCGAAGTACACGCGGCCGACTACCTGGTGAAGCCGGTGCAGCGCGAGCGCTTCATTGGCAGCGTGATGCGCGCGAAGAAGCGCATCGCGGAGCATCGCGTCGCGGGCCTCGCCCGCCAGATTGCCGGCGCGGTCGGCGTCAACGGAAATTCCGGCCCGCGCGCCGGGGCGCCCGCGCCCTCGCAGACCTACGCCGACCAGATGACGATTCGCGTGCGCCGGCGGATGTTTTCGCTCGAGGTCAGCGACATTTCGTGGATCCAGGGGGCGAGCCAGTACAGCCGGGTCCACACCAAGAACGGCGAGTACCTGCTGTCGCGCACGCTCGCCTCGCTCGAATGCGAACTCGACCCGAAGCGTTTCTTCCGAATCCACCGTTCCGCGATCGTGAATGCGGCGCACGTCCGTGAAGTGCGCTCGAGCGGGGACGGCCGCTACAACATCTACCTGCACGGCGGGCAGGCGCTGCCGATGGGCCGCGCGCGCCGCGAGATCCTCGAAAAACTCCTGAATGGGATCGGAAGCAAGGACAAGTGATGACTTTCCGGGTCGAGTCGACGCTCGTCGACGGGATCGATGCCGGGGCCGTGCGGCCGGCGTCGGAGCCCGCTCCGGCCGAACTTGCGTCCGACCGTAGCCGGGACGCCGAGCGCCTCATCGGCCGGCGGCACTCGCGGTGGATCTGGCTCGCCGGTACCTGGCTCGCAATGGCCTTTTCGGTGGCGTTCGGGCTCTACGTAAACTACGAGGCGCAGCGCCAGGACGTCACTTTCATCGACACGCTCATGGCGATGATCCCGCACTATTGCTTCTGGGTGCTGGTGAGCCCGCCGCTGTACCGCGCCCTGCACAAGACCATCGCGGGACCCGGGCGGGTGCTGTGGACCTCGATGCTGGTTGCATGGAGCGGAATCGCGCTCGCGGGATCCACGGCGATGTCGTACTTCAGCTACATCATCCGGCACAACCTGCCGCCGACCATCACGCAGCTCTACGACACGTATTTCTTGCCGCCCGCCGGTCCGGCGTTCTGGGCGATGAACTTCAGCATCCTAGGGATTGCGCTCGCCGCCTTTGCCGCGATCCGGAGCCACCGGCTGCGGCTACAGGTGATGTGGGACGCGGCACAGACCGAGCTGCGGGGCGCGCGGCTCGTGGCGCAGCTCGCGGAGGCCCGGCTGCAGGCGCTTCAGGCCCAGATCAACCCGCATTTCCTGCTGAACAGCCTGAACGCGATCGCGAGCCTCGTCCAGATCGGCGAACGCGACCGCGCCTTCGACGCCATCGGCCGCCTCGGTGAGCTGCTGCGCATGGCGCTACGGAGCGGCCGCGACCTGAACGTCACGCTCGGCGACGAAATCAATTTCCTGCAGAGCTACCTGAAGCTGTGCAAGCTGCGCTTCGATTCGCAATTCCAGTATTGCATTTCGATGCCGGAAGACCTCGGCAAGCGGCGCGTGCCGGCGCTCATCGTGCAGCCGCTCATCGAGAACTCGATCCGGCACGGCATGATGTCGTCGCGGTCGCTGAACGTCGATGTTCGCGTCTTTGCACGCGATTCCGGGATCGTCATCGAGGTCGAGGACGACGGCCTCGGCATCGACAAGGGAAATCCGGCCGCGCTGCCCGCCGGTCACGGCCTCGCCAATGTCGCGGAGCGCCTCCGGCTGTGCTTCGGGGATGCCGGCGTGCTGAGCCTGGAGCCGCGCGCCGCAGGCGGGACGCTGGCGCGCATCGTCATCGGCGGTTGACCTGCGCTGTCGCAGGTCACTTGCCGTTGCCGTTCTTTCTCCGCGCTTCCACGAAGTAGCTGATCAGGTTCGCGATGCCGACTGCGGCCGGAATGAGGCCGAACAGGGCGACGTCCTCGTCGGCTACCGCGCGCAGCGCGAAATAAAGCACGATGCCGACGAAGAGGCCCATCAGGGCGCTCCTCAGCGATCCGGCGCGCTTGTGCGCGACGTCGAAGTCCGGCTCCGGCGGGAGTTCGATGCCCTTCTCGAGCGCCGCGAGGCGCTCGCGATGGCGCAGTTCCGCGCGCTTCACTTTCTCGCGGTGGCCCGTGATGATCGCGACGACGGCGATGCCGACGCCAAACACGATTCCGAACAGTGGGATGAAAAGTGCGAGCAATTCTTCGCGCATCGAGATACTCCCTCGGTCAGAGCCCCAGCAGCAGGGCCAGATTCTTCCAGAGCGGGGCGACGGTTGCGCGGATACCATCCGCCGCGAACCACAAGGCAATCGCGGTGACCGTGCATTCGAGCGCCCGCATTTCCATAGTCGATCCGTTCTTCGCCCGCTTCACGCCCTTTGATACGCGGAATCGAAGGCCTCGGTTTCGCCGGCCGGCGATAAAATACCCTGAAACCGGCGCGCAGGCCGGCGCGTATCAACCGCGGAGAAGGTCCGACCCGAATGCCGGCCGACGAGGCGATCATGCAGTTGGTCCAGGCCGGCCGGGAGCAGGAGGCCTTCGAACGTCTGGTGCCGGCCTATCGGCGTCGCGTATTCGGGCTCGCTTACAGCATCCTGCGCGACCGCGCCGCCGCCGAGGACCTGGCACAGGAGGTATTCGTGAAGCTCTGGCGGGCGCTGCCGCGCTATGACGGCCGCGCGCAGCTCTCGACCTGGATCTACGCGATCACGCGGAATGCCGCGGTCTCGGCTTTGCGCAGCCGCCGGCGCACGGTATCGCTGTCCGATCCCGCAGTGCTCGGGGAGGTCGAAGGCATCGCGGCGACCCCGGCGGACGCGCACGGCGAAGCGGCTTTACGCCGCCGGATCGAGGCGCTTCCGGACAAGCAGCGCCAGGCAATCACGCTTTATTATCTGGACGAGCGTTCGGTCGGGGAAGTTGCCGGAATGATGGGCTTGCCGGCGAACACGGTGAAGACGCATCTGCATCGCGCCCGCGCGGCTCTCGCCAGGGCGCTCGGGACGTCGGGCGAGGAGGTCGCATGAACCCCCTGGATTCACGGATCGATGCGCGGATGCGGGCGCTGTTCACGGGCATCGACACGAGCCCGGAATTCCAGACTCGCGTCATGCAGAGGATCGTTGCACTCGGCTCGGCGCCGTGCGTGGATCTTCGCGCGCAATTCGAGCGCCGGCGCGAGCTTGTACGGCGGCGACTGCGTCGCGAGGCCTGGTCAAACGCCGCCGCAGTGGCGGGCATCGGGGCCGCGGCAATCGCACTCGTCTGGCGCCATGGTCCGGTGGTCGCACGCTGGGTGGAGGGAGGCCTCGCCGTCTCCGCGGACCCGGGTGTTCTGACGGGCGCCGCGCTCGCGGTACTCGCCGCCGGATTATGGCCGGTCGTTCGGAGGTTCGTGACTCCTTTATGATTGCCGGATGTTCGCCGGCCATTTCGCGGTTGCCTGCGCAGCCAAGCGGCTGGCGCCCCGCACCTCGCTCGGCACGCTTTTCTTCGCAGCCCAGTTTCTGGACTTGCTGTGGCCCTGGCTTGTCATCACGGGCGTCGAACGGCTTTCACTCGCGCCAAAAGACAGCGTGTACCCGCTGGTGTTCGATCATTACCCCTGGTCGCACAGTCTCCTTTTCGCGGCAATCTGGGCACTCGTGGTCGGCGGTGTTTACGGACTGGTCCGACGCAGCTGGCGCGCGGCCACGGTCGTCGGCGCCCTGGTCCTCAGTCACTGGTTCCTTGATCTCGTCGTGCACTTTCCCGACCTGCAGCTCGCGCCCGGCGATTCGGCTCGCTACGGGCTGGGATTGTGGGGAAGCCCGAACCTGGCGCTTGCACTCGAGCTCGTGCTGCTCGCCGGCGGCGTTGCCATTTACCTCGCGAGCACGCGCGCGCTCCGTGCAGCGGGCTCCTGGGGATTCGGGACGCTGATTGCGTTTCTGGCCGTCATCCAGATCGCAAATGCCTTCGGTCCGCCGCCGCCGAGCCCGATGGCGGTCGCGTGGTCGGCCATGGCGATGTGGCTGCTGGTGATCTGGGCGGGCTGGAGTGATCGGGCGCGCGCCACGCGATAGAATTCGCGCATGAAAAATCCAGCCGTCGACGCCTATATCGCAAACGCCGCGGATTTCGCGCGGCCGATCCTGCGGCGGGTCCGCGCGTTGATGCACAAGGCCTGCCCGAGGATCGAAGAGACGATCAAGTGGGGCGTCCCGCACTTCGAGTACCGGGGCATCGTCGGGAACATGGCGGCGTTCAGGCAGCACGCGGCATTCGGTTTCTGGAGCCAGAAGCTGCTCAAGAAGCGGCTCGGCAAGGACTCGAGGAAGATGTTTCCGCCATCCGGCGATTCGAGCATGGGCGGCCGCAAGATCCGGACCCTTGCGGAGCTGCCGCCCGATGCGCTCATCCTGCGCACAATCCGGGCCGCTGTCGTGCTGAACGAGGCGGGGCTCAGGCCCGCGCGCGAGCAACGGCGCAAGCCGCCCGTGAAGCCGCCGCCGTACCTTGTCGCCGCCCTGACGAAAAACGCAATGGCGCGCGCGACTTTCCACCGCTTCACCCCGGCCCAGCAGCGCGAGTACGTCGAATGGCTGACGGATGCGAAGCAGGACGCGACGCGCGAACGGCGACTCGCGACGACGATCGAGTGGCTCGCGCTCGGCCGCCAGCGCAACTGGAAATACCAGAACTGCTGATCCCATGAGCCACCGCATGCTGGAAACCGCCGACGCCGTCGTCCTGGCGCCGGCGATGCCGGCCTCGGCGAGCGTCATCTGGCTGCACGGGCTCGGAGCCGACGGCCACGACTTCGTGCCGATCGTGCCCGAGCTGAAGCTGCCGGAGACACCCGGCGTGCGCTTCGTGTTCCCGCACGCGCGGGTGCGGCCGGTGACGCTCAACATGGGCATGCGCATGCGCGCCTGGTACGACATCAAGTCGTTGACCGCCGAGGGCCGCGCGGACGAGGCGGGCATTCGCGAGGCGATTGCGGTGCTCGCAGGATTCATCGCGGCCGAACGCGCGGCCGGCATCCCCTCGGAACGCATCGTGATCGCGGGGTTCTCGCAGGGCGGCGCGATCGCGCTGCATGGCGCGCTGCGCCATGCCGAGCCGCTCGGCGGGATACTCGGCCTGTCCTGCTACCTGCCCCTTCAGTCCATGCTTGCGGGCGAGCTTGCGGAAGCGAACCGGCAGACACCGATCCTCATGTGCCACGGCCTGCACGATCCGGTCCTGCCGATCGCGCTCGGCGTCATGGCCTGCAACTGGCTCCGCGCCAGCGGCTACCGGGTCGAATGGAAGGAATACCCGATGCAGCACCAGGTCTGCCTCCCGGAAATCCAGGACATCGCGGCCTGGCTCCGCGCGCGCCTGGCCGCCGGGCCTGCACGCTGACGGTGTATCATTCGCCCGTCGTCAGGGGAGGGCCGCCATGGGATGGATAATTCTCGCGATCATCGTCCTCATCGCGTTGTTCGTGATCGGCATCTACAACGGCCTGGTCACGGCGCGAAACGCCTATAAGAATGCGTTCGCGCAGATCGACGTCCAGCTCACCCGCCGCCACGACCTGATCCCGAACCTGGTCGAGACGGTCAAGGGCTATCTCGCGCATGAGCGCAACACGCTCGAGGCGGTCATCACGGCGCGCAACACCGCGGTCGCGGGACTCAAGGCCGCTTCGGCGAATCCGGGCGATCCGGCCGCCGTGCAGCATCTCGCCGGCGCGGAGAACGCGCTGTCCGGCGCGCTGGGCCGCCTGTTCGCGCTCGCCGAGGCCTATCCGGACCTGAAGGCGAACCGCAACATGATGCAGCTTTCCGAGGAACTGACCACGACCGAGAACAAGGTCGCATTCGCGCGCCAGGCGTACAACGATTCCGTGATGAGCTACAACAACCGGCGCGAAGTGGTCCCGGGCAGCATCGTCGCGGGCATGTTCAATTTCATGCCGGCGCAGCTTCTCGAAATCGATTCGCCGGCCAAGCGCGACGTGCCGCAGGTCAGCTTCACCTGATTCCCTCCACGCGGGGCTGAGCGTCCATGGACTTCTTCGCGCGGCAGGCCGCAACCCGGCGGCAGTCGCGGTGGATGGTCTTCCTGTTCCTGATCGCGGTGGTCGCAATCGTGATTGCGATCGACCTTGTCGTCGTCACCACGGTTGCGATCCTGTCCGTGAAGGACGGCGGCCTGCTTGCCACGCAGGACATGTCGCTTGCGCATTACCCGGCCGTGGTCGCCCTGACCTCGATCGTCGTGATCGGAACCATCGGTATTTCCAGCCTGGTGCGCACGGTCTCGCTATCGGCCGGCGGCAGCAAGGTTGCCGAGCAGCTGGGCGGCACGCGAGTCGGCGCCGACACCACGGATCCGCTCAGGCGGCGCCTGCGGAACGTCGTCGAGGAAATGGCGATCGCCTCGGGCGTCCCGGTGCCGCAGATCTATGTCCTTGAGCGCGAGCCCGGCATCAACGCGTTTGCCGCCGGCTACAGCCCCGCCAATGCCGCGATCACCGTCACGCGCGGCGCGCTCGTCAACCTCAACCGCGTCGAATTGCAGGGCGTCATCGCCCACGAATTCAGCCACGTACTGAACGGGGACATGCGGCTCAGCACGCGGCTCATCGGGCTGCTGTTCGGATTGACGGTCATCGCGATGATCGCCCGCCTGGTTCTCCGGCACGGGCCACGCAGTGGCGGCCGAAAGGGCGGCGGCGGCGTCGCGGTGATCTACCTCGCGGCGCTGGTCGTGCTTGCACTCGGCTGGATCGGGTTGTTCTTCGGACGGCTGATCCAGGCGGCCGTATCGCGGAACCGCGAAGCGCTGGCCGATGCGTCGGCCGTGCAGTTCACGCGGGACCCGCTGGGACTTCGGGGAGCGCTGGTCAAGATCGGCGCGCTCGGCATCGGCTCGCGTTTTTCGGACGCGGACCCGGAGGAGGTTGCGCACCTGCTGTTCGCCGAGGGGATCCAGCGAGCGTTTGCGACGCATCCGCCGCTCATCGAGCGCATCCGGGAACTCGACCCGGGCTTCCAGCCCTCGGAATTCGAGGCCGCCCGGCGGCGCATGAACGAGGAGCGGGCGACGACGGAGCAGGATGCCGACCGCACGGCGCCGCACGCGGTTTCCCGCCAGGCCGGGCTGCTCGAGGGCGCCATCGTGCTCGCGCCGGCCGCAGTCGCGGAGCTGGTCGCCAATCCGGGCACGGATCACGTACTGCAGGCCCAGGAGATGCTGGAGTCGCTGCCGGCATCGTTCCAGCGCGCGGCTCGCGACCCGCGACAGGCGGCGGCGCTGTTTCTCGCGCTCGCCATCGACACCGCGCCGGACGCGCGCCAGCGCCAGCTCGCATTCATCCACCAGCAGCTGGGCGGCGATATGCACGACGTGGTCAATGCGGTGCTGGGCGAGGCCGATGCGCTCACGGCCACGCAACGCATGCCGGCACTGCTGCAGGTATTCGAAGTGCTGAGCCAGCTCGCACGCGCGGAACGCGTCGTGTTGCTCAAGTGCCTGAATGGACTGCTGGTGCGCGAAAGCCGCAGCTCGGTCTTCGCTTACGCGCTGAGGAAGCTCGCGCAAGTGCAGTTACAGGACAATCTCGATCCGCGGCGCCGGGCCTCCGGCTACCTCAGTGCGCAGGGAGCGCGTGACGAGCTGCAGGTCCTGTTCTCCGTGCTGGCAATGCAGGGAAGCGAAGACGAGCAGCAAGCGCGCGCCGCCTACGAAGCCGGCATCGAGATCCTGTTGCCGGGCATTCACCCGCCCTTCCTGAAGATGGGGCACTGGCCGCCGCATCTGGACCAGGCGCTGACCCGCATTGATCGCCTGCAGCCGGCGGTGAAAGCGACGCTCGTGAAGGCACTCGTAACCACGATTTCGCATGACCTGCGCATGACGGTCGCCGAATCCGAGCTGTTGCGCGCGATCTGCGCCGTGTTGCACTGCCCGCTGCCGCCGCTCTACCAGACCATGCGCTGAAGGGGACGCGCCCCTTCATATTAGAGGGGACCGTCCCCTTTAAAAGTCGGCTGGCGGCCGAAGCGGCGGCTCCTCATCAATGCCAGAGGCCAAGAATGAGGCCGAAGAGCGTGAACTGGACGGTGTGATAGCCGCCGTTCACGAGGAACAGGGCGAGGCTCTTGCGCTCGAACAGGTAGTTGATCCCGAAGCTCGCTGCGACCCAGCAAAGACCGGCCGAAAATCCCGCGGACGTCGCGAAGCCGACATCGGGCTGTGGGCCAAGGAAGATCGCGAACACGGCGGCCGCAATCAGGGACAGCACGAAGGCCCCACCGTAGATTTTTCCGGGATGGCCGCCCTTCTGGAGCTGCTCGTCCGTGAGCCCCGCGCCGCGCTGCCAGGCCTTGAAAAACATCGCCGGCGAGTACCAGAGCCCGCCCAGCAGGAATGACGATATCGCCGCGGCGATCACGGCGAGCCAGTTCACCTCAGGCATGTGATTTCCCCTTGTTGCGTCGTTGTGTCCTGCGGCGGGCCGGCACCCTCGCCGATCGCTGCAGGCGGTTGAAATGCGACTTCAGTTCCCCGATCGCGCGGTCGAAATAACCGATGTCGCGGTAACTGCGCGCGAGCATCACGCCGCCCTCCATTGTCGTCAGCACGAACTCCGAGAGTGCGCGCCGGTCGACGTCCTTCGGCAGGCGCTCGCCGCCGGCTTCCAGGCACTCCTCGATCGCCGCCGTCCAGTGCGTGAAGTTCTTCGCCAGTCGCTCGCGCACGGCGGGGTCCGGCTCGTGCAGCTCGAGGGCGAGGCTGCCGATCGGGCAGCCGTAAGTGCATTCGGTCCGGATCAGCGCCTCGCGATAGGCGTCGATCAGGCGCCAGATCCTCTCGATGGGGTCGGAAACGCCGCGCCAGGCGGGCTCGAGCAGCATCTGCCGGATGCCGCCAGCATAGGCGTCGAGCACGGCGATGAGCAGATCCTGCTTGCCGGGGAAATAATGGTACAGGCTGCCGCTGTTGACGCCGGCGCGTGCCAGGATGTCTGCAACCGACGTCGAGCCATAGCCTTTCTCCCAGAACAGGTGCATCGCCGCCTTGAGGATGCGCCAGCGCGTGTCGGCCGGGGCTTGATTGATCATTCAACTAAGTCTGCGACAGTGGAACCAATGCGGCAAGCCCAGGGACTAACATCGGCAGGTCGAGGTTTTGCAGGGGGTCGCGAAATGCGCATGTCACTCATCCCGGTGCTGGTGTTCCCGGCGTTGCTCCTGGCCGCGACGCCCGCGCTCAGTGACGATAAATCAGCCACGGACAAGCCTGCTGCCCAGGCCAACGCGAGTGACGATCAGAAGAAAATCAAGCTGCCGCCCGGCTTCAAGCCGAAGAAGCGCGGCAAGTTCATCGTCTACTGCCACAAGGAATCCGAGGTGGGAACCCGCTTCCCGGTGGAAAAATGCTACGACGAGACCGGAATTCGCGAGTACCTGCGCGCGCGGGAGGATGACCGCGAGAAAGTGGACCAGATGCGGCGAATCTGCGGCACCCAGGAAGCCTGCGGCGGAGGCGGCTGAACCCCGCGCTCGGCGGGACTTCCTGCGCCGGCGGCTATACTGCGCCGCGTGCGCAGGCTCAACGAGTTCTTCTATCGCCTTCGCTGGGGCAAGCTCGAGGAACGCCGGCGCCGCGGCCTGGTGCGCCTGCACGATCTGCTCTCGCGCACGACCTTCGCCGACAGATACTGGATGATCATGGGCCTGCTGCTCGGCTGCATGCGGGATGGCTCACCCATCCCCTGGGACCGCGACTCGGATTTCGGGTTCATGGACCGGGACCTGCCGCTCTTTCTCACGGCCATGCGCAAGCTGCGGGCCGAAGGCTACAACCTTCGCCCGCCCCAAGTGAACAACGACGGCCGCACCACGATGTGGACCCTGAAGTACGAGGCGGTGCGCTACGACTTCTTTCTTTTCGACCGCAACGGCGCGAACATCCGCTGGTACTTCCACCAACGGAAGCCGCCGCTGGAGCTGATCAACGAAGTGCCCGTGCACGGCCTCAGCGAGTTCGAGCTTTACGGGAAGCGCTGGCGGGTCCCGAACAACGCCGAGGAAATCCTGACGCGTATCTACGGCAACTGGCGCAAGCCCAACCCCGATTACGTCTACTGGCGGGACTGCCGCGCCATCGTCGAGCGCTATCCATGGACGGGGGAGCGGAGGCCGCCCGATTGAGCCTGCGCGACGACATCGAACAGGCATTCGTCCGGATTGCGGCCACCGGCCTCGTGCCCGCGCGCTGGTTCCTGAAGCCGCCCCGGCCCGAGGACCTCACCGCACGATCAGGCGTACTCGACATCGAGATCGTGAGCCACTGCTGGCAGTACGCGCACTTGCTGGCGTACCAGCTATCCTCACTCGTGAATTTCCCGCCAACCCGGGCGCGGGTGCGCATGACGGTGTTCCACGCACTGGAAGACACCAGAACGCGCGCGATGTTGGACTACTTCGGCGGCATTTCCGTCCCGGGCGTCAGCTGGAACTGGCAAGCGCTACCGCCACCGGAGCTCTTCCGGCGCGCGATCGGGCGCAACCGCGCCGCGCACGCGACGCGGGCGGACTGGGTCTGGTTCACCGATTGCGACATCGTCTTCCACCGCGACTGCCTCGATTCCCTTGCATCCGAACTGCAGGGCCGCCAGGACCTGCTCACGTATCCGGAGTTCGAGTGCATCACGCCGATGCTCGAGGAATCCGATCCCGTGATGGCCGCCGAGCGCGACCGCCCGCGCGTCGTCGACATCGACACGGGCCAGTTCACCCTCGCGGCCAACCCGCCCAAGGCGAAAGGCGCCTATCATGTCGTGCACGGCGACGCGGCGCGGCAGTGCGGCTACTGCGAACAGGTCGGCGTGTACCAGCGGCCGATGCCGCGCTGGGCGAAGACCTTCGAGGACAGCGCGTTCCGGTGGCTGCTCGGCACCGATGGGGTCGGGCTCGACGTGCCGGGCGTGCACCGGATCCGGCACGTCCACAAGGGCCGTTACGGCAATAGCAAGACGGCGGCGAGAGTGCGTGGCAAGATTCGCCGTACCCAGGAGCAACTACAGCGATCATGAGCCCTCTGGACAGCAGGACCTGGACCACCGCCGAGGCGGGCGCCGCGCTCATGAAGTCGGGTGCGGCGTTCGCGACGCTCTTCCGCCAGGGCACGCTGGAGATCGAGATCTACCGACCCGTGGGCGTCGACCGGCAGGAACCTCACAGGAGGAACGAGCTCTACGTCATCATCAACGGGATCGGCACTTTCGAGCACGGCGGCGAGCGCACGCCTTTCCACGAGGGCGATGCTATTTTCGTGCGCGCGGGCATTGCGCACCGATTCGTGGACTTCAGCCCGGATTTTGCGGCCTGGGTATTCTTCTACGGGCCCGAGGGCGGCGAATAGGCCGTTCAACATGATAGGTTTGCGTTCAATTCTGAATGGACCGGAGGTATCCGATGCGCATTGAAGGAATTCGCCGCGCCTGTGTCGCGTTGTTGAGCGTGAGTCTCATTTCGCTCGGCATACAGGTTCCGGCCGCGGCCAGCATGGTCGGCACGGCAGAAGCCATTGCGGCCAGCCGGAGTGAGGATGCCCATGCAGTGGTTGACGCGGCGCTCGCACGCGCGGACGTGCGGGCAAAGCTCGCAGAGATGGGCGTCGATGCCGCCGCGATCGAGGGCCGGGTCGCCGCGCTCTCCGAGGACGAGATCGCTGCTCTCGCCGGCCAGATCGGGCAGGCTCCCGCCGGCGGCGACGCGCTCGCCGTGATCGGCATCGTGTTCATCGTGCTGATCATCCTCGAGCTCGTCGGCGTCATCGACATTTTCAAGAAGGCGTGACCCTCGGCGCGCCGGTCCTCGCGACACTGGCCGTCGCGCTGGCCGGCTGCGCCGCCTCGCCACCGCTCGCGGAGGGCCTTCCGGCTGCCGCGCCGCGCTCGATCGAGCTCGCCTCGACGCCCTATTTCCCGCAGGAAGACCATCAGTGCGGCCCGGCCTCGCTGGCCATGCTCCTGGCCGCAAGCGGCATCGACGTCACGCCCGACATGCTCGCACCGGAAGTTTTCCTGCCCGGGCGAAAAGGCAGCCTCCAGCTCGAGTTGATCGGCGCGGCGCGACGGCACGGGCGGCTCCCCTACGTGCTTTCGACGACGGCCGACGAGATGGTCGCGGAACTCGAAGCGGGGCGGCCCGTACTCGTGCTGCAGAACCTGGGTGTCCAGAAACTGCCGATCTGGCACTACGCGGTGCTCATCGGCTACGACGCGGACCGCAACGTGGCGCTGCTGCGGTCAGGCGACAAGAGGCGGCTCGAGATGCGCTGGCAGCGCTTCGCCGGCACCTGGCATCGCGGCGGCCGGTTCGCGCTGACTACACTGAACCCGGCCGAGATTCCCGCAGAGGCCGAACCCACGCGCTTCATCGAGGCGGTCGCGGGGCTCGAAGCCGCGGGGCAGCGGCGGGCGGCGGCCGAGGCCTACGATGCGGCGATCTCGCGCTGGCCCGACGATCCGGATGCCTGGCTGGGGCGGGGGAACATCGCTTATGCCGAGGGCGACCGCGGAGCGGCCGCCGACGCGTACCTGCGTGCCATCCTGCTCGCGCCCGATGACGCTGCCCCCCGCAACAATCTCGCCGAGTTGCTGCTGGAGGCCGGTTGCCTCGGCGAATCGCGCAGGCAGATCGAGCGGGCGTCCGCGCTCGCGAAAGGGACGGCGCTTGCGACATCGGTCGCCGATAGCCGCGCGCAAATCGAGGCAACGGCCGCGACTGTCGCGCATTGCCAGTTCGAAGATCGCGCCTGGCCGGACTGAGCCCGGTATCAGGCTTTCGGCGGCACGTTGGCGTTCAAGCGGAACAGGTTCATCGGGTCGTACTTCGCCTTGAGCGCCATCAGCGGCTCCAGGTTCGCCCCGTAATTGTCCCGGTAGGCCGCCAGCGTCTGGTCCACGTCCGTGAGGTTCGTATAGAAGCCGTGCGTCAGCGGCGCGATCTCCTTCCAGGCCGCGCGCACCTTCTCGATTCCTGCCTCAGTGCTGTCGCCCTCCAGGACCGCGATCAGACCCAGCTGGCAGTTGGGGCCGCGATTCGGGAACGCCGTCGCCGTCGGCGCCACGTCGCGATAAGCGCCGTCGCAGGGCTCGAAGAACAGCACGTCGCCGCTCGCATGCTGCTGGTAAGCGTCGAGGACGACATCGATGGCGTCGTCCGTCAACTGGTCCACGAAGCCGCCTTTCATGTAGTAGGACTTGCCGAAGGCGAGGAACCCGTCGGCGCCGCGCTGCAGGTCGACGTAGCGCATCGGTGCGACGTCGTCGGCAACCGGGCTTGCGAATGCGCGAATCGGCTTGATGAACGCCTCGCCCTGGGCGCGATCGCCCGACCAGCACAGTTCCATGGAGACCATCGGGCCGTCCTTGCCGGGAACCAGCGCGGGCTCGGCGTAGAGCTCGCGCGGCCAACTCGCGATGTTGTCACGGTGGAAGCGCAAGACGTCCCGCGCTTTCGCAATCGGCCAGGCCAGGTCGCCGGCGAGGACGACGGGATCCATACGATGCAGGCGATATTCGATCGCCGTCACGATGCCGAAGTTGCCGCCGCCGCCGCGCAGACCCCACATGAGGTCCGCGTTCTCCTCGTCGGTCACTCGCAGGAAGTGGCCGTCTGCCGTGACGATGTCGAAGGCAAGGGCGTTATCGCAGGCGAGACCGAAGCGCCGTCCGAGCCGTCCGAAGCCCCCGCCGAGCGTGAGGCCGGCGACGCCGGTGTGGGAGACGGAGCCCGCTGTCGTCGCGAAGCCGAAAGCGGCGCTCTCGTAGTCGAGCTGCCCGAGCATCGAGCCGGACTCGACGAAAGCCCGCGCCATCTCCGGTTCGACGCGCACGCCGCGCAAGGCCTGGAGGTCGATTACGAAGCCACCCTCGCATGTGGACTTTCCCGAGATGCTGTGACCGCCAGAACGCACGGCCGTCAGCAGCCTGTTCTCGCGCGCAAAATCGACGGCGCGGCGCACGTCGGCGGCGCCGGTGCAGCAGGCGATGAGGGCGGGCTTCCTGTCGAACATGCCGTTCCAGATGCGGCGGCGCGCGTCGTAGGCCGGATCGCCCTGCAGCAGCAGATCGCCGGAGAGGCCGGAGGCGAAGTCCGCGACCGCCTTGCCCGCGAGGTTGACGTCGCCTCCTTCCAGTCCTTTCGCGGCGACGTCGCCGACGTCCTTGAGCACGGCCGACCAGGCCCGCAGCGGCCAGGCCGCGGTAAGTGCAAGGCTGGCCCCGACAAACTCGCGTCGTTTCACGGTGATTACCCTCTTGCGAGACCCGCTTCAGGCTTTCGGCGCCACGTTGGCGTTCAGGCGGAACAGGTTCATCGGGTCGTACTTGGCCTTCAGTGCCTGCAGTCGCGGGAAATTCGGCCCGTAGTTGTCATTGATCACGGCGCTGCTGGTGTTCGGATCCGCGAGATTCGTATAGAAGCCGTTTGCCAGCCCCTCGATGGGCTTCCAGCTGGCGCGCAAGTCGGCCAGGTGTCGCTCGGTTTCCCCGCCTTCGGTCCACTGCGAAACCATCAAGGCGACGAATTTCTCCTTGCGATTCGGGAATGCCGTCGCGTCGACCGGGACCCGACTGAAGGCGCCGTGGAGCGCCTCAACGAAGAGAATGAACTTGGTGGGCGCGGTGCGGAAGGCCTCCAGCAGCAGGTCGATTCCCGCCTCGTCCAGCTTGGGCAGGAAGCCATTCTTGGCATAGTAATAGTTGCCCGCAGGCAGGCCGGGATCGGCGGCCGATTGCAGCGCGACATAGGACATCGGACCGATCTTGTCGCCGACCGGCTTTCCGAGCCGGCGCAGTGGCGCGAGCGCCTTCTCGCCGGCGGCATGATCCGCCGACCAGCAGGCCTCGACGTTGATGAGGGGCGTGCCGTCAGGCGTCCACACCAGCGCGGCTTCCAGACCGAGCTCGTCCGGCATGCTGTCTCTCGATTCGACCAGGAATCGCAGCACGTCCCGAGCCTGGTCGATCGGCCAGGCGATATCGCCCGCCAGCACCATCGGGTCGACCGGGTGCAGCCGGTACTCAAAGTTGGTCACGACGCCGAAATTGCCGCCGCCGCCGCGCAGGCCCCACAGCAGATCCGAATTCTCGGACTCGCTGGCATGTACGAACTTGCCTGCGGCAGTGACCACGTCCGCGCCAACCAGGTTGTCGCAGCTGAGGCCGAACCGCGAACCGAGCCGCCCGAATCCGCCGCCGAGCGTCAGGCCGGCGGCACCGGTATCCGCCACCGTGCCCGCGGTCGTCGCAAGCCCGAAGGCCTGGGTCTCGCGGTCCAGCTGGCCCAGACGGGACCCGGATTCCAGGAAAGCGCGCCGCGCCTCGGTATCGACGCGCACGCCCTGCATCGGCTGAAGGTCGATCACGATCCCGCCATTGCAGGTCGACTTGCCGGAGAAGCTGTGCCCGCCGCCGCGCACCGAGGTCAGCAGCTGGTGTTCGCGGGCGAAGTTCACGCACTGGATGACGTCCGACGCGCCGGTACAGCGGGCGACCATGGCAGGGCGCATGTCGAACATGCCGTTCCAGATGTGCCGCGCCTGTTCGTAGCGGGCGTTCCCCGGCAGCACGACGTCGCCGCTCAGGCTGGCCGCGAATGCCTCAACTGACGAGCCCGGGAGCAGAATATCGCCGCCCGTCAGCGACTTCGCGGGCAGGTCACCGACATCCTTGAGGATCGCGGCCAAGCCGCGCATGGGCCAGGCGGCGGCCAGTGCAATTCCCGTTCCAATGAATTCGCGTCGTTTCATAATGGTATCCCCCCGCGCGGAACCTTACTCCTGTCGTCGCGCCAGCGCACGCCTGCGCGGATCGCAAGACCAATCAGTGTGACGATGAAGACGTCCCGGACCGCACCCAGGGATGCCGTCGCCACGATTGCGAGGCAGGCGCCGATCGCGAGCACGGAGATGACGACTCCGCCGGGCACCGGCACGGGGGCCGGGCCCTCGCGGCGGCGCAGCACGACGAGCGCGGCCGCGGTCGAGCCGTGGGCCAGCATCCGCGAGATGACGAAGATCGCAAGCAGATACTTGAACGTTCCCGTGATCGTGAGCAGCCACGAGAGCGCCCCATACGAAATGATGGCGACGTGCGGTGTGCGAAAGGCGTTGTGCACAGCGACGATTGGCCGCGGCAGATCGCCAGCCTCGCCCAGCGCGAAGACATACCTGGGGCCGACGAGCATCTGCACGGATAGCCCGCCCGCGCAGGATATGACGGCCGCGGTGGCCATCAGGGTCGCGCCGACTGGACCGATGAACGATTTCGCGACATCGACAATCGGCAAGGGCGATGCCGCGGTGTCCGGCAGCACGCCGAAGCAGGCAAGCATCAGGAGCAGGTAGAGCAGGCAGGCAATCGCGAAACCGCCGAGGATGCTGATCGGCAGGTCGCGGCGCGGGTCGCGCAACTCGCCGGCCACGACCGCGGCAACGTGGAAGCCGACGCAGGCGAAGAGGGCGAGTTGCAGAGCGCTGGCAAGGCCGCCGGGCTGGCGCGGTTCCGTCGCGGGAAGGTGATTCCAGCCGGCGAACCCAAGTCCGGCCAAGGCGATGAGGCCGAGCGGCAGCATCTTGGCGATCGTGAGGAGATTTCCGACCCAGGCGCCGTGGTTGACGCCGCGCACGTTGATCACGGTCAGGAAAATCGTGAACACCGTGATTGCCACGGCGCGCGGCCAGGATGCCACAAACAAGGGGGAGAGGGCGGCCGCGTAGTCGAGCATGACCTGCGCGATCAAGGCCGTGGACGCCACGCTGGAAACCGAGAACAACCAGCCGACCGTGAAGCCGGTCAGCGGGCCGAAGGTGCGCTGGGCATAGACCTGCGGGCCGCCCGTTACGTCATAGCGACTGGCGACCTCCGCCAGAGAAAGGGCGAGAAAGCCGACGACGATGAAAGCGACGAGGATGACCGCGAGGCTGTAGCGGCCGGCGTCGATCGCAAGCCCGGCCGGCATCGCGAAGACACCCGCGCCCACGATCGAATTGACGCAGAGCGCGACCACGTCAAAACGCCCGAGGCCGCGAAGCAGCCCCGGGCGTCCGGCGTGTTCGTCAGCCCTCAAATCGCGGTCGCTGCGACTCAGGTCTTGGGTTTTTTCGCGCTCTCGGTGCCGGCGTCCGCAACGGCCCGCCACTTGCCGTCAATCTTGGCCCATACCGTCACGAATGTACCCGTGGTTGCGGGTTTCTTGCCGTCACCGTCGGGATCAAAATAAATGTCGCCGGTTTCCCAGGCCAGGTCGCCGGAATTCGCGACCGTGACGGCGCTTGTGGTCCAGCTGATGACCGCGTTCGGCGAATCCGCGGTGTCCTTCTCCATGGCGGACTGGATCTCGGCTGAGCCGTGGTGCACGTTGCCGTCGTAGGCCGTAATCGCGTCAGGCGCATAGACTTCGTTGGCGATCGTCGCGGCGTCCTTGGCATTCGCGTAGTTCATCCACTGCGCCGAGCGGTCGCGGATGGCCTGTTCCTCGGCAGCGACGTCAACGGCCGGTGCAGCGGCCATCGCCTCGTCCTTGGGCTCCTCCTGGGGCTTGGCGCAGCCGGCAGCCAAGAGCGTTGCCGCGAACGCGGCGATCAATATGCGTGAGTTCATGGACCCTCCACTGATGCTTGATTGACCGTCTAGTATACGCGCGCCGACTGTCGGAGCCGATCTTCGCGCGTTTGCACGCGTTGCGCGCAGTTTCTACTTGCGCCAGTCGGCGCGCAGCTTGAATTCGCGCCGGCCGGCGGGGCATTGTGGCCGCTCGCCAGGAGTGTGTTAGATGCCCAGCCGTTCATTGCAGCGTCGCCAGTTGAGCCGGTCCAAGATCGACCTCTTCATCGAGTGCCCGCGCTGCCTCTATCTCGACGTGGCGCGCGCCATCCCGCGTCCGAGCGGGCCGCCATTCACGCTCAATAACGCGGTGGACGCCCTGATGAAGACGGAATTTGACCGTTACCGGGCGGCCGGCGAGCCGCACCCCCTGTTTGCCTCCGTGGGCCTCGATGCCGTCCCGTTCCGTCATCCGGAGATCGATCGCTGGCGCCACAACTTCACCGGCGTGCGCTGGAAGGACGACGAGACCGGCTGGACATTGTTCGGTGCTGTCGACGATCTGTGGCAGGCGCGTTCGGGCGAATTGATGGTTGCTGACTACAAGGCAACCGCGCGCAGCGAGATGCCGAGCGCGACGACTCTCTATCCGTCCTACCGGCGGCAGATGGATGTCTACCAGTTCCTGGTGCGTCGCCAGGGTTTTGAGGTGAGCCCGCGTGGCTGGTTCGTCTACACCAATGGAGACGGCCGCGCCTCTGGATTCGGCGACAGGCTCTGCTTCACGACCGCGCTCGTGCCCTACGACGGCAACGACGAATGGGTGCTCGACGCGTTCCGGCGCGCGGTCGCAACAGTCGGGCAGGACGCCGTACCGCCGTCCGCCAAGGACTGCAAGTACTGCGCCTATGTCGCAGGCGCCTCCACGAGCGCAAACGGCATCACTCCGCCGGAGGCGTAAGCTTCGGCTCCGGAGCGAGCAGGTATTCGATCAGGGCATCCAGCAGCTCGTCGTTGCTGGTCAAGGTGTCGTGCCTCGCGCAGACGAACAGGCTGCGCTCGGCCTCGAGGCCCTCCTGCTCGAACCGCGGCACCTCGCGGCTCAGGTCCTGGCGCGAGACCAGGGAGGAGCGCGTGACGCTGCCGTCGCCGGGCTCGAACATCAGCGACTCGTAGTCGACTCCGGGCGCCGGCCGCAGGATCTGTTCCGGGCGCAGGCGCGCAATCGACTCGCCTTCGATGTTCTCGAACACGAGCCGCCTGGGCGTCGGCACGCAGTCGCCGCCGAGCAGCAGCGGCTTGATCAGAGGCACGTCTCCCGCGGGCACCATGAGCGACCACACGAAGCGCCGCCCGCGCTCGAGCCGCTTCTCGAACCATTGTTCGAAGACATCCTGGCGCGGCCAGATATCGCGGTGCCGGTCCATCCGGCGCTGGATCCGGTGGTCGAAGATGGACCACCCGTAGCGGCGCCAGAATTCGACGTCGAAGATGTCGATGTTGAGCGGCTGGCCATTGATGTTGACGACCCAGTCCACGAGCGGGTGCGGGAACAGCTGGAATGTCGAGGGCATGGTGGCGACGCCCTCGGTCGGCAGCGCCGAGAAGCCGACGCGATAGCCATTCAGGAACTTGTGTACGGCGGTCACGGTGCCCTGGTTCGGCGTGCCGAGCAGCGCGACGCGCCGAAGTTTTGAGAGGCCCAGTCCGGTCACCGGGAAGGAATTGCCGCCCAGCACGTCGGCCGTCCCGTAACGCTCGTAATACCGGACGATGAGGCCGCCCATGCTGTGCGCGATGACATCGACGCGGAGTGCCGGGTCGTTGTAGTCCTTGCGGATCTGCTCGATCAGTTCGTCGAGCTTCTGCGCGCTCTTGACGTTGTCCTGGCGCCAGTCATAGGCGAAAACGTACAGGCGCGCTTTCTGCTGCACCACGGGGTGGCCAGGGCGCATCAGCCGGTAGCCGCCCGCCTCACGCAATTCCCGGACGATCCGCCGGTAAAAGTCCTTGCCGACCGCCCCATCGAAAAGGCCCGAGGCCACGAGCCCGTCGTCGATCGGCTCGAGCGTGTCGGGATCGATACGAAGCGCCAGGTCTTCGTAGTCGCTCGTCAGGAGTTTGCGTGTCGAGCCGGGCCAGAGCTCGACGCCGTTGTCGGCCCGGGCGAGCCGCGAGCCGAGCAGGCCGGGGATGAGGATGACGGGTACGCGCTCGAGCGCCGCGGAATGCGCGGGGTAGAACTGTTCGAGCGCCGGGCCAGTCGCAGTGCAGCCGGCGACGAATGCGGCGCAACAAGGGATCGCAAGCCACGCAGCAAGGCGGCGCACGGTGTTGAACTCCGGTTGACGGCACGAGAGGTTACCATTGAGGGCGCCGGCAGGTGCCGGAGGGTGAAACCATGACGGCGGACATCGGCAGTCGGCTCGCCAATCGCATCCTTTGGGGACTACTGGTCGGGGCCGTCGCCGGTGGAATCACGCTGGTGGCCGGCGGGATCTTTCCAGGGCTGCTGGATGCCGCGCGCAGATTCTCGACGCTCGTGCTGGACCCGCTCGGGCAGGTCTTCCTGCGGATGCTGTTCTTTGTCGTCATCCCGTTGGTGTTCGCATCCCTCGCCGCTGGCGTCGCGCAACTCGATCGCCTGGCCCAGCTTGGGCCACTGGCGGTCAGGACATTCCTGCTGTTCTTCACCAACATGGCGATTGCCGTTGCGCTCGGGCTCGTCATGATGAACGTCGTCCAGCCCGGTTCGGCCATGGATCCGGATGCGCAGGCGACGTTGCTCGAGGAATACGGCGGCGCCGCCCGGCAGCACATCGAGCAGCGGTCGGCGCAGCCCGACGTGACGCCGATGACGGTCGTCGAGATGTTCATGCCCCGAAATCTCTTCGGCGCATTCATCGGCAATAACCGCGACCGGCTGGGCGATGTGCTGCCGCTGATCCTGTTCGCGATCCTGGTCGGCGCGGCCGCCATCAAGCTGCCATCCGAGCGGCGCGGCCAGCTCCGTTCCGCGCTCGGCCTCGTCAACGACCTCATGACGGGCATCGTGCACTTCGCGCTCTCGATCGCGCCCTATGCCGTGCCCGCCATGATCTACAGCGTGATCGTCAAGATCGGCTGGGACATCGTCATCGCCCTCGGCGTGTTCGTGCTGGGTTGTCTCGCCGTGATGCTGCTGCATCTCTTCGGAACCATGTCCGTGTGGCTGCGGCTGCTCGCCGACCGGCGGCCGCTCGAGACCTGGCGCGAGCTGCGCCCGGTCCTCGTCACGGCCTTTTCCACGAGTTCGAGTGCGGCGACCCTGCCGACAGCCCTCGCCGCGGCGCGCGAGCAGCTCGGCGTGCAGCCGGCGGTCGCGGGCTTCGTGCTGCCGCTCGGCACCACCATGAACATGGCGGGCACCGCGCTCTACGAGGGATGCGTCGTGCTGTTCGTTGCGCAGGTGTTCGGCATCGATCTCACCCTGGTGCAACAGGTCACGCTCGTGCTGCTCGCGGTGCTGTCGGCCGTGGCGGTCGCTGCAATCCCGGGCGGCTCGCTCCCGCTGATCGCGGGCCTGCTCGCTGCTTTCGGCATCCCGCCCGAGGGCATCGGGATCATCCTGGGCGTGGACCGGCTGCTCGACATGACGCGCACCATGGTCAATGTCGGGTCCGACGTCGTGACGACGGTCGTGGTGGACCGCTACACGAAGCTGGGGACCGCCTGAATCGCTACCCGCCGCTCGATCAATATGCGCATTTTCGGCCGCCTGAAGCATTTCGCGCGGTCTGCAAGGCGCGACCTCTACGCCGTCTACCTTGCGGTCCGTGATCCTCGCGTGCCGTGGTACGGCAAGGCGGTGGCTGCCCTGGTGACGGCCTACGCATTCTCGCCCACCGACCTGATTCCGGATTTCGTGCCGCTTGGCATCTTGCTGGCGGCCGTCGGCGGATGGTTGACCTACAGACATTTCGCAGCGTGATCACCGGAAATTACGTTTGCCGCCTCGGTGCAGCGCTTGGTGTGCTTGCATGCTCCGTCCTGCTCGCGCCCATGGCAGGGGCGGATGCGGGCGTTGCCAGCATCTTCGTCCGCGTTCTGCACGAAACGGCGCCCATTCGCGGCGCAATCATCGAAGTCGAGTCGACTCGGGTCGTCACCAACGTGAGGGGTGAAGCCGAACTGCCGCTTGAAGCCGGCAGCCACACGATCAGGATTGAACGTCCCGGCTTCGTCGCCGTGTCTCTGCCGGTCGAGGTCAAGGCCGCGGGCAATCCGCCTATCACCATCCAGCTGCAGGATGAATCACTGGAGTCTCAAGTCGTGGTGGTTACCGCCACCCGCTCGGGAACCGTGATTGGCGACCAGCCCGTCCGTGTGGAAGCCGTCCCTGAAGAAGAGATCGAAGAGAACCTGACGATTCAGCCCGGCAATCTCAGCACGCTCCTGAACGAACTGGCGGGAGTCCGCATGGAATCCACGGCTCCGGGCCTGGGCGCCGCAAGCCTTCAGGTCCGTGGCTTGCCCGGCCGCCTGACGCAGGTGCTCTCAGACGGTCTGCCGCTCCTGGGTGCGGAACCGGCTGGCTTCGGGCTGTTGCAGATGCCCCCGCTCGATCTGAAAAGGGTCGAAGTCATCAAGGGGGTCGCGTCGGCGCTCTATGGGGGTTCTGCGCTGGGCGGCGTGCTGAACCTGGTTTCGCGCACGCCGGGCGGCGAACCCGAACTGCTCCTCAACCGGACTTCGCTGGACGGCACCGACGCGGTGGGCTTTTCGGCCGGATCCCTCGCGCCGGGATGGGGCTATACGCTGACGGGCGGCGTGAATCTCCAGGAACGCGAGGACCTCGACCATGACGCATGGGCTGACCTCCCGCGCTATCGACGGTTCACGTTCCGGCCGCGTTTGTTCTTCGATGACGGATCGGGGCGGACGGCCTTCGTGACCGCAGGCGTCGTCGATGAAGACCGCGCGGGCGGGTCGCTGCCCGGTGAAACCCTCGCGGACGGGACGGTTTTCGTCGAGGACCTTCACACGACACGTCTTGACGCCGGCGCCGCCGGACAAATTCCATTAGCCGGGAATCGCTGGCTGGGTGGGCGCTTCTCCGCGACGGTTTCGGATCATGATCGCAGCTTCGGCCTGCAACGGGTCGAGGATACGCAGACGATGCTGTTCGGCGAGACCACGCTGAGCGGGCGCGCGCGTGGTCACTCCTGGGTGGCCGGAGTGGCGATCGCCGAAAACCGGCTGGACGTGCACGACTTGCCTGGGATCGGGCACAGCTACACCGTACCGGCCGTCTTTGCCCAGGATGAATTTGCCCTCGCTGATCGGGTGATCCTGTCCGCGAGCGGCCGCATCGACGCGCACAGCGACTACGGAACATTTTTCAGCCCGCGTCTTTCCGCGGTTTTCCTGCCGACTGATCGCTGGACACTGCGCGCGTCGATTGGCACCGGGTTCGCCGCCCCCACCCCCTTCGTCGACGAGATCGAAACGACCGGTCTCGGCGTACTCGAGCCGTTGTCGGGCCTCGTGGCGGAACGTGCGGCCAGCGCTTCGCTCGACCTGCAGTGGGCCGTGAATGCCTGGGAACTTGATCTGAGCGCCTTCGGGTCGGAGATCCGCCATGCGCTGGACGTTCGTCCTGCGGCCGCGGTAGGAAAACTGGAGATCGTGAATGCCGACGGCCCGCGCCGCGCGCTCGGCGGCGAAGCATTGCTGAGTTACGTAAAAGGTTCGCTGCATTTGATAGGCAGCTACACCTATCTGGACGTTACTGAGGCCGCATCCGCGGGCGAGCGACAAGCCGCCGACCGGATTCCACGCGACACCGCGGAGCTTGCGGCGCTGATCGAGGATGAGGAACGCGGGCGCATCGGAGTCGAGCTCTCGTACACCGGCCGGCAGGCGCTGCAGGACAACCCCTATCGGGAATCGAGTCCGTCTTACGTGGAAGTGAACGCGCTGGCCGAGATCCGGTTCGGTGAAACCGCCATTTTCCTGAATGCGATCAACCTGACCGACGTGCGTCAGGCGGACTTCGACCCGCTACTGCGCCCGACCCCGGGACCGGGCGGTGAAAGGATTACGGAGTTGTGGGCTCCGATCGCGGGACGCGTGTTCAACCTGGGAGTGCGCCTGGAATTCTGAACTTGCGGCATCAGCAGACGCGGTTGCGCCGGCCGCCGGAGAGGAACGACTCGACATTCAGCGCGAGCTCGTCCAGGCAGCGCTGGCGCGCCTCGCGCGCGGCCCACGCCACGTGCGGCGTGACGATGAGGTTGGGAATCGACGGGTCGAGCAGCGGGTGATCGGGCGGCGGCGGTTCGCGCTCGAGCACGTCGATGCCCGCGCCGCCAAGACGCCCGGCCTTCAGCGCTTCTGCGAGCGCACCGGCGTCGACGAGCGCGCCGCGGGCCGTGTTGATGAGTACCGCATCGTCCTTCATGCGAGCCAGCCGCTCACGGCTGACGAGGCCGCGTGTCGCGTCCGTGAGCGGGCAATGCAGCGAGAGCACGTCGAGCCCCGGAATCAATTCATCCAGGTCCCGGCGACCGGCGGCGGGCGGGCCCCCGGGGCGGTTGGCGATCTCGACCGACATTCCGAAAGCGCGGGCCAGCCCGGCGACGCGCGCACCGAGCGTGCCGTGGCCGACGATGCCGAAGACACGACCCTGCAATTCGCGGATCGGGTAGGGGAACACCGAGAACCGGCCGGCCTGTTGCCAGCGGCCGCCGGCGACCAGCGCCTGGTAATCCGCGAGCCGGTGGGTGAGCGCGAGCAACAGGGCGAAGGCATGCTGCGCGACGGAGGCCGTGCAATAGTCGCGCAGGTTGCAGACCGCGATCCCCGCCCCGCGCGCGGCCACGAGGTCGACGTTGTCGACACCCGTCGCGGTGAGCCCGACCAGTTTCAGTTGCGGATTCGCGGCCATCATCGCGCCAGTGATCACGGACTTGTTCGCGAGTACGGCCTCGAAGCCCGCGATGCGCGCAGGCACGTCGGCCTGGGCGGTCTGTTCGTGGAGCACGATGCCGGGTACTGCACGTTGCAGCGGTCCAGCATCGAGATCGCCGATGCTGACGGTGCCGTAATCGAGAAAGACAGCGCGCAATCTCAAGCCGGCTCGTCGAGCAGGCCGTCGATCAGCGCGGTCAGCTCGCGACCCTGTTCCTCGTAATGGCTGCCGGTCGCGGGTCCTGCAAATCCCGTGTGAATCGCGCGCACGATGCCTTTCCGGTCGATCACGAACATTGTCGGGTAGGCCTTGAAGGCGGCAAGCTGCGGCAGTTTATCCAGGACATCGTCATTCGAGGCGGTGCCCGCGATCAACACCGAATAGTTGATCGAGTATTGCTCGACGAAGTCGCGTACCGCCTTGGACTGGCTCGCGAAGTCGGGCGTGCGCTCGAACATGAGCTGTATGACTTCGAGCCCGCGGCCCCTGCGGTCTGCCAGCAGTTCCTTCAGGAAAACCGCCTCGTCATGGCAGTTCGCGCACCAGCTTCCACCGACGGTGACCAGCACGACCTTTCCGGCGTAACGGGCTCCCGGGTATGCCTGCAGGTTGCCACCGGGGTCCGGAAAGGCAAATGCAAGCCGGTTCTCGCCCGGCTTGAACGCCGTCTTCTCGGCCGGATTGTCGAGCTTCGCCGACGGGTCGCGGCGTCCGGAAAAGGCGTCATGCGAGCCGCCGCCCGTGTACTGGTCGCCGCCGAGCACGCCATCGCTGCGCAGCCGCGCCAGGTAAAGATAGGCGGTGCCGCCGTCGAAGCGCGACAGGAACAAGGTATCGCCGCGCGCCTCGCCCGCGATGTAGCGGTCGTCACCGCTCTGGCGCAGCACCGTGCCCGTCACCTCGTGGCCGTGCTGGACCAGTTCCGCAATCGCTGCACTCTCATTCCCGCCCTCGTCGCGAAAAGTCAGCGCCCAGCGACCGGAAAAGTCCATCGGCGCCGCGTCAGGCTTCGGGAAGAAGCGCCAGGACTCCCCGGGCACGGCGACGAAGCGCAGGTCGCGGACTACGCCGTGCGGGCGGAGCAGCTTCAGCGTGCCCTCGAACCGGCCGTCGACGAAGGTCGCGTCAATGCGATTCTGGTAACCCGGCATCTGGATCGCGAGCCTGTCGTCCTCGAGGCGCACGCCGGCCGCGCGCACGCGCTCGGGCCCATTGACCAGGTAGGCGACGGTGCCGCCGTCCTCGCTCGCGAGCTCAAGGCCGAATGGCAGGTCGCCGCCCTCGACCGAGACCACCGCGCGGTAAATTCCGAGCGGGGGCTTTTCCTTGCTGGCGCAGCCGGGAAGCGCGCCCAGGAGGACGAGCAGCGCGGCTGCGCCGCGCATCGCGCGCGAGGCGCGAACCGCCGTCACAGGGTCGACGCCGGCCGCGGGAAACCGTCGGGGCCCGCGCGCCACGGCTCCCAGGCAATGGCGATCCGGCCGATTGCGATGTCCGACTTGCGCGGCGCGATGCGAAGTCTTTCGAGCGCGACGCTCGCCGGGTCGAGGCTTGCGGTCAGCACGCCCGCTTCCTGGTCGATGCTTTTCAGCAGTTCGTCCCGCTCGGCAGTGAGGGACTCCAGGCTTTCGCCTGCCCGCTCGACGTCGCCGCGCTCGCTTAACACGCGGCCGGCGGAACGTGCGGCCGAGCCGGCACGCGTCGCGGCGACGCTGCGGCCGCCGAAAATAGCGCCGAGAACCGAGGTGCCGATCGAGATCGCGGTGTCGAGCTTGCGCTGCGTGTACTGGGACTTTTCGCGCTCGACGCGGTCGGCCGCGCGGTGCAGGCGCTCTTCGAGCGACTTGAGCCGGGCGGCATGCTTTTCGCGGAGCCGGCTGACCTCACGGTCGCGATGCTCGCGCAGGCCCTGGGACAGCCGGGCACGGAAGTCGCCCTCGCTTTCGCCTGGACTGGAAGTGAGCTTGAGCGCCCTGGCGGAGAGCAGCTCGACCGCGCCGTTCTGGTAGAGCGAGGCGGCGAGCGCCTTGCCCCAGTCCGCGTAATTCTTCGCGCCGAGCGCGGCCGCAGGCAGCTCGGCAAAGGACGCGCCGTCCACCGGGGACGGGGCCATCACCGCATCGAGATTTGGGATTGCCAAGGCTTCGGCCCAGTCCGGCGAATCGTTGCCGTCGGCGAGCGGAGCGAGCCAGGCGCTGCGTGTCCAGCAGTCGACGCCCGCGGGCTTGTCGGCGTAGTGCAACTCTGCGGTCGCCGCAATGCGTGGGCGGTAGACGAGTTCGCCCGCGCCGGGCTTGGCGGCCAGGAATATCTCCTCGACGCCGGCCGGCAGCGCCGGGCGGGCGGCAGGCTTTGCGGGTTCGCTGGCCGGGGCGGGTGCCGCGGTTCCGGCAGGCTTGCGCCCGGACATGAGCCGAGCGATCTCGGGCAGCGTCAGCGGGCCGCGCAGCCAGGAAAGGGCCCATCGCGTGCGGAACAGGACCGGCGCGTCGGCGTTGACGTCGCGCAGCAGGAACACGCGCGGCGCGATGCCGGCCATCAGCTTTTCGAGCGCTGCGCGGTCGAAACCCGCGCCGGTCTGCACGCTCATCAGCCCGTCGATGACGCGTTGCTGGTCGCGCTCGGTCTGCAGCCGGCCGATGAACCAGGCGCCGGCGTTCGAGAGTCCCTTGTAGTCGAGGTCCACGGGGTTCTGGGTCGCGAGCACCACGCCGAGGCCGAAGGCACGGGCCTGCTTCATCAAGGTCAGGAGCGGCAGCTTCGACGGCGGCATGGCTGTGGGCGGGAAGTAGCCGAAGATCTCGTCCATGTAGAAGAGCGCGCGCAGCGCCGCGGTGCCTGGCTGGCGGCGCATCCAGGCGACCAGCTCGTTGGCGAGGAGCGTCACCACGAACATGCGCTCGGCATCATTGAGATGCGCGATGGAGACGATGGAGATCCGCGGCTTGCCTTCCGGCGTGAAGAGGAGACGCTGGATGTCCAGCGCCTCGCCCTCCAGCCAGGCGCCGAATCCGGGCGAGGCAAGCAGGTTGTTGATCGCCATCGCCAGTTCGAGCCGTTCCTTCGCGGGATAGAAGGTCTCGACGTCGAACACGCCGACCTTGTCGAAGGGCGGCTTCTGGATCGCGCCGATCAGTCCCGCGAGATCGAGCGCGTTGCCGCGGCTCCACGCGGCATCGACGATCGCGGACAGCAGGATGTGCTCCCGGCTCTTGAGGGGATCCACCGCGATGCCGACGAGGCCGAGAAGGCCCGAGACCGCCGCGGAGATGCGGTCGCGGGTTGCGCCCGCGTCGCTTCCGGCCGGCGGCGGCGCAAAGGAACGGAGGATCGACAATGGCAGGCCCGAATCGCTTCCTGGCGTGTAGATGACGATATCGACCGAGTCCCGGAAGCGGCGAATTCGGTCGCCATCCTCGCCCCATTCGGCGAGGCCGTTCTTCCAGGTCTCGGCCGTCCTTGCGGCAAGCGCCTCGGTGGTCATGCCCTTGCGGGCCGCTTCCGCCGGGTCGATCCAGGGCTGGAATTCCGCAGCGGTGAGTCCGGGAAAGGTGAGCATCAGGTTGGCGATGTCGCCCTTGGGGTCGATCACGAGCGATGGAATGCCGTCGAGCGCGGCTTCCTCGAGCAGCGAGATGCAAAGGCCGGTCTTGCCGCTGCCCGTCATGCCGACACAGACCGCGTGCGTCGTCAGGTCGCGCGAGTCGATCATCAGGGGCTCGGCGGCGAGCGCGTCCCTGGTCGCGTCGTAGCTGCGGCCCATGTAGAACGCGCCCAGTTTTTCGAAGTCTGCCACGGCGCGATTATACGCGCGGGAATTACGTGCTACTTTGGCCGCCCGTCGTCGCCTTTGAGGATACCTGGTGACTCCCGAGGTCAATCCATTCCGCCATGAGTCGACCGGGACCTGGAGTTACGTCGTCATCGATCCTCGGACGCGAAAGTCGGCGATCATCGACCCGGTCCTCGATTTCGACCCGAAATCCGGGGGCTCCTCGACGAAAAGCGCCGATGTCATCGCCGCCTTCGTGCGCGGGCAATCGCTGACCAACCAGTGGATCCTCGAAACGCATGCCCATGCGGACCACCTGAGCGCAGCGCCCTGGCTACAGGCCGCGATTGGCGGCCAGATCGCGATCGGGCAAGGCATCCGTGCAGTGCAGCTCACCTTCCAAAAGGTCTTGAACCTCGAGCCGGGTTTCCCGGTCGATGGCCGGCAGTTCAACCAGCTCCTGTCGGACGGCGACGAATTCACGATCGGATCGCTGCCTGTGAGCGTGATGGCGACGCCGGGGCACACCGGCGACAGCCTGAGCTACCTGATCAGCGATGCGGTCTTCGTCGGCGACTCGATCTTCATGCCGGACGGCGGCACGGCTCGCTGCGATTTTCCGGGCGGCGACGCGAATATTCTCTACGCCTCGATCCGCAGGCTCTATGAGCTGCCCGGCTCGACCCGAGTCTTCGTCTGTCACGACTATGGGCCCGGCGGGCGGGAACCGCGCTGCGAGACGACGATCGCGGCCCAGCGCGAGGCGAACATCCATCTGCGCGATGGCACGAGCGAGGAGGAATTCACCGCCATGCGCAGGAAGCGCGATGCGACGCTCGAGATGCCGACGCTTCTCTATCCCGCGATCCAGTTCAACATTCGCGGCGGCCGGCCGCCGCCCGCGGAATCCGACGGCCGGAGCTACCTGAAGCTGCCGTTCTCGGGTCCGGATTCGTGAGCGCATCGGAGGGTCGCGTACCGCCGCGCCTGCTCCTGATCGACAACTACGACTCCTTCACCTACAACCTGGTCCAGGCGTTCCTCGTGCTCGGCGTCGAAGTCCAGGTGCGTCGAAACGATCAGGTCTCGATGGACCAAGCGCTCGAACTTTTGCCGACGCACCTCTGCGTGTCACCTGGGCCCGGCGTTCCGTCAGGTGCAGGCGTATCGAAGGACATGATCCAGGCATTCGCGGGCCGCGTACCGATCCTTGGCGTCTGCCTCGGCCACCAGGCGCTGGTCGAAGTGTACGGAGGCTCCATCGTGCGCGCAGATCAGCTGATGCACGGGAAGACATCACAAGTCCTGCACGATGGCCGCGGCATTTTCGCGGGATTGCCCAACCCTTTCGAGGCGGGCCGATACCATTCGCTGATCGCGGAGCGCGAACGGATTCCGGACGTATTAGAAGTCACGGCTTGGACAGCGGAAGGGGAGGTTATGGGAGTGCGACATCGGTCGCTAGCGATCGATGGTGTACAGTTTCATCCCGAGAGTATCCTGACCCCGGATGGGCCACGGCTGCTCGCGGCGTTTCTCAAGAGCTGAGCCAACAGCCGATCCTTGCCTATGACGCCTGACCCGCTCGCCTTGATGACGGTCGGCATCCTGTTGATCGCGTTCCTCTATTCTTCCGTGGGACATGCCGGAGCGTCGGGCTACATTGCCGTCATGACGCTCCTCTCCATGACACCGGAGGTCATTAAGCCTACGGCGCTTGCGCTCAACATCCTGGTCGCGTCCATCGGCGCCTGGCAGTTCTGGCGCGCCGGGCATTTCTCGTGGCGACTGTTCTGGCCTTTTGCGCTCCTGTCGGTTCCGTTCGCCTTCATTGGCGGTTACCTGGACCTGCCCGCAAATATCTTCAAGGGGCTCGTCGGAATCATCCTTCTCTACTCAGCGGTCCGTTTCCTGCTGCCGGCTTCGCGTGAGAATGTACCTAGGGATCCGTCGCACGTCGTGGCGTTCGCTTCGGGAGGTGCCATCGGGCTCCTGTCCGGTCTCACCGGCACGGGCGGGGGCATTTTTCTGACGCCGCTCCTGCTCCTCGCAGGCTGGGCGCGCGTGAAGACCGCAGCGGCCGTTTCCGCGCTCTTTATCCTCGTCAATTCTAGTGCCGGGCTGCTCGGTAATCTCAGCAGCACGCGGCATTTCCCGGCGTTCGCGCTCGTCCTCGTGGCGGCCGCAGCGGTCGGCGGCTCAGTGGGCTCCTACCTCGGCAGCCGGCGATTCGATCCAGCCGTAGTCAAGAAATTGCTCGCGGTCGTCCTGCTCATCGCGGGTACCAAACTCATCCTGACCTGATTGTCCGCGTTGACCGGGCGCGCTCAAGGCGCATGAACTGAAGTCGCTGCTGGTCTGCGGCGTCAGGGCCGCAATCAGCGCTTGCGGTACAGGTGCGTAAACCGGTCGGTTTTCCCTCGCACTGCCGGATCGAAGACGCTCTTCGTGTGGTCGTCGGTGGTGTTGCGCAGGCCGGGCCAGGCTTTCTCGAACAGGAAGCCGTGGCTCGTGATGTCCTGCTTCGTGAATGATTCCTCGATGCGATGGAGCGTCTGCGCAGAGGTCTTGCCGGTGCCGGCCGGGGCGGCGTGATCCACGATCAGCAGGTGCCCGCCGGGCTTCAGCGCATCATGCAGCTGCTTCAGGACGAGGTCGGCGTCGATGGCCGGCCAACCCTTGTTCTCGTCGACCCAGTAGAGGTCGTGATACGACATGTAGATCTCGATCAGGTCGTATTGGCCCTTTCCGAGGTCAAGCGCGCGCGTCTCGACGACGCGGGACGTCGCATTCTTGAGCCGGCCGTCGGCAAAGCGGGTCTTCAGGCCGTCTTTCCCGAACATCCAGTATCCCGGATTGTTCACGAGCGTGACGCTGCCGGTCGGCCCGACCGCCCGCGAGAACAGCTCGGTCCAGTAGCCGCCGCCCCCGAAGAAGTCGACGACCTTCATGCCGGGCTCGACGCCCGCGAATGTGAGCAGCTCCGCCGGCTTGTCGCGCGCGTCGCGCTCCCGATCCGCGGCGGGACGCTCCGGGGCTGCGACGGCCGCGGCAATGTTCGCGGGGATTTCGGCCGCCTGTGCCGGCGCGGCAGCGAGGAGGCAGGATGCAAGCAGGAACGCAAGGCCACGCATGTTGATCTCCAGGCCAGGCAGGGCTGGCATTGATATTCCGACTCTAAGTGCCCCGGCGCAGGTCGGCCGCAATCCGGCGATGAAACGCCCGCCGGCCGCGACCGGCCGTGCGGCTATTCATCACCGCCGCCCGGCACGCCGCGGCGGTAATCGAGTGCCGGCGCGCGATCCCCGAGCAGCGGGCGATACACGAAATCGGGACCGCGCTTCTTTTCGAATTCGGCCTTCGCCCTGGCGATCAGCTCCGGGCGCGTGAACAGCTCCCGGCCCATGAGCGCGAGCGTCTGCGACGCGACATTCATGCCCTTGTAGCCGATGCTCATGCCGCCGGCCGCTGTCGCCTGCCAGCTGTGCGCCGGCGTCCCGGGCACCCAGGTCGCGGTGCGCAACCCGACCGTCGGAACGGTCCAGCTCACGTCGGCGACGTCGGTCGAGCCGAGGCCGGGGCGCTCGAAGTCGAACGGCTGCACGGCCGACTGCGAGCCGAGCTCGACCGATGGCGAGATCAGTGTCGCGTAGATTTTCTCGGCGAAAGCCCGCTCTTCGGGCGTGTAAGTAACGCCGCCGACCTCGTTCAGCTTCGCGTTCATCACGCGCTCGAGCGTCTCGTTGGCCAGCAGGTTGTACACGCCTCCGATGATTTCGTAGTCCATGGTGGTTCCGGTGCCGAGTGCCGCGCCCTCGGCGGTCTTCACCAGGCGGTCGAATATGGACTCCACGACTTTCGGGTCGATGTGGCGGACGTAGTAGTAGGACTCGGCGAAGTCAGGGACGACGTTCGGCGCCGAGCCGCCGCTCGTAATGATGTAGTGCATGCGCGCGTCCGAAGGGATGTGCTCGCGCATCAGGTTTGACATGTAGTCCATCGCCTCGACCGCGTCGAGGGCCGAACGCCCCTTCTCCGGGGCGCCGGAAGCATGCGCCGAGAGGCCGTGGAAGCGGAACTTTGCGGTCTTGTTGGCGAGCGAGCGATCGACGCCGGCGAAATTGACATCGGACGGGTGCCAGTGCATCACGGTGTCGATATCGTTGAAGAGGCCGGCGCGCACCATGTAGACCTTTCCTGAACCGCCTTCCTCCGCCGGCGTGCCATAGACCCGGATCGTGCCTGCCGTGCCGCTCCTCTTGAGCCAGTCCGCAAGCGCGATTGCCGCCGATACCGATGCGGTGCCGAACAGGTGATGACCGCAGGCATGTCCAGAGTACTTGCCCGCGATCGGCTTACGTTCCGGCACCGCATCCTGGTTGATGCCGGGAAGGGCGTCGTACTCCGCCAGAATTCCGATGACTGGCTTACCGCTGCCGGCGCTCGCGACGAATGCAGTCGGAATCCCGGCAACGCCTGCCTCGACCTTGAATCCGGCGCCCGCGAGTTCCTTCTCGAGCAATGCGGAACTCCGGGTTTCCTGGTAGCCGACTTCCGCCCAGTCCCAGATCGAATGGGCGATCTCGGCGTCGTGTGCGGAACGTGCCGCGAGGAACTGGCGCAGTCCGTCGCCGGAACCAGCGGCCTGGGCCGCTGGCGCGAGAAGTGCGAGGCTGATCCACCATGCGGTTGCTTTCATCCCGGATCCCGTTACCGTCCGAAAGGACGGCCAGCTTAGCCCTCGTGCGCGCCCGCATCCACCTCGATGGGCTAGGATGCCGCGCACGATGAGCTCGAATCGCCTGCTGGTGATCGGACACCGTTTCTGTGGCCCGCCGGGTTCGGGCAACGGCGGCTACACCTGCGGAATGCTCGCGGCCGCGGCGGCAAAATCCGTTGAAGTGCGGCTGATGCGGCCGCCGCCCCTCGACAAGGCACTGGCGATTCTCGATGACCCGGCGACTGCGAGCCTGCTGCTGATGGATGGCGAAGCCGTGATTGCGAGCGCGACGCCCAGGACTTTCGAGCTTGCCGTTCCGAAGCCGCCGACCTATCCGCGCGCGCTTGCTGCCGTCAGCGGCTACGAAGGCTTTCGCGATCACACCTATCCGGGTTGCTTCGTGTGCGGTCCCGCGCGAGCCCGCGGCGACGGCATGCGGATCTTTGCCTCGCCGATCGAGGGCCAGGACCTGGTTGCGGCTGCCTGGCTGCCGGATCGTTCGCTCGTCGGCCCGGACGGCAAGGTGCTGCCGGAGTTCATGTGGGCCGCGCTCGATTGCCCGGGTTTTTTCGCCTCCGGTGCCGCGGCCCGCGGTGCGCTGCTCGGCACCTACGCTGCACGAATCGATCGCTGCGTCCGTCTCGACATGCCTTGCGTCGTCATCGGCTGGCCGATCGCACACGAGGGGCGCAAGCACCGCGTCGGCACGGCCATCTTCGACGGCTTCGGCGAGCTCTGCGGGCGCGCGATTGCGACCTGGATCGAGCCGCGGACCTAGCGTGGAGCGCTGCTGATCATCTCGAGCCCTTCCGCGTGCTGGCGCTGGAATCCCTTCCAGACCGTGATGCCGTCTGCACCCGGGCTATAGGCGTCGTAGGCGCCGCCGGCAGACGCCGGCCACTCACCCTGCGCCGATTCGCGCGTGAGGCCGTCGAGGTACGCTGCCCGACTGGCGTCATCCTTGACGTAGCGGTCAAGGAAGGCGGTGATCATGTGCAGGTTGATGCCGACGATGCGATCCTGGCGCCATACCGGATCCTCGAACCAGTCGAGATCCCACAGCCGTTTCCGCATTTCGTCGGGGGCCGGCCCGAGGCCAATGCGATGGCCTGCGCCCCTGAATGTCAGCAAGTAGCGGTGGCTGTTCGTCGCCATGTCAAAAAATGCGCGCGCACCGGTCTGGTAGTTCACGGTCCCGTCTCGATCGCCCGCGATGAGCAGCAGCGGGGCCGTGATGGAACGAAGTCCCTCCGTACCCCAGGCTCCCAGGGATCCGCCTGCGGGCGAAATTGCGACGACCGCCTTGACGCCGGATACGCGCACGGAATCGCTCTGGCCGCCGCCACGCGTATATGGCGCGAGGAGGCTGCCCGGAATCATCCGGGCCAAAGAGCTCTCGGGATCCAGCTCGCCGCCAGCGGCCGTCAGCACGCCATAACCGCCCATTGAATAACCGATCAACGCCGTCCGTGACGCATCGACGCTTCCGGCCTCGGCGAGCGTGCGTTGCAGCGTCCTGGCGACGAAAGCGATATCGAGCGGACGACGAAGCAGGGGCTCGGAAACCTTGCTGCGATCCGTGATCGCAGGGTCCTCGTGGCGGATCGCCGCAACGACATAGCCTTTCGAAGCGAGATTCTCGGTCAGCCAGCTCATCGCGACCGTTTCATTGCTGTAACCGTGCGAAACAATCACCAGCGGGAAGCGCCCCGCAACGGGATCTGCGTCCCGTACCGCGATGCCGGGAATTGTGAATCGCGTCGGCGGCGCCGGCGGCTCGGCAGGCAGGCTGCCCGAGTAGGTTTCCGGCGACGCAGCGGCCGGCACCTCGGCGGGATACCAGAGATCGACCGTCAGCGCGCGGTCGCGCCTCGGGGCGACGCCACTCGCGGAATCGAACGCCAGCACATCCACCTGGGCCGCGTCCACGAGCACAACAGTCTTGACGCCCACCTTGAAAGGGCCGAGTTGAGCGAGTTCCGGAGCGTCGATGCCCGGCCGGCTCGGCGCATCGCGCGCCGCCGCGCCAGTCGCCACGGCGAAGCTGAGCAGGAAAAGAACGTGGAGAGCGCGTCGGATGAGCCTGACCCCCATACCGGCAAGTATGGCACCTGGCGCGGACTTGACACCCCGTCGGGCAGCTTCGTTAATGGCCAGCCATGCATCCCTTCGTCAAGGACCGGGAGGACTTCGACGAACTCGGCGCGCGCGCCGTCGAGATGCTGGCCGAGTACCTCCGCAGCCTGCCCGGTCAGCCGGTCGACCGCGTCGTGCCCGGGGATGTTCGCCGTCGCCTGATGTCGCTGCCCTTGCCGGACAAAGGGCAGTCGCCGGAACACATCTTCGATTTCCTGGAGCGGGAAATCATGCCTTGGCCCATCGCCATCGGCCACCGGCGGTCCTATGGCTGGATCAATTCTCCGCCGGCTCCAGTCTCGATTCTGGCCGACGCGGTCGCAACCACCATGAATTGCGGGCTCGACGGCTACGACCACTCGGCCATTTTCCTGATGGTGAGCGTCGGGCGCTGGATCATGGAACTGGTTGGATTCCCCGTTGAAGGCAGCCTGTGCCTGTTATTGAGCGGCGGCTCCGCGGCAACCCTCAACGCGCTGACCGCGGCACGCCACCGCGCCGCCGAACGCGCTGGATGGGACCTGCGCACCGATGGCCTGCAGAGCGGGCACGTGCGACTGGTCATGTATGCAAGCGTGGAAAGCCATTCCTCGATCCGCAAGTGCGTCGAGCAACTCGGCATCGGAACGAATCACCTGCGCGAGATCCCAACCGATACGGATTTCCGCATGCGGCCCGACGCCCTGCGCCGTGCGATCGAGTTCGACCTAAGGGCCGGAAACCTGCCTTTTGCCATCGTTGCCTGCGGAGGCGCCACGAACACCGGTGCGATCGATCCTTTGGGGGAGATTGCCGACATCGCCGCTGAATTCGGCATCTGGCTGCATGTCGATGGTGCCTTCGGCGCCTGGGCGGCGCTGGATCCCGGCTGCGGCGATCACTTCAAGGCTCTCGCGCGGGTCGATTCCGTCACGCTGAACCCGCACAAGTGGCTGCAGGTGCCGCTCGACTGCGGTGCCCTGCTGACACGACACCCGCAGGTCCATCGCGCCGCCTATTCGCTCACTCCCGACTATCTCGTAGCCGGCAGCGGCGAGGCACCCTGGCCCTGCGAGCACATGTTCCAGCTCACCTACGGCAATCGCGTCCTGAAGGTCTGGGCCGCCATCGCACGATTGGGGCGCAATGGCGTCGCCGAACTGGTGGCCCGCTGCAATCGCCTGGCCGGGCTGCTGGAAGCACGCGTGCGCGTCACGCCCGATCTCGAACTGCTCTCCCCCGCGTCGCTATCGGTGGTGAATTTCCGCTATCGACCGGCGGGTCGGGACCTGGATGACGCGGCGCTCGACAGGCTCAACGAGCGGATTTCGCAGGCTATCAGCGGAAGCGGCGAGGCTCATCTGCCCACTACCCGCGTGCGCGGCAAGACCTCGCTTCGCGTCTGTTTTCTGCATTACGAAAATGACGAAAGCGACGTGGAACATCTCGTGCAACTGGTCACGCGACTGGGATCATCGCTTTCCAGCCAGGCAGTGCGCGCCTGACCGAAGAACGAGCTCATGCATCGGCATTCACCCGCGTCCTCATCGAGAGCCCGCTATCGCAGGACGTGCAGGTCATCGACGTTGCCACGTGCAAGCTCGTGGGCGAAGCGCGTCGCCTTCAATGTCGAGTGAGGTCGGCCAGCAGGCGCCGGATCTCCTGTTCGACCCCATCTCCCCGGGCCGTGCCCTGATGCAGTTCCCCGATTTCATGGGCCGCGACCCGGCCTTTTCGGTCGACCAGGTAGATCGCCGGCCAGTAGCGGTTTCCGAGTGCGTTCCAGTAAGAGAAATCGGCGTCCAGCATCACGGGATACTCGATGCCAAGCCGCCGGACGGCCGTACGGACATTGTCCGGTTCGCGCTCGGCCGCAAACTCCGGTGAATGCACGGCGACGATCACCAGGCCCTCGTCACCGTAGCGCGCATGCACGGCCTTGAGCCAGGGCAGCGTTCGCCGGCAGTTGATGCAGTCAAAAGTCCAGAACTCGAGCAGCACGACCTGGCCTTTCAGACCCTCCAGCGTAAGCGGCCCGGAATTAATCCAGTCTGCTGCGTTCCGGTGCGTGAATTCGGGCAGACGGGTGGATACGGCGACGCCCGCGCCGCAGGCCTGGAATGTAGCCAGCGATGCCAGCAGCGCGAAACCGCGCATCACGGTACTCATCCCGCGTCCGCGCGCACCCGGCTGACCAGCCACACGGCGCCGCTGCCGGCGAGGGCCCAGCCGATCCATGCCGGCCGCGTCGCGAGGGCGAGCCAGATGATGCCGCCCAGGAATACGACGCCGGCCGCAACGATTGCGTCGCTGCGGCGGCGCTGGCGGCGCATCTCGGCGCGGAGCGCGTCGAGGGACGCGGATTCCGTGCGCAGGACGAGCTCTTCGTCGTAGGCGCGGCGAATCGCACGGCGCGCGATCACGGGCAGCACCTTGATCCCCTCGGCGATGTCGGGCCAGTGATCGCGCAGGCTGCCGATGACCGCACGTGGACTCGCGCGCTCGCGCATCCAGGCGCGCAGGATCGGCAGCGCAGTCTTCCAGATGTCGAGTTCCGGGTAGAGATCCCGGCCGAGGCCTTCGATGTTGAGCAGCGTCTTCTGCAGCAGGAAGAGCTGCGGTTGGACCTGCATCTGGAAGCGGCGCGCGATCTCGAAGAGATGCAGCAGCACGATGCCGAAGGAGATGTCCTTGAGCGGCTTGTCGAAGATCGGCTCGCAGACCGTGCGGACGGCCGATTCGAGTTCGTCCACCCGCGTGCCGGCGGGCACCCAGCCGCTCTCGACATGTAACACCGCCACCTTGCGATAGTCGCGTTCGAAAAAAGCCAGGAAATTGCCGGCGAGATAGAGCTGGTCGCGCGGGTCGAGGGTGCCGACGATGCCGAAATCGACCGCCGCGTACCGCGGGTTCAGCGGGTCGCTAACGTCGACGAAGATATTGCCCGGGTGCATGTCGGCATGAAAGAAATTGTGCGAGAAAACCTGCGTGAAGAAGATCGTCACGCCGTTCTCGGCGAGCCGCGGGATGTCGGCGCCGAGTTCGCGCAGCCGCGCGACATCCGAAATCGGCACGCCGCGGATGCGTTCCATGACCATGACTTCACGGCGGCAGAGGCCCCAGTGGACTTCCGGCACGTGCAGCATCTGCGAGCCCGCGAAATTGCGCTTGAGCTGCGAGGCGTTTCCGGCCTCGCGCATGAGGTCCAGCTCGTTCAGGATCGTCTTTTCGTACTCGACGACCACTTCGCGCGGCCGGAAACGGCGTGAATCCGGCCAGTACTCTTCGGCGAGCCCTGCGAGCGCGTGCAGCACCTCGAGGTCGCGGCCGATCAGTTCGCGCATGCCGGGGCGAAGCACCTTGACGACCACCTCGCGCCCATCCTGCAGGACCGCCGCATGCACCTGCGCGATCGACGCGGCGGCAAGTGGTGCTATGTCGAAGTCGCGGAACAGCTCCGCAGTCGGGCGGCCGAGCGCCGCCTCGATGCGCGCCTTCGCGATCTCGCCCGGAAACGGCGGCACGCGGTCCTGGAGCATCGCAAGCTCGTCGGCGATGTCGACCGGCAGCAGGTCGCGCCGTGTCGAGACCACCTGCCCGAACTTGACGAAAATGGGACCAAGATCCTCGAGCGCGCGTCGAAGTCGCTCGCCGCGAGTGCCGCGCCGGCGCGTGAACCAGGTCCAGGGCGACAGCCAGAACACGAAGCGCAGCGGCCGGTAGAGATGCGTGGCGCGCACGAAATCGTCGAGACCGTAGCGCACCAGCACGCGATGGATCGTGAGCAGGCGCCGGGCGACCCGTGTCGAGATCATCCGCGGCTCCGTGCCCGTTCGGCGGCGCCGAGCCGGGCCTCGAGACGGTCCACGGCTTCACGAAGGCGATCGACGCCCTCCAGGAACTCCTCGACCTCGAGCCGGACCGGCAGGTCGCGGCTCTCCTCGGTCAGGTACTCGGAGACGTTGCGCGCCAGCGTTGCGCCGGCGCGGCGGCCGAAATCGATCGCGTCGCGCGCGAAACCCGCGAGAAAGTGTGCCGCGACGTCACCTGTGAGACGCGACAGTTCCTCCTCGAGATCCGGCCGCGCGGCTACGAGCAGGCGGCGGAATCCTTCCGCGATCTCGGCATCGCCCTTGATGTCCATTCCGCCGGCCCGGATCGACTGGCCGGCATCGCCCGCCGAAAGGCGAAGGAAAGCGAGCGGCGTGCCCTCGATGATCGCGTCGGCAGGCTCGTCGGCGGCCGGGCGGACTTCCACGCGATCCGGTCCGGCAGCCAGTCGGATGCGCAAGGGCGTTGCGGCGAACCGGAGCTCCATCGACCGTCCGTGGAGTCCGGCAAGCAGGCCCCGGGCCCGGCTCGAAGCCGCGATGTGGCGATTCAGCAGCTTTTCGATCGGCCGCAGGAACTCGGGCGTCATGCCGGGCCTAGTGCACGACGCCGACGTGAAGCGCGACGATGCCGCCTGCGAGGTTGTGCCAGCGGCAATCGTCGAAGCCGGCCTCGCGAATCATCGTCGCCAGGGTTTCCTGGTCCGGGTGCATGCGAATTGATTCGGCGAGATAGCGGTAGCTCGCCGCATCGCCGGCGACGATGCCGCCGAGCCTTGGCAGCACCTTGAATGAATAGGCGTCATACACCGGCTGCAGCGCCGTAAGCGTCGGCTTCGAGAATTCCAGCACGAGCAGCCGCCCGCCCGGGCGCAGCACGCGACGCATGGATGCGAGCGCCGTGGGCTTGTCGGTGACGTTGCGCAGCCCGAATCCGATCGTCACGCAGTCGAAGCAGCAGTCGCGAAATGGCAGGCACTCGGCATTGGCGATCACGAACGCGACCTGCGCTGCGAGCCCGCGATCGATCAGACGGTCGCGGCCCCGCGAGAGCATCTCGCGATTGATGTCGGTCAGGACGGCGAGGCCCCCGTGGCCAACCTGGCGCGCGACGCCGGCGCCGAGGTCGCCGGTGCCGGAGGCCACATCCAGCGCACACTGGCCGGGGCGCAAACCGGTCTGCGCGAGCGCGAACCGCTTCCACAGCCGGTGCAGACCCCCCGACATGAGGTCATTCATCAGGTCGTAATGGCCGGCGACCGAGTCGAAGACGCCGCGAACACGGGCCGTTTTCTCCGGCGGAGTGACGCGCTCGTAGCCGAAATCGACGGTCTTCACGGGAACCCGATTCTACGGGTTCGGCGGCCCGTGTGCCTCAGGGAGGGGGCTTGCGCTCGTATCCGAGCTTTTCGCAGCGCTCCAGGTAGCGCGCCCACTTCGCCTCGTACTGCTGGCCCAGTTCGCGCAGGTAATCCCAGCCGTAAAGGCCGGTGTCGTGGCCGTCGTCGAAGTGAAGCCGCACGGCATAGACGCCGACCTGCTCGACTCGGGTGACTTGCACCGATTCCTTGGCGAGCTCGAGCTTGCCCTCGCCGCCGCCGTGGCCGCGTACCTCGGCGGAGGGCGAATAGACACGGAGGTATTCGAACGGCAGCGCGAACCGCATCCCATCGGCCCAGGTGACCTCGACCACGCGAGTCTTCCGCCTGACGGTGATCGCAGTGGGCGCAGGCATCAGAGGATGTAGCGCGACAGGTCTTCGTCCTTGGCGAGCTCGCCGAGATGACGGTCCACGAAAGCCGCATCGACCTCGATGGTCGTGCCGTCACGGTCCGCGGCATCGAATGACGCCTGTTCGAGCAGGCGTTCCATAACCGTGTGCAGCCGGCGCGCGCCGATGTTCTCGGTTTTCTCGTTGACCGACGATGCAATCTCGGCGATGCGACGAATGCCGTCCGGCGTAAATGTCACGCCGACACCCTCGGTCCCGAGGAGCGCGGTGTACTGTGCGCATAGCGAGGCGTCGGGTTCCGAAAGAATGCGCTCGAAATCCCCGACCGTGAGCGGGTCCAGCTCGACGCGGATCGGCAGCCGTCCCTGCAGTTCGGGGATGAGGTCCGATGGCTTCGCCATGTGGAAAGCGCCCGAGGCGATGAACAGCACGTGGTCGGTCTTGACCATGCCGTGCTTGGTGCTGACGGTGCAGCCCTCGACGAGCGGCAGCAGGTCGCGCTGCACGCCCTCGCGCGACACGTCGGCTCCCAAGGTCTCCGTGCGGCGGCAGATCTTGTCGATCTCGTCGATGAACACGATGCCATTCTGTTCCGCGTTGGCAAGCGCGCGGGTGCGCAGTTCCTCCTCATTGACCATCTTCGACGCTTCCTCGTCGGTGAGCGCCTTCAATGCCTCGCGAATCCTGAGCTTGCGCGTCCTCGTGCGGCCCGCACCAATGCCCTGGAAGACCTGCTGTAGCTGCTGGGTCATCTCTTCCATGCCTGGCGGGGCCATGATCTCGAAGCCGACCGGCACCGCTCGCAACTCGATTTCGACCTCGCGATCGTCAAGTTGGCCTTCGCGCAGCATCTTGCGGAATTTCTGCCGGGTCTCGTCGCCATTCGTGAGCTTGGGCAGGAGCGCGTCGAGGATCCGCTCTTCGGCCGCGTCGGTCGCGCGCGGGCGCACTTTTGCAATTTCCTCCTCTCGGGTCAGCTTCACGGCAACGTCCACCAGATCCTTGACGATGGAATCCACCTCGCGGCCGACATAGCCGACCTCGGTGAATTTCGTGGCCTCGACCTTGATGAAAGGCGCGCGCGCGAGCCTTGCGAGGCGCCTCGCAATCTCTGTCTTGCCGACGCCGGTCGGCCCGATCATCAGGATGTTCTTGGGCGTGATCTCCTGGCGCAGCGGCTCGCCGACCTGCATCCGGCGCCAGCGGTTCCTGAGCGCGATCGCGACCGAGCGCTTGGCGGCGGCCTGGCCGACGATGTGCTTGTCCAGTTCCTGGACGATCTCGCGGGGGGTCATCGTCTCCATGGCTACGCGGCCAGTTCGTCGATGACGAAATTACGGTTCGTGTAGATGCAGATGTCGGCGGCGATGCCGAGCGAGCGTTCGACGATCTCTCGTGCCGAGAGTGGCGTGTTCGCGATGAGGGCGCGGGCCGCGGCAAGCGCGAAAGGGCCCCCGGAACCGACCGCCATGACCGATTCCTCGGGCTCGATGACGTCTCCGTTGCCCGAGATGATGAATGATGACTGCCTGTCCGCGACGCAGAGCAGCGCCTCGAGGCGGCGAAGCGCGCGGTCCGTGCGCCAGTCCTTGGCTAGCTCGATGGCGGCGCGGGTCAGGTTGCCGTATTTCTCGAGCTTGCCTTCGAAACGCTCGAACAACGTGAAGGCATCCGCCGTACCGCCCGCGAATCCGGCGAGGATCTTGTCGCCATAAAGACGCCGCACCTTGCGGGCATTGGCTTTCATGACCGTGTTGCCGACGGTCACCTGGCCGTCGCCGCCCATCGCCACGATGCCGTCGCGACGCACCGAAAGAATCGTCGTGCCGTGCGGATCGAATCTGGAATTGCTCATGGGGTCAGCTACTTGCGCCTTCGTGCCCGCGGATGGGATTCGTCGTAGATGCGGGCCAGGTGCTGGAAATCAAGGTGGGTATAGACCTGCGTAGTACTGATGTCGGCGTGGCCGAGAAGTTCCTGTACGCCGCGCAAGTCGCGGCTCGACTCGAGCAGGTGGGTCGCGAAGGAATGGCGCAGCAGGTGCGGGTGCACCGGCACGTTGAGGTCGCTCGCCGCCGCCCAGCGCCCGATGCGCCGTTGGATCGCGCGGGCGCCGAGGCGCCGCCCGTTGCGGCCGACAAAAAGCGCGTTGCCGCCGCCGCTGACGATTCCTGCGCGGTCCGCGAGCCAGGCGCGAATTGCGGCGACCGCCTGCCTGCCGACCGGCAATACCCGGGTCTTCGAGCCCTTGCCGAGCACGCGCACGGTGCGGTCGGCGAGGTCGAGGTCGGCGATGTCGAGCCCCGCGAGTTCCGCCAGCCGAAGCCCCGAGGAGTAGAGCAGTTCCAGCATTGCAAGGTCGCGGCGTGAAAGCGCATCGCCCGGCTTGCGTTCGAGCAGGCTCGCCACCTGGTCGACGTCGAGCGTCTTGGGGAGGCGCTTTGCCGCCTTGGGTGCGCGGATGTCGGCAGCCGGATTCGCCTCGATGACCTTCTCGCGGATCAGGTAGTTGAAGAAGCCGCGCAGGGCGGAGAGGCGCCGCTGGACGCTGCGCGGCCCAAGCCCGTCGCGATGCTCGCGCGCGGCGAAGGTCCGCACGTGGAAATTGTCGAGCTGCTTCCAGCCCGTGATCTTTTCGCCTTCGCAAAAGGCGACGAGGGCATCGAGGTCGCGTCGATAGGCCGCTTCCGTGTGGGGCGAGAGCCGGCGCTCGGTCCGCAGGTGGGCCAGGTAGCGCCCGATCCACGCCGCCGCCTTACCTTGCATCAGTCCCCGGTCAGCGCGGCGGCGATCAGCTCCCCGATGTGGCCGAGGAAATCCGTGCTCATGGTCGGGTTGAAGCGCTGGCTGTCGTGCGAGCCGCAGGCGAGGAGACCAAGGCCGCCTTTGGAGCCAAGCGGCACGAGCGCAACCGAGCCGATTTCCGTCGCATCGGCGCCGAACAGGAACTCACGCTGCGAATCGCGCAGCTGCCCGCAACGCGGCTTGCCGGCGCTGAACAGCGTTTCGAAGGAGCGCAATTCCGGGGCTTCGGCGGGCACGACACGCAGGAAGCGGTTCTCCTCCAGGCCCTGCGGGGCCTGGCCGGCGGTCAGCACGAGCACCGACTGCCCGGCGCCGAATTCCTCGCGCAGCGCCGATTCAATCGCGCCGATCGCGGCGGCATGATCCGGCGCCGTGATCAGGCGTCGCGCCATGGCGAGCACCCGCGTGCCAAGGGCATCGTTTTCCCGGGCGACGTCGACGAAATCCTTGACCTTGCGCTCGAGTTGGCGATTGCGCTCGCGAAGCACCTCGACCTGACGCTCGAGGAGGGACACGGTGGATGGGCCGCCGCGCGAGTCCGGCAGCCGGATCTTTGAGAGCAACTGCGCGTGGCGATCGAAAAACTCGGGTGTCGCGGACAGATAGGAGGCGACGGCGGCCTCGTCGACTTCGGCGATCTCGACGCCGCGAACCGGTCTGGTCGTCATAGCTTCACATCTCCCTCGAATGCGAGTTCCGCGGGCCCGGTCATCCAGATCAGCTCGCCGGGTCCCTTCCATTGTATGTCGAGTCGGCCCCCCGGAAGGTCGACCCGCACATTTTCATCGAGGAGGCCGTGCCGGCGCCCCACCGCGACCGCCGCGCAGGCGCCCGTGCCGCAGGCGCGGGTCTCACCCGTGCCGCGCTCGTGCACGCGCAGGCGGATGTGGCACCGGTCGATAACCTCCATGAAACCGACGTTGGTGCGCCTCGGAAATCGCGGGTGGCTCTCGATCAGGGGCCCGAGCCGCGCGACCGGGGCGTCGGTAACCGACGGTACCCGGATGACGGCGTGCGGGTTGCCGACCGATACGGCGCCGATTTCGACGTCTCTCCCGACCAATTGCAGCGGATAGACATGGGCCTCGTCGCTCGCCACGAAGGGGAGTGAGGCCGGGTTGAAGTCCGGCACGCCCATCGTCACGGACACCTGGTCACCCTGCATTCTCGTCTGGACCAGGCCGCCGGGACTGTCGAGCACGAGCTCGCCTTCAGGGGCACCCCCGCGCTCGCGAAGGAAGCGGGCAATGCATCGCGCACCGTTGCCGCACTGCTCGACCTCGCGCCCATCGGCATTGAAAATGCGGTAGTACGCTACCGTGCCGGGGCGCCGGGGCGGCTCGAGCATGAGGGCCTGGTCGAACCCGATGCCCGTGTAGCGGTCAGCGAGGCGGCGAATGATTTCGGTGCCGGGGGCGCCGCTGGGCGGGGCGTCGAAGATGATGAAGTCGTTGCCGAGTCCATGCATCTTCGTAAAGCGCATCGAACGATTCTAGCCCGGTAAAATGCGCCGTGACCAGCAACCACCCGAATCCAGGACTCGTTGAATGAACCTCGAGCCGACCTTGCGCGCCATTCGCGCGGATATCACGACACTCGAGGTGGATGCGATCGTAAATGCCGCGAACGAAAGGCTGCTGGGCGGCGGCGGCGTGGACGGCGCCATACACCGGGCGGCGGGACCCCAACTCCTGGCGGAATGCCGCCGGCTCGGCGGCTGCGCGACGGGCGACGCAAAGATCACGTCTGCCTATCGCCTGCCATGCCGCCATGTCATCCACGCGGTGGGCCCTGTCTGGCGCGGCGGCGACAACAAAGAACCGGAATTGCTGGCCTCCGCCTATCGGCGCGCGCTCGAAATTGCCGAGGCGGAATCGCTCGAAACAGTCGCCTTTCCATCGATCAGCACGGGCGTTTATGCCTATCCCGTGAAGCCCGCGGCCCGCATCGCGATCGCCGCCAGCCGCGATGTCCTGCAATCCGCTCGCAAGCTGCGTGAGGTCATTTTCTGCTGTTTCTCGGCGGCGGACCTCGCGGTCTACGAGGAGCTGCTGCACGAATGATCGACGGCGACGGGCTCCCGACACTGGACGGTCCTCGCGTGAGGCTGCGCTGGCTGACCGGCCGCGACGTCGGCGCGATATTCGCCATATTTTCCGATCCACGGATGATGCGCTACTGGTCCTCTCCCGCGATGAAAGAGCGCTCCGAAGCGGAGGCCTACGTCGCCCGGATCCACGACGGGTTCTCGCGAAAGTCCGTGTTCCAGTGGGGGATCGAGCGCAAGGAGGACGGCCGGGTGATCGGCACCTGCACGCTGTTGCATGTCGACGCGGCCAACAAGCGTGCGGAGCTCGGTTACGCACTCGGCAGCGCCTACTGGAAGCGGGGCTACATGATGGAGGCGATGGCCGCGCTTCTCGATTTCTCGTTCCGGACGCTTGGGCTACGACGACTCGAGGCAGACGTCGACCCGCGCAACGAGAATTCGCTAAGGCTCCTCGGGAAGCTTGGCTTCCAACGCGAGGGCCTGCTTCGCGAGCGATGGAACGTCGGCGACGAAATCCAGGATTCGGCTCTCTTCGGCTTGCTGGCCCGTGAATGGCGGGGCGGAACGGGCGGATGACCGGTATCACGATCGTCCCGTTCCGGCGCAAGCACGATGCCGATTTCCGCCGGCTCAACCTTGCCTGGATCGAAGGGCTGTTCAAGGTCGAGGCGCCGGATCGCAAGGTACTTGATGATCCGTTTGCGGCGATCGTCGCGAGAGGCGGCACGATCTTTTTCGCACTGGATGGCGAGGAAGTCGTCGGCACGGTCGCGCTGATACGCGCCGGCGACGGGTGCTGCGAGCTCGCCAATGCGATCCGGCTCTTCGAGCGACCGGGGTTCCGCCACGCGATTGACCCCGACCCCTCCGATTACGTCCGGGCGGACGTTTACATGGAGTTGCCAATCGCAACGGACGGGGGTTAAGTACGTCATGCACAAGAGCAGGCTCGCAGGATTCATCATTGACTGCCGGACCGACGACCTCCACGGCGCGGCCCGCTTCTGGTCCGAGGCGCTCGGCATGGCGACCGAGATCCTGCCGGGCCAGGAGGGCGATACCTACGTCAAGCTGAAAGTTCCCGGGGAACGCATGCACATCGAGGTGCAGGCGGTCGACCACGACAGCCGCGTGCATCTCGATATCGAGGCCGACGATATCGAGGCGGAAGTGCGACGACTCGAGAATCTGGGCGCGAAGCGGCTTAGGAAAGTGCACGGCTGGGTCGTCATGGAAGCGCCCACCGGGCAGAGGTTCTGCGTCGTGCGGCCCCAGAATCAGGACTTCGAGCAGAACTCGAATCGCTGGACCTGACCATGAGCAACCGGCGGAGCCTTGCGCGTTGTTCGTGAAGGTCTGCTGCATCGCCGACCTCGACGAGGCACGGCTCGCGGTGTCGGCCGGCGCCTCCGCGGTCGGCCTCGTGTCGGCCATGCCGAGCGGGCCGGGGCCGATCGAAGAGGACCAGATTGCCCGTATCGCGGCGGCCGTGCCGCGTCCGACCGAGACCTTCCTGCTGACTGCGCTGGTCGATGCCGAGGCCATTGCCGCGCAGCACCGCCGCTGCGGGACATCCGCCGTGCAACTCGTCGACGCCGTCGATGAGTCCGAGCTGCGGCGCCTGCGCAGGCTCCTGCCGGAGACACGGCTCGTCCAGGTGATCCACGTGACCGGCCCTGAATCGGTGGACGAGGCCCGCGCCGTGGCGCCGCTCGTCGACACGCTGCTGCTCGATTCCGGCAATCCGCGACTTGCGGTCAAGGAGCTGGGCGGCACGGGCCGCGTTCACGACTGGGCGCACAGCCGACGCATCTGCGGCAGCGTCGGTGTCCCCGTGCTCCTGGCCGGCGGCCTGCATCCCGGCAATGCGCGCGCCGCGCTGCATCGGGTGCAACCCGCCGGGCTGGACGTCTGCAGCGGCCTGCGAAGCGAGGGGCGGCTTGACGCCGCCAAGCTCCAGGATTTTTTCAAGGCCATTCATTAAATCGACCGGAGAGCAAAATGATCGGATATGTGTGCCTGGGTACCAACGACTTGAAGCGCGCCGCGGCCTACTACGACAGGCTGTTCGCCGAAATGGGCGCCAAGCGCATCATGGATTACGACACTTTCATCGTCTGGGGAACGGGCAAAGGCAAGCCGGGCCTCGCGATCACCGAGCCGTTCGACAAGATGCCGGCGACCGTCGGCAATGGCGTCATGGTTGCGTTCGATGTCGGCAAGCCGGAGCGCGTCGATGCGATGTACAAGAAGGCGATCGAGCTCGGCGGCTCCGATGAGGGCCCGCCGGGCCCGCGCGGTGACGACTACTACGGCGCGTATTTTCGGGATCTCGACGGCAACAAGCTGAACTTTCACTGCTTCAAATGACCGCCAGGCAGTTCTCGATCCAGGCAATTGCAGGCTGGGCCGACATGGACGCGAACGCCCACATGGCGAACGTCGCCTACCTCAGCAAGTGCGTCGACGCCCGCATGAGTTTCTTCGAGCAGAAGGGTTTTCCGGTGGCCGAGTTCGCGAAGCGCCGGATCGGCCCGGTCGTCCGGCGGGACGAGCTTGAATATTTCCGCGAGATCGGGCTGCTTGAGCCGATCATGGTAACGCTCGAGATCGCCGGCATGGCGACGGACGGCTCACGCTTCCGGCTGCGGAACGAGATCCTGAACGGCGACGGGAAGCTCGCCGCGAGGATCACGAGCGAGGGCGGCTGGCTCGACCTTGCAAAGCGCAAGCTGATCGCGCCGCCGGCCGACCTGCTCGGGGCACTCGGTGCGATGCCCCAGGCGGACGAATTCGAGCGCCTTCCTTCGAGCATCCGCAAGTGAGCGCCTGGCGCGGGCGCTGTCACTGTGGCGCCATCGGGTTCGAATACCGCACTTCGATGCCGCCGGGCGAGTGGCCGGTGCGCGCTTGCCAGTGCAGTTTCTGCCGCAAGCACGGCGGGGTTTACACCTCGGATCCGGCGGGATCGGTCCGCTTCAGGCACCAGGACCCCGGGGTGCTCTCGCGCTACCGCTTCGGGCACAAGACGGCGGATTTCATCTTCTGCGGCCGCTGCGGCGGTTATCTCGGCGCCGTGACGGAAGAGGGCGGCGAGGCACTGATGGTGATCAACATCCACGCACTCGATCCGCAACCGGATGGACTGGCGGCCGAGCAGCCGATGTCGTACGAGGGTGAAACGGGTGGCGATCGCAATGCGCGCCGGTCGGCGCGGTGGACGCCGATCCGTCATTGAGCCCGGACCAGGACGCCTAGCGTTGCAGGACGTATTCGCCCGGCGCGTCGCCGAGCGGCGGGTAACCTTCCTCGGGCGCGCCCATCGCCGGCGGCGCGGTGCGTGTCGGCGAAGAATGGGCCTTGAGCCATTCTGCCCAGGTCGGCCACCAGGAACCGGGTTTTGCGTCGGTCCCGGAAAACCACTCGTCGGCGGGCAGCGGAGCCTCGCCGGATTTCTGCGTGCGCACGCGATGGCGCCGCTTCGGATGCACGGGACCGCTCACGATGCCGGCGTTGTGTCCGCCGCTCGTGAGCAGAAAGGTGAATTCAGGCGATGAGGTGAGCGCGCTGACCTGGTAGACCGATTTCCACGGCGCGACGTGATCCGTCTCGGTACCCACCACGAACATCGGCAGCTTGATGTCCTTTAGGGTGATCTTCTCACCCTCGACCTTGAAGCGGCCCTCGGCCAGGTCGTTGTTCAGGTACAGCCCGACCAGGTACTCGGTGTGCATCCTCCAGGGCATGCGCGTGCCATCGGCGTTCCAGGCCATCAGGTCGATCATCCCGTCCCGCTCGCCCTTGAGGTAGGACTTCACGGCCGGCTGCCAGAGAAGATCGTGGGCACGCAGCATCGTGAAAGCGCCGCCCATCTGCTTCGAATCGAGCACGCCCTCCTTGAACATGAGGGCCTCTAGCATTTCGATTTGCGCCGGGCTGATGTAGAGGGAGAGTTCGCCGGGCTCGCGGAAATCCGTCAGTGCGGCAAGCAGCGTGATGTCGCGGATGCGCGTGTCGCCCCACGCGGCGAGGGCCGCGGCGGCGATCGAAAGCAGCGTGCCGCCGATGCAGTAGCCGACGGCGTGAATTTCGCGATCCGGTACGACCGCACCGACCGCGTCCAGCGCCACGTAGACTCCCTTGCGCACGTAGTCATCCATGCTGAGTTCGCGGTCCGCTGCGGTCGGGTTCTTCCAGGAGATCATGAACACGGTGAAGCCCTGGTCGACGAGCCAGGCGACCAGCGAGTTCTTCGGCGAGAGGTCCAGGATGTAGTACTTCATGATCCAGGCCGGGACGATGAGTACCGGCTCCGCATGGATGTCCGGCGTCGTCGGCGCGTACTGGATCAGCTCGATCAGTTCGTTCCGGAAGATCACCTTGCCCTCGGTGACGGCGACCCTCTCACCGACACGGAAGTCCTCCGTGCCCGGCGCATCGCCGCCCTGGACCGTGCGCTCGATGTCGTCGAGGAAATTCTTGTAGCCGCGCGCTAGGTTCTGGCCCCCCTCGGCGACCGTCTGCTGCAGCACTTCGGGGTTGGTCAGCGGGTTGTTGTCGGGCGAGAGCGATTCGGCTGCCTGGCGCGCGGCGAATTCGACGAGCTGCGCGTTGCGGGGCTCGACGCCGGGAACGTCGCGCGCCGACATCTCGAGGAGCGACATGCCGTTCCGGAATGCCTGGGCCCAGACGTTGAACGGATACTGCTGCCAGGCGGGATTCGCGAACCGACGGTCGCCATTCTCGGTTGGCGCCATCGGCTTGCCCTGGGCGGCCTCGGCATTGAAGCGCCAGAGATCCATCGCCTGGCGCAGCGCCGTCTGTTGCAACTCGGCCTGTTTGTCAGGCGATTGCGCGAGATTGAGCCACCAGTCCCAGAAGGCCGCGCCGTAGTCTTGCGGCGCGAGTCCCCCGGTCATCTTGGCGAGCATGGCGCGGAATTCGCGCTCGACGACGTCGATCTTGTCCATTCGCCCTCATTATAAAGTGTCCCGCAGGGCGAGGGCGTCGTTGGCGAGCCTGGTAATGTCGGGCCGCGCACGCTCGGCGATCAGCTTGCGTGCGGCCATGAAATCCCTGGCGTGGTTCACGGCGTCGAGCGCGATCAGCTCGCCCTCGCGCAGGTAACAGCAGCTGAAAGAGCAAGTCGCCGGATCGCCGCGCAGGATGACGTTGTCATAATGCTGGCTGAGCCCGACGATCTGAAGCTTGAGTTCGTACTGATCCGACCAGAACCACGGCGTCTTGTCGTGCGGAACTTCCTTGCCGCAGATGTTTGCCGCCGCGGACTTCGCCTGCTCGAAGGCATTGTCGACGGACTCGAGGCGAATGCGACGCCCGTAGCGAAGGCTCGGGTGGCTGCAGCAATCGCCGATCGCGTAGATATCCGGATCGCTCGTGCGGCAGTGCGCATCGACCGCGATGCCGTCGTCACAGGCGAGGCCCGCGGCCTCGGCAAGCGCCGTGTTCGGCACGAGTCCGATGCCGACGATCACGAGGTCGGCCGGGACCTGGGTGCCGTCGGTGCATTCGACGGCGTGAACGCTGCCATTCCCCCAGAATGCCTGGACCTTGCGGTCGGTCAGCACGTTGACGCCGTGGGCCGCGTGCTGGGACTGGTAGAACTTGCTCATTTCGGGCGCGACCACGCGATTCATCACGCGGTCCATCATCTCGATCACGGTTACGTCGAGCCCGAGCTTGCGGAATGTCGCCGCGCACTCGAGGCCGATGTAGCCCGCGCCGACGACGGCGACGCGCACGCCCGGCATGATCCCGGCGCGTATGGCGGTGACGTCTGCCATCGTCCTCAGGACGTATACGCCCGGAAGGTCCGCGCCGGGCACCGGCAACGGGCGGGCGTGCCCGCCGATTGCGAGCACGAGCTTGTCGTAGGCAAGGATGCCGTCGTCGGAAAGGCGGAGCTTTCGCGCACCGGCGTCGATCGCCACCACGGGACTGCCGAGCATGAGCTCGCACTGAATGCCTTCGTAGTAGGCGGCGTGGCGGATCGGCAGGCGGTCGGGCTCGAGCTCGCCGCCGAGGAATTTCTTGGAGAGCGGCGGGCGCTGGTAAGGCAGCAGCGGCTCGCCGCACACCAGAACCAGTCGGCCTGCATAGCCGTCGCGTCGCAGGCTGTCGACGACCTGCGCTGCGGCATGACCGCCTCCCGCGACGACAATGGTGTCCGGCATGCGCAAGTACCCCCGATTGCGCGCCACTTTATACTGGCTCGCGACGATCCGGCAGGGAGAACCGATGGCGGCCGGCAGCGGTAGAACATCTGTCCAGAACACGGGGCTGATACTCGGCGCGGCTGCCTTCGTGCTGACGCTTCTCACCGAGCCGCCATCCGGGCTTTCTCCCGCGGCCTGGCAGGTGGCGGGCGTGATGGCGCTGATGGCTGTCTGGTGGGCGACCGAGGCGCTGCCGTTTGCTGTGACGTCGCTGATCCCGCTCGCCGTGTTGCCTGCAATCGGCGCCGTTCCGGCCGCCGATCTCGCGGGCGGCTACGGCAATACCACTCTTTACCTGATCCTCGGCGGCTTCCTGCTCGCGCTCGCGATGGAACGCTGCAACCTGCACCGGCGCATTGCGTATGCCATCGTTACCCGCGCCGGCGGCCATCCGCAGGGCCTCGTGCTCGGCATGATGTGCGCGACCGGGTTTGTCAGCATGTGGGCGCAGAACACCTCGACCTCGCTCATGATGCTGCCCGTCGCGCTCTCGGTCGCAACGATCGTGGCCCCGGATACGGACGTATCGAACCGCGACGCCGCCCATTTCAGCAAGGCGATCATCCTGTCCGTCGCTTACGCGGCGACGATCGGCGGGCTCGGCACGCTCGTCGGCACCGCGACCAACGCGCTCGTGGTCGGGTTCATGAAGCAGAACTACGGCGAAACGATCAGCTTCGCCGAATGGCTCCTGTTCGGAATCCCGACCGTCCTGTTGCTGATGCCCGTTGCCTGGCTGGTACTCGTGAAGATTGCGTTTCCGTTCCGCCTCGGCGAGCAGGCAACCGCGCGTGACCGCCTGAACGAAGCGCGGCGCGCGCTCGGGCCGATGTCGGTGGCGGAGCGCCGCGTGACGGCGGTTTTCGTCACGACGGCCGCGTTGTGGATGACGGGACCGCTCCTGCGTCGCCTCCCGGGGCTCGATGACTACAATGACACGACCACCGCGCTGCTCGCCGGGCTCGTGCTCTTCATCGTGCCCAACGGGAGCCGGGAAGGCGGCGGCCTGCTCACCGGCGCCGACCTGCGGCGCGTGCCCTGGGAGGTCCTGTTGCTCTTCGGCGGCGGCCTCGCGCTCGCGGAGGCGATCCAGTACAGCGGCCTTTCCGACTTCCTGGGAGTCCTGCTCGGCGGCATCGGCGCCTGGCCGCTGGTCGCCCTGATCGCCTCGATGGCGACCATGCTCGTGTTCTGGACCGAGTTCAATTCGAACGTGGCGACCGCGGCGACTTTCATGCCGATCCTGGCCGCCATCGCGGCCACGTCCGATTACCCGGTGCTGCAACTCGTGGCGCCGGCGGCGATCGCCGCGTCCTGCGGCTTCATGCTGCCTGTCGGCACGCCGCCGAATGCCATCGTCTTCGGCACCGGGCGGCTTTCGATGCAGGAGATGATCCAGGCCGGCTGGCGCGTCAACCTGGCCTCGATCGTGATCGTCACGCTCGTCTCGACCGTGGTGCTGCCGCTGATCTCCTGACTACTTCAGGTGTTCTTTCTTGGTGATGCGCCCGCTGCCGAGGTCGATGTCGCAGCGGTAAGCGGAGAAGGAAAGGGCAACCAGGGGCTCGCGGCTCTCGATCAGGTAGTAGTGATCGTCCGCTTCCGGCTGTTCGGCCTGCCAGAGCATTTCGCCGGATGGCGCGTAAGCGCGCAGGTTCTGAACCGGGTCGCGGCTGCGGCGCCGGGCCTTGCCAAATGCGATGTCATCGAGAAAAGCGTCCGGGTCCAGCAGGACGACCGCCCGACTGCCGGCCCAGAACGCGTCGCGCACCATGAATTCCATGCGGACGGGCTTGCCGTCGATCTTGACGATGTCGCCGTCGTGGGTGACGGCGCGCTCCTTGTCAGCTGGCATAGTTCAGAATGATATCGCTGACACAGCCCCTGGGATCGTACTCAGAAGAAATTTCGCCCCACGAGTAGCAATATGGGGGTGCGCCGAGCTCTTTTCTTAACCAATCGTCGTGCAAACGCTTGCGTTCCAGTTCAAGTTCTTCGTTCCACCCCTGTTCCTTGCCGGCCGAGAGCGCATAAAGCCAGGTCAGTCCGCGCAACTGGTCATTGAGGAAGTACACCGTTGCCGTGACTCCCGTCTCCGGACGGATTCGATACGTGATGTGCGGTTCGTTTTCTACGAGGATTTCTGAGTTCCCGCCAAGTTCTGAGCGCAGAAACGACTGCCTGTTCGTACCCGGTCCGATGGATCCGCACTCGAAACACACCAACCCGCTTGCCAGATCAATTTTCATTCAAGGACCTAGTGGAAAGTCTGTAAGGAAACGCAAGGTTGTCTTGTACGAAGGTACTATGACCTGCGGCAGCCATCCATCGCCATACTTAGGGTTTGCCAAGGCAAGAGCGAAAGCGGCTTGTGTATCCTCCATGACTTCGTAGGCCGCCGCGCGAGTGCGAGGGCTCTTGGACTCGTGTGACGCAATTTGAAGTCCGCCGAACAGTTGCGATGCGCTGGCACCAGCGCGTCTCATGGCGCCGGCGGTAGTGTAAAAAGATCCTTGTCCAGGGAACCCCGCGTAGAGGAGCGTGCCTTTCTTCAATGTGATGTCCTTGAAGCGATCGATGCCCGGATATTTCGCAGTTCCCTGCATTGACCTCGCGATGACACTCGGCGCACGTGCCCCGAGTTCGGCTCCACCCTTTCGTATGACGCCGGCGGCGCCGCCGATGAAATAGCCGACATTTCCGAATTGCGCACCTGCACGGCCGGAGTCGTTGCCAGGTTCCGTGAAATACTGGAAATCGGGGTCCGCTCCGAAAAGCATTGCGATCGGTGAAGACCCGATCGTGAGATTGGCAATTCGTGCCGCGAATCCCTGGACGGCGTCCAGGCGGCCGCTGGTGGAAAGCGCCTCGTCAGATTGCCTGCCGACGGTCAATACGATGCTGGAAGGGGAGGCGAGCGTGCCGCTCAGCATTGCGCAGGCGAGGGCACTGCCGTTCTGACCGCAAGGATCGCGTTCCAGGGCGCTTGCCACTTCGGCCGAGTGGGCGCCGCCGAAAGCACGCATGTAGTCGGCCCAGGAGATCCCGATCACCGTGATCTGGACGCAGTTGCCGGACTGCGTCGCCAGGCACGGAACCGGGTCGAATCCGCTCGGATCCGTGAACGCGAGCGGATTGTTGAGCACATACGCGTAGCGGTTGAGTCCCTGTCCGTCGTAGGGCAACGTGACGAAGGGATCGGCGCTGATGAAGCGGCCGAGCTGGGGGTCATAGACCCGACCATTCATGTGGATGAGGTCGAGATTGTCCAGCTGTTCGTGACCCGCGAAACCGACGCGTGTGATCGTCGCGATCTTTGCGAGTTCGGATGCCGTCGGTATCCCGGTCCATGTGGGCCTGCGGCGGCTGCCCCAGGGACTGAAGCTTTCGGTGACGAGCACATTGCCCGACGCGTCGAAAATCTTGTCCGTGCTGCCGAGATGATCCAGCGCCAGGTAACGCATCGTCGCCGGCGTGCCGTCGCTGTAGCGCAGGTGGAGTGCGACTCCACCCGGTAACGGCAGGTAGTGGCGCCAGGTCGTGACGCCGCCGCGCGTGACTTTCTCGAACAGGCTGCCGGCGTAGATCGTCGTCTCGGTTGAAGCGTCTTGCCTGGCGACCTGCATCCAGCGGTTGCCGGCAGGCCCGTACCAGAACTGGCTGCTGCTTCCGTTTGAACGCGCGATCGACAGCGGCAGGTTGTCGCTGGTCCACGCAATGGCCGCTCCATCGCGGCTCGTCATGTTTCCATTGGCGTCGTAGGAAAAGCTCTGCGATCCCGCGGACACGACAGCGTGTTTGCGTGTCGCATGGTAGGCATAGCACGGGGCGGTTCCAGAGCAGACGTCCGAATTGCGGCGGATGTTGCCGATCGGGTCGTAATCGAGCTCGAGATTGGCGGTGCCGTTTCTTCGCGAACTCGCGAGGCGGTCGAGCGAGTCGTACTGAAATTCCTCGAGCAGTTGATGGTTCAGGTCGCGCCGCCGCGTCAGGTTGCCGCCCGCATCCCAGTCGTATTCGAGGTCCTGGATCGCCGTGCCGCCGCCAACCCCTGCCTGGCGATACTCCAGTTCGGCACCGACCGGCGAATAACCGCTGACGACGCGCACTGAACTGCCCAGCGATACATCGAGCGCATGTCCGCCAGCATCCCGGGCATTCAGGGTCCAGTAAGGTTCGCCGGGCGGAGCCGCGTCCACGATGCGTGACAGGCGGCCGGCGTCGTAGACGTGACCGATCCTGAAAGCGCTCCCGGCGCCGGCGGCCGGGAAAGTCATGGTGTCGAGCAGCCCCTGTGTGTTGTAGGTGAATGCGTACCGGTATCTCGCATCCGCAACGACGGTGTGCGTGGCCGGCCGGCCAATGCCGTCGTAGGTGAAATTCTCGGAATAGCCGGGACCGGCGAGAGACGCCAGCCGACCGATTTCATGTTTGCCGGCTACACTTCCCCAGACCCAGTACGCCGTTCCGTCCGGTGCGGTCCGCTTGGTCACCCGGCCAAGCAGATCGTATTCAAATTGAATGACCTGTCCTTTTGCGTCTCGCAGCGCCGTGGTTTCGCCCATGGCATTTCGCGTCCAGTTCCAGGCGCCACGGTCCATGTCATCGATCGAGACCTTCATTCCGCGCGGGTTGTAGCCGAGCGTCGCGACTGTGTTGTCCTGCGCATCGCGCACCCGCAGCAGTGCGCCAAAGGCATCGTATTCATAGCGTGTCCGGCCGCCTTTCGCGTCGACGACCTCCATCAGCGGGCCCCAGGCGCTGCGCGCACCCGTTGTCACGTGGCCAAGGGGATCGGTCTGCGTCACGCTCAGCCCGTCGTATTCCAGCGCGAGCGAGCGGACAATTGAGCCATCGGCAGTCGCCAGTTGCTCGCCGCTGAGCCGCCCCAGCGCGTCGTAGTTGAACTGAAGGTAGCCGGGCGGAGTGCTGCCATCCCAATGCGGAAGGTAGTGCCGGGTCACCTGGCCACGCTCGCCGGAGTCGACCGTTGCGACCGAGCGGCCACCACCAGGTTCCTCGGACTCGAGCCGAAATCCCCGATCATGCTGGTCGACTTCGAGCCAGGCAGTGACCCGAGCGATGCCCGCGATGTCCAGGTCCTCCTGTCTGAGCCGGTATTTTGCGCGATCGTCACACGCAGCCTTGCAGCCCTCGCGTGTCCATTCAGTGCTCGTGCCATCCGGCTGCGATTCGCGCTGAAGCCTGCCGAACGCGTCATAGCTCCAGTGCGTCATGGAATTGTTGGAATCCTTGAACGTGAGCGGCATGCCGCCGCCTTCGTCCCAGGTGTAGCGAGTCACTTGTGAAAGCGGGTTGGTGACGCGGATCGGTAACTGTCCGCGCGGGCCCCAGTTGAGCGCGACGGAACGCGGGGCCATGCCAATGCCCGTGACCTTTTCTCTTGAAATGTTGCCAAACGCATCGTAGGTGAGGTTGTGCGTCACCTGCCATTTGCGGTCTCCGGGCAGCAGGCGGATCCGCGTCGGGCGGCATTTCAGCCCGTCCCAGTTCTGGTCCGCCGTGCGCGTGATGGCTGCACCGCCTGGCAGGGTGTTGCTGGCCGTCAGCTGGACGGCCCACGACCGTCCGAGACACCAGTTGGCCGTGTCATTGAACACGCCGGTGTGTTGCGTACGCAGGCTTGCCGAAGAGCCTGCGTTGATGCCGCCGCCGATTTCAGTCGTCGTCATCGTTTCGTCGGTGACGAGGCCGGACACAGAATCAATGGCTGCGACATCGCGTACGGTGCGGACGATCTCGCTGCCATCGAATGGGCCGCCGACGGCAAAACGACGGGTCGTCGTCCTGGCCGGGTATGGGTATCTGCGCGCTTTCATCAGCGTGTCGATGTCCAGCTTGGACCACTGGTACTCGGTGGCCGAAATGGTCTTGCCCGATGCCTGCCGGACGATGACGGACTCGGGCAGGCCCGTATACGGGTAATCCTGGCGGCGGGTGATCTCCGTGCGTAGCGGATGCTCAGCGGTGAGTTCCGTGCGGATCATTTTCCGGAATCCGAGCGACCCACGCCCCAGAACGTCGCGACGTAATCCCTCATAGCGGAAATCCGTAGAGGCCTTGTGTCCTTTCCCGCTGCCGTCGGTCATCGTGAGCCGTGAGACCACCGAATCGGCCATCTGCTGGACCTGTTCCGGATAGACCGCGTCACCCCCGGGTGTATACACGGCCGGATCAGTCAGGATGTCATAGGCAAATTCCGCGCCGACGCCGAACCCGTCCGTCGCCGAGATGAGCAGATCCGGCACCGGTCCGGTCCCGAAGCGCAAGCGCAGCTGGTTCGCGGTTCGCTGGGCAAGATCCTTCAGGCCATCGCCGTCGATATCGCGGCCCGCGATGGCCGCCAGGTTTTCGTGCGCAACGCCCGTATCAGCGATCGGCGCAAATGACTCGCCACGCGAGACCACGACCATCCAGTCGCCGGTTCCGCGGAGCAGGAGATCTTCGCGCCCGTCGCCGTTCCAGTCATGGGCGAGAAGCTCGGCGGAGCCGATCCACGCGGGTCCCTGCAGTTCCGCGGTGGAGCCCTGGACCGTGCACTTGCTAAGGCGCACGCGGAGGAATCCGGACATGTGCTTGTAGGCGACGTCCGTACAATCGTCATCGTTGAAGTCGAGTGGCGTGACACCTGCAAACGTGCTGTCGAATCGGTCGGTCCCGAAGCCGGCTTCGCCAATGCGCGCAATCGAGTAGTTTTCATTCATTAGCAGTTCTTCTGCGCCGTCCGCATCGAGGTCGATGCGTACCCCGGGCCAGCCTATGAAATCCCCACCCTCGGAGTTCTGGTAGCCGAGTGCAACCGACTGCGCATAGAGTGTTGCGGGCGCGCTGAATCCTCCCCCAGGCACCGCATGGCGGGCGCGGACCCGCAGGCTGTTGACCTGTGGGTCGGGAGCCTCGGACCACGCGATGTCGCCAAGTCCATCGCCATTGAGGTCGGCGCCGCGGAAGTCGCGCGTACCAGTCGGCACCGCGATGCCGGTATCGAAGGCCGCGCCAAGCCCCGAGGGTCCTCCTCGTGCAATCGACCAGGTGGCCGCGGGAGAAATCATGAGAATGTCGGCGCGGCCGTCTCCGTTGGCATCGAATGGGACGCCGAGGCCCCTGGGGCAGCGAATGCCCGAGTTGATGGCAGGGCCCAGGCCGCCGCCCGCCAGGCTCAGGCGATAGTGGATCGTGGCTGTCGCAATATCAGTTCCTCCCACCCAGAGAGGATCGCTTCGCCCATCCCCGTTGATGTCAGCAAAGGTCCACGATTGCCCGGCGAGAATGGCCGCCGGACCTGGAATCTGCATTGCGTATTGACTGGGCGCTGAGACACCCGGTGTGCCTTCCTGCCACTGGAAGGTCGTGGCCGGGAAACAATCGCTGCCGCCAGCGCCGCACTCCTGGATCGATGCCAGGCGTCTGCGGCCGCCGCTCGAGAGGGCCGGTTCGTATTCGAGATCAAACCGGCGCAGCACAGAACCCTTATAAAGAACGTCGATACGATCGAGCCGCATGACCTGGTGCGCGGGCATCCCGGCGACATAGCCTGCATCGATTTCGCTGTCTGGCCGCTCCTCGTAGATGAATGAGACCTGATGTGATGCCGTGACGCCGGCTGCCGGGTTCGCGTTGTACTGAATGCTCGCGATGCGGTACGCGGTGCTGCCGGATTCCCCGGTATAGCGGTAATCGATGACATTGCCTGCCCGGTCGCGAATACGGCTGAGTGCCCAGACACGCGCTCCATTTGTCGAAGGACCCGGCGTTCCGTCAATGCGCGAGTCCGGCGTCGCCCCGTATTCGTAGATGCGGCCGTCCGCCGCCTCGACGGTGAAATAGGCCGGCCCATTTTTCGACGTTCCCGGAATCGCCCGGATCCGAGCGAACGACTCGATTTCCGTCCGGTACTCGGCATTCGGGGTCTCATAGACGACGTGATTTGCAATGACCAGACGCTGGCCGTCGAGACAGAACCGGTCCGCGATCGTCCGCTGAGGAGCTGCCGCCACGCCATCCTGCGCAACGGTCCTCACGCAGCGCGTGATCTCAGAGAGGCCCCCGATGAACCAGCCGACACCGAGCAGGCTGCCGCGGGTCCGGTGGCGGTATTGCAGCGAAAGCTCGGGTGTCATGCCGTGGGTCCCCGGAGGCAGGTCGATCGGGATGGTGTATTGCGCCTCTCCCTCCGGGGACACGGAGGCGAAGCCGGGTGTCCGGCCAATGCCGGCGCCCGCGACCGATGCGGCGAGCAAAAACATGAAGCCAGGAATTACGCCGATTCGGCGCCGCTTGACGGGCACGTCCATTGCCTTTTCTCCGGTGTAACCGGCATCCGGCCGGGTGAGTACACGCTAGCGAGCTACGCAATGGACGACTCGCCCCTTAACTTGGGCAAATCCGTAGAATCAGGAACCGGAATCCGGTCAGGTCTGGATACTTCAGGAGTCCCGATGAAGCTCGTCACCGCGATCATCAAACCCTTCAAGCTCGACGACGTGCGCGCGGCATTGTCCGAGATTGGCATCTCCGGCATGACCGTGACGGAGGTGAAGGGCTTCGGTCGCCAGCGCGGCCACACCGAGCTCTACCGCGGCGCCGAGTACGTGGTGGACTTCGTGCCCAAGACGCGCATCGAGGTCGCCATCCGCGACGATCTCGTGGACCAGGTGACAGAGGCGATCATCGGCGCCGCCAAGACCGGCAAGGTCGGCGACGGCAAGATCTTCGTCACGACGATCGAACGGGTGATCCGGATCCGCACCAGCGAGATGGACGAGGCGGCGCTTTGACGGCCACGGGCGAGAACCCCAAATCGCCCACGATCAAGGCGGCGGTCGCGAAGCTTGCCCTCAGCGGCGCCCGGCGTCACGTTTTCCTCTGCACTCACGGCGACTGCGCCCCGAAGGAGATCGGCGAGGCCTCTTGGAAGTACCTGAAGAAGCGCCTGCGCGAGGTCGGCCTCGCGGACATCGAGGGCGGTGTCCTGCGCACCCAGGCCGATTGCCTGCGAATTTGCCGGGAGGGCCCGATCATGCTGGTCTACCCGGACGGGGTCTGGTACCGACACGCGACGCCCGGGAACATCGAAAAAATCATTCAACAACATCTGCTTGGCGGGCGCCCGGTGGCCGAGCTCGCATTTGCGGAACACCCGCTTCGCAGCGCAAAAAACCCGGATTGAACTTAAGCTGCCCAATTCGCGGTTGTAAACATCCGGTTTCTCTTGTAAACAGTTCCGGGGACTTTCAAGGGAATTGACACAACGGCAGCGCCCTCGGCGAGGGCGACTGACCGGGCGTCTTCTAAGGGGATTCAAGATGATACGTTCATTGCTCGTGGTCGTTGCCGCGATGGCGGCGACTGTCGTGTCCGGCGGTGCGGTGGCGGCGAACCAAATGCGCAAGCCCCCATCGGCCAGCGAAATCGCAAAGCTGCGCCTCAGCGCGGCAGAGCTGGCGAAGCGCCAGACCAGCAAGGTTTACATCGTGCAGATGGCGGCCAAGCCTGCCGCCAGCTACCAGGGCAACATCGCCGGCTACGCCAAGACAGCCGCCCCGGCCGGCCAGCGCTACAACGCGCATACGAGCCAGGCCGAAATGTACGCGCACCGGCTCGAGTCGCAGCACGACACGCTGCTGGCTTCGGTCGGCGCGAGCGGCAGCAAGATCTACAGCTACGTGCATGCGCTGAACGGTTTCGCCGCGCGCCTGACCCCGGGCCAAGTGACGAAGCTGCGCAAGAGCAAGTCGGTGCTGAGAGTCTGGGAAGACAAGCGCATGGCGCTCGACACCAACAACACGCCCAGGTTTCTAGGGCTGACCAACAAGGCGAATGGACTGCGTGCAGCCCTCGGCCTGACTGGCGAGGACGTCATCATCGGCATGATCGACTCCGGCATCGTGCAGGAGCATCCGAGTTTTGCCGACAATCACTACGGCCCGCCGCCCGCCAAGTGGGCCGGCATCTGCCAGGCCGGCCAGGGTTGGTCGCACAGTGACTGCAGTAACAAGTTGATCGGCGCCCGCTGGTTCGCCGCGGGCTTCTCCGCGGGCAACGACTTCGTGCCCGGCGAGTTCCTGTCGGCGCGCGATTCCGACGGCCATGGCACGCACACAGCATCAACTGCCGGCGGCAACCGGGTCAAAGCCACCCTGAATGGAACTCCGATTGCTCCGATCAGCGGCATGGCCTACCGGGCGCGGATCGCCGTCTACAAGGCCTGCTGGCAAGCGCCCGACGCGCCCAGCGCAAGCTGCACCTTCTCGGATACCGCCGCGGCGACGGACGCTGCGGTGGCCGATGGCGTGGACGTAATCAACTTCTCGATCGGAACGGACCCTGCTTTCGACGACCCGCAGGATCTCGCCTTCCTCGGGGCGTTTGACGCCGGCGTCTTCGTCGCGCGTTCAGCTGGCAACGAGGGCCCGGGACCGGGCTCGGTTGCGGCAGGTGAGCCCTGGGACACGTCGGTGGCCGCTTCGACGCATCGCGGCACGGCCTATGCCCAGGCCACGCGGGTCAATTCGCCGGCTGAAGTGGCCGGCGACTATCCGTCGCTCGAGGGAGCCATCACGCAGGCCCTCAGCGAGTCCGGCGACATCACGGACGACGTCGTCGCCGCCGACCCCATTGAGGCCTGCGATCCGATCGCGGCAGTAAGCGGCATCGTGCTGATTGCGCGCGGCACCTGCACCTTCGTGGACAAGGTCACGAATGCGGTGAACGCAGGCGCTTCCGCTGTGCTCGTCTACTCTCAGGACGGCAATCCGAAGACCGTCATGGGCGGCACGGCCGATGCGACTACCATGAGCATTCCGGGAGTGATGGTCGACTTCGATGTCGGCGACGCCCTCCTCACGCAGATCAACACCCCGGTAACTGTCAATGTGACGCTCTCTGCGGGCGTGTTCGTGACCGAGCAGCTGGTCGGGAACATCATGGCCGGCTTCTCTTCGCGCGGGCCGTACCCGACCGTGCCCGGCTGGATCAAGCCGGACGTCTCGGCGCCGGGCGTGCGGGTCCTTGCCGGCGCGACGCCGGAGCCGAACGACGGCTCGGCGGGTGATTTCTTCCAGTACTTGCAGGGCACATCAATGGCGTCGCCGCACGTGGCGGGCATCGCGGCGCTGCTGCGCCAGGCGCATCCTGACTGGTCGCCCGCAATCATCAAGTCCGCGTTGATGACGACTGCCAGGCAGAACCTGAAGAAAGAAGACGGCGCGACACGGGCCGACCCATTCGATTTCGGTGCGGGCCACATCGTGCCGAACCTCGCGGTGGACCCGGGCCTCGCCTACGACTCGGACCTCTTCGGTCACCTGGCGGCGACCTGCGGCACCGATACGCCGCTCGTCGTTCCGGATGATTGCGACTTCCTGGAGGGTATCGGCTACTCGACTGACGCGGCGGACCTCAACGTAGCGTCTATTGGCGTCGACGGGCTGGTTGGCTCGAAGACGGTCCATCGCACGGTGACGAACGTCGGTGCCGCGCCGGCGACCTACACGGTCGCGGTCCAGCAACCGCCGCAGTTCAGGGTCGACGTCTCCCCGACGAGCCTCACCCTGCAACCGGGCGAATCGGCGACATACGGCATCACGATCAGGAACCGCGTTGCAGCGGCGGGCGTGTGGCGTTTTGGTTCGCTGACCTGGACGGACGGCACCCACGTCGTGCGCAGCCCGATTGCGGTGAACGCGCAGGTCGTCCAGGCGCCGACGGAGATCGCGGGCGAGGGTGCCGACGGATCGACGTCGATCGACGTGAAGTTCGGCTTCAATGGCGCCTATTCGGCGGGTGCGCACGGGCTGGTCGAGCCCAACCTGTCGTTGTTTGAGGTGACCGACGATCCGAACAACTCCTTCGACTTCGATTTCGGCGACGACGAGCCGATCGTCTATCTCCAGGACGCGCCGGAGGGAGCGACCGCGCTCCAGTTCAGGCTGTCCGACGAGTACAACGACCAGTCGGGTGATGACCTGGACCTGTACGTCTTCTATTGCCCGGATTTCGTCTGCACGCAGGTCGGCGCCAGCCTCACGGCGACGTCGAACGAGCAGGTGCGCATCCCGCTGCCGCAGAGCGATCCGTCGATCGACGATCCGTATGTGGTCTTCGTCCATGGCTACAACACCGTGGGTGGCGCGCCTGCCACCGGCATCTTCTTCGACTGGACCGTGGAAGACGCAACGGGCAACCTGACCGTGGACCCGACCGATGTCGATGCCCATATCGGGCAGACCTCGACGCTGAACGTCAGCTGGTCAGGCCTCGCGGAAGGCCCCGGCGAGAAATGGTTCGGCGCAATCTCCCACAGTGACGCTTCGGGTGTGCAGGGGGTGACTTACGTCGACGTCGAGAATGACGCCGGCGGCGGTTACTGCGACTTCGTGGACTGCGGCCCGTAAGGCACTGACAGGACCTGGGATCGCCAGGATGGGCCGTCCGGCGGAAGCCGGACGGCCCTTTTCTTTGGCTCGGGCTACTCGGCGGTGATGGCCGGACAGGGGATGGCGTGACTCGAATCCGCGTGATACGTGTAGTCGCGGTCCCGATACCGGAGCGTCAGCACCCATCCGTCAGTGACCGCTTTGGCGTACTGGACGCCCGGCTGCGGACAGCCGAGGGACGCGTCGTCGAATGCTTCCGGCACCGCCGACACGGCGCGAATCTCCTTCGGCGGCACCTGGAGCCGCTTCGCCAGGTCGTCGCGCGCGGCCGTCATCGAGTGACCGAAGGCGAGCTTGTACTCATGCGTCGTGGCGGAGGTTTTCGCGACATTCCTGCAGAGGAATGCGTGATCTTTGGCTTCGTGCACCGTGTAGATCTGTCCCTTGGCCCGCAGGATGACCTTGTACCCCGGTGTGACGACCTGGAGGTATGCCATGTCCGGCTTCGGGCAGCCGATGCTGCTGTCAGGCCAGTTCACGGCCTGGACCGTGTCGACGAGGATCTTGTCCCGGTGATCGTGGAGCGCCTCAGCAAGCGCCACGATGGCGCGCTCGGCCGCATCGCGCTCGACATCGGTCAGCTGCTCGGCCGATCCCTGCCCTGGGACGAACGGGATCGGCTCCACGTTGGCTGCTCCGACGGATGTAGTCTTGCACCCGGTCAGGACGGCCCCGACGGCGACAACCAGCGCCCCTGAAATCCGGTTCATTTGAGACCTCGCGCGTATTCGTGAATATTAGCAACATGTCGCGCGTCATCCGCATTTACGAGCACGGCGGCCCGGAAGTCCTGCGCCTCGAATCCGTCGAGCCCGGGCCGGTCGGCCCGCGCCAGGTCCGAATCCGCCAGACTGCGATCGGCGTCAATTTCATCGACACCTACGACCGTTCGGGGCTCTACCCGGTGAAGCTGCCGAGCGGGCTCGGCCGCGAGGCGGCCGGCGAAGTCGTCGAAGCCGGCGCCCGGGTTACCTCGCTGCGTATTGGCGATCGTGTGGCCTACGCGGCGAGCGGGCCCGGGGCCTACGCGGACGAGTGCGTCCTGGATGCCGCGCGCGTGGTCCAGCTGCCGGAATCCGTCTCCGACCAGCAGGCCGCCGCACTCATGCTCAAGGGACTTACGGCATGGTTCCTGCTGCGCCGTTGCCATCGCGTACGGCGCAATGAGCCGATCCTGCTGCATGCGGCGGCGGGGGGCGTCGGCCTCATCGCGCTGCAATGGGCGGCCGCGCTCGGTGCCAGGACGATCGCGGTCGTCGGCAGCGACGAAAAAGCGGCACTCGTTCACGCGCATGGCGCGGCGGAAGTGATCGTCGGTTCGCGCGAGAATATCGTCGAACGCGTCCGCGCGATCACCAAAAAACGCGGCGTGCCGGTGGTCTACGATGGCGTCGGCAAGGACACCTTCATCGCTTCGCTCGACAGCCTTGCGCCGCGTGGACTGATGGTGAGCTACGGCAATGCCTCCGGCGCAGTGCCCCCGTTCTCACCGCTGGAGCTGTCGCGGCGCGGCTCGCTCTACCTCACGCGACCGACCCTCTTTCACTACATCGCAAGAAATTCGGATCTGGCGCGCGGGGCGCGCGAGTTGTTCGCGGTCGTCGGGTCCGGACGCGTGAAGGTGCGTATCGGCCAGACCTACCCGCTGGCCGAGGCGGCGCAGGCACACCGTGACCTCGAAGCGCGCCGTACGACGGGCAGCACGGTGCTGCTGCCCTGATGAACAGGTCGGCGCAGGGGTGAAGATCCGGGTTCTTCCGTCGCAGCGTGAATTCGAGGCGCGGGGCGATGAGCCGGTTCTCACCGCTGCGCTCCGCCAGCACCTCAACCTCCCGCACAGCTGCAAGGGCGGCTCCTGTGGAAGCTGCCGCGTGCGCGTGTTGAACGGGCGATTCGGCTATCCGCAGGGCCGGCCCGCCGGCATTGACGCCGAGGAAGCGGCCGCGGGCTACGCATTGATCTGCCAGGCGCGAGCCGCCACCGACCTCGTGATCGAGATCCGCGAAGTCCGCCACGTCACCGACGTCGAGATCCGCGAGCTGCCGGCACGAGTGGAGCGCATGGAGAGGCTTGCTCCCGATGTCATGGGCCTCTGGCTGCGCCTTCCGGCGGTCGAACCCTTCACCTGGCAGTCAGGGCAATACGTTGACGTCATGCTGCCAGGCGAACGGCGCCGGAGCTTTTCGCTTGCGAATCCGCCGCGCGAATCGGCCTTGCTCGAGCTGCATGTCCGTCGCGCGCCGGGCGGCGCGTTCAGCGAACAGGTTTTCAAAAGCATGAAGGCCGGGTCGTTGTTGCGAATCGAGGGGCCGCTCGGCCAGTTCATCTACCGGCCGGGTGAGCGCCCGGCGCTGCTGATCGGCGGCGGCACCGGTTTTGCGCCACTCAAGGCCATGATCCGTGAAGTGATCGAGTCGGGATCGCGACGCGACCTGATGCTCTTCTGGGGCGTGCGGACGGCCGTCGATCTTTACGATGATGCCTGGCTTCGCGACCTGGCCACGCGGCATCCCCGGTTCCACTACGTGCCGGTGCTTTCCGAACAGGCCACCGGCGGGTCGTGCGAGTCCGGCCCGGTCCATGAAGCGGTTCTGAGGCGGATTCCGGGCCTCGCCGGCTTCGACATCTTTGCCGCGGGCCCGCCCGCGATGATCGACGCGGTGCGCACATCGCTGCCGCGGCAGGGCGCCGATCCCGGGCGGATCTATTTCGATTCCTTCGACTACGCTCCGGACTGACCGGCACGCCAGCGAACCAGCGCGCCGACGAGCGCGATGTCTTCGGGCGAATCTGCAAGCACCAGCGGTGATCCGATGCCGAGACGGGTGGCGGCATCCGCAACGCGCTGCGAGCCTGTGACGAGCGCCGTCGAGTCCATCAATTCCCGGCTGCGCAGCGTCACGATGCCCACGAGCGCCTCGAGCAGCTCGACGCTGGTTGCGGTATAGACTGAAATGCCGCCCTGGCGCCAGAGCTGCTCGATTTCTGCCTGCAACCCGGCTGCCGGGCGGGCGGGTTCGCGCGTATAAACCTCGGCATACTGCACCTGCGCGCCGCGCGCGGTCAGCACTCCCGACAGAAGCTCGCGCCCGCCCGAGCCGCGCACAATCAGCACGCGCTGTCCGCTCATGTGGGCGAGCTGCGGCATCTCGAGCAGGGCCTCGCTGTCGGCCCCTTCTGAAGGCATCAGCGACACGCGATATCCGGCCGCGTTCAGCGCCGCGGCCGTTGCCTGGCCGACCGCGGCGACGGGGACGTCGCGCCGCTGGCCGAGGAAATCGGCGCCGTAACGCACTGCGTTAGCGCTCACGAATACGACGAGATCGTAGCGGTCGGCGGGGCCCGCCGCGGCCCGCACGGCCGCGCGGTCCGGCCGGGGCTTGATCACGAGCGCGGGATAGCGGACGGCGGCGCCCCCTTCGGACTCGATCAACTGGCAGAGGTGGTGGGCCTGATGCTCCGGCCGCGTGACGAGAACCCCGATGCCAGTCAGCCGTTTCATAACAGCCTCGCGGCGCCGGCTGTCAGCAGCCGCTCCGCGAGTTCGGCACCGAGGCGCGCCGGGTCCTGCGCCGCGCCTGAAATCGCATCGGCGAGGATCTCCCGTCCGTCCGGCGAGCCGACGAGCCCGGCGAGCTGCAGCCGGTCGCCGGCGATCGTCGCGTGTCCTGCAACGGGCGACTGGCAGCTTGCGCCGAGCCGCGCGGACAGGGCCCGCTCAGCGTCGAGGGCCGTGCGCGTCGCCGCGTGCTCCAGCAGGCGTGCCAGTTCCAGTATCTCGCCCCGGTCCGCCAGACATTCGATGCCGATGATGCCCTGGCCAATCGCCGGCAGCATCTGCTCGGGCGACAGTCGGGTGCGGATTCGCGAGCCGAGGCCGAGCCGCTCGAGCCCCGCCACGGCGAGCACCGTGGCATCGCAATCGCCGGCGTCCAGCTTGCGCAGGCGCGTGTCGACATTGCCGCGCAGCACGATGATCTCGACGTCAGGCCGGCGATGGCATAGCTGGCACTGTCGTCGAAGGCTCGACGTCCCGATCCGCGCGCCACGCGGAAGCGTCTCGAGCGACGCGTGGCGTACGGAGATGAAGGCGTCGCGCGGGTCGGCACGCTCGAGGGCCGCTGCGATCGTGAATCCGGGCGGCAGCGTGGCCGGCATGTCCTTCATCGAGTGCACGGCGATGTCCGCCAGTCCCTCCTGCAACGCGTTTTCCAGCTCCTTGATGAAGAGTCCCTTGCCGCCGGCGGCGGCAAGGCTGCGTTCCTGGATGCGGTCCCCTTCAGTGACGATCGGCACCAGGCTGACGACCAGGCCCGGCTGACGGGCGGCCAGGCGGGCGGCCACGTGCTCCGCCTGCCAGAGCGCAAGCCGGCTCCTTCGCGTCGCGATGCGCAGGGGGCGGGACATCCGGCCATTTTGCCATGCAGGGTCAAAGGGCTAGGATTCGTTCCATGAACAGACTCATTGCGGCTTTTGCGGGTCTCCTGGGCGTTTGCAGTGCGGCGGCGGCCGACGACTCGGCGCGCGCTTCGCTTGGGGGCAATGAATTCATGGCCGGCGGCTACGTGGAGCTCGATGGCAGCGTGTCTAGGAACGCTTTCGTCAGCGGCGGCGACGTCACCGTCAGCGGATACATCGGCCGCAATCTCTTTGCTGCGGGCGGCGACCTGCGGGTGGAGGGCGAGATCGACGGCAACGCGCGGATGGCGGGGGGAACGCTGCGAATCGCGCCCGAAGCCCGGATCGTCGGCAACGCGATGCTTGCCGGCGGCTCCATCGTCGTGGACGGGCCGGTCGGCGGGAACCTGCGTGCCTACGGCGATCGCATCGTCGTGAATAGCCCCGTGGGCGGTGATGTCGATCTTGCCGGCGATACGCTGAGGCTCGGGCCGGATGCCCGCATTGCGGGACAGGTTACGTACCGCAGCCGCGGCGACATCATCATGGCTCCGGGCGCACAGGTTGCGGGCGGCCTCAGGAAATCGACCGGCGACCGCGCCTGGCGCCGTGTCGCCAAGGGCGCGACCCTGGCCGGCGGCATCACGATTTCGCTCGGCATGATCCTGCTAGGCGCCGTGCTCGTGCTCGGTATGACCCGATTCAGCCGGGAAGCCGGCGCCTTGATCCGGCGCCAGCCGTGGCAGACGCTCGGTCTTGGCTGCGCGATGCTGGTTGGCGTGCCGCTGGCGCTCGCGATCCTGGTCGTGACCATTGTCGGGATTCCGCTTGCCGTGCTGCTCGCCTTCACATATGGCGCGCTACTGATGTTCGGCTACCTGATTGGCGCCATATTCCTGGGCGATCTCGCGCTCGAGCGCGTCGACGCCCAGAAGCTGGACTCCGTCTGGTGGCGCGCGCTGTTCATGCTGCTGGCGATCGTGGTGATCGCAGTCGTGCGCCGGGTGCCGGTTGCGGGCGGCCTCGCCTGGTGGCTGCTGTTCCTGGCCGGCGTCGGCGCATTCACGCTGCGCGCCTGGCAGGGATTCAAGGACGATCCCGCTGTCACCCGCTGAAGATGGTCCAGATTGCGGCGATGATCAGCAGCAGGAGGAGGCTGAGCGCGATGTCGCCGGTTCGCGCGGCGCGTGATCGCGCCTCGTCCGCGGCGTTCGCCGGTTGCAGTGTCGAGATCGTGAGATCGCGCACACGCTCCGGCGCAGGCGGTGCGCTGGCGAGGCTGACGACGATGAGCGCGACGACGGAAATCGCGAACAGCAGCACCGCGAAGTGCAGGAAGTTGATCTGCGCGTAGGCGGCCGCGGGCGCCCAGGAGATGGGCGCGTTCAGCTCGAGCAGCAGCCGGCCGAAACCCAGCACGAAGCCGAGCGCAAGCGCCGCGGCCGCGCCCTTGGCATTGGCGCGGGGCCACAGCAGCCCCACCAGGAACACGGCCGCGATCGGCGGCGAGATGTAGGCCTGGACGCTCTGCAGATACGTGTATAACTGGCCCGAAATCAGCTTCATCAGTGGAATCCAGGCGAGCCCGAAACCCACCAGCACGATGGTCGCAACCTGGCCCGTGACGACGAGCTGGCGGCCGGTGGCTTGTGGACGCCACCGCTTGTAGAGATCCATCGTTACGAGCGTCGCGCTCGAGTTGAAGACCGACGAGAGCGAGCTCATCAGGGCGGCAAGGAGACCCGCGACCACGACGCCGCGCAGGCCGGCCGGCAGCAAGGCGGCCGCGAGCGCCGGCAGCGCCTGGTCGGGCCGATCGAGTTGCAGTTTTCCCGACTGGGCGAGCGCATACGCGATCACGCCGGGAAGCACGAACACGAACAGCGGCAGTTGCTTCAGCAGGCCCGCGAAGATCGTGCCACGGCGCGCCTCGACCTGGTCGCGGGCGGCCAGGACCCGCTGTACGATGAACTGGTCCGTGCACCAGTACCATACGCCGAGGATCGGCGCGCCGAACAGGATGCCCGTCCATGGAAAGTTGGGGTCGGACGACGGCTGCCACAGGTCGAAGCGCTCCTTCCCGACGGCGGCAGTGAGCGCATCCCAGCCCCCGACGGCGTCCAGTCCAAGCCAGGTCACGACGATCGCGCCGAGCAGGAGGACGAACATCTGCATCGCGTCCGTATAAAGTACCGCCTTCAACCCGCCGAACAGCGTGTACACGCCGGTCGCAATCACGACGATCGTGGCGCCGGTCCAGAAGTTGATCCCCATCAGGGCCTCGAACACGATGCCGCCGGCCGCGACCGTCACCGAGATCTTGGTCAGCACGTAGCTGATGACGGACACGGTCGCGAGGTACATGCGTGGGCCGGACGAGTAACGGCGCTCGAGGAATTCCGGCATGGTGAAGACGCCGCTTCGCAGGTAGAAGGGCACGAAGAACCAGCCCAGCAGCAGGAGCACCAGCCCGGCGATGATCTCGAACTGGGCGACTGCGATTCCGGATGCGGCGCCCGTGCCGGCGAGGCCTACGAGGTGTTCGGCACCGATATTCGATGCGAAAAGGGACGCGCCGACGACGAACCAGCCCGCATTCCGTCCCGCGAGGAAGAAGCCGTCGGCACTTTCCCGGCTCCGGCTGGAGCGCGTCGCGACGATCGCCACGACGAAGACCAGCACGAAGTACAGGAACACGACAATCCAGTCGAGGGTCGTCATTGCGTCGCTCCTTCCGTTTCCCTGCCCGGCACGCGCTCGCGTGATTCCGGGTACAGCGCCAACAGTCGCCTCAGGACCCCGTTGGTCCACCCGAACCCGTCCTGAAGCGGATACTCGCCGCCGCGCGCCGCGGCGTCGCCGCTGACGTCGTACTTCTCGACCAGCCGGCCGGTGGCCTCGAAATAGGCCAGGTTCTCCCGGATCCAGCGGTATGCGATCTTGCGCGCCAGCCGCCGGTGTCCATAGCGATTGAGGCCCTCGATGGCAATCCACTGCAGGGGCGCCCAACCATTGGGAGCGTCCCATTGCTGTCCCGTGTCGACGGTGGTGGTCGCAAGGCCGTCCGGCGCCAGCAGGCGCTGCTCGACGACTGTCGCGACATCGTGGGATTGCGCCGCGGTCGCGAGCCCGGCGAACAGCGGGTAGAGAGTCGCTGCCGTCAACTGGCCCGTGCGGACCTTGTCTTTCCAGGCGTAATCCTCGAACACGCCCGAGCGCGCATTCCACAGGTAAAGATGCATTGCGCGCCTGCGGGCCAGTGCCCGGTCCGTGAAACGGGAGGCTTCGGCCGGCTGCGCATTCATGCGGTAGGCCCGCGCAAGCGTCTCCTCGAGCGAGTAGAGCAGGCTGTTGAGGTCGACGGGCAGCAGCTCGACGGTGCGAATCGTTCCGAGCGTGCGGCCGTCGGCGAGCCAACGTGAGCTGAAGTCCCAGCCGCTCTCCGCGGCGGCGCGCAGGTTCCGGTAGACGTCTTCCGCGGGGCGGCCCGATGTACCTGCGGTTTGCACGTCCTCGCGCCAGGACTCCTCACGCGGGGTCTCCCGGTCGTCCCAGTATCGGTTGAGCAGGGTGCCGTCCGGCAGCCGCACGACCCGGCGGTGGGCGCTGTCGCGCTCGAGCGTCTCCGATCCGTCCATCCAGAAGTCGTATTCACGACGCAGCTGGGGCAGGAACTCGCCGTACGTCTTGCTGCCCTGGCGCGAGGCCAGGAGCTCGACCATGAGCGAGAAGAACGGCGGCTGCGAACGGCTGAGGTAGTAACTGCGATTGCCGTTTGGCACATGCCCGTAGCGGTCGATCAGGAACGCGAAATTCCTGACCATGTCCGCGGCGAGGTCCTGGCGCCCGCTCTCCATGAGTCCGAGCATCGTGAAGTACGAGTCCCAGTAGTAGATCTCGCGAAAGCGCCCGCCGGGCACGACGTACCGATAGGGCAGGGGCAGCAGCGACGATCCCGGCACGGCCACGTCGGGCGCCCGCTCCAGGACCGGCCACAGCGCGTCAATGTGCGCCTCGATCGTGCGGCCGGGGGGTTCCTTGAATTCCCGGGCCGCCGAGGTCGGCGGCGTGAAACGGGCGTTGACGAAAGCACGCAGGTCGAAACCCGGGTCGTCCCGCATCTCGCGGTATTCGCTCAGGATTTCCGCGGGCGGCTTGCGCGGAAGCGCATCGACGAACGTCTTGCCGTCTTCATACACGCGCTCGAGCTGCACGCGCTCGAACAAGCCCGGATAGAGTTCGGCCGGCGTCTTCGGCGCATCCGCGGCCGCCGCAAGGGTCGGCAACAGGCACAGCAGCAGGAGCCGAGCCAGCATGTCAGATCATCCCCGCCAAGACGGAAAGACGGCTGCCCGGATTATCGCCCGGGCAGCCGTCCATTTCAGCCGCCTGCGCGGGTACCGGCCCTAGAAGTCATAGCCGACGCTGAACATGACCGATCGCCCGAAAATCGGCCGTCCATTCGGCGCCGCCGGGTTGCGCGGGTCGCCTTCCGTGAGGCCGTCCGAATCCGTGACGTTGTCGCCATGGAGCTGGAAGAAGAGGCCGCCCGACGTGTTGAACATGACGCCGACATCGATCTTCTCGTAGCTGTCCAGCTTGATCGAGTTGGCGTTATCGCCATACCGGTCGCCGACGAACGTGGCGCCAGCGTAGATCGTCGTCTGGAAATTGCCGGCGTCAAACGTGTAGGAGGGCGAGATCCGGGCCTGGAACTTCGGCTGGCGCAGCACCTGGTTTCCGATGTCGCTCGCAGTCGTCGACTTGGTGATTTCGGCGTGCTGCCAGGTGCCGAGAAACGACATGACGAAAGCACCGAGGTTCACCGAGCCGTCCACTTCGAGACCGTAAGCCTCGGTCGTAAACGCTGTCGGCGGCAGCACGCCGCCGACCGTGGACGAGAAGGAGTCGTTGGTGTTGTAGAAGGCGGTACCGTAGGCCTTGAACATCGGTGTCGAGTACTTGACGCCGGCCTCGAACTGCTCGACGTCGTTGACGGTGTTTTTGCCTTCCCGAATGTCGTCGAAATGCGGGAACAGGAAACCGTCGGTGTAACGCGCAAACACGCCGATGTCATCGGTGAAATCGAAATTGACCGCGGCCGTGTAGGAAGTCTCGTTGCCGTTGATGTGATTCGTCTGGTCGATCGTACCGTCCGCGTATCCCGGGCCGGTATCGAGCACGTAGTCGATCGTCAAGTCCTCATTGCGCACGCCGAGGTCCAGCCGGAACCGGTCGGTCATCTGCCAGGAATCCGCCAGGTAGAACGCCTCTGTGCTCGCGTCGCCCGCGGACTGCAGGCCGAACATGAATCCGGCATCGCCTCCGGCCGCCGCGATGTCGGCCGGCGTGATTGCCGAGTCGAGCGGCTCGCCGTGGGCGATGTTCTGGACGGGCAGCGGATTGCCCAGCAGCCAGAAGTCGTTCGACGACCAGGACGCGTGGTAGTAGCCGAATGTGACGTCGTGAGACTCCGCGAACACCTTGTTGATGCTGATATCGTTGATCAGCGACTTGAGGTCTTTCTGGACTACCCAGTGGCCGTAGGTCTGCACGTAGTCGGTCGGCGCGAGCGTTGCGCCTGATTGGGTCGTGACAGGCCCGCCGATCACGCCACTCAGGGCGGCGGCCGTCACAGCGCCGCCGGCCGGCACGAAGCCGTAGGTGTCGTTATTCCCATCCATGTACGTGAAGTGGTCGCGGATCGTGAAGCCGCTGCCGAGGTCGAACTCCGCGCTGCCTCCGGTCACCATGCCGTCCCAGCCGCGCCCGTTCGCGAAATCGAAAATCTGCGTGTTGCCGGCCGCGTTGGTCTGGATTTCCCGGAATCTCGTGGCGTTGCCGAGCTGGGCAAAATCGCCGAGGTCGTTGCCGCTGTTGAGCGCCATCGGCAGGATCCACTGCCCGTGGTCATTGGTGATCCGGGCGAAAACGTCGATTTTGCCGGTGTCGAATACCTTGGTGAGGTTTGCCGTGAACTGGTTTCCTTCCTCCGCAGTGAACTGCGGATCCCTGACGCCCTTGGACGACTGGATATACCCGCCGATCATGTAATAGAGGCCGTCGGCAAGCGCGCCGCTCAGGCGTGCGTCGAGCCGCTGCAGGTCGTAGTCGGAAGTCGAGTACTTGATGCGCCCTTCAGTTTCGTCGCTGCCTTCGAGCAGGTTGAAGTTCACGGTGAGGCCCGGCTCGCCCTTGCCGAACACCGCGTTCGGACCGCCGCGCAGTCCTTCGACAGAGGCGACCGTTTCGTCGATGCGGAATATCGAGCTCTGCTCGAAAAACGAAAGCATTTCCGTCCCATAGAGCGGTGAGCCGTTGATTGCCAGCGTGACGAACGGCGCATCGCCGCCGCCAGGCAGTCCGCGCACGTCGATGTTGGCGCCGGCAATGCCGCCGGAACTTTCCACCCAGACCCCCGGAATCGACTTGAAAAGGTCCGCGGTGCTTTGCGGGACGATCCGCTCGATGTCCTCGGCCTGGATTGTCGTCACGGCAAAGCTTGCTTCCTGCCTTTCAGTGCCGGCACTGCCCGCCGTGCCGATCACGACGATCTCCTCCAGTTCCGTCCCTTCCGACGCGGCCTCCTGGGCCAGTGCGGATACGGAAAGCAGCATCGAGGCACCGACTGCGCCCTGACCGGCGATTCTCAAGATGCGAGAGCAGTGCGCATATACGGGTCGCAGTTCCATAGGTCCTCCTTGGTCTTGCCCGACGGACTCGTTTGGCGTCGAAAATACTTGACAGCGCTGTCTTCTGTAGCACTTGGGAATTTTCGTGTCAATGAAGCGACAAGGCCCAGATGTGATCGTGCAGCGCAAAAACAAGCATTTACGCTTGCGATGAGGCGATCTGTGTAGAGGACCGACGTAGGTCATCATTGCAGACAGCGCTATCATTTGGGGGGCGCGGCATCAAACGCCGACGCCAGGGGATGAGATGCGCAAGACCGGACGCGGACGGAAAGCCCGCACGCCGATCATCGACGATGTCGCGGCGCGTGCGGGTGTCTCGATCAAGACCGTCTCCCGCGTTATCAACCGGGAAGCCAACGTGCGCGAGGAGACTTCGACTCGCGTGGACCGCGCCATCCGCGAACTCAATTACCGGCCCAACCCGGCGGCGCGCGATCTCGCGAGCCCGCGGGCTTACCTCGTGAATGTCCTGTACGACAATCCGAGCGACAACTACATGGTCCGCGTGCTGCACGGCGTGATGGCCGCCTGCGAGGTGGCGCATTACGGGATGCTGCTGACGTCAGTCGAAATGACGGCTCCGCGCCTGGTCGAGCAGGTCAGGGCGCTGGTCGCGCAGCATCGTGCGAGGGGGCTCGTGCTCACGCCGCCGTTGTGCGATCACGTCGGGCTGATCGAGGCGCTCGATGAGGATGGAATCGACTATGTCTGTATCGCGCCGAAGGACGAAAGTCGCGCGATGCCGTTCGTCGCCATCGACGACCGTCGCGCCGGCCAGGACCTTACCGAGTACCTGCTGGGCCGCGGCCATCGGCGTATCGGTTTCATCAAGGCGCATCCGGCGCACGGCGCCGCGTCGCGCCGTCTACTCGGTTACCAGGATGCGCACAAGGCGCACGGGATCGAGGTCGACCCGCGGCTGGTTGCGGGCGGGCTCTTTTCTTTCGAGTCCGGCGTTGAAAGTGGACGCAGGTTGCTGCACCTGAAAGACCGGCCGACGGCGATATTCGCGAGTAACGACGACATGGCCGCGGGCGTGCTGCATGTCGCCCACGAGATGGGCCTCGGGGTTCCTGAGGAGCTCTCGGTCGCGGGTTTTGATGACACGCCGATCGCGCGCTACGTCTACCCGGGCCTGACGACGATACGCCAGCCGATCCGCGCCATGGCGCAGGGTGCAGTCGAATGCCTGATTCACTCGATCGGCGAGCGATCGCGCAGGCATCCTGAAGGGCTTGCGGATCAACGATTCGAATACGAGCTCGTGATCCGGAATTCGGTGGGCAGGCCGCGAGTTCCGGAACCGGCGTGATCCCGGCCCGGGCATCGATCGCAGCGTTGGCGCTGTCCCTGTGCGCCCTGGCGGCCTCCGCAACGCCGCTTCGTTTCTCGATTCCCGAAGGGACCCTGGCCAACGAGTTCCTCCGGGATGGAGCCGTGGCGGCCCACCTCGTCCTGCGGTCGGGCAGCGAGCCGCGGCTCGTCTTCGCCTTTCCGGCAGGCAACAGCGGGGCGGCCTTGTGGTTCGATACCATGCGCGGTGCGGTCGCGTGGACGGACCATCCGGAACTTCGCCCCGTGGAGACCCGCCTGCCGGACGGCTCCGTCCTGCGCGGCGTCCAGGCGAAGGTCACGGCCATCGGCGGAGCGGTCAGTCTCAGGCAGGCCCTGCTGGGCAGCATCCGGGTAATTCGCGACTTCGAACATTCGGGGGCCATACCGCCGGGCATCGAGACCGCGCCGGAAATGTCGGGCCGCACATTGACCTGGCGCCGTCGCCGCCTTGACGGCGCGGCGGGCTATTCGTTGTCGGTGCAGGTGTTGGAGGGCCGACTGTCCGGGGGCGGCGCAACGCCCATCGTGGTGGAGCCAGGACTCGATGGCCGCATCGGTATGCAAGTCACGGCGCTGACAGGAGACCCGCCATTGACGCCGCTCGCAGTTGACGGGCTGCTGAACGGTGCGGCCGCCGACGATACGCGACTGCGCCAGGTGCTCGCGTTCCTCAGCTACGAGGACAAGCTGCTTGCCGGCTCTTGGCGCTTCGACACATATTTCGGCCGGGATACGCTGATGAGCGTGCGCTTGCTCTCGCCGGTGCTCCGGCCGGAAGTCACCGAGGCCGCGCTGGAGTCGGTCCTGCGGCGCCTGAGTCTGATCGGGGAGGTCGCCCACGAGGAGGACATTGGCGAGTACGCTGTGCTTCGCCGCAGGCAGGCGGGCCTCCCAGGCGGCGACGCCCCCCTTTTCGACTACCGCATGATCGATGACGACTACCTCCTATCGATCGTGACGGCGCACTACCTGCTGGATACCGGGCCGGGGCGCGTTCGCGCGCGGGCATTCCTTGCTCGCGGCGCGATCGGCGGCGAGACGAATGGAGCGATGCTTGCCCGGAATCTCCGGTTCGTCGTGAAGACCGCTACGCCATTCGCACGCGCGCCCGAGTGGCGGAACCTGGTTTCCCTCAAGTCCGGTACCCAGGCCGGCAATTGGCGCGACAGCGAAGAGGGCCTGGGTCATGGCCGATATCCGTATGACGTTAACGGCGTATTCGTGCCGGCCGCGCTCGGCGCCGTTGACCGCCTGCTGGGCAGCGGTTTGCTCGATCCCTATACGAATCCGGATGCCATCGAGGAACTGAGGCAGGCCGCCGGAATGGCCGCGGTCTGGCAGCGTGATGCGCCCCATTTTTTCGATGTCGAATTGCCGGCCGCAACGGCCCGCGAAGCCGTCCGCGGCTACGCAGTCCGTAACGGCGTCGACGCATCACCAGCGATCAGCCACATGGATGGCCGGGCGATCCGGTTCCGCGGTCTCGCACTGGGCGACGACGGCAACCCGGTCCCCGTGCTCAATTCGGACGAGGCATTCGCGCTTCTGTTTCTCGATCTTTCACCGGACGAGGCCGGCCGCATCGCCCGTACCCTGTCGCGACCGTTTCCCGCTGGCCTGCTGACCGAGGTCGGCTTGCTGGTTGCAAATCCCGCCTATGCACCGGCGGCGCTGCAGCCGGCATTCGGCCGAGATCGCTACCACGGCACCGTAGTCTGGTCCTGGCAGCAGGCACTGTACCGTGCCGGGATCGAGCGACAGCTCGCGCGCGACGACTTGCCGGAATCGGTCCGCGATGAGCTGATCCAATCGCTGGACTCGCTGCGCAAGGCGATGGCATCGTCGAATTCGATGCGTGGTTCGGAGCTCTGGTCCTGGACACAGGTCGACGGGACCTATGCGGTGGTGCCGTTCGGCCAGGGCGAAGGACACGAGACGGAGTCCAACGCGGCGCAACTGTGGAGCACCGTGCACCTGGCGTGGCCCGATGGCTGAGGCCTGCTTCGGGGCTCGCTAGCGGCGCAGCCGCCGGATCACCTCCGGTGCCAGCCGGCGGCTGACTGGCAGCGAACCACCGCCTCGCAACCGGACGACGTGATGGCCTTCGCCGTCGCGTTCGAGTCCCTCAATGTGCGCGACCGCGGCGAGGGAATTGCGGTGAATGCGGACGAAGTAGGCCGCGAATTCCTCCTCGAGCGCTTTCAGCGGCTCCTCGATCAGTTCCTCTCCCGCATCGTGGCGCAGAGTCGTGTATTTCTGCTCGGCGATGAAACAGATGATTTTCTCGACCGGGATGAGCCGGAGTTCGTCGCGCGCGCGCACGGCAATCCGCGTGCGCGGTCCGCCCGTGCCCTCGGCGATTCGCGCGAGTTGGGCGCGCGTCGGGCGCCGGGCACGGTCGAGCGCATCGCGCAGCTTTTCCGGGCGGACGGGCTTGAGCAGGTAACCGGCCGCCTGGGCGTCGAAGGCGGCGAGCGCGTGTTGTTCAAAAGCCGTCGTGAAGATCACGGCCGGCGGTTCCGGCATGCGCGCGAGGTGATGTGCCACTTCGAGGCCGTCCATGCCCGGCATGCGGATGTCGAGAAGGACGACCTCGGGGCGCAGCTTACCGGCGAGCAGCAGCGCCTCCTCACCGCTTGCGGCGACACCCGCGAGGTCCACCGCCGGCAATTCCTCGACCAGGTGCGAAAGGCGTTCGCGCGCGAGCGGCTCGTCGTCGACGACCAGTACGCGCAGGTTCATGCGGGCTTGCCGCCCACGGGAAAGCGCAGCGTCACGACGAAACGCTCCGGCGCCTCGAAAACCTCCACCTCCGCCTCGCCGTGGAACATGAGTTCCAGCCGCTGCCGCACGTTATCGAGGCCGATCCGATGGCCGGGCCGGCGCGCCACGATGCGGGGCGCCACGGGATTGTCGATCGTCAACACGGCGCGTGATCCCTCGCGGCGGCCGGCGACGCGAATCGTGCCGCCGTTGTCGAGCGGTTCGATGCCGTGATAGACGGCGTTTTCAAGGAGCGGCTGCAGGATCAGCGCAGGCACCGTGGCGTCCATCGGCAGGCCGTCCACCTGCCAGTCAACCTGCAGCCGGTCTCCGAGTCGCAGTCGCTCAACGCGCTCATAGGCGCGCGCGATCTCGATTTCTTGCGCGAGCGGTATCTGTTCGCGATGCTCGCGCAGCGATGCCCTGAAGAGATCGGACAGGTCCGCGATCGCCTGCTCGGCGGCCCGCGGGTTCGTGCGCGTGAGCGAGGCGATCGTGTTCATGCTGTTGAACAGGAAATGCGGGCGGATCCGCGCCTGCAGTGCGCGAACCCGGCTTTGCGCCTCGGCCTCCACGTTGCTCCGCCACTGGTGCGCCACGTAGAAATAGCGCAGCGCCAGCCCGCCCGCGATGGCGCAGACCACAAGGTTGCGCAGAAGCATCTGCAGGTGGAGGGCGCCGGAGCCCCCCGTATCCAGGCCGAGCGCACGGTTCGAGTAATCCATCAGCCACCAGGCGCCCTCGGTCACCAGTGCCGTAACCGCGAGCGCGAGCCCGAGCGCGACCGCCGACCCGGCGAGGACGTCGAGGCTCGACAGCAAGCTGCGCGCCGCGCACCAGACGGCCGCGGTGCCAAGCGCCGCCCACAGCAGGAACAGGGAAATCCGGGCGAGGTCGGTCCAGAATGTCGCCGAGATGCCGTGCCGCGCAAGCGTGAATAGGAGCGCGACGAGCGCCGCGATCAGGATTACGGCGAGCACGCTGCGCGCGCGGCAGAAGTCAGGCAGGTAGAAAGGCGGACGCTCAGCCACCGGTTGAGTCTGAAAAGAGTGGAGTCTTGAGTCGGAAGATCGTCGAGATATCCTCCTCGCCGTACCCGGAAGCCATCAACCGCGTGTAGTCCGCGAGCGTCGCCTCGACGATGGGCATGGCCGCGCCGTGGCGCGCTGCCATCTCGCGGCAAATCCGCAGGTCCTTGTCGTGCAGCCGAACGCGGAATCCCGCCGGGTACTCGCCACGTGCCATGAAGGGTGCGCGATGCACGAAGTACCACGATGAACCCGCGCCCTTGCCGAGGATCTCGATTACGCGGTCGAGCGGCAGTCCTTCCGCCTGCGCAAACGCCATCGCCTCGGCGGCGACCTGGATGGCGCCCGCGCAGAGAATCTGGTTGGTCGCCTTGGTTGCCTGGCCGGCGCCGCTCGGTCCCATCCGCACGATGGTCCTGCCGAGCGCCTCGAGCACCGCGCGCGCGCGTTCGAACGCTTCCGGTTCGCCGCCGCACATGATCGCGAGCGTCGCGTTCCTGGCGCCTTCGACGCCGCCGCTCACCGGGCAGTCGAGGAAAGCCGATCCGGCGCTCGCCAGGCGCCGGGCCGCCTCGCGCGCGGTATCGGCCGCTACGGTCGAGCAGTCGATGACGATTGAGCGTTTCCGAAGGGTCGGCCGAAGGGCATCGACGACTGACAGCAGGTCGTCGTCGGCCGAGACACAAGTGACGGCGACCGGGCAGGCCGCGGCGAGCTCGGCCGGGGAGACGAATGCACGACAGCCGGTTTCAGCGGCGAACGCCGCCGCTTTCGACGGCGTGCGGTTCCAGACGCCGGCAAGGAGGCCGGCGCGATGCAGGTTGCGGGCCATGTGCTGGCCCATGGCTCCAAGACCGATGAATCCGGCTTTCATGGCGGGCTCCATTGTGCCCGCTCGGGCGGATCAGCCGCAGTAGTCGTCGACCGCCTGCTTCGCGCGGGCACGAGCGTCGGTCAGTTCCTTGTCCGTGAGGTACTCGCGCTTGCCATCGGCCGTTTCGCGAAACAGGCGGCGTGAGTCGATATAGCGCTGGTAACGGTCTTGCGCCGCCTTGCACTGCTCGACCTTGGCTTTCGCGGCGTCGGCTTCGGCGGCCGCCATGGCCTGATGAGAAACCGGCGGTTCCGCTGTCCGCGGTGTGCCCGATTGCGTCGCCGACCCGGTGTTGGCGTCGCTGCCTTCTTCGGTGTAATCGCCGGAGTCGGAGTCGTCGCTATCGACGATGCCGGCATCCTGCTGGTAAACGCCGAGGATCTTGGCGTCGCCCTGGCGCGGAGGCAGGTCGGTGTAATGCATCTGACCCGAGCCATCTACCCACTTGTAAACGGTATCGGCCGCGGCGACCGCACCGATGCCCGCCATGAGAAGCGCTATTACGACCCTTGGAATCCGCACCATAGTTCCACCCCCGGCTTCGCAGCACAGTGTGGCGCCCCGGCGCTGGAAAACCTTTGACGCCCGTCACACTGGGACCCGGCCCAGCCGGAGTGTATCCAAAACGGGGGTCAGTGGTTATAGGCACGCTCGTCGTGCAGCGCGAGATCCAGGCCCTCGACTTCCTGCTCCCGCGACACGCGGAGCCCGACCATGGCGTCCAGGCCCTTCAGGATGGCGAAGCTGCCGATACCGCTCCAGGCGGCCGTGAAAAGCACGGCCTTGACCTGTATCCAGACCTGCGCGGCGGTCGTCACGCCCTCCGGCAGTCCGGCGCCGCCGAGCGTGCCCGCGGTGACGCCGGTCAGTACCGCGCCGACGATGCCCCCGACCGCATGGACGCCGAACACGTCGAGCGTGTCGTCATAACCGAAGATCCGCTTGAGGCGTGTCGCGGCCAGGAAGCAGGCAATGCCGGCGCAACCGCCGATAAGGATGGCGCCGGCAGGTCCGGCGGTGCCCGAGGCGGGCGTGATCGCGACGAGTCCTGCGATAGCGCCAGTGGCGACACCAAGCGCGCTCGGCTTGCCGTGCGCCGCCCACTCGATACTCATCCAGGCGAGCGCGGCGGCTGCGGTGGCCACCTGCGTGACCAGGATTGCCATGCCGGCCGTTCCGTCGGCTGCGAGCGCGCTGCCCGCGTTGAAACCGAACCAGCCGACCCACAGGAGCGCCGCGCCGAAGAGCGCGAACGGCACGTTGTGCGGCGGAGTCGCGGCTTCCGGGTAGCCGTGCCGGCGGCCGATGACGAGGGCCGCGACGAGGCCCGCGACGCCGGCGTTGACGTGCACGACGGTGCCGCCCGCGAAATCGAGCACGCCCCAGTCCCACAGCAGGGCGCCGGGTCCGCTCCAGACCATGTGCGCCAGCGGCGCGTAAATGAACGTGAACCAGAGGCCGACAAAGGCGATCAGCACGCCGAACTTCATGCGCTCGGCGAACGCGCCGACCGTCAGTGCCGGCGTGATGATGGCAAAGGTCATTTGAAAAGTCGCAAACACGGATTCCGGGATGGTCCCGACCACGGATTTCGCGGTGATGTCCGCCATAAAGGCCTTGCCGAACCCGCCAACCAGGGTCCCGGGCGTGTCGAAGGCGAGGCTATAACCGTAGAGGACCCACAACACCGAGACGAGGGCCGCAATCGCGAAGCATTGCATCAGCACGGACAGCGTGTTCTTGACGCGGACCATGCCGGAGTAGAGGAGGGCGAGTCCCGGCAACGTCATCAGGAGGACGAGCGCCGTTGCCGTCATCATCCAGGCGGTATCACCGCTGTCAGTCAATGGGCTTTCCCTGCATACGGACCACAAAGCGCGCAGTCGCGTGCCGCCGGAACCGGCTACCTTTCCGCAAGGCAATGCAGAATCCGTGCCACCGGCGGGAAGATGCCAATCAATGGCTTACGATGCGGCGCAGGGGGTAGCAGGCAGCGAGCCGCACTCTCCGGGTGCAGCGGTGCAGCCGGTGCGTTCGAAGCCGGTGCGCCGCTTGACGCGCGAGGCCCGTACCGGGATCCTTTCTGCAACCGGGAGCGCTGGCTTGGCATTCGACCCGAATTCACTCGACGAACTCGCGCGCAAACTGGCGGACGCCTTGCCGCCCGGACTCGCCGCGCTCAGGGACGACCTCGAGCGGAACTTCAAGGCCGTGTTGCAAGGCGGGCTCGCCAGGCTCGATCTCGTCACGCGCCAGGAATTCGACATCCAGGCAGCCGTCCTGCGACGCAGCCGCGAGCGCCTGGAGGAACTCGAGAAGCGCATCGCCACGCTCGAACAGGCCCCCAAACCCTAGTCAATGCGGGCTCCGGCCCGTGACGCTCGCCACCGTCCTGACCCGCGCCCAGTTCGGGCTTGACGCGCCGCTCGTGCGCGTCGAAGTCCATTGCGGCGCCGGTCTTCCGCAATTTTCGATCGTGGGTCTGGCCGAGACCGCCGTTCGCGAGAGCCGCGAGCGTGTCCGCGCGGCACTTGCCCAGGGCGACTTCGAATTTCCGGCCGGACGAGTGACGGTCAACCTCGCGCCGGCTGACCTGCCGAAGCAGGGCGGGCGATTCGACCTGGCCATCGCGCTCGGAATCCTCGCGGCGTCGGGCCAGGTGCCCGCCGATCGCCTCGACGGCATGGAGTTCTATGGCGAACTTTCACTCTCGGGCGAGCTGCGTCCGGTGCATGGCCTGCTGGCCGCCGCCGTGCACGCGGTGCGCGACGGCCGCCGGCTCGTCGTGCCGGTCGCGAACGCGGAAGAGGGCCGGGTGGCGCACGGCGCCCATGTTGCCGGCGTGCCCACGCTGATTGCGGTGCGGCATGGCCTTTGCGGCGGCGCCGGGCTCGAGTTCGCGGCCGGGGCCGCATTGCCGGCCGTCGGCGCATCGGGCCCAGACCTTGCTGACGTGCGAGGCCAGGCTGCTGCCAAGCGTGCGCTCGAGATCGCCGCGGCTGGCGGGCACAGCCTGCTCTTGATCGGGCCACCCGGAGCGGGCAAGAGCATGCTCGCGCAGCGGCTGCCGGGCCTGCTGCCGCCGCTCGGTGATGCTGAGGCGCTCGAGTGCGCGATGCTCCATTCCCTCGCCCGCCCGTTGCCGCCTATGTCCGAGTGGCGGCGGCGGCCATTTCGTGCGCCGCACCATGGCGCGTCCTCGGCCGCGATCATTGGCGGCGGTGGCCGGTTACGGCCCGGCGAAATTTCGCTCGCTCATCACGGCGTGCTTTTCCTGGACGAGCTGCCCGAGTTTCACCGTGACGTGCTCGAGGCCCTGCGGGAGCCGCTGGAGACCGGCACGGTCTGCATCGCGCGCGCGCAATGGCACGGCCAGTTTCCCGCGTGTTTCCAGCTGGTGGCCGCAATGAATCCCTGCCAATGCGGCTACGCAGGAGACACCAACGGCCGCTGCCGCTGCACTGCGCCGACGGTCCGCCGATACCTGTCGAAAATTTCGGGCCCCCTGCTCGATCGCATCGACCTGCACGTCGAAGTGCCACGACTCGAGTACGCGGCACTGGCGGTGCCGGCCAAGCCCGCGGAATCGAGCGCGATGGTCGCGGAACGCGTTCAGCACGCCCGGCGGCGGCAGAATGCAAGGGGCGAGCTCAATGCGGCGCTAGACCTGAAAATGCATGGCGGCTCCTGCCGGCTTGGTCTGCGTGAACATGCATTGCTCGAGGCGGCGTCGCGCCGCCTCGGCCTTTCAGCACGCGCCTGCCACCGGATCCAGCGAGTCGCGCGCACGATTGCGGACCTGGCCGGTCTCGAACACATTGGGGTTGCGGAGATTTCAGAGGCGATCGGCTACCGGCGGCTGGACCGCGAGCGCGAATCCGCGGCGTCCTAGCGGCCCTGGGACACCATGTATTCGACCGCGGCGCGCACGGCCTCGTCCGGCAGGTCGGTGCGGCCGCCCTTGGCCGGCATCACGCCTTTGGACCCCTGGAAACCGCCGAGGGCGTGTTTCTCGAGCGTCGCCGTGCCCTGCGCGATGCGCGGCGCCCAGGCCGACTTGTCGCCGAACTTGGGTGCGCCGGCGAGGCCCGATCCATGGCAGGCGATGCATGCGGATTCGAACACCGACTTGCCGTCGGTCGGTGCCGCAGCGCCTGCCGCCGCCGCGGGCGCGACAGCGACCGCAACCGCGGTCTTCGGAATCGTGAGCGCCGCATTGTCCTCGCCGGCAACCGCCACCTGACCGAAAGGCTTGATGCGTTCCTGCGCAGAAGCCTGCATGAGCGGGTCGTCCGTGTCCCGGGCGCCTTTCGGGCCGCTATCCACGAGCCGTGAGATGCCGATCAGTACCAGCGCGATCGCGATGAGCGCGCCGAGTACCGCGCTGAAAACATTCATGAAATGCCGGTCAGGCTTCACCACGCCCGAATTATAGCGTCTGGGCCCCCGGACCACTAAAATCGGCAGTTCAATACGCGCCCGTAGCTCAGCTGGATAGAGTGACGGTCTCCGAAGCCGTAGGTCGTGGGTTCGACTCCCGCCGGGCGCGCCATTTCTTAACGAAGGCCGGCCTGGACGATGAACAAGTCGCGGCTCGAGGCATTCAGCGACGGCGTGATCGCAATCATCATCACGATCATGGTGCTCGAGCTCAAGGTGCCGCACGGAACGGAACTTGCAACGCTCGCGCCGTTGCTGCCGGTTTTCCTGAGTTACATACTCAGCTTCATGTATCTCGCGATTTACTGGAACAACCATCACCACATGCTACATGCGACTCACCGGGTGACGGGGCCGATCCTGTGGGCCAACCTGCATCTGCTATTCTGGTTGTCGCTGATTCCGTTCACGACCGGCTGGATGGGCGAGAACCAGTTCGCCGTGTGGCCCACGGCGCTTTACGGCGTCGTGCTGCTGATGGCGGCGGTCGCCTACTACATCCTCCAGGGCAGGATCATCGCGTCCCAGGGACAGGAATCGCTGCTCCGCCGCGCCGTCGGCACGGACTGGAAAGGCAAGGTCTCGCCGCTCCTCTACTTGGTCGCGATCCTTGTCGCGTTCAGCTCGCATTGGGCTGCGAAGGCGATCTATGTAATGGTCGCGCTCATGTGGCTCGTGCCGGATCGGCGGATCGAACGGGCCCTGCTGTCGAGGGGCAGCTGAATGCCGGCCGCGCCGCACGGGGGT